>CAVOOP010000034.1:0-128578 GCA_963697575.1 uncultured Acidobacteriota bacterium | reverse complement strand
CCATCCGGCCAATTGCGGGAATGCACCCTCAGCCGTGTGCGCGGCCTGGCGGTGAGTGAGGCGGCGCAGCGGCAGGATGATGCCGATGCAAGCCGCGGCCGCGACAACCAGAAACAGTAGGGTGCGGGCGCTGATGACACTGCCCTGCGAAAAGGCGAAAAGATTGACGATCAGGACAAGGACGATGGTGGTGGCTAAGGCGGCCGAGGTGAGGATGGCCGCGCCGCGCAGGATCGCGCCCAGCCGCAGGCGGCGCTCCAGTTGCTGGATATAGGAGTTGAGCTGTTCCCGCGTGCTCATGGTTCCTCCCGTTGCGTACCCAGGTACCGGCTGGCGAGCAGGGATTCGGCTATCGCCGCTCCCAAGCCAATAACATAAGGTACCACCACAGGCCGGAGGGTTGGCTTTTTGTTGTCCGGCGCCGCTGGCGGAGGCTCTGTTCGGCCGGCGGAGCTGGTGCTGCCGCGCCAGAGCTCCAGCGTTTCGTCGGGAATGACGTCGAGATTCGATTCGCGGCGGTCCGGGTTGACGCCGATGACGTCCTGGCGGCCGTTGGCGAGGCGAAGCTGGTAGAAGCCGGCTTGGGTGAGCTGGAACGACTGCGCCGTGGCGGCTTCCTTCAGCGAAAGCGGGCGGCGGCCGTTCGGGTCGATCACTTCCACGCCGACGGCCTGCTCCTTCGCGGTGCGCAGATCGAGAAAGGAATCGACCAGGCGCGAGCCGCTGCGGCTCTCGGTGCCGGAGAGATAGCGCGCGGTCTGATCGACGAAGGGGACGAAGATCGGGATTCAGCGGGAAATCGTTGGTGAGATTGTCGAGGCCGGAGGCGAACAGCAGCACGCGGCCTTCGCCGATTTTCTTGTCGAGCAGCAATGGGTGTCGGTCGGTGAGGCGCGCGACGACGCGGGAGTTGGCCGGGTTCGACGGCGGCGGCGTAGTAGAACTTCACGCCGGCCCAGCGGGCGGCTTTGGCGTCGAAGGATGCGACGGATCGGAATCGCCGACGGTGAGATAGCGCGCCGGAATCGCGCGAGTAATAGCGTGAGTCGAGAATGCGTTCCGCCGAACACGGGAATGTGCGGGCGGTGTGCCGGCGGTGGTTCCCGCGGCGATGAGCACGCTGCCGCCATCGCGAACGTAGCGATCGAGATCGCTTTCGAATGCCGAGGGAAGCGAAAGCACGTCGGACAGGACGACGAAGGCGTACTTCGAGGGATCGACGCCGCTCAGTCTGCTCGGCCGGGACGGTCTGCAGCGATGAACGCGGATTCGGCGGCGGCGGCGAGGGCGGCGCTGAAATAGAGAGGCGAGCGGCTGTCGCCTGATTCGTGAACGAAGAGCACGCGCTCGGGATCGGAGCGCTCGACGGCGAAGAGGCTTGCGTCGTCGGCGGGCAAGCGTCGGCGCGATCGATTCTTACCTCGCAGCGGCTGAAGCCGTAGGGCACGTCGAGCGATTGAAACCTACGGTGGCGCGGCCGTTGGCGGGGACGTGCCAGCGTTGGTGGCGATGGTCTTGCCGTTGACGACCAGCGAGACGGTGCGCGTGGCGGCGGGCGTGTCGATAGTCCGGCAATCACGGCCTGGACGCGAGCTTTCTTGGTATCCCACACCTGGCCCGGGCGCGTTCGACGCTTTCGACGGTCCAGTTGGGCACGGCGATTCTTCACGACCGGATGCAGGACCAGCGTGACGTTCGCGGGCAGCGCAAGTTCCGGAGAAGTTGGCGGGCATGTTGGATTGCTGCATGTCGCTGAAGAGATGCAGTTCGATGGGCGTGCGGACGCTTTCGGCCAGCGAACGGACGGCGCGAGCGAGTTCGCCGAAGCTGCCGCGGGAATCGCCGGGCTGGATGCCCTCAACCGCGGCGCGCAACGCGCCGGAATCTTGCGACCGGCTGGGTGAGCACATGAAGCTGCGAGCCCAGGGCGATGACCTGCCGCGGTCGGCAGGGCTGCGCGAGCTGAGAACCGAGAGCGCCTCGCGCTTGGCGTCGGCCAGGCGCGTGCCGGCGCGCATGCTGAAGGAATTGTCGATCACGAGCAGCAGCAGCTTGTCGCTGCGAGGCGCTTGCGGCGGGGCGATTGATAAAGGGATTGGCAAAGGCGAGCACCAGAAGCAGCAGAAGCGCGAGGCGCAGCGCGAACAGCAGCAGGTAGCGCAGGCGGCGATGCCTGATGGAGCTTTGCGTGCGCTGCTCGAAGAACATGAGCGAGCTGACCGGGCTGCGGCATGGTGGTGTGGCGGCGCAGCAGATGCAGATAGAGCGGGACGCCGATGGCGCGCCAGCCCGCCGAGAAACCATGGGGCGAAAGCAAACCCATCAGTTCCTCCCCTGGCGGATGGTGAGGTATTCGCGCAGAGCGCCGATCGAGAGGCCGGTCGGTGACGAGCAGGTGGTAGTCCATGCCCGCGGCGCGGGTGCGGTCGCGCAGATCGCGTCGATGTGCGCGTCCATCTTCTGCGCGATATTCGTTCTTGGCGTATTCGGGAGTGACCTCCAGGCGTTCCTGCGGTTTCGAGATCGACGAGAATGGCGGGCTCGTCCAGCTCGGGCTGAATCTCCTTGGGATCGAGCACGTGGAAGAGCACGACTTCGTTGCCGTGGAAGCGCAGCGGCTCGATGGTGCGGATGATGGTTTCAGGCGATTCGTAAAAATCGGAGATGATGAGCGACCATGCCGCGGCGCCGCAGAAATTCCTGAAAATGGTAGCAGGGGCTTGGCGAAATCGGTGCGCGCGCGCGGTTCGGCGTGTTCCAGCCCGGCCAGAAGCCGCTGAAGCTGGCCCTGGCGCGTGGAGGGCCGAATGTAGTTGCGCACTTCGTCGTCGAAGACGATGAGGCCGGCGGCATCGCGCTGATTTTGGATGGCGAGATAGAACAGCGACGCGGCCATGTAGCGCGCGTAGTCCATCTTGCTGACGGAGTGCGAGGTGTACTTCATGGAGTTGCTGGCGTCGAGCAGGACGGTGAGCTGGCTGTTGGTTTCGCCGCGATAGCGCTTGAGGTAGGCGCGCTCGGTGCGGGCGAAGACGTTCCAGTCGACGTGGCGCAGATCGTCGCCCGGCGTGTAGGCGCGGTACTCGGCGAACTCCTGGCTGAAGCCGAAGTCGGGCGAGCGGTGCAGGCCGGCGACGAAGCCATCCACGACCGTCTTGGCGACCAGGTCGAGGCCGGAGATGCCGGCCAGCACCGCGGGATCGAGAAAGCGCTGCACATCAGGCTCCCTTGGGCGGCGGCATGTGCGCGAGCAGCTGCCGCAGGATTTCGTCGGAATCGATGCGGTCCGACTCGGCGTGGAAATTCAGCAGGATGCGATGGCGCAGCACCGGAATGGCCAGCGACGTGATGTCCTCGTAGGCGACGTGGTAGCGGCGGCGCGAGAGCGCGCGGGCCTTGGCGGCCAGCACGATGAACTGCGCGGCGCGAACGCTGGCGCCGTAGTTGACGTACTTCTTGACGAAGTCCGGCGCGCTCGCGCTCTTGGGGCGCGTGGCGCGGACCAGGCTCGACGACGTAGCGCGCCAGCGATTCCGCGATGGGCACCATGCGCACCAGTTGCTGAAAGTCGAGAATCTCCTGCGCGTTGGTGACCGCCTGCACGTTGCGCGACGCGCGTGGCGGTGGTGAGGTCGACGACCTTCACTTCGTCGTCGGCGCTCAGGTAATCGAGCACGGTGTTGAACAGGAAGCGGTCGAGCTGCGCTTCGGGCAGCGGATAGGTGCCTTCGAGTTCGATGGGGTTCTGCGTGGCGAGCACGAAAAAGGGCGACGGGCAACTTGTATTGATGGCCGCGCACGGTGCAGGAATGCTCCTGCATGGCTTCGAGCAGCGCGGACTGCGTCTTGGGCGGCGTGCGGTTGATTTCGTCGGCCAGCAGGATGTTGCCGAAGATCGGTCCGTGGACGAAGGTCCAGCGGCGATGGCCGGTGGTGGGGTCCTCTTCGATGATGTCGGTGCCGGTGATGTCGGAGGGCATCAGGTCCGGGCGTGAACTGGATGCGCCTGAACTCGAGGCCGAGCGTCTGCGCGATGGTGCGCACCATCAGCGTCTTGGCGGTGCCGGGCATGCCGGTGATCAGGCAGTGGCCGCCGACGAAGAGCGCGATCAGGATCTGGTCGAGCACCTCCTCCTGGCCGACGATGACCTGGCGCACCTGCGTGAGGATGCCGTCGCGCACGGCGTGAAAGCGCTCGATGCGCTTCTTCAGTTCCGCGGAGTCCTGATTGACTTCAGCAAGTAGCCATCGGTTCATTTCTCCTTTTCTCGGAGTCTTCGATCTGCAGCAGTAATTTCTGAGCGGGCCGGAAGCCGGGCGCGGCTTCGAGCGCCGCCAGCACGTTGTCCTCCGCCTTGTCCTTCTGGCCGGCGGCGTAATAGGCCTGGGCCAGGTTGAACTGCGCGGAGGCCTTGTCGAGCGGGTGCATGGCGACGACGGCGCTGTATTCGCGGATCGCGCCGTCGTAATTGTTCTTGCGCGAACCAGCAGATCGCCGAGCTGGCGGTGCAGGTCTTCATTCATCGGGTAAATGTAATTGATGCGATCGAGCGTGGCGGCGGCCTCCTTCGGGCTCGCCCAGATCCTCCTCGAGCGAGGCGAGCTCCTTGAGCGTGCCGGGATTGCTGGCCGCCGATGTTTTCGTACGCGGTAAGGATGGCCGCGGCGGCCTTCTTGTCGTCCTTGGCGAGATCGGCCGTCGGCGAGGAATTCGTAGGCGTTGGCGTCGTCGACGTATTCCGGATAGAGGCGCGAGCACCTTCGGGCCGTGCTTGCAGCACCTCGTCGTAATTCTTGTCTTTGTCGAACTGGGCGAGCGGCTTCGATGCCCTTGCGCCACTCGTCGAAATTCGCGGCGGTCTTGCCGACGTCGTTCATCGAGCCACTCCATGAACTGCTTGTCGAATTCCTCGGCGGAGCATGCCGAGATTCTGCTGAATCACTTCCGGCGTGGCTGCGAATTTGCGCGAAGGAGTGGACCATGTCGAGCAGCTTGTCCGCGCCCCAGCGCTCTGGATGTAATCGCAGATGCGGCCGGCCTGGAAATAGGTGACGATCACCTGGCCGGGATAGTCGGGACGGACGAAGCCGCGGTCGAGTTCGGCGACCGGCAGCAGCTTTCTTGTCGTGGATGGCGACGAGGATATCCGGCGTGATGCGGTCGCCCCACTTCGGAATTGGCTTCCGTCTCTTCGTGCACCGCGAGCCCTTCGGTGAACCAGCGCGGCACGCGATGATTGGTGGCCGTGAGGATGAAGACGTGGCTCATCTCGTGCCACAGCGTGCGCGCCCCAGTTGAAGTCGCCGGGCTTGCGGCCGGAGGGGCTGTCCATGGCGACCACTTCGCCGAAGGTGACGCCCAGCGCGCCCAGGCCCGGCATGCCCATGGTGCGCACGGCGAAGTCCTCGTGGTCGGGATAGACCTCGACCTGCACCGGGCCGGGCAGCTTCATCTTGTATTTCTTCTCGTAGGTGGCGATCGCGCTTTCAGGACTTCTTCGAAATAGGGGCGCAGCAGCTCGGCTTCGTTTTTGTGGAGCTTGAGGATGGTGGTGTCGTCCTTGAAGGTGTCGAAATTCTTGTAGCTGTCGAGCAGGCGCAGGCTGTTGACCGTGGCGGCGTCGCGATAGCCGTTGTTGTAGCACAGCTCCAGCTGCTGGCGCGGCTCGTCTTCCTGGCCCAGGCGCATGAGGTTGATGCCAAGCTCGGAGTGCGCGGACCATAGCTGCGGGATCGAGCTCGATGGCCTTGCGGTAGTAGGCGACGCCGTCTTCGTAGCGGCAGTTGAGCACCAGATGGTGCGCGATCAGCGCGTAAGCCTCGCCGTAGGTTGGATTGACCTGGCGGATTTTGTCGAGCCAGGCATCGGGCGAGCTGTCGGCGAGCAGTTCGACGGCGGCGTGGATGGCCATGGCGTCGAGCGCGTCGGGGGAGAGCGCGATGGCCTCGTCCGCTTCGGCGGCGGCTGTCTTCGTGTCGGAATCTTCGAGCGCGAGATTGGCCAGCAATTCGTGAGCCTCGACCAGCTTGGGATCGAGCTGCGATGGCCTTGGCGGCCCACTCGACGGCCTTGCCGTCGAAGCCGTCGGCGCTGACGAGAGCCAGGCCGAGATAGGCCTGCGCGTTTTTCGGATCGCGCTCGAGCGCTTCGTTGAAAAGGGCATCGGCGTCGGTGTCGTTGAAGCGCTCGTGCAGCAGGCGGCCCCAGCGGACGCGGTAGAGCGCATTGCGGTCGGACTGGGCGACGGCGGCGCGAAATTCGTTGTTGGCCTCCTCATATTTCTCGAGGCCCCAGTAGCCTTCGGCGCGCATGTAGGCGTCGCGCGCCTGCGTGAGCGACTGGAAGCAGGCCTGCGCTTCGGCGCGATGGCCATGCTTGCGCAGCGCGTGGCAATCGTTGCGGGCGTGGCGGCGTGCGGCGAGCGCAGCGCTGCGCGACGAGCGAGCAGCGACATGCGGCGGACAGGCGCGCGAAGCGCGGTCACTTGTCCAGCTCCTCCTGCACGCGCGCCAGTTCGAGCAGCGCGTCGGTCAGCTGCTTTTTGTAATCCTCCTGGTCCATCGCCGCTTTCTGATACTTCAGCGTGTCGATCTTCTGCTCGAGCTCTTCCTTCTTGGCGAGCAGCTCGCGCTTGGCCGGATCGTTCGCGGCGCGCTGCGCCGCGCCGATGCGCAGCAGGGTGAAGGTCGAAAGGAACATGCCCTTCGCCGGTGTCGGTGGCAGCCGCGCGGACGGGCTCGCCCTTGCCGGTGTCCTCGAAGACGGCGTGCTCGGTGGCCAGGCGCTTTTGCGAATCGTAGAACGCGGCGGTCTTGCGGTCGGCGTATTCGAAGGCTTCCAGCGCGCTGATGGAGTCGTTCTTGTCGATGTCGGCGGTCGGGATCGTGCAGCGCCTCGACCCAGTAGCGCGCGAAGACGGTGGCGTTTTTCTCGGTGCCGGTTTTGGTGGCGGCGATCACCGCGCGGCCCGGGCTTTTCCAGCGCGCCGATGGAGCCGCCGCTGGAGCTGGTGGTGTTGACGATCAACTGGCGGCGGCGAGGCAATGCGGTCGCAGAGCGACGGCGAGTTCGGCGCCGGAAATGTCCGGGCCCGACAAGATTGAATTTGTACTCGACGCCGTCGAAGGAGCCGTGGCCGATGAGGATCAGCACGAAATCGTCCTCGGGCTTGGCCTCGCGGGCGACCTCGCCGAGCGCTTCGGTCAGTTGCGCGCGGGTGGCTTGTGCGCCGGTGAGCGTGAAGACGTGCGCTTCGCCGCCGGAGCTTTCGAGCAGCTTGTCGAGGTCGTTGGCCATGGCGGTGAAGCGCTGCTCGTAGTCGGGCTCGCCGCCCAGGCCGGCGACGGTGACGTAGTAGATTCCGGCGCGCGCGCGGAAGCGCTGCCAGCAAACAGAGCGGCGAGCGACGGAGCAAGATGGCTGCTGCGCGTCTTCATACCACACCCCACTTCCGGCGCAGCAGCCACTCCGAGAATCGCAGCAGGATCAGCAGCAGGAAGATGCGGGCATGTCCCACAGTTCTTTGGTTTCGCGCACGGTGATGCCGGCGTCGGAGTAGGGAATTTCGTCGGGCAGCTTGCGATAGTTCATCGGGCCGCCAGTAGCGCCCGCCGGTCTGCGCGGCGAGCTTTTCGAGCAGGTCGCGATTCTGCTCGGTGTGGAAATTTTCGGCGACGCCGTCCATGCGCTGAAAGGTGAGCACGTCGCGGCCGAGTTCCTCGATCGCCGCGCTGCGCGACGACTTCGGTCGACGTAGGAGCCGGGCTTCTCGGCGGTCCAGTCGGCCTGGAACTGGCCGGGCGTGTCGGGAACGGGCGACATTTCGACGGAAGCGGAAGAGCCGCTCGGGCCCGAGGATGTGCGCTTCGACGTGCGCGTCGGGCGCGGGCTGAAACGATTTGTCGCGCACGTCCGCCGACAGTTGCACGCGGCCATCGTCAAACAGCATCTGGCTGGGAACGGCGGCGACCACCTGGCCGGGCGAATCGGTGACCAGCCAGCGCAGCAGTTGCTGCCAGAACATATCGTGCGTGGGATCGCCCAGCGGCTGGCTCATCTGCCAGCGCCACGTGCCGCCGGTGGCCAGCACGGCGGTGCGTGCCGCGGCCGTAATTTTCGCGTGACCAGCAGCGGCATCTTGCGGCCGCGCGACGTTCATTTCGGCCAGCACGGCGGCGCCGGGCTTGGGCGTGCCGGGTTCCTGATAGTCCATCAGGTACGGGAGCTTCTTCCAGCGCTCGATGTTTTTCGCCGGGTCGTCGACCAGCCGCGTGATGATGCTGTCCGCGCCGGCTGGCGTCAGTTCCACCGTCGCAGGATCGCGATGGAAGGTGTTCTTTCCCGCTGGGAAGAACGACGGGAAGCAGGTCGGCCAGGCTCGACGCGGCCCAGCCGCCATCGCCGAGGGCAGAAGCGGCCGCCGAGAAACAGCACGCCGCCGCCGCGGCGGTCGACGAACTCGCGGATCAACTCCTGCTGCGGCAGCGTGAAGTAGCCGGCCTCCACCGAGCCGATGATGAGCCCCTGATAGCCGAAGAGATCCTCGCCGCGCGCGGGGAAGCCGTCGGCGAGTTCCTGCGGATCGTCGATGCCCTGGCGGTAGATTTTGTTTTCGGTGGTGCGCAGCATCGAGACGACCTGCACGATGCGGTCGTCGTCTTCGGCGCGGCGGATGAACTTGTACTCCCAGCGCGGCTCGCCCTCGACGTAGAGAATGCGGCGCTTGGCGGACTCGACATTGACCAGGCGGGTGACGGAGTTGTTGGCGCGGTTTTCTTCGCCGGGAGAGGCTCGATCGAGAACTGAAGCGGCTTTGCGCCGGCGGAGCCCGCGTTGAAGCAGAAGGTTTTCGGTCTGGATCTTGCCGTCGGAGGCAAACGTGATTTCGCGCGAGGCCAGGACTTTGTCGCCATCGCGAACCGTGAGCGTGGACTTCTGCCCGGCATAGCCGCGCTGGTGGAAACTGACGCGTAGCGGAGAGGCGCGAATCGGCCAGCGCGCGCGGCGCGACGACGGCGTCGTCGATCTCGACATCGTGCGGGATTTGTTCGAGGCCGAAGCCGACGGTGTGGACGGGCATGCGGCGGTTGCGCAGCGCGGAGATCGTGTCGAGGTCGATGCCGCCGGAATTGTCGGAGCCGTCGCTGAGCAGCACGACCGCGCCGACGGGCAGGTCGGCGGTTTCGGCGGCGAGTTGCTTCAGGCTGTCGCCGATGCGCGTGGCCGGAGCCGCGGGCGGCGCTTGCAATTCTTTGGGCGTCCGTCGATGCGCGTGAGGCGAGTATCGAGGCGGTAGAGCCGCGTCTGAAACTTCTTCTGGAGTCCGGCAAGACGTGCCGTCCTCGAGCGGCTTTCGCGGCTTGCGCTTCGCGCGGTTGCGCCATGGTCGGCGATGGCCATGCTGCGGGAATCGTCGACCAGGACGGCGATGATGTTTTGCTGCGGTTTCAGCTCGGCGACGGTGATGGCGGGCTGCCACAGCAGCACGAGCACGACCGTGGCGAGACCGACTTCGAGGAGCCAGATCACGCCCGCGCGCCAATTCCGGATGCGGGGCGGCTGCCTGCGGGAGGCGCTTGCGGATCAGGATCGCCAGCCCCAGCGGCGGCGGCCAGCACCAGCAGCGCACAGGACCCACTTCGGCCAGCCTCCGAGGAGGACGAAGTCGCCCTTCGAGAAAATCGCCGCCGGATACTTGAACAGAAATTCAAACATTTGCGAACATCCTACAGATCGTTCCTCAGGGTACTGAAGCCGCCGCAAGATGGCGGGATTTCGATGCCGGAGCTGAAGCGTCCGGCCCCCTAAAAATCAATGCAGATCCCTCACTGCCTTCGGGATGACAGATGATTTGCCCGTGAGCTGATAACACCCCTCTGGTTTCCTGCTCCTGCCTGCGGTTCAGTGCGTCATTCCATAGATGATGTAGTCGAGCCCGATCCGAAAAGCCATGGATGCGAAGCGCTCCGGATACTCCGGGACGTCGGACCACTCCCAAGCGTCGCCCAGATGCATGTTGTGGCAGATGGCCACGACGACGCGGCCCCGGTCGTCGCGGATGGCGCGCCACTTGGGGACGTAGCCGTCTTTCTCATAGGTGCGGCCGGTGTTGACGTACTGCTCGCCGGGAACCTGGATGCGGTCGTCGAGGTCGTAGAGGGTATGGAACATCTCGTCTTTGTTCTCGAGGTCCTCCACCGGGCGATCCGGGAAGACCATGCGCATGCCTTCCATGAAGTTCTCCCAGTCCTCGGTGCCGTGGAAATCGTCGACCATGAGGAATCCGCCCTTCAGCAGATACTCCCGCAGCTTCTTGGCTTCGGCCTCGCTGAAGGTCCAGGTCTGCACCTGCACGGCATAAATC
This sequence comes from uncultured Acidobacteriota bacterium, assembly GCA_963697575.1. Lineage (GTDB taxonomy): Bacteria > Acidobacteriota > Terriglobia > Acidiferrales > UBA7541 > Palsa-295. Next base: position 118,214 of record CAVOOP010000034.1, on the reverse strand, counting down.
CACGGATAGTTGAAGATGTCATCGCTATCGAGATCGACGACCTGCTCGGTGGAGCGGCCCTGGATGCGGGTGAGGCGCTTCATGGCGAGAAGGAACAGGCGGTCGGCCTTGGGATAGTCGCGGGACCAGGTGCCGTACCCGTAGCCATGAATCCGCCATACCCTCTGAAGCGGGTGTTGTAGCGAAGGCGGGACCAGGAAAACTCCGCCTTTTCGTGGCTCTGGTAGGGCGAAATGCCGTAGCCGCCCCACTCGCCGTACTGGAAAGCCTGCGATTGGAGGGCGAACAGACCGATGCCGGTCACTACGAGGAGAAGCACCACCGGAATCCCAGGCAGGAGCCTCATGCGTGCCTCAATCAGCGGGAAGAGTATCAGAATGCCGATGCCATCTCCAACTCCGGAGAACGGAGCCAACGAACGCGCCGCGATGCCGAATCAAATCTGTTCCTCTCGATTACTGGCGCCAATAGAGACCAACAGAGAACAGATGCGCGCGCGGAAGCGCTCGTTGCACAAGCTCACCGCGCAGGGACGTTCAAGCAAACTGCGATGGGAATTGTATGACGTGCCGGTAGCGTGAGAGGATTTGCGCTTATAGCGAGGAAGAGAGCCGAGGGTGGCGTGAAACGGACGAGACTTCATCAAGCTGGGAGCGGCAGCCGCTGTCGAAGCCGGCGCGGCCAAATTGCTGCCTGCGCAGATGCAATCGGGAATGCCGATGCAAGGGAATGCCGCGCCGGCCGAGACGACTAAGGCGGATTTCACTCTGCAGATCGCTCCGGTGGCGCTGGAGCTCGCGCCCAACCGCATCATCAGCACGATCGGATATAACGGCACGTGCCCGGGACCGCTGCTGCGCATGAAGGAAGGCGTCCCGGTGACCGTGGACGTGATCAACGACACGGACACGCCGGAATTCGTCCACTGGCACGGGCTCTTCGTTCCGTCAGAGGTGGACGGGGCCGAAGAGGAGGGCACTCCTCCGGTGCCGCCGAACGGGCGCCGCCGCTACCAGTTCACGCCCAAGCCCGCCGGCACGCGGTGGTATCACTCGCATGCGATGGCGGGAGCCGACCTGCACAAGGGCACCTATACCGGGCAGTTTGGGTTCCTGATGATCGATTCCGGTACGGACCCCGGTCGCTACGATCAGGAGCTTTTCCTGGCGCTGCGAGACTGGGAGCCATTCTATTCGAACCAGGAAATGGACACGGACGAGCAAGAAGACCAAGGGCCAAAGCCCGAGAGGCCGGCGATGATGGATACTCGGCCAAACGGACTGGAGGTAACGTCGGAGATCTACTCGATCAATGACAAGGCGCTCGGTGCGGGGGAGCCTATCCGGGTGAAGCAGGGAGAACGCGTGCTGATGCATCTGCTCAACGCCAGCGCGATTGAAAACAAGCGCATCGCGCTGCCCGGGCACCGCTTTCAGGTGATCGCGCTCGACGGCAATCCCGTGCCCTCGCCCCAGTTGGTGGAGGCGGTGACGCTCGGGCCCGGCGAGCGGGTGGACGCCATCGTGGAAATGAACCAACCCGGGGTCTGGATACTCGGCGCGACGGACGACGCTCTGCGCAATGCCGGCCTGGGGACGGTGGTGGAATATGCGAACCAGCATCGCGAGCCTCAGTGGGTGCTTCCGGCGAAGCTGGCTTGGGATTATTCCGTGTTCAACCGAAAAGGTGCGCCTCCGGCGCGGGCCCCTGACCAGACCATCGACATGGTGTTCGAAAAGATTCCGAGTGGCGCGGGGAAGTTCAATGTCTGGCTGGTGAACGGGAAACCTTATCCGCACGAACGGGAATTTGTGCTGAAGCAGGGCGCACGCTACCGGCTTGTCTTTCACAACCGGACGGACGATTCCCACCCACTGCACATTCATCGGCACTCGTTTGAGATTACCGAGCACCGGGGCAAGCCTACTACGGGGGTAATAAAGGATACGGTGATTGTGCCCCTGTTTGGCCGCACGGCCGTCGACTTCACCGCCGACCAGCCCGGGCTGACCCTCTTTCACTGCCACATCCAACAGCACATGGATTTCGGCTTCAAGGCGCTGTTCCGCTATGCATAGAGAAATATATTAAGGAGTTCATTTACTTAAACTTACAGAATAATTGGCGTATTTCAAATGCTGATGACACTGACTTCAAATTTTAATTTGCCTGCCTAGCCGGAGCTTCCTAAAGTGGAGTATGCATACGGACCAGTACCAGCATCGAGAGATAGCCTTTCTTCACGAAATAGGGGAGCGCATTGCCGCGGCCGATCCGCTCCAGACGGTTCTAGGGCGGGTGGTCGAGTTTGTGTCAGCGGTGGTGCTCTGCGACTCCTGCTTCGTCTATGTCCTTGAAAAAGGTGAACTTATCCTGCGAGCCTCGAAGAATCCGCACGCGGAAGTGGTTGACCGGCTGAAGCTGCGGATCGGGCAGGGCATCACGGGATGGGTCGCCGAGAACAAAAAGCCCGTCGTTCTATCTAACAATGCGTTTCAGGATCACCGGTTTCAATCGTTCACCGAATTACCGGAGGATCGCTATGAGGCGTTTCTGTCCGTGCCGGTATTGTGCCGCGACCGGCTCGTGGGAGTCATCAATGTGCAGCACCGCGAGCCGCACGTGCATACCCAGGGCGAGGTTCAACTTATATCGACGATCGGCTTCCTCGTGGGTCCGGAAATTGAAATGGCGAGGCTGGAAGCGGAGAAGCTGAAGTGCGCCGATCTCTCCGAGGCCCGCAAGCTGGTGGAGCAGGCCGCGCAGGTGTTGCAACGCCAGTTAGATATTGACGAGAGCGAAGCGAACCTGGCGATGCAGAAGCAGAGTCGGCTGAGCGGGAAGTCGATGAAGGAAGTCGCCTCCGCCGTGCTGCTGCACGATGAGCTGTGCCGGGGATTGCGGGTCTCGGCGTAGGTTCGGCGCACGCCCGTTTTTCAGGATGTCGTCCCGAGCGATCTGTACTTACGTTTCCGCCGTGCAGAAGCGGAATTTTCGCTAATTAACCAGGCCTTGCAGGTGGCGCTCGATGTCGTCAAGCACGCTGCTTGCGCCGATGCGGAATAAATCTGGCGCGAGCCATTTCCCGCCCAGCTCTTCTTTCACGATCGAGAGATATTCGAGGGCCTGCTTGGTCGTACGGATGCCGCCAGCGGGCTTGAACCCCACGGCGGTGCCGGTCTTTTCCGCGTAGTCGCGAATAGCGCGCGTCATTACCAGGGCGGCGGGCAGGGTGGCGTTCACCGATTCTTTGCCGGTGGATGTCTTGATGAAGTCGGCGCCGGCCATCATGGCTATCAGGCTGGCGCGGGCGATGTTGTCGAGATTATGGAGATCGCCAGTACCGAGGATGACTTTCATCAGTCTGTCCCCACACGCTGCTCGAAATGCTGCGACTTCTTCGTAGAGCGTTTGCCAGCGCCCCTGCACGGCGTGTTCGCGCTTGATGACCACATCGATTTCATCGGCGCCGGCCTCGACGGAGCGATGGATCTGCGCGATGCGCTCTTCCATGGGCGCGAGGCCTTTGGGAAAATCCGCGGAGACCGTCGCGACCTTGATTCCGGTGCCATGGAGTTCGTGGAGTGCCGTCTTTATGAACGGGTGATAGATGCAGACCGCGGCGACGTGCAGCGCGCGATCGGCCAGCCCGAGGCGGTCGGAAAGCTCGGGCGGCAGCGGCTGACGGCCCCTGGCGCAGAGGCGGCGGACTCGGTCGTCGGTGTCGTCGTCCGCGAGGGTGGTCAGGTCCATCACGCTATCGCTTGCAGCAGCGTGGCTGCGATTCCTTGGTGATGGCGATGCGCGACACCAGCGATTCAGCGGCCTGTTCGATGGCGCGCGCGTCCACCTGGTGCCTGAATCCAACTTGGATCGAATGGAATGCCGCGATTGCGGCTGGCTTGCGCTGGGTTCGGCAGTATTCGTTAGCCATGTGTTGTCTGTTCACGCTCGGCGTAATAGCGAACCAACGCGAGAGTCCGGTAAAGGAAATGGACGAACTTTCCGTACGGGGCGGTGAGGAAGAGCGCCGCGATGAACGCCAAGTGCAGAATCAGCAGACCGCCCAGCGCAGCGGTGCTCCGGAAAACCAGCACGAGCATGCCGGTGAGCGCGGTGAGTCCCAGCGTGATGAGGAAAGTGTAGTCCATCCCGTACGCGCGGGCATCGGCCGGGGCGCGGTCGCTCTCCCATTTGAACCATAGCAGCCCGGCGCACCGACGATCAGGAAGTACGCCGCCTGCGGCGCCGAAAACAACCGGGGCGCTCATCAGCGGATACGGCGGAAGCCTATGGAAGAAATCCTGGTAGATGAATGCCAGCGTGGTGGAGGCGAAGTCCGGACATAAAGCCCCAGAAAACAAACGAATGGTAAACGCGGCGCGCAGGACGAAGGGCGCTCGTCCGGGTAGCTGCAGCCCGGGCCTCCGCCTTGCAAATAACGAAGGCCCAGGGCGGCGCCAATCGCCTGCAAGCAATGCTTTCCCGCCGACTGTTTGACCGGGCCTGCCATCTCGTGTCCGACCAGGCGCGGACTGTGCCGCGCAGCCAAACGGCAATGCCGTAGAAAAAGAGAGCAACCGCGGGAATCACCATCGCCAGATAGGGAATGATGGCGTAAAAAGCGCCGGGTCCTGTGTGAGCGGCGAACAATCGAGGCGGCCCGATCAGCACCAGAGGCCAAGCAGCACGACAATCACGCTCACGATGCCGCAAGAACGAGCGTGATTCCGGTCTGCCTGAAAGCGCGGCCGAGAAAGCCCGGCCAGCTCCATTGCTGATAACTTTCCACGCGCGCCTCCGACAGAATTTGCGGAATATTTATGGCGAATTCGTGCGGAGGCGTGAACATGCAGGCGTAGTAGCAGACGCGGCAGTCGTGGCATAGATTCGCGAGATAGAAGACGTCGGCCTTTTCCGAAATCGCGGCGCGTCTCGATGGCGCGGAAGACCGGGCACAGCCCCTCGCAATAGCGGCAGGCGTTGCAGATGACCAGCTGGCGGTTGGCTTCCTCGAACAGATTAAGCTCGGGCATTCGTGGCCGCCATCCTTCCCGCATGTTCGCCGAACACGGCGCCGATCGTCATGCCGAAGCCCGCGAGATAGCCCTTGGTCAGAATATTGCCGGACATGATTTCGCCCGCCGCGTAAACATTCGTGAAAAGGGCTGCCCGTTTGCGTCGAGCACGCGGCATGTATCGTCGACGGCCACGCCCATGTAGGTGAACGTGATGCCGGCCGGAGGGGAAGCCCGTAGAAGGGCGGCGTGTCGATGGGGATCGCCCAGTTGCTCTTCGGCGGCGAGATTCCGCGCGTTCCGTTTCCATCCGGAGTTTCGAGGCGCTGTTCGATTTGGCCGGAGGTGGCGCGATTGTATTCGCCGAGAGTGGTGCAGAAGGCGCTGGGATCGAGATTCAGAGCTCGCGCCAGCGCTTCCAGCGAATCGGCCTGATAGGGCTTGAACATCGGCGGAAGAAATCGTCGATGGTTTTCGCGTCGACGATCACGTAAGCGATCTGATCGGGCTGCCGGGCGATCAGGCCGCCCCAAATCGCATAGCGCTTGGGCCAGATGGCTTCGCCTTCGTCATAGAAGCGGCGGCCGAATTTGTTGACGACGACGCCGAAAGGGATGGCATCGAGGCGCGTGACGATGCCGCCGTCGAATTTCGGCGAGCGGGCGTCGACGGCCACGGCGTGAAAGCCTTTCGGATCGCCCATGGGCTTTGCGCCCTTGCCGAGCAGATCAGCGAGCATCGCTCCGTCGTTGTACGGAGTTCCGCGGACGATGAAGTTGTCGGCGGCGGCGCCCCAGTGCCGCTTGAGCCATTCGAGGTTTGCTTCGTAACCGCCGGTGGCAACGACGACGGCGCGGCCGCGAATGATTTCGCGCCGGCCATTCGTGCCGGCCGTGTTTTAAACGCAACACCTTCGAATCGGTCATTTTCGATGATCAGATCCTCCACGAAAGCGTCGTACAGCACGGTGATTCCCATGCTGCGGGCGGTTCGATAGTAGGCGTTCAGCAGCGCCTTTCCGCCGCCGAGAAAAAAACGGTTGGTGCGCCCGAGACTCAGCGTTCCCGCCAGCGGCTGTTGCCAGTTGGCGCCGTGCTCGCTCATCCACTTCGGCAGCATATTCGATTGGCGGATGGCGAATTTGGCAAGATCGATATTCGCGGGTCCGCCGGTCACGCCGATGAGATCTTCGAGCATCTCTTCTTCGGAGTAGGGAGCCGAGAAAAACTGGTCCCCGGTGGCGTGCGCGCAACGAACATTGCGTGTGTGCCGCGAATTGCCCCCGCGCATGTGCTCGGGCGCGCGCTCCAGCAGCAGAACGCGCGGCACGATGTGGCGCGCGGCGAGCGCGGCGGACAGTGCGGCATTGCCGCCTCCAATCACAATTACGTCAAAAGCTTCCAAACGCTGCTCCATATTGAAATTGCGGTGCAACCTACGCGAGCGCTTGCGCTTTCGTCGAAGGGCCGAAGGCGCCGACAATCGCGGCCACCAGCACCCACATCGCGGCCACGTAGACAAAAACACTCTTATAGCCATAATGATTAAACAAGAACGCGACGATCAGTGGACCGGAAACATTCGCGAGCCGGCCAACTCCATAGCCTAAACCAGAACCGGAATTGCGAATATGGGTAGGATAACACTCCGGCGTGTAAGCGTAGAGGAGCGGTGCGAATGTCTGCGGAGAACATCGCCACCAGAAAACCGAAATATCACGATGGAGGCGATCTCGAATGTCATGCCGTAGAAAAGCCCGCACAATGCGATCAGCAAGCGCCACGACGGCGATCGACCATTTGCGCTCCCAGCGGTCAGAAATAAGTGCGGATATGAGAGCGCTCCGGACACCGCGCCGATGGTCATTGCGGACGACCACGCAAGCGACTGCACCAGCGAAAACCCATGGGCGACAAGAAGCGTGGGCACCCAGGCGCTGAAGCCATAGAAACCGAGGGTCTGCGCGATCCACACGGTCACCAGCATCGCGTGTGCGGCAGATGGCAGGCCGGGCGAAGAGATCGCTGTATTTCCCCCGCGGGAGGGGGCTGCTCGAACGATGCCGAGCGCAGGCGGCAAATTCGCCGAATTCGGCGCGGGCGCAGGCTTCCATCGGTCCCAGCACGGCGTCCGCCTCGGCCAGCTTACCCTGGTTTTCATACCAGCGGGGAGATTCCTAGAGATGATTGCGAAAACAAGAGTACTAAGCAGTCCCATGGCGCCCCATAATGAAAACGAGTCCGCCAACCCCAGCGGGCGAGGGGAACCGTGAATCGCGCAACATACGCTGTGACGGGATGCCGATCAGGCCGATCGTCATCATCCAGCCCTGGTAGGCGCCACGCTTCTTTGCGGGGAATATCTCGCTGATGTACGTCATGCCGATCACGGTCATCGCGGAAATGACCGACTCCGGTGAGCAGTCGCGTGATGGAAAGGCCCGCCGTGTCATGCACTCGCGGCATTAAGGAGGGAAAAGCCGGAATACCAGGCCGTGGTGAGAAGCAAAGCGCTTTTTCTGCCAAGCCGGTCGGAGATCCAGCCCCCGGCGACGGCCCCCAGAAACATGCCGAAGAAGGTCCATGCGATGATGTGACTGATCGTTGAGACCGAGAGGGCCCAGAATTTCATCACTGCGGGAGCGGCAAAGGCAAATGTGTAAAGGTCGCCCAACTCAAAAAAGAACACGATGGCGACGATCCACATGATCTTCCGGTGTATCGACGTGACCGGGAGCCGGTCGAGGCGCGCCGCTGCGGAGAGCCGGGTTACCTGCACATCCATGTTTGTTCTCCGGCAGACGCGAGCGAAAATGAACTGTGTTTCAAGGGCGAATTTTCAATCACGAAGTCTGCATGATAACCGGGAGCGGTTGCAACCGGGAACAAATCGGGACATCCGCATTTGACACGAGTGCGGGCTATCGCTAACCTTTAGTTCCTATGAAAATTCTCGTTGCCGACAAAATCAGTGAACGTGGAATTGCGCTTCTTCGCGAGACGGGCTGGGAGATTCTGACTCCGTCAGCCGCCGACGTGGTTGCTCAGATCGCCGATGCCGATGGGTTGGTCGTTCGCAGCGCTACAAAAGTAACTCCTGCCCTGCTCAAGAATGCCCGGAAGCTTCGCGTGGTCGGGCGTGCTGGCGTTGGCGTGGACAACGTCGATATGGACGCCGCCACCCATCACGGCGTGCTCGTAATGAATACGCCCGGGGGAACTCCGTAAGCGTGGCAGAGCATACCTTTGCGCTAATGCTCGCGCTGGCGCGGTCGGTTCCGCAGGCGAACGCCTCGATTCAAGCCGGCAAATGGGAGAAATCGGCATTTTCGGGAACGGAGTTGCGCGGCAAAACAATCGGGCTCGTGGGGCTCGGCCGCATTGGAACCGAGGTCGCGCGGCGCGCTCACGCGTTTGGCATGAGAGTGCTCGCCTATGACCCCTACGTGACCCCAGCGGCCGCTCGCGAGGTGGATGTTGATCTGGTTACCTTGAACGAGCTACTCGAAAGGTCGGACGTGGTTTCTCTGCACACGGCGCTCAGCCCCGCCACGGAAAAGATCATCAATGCCGCGGCCATCGCAGCATATGAAGAAAGGCGCGATGCTCATCAATTGCGCTCGAGGGCGAATTGATCGATGAAGCCGGCGCTCGCCGAAGCGCTGCGCTCGGGCAAACTCGCCGGCGCGGCCGTGGACACGTTCGCCAAGGAACCGCCCAAGGAATCACCGCTCGTCGGATTGCCGAATCTGATTGCCACGCCGCACATCGCGGGATCGACGCGCGAGGCCCAGGAGGAAGTGGGGACGGCGGTGGCGCAGCAGATCCGCGATTATCTGGCGGATGGATTGATTCGCAACGCCGTGAACATGCCCGCCATATCGGCGGAGCAATACCGCCGGCTGCGGCCATACCTGGAACTGGGCGAGCGGCTGGGAATGTTCGTCGCGCAGGCGGCGCCTTCGCCCAGCTTCAACCGCATCGAGATTCGCTACGCGGGAGAGCCTTCCGAGCTGGGTTCGCACCTGATCCGCAGCGCCGTGCTGATCGGTATTTGAACCCGATTCTGGATGAAAAGGTGAACCTTGTGAATGCTTCGGAAGCGGCCGCCGCTCGCGGGCTCGTCGTCGAAGAGACAACGCGCCGCCGCGAACGCGGGTTCCCCAACACGGTGGAAGTAGCTGCGTCCGACGGCGGCCGCGAGCTCACCGTAGAAGGAACGGTGGGGCAGGATGGCTCGCCGCGCATCGTCGCCCTCGATGGGATCGGTCTCGAAGCCGCGCTCGAAGGCACGCTGCTGCTGACCCGCAATGTGGATGTGCCGGGCGTGATCGGAAGAATCGGCACGGCTCTCGGTAACTCTGGGTGTGAACATCGCCACATTTGCGCTGGGCCGCAGGGCCCGGTGCACGGTGCCGAAGCGCTGGCACTGCTGGGACTGGATGGGGAAATCGATGCGTCCGTAGCGCAAAAGATTTTGGCGGTGCCTTCCGTTACCGACGCGCGGTTGGTTCGGCTTCCTTCGAACGCGAAACCGGAAGCTCTCAACTAGACGAGTTAATCCTTCGAAGCTGCTCTGACTTCCTATGTGAAGTGTCCTAAGGCGTTAGCGTCCCGGAATACGGATGCGGCTCAGGCGAGCAGCTGTCGGCGTCGATGATCCAGACGTGGCGTCCCGCGGAAGTAGTTGAGAAGTGGGGTGAGATCGACGCCTGGTATCTCCCGCGCCCACACGACCTTCGAATCATCAATGTCCGCCCGGTTGTAAACCCATTCTGCGTGCGTGTAATGATTCGGCGAATAGCGCACGATCACGAGATGTTTGCCCGCCGTTCTTTCGAGTTCGGCCTCAATTCGGGCTCGAGGTTCCATGCCGGGTTTCGGGAATTCCATGCGTGAAACGGCGCCAACAGTACCGCGGAAATCACGACCGCGCGGGAAAAACCGATTCCGATCGGGCGCCCGCGATAAGTGGCCCTCCTTACATGGCGAAGCCCTTGAATCATGAGGATGGTCACCGTTGCCAGCACAGGAGCGGTGTAATGCGGAAAGAACCACGCAACCAAGACGTAGCCGGCAAAGCAAATCGCTGACTGCACGACGAGAAACCGAACCCGGCGGTCGCGCAGAATCCAGAAGAGAGCCAGGAAGGGCACGCAAAGCTCGGGCCACAGAAAAAAACGCACGTACTTTCCAACGTCCCGCGCCAAGAGCTGAATTGCTTTGCGGATGTGATCAGCCCGGCCGTCCCGCCACGCGTCGAGGCTCCAGCCGTTAAAGAACGCATTGAATTGCGGGTTGGCGTAATGAAGCAGAGGAGTTGCCTTTTGCCACAGCAAGGAGAGGCTCGCTACTGAGATAGGTTCGGTCGTACACCGTGTAAGGGAAAAGAAACAGATTTCCCGTACCGCGCCAGTTGTAGTAAGCCATGAATATTCCCGCCAGGAGAACCACTGTGCAAAAGGGAGCGACGCCCTGCAACAATTTCTGACGCAGGGGAGGAGTTCCGCGCGGGAAGAGCCAGACGAGAAGCGCGGCCAGCACCGGTAGCGAGAAGATCAAGCCTTCGAAGGGGCGGCTGTTGGCCAGAATGGCCTCGCCCAATGCGAGGATTACGGCGTATCGCGCGCGCCCGTGGTACGCAATGCGGGGAAACGACCCTATTACCAGGGCTCCGCCCGTTGCCGCGACGGCCCCGCCCCAATAGCTGTTCATCCAATACCCAAATAAATCCAGACGAAGGAGCACAAGGACCCCCCCCAATAGCGCCCAGGGCGGGGCAAACCATCCTTGCAACGCCCAAACGATGGCCGCGGTCATGGCTGCCATGCTCAAGAGCGATCCAATCCAGGGATGGCCTAAAAGCTGGCCCACGGCGAGAGCGAAGCCCTGCGCGGGCGGATATTTCGACATATATGTCGGAAGCTGGTTGACGTGCATGGTGTCAAAGAAAAGCCACATGGGATGGGGGGGATTCGTCAACCGGCCGTGCGCAAAGGTGTCTGCCGCGAGCAAGTAGCTGAATTCGTCGTGATACTCGGGAATGGGAACGGGGAAGAACGGAAGCAGCGCAACTCGCAGAAGAATCGCAGCCGCGGCTATTGAAATGACCGCGAGGCATTTTTTCTTTGCCAGGCGCGCGCCCAAATTTTCAATCGAATCGAATATGAGGGTGCCAGTGTAAGGGCGCCAAAGCGCTACGAGCAGCAAAACGAGCACGAGCGCCGGAGGGAAGGCCGTTTTCAAATGATATAGAGTCATGCGATGGAAATCGAAGCGACGGTGATTGGAACGCGGGAATCCAGTCCGTTGGCCTGCTTGCGACGCAAAGGCTGCGGGATGTTAACAGCTTTTATTGCAAACTTCACTGGTGAGAGTCTTTCGCGAGGCGTGCCCGTGACAAAGCCACCTCATCCTGCAGTCCGTGGTTTCGGTACCTGCGGTGTGCCCACGTAGTCGCGCAGACAAGACCGTATACGCTGAGAACGGTGATAACCGGGTCGATCGGAAAGCGGTAACGAACCAAGGCGTGCGTGGCGTAATAAGGGAGAGGGAAGACCAGCAAGACGGCGGCAAAAAGAAACGCTTGCGGGTTGCGCGCGCGAACTGTGAGTGCCGCTCCGAGCCAGCTGAACAAAATCATCAAGAAATTTGGGAGGAGGAGAGCCTTTACGTAGAGCGGAGCACCAGACCAATCTGTCCGCGGGCGGTCTGTGACGGCAAACCAGAACATCGCGATCCGGTGCAACACGAAGCGAAAGGTCGTGCCTGGCGCGGAGCGGATAAACTCAGTTGCGTCATGCTCTTTGGCGGCCATGTAAGCGAATTCGCCCAGTCGCTTGAACTGCTGGCCTTCCGCTGTATTCAGGAATGGGTGAAGCGCGAAGGAATTGACCTCATTGCCCGCCGGATTGTTTCCGAGCCAGAGTTCCAGGCCGAAATTCGACCGCAAGGGAACCCAAGCGCCAAAAACGCGATAGTTGCGGACCGTCCAGGGTATCAGTATCAGAACAAACGTGAAGGATGCGACTGCTATCAAGTGGAACGAGCGGGGCGAATTTTTCCAAGTAACGTAGACCAGCCAAGCAAGAACGAACGGTAAGACCGACAGGACCGAGGGGTTAGTTAGCGCCGCGATAGCCCAGAGCGCGGCGTATCCCGCCCAGAATGAAACCTCTTGTTTGTCATGCACACCGACCGTTGCCCAAAGAATTAGCGCGAATAGAAGCGCCGTCAGAGCGGTGTCCCAGATGTCTTCGACAGGAGTATGGACTGCGGAGGGAAGGAAAACCCATAGCCACGACGCAAGGACGGCGATGACCAAGTCGAAAGATCTTTTGGCGATGGCATAAATGGGGAAAATCGTGAGTGAAGCGAAGATGCAGTTCAAAATCTGAATCATCGCCAGCGATTTGAGGCTGAAAATTCCCCATACGCGGAAGACACCGGCCATCAGGCAAGGAAAGACGGGGCACAACCAGGCGGTAGCCCCGGTCTGAACCGTGGCCAGGGGAGAGCTGAAACCGCGGCCCGATGCGATCGATTCCGCAATGCGACCCGCCTCAAAAGCATATGGGCCATTCTCGACCCCCCGGCGCCATGCCAAGTAGAGCGCGAGGCCCCGCACCGCAAAGGCGACAGCACAAATAAAGAGTGGCGAACAAACAATTCTCCGCAGGGGAGACGAGGCTTTCGATGGTGAGTCCATCAAGAGGCATGGTACGGGAGAACTCAGAAACTTCAAGGGGTGGGGTGTGTTTGATCGAACAAGTGGACGGTAACAAATGCGTATTTTTACGGAGAAAAAGCGAAAGAAACTGTTCCATTCACGTAGGATTGGTGTTTCACATGGGGAATCACGCGATTGACACTTCCATATCTGCTGAGTGATAGTTGCGAGGGGATATCCTATCGATGTATGTGAGGGGCCGGTCGGCTTGGGACTGGGGTAAAGTGAGGCTCACCCTTGTCGCCATTTTGATCCTCTATTGTTGTGCGTACGCACGCGCTCAGGGAAAATACGAGACCCCACAGCAGACAAATCAGAAAATTCAAGAGCTCGCCGGATTTGCGCACGCGACCGCCGTGGACACGCCAATCGGGGTCGGGGATTTGCTGCATATCGATGTGTTTGACGTTCCGGAGCTGTCACGCGACGTCCGGGTCAGCAACACGGGCGACATTGGCTATCCGCTGATTCCCGGCAAGATTCCCGCCGCCGGTTTGACGGAAGTGCAGTTGGGAGAGAAGCTCCAGCAACTTCTCGTAGAGAATGGCCTGGTTGCCCACCCGCAGGTAACTGTGTCTGTTCGCGAACAAAACAGCCAGCCGATTTCCGTGATAGGAGCTGTGGGCCATCCCGTGGTTTACCAGGTCATGCGGCCGACGACTTTGCTTGAGCTGCTAGCTGCGGCCGGCGGCATTGCCGACTCAGCAGGCAGTGAAGTTCTGATTACGCGTCCGGCTCCAGAGGGACCGTCAGCGCTCAAAGAGGCTCGTGATTCTGACAGCACGGTTCCCAAGAGCCAGACGATCACGATTCGACTGCAAGATTTGCTCGAATCGGGGGATCCCGCTTTCAATATCCAGGTGTACGGCGGGGATGTGGTCAGCGTTCCCAGGGCTGGAATCGTTTACGTGATGGGCGCCGGCATCTCCCAGCCGGGAGGCTACGTGCTGCAAAGCCATGGAGAGCAGATTACGGTGTTGAAGGCCGTCGCTCTCGCGCATGGGCTTACTCCGTTTGCGAAATCCAACGATGCAGTGATCATGCGGAACAATTTAGCGACGGGCCAGAAGGATAATATTCCAGTCCGCATCAAACAAATCGAGAACCGTAAAGCCGACGACATACCGATGAAGGCGAACGATATTCTTTACGTGCCCGATAGCGTGGGCAGGAAGGCTCTCGCCCGCGGCGGGGAGGCTGCATTGGGAATCGGCACCGGGGTCGCCGTTTACCGATCGTACTGACAAGCATTTCAAAAATATGCGAGTCGTTCTGACGACGAGGATTGTGACTTAATGGAAGATGCATCGAGACTCGTAGTTCGCGAGCGCAAGGCGGCGGCAGATTCTCTGGCCGTGCTTCCCGCACCCTCGGTTCTTCCCTGGGAGCAGATGCCGCGTGATCCGCACCTGCTCGATTACGTTCTGATTCTCAGGAAGCACCAGTGGCTCATTCTCACATTCCTGCTCACGGTGGTCACCATCGTTACGATTGCTTCTTTCAAGATGAAGCCGGTCTACCAGGCGACCGCCCGCGTCGAAGTCGACCGGGAATCTCAAAACAATCTCCCCTTTCAAGGTGAAAATCCGTACGACGAATACATGGACATGGAGAATTACATCGAGACGCAAGCCGAGATTCTCCAGAGTGAAACGCTGGCATTCCAGACGATCAAGTCTCTTGATTTGGAGAGATATCCGGAATACGGGGGGTCGGGTTCTTCCACCTCTGTCATCGCCCAGCCTGGGCAAGCAGCAGGACAGCGTCCCGCTATTTTAGGCGCGTTCCTGGGCAGCCTCAGCGTGAAGCGCGTGCCGAACAGCCAGCTCATCGAGGTGACCTTCGAGGGTTCGGACCCGAAGCTGGCGGCAGAGATCGTGAATGCGCATCTGCAGAATTACATCGAGCAGAATTTCAGAAGTAAGTACGACGCCACCACGCAGGCTTCCACCTGGCTGTCTTCGGAACTGGAAGAGCTTCGGATTAAAGTCGAAAGGTCGGAAGACGCCCGCATCGCCTACGAACGCGAGAATCAGATCTGGCAGATCGACGAGAAACAGGACATCACCACGCAGAAACTTGCCGATCTGAGCAGGGCCGTTACGGAGGCCCAGACAGGGCTTGCGGAAAAGGAAGCTTTGTATCGCATGGCGGCGTCGGGGAATGTCGATGCGCTGCCGGCCGCCCGGGACAACGTGGTGGTGCAAGACATCGAGCGCCGGAAAGCGGATTTGGACGCGCAATATGCGGATGCCGTGAACCTGTACGGGCCAAACTTTCCGAAGGTGCAGCGGCTGGCCGCGCAACGGAAGGAAGTGGAAGAGAATCTTGCGAATGCCCGCAAGACGATGGTCGAAAGCATTCAAGAGGAATACAATACCGCGCGCAGCCGCGTCCAACTTTTGCAGCAGGCGCTCGATCAGCAAAAAGGCGAGGCCAATGCGCAGGCCGAAAAGCTTGTCCAGTATCATATCCTCCAGCACGACGCAGATTCCAATAAGCAGCTCTATGACGGACTCCTCCAAAAACTGAAAGAAGCGGGCATCACGGCTGGATTGAGATCGAGCAATATCCGCGTTGTTGACCCTGCCCTGGCACCAACAACGCCGTCTCGGCCGCAGAAGGCCCGGAACATTGTTCTCGGATTTCTAGTGGGCATTATCGGCGGAATCGGCCTGGCAATTTTCCGTGAGTATCTCGACAACACCATCAAGTCTCCCGACGACATCGAGATGCTCACCGGGCTGCCGTCACTGGCTGTTGTGCCGTCGCTTCCGGAGCTAAATGGTCACGGCCGGCTGGCGCGCCTTGGCCGAGAAACGGCTCCCCCGACTCCCTCCGGGCCACGAGTGGAGATGCTCTCCTATATTCAGCCGAAATCTCAGATTTCCGAGGCGTTCCGCGCGCTACGCACCTCCCTCCTTCTTTCCCAGGCGGACCATCCTCCCCAGGTGATCCTGGTTACGAGCGCTTTGCCGCGCGAAGGGAAAACAACGGCCGCCGTAAACCTGAGTGTCACATTGGCACAACTCGGCGATCGCACACTGTTGATGGATTCCGATCTGCGCAAGCCCGGTATCCGGCGCGCTTTGAATTTGACGGGCGGCAAAGAGTCTGGCGGCCTTAGCTCCTATCTTGCGGGCGTTACCAGTCTCGAAGAATCCATAGCCCCACACCCGACTATCAATAACCTCTCCGCTTTGCTAACCGGGCCGGTGCCTCCGAGTCCCGCCGATCTGCTTTCTTCCCATCGAATGCGCGAAGCAATCGCGGAATTGCGCCGGCGCTTTAAGTTCATCGTGATCGATACTCCCCCCATCATGGCTGCCACCGACGCTGTGATCCTGTCTGCGCTCACCGACGGGGTGCTGCTGGTAGTGCGCAGCGGCTCAACGCCCAAAGAGGCGTTCACGCGCACTCGCAATCTGCTCGCGGACGTAAAGTGCCGACTGCTGGGTGTGGTCCTGAATGCGGTGGATGCAAGCGCTCCTGATTATTACTACTCCTACCGCTACTATCCCTACGCGTACGGCTATGGATATGGCGAGGAATCCGGCAAGCGCTCGCAATTTCCGGTGGTGCCCGACGAACCGCCCAAAGTATCGCTCTAGAACGTTGCCGCCAGGGTGTTTTGGAAAACGAGCAAATGACGAAACGTTCGTTTACGCGAGTAGGGTAGGAACTACGCGTCGCGTCCGCAAATTCGGCGGATCGGAATGAGCCGCTTCGCAGCCAGCTCGATCGCGTCCCATGAAGAAGAAGGAGTGTTTATTCCTCGCGTCCAGGCAGGACCTGCGAGACAACCTCCTTACATTTTTGCAGGTCTTGTAACGGCCGGAGTCATTCTACGGATACTCGTTGCCGCGCTGCCAGGCGACGCATTGAGAACTCCGTGGGGCGGCGGGGGTGATACCGCGGCATACGTTTTACTGGCGCACAATCTCGCGGAGGGCAAGGGCTATGCTTACGCGGGCATGCCTACAGCGCTGCGAGCCCCCGCATATCCGCTGATGCTTGCTTCGTTCTTGAAACTATTTGGCGATCACGCCCCAGGGGCCATCCGCTGGCTGCAATTCCTCGAGGGTCTTGCCGTGGTATTTCTCAGTGCGACGCTGGCGCGAAGGATCTTCGGGAAGATGGCTTGGAAGTTTGCGCTGGTGGCTGCGCTCTTTTCGCCAACGCTCGTCGAGATGAACGGCGAGATCTTGACGGAGTCGACTGCAACATTATTTGTAGCGATTTTTGTACTGTTCCTCGTGGAGTATTCGGCCAGGCCCCGCTGGACCATGCTCGCAGGCCTTGGATGTGCCGCCGGGCTTGGTTCGCTCACCCGCTTCAATGTGGCTCTGCTCGCTGTGGTGGGTCTCTGCCTGATGTTTTTTAAAAAGGATGGTCCGCCGAGGTGGCAGGGCGTTCCCGTAGCGGCCCTCCTGCCGCTCCTGATAGTTTCTCCATGGCTCATTCGAAACTGGAGCGTCTTTCACGGAGCGGCTCTCTTTTCCACTCACGGCGGCCTCGACGCACTCGAAGGCGTCGTTACGCCCCAAGGACGGGCACTCCCGGGAGACGCGGAAAAGTTGCGCACCGAGGTGGGATGGGTACCGCCCATCGATGTCGAAACGAACAACCTGAGCCGCCGCGCTTTGCCCGAGGAACCTGTATTGGACCGCCAGTGTTGGACGGCCGCGGTGAGGGTCTGGCGCACGCTGGGCTGGGGCCTGATTCCAGTCGAAATGAAGAAGGTATCCGGGTTCTGGCTAAGCACGGACCAATTGCTGTGGACTGGATCTTTTCCGATTCGCGTGCGCTTCGCCAGGGCATTGGGCGTCGTGGTTTATTGGGCAATTCTCGGAATGGCTATTTTCGGCTGGTTTCAGTTGCACGCGCGAAATGTGCGGTTGGCACGGCTATTCTTGATTTACGTCCTTTTTGTAACGGCAATGCACTTACCATTTGTGATGAATACGCGGCTCCGGATGCCGTTTATCGATCCGCTCTTAGCCGTGTTGGCCGGCATCGGCGCTTTCGCCCTGATTTCAGACATTGCACCACGGCGGGAAACGATATTGCCCAATGCCGTGCTGGGGTAGAAAATAACAACGACCGGTATCAACGGAGAGTTGCTGTGAATACGACACCCACAGGCCGTGCCGAGAGAACTCGCTTCACGCGAGACATGGCCGATGCTGCGCGGCCGGATTCCGGCAGCGCGCGAAACAAGCGGATGGCGACAACGCTTTCGGTGATCGTGCCGGTCTACAACGAACAGTATCTGATCGAGGCGAGCCTCGCGCGGCTGCGGGTGCTTGCGGAATCTCCTCTATTAGATCTGGTCAAGGTGATCGTGGTAGATGATGGCTCGTCCGACGGCACGGCTACAGCCATCGAGCGATTTCGGAAGTCGCTCGATCCGGTCCAACCAGATGCGAAGCTTTCCTGGATCTGGTTGCGTCATGAAACGAACAGCGGGAAAGGCGCGGCCATACGAACCGGCCTACAGTACGCCGACACAGAGCTCGTGGTGATTCACGACGGGGATCTTGAGTATCACCCGGCTGACCTGCCGAAAATGGTCGAGATATTTTTGTTCGACGAGGCCGACGCGGTTTTCGGCTCCCGCTTCATGTCCGGTGGATACCGGCGGACACTCTTCTTCCGGCACGCGCTGGGAAACAAACTGCTGACGTTCCTTTGTGATCTCGTATGCGATCTGAACCTCACGGACATGGAAACCTGCTACAAGATGGTCCGTACCAGCCTGCTGAAAAGCATCCCATTGGAGAGCTCGACGTTCGATGTCGAACCTGAACTCGCCATCAAGCTGGCCAAGCGGGGAAGCCGCATCTTCGAGGTGCCGATCAGCTATTCCGGCAGAACGTATCTCGAAGGCAAGAAGATCAACTGGAAGGACGGAGTGCGCGCCTTCGGAGCGATCCTGCGTTACGCCGTATCCGATCGCATCTATAACGAAGATGAAACCGGCGGAGAAATCCTCGAACGTCTGAATCGAGCGCCGCGTTTCACGGGCTGGATGGCGGATGTGATCCGCCCGTTCCTTGGGGATCGCGTGCTGGAAATCGGGGCAGGTACCGGGAATATGTCCGTTCATCTGATGCCTCGCGCGATTTATTGGGCGACCGACGTCAACCCGAATTATCTGAATTATCTGGTTACGCTCCGTGCCACTCGCCCGTACATGCGCGTCGCTTACACGAATGCCACGGAGCCGGAATCGTTTCCCGCGGGCCAGTCTTTCGACACCGTCGTTTGCCTGAACGTGGTGGAGCATATAGACGAGGACGAACTGGCGCTGCGAAATATCTGGAAAAGCCTGGAGACAGGAGGACGAGCAATCATATTGGTGCCCTGCGGGCCCAGGCTCTATGGGACCCTCGACGCGGCGTTGGGGCACATGCGGCGTTACACCGAGGCTGGACTGGCCACTGTGGCAACCCAGGCGGGATTCCGGGTTGAGAAGATGCTGAAGTTCAACAAGGCGGGTGTTCTGGGATGGTGGCTGAATGGCCGCGTCTTGCACAAGAAAACTTTCGACCTTGGCCAAATCCGGATGCTCAACTTTTTGACGCCGCTGTTTCGCATGCTGGAGCCGTTACTTCCGCTGCCGCCGCTTTCGCTGATCGCAATCTTGCGCAAGGAAGCAGGCCCCGGGCGCCGCTGAATCGGAAACGTTCTTCGGCCGCGGCTGTGAAATCGTGAGCTTCCTGCTTCTCACGAAGTACGAGAGGTTGCTTGGTCTATTGTTCGCGCTTACGTTGCCCCTGATCAACCCCTGGGTTCGCGGCGACGGTGTGGGCTATTACGCGTTCGCGCGCTCGCTGCTGATCGAGCGGCGGCTGGATTTCACCCAGGACTGGCTGAGGGCCAACGCGAGCTTTCCGCATGGGCCGCGTGGATGAAAATAATCGCATTCGCCCAGAAGAGTTTACGGCGACCGGCCACCTGAATAATCACTTTTCGATCGGGCCGGCCATTTTATGGGCGCCTTTTCTCATTGTTGCCCACGCGGGTGTTCTTCTCTGCGACTGGGCAGGCGGAAAGATACCCGCAGACGGCTACTCTCCTCCGTATTTAGCGGCGATGGCGCTCGGGACGGCGGTGTATGGCTTCCTGGCGCTCCTGATCGGATTTCGAATGGCGCGAACGTTCGTGCCGGAGGGCTGGGCTTTGCTCGCCACGCTCGGCATCTGGTTGGGAACGTCGCTTCCCGTTTACATGGTATTGAATCCCTCGTGGTCACATGCGCAGTCCGCTTTTGTGGTTGCGCTGTTTTTCTGGTACTGGAATCGCACGCGTGAGGCTCGCACGTGGCCGCAGTGGGCGGCGCTGGGGGCCCTGGGTGGGTTGGCGCTGGATGTTTATTATTTGAATGTGGTGCTGCTCGCGTTGCCGCTTATGGAATCTGCGTACCTGATGGCCACTCCCGAGTCCGGCGTCGCTAGGGAAAAAGGATTTACTTCGCTATTGGGGAACTATGCAGCCTTCGCGGCTGCTGCGCTACTTGCTTTCTCTCCGACACTGATCGCAAAGAAAATTATTTATGGAAGCTTCCTGAATTTCGGCTATACGGAGCGCTGGTTCTGGAATTCCCCGGCTCTGCTGCGCGTTTGCTTCTCGCCGGATCATGGGATCTTCAGCTGGACGCCCATTGTGCTCCTCGCCGTAATCGGCATTTTCCTGCTGCGGAGGTACGATCCGCAGTTGGCGCTGTGCTCGGCGGGGATATTCCTCGGATATCTTTATTTGATCGGGTGCTACCAGGATTGGGATGGGATTTCGTCGTTCGGCAGCCGATTTTTTGTATCGCTCACGGCGATATTCGTCGTGGGTCTGGCTGCATTGTTTGAATTTTTCGGGCGCGCCTGGCAGGGTCGACAAGCAGGCGCTTTCGCCGCCGTGATCACCGCGACGTTCATCGTGTGGAACCTGGGGCTGATGTTTCAGTGGGGCACGCATTTAATCCCTGCCCGCGGGCCGATTTCGTGGCGCAAGGCCGCCTACAACCAAGTGGCTGTCGTTCCGCTCCGGGCGGAAGCTGTCGTCAAGGGGTATCTGACACGCCGTGGTGCATTGATGAATCGCATTGAGGAGCAGGACGTGGAACAGTTGAAGGCTGATCAACCGCAGGCTGCGAACCAATGAGTTCCGCCTCAGCGCAGGCAAGCGGGCTTTCGAAGGCTTCCGTACTGCGGATCGCCCCTTCGAGCGGCTGGCTGGAATTTCCCTTCTCAGAGTTGTGGGCTTATCGCGAATTGCTGTACTTCCTGGTGTGGCGTGACATCAAGATCCGCTATAAACAGACGGCGATCGGCGCGGCGTGGGCCGTTCTACAGCCATTTCTAACCATGCTGGTTTTCAGTTTATTTTTCGGCAGGCTCGCGCATGTTCCGTCAGAAGGCATGCCTTATCCCATCTTCTATTACAGCGCCCTGCTGCCCTGGATGTATTTTGCTTCCGCCCTGCAGAATGCCACGAACGCGATCGTCGAGAATCAGAAAGTAATTACGAAAGTTTATTTTCCGCGGGTGGCGTTGCCGCTTGCGGCGGTGCTGGCAAGCCTCGTTGATTTCGGAATTTCCTTTGTGATGTTTCTCGCGCTAATGATTTATTACGGCGTTCATCCGGGTTCGGCGATCGTATGGTTTCCGGCTTTTCTGCTGCTCGCCGTACTGACAGCGCTGGGCGTCGGATTATGGCTGTCGGCGCTCAATGCGATCTACCGTGATGTGCGCTATGTGATGCCGTTTCTCATTCAGTTCTGGATGTTTGCGTCGCCCGTTGCGTATCCGAGTTCTCTCGTACCTGGGAGATGGCGATGGCTTTACGGGCTGAATCCGATGGCGGGTGTGATCGAGGGCTTTCGCTGGTCGCTTGCCGGGCATGGCAACGCGCCGGGGCCGATGCTGCTTGTCTCTGTGACCGTGGTCGTTCTCGTCCTTTTTGGTGGACTTGCCTATTTTCAGCACATGGAGACGACGGTCGCTGATGTTGTTTGAAAACTGGCAGGGAATGGCCTGATTCGAAAATGAGCGATGCCGTAATACACGCCGAAGGGCTGGGCAAGCGCTATCGGATTGGCGAGCGCGAGCGCTACCTTGCCTTGCGCGATATCCTGACGCGGCTTGCCACGGCGCCATTTCGGCGCGGCACGCGCAGCCGGGATTTCCTTTGGGCGCTGCGCGATGTGTCGTTCGATATCCACCAGGGCGAAGTTGTCGGGCTCATCGGACGCAACGGATCGGGAAAAACCACTCTTCTGAAGCTGCTTTCTCGTATTACCCGCCCGACCTCTGGATTTGCTGAGATTCGAGGGAGGGTCGGAAGCCTTCTTGAAGTCGGCACCGGCTTTCATCCGGAACTGACGGGGCGCGAAAACATCTACCTAAGCGGCGCGGTTCTGGGAATGAAGCAGAGCGAAATCAACGCGAAATTTGACGAGATCGTCGCGTTCTCGGAGGTCGAACGGTTTCTGGACACGGCTTTGAAGCATTTCAGCACCGGCATGCAGATGCGCCTGGCGTTTGCCGTGGCGGCTCATCTCGAGCCGGAGATTCTTTTGGTCGACGAAGTTCTGGCCGTGGGCGACATTGAGTTCCAGAAACGGTGTCTGGGCAAGATGCAGGAGGTTTCCGAAAGCGGGCGAACGATCGTCTTTGTGAGTCATCAGATGAATCAGATCCGCCGGTTGTGCCGGCGCGTCATCTGGATAGACGGCGGCCGGTTGCAGCGAGATGGGTCCGCGAAGGACATCGTGAATGCTTACGAAGTCGCTTCTTTGAGCGTCGAAAAGGCGGAGGTCGACCGCGCCCCCGGCCTTCTCGCATTTCATTCCTGGTATATCGAACACAACCGGTCCAATCGGCTCGATCTTGACCAGGTTAGCGGTCCGTCGGTCATTCGTTTTCAGGGCTACGCCAAAGAAGCCGTCAGTCGGGGAATCATGGTTGTTATCCTTCGCTCCCACGACAACACCATTCTGTGGTCAGGAATGTATCCGGAACTTAGGGTCGAGCCAGGGAATTGGGAATTCAGCCTGTCGTTTGAACGGCTGCCTCTGCATCCCGGAATCTACACTTGGGACACGCGATTCCATGATGGCCACCACTGGTTGGATCACGTGCAGGTGCCGGAACTAAGCATCATCTCGGAAACGGACACCGATATTTTCGATTACCTCAAGGGCCCGCTGAATCTAGATGTAAGGTTCGACTTTGCAGATCAAAAAGAGCAAAAAGTGAGTTTGCCGTAGGTCGTGGCAAACCCCCGGGCAGATTTCAGGTATTAAGTGCAGCGCATGATCGTATTGCTGGGCCGGAGAGATACCCCGACCGACGGGGTGGAAGACTACTGCACGTTTCTCGGGGCGGCTTTGCGGCGGCGCGGCGTTGAGGTCAAAAAGGTCCGCGTCGAGTGGGAGGAGCGAGGCTGGGTGCGCAGCCTGGCGAAACTTTGGAGGGACGCGGCCGATTGGCGCGGCCAGTGGGTGATCCTGCAATTCACATCGCTCGCCTGGTCCCGTCGTGGATTTCCGCTGGCGGCAGTAGCCGTTATTCTTATCGTCCGCAGCCGCGGGGCCCGCGCCGGGGTGCTCTATCATGAACCCTCCGGGTATGAAGGGATGCGCACGATTGACCGGCTGCGGAGGTCCTGCCAGCGATGGGTGCTGCAGCAACTCTATAATCTGACAGAAAGGCCGATTTTCGCCGACCCCCTGGAAAAAATCGAGTGGCTGCCGGTCAACGCATCGAAGGCGGTCTCGATTCCCATCGGCGCGAGCGTGCCGGAGCTTTCGCCGATGCCCGCACACCTCGGCTCACGGAACGGCGATCCCAAGACCGTAGCGATTTACTGCGTGGGCGAGTTGCCATACCGCGCATTTGAGCTGGAGGATATTTCGCGGGCGGTGGCGTCTCTGGCGTCGAATGGATTCAAGCTGAAGGTTGTATTCCTAGGCAGAGGCACGCCCGAAGCACGCGCGGATATTGAAAACGCCTTCCGCGCGATTCCCGTAAAAGTGTCGAATCTCGGTATTGTAAGCGCGGAGGAAGTTAGCCGCGTCCTTTCGGAATCGGATGCGATGCTGTGTGTTCGCGGGCGTCTTTTTCCGCGCCGCAGCAGTGCGCTGGCCGGGATCGCTTGCGGCGTCCCTATCGTTGCCTATGCGGGTGCCGCCGAAGGGACTCCGTTTGCCGCGGCCGGAGTTGAACTGGTGCCATACAGAGATACGGCGGCGCTCAGCTGTTCGCTTGGGCGCATTCTGGGGATCGAAACTACTGGCAAGAATTGCACCTCAGAAGCGTGAGGGCTTTTCAGGAATATTTTTGCTGGGATGCAATAGCAAAAAACTTTATCAGCGCGCTGGGGTTCAAGGAAACATGATTTGAAAATCATGATCTACACCCACGTCTGGGCTCCTGTGGTTGGCGGATTGCAAACCGTCACGCGAGACCTGGCCACCGGGCTCCGCAGTTTATCCCGTAGCCAGTCCGGACAGGAGATTGACGTGACACTCGTGACGCAAACTCCAGCGGGGGAAATGAACGACTCCGAACTGCCTTTTCGGGTTGTTCGTCGACCAAGTAGTCGGCAGTTGCTGTCCCTTATTCGGTCCGCGGACTTGCTCCACATCTCTAACCCTGCCCTGGTACCGCTCGCTCTCGGATGGATGCTCAGGAAGCCCGTCGTGCTCGAACATGACGGGTATCAGGCAGCCTGCCCGAATGGGCTTTTTCTATTTGAACCCGACAAGAGTGTCTGCCCGGGCCACTACCTGGCGCGGCGATACGGGAAGTGTCTGCAATGCAACGCTGACACAATGGGCTGGCCTAAAAGCTTTCGGACTCTCCTTCTAACCTTTCCGCGCCGGTGGCTAGCTCGGAGGGTCGCCGTCAATATCGCACCTACCGAGCACGTCGGCAGGCGTGTGGACTTGCCGAGGACGCGGTTTGTCCCCCATGGTGTGCCAGAGTACCCTACGAAGCCGGCCTCTTCCTTTCATTCGGAGAACGCAGGTACCCCATATTTTGCGTATGTAGGGCGGCTGGTTGCTGAAAAGGGTCTCCCTGTCTTGCTGAGAGCTTGCTCGCTCCTTGGGAAAAGGGGAATGTCCTTTCGCCTGAAAATCGTTGGGGATGGAACAGAGCGCGGACGGCTGGAATCGCTTGCCCGCGACCTTGGATTGAGCGCCCAGGTTGAATTTCTTGGTTCGACTTCCGTTGACAACATTCCGAACTTGCTGCGCGACGCGGTAGCGGTGATCATGCCTTCGATTTGGGAAGATGTGGCGCCGCTGGTTGCCTATGAACAGTTAATGCACGGACACCTGGTGATTGCGTCTGATCTCGGCGGGTTGGGTGAGATAGTAGACGGTGTCGGGCTCAAGTTTTCCCCAGGCGATGCAGAGGCTTTGGCTGCCTGCATGTGTCGCGCGTTGGCGGAGCCAAATCTCGTAAGTGGTTTGCGAAGAAAGGCGCAGGAACGCGCGCGCGATGCCTACAGTCTGGAACGCACGGTTGCGAACCATCTCTGCGTCTTTAAGGAAGCTACCGCCGGATAGTTTTGGATAAACGACGTTCAAGCGGTCGAAGGGCCGCGGTCGTAATGCGTCGTACGGAAAATTGAGGTTGGCGTGAGTCCTGAAAAGCGTAAGCCGCGGCTGGCGGTCGTTACTCCATTTCTGGATAATAGCCACGGTACAGAACGGCATGTCGTGGAATGGATAGCGTTCCTGGCGGAAGCCTTTGAAATTCACATCTACAGCCAGGATGTGCGCGACGTGGATTTGCGAGAAACCTCCTGGCATCGCATTCCCAAATTATCTGGTCCGCATCTCCTGAATTACATCTGGTGGTTCGCGGCAAATCACTTGTGGCGGGCCTTCGACCGGCATTTTCGCGACCTTCCGTACGATCTTACGTTCAGTCCGGGGATCAACTGTTTTGACGCAGATGCGATATCCGTGCATATCATTTTCGCGGAATACTCGCAGCAAAACAGAGAAGCCGACCGTTTCGCGCGACACCGTCTTCGTCACTGGCCTCGGCTGCTCCATCGGAAGCTGTACTACGGGCTGATCATGTTCCTGGAGCGCCGCATTTACACACGCAGTGATATCACCTTGATTCTGGTGGCACGAAAGACCTCTCAGGCACTGGCGCGTTTTTATTCAAGAAAGGACGATAGCCCCGTCCTCTATCCCGGACTGGACCATAAACGATTTGCACCACAGCAGCGGCTGAGCATGCGTAGGGAGGCAAGGCGGGAGATCGGACTTCCAGAAGATTCTTTTGCCGCGGTTTTAATTGGGAACGACTGGCGGAATAAAGGCGTTCCCGTGTTGCTCGAAGCGCTAGCGGTGCTTTCCGATCAAAGGCTTCGACTGCTTATTGTCAGCCGCGAAGACTCGGCGGTTCTGCGCGACTTGGTTTCAACCATGGGTCTGAACGATCGGGTGCACCTTCTGCCGCCTCGCGCGGATGTCGAATTCTATTACGCCGCCGCGGATGTGTGCGTCGCCCCGTCACGGGAGGATACGTTTGCGCTTCCACCGGCAGAGGCGATGGCCTGCGGCCTCCCGGTGATCGTTTCAGCCAAAGCGGGAGTATCGGAAATTGTTACGGACGGAGTGGATGGGCTGATCATTCAGAATCCAACGGACGCGAGCGAGCTTGCGTCAATGCTCGATCGGCTTCATAGAGATGCTGGATTTCGCTCGAAACTTTCCGAGAACGCCGCGCGAACCGCTCAGAAGTACAACTGGGAAGCGAGTGGCCGCCAGTTAAGCGTGATCTGCCAGGCGATCCTTCAACGTAAAGAACACGCCATGGAACACAAGTTCGCCCAGGGCCCAACAACATGAACCGGGTTCCAATCCATCGCCGCCTGTTCGCAGCATTCCTGGGATGACCATGCCGGAGCGCGTGAAGCATGATCGGAAACTCGTAGGACTTTTCACAGACTTGCTCGGCGTCGGCGGAGTCCAGGAAGCCGGACGCCTGACGGCGGCTGCTCTGAAGGAAATTGCAACCGCCGGAGGCTGGTCGCTTGAGATTCTCAGCCTAAATGATTCCGCCGGCGAACACGCCCTCCCGTGTGGCGATGCTGAAATAAAATTCTGCGGATTTGGACGAGACAAACCCGGATACGTTCTCTCCGCAACCGGAAAGGCCTTGCGCACCTCGCGGAGAGGTACAGCGATTATCGTGGCGGCTCACCCGCATCTGGCCGTTCCCGCTTGCTACATGCAGAGAGTGAATTCAGTATTTCGAACGATCGTGATGTCGCACGGTATCGAGGTGTGGAACCCACTTTCGCCGCGGAGGTATTCCGCCCTTCAAAAAGCGAGCATGGTGCTCGCTCCGAGCAATTACACGGCGCGGGAAATTGCCGACAAGCAAAACATAGCGAAGTCCAAGATCAGGAGGCTGCCGTGGCCTTTGAACCCTGCGCTCCTTGACCTTTGCCAGAATCCGTCGGAACTCCCGCTGCCCGCTAATTTTCCGAAGGGCAAAATTATCCTGACGGTCGGCAGGTGGGCTGCCGCCCACCGGTACAAGGGCATCGACTCTTTGATACAGGCGGCCGGCCGCTTGCGCCACACCATTCCAGACTTGCAGTTGGTCGCGGTCGGAAGCGGCGATGACGTTCCGCGACTCAGGGAAATAGCGGCCGAACAGCAAGTGAAATGCCGCGTTCATTTCTTGGAGACGCTTTCTCAGGAAGAAGTGGCCGCGTGTTACGCCAACTCCGATGTGTTTGCCCTTCCAAGCACCGGGGAGGGCTTTGGCCTGGTATTTCTCGAAGCGATGGCCTTTGCCAAGCCGGTGGTCGGGGTAAACGCCGGGGGGGCGACGGACCTCGTCCGAGACGGTGTCAACGGACTGTTGATTCCACCCAACGACGTTGAGTTGCTGGCGCAAGGCTTGGGCCGCCTGCTTCAGGACGAGTCGCTCCGCAGAGATTTGGGTGAGTGCGGCGCGGCCATTGTTCGACGAGAGTATCAATTCAGCAAGTTCTGCCTCGCTCTAGAGCAGTGCCTTTGCGACGTTGCTTCCAAGTACTCATGAGAATACTTCACGTCGTGCATGCGTATTATCCTTTTCAAGAAAAGGGCGGCCCGGTTTTTAAAGTCCGTGCGCTCGCTGCGGGTCTTGCCCGGCGAGGGCATAACGTGACAGTACTGACAGCTGATCTTGGCCTGAAGCACCATCCCCAACTGCAAGCGCAACTTCAAAAGCACGAGTGTGGATGGCGCTTGGAGCTGGACGGAAGCGAGGTTATCTACCTCCCTACCAGGGCTCACTATCGCGCACTTACGCTAAATCCTGCCATATTGAGCTTCCGCAAACTGAACGTACCGCCCTTCGATATCGTCCACTGTTACGGGCTGTACGATTTATTGTCTCCCGCCGTTTCTTATTTTTGTCGTCGCGAGCGAATTCCTTACTTAGTTGAGCCCATGGGGATGTACCGGCCCATCGACAGAAGCCTCCGGCTGAAAGCCCTGTGGCATCAAGTGCTCGGAAAAGATCTCTTGAAGGATGCGGCAAGAATAGTCACCACTTCCGAACTGGAACAGCAGGAGTTCTTATGCGCCGGCTTTTCCCCGGCGAGAATCGTTATGCGCTACAACGGGGTAGACGTCGAGGCATTTTCGGAAATGCCGGAGCCCGGCGCATTTCGACGGAAGTGGGGCGTATCGAATGATGAGCCACTCATCCTCTTTCTCAGTCGGCTGATTCCGCGAAAGGGCGCTGAACTGCTCATCGATGCGTTTGCAAAGGCTTGTACTTCGACTGGCCGGCTCGTGATTGCCGGCCCAGAGGGCGAAAAGGGCTATCGTGCCTTCCTGGAAGGGCGCGCAAGAAAATCGGCGGCGGCCGGCCGGATTACTTTCTGCGGCCCGCTGTATGACGAAGAAAAGAAAGCGGCGCTGCGGGATGCCGACCTGTTCGTCCTCCCGTCTCGCTACGAGAATTTTGCGAACGTGGCCGCCGAGGCAATTGCATGCGGGGTTCCCGTGATCGTTAGCGACGCTTGTGGCATTTCGTCGCTCATCGAGGGGCGAGCGGGCTTGGTAATACCGGTTGGCCTGGAAGCGTTGATCGCAGCCCTGAAAAGAATGGTTCAAGATGAGGGTCTGCGCGCAACTTTCAAAGAGGGATGCCGTAGTGTGTCCAATCAACTGAATTGGAGTGCGCTCACGGCGCAAATGGAAACTCATTATCAGGGTGCGGTTGGTGGCGCCTCACTCGATGGCTGAGGTAACCAAGACGTTACTTAACCGTACGGAGTGACACCACGCTGCCTGTATTTGATCGCCGCCGGCGGCTCAAAGGGCGTGGGTTATACTCCGGGTAGCGGCCTGGTAAAGCAACTCTGTCTCACGTTTTCAAGAAGATTAACTAATGTGTGGAATCTGCGGCGTCGTGGCATCCAGATCGGAAGAAGGCGCTGAAGTGATCGTGCGCCGGATGATGGCTGCCATGGCGCGCCGCGGCCCGGACGAAGAGGGTCTTCTTCTCACTTCTTCAGCGTCTGTTGGTATGCGGCGCCTTAACATCATCGATCTTCGTGGGGGAAGCCAGCCTGCCTGGAACGAGGACTGCACGCTGGCAGTGGTCTATAACGGCGAGATCTACAACTTTCGCGAGCTCCGTGAGGATCTTGAGCGCGCCGGCCACATCTTTCGCTCTCACTCGGATACGGAAGTCGTCGTCCATGCCTACGAGGCTTGGGGCGAGGATTGTGTAAAGCGATTTCGGGGCATGTTTGCATTTGCGGCTATCGAGATGCCGCAGGGTTCGAACGGCGCCGCGACCCGGGTTTTCCTCGCCAGAGATCCTCTCGGAATCAAGCCGCTCTATTACACGACCGTGGACGGGGCTCTCTTTTTCGCCTCAGAGGTGCGCGCTCTTCTGGCCAGCCAGGTGGTACCCGCTCGCCTATCGACGGACGCGCTCCGTTCCTACCTGCTTTTTGGGTCTGTGAGCGAGCCGGTGACCCTAGTAGAGGGCGTATTTTCCCTCCCTCCAGGTCATTTCATGAGTATTTCTGCGACTAGACCAGTGGCCAATCCCGAGACAAAATCCTACTGGAATGCGAGTGGACTGTTTCGCGAACGGAGCGAAATGAGTAGCCCGGAACAGACATCTTTGCCGGCCGAGCGGGTCCGCACGCTCTTGGAAAATTCTGTGAGATGCCACTTCATTGCAGATGTGCCCATCGGCGTTTTCCTAAGCAGCGGCTTGGATTCGACGGCCGTAGCTACTCTAGCGAGCGGCCACCAGGCCGATCTTCACACCCTCACGGTAGCGTTTCCGGATATGGAGTTCAGCGAATCAGAGCAGGCGCGCCGGACCGCCGCCCGGCTGCACACGAATCACAGCGAACTCACCCTCACCGGGCCGGAGATGCTCCGGCGCCTCGATGAGGCGATTGCCGCTTTCGACCAACCCAGCATGGATGGAATAAATACCTACTTCGTCTCCTGGGCGGCACGTGAGGCGGGCCTGAAGGTGGCTCTTTCCGGCTTGGGAAGCGATGAACTTTTTGGGGGATATACGTCGTTCCGCGACACGTCCATAGTCGCAAAAGTGGCCGCGATTGCCGGTATCTGCCCGCGGCCAATTCGCGCCTGGGCGGCCACTTCATTCGACGGATCGCCCTCTTTTCGGCGCTTCCCCCGACGCTTCCCGAAAAGCCCTGGCTGCGTGGTTCGATCCTTCATCATTACCCGGCGAATATTTCTTTACGCGGACGCTGTTCACTCCCCAGAGAGTCGCCGCAGCTTTGGGCGAAAAGTTCAGCGCTTGGCCGGCCTCGCCCTGGTGGAAGTGGCTGTCCGGGGCCGTTGACGAGTCGAAGCCGATGGATTCTTTTACGAAGATTTCGTGGCTCGAGTCGCGGTCCTATCTGGTCAGCACACTCTTGCGCGATACGGATGCCATGAGCATGCACCATTCGGTGGAAGTCCGGGTGCCCTTCCTGGATCTGCCCCTCGTCGAATATATGCTTTCTATTCCAGAGTCCAGCAAGCGGTGGCGTGGCCGCCCGAAGGGCCTTCTGATCGAGGCGCTCATGGATGTACTTCCTGACGACGTGGTCGCACAGCCGAAACGCACGTTCACTTTTCCGTGGGATAATTGGCTCCGCGGTCCGCTTGGGAAGCGCGTAAAGGAAGCATTGACGGATTGGTCCCCAGTGCTCGAGCCGCACCTTCATAAGCAATTTGCGCTGGCCGCGTGGGATGACTTCCTGAATGGCCGAACGTCCTGGTCGCGCCCTTGGAGTCTTTACGTTCTGAATGAATGGGTAAAGCAACACGTACCGGTCAGCGATGCAAACGTTTCGTAGAATGAAGGTCGAGCGCAAACGCGGGTTGTCCACCGGCGAATAGATGATCATCCTCGGCATCAACGCGTATCACGCGAACTCTTCGGCGGCAGTGGTCGTGGATGGCCGGCTGGTGGCTGCCGTGGAAGAGGAGCGCCTCAATCGCGTCAAATACGCTGCGGGACTTGCCGGCGCGCGCGATTCAATTCTGCCTCGACCGGGCGGGCGCCAAGCTCTCCGAAGTCGACCATATTGCGGTTCCACGCGATCCGCGTGCGCGACTGGGCACCAAGCTCCGCTACTCGCTGCGGATGCCGCGATTTGCGCTCGATCGTCTGCGTGTGATGAAGCGTTTCGCCGGGATCCATCAGGAACTCGCCGCCGCCTTTGAAGTTCCGCACGAAAGCATCCGGGCACAGTTTCATCGGATCGAGCACCACCGGGCCCATCTTGCAAGCGCCTATTTCGTTTCGCCATTCGATCGAGCGGCGGTGCTTTCCGCAGACGGTCTGGGAGACTTCGCGAGCGCGATGTGGGCTGCCGGCGAGGGCGCCCGAATGCGTACGCTAGGCGATGTTCGCTTCCCACATTCACTGGGGATGTACTACACGGCGCTCACGCAATATCTGGGCTTCTGGAAATTTGGCGACGAATACAAGGTCATGGGCCTTGCCGCTTACGGCAAGCCTGAATTCCTGGAGGAATTCCGCCGAATCGTTCGGAGCGACGGTGCGCATTCCTTCCGCTTGGGCCTCGAATATTTCACTCACCAGAGCCAGGGGCCCGAAATGAGCTGGCGAGACTCGGACCGAACGCCCGTTCAAGGCCGTCTTTTTTCCGCGCATCTTGAAAAGCGGCTCGGCTCGGCGCGCAGGACCGAGGAACCTCTTAATCAGCGGCATCACAATATTGCCGCCAGCATGCAAGCAGCCCTGGAAGAAATTCTGATTGCGCAGTGGAATGTTCTTCACAAGCATACAAAGGCGAAATCACTTTGCCTGGCCGGTGGCATTGCATTCAATTGTGTGGCGAACGGTAAGATTTTCGATCACACCCCTTTCGAACGCGTCTTCGTTCAGCCGGCGGCGGGCGACGCGGGTTTGTCAGTCGGTGCGGCGTTCGCCGTCAACCACGAGGTGTTGCGGCAGCCGCGGGAATTCACAATGGATCATGCGTACTGGGGGCCGTCGTTCTCCGCGAATGAGATCCGCCAGTCCGTCGACCGATTTTGCTCGGCGGAAGATGGCGTTGACATCAAGACACTCGACGAGGACTGGCTTGTCGACGCTGCCGCGCGGCATATCGCGGCGGGAAAAATTGTGGGCTGGTTTCAAGGGGCGACCGAATGGGGACCGCGTGCGCTGGGGAACCGCAGTATCCTTGCCGACCCGCGGCGCGCGGAAATGAAGGAGGTTCTGAACCGCCGCATCAAGCACCGCGAGATATTCCGTCCCTTTGCTCCTTCGATCATTGAGGAAGCCACTGGCGAATTTTTCGAGAAGACGCACCCCTCGCCCTTCATGACCTTTGCCTACACTGTTCGTCTCGGAGAAACGGTCGGTGATACCGGCTCCCACCCACGTGGATGGCACGGCGCGCTTGCAAACCGTGAGCCGCACTTCGAACCCGCTCTACTGGAAGCTTCTGCGTACGTTCGGCGAAATGACCGGTGTGCCGGTGGTGCTCAACACATCGTTTAATGACAACGAGCCCATCGTTTGCCGGCCCGAGGAAGCCCTCGATTGTTTCCGCCGGACTCAAATGGATGTGCTGGCGATCGGGAATTTGATTTTGGAGAAGAGGCCGGAAGTGGCAGCCGCCGGAAGCCTGGGCGAAAAAGTTACAAAAGGGATGGGATAGATTCTTGTCAGAACCACGTTTAGGCGCGCCCAAATGCACATCCTGCTGTTGAACGAATACTATCCGCCAGACACGTCCGCCACGGCGAAAATGGCCGCGCAAGTGGCAGAAACGCTGGCCCGCAGGCACGAGGTGACGGTGGTTGCCGGACGGCCCTCTTACGATCCGGACGAATTTTATCCCTTCTCTTTTCTGCGACGGGAGAAGCGCAACAATGTCAACGTCGAGTGCGTAGGTTCCACCGCCTATCCGCGGCATCGCGATGCGCCGCCGCGTTTCGAATTATTTGTCCTATCTTGCCCTTGCCGTTCCCAGGGCGCTGGCTTTGCGGCCGGATCGTCGTGCTGGCTATGACGGACCCTCCGATAGCCGGCATAGCGGGCGCGTTCGTGGCCCGCGTAGCGCTGCCGCCCCTTTGTGTATAACATCCGCGACTTGTATCCGGACATGGCGATCGGCGGCGATATTGTGCGGCCCGCCAAATGGGTGGAGCGCTGGGAAAAGATGCATCGGCAAGCCCTGAATCAGGCCGCGCGCGTAATCGTCTTAGGTGACGACATGCGCGAGCGCATTGTCTCAAAGGGGATCGCCCCGGAGAAAGTCGTGGTCGTACGCGACGGCGCGACGGTTCCAGTCCGCCATGCCGGGCCAGCAGGATCCTGTTGTGGCCGAAATACGCTGTGGATTTCCTTTCGTAGTTTTGCACGCCGGGAATTTGGGCTTTTACGGAGCTTGGGACACGTTGCTCAAAGCTGCCCGGATTCTTCGCAACGAAGATACCGGCCTCGTGTTTGTAGGAGACGGGGCAAACCGCGACTCGATAAGCGCAGCTGCGAATGGAATACCGAACATCCGCTTTTTGCCGTTTCGGCCAGCCGAGCAGGTGCCGCACGTCATGATGGCAGGCGATTTGCACGTGATCACGGTACGCCGTGGACTCGAAGGCGTTGTTGTGCCGAGCAAGCTCTATTCGACCTTAGCCGCCGGACGCCCCGTGCTCGCCGTAGCGCCCGCGAGAAGCGATGCGGCGCGCATCGTCGTCGAATCGGGTTGCGGTTTGGCAGCCGATCCCGACGATCCGCTTGGCCGTGGCGCAAGCGATTCGCAAGCTTCGAGGCGATCCTGCGAGGCTCGCGACCATGGCGCTACGGGCGACGGAGGTGGCCGATCGTTATGCTAGAGTGAACGAGCTTGGAACGTTTTGTCGGACATCATGGAAGACGCAGCCGAGTGAAAATGGCCGGCAAAAAAATGGAGGAAGCCATCTGGAATCATAAGAAAGTTCTCGTCACGGGCGGTTCATCCTTTATCGGATCGCATCTGGTGGATGCGCTGGTGGAGCGCGGTGCGCAGGTCCGGATTGTCGACGATTTGACGAGCGGCCGGCGCAGCAACATCGAAGCGCATCTGAAAACGCGGCCGGGTCACGTTTATCGAAGCCGATTTGCGGGAGCCGGGCGTCACGCGCGCGGCGATGAACGGGATCGAGGTGGTTTTTCATCTCGCGGCGGATCACGGCGGGCGCGGCTATGTGGATCTTCATCAGGCGGGCCCGGCGTCCAACCTTTTCCTCGATGGCTTGGTTTTCTGGGAGGCGGTAAAGGCGGGGGTTGAGAAAGTCGTGTACGCCTCCTCCGGCTGCGTCTATCCCAACTACATGCAGACCGACACGGGCAAGGAATTGTATCTGACGCGAGGAGATGGTGAAAGCGCCCGCACGACGCCGACAACATGTACGGATGGGCAAAACTGATGGCCGAATTGACGCTGCAGGCCTATCACAAGGAGCACGGCCTGGGAGCCGCCTCTTGCCGGTATTTCACCGTGTATGGCCCGCGCGGAGTGGAAAATCATGCCGTGATCGCGATGATCGCGCGCGCCTTTGTGCGGCCAGGATCCGTTTGACGTTTGGGGCGACGGCACGCAGATTCGCAACTGGACCTATGTGGACGATATCGTGAGCGGCACGATTCTCGCCGCCGAGAAAATCAACGACGGCACGGCGGTCAATCTGGGCACCATGGAGCGCATCCGCGTGAAGGACGCCGCTCAGATGGTGCTGGAATCTCCGGCCATAA
Source organism: uncultured Acidobacteriota bacterium (assembly GCA_963697575.1). Classification (GTDB taxonomy): domain Bacteria; phylum Acidobacteriota; class Terriglobia; order Acidiferrales; family UBA7541; genus Palsa-295. Next base: position 83,179 of record CAVOOP010000034.1, on the reverse strand, counting down.
AGCGCAAATCCGGCTTCGGCCCGATATGCCCACCGGGCCCGTGAACCGGGTGGCCGACAATGCCCTCGCGAAAAAGCTTCTCGGCTGGGAGCCGAAGACTCCTTTCCGCGAAGGCCTCAAGAAGACGATGGATTGGTATTTCGCCGCAAAACAGCGGGAAGAAGTTCGCGGCGTACTCGAGAAAATGCTGACGGCACGCTAGGCGGACATCCGCACGAATGACTCTGATCCACACGGACTTCGCTCGCCTTCGGGATCGCGCTGCTGGCGACGCTGGGTCTGACCGTTCCTGTTCGAAGCCTCGCGCTTGCATTATGGCATGGTCGACCATCCCGGTCCGCGGAAGGTTCATCTGCAAGCCCATCCCTCTGATGGGCGGCATTGCCATTTATCTTGGGTTCATCCTGGCTATTCTGCTGACCCTCCACAATGTCTCCGCGCCAGCAAATTGCCGGCATCGTGATGGGAGCAACGCTGGTCGCCGCCGTGGGATTTCTCGACGATCGCGGCTTGCTCCATCACCAGGTGAAACTCTTCGTGGGCATGCCGGTCGCGGCGCTGATCCTGTCGCCTCCGGAATCCGCGCCCAGTTGTTTTCGCGATTCATTCGCGGAGCGGCGGGTGTGGTTCTCGATGTCGTGCTTTACGGTTTTCTGGGTCGTTGGCATCACCGCGGCATTTAGCATTCTCGATCACATGGATGGCCTTTGTGCGGGAATCGCCGCTGTATGCGGCGGCCTTCTTCACTGTGGCCGCAACTCTGAACGGCCAGACCATGGTGCGTACGCTGGGTGCAGCGGTGTTGGGCGCCGCTCTGGGCTTCCTGCAGATGGAATTTCAACCCGGCGAAAATTTTCATGGGCGATGGCGGCGCGATGCTTCTTGGATTTCTGATGGCTACTCTAGGGCTGAAAGTCCGCCCCGAAGGCGCGGCTTTCCCAGTCGGCTGGCTAGTCCCGATCCTGATTCTGGGTGTTCCCATCTTTGACACATCTCTGGTTTCAATCTCTCGCGCACGCCGCGGATTGCTCCCGTTTACTTCGCCGGGCAAAGATCATACGGCGCATCGACTTTCCAATCTCGGCCTGGGTCATCGAGGCGGGGTCCTGGCGCTCTACAGCGCGGGTATTCTCTTTGGAACCCTGGCCTTACTCGTTCCGCATCTTTCAGCTTCCTCGGCTTGCTGCATGGCGGGAATTCTCGTTCGCAACCGGCTTGGCTGCCGTTCTGCTTCTTGAATCGGTAGCTTATGAACGCCAGGAAAATTCAGTAAATCTCGGCCACATCCGCAGCCCTAACCGTAACGCGCTTCGTTGGTGGAACCGGACGCCTACGATATACTTACGGGGCTCGTGCAACGGGGGGCGGTCTCTTCGCGCTATCTACCGCGGGAATGGCCCGGGCCCAAGCGGCAATCCTGCAATAGTTTCCGGCATCCGAAATCTATTCATGAGGGCGACCAGTCGAGACGATGATGGTGTTTCGAGATCGCGTGCCGGAAAACAGTTCGAGGGATTTGTCCCGCTCTGATAATCGAGGCGTTGCAGTGGTCGGCGGCTCCGCGGCCGGTTTGTTTGCCTCGTTATTACTGGCCCGCAAGGGTGTTCCCGTTCGCGTCTTCGAGCGAATTGAGGAGCTGGAACCCGAAGCGAGAACCTTGATTGTGACCCAGAAGATGCGCGGACTACTCGGACCGGCTGCCGAGCGCAGCGTCATCAATGAGATTCGGCGTTTCGAACTTTTCACCGACGGCCGCAGCGCTTCCATCGATCTGAAACATCCCGATTTGATTATCGAGCGCCGGGCGCTGATCAAGACTCTAGCGGATGAAGCGCAGCGAGCGGGCGCAACTATCGAGCTCGGCCGCCGGTTTCATTCCTTGCAGCCGAACGGAAAAGGAATCGTTCTTGAAGTGGAGCGATGCGCGGATGGATCCCGCGAGGAGATCCATACCGGAACGATTATCGGAAGCGACGGAGCTACGAGCCGCGTCGCTCGCGCAGCCGGCTGGCCGCCGCTGGAAACGGTGCCACTCGTTCAAGCGATCGTGCCGCTTCCCAAGGACATGTCGCCTCACACCGTGCGCGTCTGGTTCGTGCCCCAGGATACCCCTTATTTCTACTGGCTAATTCCCGAATCCACGACGCGCGGCGCTCTCGGCGTAATCGGTGAATCTGGGGCAAGCACGCGGCGTTGCCTGGAACAGTTCCTGGAGAAGCGCAAATTTGATCCGATCGAATTCCAGGGTGCGCGCATACCTGTCTATTCGCGATGGATTCCAGTCCGACGCGAGATCGGTTCTGGCTCTGTTTACCTGGTCGGAGACGCCGCTGGCCAAGTGAAGGTTTCTACCGTAGGCGGAATCGTCACGGGTTTTCGTGGCGCCTTGGGTGTTGCTCAGGCGATCCTCACTGGCGGAGCCAGCCGGGAGCTGCGTACTTTGCGCAGGGAACTCGATCTCCACCTCCTCCTCCGCCGCACCCTGCACGATTTTCAGCAATCCGACTACAGCCGCCTTGTCGATCTGCTGAACGATGCTACAAAACAGTCGCTTAGCGCCTATTCTCGCGACGAAGCCTGGAAAATATTGTGGCGTGTCTGCCTGAGTCAACCCCGGCTGATTCTGATGGGTCTTCGTGGGCTGTTGATGCGTCGCGCGGGCCAGCAGACCGTGGTCTGACGCAACCGTCTGAAGTCACTGGCCCCCGCGCGCTCCGTTTATGGAATTCCGAATTTGCGAGTAACAGCATCGCTGGGCAAAGACGCCGGGTCGTTACCGGGGGGCCGGTCGTCGCTCCGGTTCATTGTTCCCGTAATTCTGATCGCCGCGGTCGCCTGCGCAACTCTTGCCTTTCGCGGCGTCGGTAAGTGGCTAATCCGCGAAGACCCGCTCCAGCAGGCCGACGTGCTCGTAGTTCTGAGCGGAGGAATGCCATATCGCGCCGAGGAAGCGGCGCGGCTCTTTCATATAGGCTATGCCCGGGAAATTTGGGTCAGCCGCCCTCCAAGCGTGGCCTCGGAACTGGCAAAGAGCGGAATCTCTTACTTCGGCGAGGAATTTTACAACCGGGAGGTTCTAATTCGCGCGGGCGTCCCCCCAAACTCTATTTTCATCTTCCCTGAACCTGCTATCGACACGGAGCAAGAAATAAGGGAGATAACGAGGGAATTGCGCGAGAAGGGCAGCACCAGCGCTCTCATTGTAACCTCCCCGCAGCATACGCGCCGCGTCAAAACCCTTTGGCGAAAAATTGCAGGAAGCGGCCAAGCGCTTATTGTGCAAGGCGCTCCGCAGGATCCTTTTGATGCCGATCACTGGTGGCGAGACACGGGAGATGTGTTTTCAGTTGTGCGCGAGCTTTTGGGCTTGCTGAATGCGTGGTTTGGGCTGCCGGTACGGCCTCAAAGGTAATGCGCTGCGGTAGAATCTCGACGTTGTGACTCGATTTCAGGGGCCGCCAAAGGGCAGCCCCTGAACCGGATGCTCTTGCTACTTGCTGGCCGTGACGTGCTTTGCGTGTCTTACCTCCGCCACAAACGGCCGGGCTTCCGGAGGCGTAGCTACCTTGCCGTCGAGTATGGCGCGGGTCGGGATGTCCTTTCCGTAAAAAGCCACGGTGGAATCGCGGTCGCGTTCGACCACCGAGCCCCCCAGATCGATCCCCGCGAACAGACCTTTCGCGCGAGAGTATGTGAGAAGCTGCGATTCCACTTTCCAGTCGACACCGGCCTCTGCGTGTCGCCCCACGGGACCAGCGGCAGCGGCGGCGGAGCCTCCCACCTGGAACTTATCTTCCAACAGGTGCCGCATTCCTTCGTTGTTCATGACTAACAACACCAGATCCACTGATTCGACCCCGATTTGGGCGCCCCAACTACCGCCGCTAATGGCAAAAAATGCCGGCGCGCTCCAGCTTCCATTTGGCAATCGGCACGTCGCCACTCCGCGACCGTGTTTGCCCGCGAAAATAAAGCCAGCCTTGAGCAATCCCGGAACCACGGCGACACACTTGGCGCCCTTGAAAACCTCGTCGGGGATGCCTTTATCCGGCGTGTTAAGGATTTCATGCAGAACTTTCGTGGCGCTTTGCAGTCTCTCCACCACTTCTGTTTTGGTCTGATCCGCCAATGCAATGTTCGACCCCAAAAAGAAGACACTCACGACTAAGAGCGAAAAATACATCTTCTTCTTCATCGGAAAATCACCTCTTCTGTGCGCGACTCGGGTTGCGCCTGTTTCACTCTGCTGGGTTGGCCGGTTTAGGTCTATACGGCATTCGCCTGATTTAGAGGGTAGGGTAATCACAACTGAAGTTGAATGCCGGGGCACAATCGGGTCGCCTGGAACAAGGATACAAACCACGCGCCACAGGGCGGGATGATTGTTGTCGTCAACCAGGGCGATTTCAGCCTGTACAGCTACCGCTTTACCTTCTCCCGGAAGTACTCGTAGGTGACGCGCAAGCCTTCTTCCAGATTTACTTTGGCTCCCAGCGAAGCAGGAGGCGCGCCTTTGTGATGTCGGGGCACCGCTGTTTCGGATCGTCCTGCGGCAGTGGATGAAAGATGATCGGGACCTTCGTGCCCACCAGATTGCGGACTCGTTCGGCAAATTCCAGGATTGTGATTTCCTGCGGATTGCCGATGTTCACCGGCTCGTGCTCGTTGGATTCGAACAGCCGGTAGATTCCCTCGATCAAATCGGAAACAAAGCAGAAGCTTCTGGTTTGCTTGCCGTCACCGTAGACCGTAATGGGCTCGCCAACAAGCGCCTGGTAGAGAAAGTTCGGCAGCGCGCGCCCGTCATTGAGCCGCATGCGCGGGCCGTACGTATTGAAGATGCGCACGATCCGGGTGTCCACGTCCATGGTAGCGGTGATACGCCATCGTGAGCGCTTCGGAGAACCGCTTCGCCTCGTCGTACACGCCGCGCGGGCCGACGGGGTTGACGTGCCCCCAGTAGCTCTCCGGCTGCGGGCTCACGTCCGGGTCGCCATAGCACTCCGAAGTCGACGCCATCAAGAATCGCGCCTTTTTCGCAAGCGCCAGCCCGAGCGCGTTATGTGTTCCCAGCGAACCAACCTTCATCGTCTGGATGGGGATCTTCAGATAATCCGGCGGGCTCGCGGGGGACGCGAAGTGCAGCACCGCGTCTACCGGTCCGGGCACGGCGATGTAGTGAGTTACATCGTGCCGGCGTAAAACGAAAGCGCGGGTTCGAAAGCAGGTGGGCGATATTCGATTCGGAACCTGTGACAAGGTTATCGAGACAAAGAACTTCCCACCCCTTTTCGATAAAATAATCGCATAAGTGCGAGCCCAGGAATCCCGCTCCGCCCGTGATGACAGCGCGCAATATCGGCCTCTCTTTGTATGGAGTCGTATTTCTGCCAGAGATCTGATTATCCTTGAAAACGAAGGGACCGAATAAGGAAATTGCTCTTGCTGTTGCGCAACACTTACGGCCTGACGGGCGCTCGGCGCAGAATCTACCCGCGTAGGGCGACAGTACCGCTGGACTATTGTCCGCGGCAGCCCGACCGCCCAAAGTGTTCCTGGTTGGCCATATGGCGATAACAGCTTTCTTATCCGTTGTATTGTTGGTCATGGTTCTGAGGTTCCGAATAGTCCGCTGGAGGGCTGGATTGGTTCTGCTCGCGTCAGCGCCGCTTGGTACTACTGGCCCGTGTAAGCCTCTTATTCAAGGGAATTCGGTGATATCGAGGCTTTTCAAAAACTCTGTCCTTCGGCTCCCAGCCTTCTCGCCGTTCGGCTATACCACTGGTTGCTCCGGGCGTTCGTTCCTTTGGTGGCGGCGGATTGGGCCAAGAGCGAAATGGATCTCTGCGCGCGCTACGCCGCGGCAGTCCTGATGCAGCAAGTCGCCCGTAACCGAGCCTTGGCGGCCGAAGTCAGCTCATTCTAACCTCGACTCCCCGCGACTTCGTTGGTTGCTTAATACGCTATTCCCTCTGCTCATTCCCGGTGCGAAGCCCTGTTTTATTGGTTAAATAAATGGGGTAATTAAATGGCCACGCGTATCACCTTTCCCTTTCTCATCTGGTTTCTCGCATGTTCCGCCACAATGATTGCGGGCTGCTCGGGAAGCCCGGCAAGCTTGCTGCCTTTGTCGGTGGTGACCACGTCGTTGCCTTCCGGCAGCATCAATGCAGCCTACACGGCGACCGTGGATGCCACCGGCGGCTCAGGGACATTCAGTTGGTCGGTTGCGTCCGGTACGCTTCCAGGCGGGCTGTCGCTGGCAGCGAGCGCATCCAATTCCGTGTCGATTTCCGGAACCCCCACCGCCCAGGGAACATTCACTTTTACCCTTAAAGTGACGGATTCCTCCGGCGCCTCGGCCGCCTCTCCATCTCTATCGATCAAAGTGAGCAATCTCGCAATCACCAACACCTCGCCGCTGCCTGCGGCTAGCATCAACACGGCGTATAGCCTTCCATTTGCGGCTAGCGGGGGCACAGCGCCCTATCAGTGGTCGGTTGCGTCCGGTTCCACGCTGCCGGCAGGGCTTGCATTGAGCTCAACTGGCCTTCTTTCGGGCACGCCAACCATCCAAGGCACGGATACATTCGGCGTGACGGTGACCGACAGCGAATCGCCAGCAGCATCCCTCACTGCAAATTTTAGCCTTACAATCTCGGGTTCCGCTGGAGTGGCCCTCCTGAGCGGCAACTATGCCTTCCGATTTAGCGGATTCAATTCAGCGGGCGCGGTTGTGATCGGCGGGAGCTTTCAGGCTGACGGCGCGGGTAAAATTCTTGCCGGCCTCGAGGACGTGAACACGATAGCAACCCACGACATCAATCAGACATTCACCGGCACCTACACTCTCGGCACGGACGACCGCGGTACGCTCGTCTTTGGCAGCCTGTCAGGGGCGCCCACCTTTGCGTTCGCGGTCGATACGACCGGCGCCCATGGGCGCTTCGTTGAATTTGATTCGAGTGGCGTGCGCGGCTCCGGAGAGATTGAGAAGCAGAGCCTCACGACCTGCGCGTATAACACGATCAATGGCGAGTATGCCGCGGGAATCACCGGCAATTCGGCCGCTTTAGGCGGGTTTACCGCGGGACCTGTCGCGCTGGCTGGGAGATTCACCGCGACGCCGCCGGCCATGCAATCGGGGCAGGGAAGCATAGGTAATGGCGAAGTGGATGCGAACACACCAGGTTTTGTTCCTTTTGTTCAGCAATCCGTGTCGGGCACTTTCCAGGCTGCTTCGCAAGCGGGCCGATGCCTTGTAACCGTGTCCCCGGCGAGTCTTCCGAGCATGACTTTCAGCGCGTACCCAGTATCAGCGTCGGAATTCTTCCTTATTGAAACCGATACGATCAGTTCCAATACGCCATTTTTAACCGTTGGCAGGCTGATGACGCAGGTTGGTTATCCGTTTAACTCGCCTGCGGGAGGATTTACGGCAACCAGCGTCGGAGGCCTGGCGGGTCAGATACTTTCTGGAACAAGCTACCTCCCTGATGTGGCGGCGGCTTCGATAACGGCCACGGGGCAGAACGTCTTCACTCTCTTGCTCACCGAAAATCAAGCTGGCTCGGTCAGAAATTTCAGTGGAACCGCGAATTTTGTGAACGCCGACGTTTTTGGACGCGTAGCCACGAACCTGATCACTCCGATAGCGCCCGTTTTCTACATGATCAATCAAAACCAGGCTTTCGCGATCGGGGAGATAAATAACAACCCGTTCTTCGGAATGCTCGGGCCTCAGTCCACGGGTCCTTTCAACGCGTCGACGATCAGAGGAACTTTCATAGAGGGAACCTCCATTCCCCCCACGAGCGCGGAGCGGGATATTTCCGGTGTGCTCACGTTGGACGGAATCCAGGCAATCAGCGGCACCCAGGACCAGAGCACTGCGGCGGCAAATTCGGCCGCGCAACAGGTCACTGGAACGTATGCCATATTGAATGCAAGCACGGGCACCGGGACCACCGCTCTTACTGCTCCGGCGGCGTTGAACGGTACGTTCTTCATCGTGTCACCGACTCAATTCGTGCTGGTCACAACCACGAGCGGGGACGTCAATCCGGTCTTAATGGTTATCGGAGACTGAATTTCAGCAAAGCTTCAAATCCTTAGAAGGCCAATCTCTGGTTGGCCAGTTCGCAGCTTCAGTTCATTGAATTGGTCATTTTCAGCACAGCGAAGAATTTTTCCGGATCGTCATAAGGCAGGAGTATTGATTGCCCAAATCTGATAGTTAGAAGTGAAACTTAGTAGGCCCAGCGCATCAGAACCGCGCCCGGTGGTATATCCGGCGCCGACGGCGATCAGCAGCACCAGATCCCCTTTTTGCAATCTGCTTCTGTTCCACCGCGTCCATCAGTCCCAGAGGAATCGTGGCGGCTGTTGTGTTGCCGAAGCGGTCGATGTTTACCAGAACTTTCGAATCATCCACGCCCAGGCGCTCCTGCATGGCCCGGATGATTCTGAGGTTGGCCTGATGAGGCACCACCAGTGCAAGGTCCCGGCTCGTTAGCCCGTTGCGTTCGAGCAATTTGCAGGCAAGTTCGCTCATCCGCCGCACGGCATACTTGAATACCTGCTGGCCTTCCTGATGGACGTAGTGCATGCCCTTGTCGACCGTCTCGTGCGACGCCGGATGCAGCGAGCCGCCGGCCGGGCATGTACAGGTTGCAGCCGCCCGAGCCATCCACATCATTCGCGAAATCGATGATTCCTTCCGTCTCGGACGTGGCGGGCTCGACCAGCACCGCGCCCGCGCCGTCGCCAAAAAGCACGCAAGTGGCGCGGTCCTTGAAGTCCAGGATGGAAGTCATCACGTCGCTGCCGATGGCCAGAGCCTTCTTATGCGTTCCCGCGCCCACGAACTGCGCGGCCGTAGTCAGTGCGTAGATGAAGCCCGAACAAGCGCCGGAAAGATCGAATCCCCAGGCGTGCGGCGCCCCTAGGCGATCCTGAATCAAGCAAGCCGTGGAGGGGAAAAGCATGTCCGGAGTCACCGTCGCAACGACGATCAGTTCGATTTCTTCCGGCCGGCACCCCCTTTGTCCGCCAGTAATTTCTTTGCGGCTTCGGTTCCAAGGTGCGATGCCCCCACTCCCGGGCCCGCGTAGTGCCGCTCCCGGATGCCCGTGCGCGAGCGGATCCATTCGTCGGTTGTCGCGACGATTTTTTCGAGATCGAAATTTGTGACTACGCGCGGTGGAACGTACCCGGCCACTCCGGTAATTTTCGCGGCAATACGTTTGCCCATGAATTTCTCCGTTCGCTCAAAACAGACCGACGATTGTATGCAATCCTGCGTGGAAGTGACAAGCAAACACTGCGCGAGCGTCAATTCCCTGGTTTCGCGATTTCGTAGCGATAGGTGATCTTCGCCGTTTTTCCGAGCATCGCCGCGACGGAGCAATACTTGTTCTGGCTCAGCTCGATTGCATCCCGCACGGCTTTTTCATCCAGCTCACCCGCAAGACGGTAGACCATTTCGATCTTTGTCCACACGCGCGGCGGCTCCGTGGCGCGCTCCCCGGACACGTCCACTTCCAGGGAAGCGAGTTTCTGGCGTTTTTTTGCAAGAATGAGAACCATGTCCACGCGAGCTGCAGGAGCCGAGCGCGGCGAGAAGCATCTCCATCGGGTTTGGCGCAGCGTTGTGTTTGCCGTCCGCATCGAACGGCACTGCGTGTCCGGAAGGCGTCGTCGCAAGAAATTCCTCGCCGCCCGTCCATTTCACAGTCGCAGTCTGCACGTTCGTCCCTCCGGCAGAAAAATGCCCCTTAAACTGTATAGGGATTAGGCCCGGGCGGTCTAGCGCGAGGTACAACAGCTCGAGGAGCACGCGTAGCGGATCCGATCCGCTTCGGCGCGGCGGAATCTACCTGCGGTCGAGGGCGGGGTGGCGCACGTCGCGGCCTGCGACGAAGTAGATCACGTCTTCGGCGATGTTCGTGGCGTGGTCGCCGATGCGCTCGAGATTCTTGGCCACCAGGACCAGCTCGAACGCGGAGAAACACCACCGACGAATTTTCCATCATGTAGGTGAGCAGCTCGCGGAACATCTGGTCGCGAAGCCGGTCCACCTGGTCGTCGCGCTGCAGCACGCTCTGTGCGAGTCCTGATCCCCGCGCACCAGCGCGTTCAGGCTGTCGCGCACCATGCCTTCGGCGAGTTCGCTCATGCGGGGAAGATCCACGTACGGCTTCACCTGCGGATGGCGCAGGACGCGCATGGCGGACTGCGCGATGTTCACGGCCTGGTCGCCGATGCGTTCGAGGTCGCCGTTGATGCGGGAGACCGCCAGCAGGAAGCGCAGGTCGGCGGCCATCGGAGCCTGCAGGGCCAGCAGTCGCTGGATGCGCTCGTCGATCTCGATCTGCATCTCGTTGATGGCGTCTTCTTCGTTCAGCACGGCTTCGGCCAGCTGCTCGTCGGCATCCAGCACGGCGTGAACCGCCTGATGGACGGCGCGCTCGGCGAGGCTGCCCATCCACAGCAGCCGCTGCTTCAGTTCTTCCAGATCGCGTTCGAAATGGCGTTCCATGGTTCCTCGCCGCTCCGGTTGCCGAACCTGGCTCTAGCGACTCGTCAGCACGGTCTATCGCACCACCAACATCGCATCTCATCCGAAGCGGCCGGTGATGTAGGCCTCGGTGCGGGGATCCGTCGGCGTGGTGAACAGCTTCGATGTTTCATTGTGCTCGATCAGTTTCCCGTCGAGCATGAAAGCCGTAAAGTCGCTGGCGCGCGCGGCCTGCTGCATGTTGTGGGTGACGATCACCATCGTGCAGCTGTCTTTGAGTTGGAACATCAACTCTTCGATCTTGGCGGTCGTGACGGGATCGAGCGCCGAGCAAGGCTCATCGAGCAGCAGCACTTCCGGATCGACGGCCAGCGCGCGGGCGATGCACAGCCGCTGCTGCTGGCCGCCGGAAAGCGCGAACGCCGATTTGTGCAGATAGTCCTTCACTTCGTCCCACAGCGCGGCGCGTCGCAGGCTCTGCTCCACCAGTTCATCGCAGGCGGCCCTTGATACCCGTTGATCCGCAGGCCGTAGGCCACGTTTCGTAGATGGATTTCGGGAACGGATTGGGCCGCTGAAACACCATGCCCACGCGGCGGCGAGCTTCACGACGTCCATCTGCAGAATGTCCTGGCCGTCGAGCAGGATCTGTCCCGACGACGCGCGTGTTGCGGATGGTCTCGTTCATGCGATTGAGGGTGCGCAGGAAAGTCGACTTTGCCGCAGCCGGAAGGCCCGATCAGGCGGTCACTCGGTTCTTGGGAATCTTCAGATTCAACCCGAAGACGGCTTGCTTCGGGCCGTAGAAGAAATCGAGGTTGGAGATCTCAAAGCGCACCGCGCCTCCTTTGCCGGATGCGGTCGGACGGCGAGTCAGTCGCCTGTACCTTCGGCGCGAGTCTCGCGGCCAGCGTCGCTTCCTTGCGCAGCTGAAGCCATGTCAGACACTCCGGTAGGCACCCCGGCGACTTAGCACGAGCCGGCAGCCAGATTTGCGATCAAAACCAAAGCCAAGCAGCACCAAGCCAGCGGCCCAGGCCTGGCGATGCCAGTCGTCGTAGGGCGCGATGGCGTACGTATAAATCATCACCGGAAGCGAAGCGATCGGCTGCTCCCATCCCGGGCTCCAGAAGCGATTGCTGAACGCCGTGAAGAGCAGCGGCGCCGTTTCGCCGGCCACGCGGGCCAGCGACAGCAGCATGCCGGTGATGATTCCGCCGCTGGCCGCCGGCAGCATCACGGTCGCGATCGTTCGCCACTTGCTCGCGCCCAGCGCCATGGCGCCTTCGCGCATGCTCCCGGGACGGCGCGCAGAAATTCTTCGGTGCTGCGCACGGTGATGGGAATCACCATGACTCCCAGCGCAACTCCGCCCGCCAGAGCCGAGAAGTGCTTCACCGGCAGCACGAGCAACGAATAGGCGAAAATGCCGATCACGATCGAAGGCACGCCGTTCAGCAGGTCCGTGGTGTAGCGGACGACGAAGGAGAACGTTTTGCCGCCGAATTCCGCCAGATAGACGCCGGCCATCAAGCCGACCGGCAACCCAATCACCGCCGCCAGCAACAGCAGCTTCAGGCTGCCGACGATGGCGTTGGCCATTCCGCCGCCTGCTTCGCCGACGGGCTTCGGCAATTGCGTGAAGAAATCCCAGTTCAGGGACTTGCCGCCGTTGTAGACCAGATAGCCGAGGATCAAAAACAGAACGGACAACCACGGCGAAGCGCGGCAACGCCGGTGAGCGTGAGCATCACGACGTTCAGCGATTTTCGCCAGAGCAGGCGGAGCGTCGCTCATGACGGATGCCCTCCGCCGCGCTCGGTGGCCACGATCAGGAGGCGGGCGAGGCCGTTCAGGATAAACGTCATCAGAAACAGCACCAAGCCCAGTTCGATCAGCGCGCTCAGATACAGATTGCCGGTGGCTTCGGTGAACTCATTGGCGATGACGGCGGCGATTGTGTAGCCCGGGGCAAACAGCGAGGCGGTGATCTTGGGATCGTTGCCGATCACCATCGTGACGGCCATGGTCTCGCCGAGCGCGCGCGCCAGCGCCAGAAAAATCGAACCCATGATGCCGGTGCGCGCCCAGGGAACGACCACCTGCCAGGTGGCTTCCCAGCGCGTCGCGCCCAGAGCCAGGGCCGCTTCGCGCTGTTCGCGGGGCACGGTCAGCAGCACCTCGCGCGACACGGAAATAATGAACGGCACGATCATGATGGCCAGCACGATGCCGGCGGTCAGAAAACCGACGCCGTAGTTGGGCCCCTTGAAGAGCGGCAGAGAATCCCAGCGTGGTTTCAAGGATCGGCCCAATCGTCGTGCGCATCAGCGGCACGATCACGAAAATGCCCAGCAAGTCCGTAAATCACGCTGGGCACGGCGGCCAGCAAGTCGATGAGGAAGGCGATGGAATCGCTGATCTTGCGCGGGGCGAGCTCCGCCAGGAAAATGGCGGCCGCCAGTCCCAGCGGCACGGCAATCGCAAGCGAGACCGCAGCCGTCACCAGGGTGCCGTAAATAAAAGGGAGCGCGCCGAAATTATCGAAAACAGGATCCCAGACGCTCGTCCAGAGAAAATCCAGCCGAACTTTGCTCGCGAAAGCTGCGAGTTGATCCACAGCTCGTAGACGAGCAGCGATGTGAGCAGCAGGATGCTCGGCTGCGAAAATCAAAGTGATGAGGTGCGCCACTTCATCGCCGTCGCGTCAGGCGGCGAACAAAAGAGCGCGGCCCCGCCGGTGGCGGGGCCGCGCGGTCGATCGTGGTGGCGTTTGTAGCCATTATTGAATCAAGGCGATTGCCTTCATCTCCTTCGCAACGACCGGCTTCGGCAGCTTCGCGTAGGACAATCCCTCGTTGTAGTTCTGGCCTGTCGGTCAGCATCCATTTCAGGAAATCCTTGATGGCGTCTTCGCTTGGCGGCATCCGGGATCTGCGCGGGAATCAGCAGCCAGGTGAAGCTCGAAATCGGATAAGCTGCCGCGCCCGGAGCGTTCGTGATGGAAACGCGGAAATCGTCCGGCATTTCCTTGGCCGCGCCGGCCGCCGCCGCCGTCACGCCCGCGAGATCCGCCTTCACGAACTTGCCGGCGGCGTTCTGCACCTTGCCGTAGGCGATTTTGTTCTGGACGGCGTAAATCAGCTCGATATAGCCGATCGAGCCGGGCGTCTGCTTCACCAAGCCGGAAACGCCTTCGTTGCCTTTGCCGCCGAGGCCCACGGGCCAGTTCACCGAAGTGGCTGCGCCCACCTTGGTCTTCCACTCGGCGACTCGCCTTGGACAGAAAATCGGTGAAAATGTAAGTGGTGCCGCTGCCGTCGGAGCGGTGAACGACGACGATGTCGTCGCCCGGCAGTTTGACGCCCGGATTCGCCTTGGCGATTTCCGGATCATTCCACTTGGTGATCTGTCCCAGGTAAATTCCGGCGAGCGCCTTCTGGCGTGAAGTTCAAATCGCCGGTCACGCCGGGAACGTTGTAGGTGGGAACTACGGCGCCAAGAACGGTCGGGAAAGTGCAGAATTTTTACTTTTGACTGCGCCAGTTGTTCGTCGGTCATCGGGCCGTCGGAGGCGCCGAAATCCACCGTTCCCGCCTGCAACTGGCGAATCCCGCCGCCCGAACCGATCGACTGGTAATTGATCTGAATGTTGGGATGGGCCGTGTGATAGACGTCAAACCACTTGGAGTAAATCGGGTAGGGGAACGTCGCACCTGCGGCATTCAGCAGCACGTTTCCGCCTTGTGCCAGGCCGTGCCCGCGAAGCCCAGGAGAAGCGATGCGATAAGCGACAGTCTTTTCATGGTCTAGATCTCCTCATTATTTGTCAAAATTGTTACAACCATGTTACATCGCGCAACAAAATCGGAGAATTCGTCGGCGATTCCCGCAGCCCTCCGCCGAATGCTGTTAAGGCCCTGTTAACATTACCTTTACAAGATGTTAGCCAAGCTCGGGGGGCCAATTTGTCTGGTTCAACGCCAACAAACGCACGTCACGCACCGGTGAACTTGTTCCGCCCACTTTGGAGATGCACCATATGCGCGCCTCTTGAACTTACGATGAGTGTTGTGTGAAAACTCGATGACTACGAACCGGCACTCGGTTTTCGCATTCGGCCGCTATGGAATCCATCTGCCTTCCGCGCCCGTGCCGGACTTCCAGTCCCCGAACCCAGAACAGGATGTCCTCCGCGATGTTCGTGGCATGGTCGGCAATGCGCTCGAGATGCCGCGACGCCAGCACAAATGCAGATTCGGCCCCGCCTGGCCGGGATTGTCGGTCGTGCACGAAAGCAGTGCCTCGAAGACTCGGTCGCGGTATTGGTCCACCACGTCGTCGCTCTCAAGCACCTGGACGGCAAGATCGACGTTTTGGTAAATCAGCGCGCCCAGGCACTTCGAGACCATGGCGCGGACTGCTGTCGTCATCGGCTCCAGTTCGGCTGGAGTCTGCGCCGTCGGCCATGCCGGCCAGCGAGATGGCGCGCTCGCTCAGATTCACTGCGAGATCGCCCATGCGCTCCAGGTCGTTGTTGATTTTGAGTGCCGCCACCACCAGCCGCACGTCCGTATCCGCGAGGTTTCCCTGGCGCAGCAGGCGAACGGCATGTTCGTCGATCAGAATTTCCATCTCGTTGATGCGAGGCTCGGTGAGAAACACTTCGCCTGCCAGGCGCTCGTTTCGTTCCAGCACGGCCCACAGGGCGCGGTTGACCGACGCCTCCACCGTCCGCGCCTGGGAAACCAGATAATTCACAAGCACGCTCTGAAAAATTCCTTCCGTGCTGGTCTTCGGTGGCCGCCATGGTTTTGTCCTCCATCTGTCGAACATCGAGCGCTTCTGACTTTCGCTTATGCACAATGACAGGGCACGATTGCAAGCGGATGAAGCCGGCGTGAATCTTCGGAAACAAGCGAGGGCTTAATGTGCCAGAGGGATGGAGAAGGAAAACCTCGAGCCTGCGCCGACTTCGCTCTCCACCAGCAGGCGGCCCCCGTGGACTTCCACGATGTGCTTGGCGATCGACAAACCGAGGCCGGTGCCGCCAGCTTCGCGCGAACGCGCCGCATCCACGCGATAGAAGCGCTCGAAAATGCGCTCCTGGTCGGCGAGGGGAATTCCGATGCCGGTATCGGCCACGGTAACTACGACCTCTCGCTCTCTCGCGGCTGCGCTCACGTGAATGCGGCCGCCCGCGGGCGTGTATTGGATGGCGTTGTCGAGCAGATTTTGCAGCACGTCCCGGAGCAGCCCGGCATCGCCTCGCACGGGCGGCAGGCCTGGCGGCACGTCGATCTCCAGCACGATCTGTTTTCGATCCGCCTTCAATAGCGCCGTTTCCGCGCAGCGCTCGGCAAGATCGATCACACCGACGGGAGAAAACTGCACCTCGAGTTTGCCAGCCTCAATCCGCGCCAGCTTCAGCAAATCGTCGGTCAGGCGTGCCAGCCGAATGGCGTGATCGCGAATGATTTCGAGAAAACGGCGGTTGTTGCGGGGATCTTCGATAGCGCCGGCGAGCAGTGTTTCGGCGAACCCTTGTATCGCGGTCAATGGCGTCTTGAATTCGTGCGATACGTTGGCCACAAAGTCCTGCCGCACCCGCTCGAGGCGCCGCAATTCCGTCACATCGTGCAGAACCACGATGGCCCCGGATGGCTTCTCTGCGGCTGGCTTTACGGTTGTCGCGGATCCGGATTTTCCCGGCAGCGCACGATCCGCTACGGCACCTGCTTCCAGCGCTTTCACAGGAGCGGCGGTAACCGAAAAGCTCCGCTGCTGCACGATTCCCATCACGATATCGATTTGCAGCCCTCCTCGCCGCGCAGGGCCGTCGAATCAATCCAAGCAACTCGGTGTTGCGGATCACTTCGATCAGCGGGCGTCCCTCTCGACCGTGGAGTCGAGATGCAGGATTTCAGAGAACGCGCGGTTGGAGAAAACAAGCCTCTCCTGCGAGTCAATCACCCCTACGCCCTCCACCATGCTTCGCAGAATCGCACTCGAACGGTTTCGCTCGCCGCTGAGCGAGCGGATGGTGCGATCCATCCAGGCGGCGGTTTCATTGAGCGCGTGGGTGAGGTCGCCTAACTCGTCATTCGGGTCGTTCGGTCGGCAAGGCCCGGAAATCGCCTTGGGCCAGCCGCAGAGAGAAACCTTTCAGCCGTTCGACTCGTTCCGCGAAAGACCGGAAAAAGAAAAAACAGAGCGATGGCTCCCGCCGCAAGAATCACGATGTGGCTTCGAGCAATCCTTCTGAGATCCGCCAGCAGACATTCCCACTTCGCGCCAGAGGAAACGCTAACCGAACCACCACAGCAGTTCCGGCCGGCAGTTGATACCGATCTGCCCGAAAGGCAATATCTCGGTGACGAGCCGTGCTGCGCCGGACCGATTCCCCTTCGCCCGATCGAAAAAGCCTGCTTGATCTCCGGATCGCCGGACAGATTTTCAGCCGGGCACGACTCGAAATTCCCGCGGATTCGGAAAGCACGCGGCCCCCCGCATCTATTACCGTGACGCTGGCGCCGCTTTCTGCGAGCCAACGCGTCCAGGAATGGAGTTCTTGGGAATCATCAAAATGCGGAGGCCGGGCGGCCGCAACATGCGATAACGACGCTAGCTGACTCAAGGTCGCGCGCACATATTCCTGGCTTACCGCGCGCGATGCATAAAAGTTTATTGCCAGAAAAACCGCTAGGATAAGGGCGAGATATGTCAGCCCGAGGTTCCAGAAGAGCCTAGCTCGCACGGGTCTCGAACAGATAGCCGGCGCCGCGGATGGTCTTCATGTAAACGGGATGTTGCGGATCGGTTTCGACCTTCTCGCGCAGCCGGCGCACGTAAACGTCCACGCTGCGCGGCGTCACGAATCTCTCGGTCCCCCAGACCCCATCGAGCAGTTGATCCCGCGTGAACACCCGATTAGGGCGCGCCGCAAGAAAATAAAGCAGGCGAAACTCGAGGGTGCTCATGGGCACGGGCTTTCCGGCGCGGGTCACTCGATAAGCTGCCGGATCGATTCGCAGAGGGCCGATTTCGATCGGCTTGTCCGAAGGAGCGCCGGGATCGGCCCGCCGCAAAAGCGCTTTCACGCGGGCGACAAGTTCTCGCGGGCTGAACGGCTTTGTTACGTAGTCGTCGGCGCCAAGCTCGAGACCCACCACCCGGTCCGCCTCCTCTCCCTTCGCCGTTAGAATCAAGATCGGCAGGCGGTTCAGGCTGACGTCGCGACGCACTTCTTTGCAGATATCCAGACCGGATAGCTTCGGCAGCATGAGATCGAGGATCAGAAGATCGGGAGGCGATTTCCGGATTTGCGAAAGCCCGGCGGGGCCGTCTACGCTTGATCCAACCTGGTAGCCGTCTTTTTCCAGGTTGTAACGCACCAGCTCGACAATGTCCTTGTCGTCCTCGATTACAAGCACGCGTCTCATCGTCTCTCTCTTGTCTTTAGGGTAGTTCCGGTCAAACCATACGGGAAATGACGGGTCAGAAGCAAGCGGCGGATTCTCCGTAACATGTAATCTTTCCGAAACAATTGCAGTTTCATAAAGGGACTGTGTCCCGAAATGGAACACCGACGCCAATAATAGCAATCGGCGCTCCAAACGATTCCCTGCTTACCTGCTGAAAATAATCATTTTGGCTCAGTCGGCTGAGACTCCGCTGGCTACTGGCCTGCCTGTTAGCGGGGCAGGGCTCACATCAATGAGGGCTGCCATCTTTGCCGATAAGTCCGGCAGGAGGAATCGCATGATAGGGGCAACCCGAAGACAGTTGGATCCCGCACGCCGAAGCGTGGAATCGCGAGACTTCGAGGGTGGACTGCGCCGGAAAATTGTCGGACAGGACGAAGCGGTGCAGGCGGTTGTGGACCTGTATCAAGTGTTTCGGGCCGGGCTCAACTCGCCAGGCCGTCCGGTGGGGAACTTGCTGTTCCTCGGGCCAACCGGGGCGGGTAAGACGCGCGTGGTCGAAGCGACGGCTGAAGTGCTGTTCGCCGATCCGCGAGCGGTGATCAAGGTGGATTGCGCCGAGTTCCAGCACTCGCACGAGATCGCCAAGCTGATTGGCTCGCCTCCGGGATATCTCGGGCACCGCGAAACGCATCCGCTGATCACGCAGGAGGCGCTCGCGCAATATCCACACCGAGAAGCTGAAGATCAGCTTCCTGCTGTTTGACGAAATCGAAAAGGCGTCGGACGCCCTGTGGCAGTTGCTGCTGGGAATCCTCGATAAGGCTACGCTCACGCTCGGCGACAACCGCCGCGTGGATTTGTCGCAGACGATGATCTTCATGACCTCGAACCTGGGCGGAGGCGAGATCACCGAACTCATGGCGGGCGGGATGGGATTTGCGCCCACGGTTCCCGCCGATTTGCGGCCGCGCCTGGACGAAAAGGTCGAGAAATCGGCGACCGAAGCGGCCAAGCGCAAATTCGCGCCGGAGTTCATGAACCGAATCGATAAGACGATTGTCTTCCATCCGCTGCGCTCCGAGCAGCTCGAACAGATTCTGGAAATTGAGCTCGGGATGGTCCAGCAGCGCGTGCTGGAAACCGCCAAGGGACACTTCCTTTTTCGCGTGACGCAACCGGCCAAGGATTTCCTGCTGCGCGAAGGAACAGACCTGAAGTACGGCGCGCGTCACCTGAAGCGCGCGATCGAGCGGCACCTGGTTTATCCGCTCGCCAGCCTGCTGGCGACCGAGCAGGTCTGCTTGGGCGATGTGGTTTCCATCGATTGTGAATTCGGGCGCACTCGTGTTTGCAAAAGACGCGGAAGGAGGGCTCGTGGGGAAAGCCGGAATTGCCGGGCGCCACGGCGGTTGCCGCCTCCATTGATGGCCGCGCGATCCCTCTCGTGAGCACGTTTGCGGCAGCGGATCGCCTGCCGACGGCCTTGCGGAACCGCTTCTGAACACAGGTAATGGAAGGTTCAGGAACGACTGCGCGGAATCGAAAAAAGTCGCAATGCGCTGATGTAGCCCCGCCGATGGTTTGGCTTGATGGACTGTCGCGAAAAAGGGAGGCTGGAAAATGTCTGCGAAAGCCGAAGCCGATGACAATTCGACGGTGAGAGGTCAGCCTGGCGATTCGGCGCGTGCTATCGGGCGGGAGGTAGCGTTCTCGTCTGACGCCGCAGGCGCAGCCTCACTGAAAACAGTATCTGCTGGTTCGCCAGCATGGGATATCACCGCTGCACTCGAACGCGTGGAAGGAGACCGAGAGCTGCTGGAGGAACTCGCCCAGTTGTTCGCGGAAGAATGCCCGAAAGCGATGCAGGAAATCCGCGACGCGCTTGAGGCGAAGGACGCCCCACTGCTGGAGCGTCACGCGCATACCATGAAGGGTTCGTCCTCTAATATCGGCGCAAACGGCGCAGCCGCGGCGGCCCTTTTGCTCGAGCAACGCGCGCGATCGCGGCATCTAGCAAATGCGCCCGAACATTTCCGCATGCTCGAAGAGGAAATCGGGCGGCTGATGCCCGAATTGGAGGCGCTCTCTTCCAAGCGCATCAAGTGAGGCGATGTCTTCCCAGGCGCAGCAGCCGTTTGAAAAACTGCATATGAGTGACGCATCCGAATCCAGGGTTCCCATTCTGATTGCCGAGGATGACGCCGTTTCCCGGCACATGCTCCAGGCGTTCCTTCGCAAGTGGGGCTACCAAGTCGTATCCGCCGCGGATGGTCTGGAGGCTTTGCGCATTCTGGAAAGAGACGGCGCCCCTCCGCTGGCGGTGCTCGATTGGATGATGCCGGGCATGGAAGGTCCCGAGGTATGCCGAAGGGTGCGGGAGATCAAGGGCCGGCCCTACATCTATGTGCTTCTTCTGACGGGGAAAACGCAGAAAGAAGATTTGCTTCGAGGACTTGAATCTGGGCGCCGACGACTATCTAACCAAGCCGTTCGACGCGCAGGAACTGCGGGCGCGCCTGCACGTCGGGCAGCGCATCCTTGATTTGCAGCGCAGCCTGATCGAAACGCGTGAGGAATTGCGCTTTCGCGCCACGCACGACGCGCTCACCGGGATCGCCAATCGCGGGGTGATCCTCGAAGAGGCCGGACGCGAGCATTCGCGGCGATCACGTGAAGGCGGCTCCTTCGGCATCATCATGGCAGATATTGATCACTTCAAGCAGGTGAACGATACCTGCGGCCATTCGGGCGGTGATGCCGTACTCAAGGAGGCGTCCCGGCGCATGACGGAGAGTGTTCGCATATACGATCATCGTGGGACGCTACGGCGGAGAGGAGTTTCTGATCGTAGTTCCGGCATCCGACGCCGTGGGCACGCTCGGGCTCGCCGAGCGCATGCGCGCGGAAATTGCCGCGCTGCCAGTCCCGTTCGACCAGGGTGAGATTCGAATCACCGCAAGTTTTGGCGTCGCAGTATGCAGCGACGAAAATCCGCGCGATCTGGAGTCGCTTTTGAGGCTCGCCGACGAAGCGCTTTATCGCGCAAAAAAACTGGGCCGCAACCGCGTGGAACTTTCGCCATCGCCCGACCTACCAGAAAACGTGTCCGCTGAGAGCCTTTCCGCGGAAAGTGTTTTGACTCAAGACATGCCGGCCGAACTTCCCGCCGTCCCCGCCGCGGAGACCCTGAACACCGGATCTCGATAACCGGAACATCGACGCACAACGCCGCAGCAAACCATGGCCAATTAGCACTCACCTTTTTCGTGGTCATGCTAGAATTGCGTCTGCGTCGTTTGCACGGGATTTAAACTCAGTCCCACTTCCAGCACGTAACTTCGTTTGCGAGGTTTCTGACGCGCTGGCATTCCTGAGCTAACCCCCGGCACGCCGCGATTCTAGGCCCGTAGCTCAGTTGGCTAGAGCGCCACCTTGACACGGTGGAGGTCTGCGGTTCGAGCCCGCACGGGCCTACCATTCTTCCAGATAAACTACCCTGTTCTCAGGAAATATTCTTTACGCGGAGCCTTTCGCGGATTGCGAGGCTGAGGGGAGGCTGCGCGCCATCAGCTGTTGGGCCTTTTCCAGTAGGCTATCGAGGGGATCGTTTTTCGAGAACGTCGCGGATATTCCACTCGAGGAGAGATCCATTCCCTTCAGCTGGTCGGCGAACATCGTGAAAAGGATGATAGGAGCTGCGGGAGCGATTGCATGTATCGCGGGTGCGGCCTCGATCCCGTTCATGACTGGCATGGATAGGTCAAGCACGACGAGGTCGGGTTTGCATTCCTTGGCTACCTTGATGGCTTGGCGACCGTCTTCCGCTTCATCGCATAACAAAAAACCATGTAGGCGAAATTTGTCGCTTAACATTTGCCGAATGATGGGGTTATCGTCTGCTATGAGCACCGTTTTCGGCGTTCTCTTTTCGCTATCAAGGAGCATCGTAGTGGAGTATGGGCTGGCTCTATCATGACGGACTAGTTTCGTGGCGCACTCAGGTAAGGAATGTACTTATTAGGCTAGGATTGCTGACTGTTCCCTGATATTTCAGTTTGAAACTTGGGATAGCTCAGCTTTTCAGTGAGGACGCCTCGCAGCGCGCTCAGGGCCTCATGAATGGCGCGACGCTCGGCATCATCTTCTGGGCTGTCCCCTAGTTGCTGTATGCGGAGGAAGATGGCTCCTTCGGCTGCATGCACCTTCCTTTCGATCTCCGGAAGATCGAATTCAAGCAACGCATCGCGGTGGGGTTTTTGCCAGGAGTATTCGGATCGGCTCATTTCTGGCTCTCCTGCAATCATTCTGAGGAATAACGCTCGATCATTCCGAGTTTCAAAGAATTCTGATGCAGAATCCTGCATCGTCGTTTCTCATCAGTTTTACCCGGTGATTGGCGAAAAGTTCCAGTCTTTGGGCGATTCAGGCAGCTTTTAGAGGCTTGAGAGGTAGCCGACTTCTCAGGAAAAAGACTCATCCGAAAAGCGATTGCGGGGCCATTGGCTGACTACATTGCCGCACGTGTGATTTCAGGGTCTCTGGCGAGTGACGATTGACTGGATGCCCTGCTTTTCCAGAGCTTCTCGGGCCGCGCGGAGTTGCTTGCTGTCGGAATAGGGGCCGACGATTACCTTGTACAGCCTGTCGCCGGGTCGCTTGGACACGGAGGCTGGGAAATTTTTTGCTTGCAGTGATTGCACAAGATTCGTGGCGTTTTGTTCTTCCTTCATGGCGCCTACCTGGAGCGCAAATTTCGATCCGTCTGTGGGAGACGGCACTGCTTTTTCGCTGAGGCTTGCTTTAGAGGGGTGAGCTGGTGAGAGTGGTGGGGGCTGCTGCGGTTGTCTTAGTTGATCCGATTGCGCTTGGGGCTGTATGGGAACCTGTGTGCCGGGAGCGGATTTCAACAGAAGCGAATCGGAGACTGGCGCAACTGGCGCTAACGTCTTCCGGGAAAGCAGGGTTTTCAAATCATCGAATAAATGTAAGTGCTCCGCTGCAAAAATTCCTAAAATGAGCAGGCCGAGGGCGACTGCGAGAGGCGCGATACGGGGTTTGTCTCGAACTTCCGGAGTGGCTTCGGCGGATTCGTTGAAGGTTTGCTCAGGGCTGCCTGGATTCGGGGTGTCTTGTACCGCGTGCTTTGCGTCCTGATCGGCATCAGGGTCGGGCGTCTGGGGCGAATCCGGAAGAGAAAACTCCTCGTCGTCCTGTTCTTGATCTGCGCGGGCGGGAGGGCTTTTACCATTCTCGGCGCGTCCCTCCGGGCCGGAACGATCTTCTGCCCAGTCTCCCTGGAGTGCCTGCAGAGAGTTTCCGAAGGACAGCCAGGTCCGCACTTCGTGGCGTGCCTCCGCGGAAAGGTCCACAAACTCGATGCCCGCGAGGGTATTTGATTCATTTCTCCATGCCACTTTTCCGTGAGCCGCGACCCAGCCGTGAGAG
Organism: uncultured Acidobacteriota bacterium; assembly: GCA_963697575.1. Classification (GTDB taxonomy): domain Bacteria; phylum Acidobacteriota; class Terriglobia; order Acidiferrales; family UBA7541; genus Palsa-295. Next base: position 59,788 of record CAVOOP010000034.1, on the reverse strand, counting down.
TCCAGGGACTGAAACTGTAGCCGCAACGGACGATCCGCGGGAATTTCCTGGGCGGCCTGCACGCATAGGCCCCCTTCGCTCAGGTTCAAAATAAACCCCATACAACTCTCGCCCAGCTGTACGGATGCAAACAGAACCGGCTTGCGCGAGAATCGGCGGGCCTTGGGAGGCAGGGGTGAATCTCCGGGAGAATGGACGAGGGCATTCATCGCGCGTCCAAAAGTGTGCTAAATCGGAATGTCCCCCCGATTCCTCAGGAAGTCAATTGCATTTTGTCGGCGCGGGGAGGGTTCGGCTCTTTCGATCGACGATCTCAGAGCTGGTCATCAACACGAGTTCTGCTTGTTTTAGAATTCGAATCAGGAGTGACCGGCCGTTCCGTGCTTTTTGGAGGCCCTCGAGACGAGTGTGAATCTTGTCGCCACGTTATAGTCGATTTCGATAATGCCTTCGTCCCATTTGACGCTTATGCGCACAGGTTCGGCGGCGGGGCCCAGGCCGCCCGTAATTGATGTAACTGTTCCAAGTCCGCCCGTGCTGTTCTTGATGCGATCGCCCGGCATGGGAGCTTCCTGGCTAGCATAACGCAACGTTTTTTCCTCCACCCGCGTACGCAGTTCTACTCATCGGAATATCCCCTAAAAAGCCTGGGCTACGGAAACCGTTTGCTTCTTGCTCGGGATACATAGCAGCGGGAACGCTGTTGGAAGCGACGCGGTTTGCTTAAGGGGGGCGGAAGCGTGAAGAGATTTGGTGTGAAAGGAGGGGCGCCCGCTGACTGGGTCCTTGAACGGGCCTAACTGCAAGCAGCGCCAATCGGAGATTGGGACGCCCTGAAAATGCCCTGGCGACTCAACAGCGTGCAGTTTGTCTGCTTTTGCTATGCCGCAGTGTTCAGGCCGACTCCGGCTGAGGTACCTGTCGAGGAAGCCGTTGTTCCTAGCGAACCCAGGCCGGTTATGTCGGTCTGGAATGAGGCGTACGCTTGCTGCGCCGCACTCAAGTTGCCGGACTGCAGGGCTTGGCCTAGCTGGGCGAGTTCCTGTTGCGCTTGGGAGGCTGCTCCGCTGCCGCCCGAATGGTGGCCGTGAAAGTGATGCGGGTGCCCCGCGGCTTGCTGCTGCAGGTCCTGCTGCAAAGTCGCATAGTCGGATTGGGCGGCGGTCAGATTCCCGGATTGCAAATCCTGGGCTAGCTGATTGAACGTTTGGGAGATTCCGTTGGGTGTCGATGACGATGTGGCTGAGGGCTGGGCCGACGAGGACTGCAAAGAGGGCATGTCCGACTGTAGCGCGGTCAGATCGGCTTGGCCGCGGGTAACATTGCCGGATTGCAGGTCCTGTCCCAATTGCTGGAAATCCTGCTTGAATTTCTGGGAGCGGCTCTGCGTGGTTTGGGAGAGAAGCGACTCCATTACGTTGGCGCCCAGCATTGCTATCGACGACATAAGAGACTCCTTCACGTTTTCTCTACGGCGGCCAACTGTGTAGTGGTGTTCGCCGTGAAATTTGACCGGCAGACCTGAATTCTAACGGACGCCTGTGGCCGGCACGCTCTCTGGAAGCACGTCGGATGCCGGTTGAGCCTCGGTATTGCTCGGGCATAGACTTGATTTAGCAGCCTGAAAAAGAGGGGGTTAAGTTGAGGGACCACCTGGCATGAGGGCTGCATGCTCGCGGAAGCTAGGCAAGAAGTTTTGAGATCCCTCGATCACCCGGCAAGCCTTGCCCACACCCAACACCTGGCTGGAGCAACTGCTGCTTGTGCGGGCGGGAAACATGAAGCAGACTGGGGTCGGAATTCGACGGGTGACGTATGCCGACGAAATACCAGGTCGCGGAACAGGTGAGTCAGCGGCTCCTCGAACGCAATCAGCTCTTTGAATCCTTCTTCAAAAAAGAGGCCCAGCGGCTGGCGGAAGCCTGCCGGGAAATGTCTGAGCGATTTCTTCGCGGCGGGCGCCTGCTGGCGTTCGGGCGGGGCTGTTACGCTACCGACGCGCAGCATGTCTCCGTGGAATTTGTTCACCCCGTCATCGTCGGCAAGCGCGCCCTTCCTGCGCTGGACCTTTCCATTCTCTTCCGGCCGTGGCTGGCTGCCATTGTCGGGCCAGACGATATCGTGATGGGCTTCGGGCCGCCCGAGGGCGACGCGGAAGTGTGGGAGGCGCTGGAAGCGGCGCGCTCTAGAAACGCTATGACATTCGCCCTTCCCGGGCCGCGCGGGTCCTATGCCATCGACGCGGCGACCGCCGACCCCTTCCTGCACCAGGAACTGATCGAGATCCTCTACCACGTGCTGTGGGAGACGGTGCACGTGTTTTTCGAGCACCGCCAGTTGGGCCATGAGGTGGGTGCGGCGGAATTTCTGTATCCGTTTTTGGGTCGCGAAAAGCAGGACACCGAGGGGATTATGGAAGAGGTGGCGAATTCGATCCGGCTGAAGGTGGCAGACGACTCGGTTTTGCGCGCGCGCGTGGCTCGTGAAGAGGCGGAGGGAATCGGCAACGCGTCGGCGGCTCTCGCAGAACGGCTTGGGCGCGGCGGCAAGCTCATTCTTTTTGGCAATGGCGGATCGGCCACCGACGCCAACGACTGGGCGCTCGACTGCATATCTCCGCCTCCTGGATACTTGCCCATCGCGGCGGTCTCTCTCTCCCTTGAGCCGGCGAACATTACGGCGATTGCGAACGACGTGGGAACAGAAGTCGTCTTTCTGCGGCAGTTCATCGCTCAGGCCCGGCCGAATGACGTGGCGGTGGCCATTTCCACGAGCGGTGGATCGCGAAACATTCTGCTGGCTCTCGAGGAGGCCCGAAAGCGGCAGATTTTGACGGTCGCCCTGCTCGGTTACGACGGAGGCGAGATCCAGCGGCGGAGGCTTGCCGATTTTCCGGTGATTGTGCGCAGCGACTATATTCCACGCATCCAAGAGGTGCAGGCTTCCGTCTATCACGTGATGCGCCAGGCCATCGAGGCGCTCGTTCATGCCTAGAGTGGAACTCTTCGGGACCACAAGGTGCCCTTACACGCAGGAAATGCGGGAGTGGCTGGAGTGGAAGGGAACCGAATTTGTCGAGTATGACGTGGAGGCCGACGCAGCCGCCCGGGAGCGGATGCGCGAGGTTGCAGGCGGCCAACGCACCGTGCCGGTGCTGGTTGAGGACGGGAAGGTGCAACAAATAGGCTGGCAGGGACGGGGCTGTGTCATCGGGGAATAGGCTGCAAAATCATGGAGGTTGTCGGATTTGGGTGGCGATGTCGGCGGCGATAGTGCAGTTGTTGCCCGAAAATGCCGGGTGAAAATCTTGGTCGAAAATGTTGAGCGCCCGCTCCATTAAAGTCCATGGCGTCGTGCAGGGCGTGGGCTTCCGTCCCTTTGTGTTTCGCCTCGCCCGGGCCAACACCCTTGCGGGGTGGGTGCTCAACGCCGAAGAAGGCGTGGAAATTTTCCTCGAGGGCGCCGACCAGTCGCTGGCGTCTTTCCTACGGGCGCTTCAAACCGAACCTCCCCCTGCCGCCGTAATTACCGGAATCGAGGTTCGCGATTCAAACCCGATCGGGCTTCGCGATTTCACCATCCGGGAGACGGTTGGCCGCGAACATCCGACCGTCCGGATTTCCCCGGACCTGCCCGTTTGCGGCGATTGCCTGCGCGAACTTTTTGATCCCGCTGACCGGCGGTACGAATATCCCTACATCAACTGCACGAACTGCGGCCCCCGCTACACGGTAACCACAGCGTTGCCCTACGACCGGGCGAACACCACGATGAAGGCCTGGGCGCTCGGCGAGTTTTGCGCTCGTGAATATAGCGATCCCGCAGATCGCCGTTTTCACGCGCAACCGGTAGCCTGCCCCTCTTGCGGCCCTGGATTTTATTTTCGCGGGCATGAGACCGAGGTGCGCGGAAATGGCGCGAGCATTGTCGCGGCCGTGGAGTTTCTGCGCGCAGGGAAGATCGTGGCGATCAAAGGGTTGGGCGGTTATCACCTGGCGTGCGACGCGCGAAATGCCCAAGCCGTGGAGACTCTGCGCAGCCGGAAATATCGCAAGGAGAAGCCGTTCGCAATCATGGCTCGGAGCATTGAGCGGGCACGGTCGCTGGTCGCGCTTTCGAGCGAGGCGGAGGAACTGGTTCTTTCTTCGGCGCGGCCAATTGTGATCGCGTCGGCCAGGATCGGATTGCAGGGCGTATCGCCCGGGAATCGCGATTTGGGGGTGATGCTGCCTTACACTCCCTTGCACCACCTGCTGTTTCACGCTGGCGCGCCCGAAATTCTGGTGATGACCAGCGCGAATCGTTCGAGCGAGCCGATAGCTTATGACGATCAGGACGCACTCGATCAGCTCTCGGGCATCGCAGACGGCTTTCTGATTGGCGAACGCCCCATTGCGCGGCGCGTGGACGATTCGGTGGCGCGCGCGGGCGTATTTGGACCTGCCATTCTGCGCCGGGCGCGCGGATATGCGCCGGGGGCTGTGGCCATGCTTCCGTCACAGCGGCCGATTCTGGCGGTGGGCGCGGATCTGAAGAACACGATTACGCTGGTCGTGGGCGGGCAGGCGTTCGTCAGCCAGCACATTGGGGACCTGGAACATTACGGGGCGTTTCGCGCTTTTCAGGAAACGATTCGAGATTTGGTTTCAATGTACGAGGTCGACTGGAGGGATCTGCTGGTCGTTCATGACATGCATCCCGAGTATGTGTCGAGCGGCTACGCCGGGGAACTTTGCAGGGCCGAAACGCGAAGCGTGCAGCATCACCGGGCGCATGTTGCTTCTGTTCTTGCGGAGCGTGGGGAATTCCACAAGAGCGTCGTCGGAGTGAGCTTTGACGGCAGCGGCTACGGCGACGACGCAACGATATGGGGCGGGGAATTCTTTGTTGGGAGCGTCGCGGAGGGGTTCGAGCGCGTGGCGCATTTGCGAGGGGCTTCGCTTGCCGGGGGAGATGCCGCCGCGAACTTTCCTGTGCAGGCGGCGGCTGGCTTTCTGTCGCAGGTCGATGGATTGCCCGATGTGATGGGAGCGCCGTTCTTTTTCCCGGAACGTTACTACAACGCGAAGGAACTGGTGCGCAAGGGAGTACGAACTTTCCCGACCTGTTCAATGGGTCGCCTTTTCGATGCCGCGGCAGCGCTGCTTGGGTTTACACGCGAGGTAAGCTTTGAAGGCCAGGCGGCAATCTGGCTCGAGCAATTGGCGCGGAGTGTTCTTGCCGCGGAGGCTTACGCGTTTCAGTTTGTCGATTCGGAGCTGGATTTTCGACCCTTGCTGCGAAAAGTCGCGTCCGACCGGTGGGGTGGGCGCGATCCTGCTGAGATTGCTCGTGCTTTTCAGGGGGCCGTGGCCTCCGGCCTGTGCGAGGCGGTGCATACTCTGGCCGGGACGTTCTCTACCGATACAGTGGTTCTTTCGGGAGGAGTTTTTCAAAACGAGCTTTTGCTGGAGGATATTCAGTCAATATTGGGTTCGGGCCATCTGCAGGTTTGGACAAATCATTCGGTTCCTACAAATGACGGTGGGATCAGTTTGGGTCAGGCAGCCTTGGCTTCGTTTGGTAGTTTTGCTTCACGCCGATAGGTACATGGAGGTCGCATGAGTACTGGGACTCGCATCATTGAAGTAAGGCGCAACATACTGAAGAAGAATGACTTGGTAGCGCGCGAGCTTCGGGGGCAGTTCCAGGAGGCCAGTGTTTTTGTCGTCAGCTTGGTCTCGAGTCCGGGGTCTGGCAAGACGATGCTGCTTGAGAAAACTTTGAGTCTGCTTCAGCCGGAGTTTCGCGTGGCGGCGCTGGTAGGCGACCTGGCCACCGAAAACGATGCGGCGCGGCTGGCCCGCAGCAATGCCCCCGTAAAGCAGATTATCACCGGCACTGTGTGCCATCTGGAAGCGGCCATGGTAAGAGACGCGCTGGAGGGATGGAATCTCAAGGACCTCGATTTCCTGTTTATTGAAAATGTCGGCAACCTGGTTTGCCCATCTTCCTATGACCTGGGAGAGGATCTCCGCCTCGTTCTCATGTCTGTCACCGAGGGCGAAGACAAGCCCCTTAAATACCCGACAATCTTCAACAGCGCTGACGTGTCGGTGATAACGAAAATGGACCTGGCCGAGGCCGTGGAATTCGATGCTGTCACTGCCGCGCGAAACATCCAGGCTGTGCGTCCCGGGATGGTGATTTTGAATGTCTCCGCCAAATCGCGCGCGGGGATGGACGAGTATCTTAAGTTTTTGCGATCTCGCCGATCCGCTAGCCCCGCCTCGCGTCCCAGCGTGCAAGCGCCCGCCATCCAGTAGTGTGATCCCTCAACTCTGCGGCCACGAGACTTCAAGCTTTACTTCTCTACGGCGGCGTTAGGATTTTATTTATGTATAAGTAAATGATTGAGTGTATAGCAGCGGTGTAATTCGTGTGTTTTTCTGTGGAGGCAGTTCGTAGCGCCAGTAGTCGCCCGAAGCCAAGCGGCTACCGAGGTCCCTTTGGCACAGTGCACTCGAGTGCGTGAGGTTCGAACGGCTTCCCATCGCGATACTGATTCCCCAGGGTTTACATTCACCCCTTATCTGGCAGTCGGCAATCCATTCAACCATTCAACGATTTCTGATAGCTCCGCAGCGCGAGCACCATTCCGCTTTTGCCTGACAGGCGCCTATCGACGCCTCCTTCCAGCCGCGGATCAGACAGGAGAATAGCCATGCCCGAAACGGTTCCATATGGGAGATCCACGCAGAAAAAGCCGGCGGTGTCAGAAGTCCACATCGTATGGATCACCGCCGGCTTGAGCTGCGACGGCGATTCGGTTTCCATCACCGCCGCCGACGCAGCCCAGCATCGAAGACGTCCTGCTGGGCGCCATTCCCGGGCTTGCCCAAAGTCCACCTGCACAATCCGGTGCTCGCCTACGAAATCGGCGACGATTTCATGAAGTTCTGGTACGAGGCGGAGAAGGGCAAGCTCGATCCCTTCGTGCTGGTGGTGGAAGGCTCGATCCCCAACGAAAAGATCAAGAAAGAAGGCTACTGGGCGGCGCTGGGAACCGATCCCGAGACCGGCCAGCCGATCACCACCAACGAATGGATCGACCGCCTCGCGCCCAAGGCGCTGGCGGTCGTCGCCGCCGGCACCTGCGCCACCTACGGCGGCATCCACGCCATGGCAGGCAATCCCACCGGATGCATGGGGCTGGCCGATTATCTCGGCTGGGACTGGAAGTCCAAGGCCGGGCTTGCCGATCGTCAACGTGCCGGGCTGCCCGGTGCAGCCGGACAACTTCATGGAGACGCGTGCTCTACCTGCTGTACCAGGTGGCCGGACTTGCGCCCATGATTCCGCTCGACGACCAGCTGCGGCCCACGTGGCTCTTCGGCAAGACGGTGCATGAAGGCTGCGACCGCGCCGGCTATTACGAGCAGGGCGATTTCGCCGAAGAGTACGGCTCGCCCAAGTGCCTCGTGAAGCTGGGCTGCTGGGGCCCGGTGGTGAACTGCAACGTGCCCAAGCGCGGCTGGATGGCGCGGCATCGGCGGCTGCCCGAACGTGGGCGGCATCTGCATCGGCTGCACCATGCCGGGATTCCCCGACAAGTTCATGCCGTTTATGGACGAGCCGCCGGGCGCAAGCTTCTCGACCGCGGCATCGACGGTCTACGGCACGCTGATCCGCGCGTTGCGCGTCATTCACCAACAACACGGTGAACAAAGAACCGAAGTGGCGGCATCCCGGCGCCGAACTGACCACTGGCTATCAGCCCCAGCTCGAGCGCTTACGGCACACGGATTAAGCGGAGAAGTCGAAAGCAACATGGCGACATTACCGCACCAGTCGAAGAACGACCCGACAAAGACACGGCAAGCTGGTGGAGATGAACTGGGATCCGATCACCCGGATCGTCGGCAGCCTGGGCATCTTCACCAAGATCGATTTCGACAACCGGCAGGTCGCGGAGTGCCACAGCACCTCGTCGATCTTCCGCGGCTACAGCATTTTCATGAAGGGCAAAGATCCGCGCGACGCGCACTTCATCACCAGCCGCATCTGCGGCATCTGCGGCGACAACCACGCCACCTGCGCCGACTATGCGCAGAACATGGCGTTCGGCGTGAAGCCGCCGCCATGGCCGAGTGGATCGTCAACCTCGGCGAAGCCGCCGAGTACATGTTCGACCACAACATCTTCCAGGACAACCTGGTCGGCGTGGATTTCTGCGAGCAGATGGTGAAGGAAACCAATCCCGGCGTCTGGGCAAAGGCGCAAAACGACCGCGCCGCACACTCCGACTAGCACGGCTATCCGCACCATCGCCGACATCATGACGCGCGCTCAATCCGTTCACCGGCGCGTTCTATCGCGAAGCGCTGCAGATGAGCCGCATGACGCGCGAGATGTTCTGCCTGATGGAAGGCCGGCACGTGCATCCCTCCACGCTCTATCCCGGCGGCGTCGGCACGGTGCCCACCATCCAGCTCTTCACCGACTACCTGGTGCGGCTGATGAAGTATGTCGAGTTCATGAAGAAGGTGGTGCCGCTGCACGACGACCTGTTCGACTTCTTCTACGAGGCGCTGCCGGGCTACGAAAAAGTGGGCCAGCGGCGCATTCTGCTGGCTGCTGGGGCTCGTTCAACGATCCCGACGTCTGCGATTATCACCTACAAGAACATGGCGGACTGGGGCACGCAAGATGTTCGTCACCCCCGGCGTGGTGGTGGACGGCAAGCTGGTGACCAACGACCTGGTGGACATCAATCTGAACATCCGCATCCTGCTCGGCAGTTCGTATTACGACGACTGGCAGAGAGCGGGAAACGTTCGTGAAGAACGATCCGCTGGGCAATCCGGTGGACAAGCAGCATCCCTGGAACCAGACCACCACTCCCCAGCCGCAGAAGCGCGATTTCAACGGCAACTACACCTGGGTGATGTCGCCGCGCTGGTTCGACAAGCGCACCGGCGATCATCTGGCGCTCGACACCGGCGGCGGACCGATCGCGCGGCTCTGGGCCACCGCGCTCGCCGGGCTGGTGGACATCGGCTACGTCAAGGCGACCGGGCAACAGCGTGAAGATTTACTTGCCCAAGACGGCCATGCTGCCGGAAGTCGAGTTCGAATGGAAGATTCCGAAGTGGAGCAACGCCATCGAGCGCGATCGCGCCCGCACTTACTTCCAGGCGTACGCGGCGGCCGCGCGCCCTTTACTTCGTGCGAGAAGGCGCTGAAGGAACTGCACGCCGGCGCACTCAAGACCTGGACGGACTTCAAGGTTCCGGAAGAAGCCATCGGCTGCGGTTTCCACGAAGCGGTGCGCGGCGTGCTGTCGCACCACGTGGTGATCCGCGACGGCAAGATCGCCAACTACCATCCGTATCCGCCGACGCCGTGGAACGCCAATCCGCGCGATTCTACGGCACGCCCGGTCCGTACGAAGATGCGGTGCAGAACACGCCGATCTTCGAGGAGAACGGGCCGGACAAATTCAAGGGCATCGACATCATGCGCGCGGTGCGCAGCTTCGATCCCTGCCTGCCCTGCGGCGTTCATATGTACCTGGGCGACGGCAAGGTGCTGGAGACGCGGCATTCGCCGATGTTCGGCAACCAGCGTTAGAGAACGTCATGACAACTGAACAGGGTACCCGGCAGCGCGCCGCGCAAATAGAGGACCTCGTCCGCAGGATCGAGGGTATTTCCGATCCTGCCGTCAAGGCCAACGCGACGGTTCTGATCCAATCGTTGCTGGACCTTCACCGCGAGGGATTCGAGCGCGTGACGCAAATGCTGCGCGACGAGGGGGAGACAGGGAATCGATTGCTGCAGCGGCTCGCGGCGGATGAGCTCACCGGCAGCTTACTTCTGCTTTACGACCTGCACCCTGACGATTTTGAAGTTCGATTGGGTAAGGGTATTGCGGAGGCGGAAAAGGCCATTGCAGGCCAAGGCGCCACCGTTGATCTGACCGGGGTACGGGATGGAGTCGTCCACCTTCGGCTCACGGGCAAAGCGCACGGATGCGGCTCGACGCAAGGTGGCATGGAGAAGGCGATTCAGGACGCGATCTTTTCCGCTGTGCCGGAGGTCGTGGCGGTGCGGGTCGAGAATGCGGTCCAGTCCGGCCCTGGCGAGCAGCTCGTTCAGCTTCAACTGGCGGTCGCCGAGCCGCAGCGCACGTAGTGGCCGGGTTGGCGATTTTTTTTGAGAGGAAACAGGAGGACATATGGCGACCCAAGACACGCGGCGGGATATGCCGTCACACACAGCAGGGACAGCTCGGGGAGAGGAACGCTCAGGACGCGGTCATCGCGGCCGGAAGGCGACCCGGGGATCGCGCCCTGCGAGCGACGCGACGGGAATCAATGCGCGGGAGAGGGGACCAATCGATCCGCGGATGCCGTCGATGCCGCCCGCTTGATGCCGCATTAGCGGCCGGTTTTGTCCTTATCCGGGACCAACGAAAAATGTCTGAAAATTCTCAGCCGGGCGATGTGTTCGAGAATCTCCGACGCTTTATGCGTCCGCGCGACGGACACGGAGGACGGCGCACGGAATCCGCGGAGCGGTGCGGTCTGTGCGGGGCATTCGTTGGCCAAGCGCATCATCACCTGCTCGATCTGAAAAGCCGCAAGGTGGTGTGCGGGTGCGAGCCGTGCACGATTCTCTTCAGCGACCGCGCGGCCGGCGGTTATCGCCGGATTCCGACGGACATTCAATCTCTTCCCGATTTCACTCTGAGCGACGAGCAGTGGGAAGAGTTATCAGTTCCAATCAACATGGCTTTTTTTTGCCGGAGCGATGGCGCGACGGAGTCAGAGGTGTTTTATCCGAGCCCGGCAGGCGCGACTCAGGCGCATATCGACCTTCATTCGTGGCGGCAGCTCGTGGAACAAAATACGGCGCTGCAGCGGATGGAGACCGATGTGGAGGCGCTGCTCGTCAATCGCGTCACTTATCCGCATGAGTATTACATCGTGCCCATCGACGAGTGCTATCGACTGGTCGGGCTGATCCGCACGCAGTGGCGGGGCTTTTCGGGTGGCAAGGACGTATGGAAAGCGATTGGCGAGTTTTTTACCTCGCTGAAAAGCCGCGCGAGGTCCGCGAGGTGGGCCGTCCATGCCTGAACTGAGCTTCCAAATCGAGGGCATGCAGCCGATTCCCTATGCGGCGACGCCTTTGCTGGGGCTGAAAATTCGAATCCAGGCGGGAAACGCGGATACGGCGATTCAGAATGTGATTTTGCAGTGCCAGATTCAAATCGAGCCTTCGCGCCGGCGGTATCAGGCGGCCGAGCAGGAAAAGTTACGGGATTTATTCGGCGAATCCTCGCGCTGGAGCCAGACCCTTCGGCCGATGCTGTGGACGAACGCGAGCGTGGTTGTGCCTCCTTTTCACGGGGAAACGGTGGCGGAAGTGCCCGTACCGTGCACGTTCGATTTCATGGTGGCGGCCACGAAATATTTTCACGGGCTGGAAGCGGGTGAAATTCCGATCTGCGTGCTTTTCAGCGGGACGGTGTTCCACGCGACTCCCGCAGGCGACTGGCAGGTTGCGAAGATTCCCTGGGACCGCGAGGCGAATTACCGCGTGCCGGTCAGCGTCTGGAAGGACCTGATGGACCAGCATTACCCGAACACCGCCTGGCTATGCGTGCGCAGGGACGTGTTCGAGGGGCTCCACGAGTTTAAGGTGAGCCGCGGAATCCCGACTTGGGAGGCGGCGTTCGAAAGCCTGTTGGCGAGTGCGGAAGAGAACGATCTGCGAAAGATGGAAAAGGTTCAGGCGGGGCTATGAAACCGGCGGGTGTGAAATCGATAGTCGAGCAGATCGCCGATGCCGTCTTGTATGAAGGATATGTCCTGTATCCTTACCGGCCTTCGTCCCTGAAAAACCGGCAGCGCTGGAACTTTGGAGGGATTTGCCCCAAGTCTTACGCCGACGCGGGCGGTGAGAGCGAACGTTCGCGCGTGCAAACGGAAATTCTGGCCGAGACGAACCCGTCGTCGCTGATGAGGATTCGATTGCGGTTTCTCCACCTCGTTTCGCGGCAGGTGGCGCGGCTGCGGCGTCCGGTTTCCGACCTTCGGGAGTGCGCCGATTCCGACTTTGAGAACGTCGAATCGCTGAAGGTGGGGGGGCGCTTGTTTCAGACTTGGCAGGAAGCGGTGGAGCGGGAGGTGAGCGGGCCGGAATTCACGCTCCAGACCTGCGAAGAGACTCGCGCTGCGTTCCTGTTTCAATTTCCCTGCTCGCGTTCGATCGGAGCAATTCATGATGAGAGCGGCCAGATTGCCGGGGCGCTGATTCGGACGCAGGAGCAGCTGGATGGCTCGGTCAGCGTGGGCGCAGAGCATGTTCGCGACTCGCTCTTCCGGGTGAGAATCCAGACGTCGAATCTTACTGTTGTGCGTGACGGTGCGGAGCTTGCGCGCGATCAGGCGATGATGTTTTCGCTGGCTTCGAGCCATTTGATCCTATCAATTCGCGACGGCGAGTTTGTGTCGCTGATCGATCCTCCTGAGGAACTGGCCGAGATTGCTTCCGCTTGCGAAAGCGTGGGCATGTACCCGGTGCTCGTTGGCGAGGACGGCGAGCGTTCCACCATGCTCGCTTCGCCGGTGATCCTCTACGACTACCCGAAGATCGCCCCGGAGAGCGCCGGGAACCTGTTCGATGGAACCGAGATCGATGAAATTCTCACTCTGCGTATCATGGCCCTGACGGACGAGGAGAAGTCGGAGATGCGGCAGTCGGACGAGCGCGCCGGGCGCATTCTGGACCGCATTGAGGCTGACCCGGAACATCTGGCCACGCTGCACGGGGCGATACGAAGTGCCGGTCCGGCGGAAAGAAGACAACCTTGAGCGATTGGGACCCCTTCGAGGAAAAGCCGGTGCTCGAGAGCGTGCAGGTTTTTGGCACCGAGCTTCGCAAGGGGGATCGCGTTCGCCTGTGGCCTCAAAAACCCGCGGATATTATGGATATGGCGCTCGTGGGCCGCACGGCGGTGATTGAGGCTATCGAGCAGGACTATGACGACAAAATTCATTTCGCGGTAGTGGTCGAGGACGATCCGGGCCGGGAATTCGGCGAAATGCGCCAGCCCGGACACCGCTTTTTCTTTTCGCCCGACGAAGTGGAACCGCTAGCGCTGGACGCAGAACTGCGGCGGAGGCCGCGTCCGGAACCGGTCGATGAGCGGCAAGAATGACCGACGAAATGCGAGAACGGATCCTTATCGCGGGAATCGGGAATATTTTCCTGGGCGATGATGCGTTTGGCGTGGAAGTCGCTCAGCGGTTGCTGAGCCGCAAGCTGCCGAAAACCGTGCGCGTGGTCGACTACGGGATTCGAGGGCTCGATTTGGCGTATGCGCTGATGGACGGCTACGAGGCCACCATCCTTGTGGATGCTACGTCGCGCGGAGGAGCGCCGGGCACGATTTATACGATCGAGCCGAACTTAGAGAATGTGCCCCTGGCCGGGGCGTCACTTCCCGACGGGCACGGGATGAATCCGATGAATGTTTTCGCGCTCGTAAAATCGATGGGTGGGGAGTTCAAGCGCGTTTTGATTGTCGGTTGCGAGCCTGAACCGCTTGCGGAAGAAGAAGAGGACGGCAGGATGGGATTGAGCGCTCCCGTTCAGGAGGCCGTGGAAGAGGCCGTGGTGGTGGTCGAATCGCTCGTTGCCAGGCTGCTTGCGCAGGATTTTGCGGAGTCCAATTTCAAGGCTGGCGGGCCCGTGACTGTCGATAAAACTTTTTAGGAGGCACGCATGAACAAGCTGGTAAAAGGTGTTGCGGTGGCGCTGGTGATTGCGGGGATCGTCCGATTCGCACCGGACTTTGTTCGCTACATGAAGATTCGTGCGATGTAACGGCGGTGTGCTAGTGATGGGAGACCGTCATAGAAGACCGTCATACGTCACGCAGCCGATCCGCTCGTCGTCGGATATCAGGAGCCATGCTATGGAGTCCAAAGATGATTTCGAGTATGACGAGGCGAGTTTGCCCGGAGGATGCCAAATGTGCTTAGCGATTCCAGGGAAGATTGTGGAGGTGCTTCCCGAAAATGACGCGCAGAAGACGGCGGTGGTTGAGGTGGCGGGTGTCAGGCGGCGCGTCGATTTGGGTCTCCTCGAAGACGATAAGCCCGGAGCAGGTGACTGGGTTCTTATCCATGTGGGCTTTGCCATGAGCAAAATCAGCGAACAGGACGCGGTGGACCAGATGAACACGCTTGCCATGCTGGGTGAAACGGAGGCAGCGCTGCAGGAGATTCGCGGCTACGGGTTAGAGGAGGCCGAGAAAGATGCGCCGGCTCCGAAGTTGCAATGAATCGCGCCAAGGAGACGATACCTAAATGCGTTTCGTCGATGAATTTCGCGAACCCGAATTGATCCACAGGGCTACGGCGGAGATTCGCCGCCTGGCCGATCCGCGGCGCCACTATCGCTTGATGGAGGTCTGCGGAGGGCACACGCATGCCATCTATCGCTTCGGGCTCAAGGATCTGCTGCCTTCCAATATCGAGCTGATTCACGGGCCGGGCTGCCCGGTGTGCGTGCTGCCGATGGGACGCATCGATGACGGGCTGTCGATGGCGCGGCGAGACGACGTGATTTTCGCGGCCTTTGGCGACATGATGCGCGTTCCCGGCACGCAGGGAAGCCCGCTCGAGCACCAGGCTCGAGGCATGAATGTCCGCATCGTGTACTCGCCCTCCGATGCGCTGAAGCTCGCGCAGGCCAATCCTGAAAAGCACGTGATGTTCTTTGCGATCGGGTTCGAAACCACGGCGCCTTCAACGGCGCTCACGCTGATGCGGGCAAAGGCCCTGGGTGTGCGCAACTTCTCGGTGTTCTGCAATCACGTGACGATTATTCCCGCCATCCGCGCGATTCTCGATTCCCCCGACATGCGCCTGGATGGCTTCGTGGGGCCGGGGCACGTCTCGACTGTGATCGGTTGCCGCCCGTACGAGTGGATCGCGAAGAATGAACACAAGCCGATCGTGGTTTCCGGCTTCGAGCCGCTCGATATTCTTCAGTCGGTTGTGATGCTGCTGCAACAGCTCGGGAACGGCGAGGCGCGCGTTGAGAATCAATACAGACGAGTGGTGCCGTGGGAAGGCAACCACGCGGCGCTCAAGGCGATGTCTGAGGTGTTCGAGTTGCGGCCTTATTTCGAATGGCGCGGACTCGGCTTCATTTCGCAGTCGGCGCTGCGGATCCGCGATTCGCACGCGGAATGGGATTCCGAGCGCCGCTTCAGCGTGCCGGGGATTCGCGTCACCGACCCGAAAGCGGCGCAGTGCGGCGAAGTGCTCAAAGGCGTGCTGCGTCCCGCGCAATGCAAACTTTTTGGCTGCGAATGCACCCCGGAGCATCCCATCGGCGCGCTGATGGTGTCTTCGGAGGGCTCTTGCGCGGCATTCTACAATTACGAGCACCGCAAGACGGCCGCGATGGGAGTGACCGCGTGAAGCAGGAAACGCTTGTCGTGCCAACTTCCGTTATCTCTGATGCAACCGCGCGCGCTGGAGGCTCGGACACCGCGCGGGGGGTTGCGCCGGTACACTTCAAGGATCCCCAAATTGAGATGGCGCACGGGGCAGGCGGCAAGGCCAGCCGAAGGCTGATTGAAGGATTGTTCGTTCCCTTGCTGTGCGGGGCCACGTCGGAAGCGCTTGGCGATGCTGCGCAGGTGCAGATCAACGGCACTCGCATCGCATTCACCACCGACAGCTTTGTGGTGAAGCCGCTGACGTTTCCCGGAGGCTCGATTGGAGAGCTTGCAGTGAACGGCACGGTGAATGATCTGGCCGTTTCCGGGGCGCGCCCGGAAGCGTTGGTCGTCACGTTCGTGCTGGAAGCGGGGTTGCCGATGGAGATTCTCGAAGCAGAAGTGCGGTCGATGGCCCGCGCGGCCCGCCAGGCCGGCGTGGTGATCGCCGGCGGCGACACCAAAGTAGTGGAGCACGGCAAAGCGGATCAAATCTTTGTAACCACCGCTGGCATCGGGCATCCGCTCCCGGGAGTACGAATTGACGCGCGCAGCGTTCTGCCTGGAGACAGAATTCTACTGTCCGGGCCGGTGGGGGATCACGGCATCACCATCCTGCTGGCGCGCGGCGAACTCGATCTGGCAGGCGACCTGCGATCCGACACGCGCTCAGTGTTCCCTCTTGTGGAGGCGCTCGTTCAAGCAGGAGGCTCCGGCATACGCTGGATGCGCGATCCCACGCGTGGCGGCGTCGCGACGGCGCTAAATGAACTTGCGCGCGACTGCCGGCTGGGAGTGGTAATTCACGAGGATCATGTGCCGGTGCATGACGAGGTTCGCGGGGCCTGCGAGCTGCTCGGGCTGGACCCATTGCACATCGCCAACGAAGGGCAATTCCTCGCCGTCGTGGCGGAAGAATTGGCCCCATCAGGGCTTGCCGCGTTGCGTTCGATTCCCGGTGGAGAGCAGGCTTGCGTGATTGGCGAAATGCGGGAGCAGCCCGCAGGCGCTGTGCTATCGATGACCTCTTACGGCGCGAGCCGCATCATCGACATGCTCGTGGGAGACCCGCTGCCCCGCATCTGCTGACCACTTCGAGAACGTCCTCGAAAGAACGCCCCGCCACTGTCGTTGTCCCTTGCTACTTCGCGGACGCAGACACATCCATGCCCAGCAGGCGAGCGGGATTCTTGCGAGCCATCATGTCGAGTTCGGCATCGGTGACGCCCGCTCCTTTGAGCGCCGCGAGATACATCTTCCAGCCCTCGATGAACGGCGGGTACTTGGTGCCGCCAAAATCGCCTGAAAGAATGCAGTGCTCGGCGCCGACTGCGTGAATGTCCGCGGCCCATTCCGCCGGCTTTCTCCGTGGAGAAACGGGCACGGTTGTCTCCTGGCCGCCTTCATCGATTGGCAAAATGGTGTTGCCGATAAACTCCAGGTAGGCGCCTTCTTTAACCTCCTCCTGCATCTGCTCAATGGTGGTGCCTTGGAGAGGTGGGTGGGTGACCAGCACTCTTGGGAGACCCAGCCTATGGGCTTCCTTGACCACCAAAATGGCGTCTTCGGGTTCGATATGTCCCGTGGCTAATAGCAGGTCATATTTCAGGGCGAGCTTAAGTATCTCCACGGTCTCCGGCAGCAGGACCCCGCCTTTCGAAACGGGCACATAGTTCTTCTTGGCAGCGATATTCTTGCGGTTTTCCGCGTCGACAGTCGGCAGGAAGATGACTTTCAGAAAGTGGCCTTTCACGGTGGCCTGCTGGATGACCGCGTCCGGGTTGAGTCCCCCTACAGAACGGTTCAGAACGATGCTTCCCCAAATCTGGATTCCTGGCACGACTTCGCTCACGGTGTAAGCAAGCTGAGTAGTGGGCATCTCGTGATTTTTGAGGACGAGGCCGGCCATGCCGGCCGCTTTGGCTTCCCTGGCGAGCTCGAGCGCGTCATATCTGCGCGGAACATTGTCTGGATCGGAATGGGCGTGCTCGTCGATAATGCCTGCGAGCTGAGCGTCCTTCTGAGCACGGGCTGTTCCGGCGGAAAGCGCCAGAAACAAAGCGAGACAGGCCATTCGGGCGGATTGTTTTGTCATGGCAGGATTCTCCTCCACGTCGATCCTTGCTGGTGCAGCGGCGCTATGGTACACATTTTCTCAAGCACCGGACTGGAAAACTTTTTCGATTATTACACCCTTCGTTTGCGACAGGTAAGGCGTACTCGTTTGACAGTCTTATCCGAGGGTTCTACCATGTGCAGGACGCTTCCCAATTATCCATGCCCTCCGTCTTGTCTTCGCTGGCAACTGCACTGAAACAAAGCTCTGACCGTTCCACGCGTTTTCGCTCAGCCGCGCGCCGAGCGCGTTCAAGCACTTGCACCCCGCTGGCCCTGTTGCTTTTCATGTTGCTCCTGGCCACGCAGAGCGCGTACTCGCAAGCGCAGGACCAGCTCAAAATAAACGGATACGTCAACGACTTCGCCAGTGTCCTGAGTCCGCGGACGCAGGCCGGACTCACCGCTTTGTGTACCGAGCTGAACCAAAAAGCCCAGGCACGACTCGTGATTGTTACCATCAAATCGCTCGGCGGCAGGCCAATCGAGGACTATTCGATTGATCTGGCCACCCGCCTCGGCATCGGCCCCAAACAATCCAACCGGGGCGTTTTGATTCTTCTCGCCGTGGACGATCACCGCTACCGCATCGAAGTCGGCTACGGCTTGGAAGAAATCCTGCCCGACGGCAAGGTCGGCGGCATCGGCCGCGAGGCGGTCCCATATCTCCGCCAGAATAACTACGACGCGGCTGTTTCGTTGATGGCCGGCGACGTCGCGCAAGTTATTGCCGCCGATCGCGGCGTGAAGCTTACCGGAGTCACAGCGCCTCGGGCTGTCCAGGGAACCCCCGTGAATCTGAGCGCGGGTGAAATATTCCTGCTGTTCTTCGCCATCTTTATCGTCTTTTCGATTTTGCGCCGCGCGGGCGGTGGCCCCGGTTCCAGGATGGGACCGGGTGGCTGGGTCGGCCCCGTGGTCGGCGGTGCCATGGGCGGTTGGGGCGGGGGATTCGGTGGCGGCGGTGGCGGGGGCGGTGGATTTGGCGGATTCGGAGGCGGTTCGTTTGGCGGAGGTGGCGCGAGTGGCAGTTGGTAGTGCCGCGCCTGATTTTTCCGAGGTCACGTGAACGATGGAAGCAAAGCTGACTGAACTGATCGAGCGGTTAAAAGCCTCTTCGGCCGCCAATCTGCAATCCGTTGTTCTCTACGGATCGGCTGTCACCGGCGAATTCCTCGCCGAGCATTCCGACCTCAACATTCTCTGTATCGTCGAACGCGCCGGAGCACGCGAACTCGAACAGCTTCATTCCACCGCCGAATGGTGGACGCGCCAGGGCAATCCAGCGCCGCTGGTATTCACGCTGGACGAATTGCGCGAGTCCGCCGACGTGTTCGCCATCGAACTTCTCGACATGAAAGAAAAGCACCGCATGTTGTTCGGCCCTGATTTTCTTCCCGATTTTGACGTTTCCCTCCGGCTGCACAGGCTCCAGGTCGAGCGAGAACTCCGCACGAACTGGCTGCGCCTCCGCCAGGCCATTCTCGCGGCGCCCGCAAAGCTGAAAGTCCATCTCGGCATCATGCTCGCATCCAATTCCGCCTTCTGCACCGTGTTTCGCCATGCCCTGTTTGCCCTGGGCGAGCCCAAGCCCGCCACGAAACGCGATGCTGTCAATGGCGTTGCCTCGCTCGCCGGCGCCGATCCCTCCGCATTTGGTTCCATCCTTGATCTGCGCGAGGGGCGCCTCAAGGAAAAACAACTTGATATTGAAGCGACGCTGCAGATGTATCTTGAGTTCGTCGAGGTCGTTACGAACTACGTCTGCGCGAAAATGAATTAAGGTGATCGCCTAAGGTATTTACCCCATAACTTCGCAGCCACCTCTACAGAGAACCCTGTAGTGCGCCAGCATATCTTCCGTGTTATTTCACCAGAGTCATATTCGTCGCATTCCATTCAAGAATCTGCATGCCCCATAGGCAGTGGCCATGACCGGCAGTTTTGCCCGTTGCCGCTGGCCTTATTGCCGTTTGGAGAGACGCAATGAAGTCACCTGAAATAACCGCTCCCGCCGAGGCGAAACCCGAAAAGTCCAAGGCTACCCCCAAAAGCAACGGGCACGCCAACGGCAATGGCCGCGCGGATGTCTCTGCTGCTGACTTGGCGATCATCCTGGCGAGCTTGCAGACGATGCGGGACGGCGATTTCTCCGTGCGTCTCCCCGGCGCCTGGACCGGCTTAGCGGGCAAAATTGCCGATACCTTCAACGACATCGTAGCCGCCAACCAGCAGATGGCTCAGGAACTCAAGCGTATCGGCCACGTCGTCGGCAAGCAGGGCCGCACCCGCGAACGCGCGCGCTTCCGCGATTCCCGGGGCGCCTGGGGCGAGATGGAAGTGTCGGTCAACACCCTCGTCGAAGACCTCTTGCGTCCCACGACCGAAGTCACCCGCGCGATCGCCGCCGTGGCGCAAGGCAATCTGACCCAGACGGTGCGCCTCGACGTGGATGGCCGCCCGCTCGAAGGCGAATTCCTCCGCTCCGCCAACATCGCCAACACCATGATCCAGCAGTTGGGCGTCTTCACCGCCGAAGTCACCCGCGTCGCGCGCGAGGTCGGCACCGACGGCAAACTCGGCGGCCAGGCCGTCGTGCCCGGCGTCGCGGGCACCTGGAAGGACCTCACCGACTCCGTCAACTCCATGGCCAGCAACCTCACCGGCCAGGTCCGCAACATCGCCGAAGTCACCACCGCCGTCGCCAGCGGCGACCTTTCCCGCAAAATCACCGTCGACGTCCGCGGCGAAATTCTGCAGCTCAAGGAAGCCATCAACACGATGGTGGACCAGCTGCGCTCCTTCGCCTCCGAAGTCACGCGTGTGGCGCGCGAGGTCGGCACCGAAGGCCGTCTCGGCGGCCAGGCCGTCGTACCCGGCGTCGCGGGCACCTGGAAGGACCTCACTGACTCCGTCAACGCGATGGCCGGCAACCTCACCGCGCAGGTCCGCAACATCGCCGAAGTCACCACCGCCGTCGCGCGCGGCGACTTGTCCCGCAAGATCACCGTCGACGTGAAGGGCGAAATTCTCGAGCTGAAAGACACCATCAACACCATGGTCGACCAGCTCAACGCCTTCGCCGGAGAAGTCACCCGCGTGGCCCGCGAAGTCGGCACCGAAGGCAAGCTCGGCGGCCAGGCGCAGGTTCCCGGCGTGGCCGGAACCTGGAAAGACCTCACCGACAACGTGAACTTCATGGCCAGCAACCTCACCGGCCAGGTGCGCAACATCGCCGAAGTCGCCACGGCCATCGCCAGCGGCGACCTGTCCCGCAAAATCACCGTGGACGTGCGCGGCGAAATCCTGCAGCTCAAGGAAACCCTGAACACCATGGTGGACCAGCTCAACCGGTTCGCTGGTGAAGTCACGCGCGTCGCCCGCGAAGTCGGCACCGAAGGCCGCCTCGGCGGCCAGGCCAACGTGCCCGGCGTGGCCGGCACCTGGAAGGACCTCACCGACTCGGTCAACTCCATGGCCGGAAACCTTACCGCGCAGGTCCGCAACATCGCCGAGGTCACTACTGCCGTCGCCCGCGGCGACTTGTCCCGCAAGATCACCGTGGACGTGAAGGGCGAAATCCTCGAGCTCAAAAACACCATCAACACGATGGTGGACCAGCTCAACGCCTTCGCCGGAGAAGTCACGCGCGTGGCCCGCGAAGTCGGCACCGAAGGCAAGCTCGGCGGCCAGGCGCAGGTGCCCGGCGCCGGCACCTGGAAAGACCTCACCGACAACGTGAACTTCATGGCCAGCAACCTCACCGGCCAGGTGCGTAACATCGCCGAAGTGGCCACCGCCGTCGCCCGCGGCGACTTGTCGCGCAAAATCACGGTAGACGTGAAGGGCGAAATTCTGGAACTGAAAGACACCATCAACACCATGGTCGACCAGCTGCGCTCTTTCGCATCCGAAGTCACGCGCGTCGCGCGCGAAGTCGGCAGCGAAGGCCGCCTGGGCGGCCAGGCCGTCGTGCCTGGTGTCGCCGGCACGTGGAAAGACCTCACCGACTCGGTCAACTCCATGGCCAGCAACCTCACCGGCCAGGTCCGCAACATCGCCGAAGTCTCCACCGCCATCGCCAGCGGCAACCTCTCCAAGAAAATCACCGTAAACGTCAGCGGCGAAATTCTCCTGCTCAAAGAAACCATCAACACCATGGTGGACCAGCTCAACGCCTTCGCCGGAGAAGTCACCCGCGTGGCGCGCGAAGTCGGCAGCGAAGGCCGTCTCGGCGGCCAGGCCAACGTGCCCGGTGTCGCCGGCACGTGGAAAGACCTCACTGACTCGGTCAACTCCATGGCCGGCAACCTCACCGCTCAGGTTCGCAACATCGCCGAAGTCACCACCGCCGTGGCCCGCGGCGACCTCTCGCGCAAGATCACCGTAGACGTGAAGGGCGAAATTCTCGAGCTGAAGAACACCATCAACACCATGCTCGACCAGCTCAACGCCTTCGCCGGAGAAGTAACCCGCGTGGCTCGCGAAGTCGGCACCGAAGGCAAGCTCGGAGGCCAGGCGCAGGTGCCCGGCGTAGGCGGCACCTGGAAGGACCTCACAGACAACGTGAACTTCATGGCCAGCAACCTCACCGGCCAGGTGCGCAACATCGCCGAGGTTGCCACCGCTATTGCCAGCGGCGACCTCTCTCGCAAAATCACGGTAGACGTCCGCGGCGAAATCTTGCAGTTGAAAGAAACCCTCAATACGATGGTCGAGCAGTTGCGCTCCTTCGCCGCCGAAGTCACCAGGGTTGCCCGCGAGGTTGGCAGCGAAGGCCGTCTGGGCGGCCAGGCTAACGTGCCCGGAGTCGCCGGCACCTGGAAAGACCTCACCGACTCGGTCAACGCGATGGCCGGCAACCTCACCGCTCAGGTTCGTAACATCGCCGAAGTCACCACCGCCGTCGCTCGTGGCGACCTCTCGCGCAAGATCACCGTAGACGTGAAAGGCGAAATCCTCGAGCTGAAGAACACCATCAACACCATGGTCGACCAGCTCAACGCCTTCGCCGCCGAAGTCACCCGCGTGGCCCGCGAAGTAGGTACGGAAGGCAAACTGGGAGGCCAGGCGCAGGTCCCCGGCGTGGCCGGTACGTGGAAGGACCTCACCGACAACGTCAACGTGATGGCCGCCAACCTCACCGAACAGGTCCGCGGAATCGTGAAAGTCGTCACGGCCGTCGCCAACGGCGCCCTGACCCAGAAACTCACCGTAAACGCGAAGGGTGAAGTCGCCGCGCTGGCCGACACCATCAACAACATGACCGACACCCTGGCCACCTTCGCCGATCAGGTGACCACCGTCGCCCGCGAAGTCGGCGTCGAAGGCCGCCTCGGCGGCCAGGCCAACGTGCCCGGCGCCGCCGGAACCTGGAAAGACCTCACCGGCAACGTCAACCTCCTCGCCGACAACCTCACCAACCAGGTCCGCGCCATCGCCGAAGTCGCCACCGCCGTCACCAAGGGCGACCTCACCCGCTCCATTCAGGTGGAAGCCAGCGGAGAAGTCGCCGACCTCAAAGACAACATCAACACGATGATCGACAACCTGCGGCTCACCACCGACCGCAACAACGAGCAGGACTGGCTCAAGACCAACCTCGCCCGCTTCACCGGCATGTTGCAGGGCCAGCGCGACCTCGCCACAGTCGGACGCATGCTGCTGTCCGAACTCGCGCCTCTCGTCAACGCCCAGCAGGGCGTCATCTACCAGATCGAGTCGGAAGAGCTTGGCGGCCTTGTTTTGCTGTCCGCGTTCGCCGACGATGGCCGCGACGGCCATCCGCAGCACCTCATGGTTGGCGAGGGCCTGGCCGGGCAGTGCGCCGCCGAGAAGCGCCGCATGCTGATCACCGAGCTTCCGTCGCATGCCGTGCCCATCCGGTCGGGCCTGTTCCGCGCCGTCCCGCGCAACGTTATCGTGTTGCCGGTTCTGTTCGAAGACCGCGTGAAAGCCGTCATCGAACTCGCCTCGCTCAGCAGTTTCACGGCCTCGCACCTGGCTTTCCTCGACCAGCTCACCGCCAGCATCGGCATCGTGCTCAACAGTATTGAAGCCACCATGCAGACCGAAGGCTTGCTGAAGCAGTCGCAGCAGCTGGCCACCGAGCTTCAGACGCAGCAGAAGGAGTTGCAGCAGACCAACGAGCAGCTCGCGCAGAAAGCCCAGCAGCTTGCCGAGCAGAACGTCGAAGTCGAGCGCAAGAACCAGGAAATCGAGCAGGCCCGCCGCGCCCTCGAAGAAAAGGCCAAGGAACTCGCGCTCACCTCCAAGTACAAATCTGAATTCCTGGCCAACATGTCCCACGAGTTGCGCACGCCTCTCAA
This sequence comes from uncultured Acidobacteriota bacterium, assembly GCA_963697575.1. GTDB lineage: Bacteria > Acidobacteriota > Terriglobia > Acidiferrales > UBA7541 > Palsa-295. The sequence continues at coordinate 35,840 of CAVOOP010000034.1, read as the reverse complement.
CAGCATCCTGGTCCTCGGCCAGCAGCTCACCGACAATCCGGACGGCAACCTCACCCCCAAGCAAGTCGAGTTTGCCCGCACCATCCACGGCGCCGGTACCGACCTGCTCAACCTTATCAGCGACATCCTCGACCTCTCGAAGATCGAATCCGGCACGGTATCGGTCGAGGCCGAGGAAGTGTTCTTCGCCAGCCTGCTTGAAATGGTCGCCCGGCCGTTCCGTCACGAGGCGGAAAACCGCCGCGTTAGCTTCGAGATTCAGAGCGCGCCGCACCTCTCGCGAAGCCTGGTCACAGACTCGAAGCGCTTGCAGCAGGTGCTCAAGAACCTGCTCTCCAACGCCTTCAAATTCACCGAGCAGGGCAGCGTGAAGCTTTCCGTATTTCCGGCCCAGAGCGGCTGGAGCGAGGATCATCCGCTGCTGAGTGGAGCAGCCTCCGTGATCGCCTTCGAAGTCGCCGACACGGGTATCGGAATCCCCGCCGAAAAGCAGCGCATCATCTTCGAGGCCTTCCAGCAAGCCGACGCCGGCACCAGCCGCAAATACGGCGGCACGGGACTAGGCCTCGCCATCAGCCGCGAGCTCGCCAACCTCCTCGGAGGCGAAATCCAGCTCCGCAGCGCCCCGGGCAAAGGAAGCGCGTTCACCCTCTACTTGCCTCAGACCTACGTCGGCCCCTCCACGGGCGTGGCCCTGGTGGACCGCAAGGCTTCCTCGGCATCGCCGTTGCAATTGTCCTCGGCCGTTTCGGTGGAGCGCGCCGTCGAGCAGATCCCCGACGACCGCGACAATCTCCAGCCGGACGACGCCATCCTGCTCATCGTCGAAGACGATCCGCACTACGCCCGCGTGCTGTGCGATCTCTCCCGCGACAAGGGCTTCAAGGTTCTCGTCGCCACGCGCGGTTCCGAGGCCCTGGCTCTGGCGCGCGAATTCCATCCCACGGCCGTTTCTCTGGATGTTTTCCTGCCCGACATGCTTGGCTGGACGGTGCTCAATCACCTCAAGCAGGATCCCGCCACGCGTCACATTCCCGTCCAGATCCTCACCCTCGATGAAGACCGCCACCACGGCTTGTCGCGCGGAGCGTTTTCGTTTGTCACCAAGCCGACCACGCCGGAAGGACTGGATTCGGCATTGGGCCGCATCAAGGATTACGCGATGCCTCGGCGCAAGCGCTTGCTGGTCGTCGAAGACAATCCCGGAGAGCAGTTGAGCATCCGCGAACTGCTGGGCTACGACGATATCGACGTTTCCATCGCCGCCACCGGCAGCGAGGCGCTCGAAACAATCGCCGGCGAGTCCTTCGATTGCGTGGTGCTCGACCTGCGTCTTCCCGGACATGTCCGGCTTCGAGGTTCTGGAGCAACTTGCGCGACAATCCCTCGATCAGCGATGTGCCGGTAGTCGTGTTCACCGGCAAAGAACTCACCCCGGAGGAGGACGCCCGCCTTCACACCCTGGCCCGCAGTGTGGTAGTAAAGGGGGTGGAGTCGCCCGAGCGGCTGCTCGATGAGACGGCGCTGTTCCTCCATCGCGTGGTTGCCGACCTCCCGGCCGAGAAGCAGAAGATGCTCGACCGGCTGCACCGTTCCGACGACGCGCTGGTCGGCAAGAAGGTGCTCGTCGTCGACGACGACGTGCGCAACATCTTCGCCCTCAGCAGCGTGCTCGAGCGCCGCGGAATGACGGTGCTGACCGCCGGCACCGGCCGCGAAGCCATCACCACCCTCGAATCGACTCCTGATATCGCGATCGTGCTGATGGACATCATGATGCCGGAAATGGACGGCTACGAAACCATGCAGGTCGATTCGCGCAGAACGTTTCGCTGCGCCGCCTGCCGATCATCGCGCTCACCGCCAAGGCCATGAAGGGCGACCGCGAAAAATGTCTCGAGGCCGGCGCCTCCGAATACCTGGCCAAGCCGGTAAACACCGAGCAGCTTCTATCTGCCCTGCGGATGTGGCTCCATCGGTAGCTCAATGACGGGAAGTGCTTTGGTGATGAAACGCAGCGGTTGTGCCTCAGACCATCTGGTAATGGGCTTGTTTCGGCGGGGCCATGCCCAAGGCAGCGATGCTCGCTTTGGTGCGGAAACAAAAACGTGTCATCCCGAACGAAGTGAGGGATCTGCATTTCGCAACCAAGGAACTCTGCCGCGCGGCCGGCAACCTAGCGAAAGCAGCGTTTTCGTCAGGGCGCGGCTTCAGCCGTGCCGCGCCCGCCTCGACCTTCAGGGGTCTTATCCCCTGGCGAAGCATGGGCCACGATTTGAAAGAATCTCGGTGTTTAGGGTGTCGGAGCTTCAGCTCCGACATAAAGTCCGGGCCTTCAGCAGGGCTTTAGCCCCTGAGGAACAGATTCTGTCGTTTTTTCGAACCTGTTCAGCCGTGCCGCCGCCAGCCATGGGCCACGGTTTGAAAGGAACGCCATGAGCACGCAGGACAAGGTCAACATCCTGATGGTCGATGATCAGCCTGCCAAACTGCTCACCTACGAAGCCATCCTGAAAGAACTCGGCGAAAATCTCATCAAAGCCAATTCCGGCAGGGAAGCCCTCGAGCACCTCCTCAAAACCGACATAGCGGTTGTCCTCATGGACGTCAGCATGCCGGAAATCGACGGCTTCGAACTCGCCGAGATGATCCGCCAGCACCCGCGCTTCCAGAAGACCGCCATCATCTTCATCTCCGCGGTGCACCTCACCGATCTCGACCGCCTCAAGGGCTATCAGCGCGGGGCCGTCGACTATATTTCCGTTCCCGTCGTGCCCGAATTGCTTCGCGCAAAAGTAAGCGTGTTCGCCGAGTTGCATCGCAAGACCCACCAGCTCGAAACGCTCAACGGCGAGCTTCGCCGGCTATCCAACAGCCTCATTGTCACCCAGGACGAAGAGCGCCGCCGCATTGCCCGCGAGCTTCACGACGGCCTGGGGCAAGACCTCGTCGCCATCAAAATGATGCTCGAAGGCATCCTTGGCCAGCACTCCTCCCCGGCCAGAACCTCCCTGATGTCAGATGCCCGCAGCGTGCTTGACCACGCCCTCCAGCAGGTCCGCAGCATTTCTCACCTCCTGCATCCGCCCCTGCTGGATGAAGTCGGCCTGCAGTCCGCGCTCCAGTGGTACCTCGAGGGGCTCACGAAACGCAGCGGCATCGAAACATTCATCGAAGTCCAGCCGCAAAGCTTCCCGCGCCTCGCCCCCGAAGTGGAAACGGCGGTTTTTCGCATCGTGCAGGAAGCCCTCACCAACGTGTTCCGCCACTCCGCGGCCCGCAAGGGCTGGGTAACGCTCGTAAAGAGCGACACCGAAGTGATCGTCAGTGTCCGCGACAATGGCAAAGGCATTCCCGAGGAAATCAGCGAACTCCGCCCCGAAAGCATCGGCATCGGCATCGGAGGAATGCGCCAGCGCGTCAAGGAATTCGGCGGCGAACTCCGCCTCCGCAATGCCAGCCCCGGCACGCTCGTAGAGGTAATAATTCCCATTCGCCCCGCCTCCGTAAGTCAGCTCGAAGTCCCCGCCATCGCATCGTAGCCCGCGACGCCAATTTGCGGAACTAGTCGCGCGTGTCATTCCGAACGAAGTGAGGAATCTGCATTTTCTTTTCTTCGACTCTCCGCCGCATGGCGCTGCGCAGCCCGACGGAAGCGCGGCGCCCTTTGCCGCGCAAATACAGATAACTCGAATCAAAAGGTCGAATTGGACACCCAGGCCTGCCGTTGTTAGCCTTCCAGCATGTACTTGTTCATTCCAACCCGAACAGGCGAAGCGGTATTCGATTCTTTGTCCGGCCAGCAATCCCTGGGCGCCCGCGCCGTCGAAGGACTTGAACAGGCCGCCCAGTCTTTTACCGCCCTTTTGAAATGCACATCGTGCCTGGTTCACACCTCGGAAAGCCACGCGGTAATCCTGGAAGTCAGGCTTTCCGGATCATGCTGGGAGCATTGAAAAGGCGGGGGTGCTATGCGCTGGGAGGCGCCAGAAATAAAAACGGGCACAAACCTTGCGGCATGCGCCCGTCCACAGAACGTGAGAGTGACTGCGCTTTCAGTCGGGAAGAGGAGCGGTTTCAGGCATCTGAAGCTTCGCCTTAGCCAGAGCGCGCACGATGTTGGTTTCCACCGTCTGCTCCGTCGTGTTCCGAACCGTAGCCAGTTCGGTCACGAGAAGGTGTTTGGCACGATCGAGCATCTTCTTTTCGCGGAAGGAAAGGGGCTTGGTGCGGCTCAGCGCGACGAGGCCCTTCAACACAACGGCGACCTCCATCAGCGATCCCGTACGCATCCGGTCTGAGTTTTCCTTAAAGCGATGCTTCCAATCGTGGTGGGAATCGGAGCGGCCCTTCTCCAAAAACGAGAGGACAGCGCCGGCTTGTGTGGAGCGGATTACGGGCCTGAGTCCCACATTGTCGACGTTCGATTGGGGCACCATAACTTTCAGGCCGCTTGAAGCTATCCGCAACATGTAGAAGCGTTCCGATTTGCCGTTCACATAACCAAAGCTGATCTGTTCGATAAGCCCTACACCATGGTTCGGATACACAACCTTTTCGCCTAGCTTGAATTCACTGGTCATAGGTCGAGGTCCCCTTCCCCAAAGACTAGTTAAATATTAGGCATATGTGAATGCAAGGTCAAGCGATTCTAACAGGTTTATAGGGAATGAAAATTTGGAGAAACCTGCACATTTTTTGCTATTTGGCATCCGGATTGCCCTTATAATCGGGCTCCCTTGATTACCTTACCGCCCTTCATCACCTTGGCTGTTGACACTACCTCTCCTGGCGGCAGCTCTGCCGTCTTGCGCGGCGAACGTATCATTGGCAGTGTCTCCACCTGGACGGAGGAAACCTACTCCTCGCGCATGTTCCGCCAGGTCGAGTTTTTGCTCGAAGAACTCAGTCTGACGCTGAATCAAGTGGACTTGTTCGCCGTGGCCAACGGCCCCGGCTCATTTACCGGCCTGCGGGTGGGTATCGCGGCAATCAAGGCTTGGTCCGAAGTGTACGGCAAGCCGGTTGTCGGAATCAGCGCGCTTGAGGCCATTGCCGCTCAGTCACGCGCATCCTCTCGGGTGCTTGTACCCGTCTTGGACGCGAGGCGCGGGGAGGTGTACTACAGCTTTTACCGCCGCCAGGCGGAAGCCCAGGCTCCCGCATTGGCACTGGAGGGTGAGTATTCTGTAATGACGCCCGCCCAGTTCCTTGCGGATCTCACCAAAAGACTCGGCGACACATTCACCATCGTGACGCCCACGCCTGAAGTCCTCTCCGCCGCCCCCAATAGGCAACTCGATAAACAAAACGGCGCCGGTGACCCTCATGGCGCCATCTCAGTAGAAGTGGTCCAGAATGTTCTCGCGCCCCTGATTGGTCTGCTCGCGGTACGGCGTGCGCAAACCGGGAACCCCGGCGATTCGCTCACCCTCGACGCAAATTACGTTCGCCGCACCGATGCGGAAGTGAAGTGGAAGGGAATTTAGAGCCTTTGCAGATCCGCACCCTCGAGTCCCGCGATGTGGAAGCAATCCTCGCGATTCAGGCCGTAAGTCCCGAAATCGCACAGTGGACCATGTGGGATTACGAACGCGTCGCGAAGGGCGAAATGGCCGGATGGGTAGCTGAGGAATCCGCCGAAGTCGTCGGATTTCTCATCGCGCGCCAAGTGTCGAGTGACGTGGAAATATTGAATCTCGCCGTCGGCCCAGACGCGCGGCGCACGGGCGTTGGCGGGTCTCTCCTGGAGCATGCAATCGATTGGAGCAGGGGATTCAACGCCGAGAAGGTCCTTCTCGAAGTGCGCGCCTCCAACCTCGCCGCCCTGCAATTTTACGAGCGGCATCATTTCTATGCGACGGGTCGCCGCCCGCGCTACTATACCTCGCCGCCCGACGACGCTCTCGTGCTCACCTTAAAGCTTCCTTAGCAATCCCGAAAGAAATCCTCAGGCAGCCTATTGGCTTCGGGCTTGTCTTATGATACTTGTTACCTCTATGTGAACCATTCAACAGCCAGCCAGGAGGGAAACGATGCCCACAGCCGACGACATAAGGCAGTCCCTGTTGGAAGCAGACCCCGAATATAGGCGCCTCGCCGAAGAGCATTTCCGCTGCGAACTCCAGTTAGAGCAAATTCACGAAGAACCCTACATCAACTCCGAAGACCTGATCCAGGAATCCGTGCTGAAAAAACTGAAGCTGCACCTGAAAGATCAGATGCAAATGATACTCGATCGCCACAGTCACCACGGCCATCGGCAAGGCGCGATGCAGCACTGGGCCTGAGCAACCCTCCCGCGCCGTCGGCCTCTTCCTGCCCTCGAGGCCGAGCCTCAGCGGAAGTGTCCCCGGCCCCGGGCTGTGCCCCTGGGAACGCCAATCTCCCGATTGGCGGATTCAGTCGCAACTCGGGCCACAACTCGCCAGTTCCCTCACCCCTCAACACGCTGCGGGCCGTCTGGCTTTAGCGCTCGCAATCTAGCCGCCACTCCGCCCCCGGCTTGTTCATCTCCAAGCAGCCCGCCATCTTCTGTCGTACAATACCGTGTGTCTTGCGCCCGGGACGACGGCACCGCGTTCTTCCCGAATCCAAATCCACGAGTAAATAGACGAATGGTTAAAGACGCGTACGGGTTTGCGGCTCCACCGCTCGTGTTGGGTGTGCTCTGCCTCGGCTTCGGCTGGTATTGGGCGGCCGGCATTTTCCTTTTTCTCGGCCTCTTCGTCTTTTACTTCTTCCGCGATCCCGAACGAACCGTCCCCTCCGACCCCGGCGTAGTAGTCTCGCCCGCCGACGGCCACGTAGTGGAAATCGTGGACGAATCGTTCGATTTTAAGACGGGCGCCACCGTGGGCCACCGCATCAGCATTTTCCTGGCCGTATGGGACGTGCACGTCCAGCGCGCACCGGTCGCCGGAACGATTGCGCAGGTGGTTTATAAGCCGGGACGTTTCTACGCCGCCCTGCGCGCCTCCGCCTCCCGCGAAAACGAACAGAACGTCATCTATATGGATACGCCGCGCGGCCCGCTGGTTTTCAAACAAATTGCCGGAGCAATCGCGCGCCGCGTGATATGCTGGAAAAGAAAGAGTGAAGCCGTAGCCCTCGGGGAGCGCGTGGGCATGATTCGATTTGGCTCGCGCGTGGATGTCTGGCTGCCCATGGAAGCGCGGGTGGTCGCGCAGCGCGGACAAAGAGTGAAAGGCGGCGAAAGCGTCCTCGCGAAATGGAATTCAACGATCTAGACCCCATCGGCCACGCAGACGAGCCTCGCCGCCCGTTTCGCAATCAGCGCCATCGCCGCGGCGTTTACATCCTTCCTGGAATTTGCACCGTCGCGAATCTGCTCTGCGGTTATTACGCCGTGCTCGCCACCTTGGAAGGCGCCCCTTCGGATCTGGATAACGCCGCGCGCGCCATCGGTGTCGCCATTCTGTTTGATTCTCTCGATGGCCGCATCGCCCGCGCCATGGGCACCGCCAGCGAATTCGGTAAGCAGTTTGATTCGCTCGCCGACGTTGTCAGCTTCGGAATCGCACCGGCCTTCCTCGCCTACGTTTGGGGCGTGCGATCCATGGCCGCCACCGAGGCGCCGCAGGCGCTCCACCTCACCCAGCTTGGCTGGCTCATCGGATTTTTCTTCGTGGTCTGTTGCGCCTGGCGTCTCGCGCGCTTCAACATCCAGGGCATGGCCCCGGGCGGTAGCCGCTTTTTCGCCGGCATGCCTACCCCAGCCGCCGCCGGCATGATCGCCGCGGTAATTCATTTCGCCGTCTATCCCATCCAGAACGTGAAAATTTCCCTGCTCTGGCTCCTGATGGTCCTCGTTTTGGGCGTCCTGATGTCCAGCAGCCTGCGCTACTACAGCTTCAAAGACATTCAGTGGACCAGGCGGCAGCCGTCGCTGGCCGTCGTCCTCATCGCCCTTCTCATCGGTGCCGCCATTTATCTGTCTAGGCCCACCTTGCTCGTGGTAGCGAGCGTCTACAGCATTCACGGCGTGGTGCTTCAAGTCGTCCGCACCGTCCGTCATCGCCTCGCCTCGCGTCCCGCTTAAAAAATGCCCGCCGGGCCGGAACACGCTAATCGCGTCGCGATCGTCGGCGCCTCCTCGCTCCGCGGCAAGGAACTCAAGCAAGTCCTTGAAGACCGCAATTTCCCCGCGGGCGAAATCATCTTGTTGGACGAAAGCGTCATGGCCGGCACGCTCACCGAAGCTGCCGGTGAGCCCACCTTTATCCGCGAACTCGCCGAAGACAGTTTCGAGGGTGTCCGGTTCGCATTTTTTGCCGGCACCGCCTTTGACACCGAACGCAACTGGCCCGCCGCGCAGCGCGCCGGCGTAACCGTGATCGATCTCACCGGTGGCGTCGTGGCTTCCGGCAGGTCCACCATGTCGATCCCCTCGATCAGCGGCGTGCTACCGCCGAAGCCGGGATCGGGCGCGAACGGTTCCGCGCTGCCCACTCCCTATTACTCGCCGCCGACCACGGTAATCGTGGCCTGCACGCTCGCCGCAGCCTTCGCGAAATTTCAGCCCCAGCGCATCGCCACAGTGCTTTTTCCCCCGGTTTCCGAGCGCGACCAGCCGGGCATCGAGGAGCTCGAAAGCCAGACCACCAACCTGCTTTCTTTTCGTCCCATCGAGAAAGCCATTTTCGACGAGCAGGTGGCCTTCAACCTTCTGTCCGGCTATGGCGGCGACAGCAAGCCCAGCATGGCCGACGTGCGGAAGGGAATCGTGCGCGACGTGACCACCTTTCTCGCGGGGCGCGCGCCCGTCCCGGCCATTCAGTTGGTGCAAGCGCCGGTGTTTTACGGGTATGCTTTCTCCGCATTCGCCGAATTCAAATCGCCCCTCACGTCCGATCAAGCGATGGCAGCCTTCGCCAACCTGGGCGTCAAAGTCGACGCGGTCGGAGAAGCCGGCCCCACCAACATCAGCATCGCCGGCGAAAGCGAAATTCACCTGGGTCCCGATGGACGCCGATCCCAGCGTCCCGGCGGGCCGCTGGTTCTGGGGCGTGGCCGATAACCTGCGCCTGGCGGCCACCAACGCCGTGCGCATCGCGGAGGAATTGGTTGCGGAGTCTCTCGTTGCCTGAAACTACGCGCATGCCTGGGTGGCCGGCCGCCGTCCTTTGCTTCCTCGTGTCGCTGCTGGTCGGTTGCGGCTACCACGTAGCCGGACGCGCAGCCAACCTGCCATCCGACTGGAAGACTATCGCCATCCCCTCATTCAAGAACGACACGACGCAATACCGCATCGAGCAGCGTTTCACCGCCGCGGTAATTCGCGAATTCCTGTCGGCCACGAAGTACCGCGTGATTCAGGACGCGGAGTCCGCCGATGCCGTCCTCACAGGCGAGGTCCTCACCATCGAGACGAACCCCGTCCTGTTCAACGCCACCACCGGCGAAGTCACCACCATGCTTGTAACCGTCCACGCCAAGGTCCAGCTCACCGACAACAAAACCCAAAAAGCCGTCTACCAGAATGACGACATGCTCTTCCGCAGCGAATATCAAATCTCGCCCGACGTGAAAAGCTTCTTCCAGGAAGAGGACCCCGCGCTCGATCGCATGTCGCGCGATTTCGCCTCGCATTTAGTGGCCAACGTCCTGGAGGGCTTCTGATGGCGGAAATATCGCCCGAAAAGTTGCTCGGCCGCATCGCGGACGGCAAGCCGGTCGCTGCCGATCGTCCTGCTCGGCGCCGATCCGTATCTCCGCGACATGTGCCGCAACCGCATCATCGATGCCTACGTGCCCGCGGAGCTCCGCGGCTGGGCCCTGGCCCGGCTCTCCGCGCGGGAAGACGGCTGGGACGAAATCCTCCAGCGCGCCCAGACGCTTCCCATGCTGGCGCAGCGCCAGGTAATCATCGTAGACGCCGCCGAATCCATCGAAAAGCTCGGCGATAAATCGCGCGACGAAATCCTCGACGCGCTCGGCAAGTATTTCGCCTCGCCCGCGCCTTTCACCGTCTTGCTCCTGGAAGCCGCGTCGCTCGACCGCCGCCAAAAATTCTTCAAGCTGCTGGGCGAAAAAGCCCTCATCGTCGAACTCACGATAGGCGGCGAATCCGCCGCCGAGCTCGCGGCGCAAATGGCCAGGGATTTGCATATCGAGATCGACCGCGACGCCGCCGCGTTCCTGGCCGAAATTCTCAACAGCGAGCCCGCCCGCATCCGCATCGAGCTGGAAAAGCTGGCGTCCTACGTCCAAGCCTCCGGGCGAATCCGGCATTGCGGACGTCGAAGCGATCGTTGTAGCCGCGCGGAAAAATACCGTCTGGCAACTGGCCGACATGCTGGCCGACCGCAAGCGCGATGCAGCGCTGGAGTTCCTCGATAATCTCCTGCGCGAAGGCGAAGAGCCGGTTGCGATCGTAGGCGCGCTCGCGTGGATATACAGAAAGCTGATCGAAGCGCGCGCGCTGCCCGCCCACACCAACGGCTTCCAGGCCGCGCGCCTGTTGGCCATGCGAGCCGAAGCCGCCGAGGCCGCGGTTCGCCAAGCCCACCGCATCCCAAAGAAAGATCTGCTCGCGGGCCTGGTAGCCCTGGCCGAAGCCGACAGCCAGCTCAAATCCTCCAACCCTAATCCCCGCGCCCTGATGGAATTCCTGATCGCCCGCCTAACCCTGCGCTCCGCCGCCTAGCCTTTGCTATGCCGCACCCTTCCGGTGTGCCAGGTGGCACCGGCACTCCTGCCGGTGCTCCGCGCCTTTTTAGTAGTTTCCGCCTTCCAGTGGCCACCCCGAGCGCAGTAAGGGATCCGCATTCGCTTTGTCCGCCGCCGTGCCTTTGCGGGTGCCGCACCCTTGCAGGGTTCAAGGGTGCGGTCTTTGCGCCCGGCCGGCAACAAGCCCCCAGGACCGCCGAATCAACGCATAGAGCAGGGCAGACTAAACCAAATAAAAAAGGCGCCCAACGAGGGCGCCTTTTGCTTTTCGTAGTCATCCCGACAGAGCGAAGCGACGAGGCACTTCTCTCGAGCTGCACAATAAAACGAATCCAAACTAAAAAATCCCGGGGGGGGGGTAGGGGGTCGGAGCTTCAGCTCCGACATAAGCCCCACCAAAAAAGGGGCTTTAGCCCCGCCGCTTGCGACTGCAAGCCGCTGGGAAGCCTGTGTTCACCTGGGCAGCCTAAGCCTTCTTCGCCTTCAACGCATTCAAAGCCAGCGTAAGCCGCGACTTATACCGATTCGCCGTATTCTCCGACAGCGTGCGCTTGCGAATTGCCTTATCGAGTTCCGAAAATGTCGGCGAAGCCAGCTTTTCCGCGGTCGCCACGTCCGCAGCAGTCAGCGCCGTGCGCATCCGCCGGATCGCGCTGCGCACGCGCGTGCGGTTCATGCGATTGATCGCCGCCCGCCGCTCCGTCTGCCGGATATTCTTCAAAACCGACTTGGTCTTCTTCTTGTGCTTTACAGCCGTACCCTGTGCCATTCCCGCTCCTGTGCGTTTATTTTCGCAATTTCATTTTTGGCAGCATCAACAATATCCGACCCGGCCACCACTGTCAATTTGCCGCCCCGCCCCGCGCTAGCCCCGCCGCGGGCTGATTCCTCACTCGATCGTGGGCGCAGCCTCCTTTAGCGGAGATTTTCTCGCTCGCTGCAAAAAAACAGCACACACTCAGGCTTATTTCCCCCTGCGCTCCGCCCGAACCGAGTGTGGCCGGCACGTGTGCTAGTATCGACAGCTTATGCAAACTGGAATCATCGGGCTGCCGCAGGTAGGGAAAACGAGTTTGTTCCGCATCCTCACGAAGGCGCGCGTGGACGCGCGCAGCACCCCCAATCAGGCGCACCTGGGCATCGCTCGCGTGCCGGACGCCCGCATGGCGAAGCTGGCCGAGGTGTTCAAGCCCAAAAAAATCACCTATGCCACCATTGAGTACGTCGATATCGGCGGCTTGCAGAAGGACCGCGAGAAGAATTCCGCGTCGCTCGTGCCGCTGCGCGAGGCGGACGCGCTGGCGCACGTCGTGCGCCTCTTCGAGGACCCGGCCGTGCCCCACGCGTCAGGTTCGCTCGATGCGATGCGCGATATCGAAAGCGTCGACATCGAGCTGATCCTCAACGATCTCGAGCAGGCGGCCAAGCGCATCGAACGCGTCGAAAAGGATCTGAAGAAGAAAAAAGACACGCTGCTCGAAGCCGAGCTGCAAGTGCTTCTGCGATGCCGCCAGGCGCTCGAAGCGGAAACGCCGCTGCGCGAACTCGAGTTCAAGCCCGAAGAGCAGAAGATGCTCACCGGCTTCATGTTTCTCACGCGCAAACCGATGCTTTATGTGCTCAACCTGGGCGACGACGAAGCGCCCGAAATCGATCGCGTGGTCGAGAAGTATCATCTCGGAAAGCTCGCGTCCAAGCCGCACACGGCCGTGGTGCCGTTCTGCGGCAAGATCGAAGCGGAACTCGCGGAACTCGACGACGCCGAGGCCGCCGAGATGATGCGCGCCTACGGGCTCAAGGAATCCGGCCGCGACCGCCTGATCCAGGCGACCTATCGCCTCCTCGGCCTCATCTCGTTCCTCACGTGCGGCGAGCCGGAATGCCGCGCCTGGACCATCGAGCGCGGCATGAACGCGCAAAAGGCCGCCGGCGCAATCCACAGCGACATCGAGCGCGGCTTCATCAAGGCCGAAGTGGTGAACTGGGAAGACCTGCTGAAGGCCGGCAGCTTCGCCGTGGCGCGCGAACGCGCCCAGCAGCGCCTCGAAGGAAAAGAATATATCGTGCAGGACGGCGACGTGATTCTCTTCCGTCATTCCGGATAAAAGAATGTGGAGGCAGGGGAGGTGAAGGAAGCAAAGGAAGAAGAGGAGGCAAAGGAAGCATAGGAGGAAGGCTCGCGAAACCGCGCCTTTCTAAGAAACCTCGTGCTAAATAACTCGCCGGCTCGCGAAAGGTTGCCGGTTTTTAGGGGGTCGGAGCTTCAGCTCCGACAGAAAGACGGCGCGCAGCGCCCTCCGCTCGCGGCGAACTTCCCGCGAGTCTTCTTTTCTTACTTGCTGTGACTCCTCTTGGAGTTCGTTGTACTCTTCCCGGCGGCGATGCTTTCTCCCGGCACAATTCGCGTAGCAGTTGGAGTGCTACTCGGCCTCACGGCCGCGGCGGCCAACGTCGCCGGGGGCGCCCTTATTGCCCATCGTCAATGGTCGCACCGCTACCTCAAATATTTCATCGCGCTCGGCGCTGGCTTCATGCTCGCCACCGCCGGGCTGGAAATGATTCCCGAGTCGCTCAAGCTGCCTTCCACCCATTCCTCGTTTTTTTTCCACGATACCGGCGCGGTTTTCGTCTTCGTGCTCGCCGGATACCTCCTCGTGCATTTCTTCGAGCACACGGTGGCGCCGCACTTCCACTTTGGCGAGGAGACCCATCGCGCGGAAATGTCGCACGCCCACGCGAGTTACGCGGCCCTTCTGGGCCTGATGATTCACACGTTCTTTGACGGGGTCGCCATCGCTTCCGGTCTGCTCGTTTCCACTTGGCTCGGCGGCGTGATTTTCGTGGCGATTTTTCTTCACAAGATTCCCGAGGGCTTTACGGTCGCCTCGCTCATGCTCGCCAGCGGGCAAAGCCGCTGGGCGGCGTTCACCTCCTCGGCGATCCTGGGAGGCACCACGCTGCTGGGCATGGCGCTGATGTTCCTCATGCGGGGCGCCGTGGCGGACGCGCTGCCCCTCTCGGCAGGAGTCACACTATACGTCGCCGCTTCCGACCTGATCCCCGAAGTAAATCGTGAGCCGGGCATGGGAATGGCCGTCCTGGTCTTCGTGGGCGTGGCGATTCTCCTCGCGCTGAAAACGCTCTTCCATTCCTGATTCGTGCGGTTTTCAAGAGGGAGGCGTCGACTGCAAGCGCCTGCCTTTAGTGGCACCGGCAATCCTGCCGGTGCTCGGATCTTTTTATCTCCGACGTATCCGCTGGCGCGAAGCGCGGCTCGCGTAAAGGGCACCGCGAAAGGTTGGTCGATCCTCCGCTTCCTCTACCTACTCTATTTCCTTCGCTTCCTCACTTCACCCTGTCGTAAACCAGGTGCGCCTCCACCCGCTTGCCCGTCGGACTCACGCCCTTCGAAAACGTCGACATCGAATTCCCGTCCGCGGAGATCACCGAACGCGCCGTAAACACGACCTTGCCATCCTTCAACCGGCTGATCTCGCGTTCGTATGGTCCAATGCGCCGGCCGAAAATCCCGTCATACGCGGGAGTCGTCTCGAACATCTTGCCCATTCCGACGTCGTAAGGAATGCTGTAATGCACCACCGTCTTGTTCCCCTCCGCCGTGATCGCCGCCACCTTCACTTTCATGTTGTGCCCGCTCACGCTGATCGTTGCCACCTGTTTTATCGGCAGCATGCCCACGGAATATTTCGACTTGGCCGGATTCATCCTCCAGATCCCCACAAAAGGATCCCTTGCCGCGGAAAGGGCCGTCGCCGCGAACAGCACCGCCGCCATCACCGCCGCCAGCCGCAGAAAATCACTCCGCCTCAGCCTTTGCATTTGCCTCTCGCCGTCGTCTCCCTTTTGCGGCGCCGTCTCTTGCGCTTCTGCCTCTCGTCGTCATCCCCACAGAACGAAGCGACGAGGGCGTTCTCCCTTCGTCTCGCGCTCCAACGCAATAATCCTGTAGTTCCTCAACGTCCTTTGCCTCCTCAACCTCTTTTGCCTCCTCTGCCTCCAGCCTCGTTCCTTCACCTTCCCTCCGGGCACGCCTTCCCGGCCCGCTCCTGCTCCGCCGTCACGTATTGCCGGTACAAAGCCGAAACACTCTGGCTCACCGTATGCAGATGAGCAGACGCGTCCGCGCAGCTCTTCGCGAGCCCGGCCCCCGCGCTATTCAGACTCGCCACTGCACTGCAAAGCGCCGTGTTTCTCGCTGCGTCATCCAGCATCAGCACAAACTCCAGGCCCAGCTCGCCGTTAAACGTCTGCGGCTTCACCTGAAGTCCCTTCAAAGTAAAGTTCCACGAGCCCAAAAGCTGCTTGTCGCGCGACACCGCGTCCGCACCAGCCCCCAGCACCGTCTCCTCTTGTCCCGCTGCGGCCCGATACTGGTCCATCACGCTGTCCGCTTGCAGCACCACCAGGTTGATATCCGTGTCGGACGGAAACGCAGTGCCTCTTTCCTGCGCCTGGTCCGCGGCGGCGCACAGCCCCATCAGCAGCGAAATCACAATTGCTTTGTTCAGTAAGCGCATGGCAACCCCTTGATTCGCCGAAATTCTCTCACGGAAATTCACCGGCCGAGGCGCAAAATCACTCCTTGAGCGATGCAAAAGAAAGGAAGTCCACCCTCGGAAATTCGCGCCTCCAGTGGTCCCATTCGCGGAGAGCGAATCATTGCCAGATCGCCGCTTCCATGCTGCGTGTAAAAAACTCATGGTTCAGGCACTCCTTTCTAACTAACTTTTCCCAAGAATTGTCCTCCTAGCCTGTATGGGATGGGAAACACCTTTGCCGTAACCTTCGGCATGTAATGGAGGTGACGCGATGGATACACCCGCAGCGTTCGTTCACGTTCTTCTCTTTGAATGCCGTCACTGTGAATCTCCCATTCCCGCAGCGGCCACCAGCGACAACAGGAGCCTTGAAGTCATCGACGGAGGCTCGTTCGCCTTGCGCTGTTCTTGTGGCTGGTCGGCGAGTCTGAGCGGCACCCACGCCAAAAGGCATTGGGTGGAATTGTGGCGCGCCGATGGGCGGCCAAACCTTAGCCAGAAAGGTTCGAAACTAGGGGAAAACTAGTATTGCCCGCCAAGGGGGTGCTTACAATACTGAGCCTTGGCCTTCCTCGGGCCTTTCGCGGAGCCGGAGTTGCTTCATAAAATCCTCTTGGTGGATGATCACGATGTAGTGCGGAACGGCTTAAGGCAGATGCTCGACGGCCACTGGACTATATGTGGAGAGGCCGCCAACGGGCAGGAAGCCGTCGAAAAGGCCATCGAGCTCCAACCCGACCTGATCCTGATGGATATTTCCATGCCCGTTTTTAACGGCATCGAAGCCACCCGCAGGCTGCGCAAGCTTAAGCTTCCCGCTAAAATAGCTATCCTATCGATGCACGATTCCGCCGAAATCGCCAGGCAGGTGAAAGAAGCCGGCGCCGATGCGTTCCTGGTCAAAACGTGCGGCGGCGAAGAACTCCTGAAAGCCCTCGCCGCCCTCTTTGACGGCAAACCTGGTTCCCGGTCCCCCGCGGCTTGACGGCGAAAAGTGCCCCGCGTCCCGACGGGCGAAAAGTATCTGAGTTGGAATGAAAACGACCCGGCACTTGAGACGTTGCGGTCGCACTGCGGGGTAGGTCGCTTACGCCGCGACTGCCTGGACTTTCTTTTTCCGGCCGCACCGGAATCAAAACACCACGCGAACTACACCCTGACAACCGTCTCCGCTCGTGCTACACCTAACCTCGGATAGATTCGGATAGATGGCGATCAACGAGGTTGCACAGCGATCGACGAGGACACATGGCGGCCAACGAGAACTCGCTCACATCCGGATCGGCGCGTATCCGCCTTCGCCTTGCTTTCGCCAAGCCCTGCGAAAATCCGGTGCGGCTCACTCGACACTACCGGACGAACGGAACATGACGCAAGTGATTGAAAACAATCACAGACGGTATGCGCCACTCGACACCATAAGGATCTCGATGCGCCCGCGTTTTTCCGCCGTTTTTTCAGCGCGCGGCGAGGCTGATTCCACTCCGGAAAGTCAACCGGGCAGACCGTCACGGGACGATATAACTGTCCCGCTTTTGCCTTCCGTTGTCATCGCCGCCAGAGGGAAGCGGCGGGAATCCCGCTTCGCTTCA
The DNA here is from genome assembly GCA_963697575.1 of uncultured Acidobacteriota bacterium. Taxonomy (GTDB): domain Bacteria; phylum Acidobacteriota; class Terriglobia; order Acidiferrales; family UBA7541; genus Palsa-295. The sequence continues at coordinate 18,997 of CAVOOP010000034.1, read as the reverse complement.
CGACCGCTACAAATGCAAATCCCTCTGCCGGACACCGCGATTACGGCTGGCCGATTTGGCTCGGGATCAGCCTGGACGCGGCGGCAAATCACTTTGAACACAGCAGGGCAATCCGCGCTTCATCCGGCTGCGCATCGGTGGCAGAATCTAGCATGGCGGGCTCGAAAATCGCCGCAAACGTCGTTGCAGAAACAAGAGGGGCGAAATCGAAGTTCGGATGGTGGGCGATCAAGGACTTGAACCTTGGGCCTCTCCCGTGTGAGGGGAGCGCTCTAACCACTGAGCTAATCGCCCGAACCCACTTTTTGTAACAGAAGGCCGCGCGAATTGCAAACGACCACTTCCACCGCCGCCAGCCGCATCACCGAGCTTCAGCGCTCCATCGCCCGCGTGGTCAAGGGCAAGGAAGAAGCCATCCAGATGGCGCTGATGACGCTGCTGGCCCGCGGCCATCTGCTGGTCGAAGACGTTCCCGGCGTCGGCAAGACCACCCTGGCTCATGCCATCGCCCGCTCCTTCCACTGCTCCTTCCAGCGCATCCAGTTCACCTCCGACATGCTGCCTTCCGACGTGATCGGCGTGAGCGTCTACAACCCCGTCGCGCAGGAATTCGAGTTCAAGCCCGGCCCCATCTTCGCCAACATCATCGTGGCCGACGAAATCAACCGCACCACGCCGAAAACGCAGTCCGCGCTGCTCGAAGCGATGAACGAAGCGCAGATCACCGTGGACAACCGCACCCATCCGCTGCCCAAGCCGTTCCTCGTGCTGGCCACGCAGAACCCCATCGAGCACCACGGCACCTATCCGCTGCCGGAATCGCAGCTCGACCGCTTCCTGATGCGCATCCGCATGGGCTATCCCGCGCGCGCGAGCGAAAAGGAAATCATCCGCAACAATGCGGGCACGGGCGGCGCCGAGCAGGTCCCGGTCGTGATGGACGCGGCCGACGTGATCGCCATGCAGGAAACCGTTTCGCAGGTGAAAGTCGACGAGAGCCTGCTCGACTACGCGCTCGATATCATCGAGCGCACCCGCCAGACCGAACAGTTGAGCCTCGGAGTAAGCCCGCGAGGCGCTGTGATGCTGCACCGGGCCGCGCAAGCCCGCGCGTTTCTCGAAGGCCGCGACTACTGCCTGCCCGACGATTTCAAGCGCCTCATCGTTCCGGTATTCGCGCACCGCGTGGTTGTCAGCTCGCGCTATGTCTCCACGCAGAAAAAATCCGAGCAGGCCGAAGCGATTCTCCGCGAGATTGTCGACTCCACCCGCGTCCCGCTCTGACCATGCGCGTTGCCTCGCCGCCTGCCTTCCGTCCCGAGAGCGGCGCGCGCTCCGTGCCTGCTTTCCCGATTCCGTTCACGCCTTCCCGCCCGCCGCACAGTTTTCATCCTGAGCGGAGCGAAGGTCTTGCCGGGTGCGCGTGACATGAGCGTCGCCACCCATCCATCTCCAGCGCACACGCCGCGAGAGCATCCCTCGGGCGCAAAGCCTTCGCTGCTCTCCCGCTGGTGGCGCGGCGTCGACGTAACCGGCTGGCAAAGCTTCGCGATCGCCATGTTCGCTCTTTCCGTGGCCCTCGGGCTCGCGCTTTTCTCGGCGGCCGTCGCCCAGGCCGGCCGCGTGCTTCTCGCGGCGGTGACAGCCGGCTTCGCTCTCACGCTGGCGGGTTGGGTGGGTGTCACGATCGTCCCGGGGCTCGCGCGCCGCTCCAGCCTGCGATGGATCGCCTACCAGGTGGATTACCGGCTCACGCGCGACGGCATCATCTACCTCGGCGCGGTCTTCATCCTGATTCTTGCCGCGGTGAACACCGGAAACAACCTGCTGTTCATGATTCTCGGCTGCTGCCTGGCGGGAATTTTGATTTCCGGCGTGCTGTCGCGCGCCGTGCTCACGAAGGTGGAGCTGAAGTTCGATCTGCCCGAGCGCATTTTTGCCGGGCAGCCCGTGCTGGCCGAAATCGAATTGCGAAACGAGAAACAGCTGTGGCCGTCCTTTTCGTTGCGCGTCATCGGCGAACGCAAAACCGGCGACAGAAAGACGCCCGGCCGCAAGGCCGCGAAGGGCAACGCCGGCCCAGAGGCTCGCGGCGAAAGCAAACTCGACTCTTCGCAAATCCTCACGCAGCCAGTTTTCTTTCCCTACATCGCGAGCGGGAGTTCCGTCCGCCAAAAGGTGGAGCTGCAGTTCCCGCGGCGCGGGGAATATCACCAGGACGCCTTCGGCATCCGCACGCGGTTTCCCTTTGGATTCTTTGAGAAGACCAGGCAGGTGGAGTCGCCGGTCGAGATCGTGGTGTATCCGCGCGTCGAGCCAACCGAACAGTTTTATGAAGTGCTGCCGCTGCTCAGCGGGGAAATCGCCAGTCACTTTCGCGGGCGCGGCCACGAGCTGCACTCGCTGCGGGAATATCAATCGAACGACAACGCGCGCTTCGTGGACTGGAAGGTGACCGCGCGCTCGGGACGCCTGATGGTGCGCGAGTTTGCGCGCGAGGACGAACGCCGGGTGATGCTGGTGCTCGATCCGTTTGTCGGGCCGCCGCGCGCCGAGTTAGGCCCGCTGGCGGAGGCCGAACACGAAGAGCGCTTCGAGCGCGCCGTTTCCATGGCCGCCTGCATCGCCTGGCATTTTCACGAGATCGATTCCGTGCTCCAGTTCCGCACGGACCGTTTCTCCACTCCCATGGCGCCCGCCGGTGAAATCATCTACGACACGCTCCGCGAACTCGCCCTGGTCCAGCCGCAGTTGTCGGCCACCGGCGGCGCTTTTCTCGATGAACTTGCCGGCGAACAAGAAATCTTCAAAATCATCCTGACGTGCCGCCCGCAGCACACCATTCCAACCGCGCTGTGGTCATCGTCTTACTTCGTTTTTATCAACGCGCTGTGAAGTCTTGAGATGAGAGTGAGCTCAGAAGCAGCACATAGTCATTTGCGATGGGCCATCACGTCTTGTCCGGCAAGCGATGCACCACCGGAAGGCTATAAACCAGCCAGCCAGGAGGTTGGCGCTCCCGAGGGCTGCCCAAGGCACCCTGGGTGCCCGGACAAGGGCGATAGGGGTTCCTCTGGTTCCTCTGCTTCCTCTGCCTCGTTTGCTTCCTCCTCCTGCGCCTCGCCGGTCCCTCCTCTTCGAGATAACCTGCCTATCGTTAGCGATATCTGGCCACATCCCGCCTGGATCACACCATTCGGCTGACGCGCCGCGTCGCTTGCCTGGAACGCCAAGGGCCTGCGCAACTTTATGACATCGCTTGTGTTAGATAGACTGTGGAGGCTATGACCAGATCCGACGTCCAACTGATGCTGGACGTGAAGGCCGGGGACGACGCGTCCTTTGACTTCCTGCTTCAGAAGTATCGGTCGCCACTGGTGAATTTCCTGTACCGCATGGTGCGGGACACGGCCACGGCCGAAGACCTTGCGCAAGAAGTCTTTTTAAGGGTGTACCGCGCGCGCAAGCAATACTCGCCCAGCGCGAAGTTCACCACCTGGATGTTCCGGATCGCCACAAATCTCGCGCTGAACTCATTGCGCGATAACCGGCACCGGAAGATGGAAACTTCGATCGACGCGCCGCAGTCTAACGAGGAAGAAGCAGCCCCGCGAGAGTTGCCGGCGCGGGAAATGCGCATCGACGAACACCTGCTGGAGCAGGACCGGTGCGAATTCATCCGGCGGGCCATTGGAACGCTCCCTGAAAAGCAACGTGTGGCGGTTTTACTGCATAAATATGAAGAGATGGACTACGCGGAGATCGCGAGAATTCTGGAGTGCTCGGAAAGCGCGCTGAAATCGCTGCTGTTCCGGGCCTATGAAACCCTGCGGGTGCAACTGGCGCCGATGGTCGGCGCGCGAGTGCGGCGCCACGCGGGGGAAGGAAGGGTGCCATGAAGTGTGAAGACGTTTCCAGGGAATTGATTGGTTATCTGGACCGGCGGGCCAATTCCGCCGAGCGCCGCCAGGTGGAAGATCATCTTGCCGAATGCGCGGCGTGCCGGGCGCGCGCGGGAGAATTTCGCGAGCTTTGGTCGGTGCTGGAGGAGGTGCCGGCGATCGAGCCCTCGTTTGGCTTCGATGCGCGGGTGCGCCAGCGCGTGGCCGCTGAGCCTCGCCGGCGTTGGTTCGGGTTTGTGCCGCAGCCTCGGCTGGCATTTTCGATGGCGCTGCTTTTTGCGCTGAGCGTATGGATGGCCAAGCTTCCGCAGTCGAATACCGGCACCGCGGCAACGTCCGCGGCGAACGAGAGCGAACAGTTCCAGGCCATCAAGGATCTGGGCGTGCTGGATAATTACGACGTGGTCACAAAATTCGATGCGCTGTCTGAATTGACCCCTCCCCCCGCGGAGCCATCGGAGAAGCTTCCGCACGGCCATGCCGCCGGCGATGGGAATGGAGGAGCCTAGTTGAATCGCCCGCGGATCGCGATTTATGCCGCGTTTGGCCTCGCTGCAGCAGTGCTCGCGGGGCCTGCGGCGCCGCGTGCCTCCGCGCAATGGCGTCAGTTTCCCCGCTTTCAAGCCAGATATCAGGGAGTGGCGCAGAAGGAAAAAACGCCGCCCCGGAATAATTTCAATAACGCGGCCAAGCCGAACAACGGCGGCGCGGTGCGCAGCCAGCCGAACCTCCGCGGCATGGCTGGTTTGCCTCCGAAGTGGGTGGAGAATCTGCGCGAAATGCCCCCGGAACAGCAGCAGCAGTTCATGCAGAATAACCGCGTGTTTCAGAATTTGCCTCCCGAGCGGCAGGCGCAGATCCGCAAGAACCTCGAAAAATGGAATCAGCTTCCCCCCGACGAGCGCCAGGAGATCCGTGAGCGCGCGCAGATTCTCGAGAGCATGACCCCGCAGCAGCGTCAGTATCTGCGCAACACGCTTCTGCCGCGCTGGCAGGAGATGCCGCAGGAACGCAGGCAGGCGATCAACGGTCGCTTGCGCATATTGCAGACCATGGGTCCGGGCGCGCAGCAGGCCGCGCTGGCCGATCCGAAGTTCATGCAGGGGCTCAGCCCCGATGAGCAGTCCATGCTGCGCGACCTGAATTCCTTCCGCAACCCGCCTCCGCAGTAGCCGTGAGCACGTTCAGCCAGGGACTCGTCTGACGCACATGACAACGGGCGCACGGTCCATTGTGACACTCTGCACGGCGGCTTTGTTGTTCTCGTGCGGCAGATCCCATCCAGGTCCTAAGCTCATTGAGGCTGATGGTATCTATTACACTGCCTGCGGCGGCGCCCTTTGGGTGCAGGATTCGGCGGAAAGCAAAGATAGTGCCCAAGCGACGTACGAGGTTCTATTCAGGGATTCTCAAGGATTGGATCACCGGCTGAAAAGAGTTCGGATGCTCAAAGTAACGGACCTTCCGAGCGACTCACCGGCGTGCATGATTTCCCGGTAGCGTAATTTTCCCGGTGTTTACTCATACAGAACAAAACACACGCGCGTCGCAAGGAAATTACTACTTGTCGGGAAGCCTGATGTAGACTCCCCCTACTAATTGCGGTGCCGTTGCCTCCTCGCACGCGCTTATCCGATGCCTTCCACAACTTTTTTTCATTTCATGTCGAATTGTTCTTGACAACATTTCAAACCTATCTACAATCGGGCCACACAGTGGGAGAAAGTGGCGCGAAGTGGTAAGAAATGTAGTGCAGTGGTAAAGGCGCGTGGTTGCCGGCCAGTAGTCGCGGGCCAGTGGTCCAGGGCGAAACAGTGATTCCGAGGGCGAGAACGCCGGAGAAGGTTCTTCGAAATGTTGCGGGGCAACTATCTGGCGACGGTCGACGAGAAGGGGCGGGTGAAAATTCCGTCCGATTTTTTGGCCGAGCTGCGCAAGGCCGGATCGAAGTTCTACGTGACCAGCGATACCGGCGAGTACGCGCGGATCTATCCCATGAAGGTGTGGGAGGGAATCGAGAGCAAGCTTGCGAATCTTTCCTCGCACAACACCGCCAGGCAGAAGTTTCTGGCGCGGACAAATTATTTCGGCCAGGTCGTAGAGGTGGATGGGCAAGGGCGTGTCCTAATTCCACCGGTACTGCGGGAATCGGCACAGATGAAGGGCGAAGTGGACGTCGCGGGACGACTCACCTACCTGGAAGTCTGGAACCACGCGCGATTCCTGGAGCAGTACATCAACCATAACCAGATCACGGCGGAAGAACTGGAACAACTAGGCATCTAGATTTTGAGCGTTTTGCATACGCCGGTCTTGCTCGAAGCGATTTTGGAATGGCTTCGCATCCGGCCCGGGGGGACCTATGTCGATGCGACGCCTCGGTACGGGCGGCCACGCGATCGAGATCGCGCGACGGCTGACGACGGGCCGGCTGATCGGGCTGGACCGGGACCCGCAGGCGCTGGCGATTGCGGGCGAAAGATTGAAGGAGTTCGGGGAGAGGGTGACTCTGGTGCACGCGGAATTTTCGAGGATTGGCGAAGTGGCGGCGAATCTGAACCTGCCGCCAGTGGACGGGTTGATCGCCGACCTGGGGATTTCGACGCTCGAGCTGGACAGTCCGGAGCGCGGCTTTTCGTTTCGCTGGCCCGCGCCGCTCGACATGCGCATGAATCCCGATTCGCCGCTCACAGCGGCAGACATTGTGAACCACTGGCCGGAAAAAGAACTGGCCGACCTCCTCTACCTGCGGGCGGAGGAGAGGAACTCACGCAGAATCGCCAGGGCGATCGTTCGCGCGCGTCCCATACGCGACACCGAACACCTGGCAACGGTTGTGGCAGGGGCCCAAAAGGTAAGGGGAAGGCAGAAACTGCATCCCGCGACAAAAACGTTTCTGGCGCTGCGGACTGCGGTGAATCGAGAAGAGGAGGAACTCGAGCAGTTTCTATCGTGGGCCCCTGCCACTATTTCTCCGGGAGGGCGGTGGATCGTCCTCAGCTATCACTCGCTGGAAGACCGGCCGGTGAAGCGCGCGTTTCAGCAACTCGAACGCGAGAAGCGTTTCAAGATTCTCGACGAAAAAAGTGATTCGGCCCAGCCAGGACGAAATCCGAAATAATCCCCGCGCGCGCAGCGCGAAAATGCGCGTTGCTGAAAAGCTGGAGGGCGCGGCCGGGGAACATGAGCGGAGCGGCGCATGATCGACTATCACACAGTCAAGCGAATCGACAACACGCGGCTGGTGCGGCCGGCTTCTCCCGCGCGCCTGCGCGACCTTTGGAAGCTGTGCGCCGCCGGAGTAGCCATTGCGGGCTGCCTGCTGGTCTATACCTGGCAGCATTTTGAGTGCATTCAGATTCGGTATCAGGTGGAGCAGCTCGAGTCGCAGCGGACCAAGGCCGTGCAGCTCAATCAGCAATTGCATCTGGAGGTCGCCTCGCTGCGGTCGCCGATGCGCGTGGATGCGATTGCGCGCAACCAGCTGGGCTTGTCGGTTCCGGTGCCCGGGCAAGTGGCCCCCGCCGATGAGCCGAGCGACGCCGTGGTGGCGCAGGCGCAGCGCGGCTTCCCAGACGCCGATACCCTGAGCTGGCAGCACGTGAACAGAATCTGCGGCCCGGAATCCGCGGGCCCGCGCCGGTGAATCCCTTCGGACGCCGGCGCGTGAAGCTTCCGATGGGATAGGCCGGAATTCATGGAGCAGCGCAACCCGCGTCTCCGCTGGCTGTTTGTCTGGGTCGTGGCGGTGGTATGGATGGTGGCAGTGCTGGCCCGCCTGAGTTACCTCCAGCTCTTCTGCTATAGCGAATACTTCGCAAAAGCCCAGCATCAGCAGCAGCGCATCTTCGAAATCAGCCCCAAGCGCGGGACCATCTACGACCGCAAGGGCCGCGAACTGGCCGTCAGCCTGCCGATGGATTCCGTGTTCGCCGATCCCGCCGAAATCACCGACGCCGAAATGGTGGGGCGGCTGCTTTCGCGCATCCTGAGCGATCCGGCCACCTCCGCCGACGAAATCGAAACGAAAATCCGCGAAGCCCGCATTCCGATCCGGCTGGCGCGCAAGCTTTCCCCGGAAACGGTGCAGCGCATCCAGGATATGAACCTGCGCGGCATTTTCTTTCAGCAGGAGAATCGCCGCGTGTATCCGCAGCGCAAGCTCGCGGCGCACGTGCTTGGTTACACCGACGTGGATGAGAAGGGCATCGGCGGGATCGAATACGCGCTCGACAAGCAGATTCGCGGGCGCCCCGGGAAAATCATGGTGATGGCGGACGGCCGGCGCCGCTGGTACGACCGGCAGGAATCGGCGGCCGATCCGGGCGCGAGCGTTACGCTCACAATCGACGAGACCATCCAGTACATCGCCGAAAAGGAACTCGCCCGCGCGATCGACGACACGCACGCCAAGGCCGGCACGGTGGTCGTGCAGGATCCCAACTCGGGCGAGCTTCTCGCCGTGGCGAACTGGCCGACGTTTGATCCCAACGACGCGGGGGCCTATTCCGACGAGGCGCGCATGGACCGCGCCGTGAGCGCAGCCTATGAGCCGGGATCGACTTTCAAGGTGATCACGCTGACCGGGCGCGATCGAAAACGGCGTAACTACTCCTGAATCGCTGATCGATTGCCAGATGGGCAGGATTCTGCTGCCCGGCCGCGTGATTCACGATTGGCACCCCTTCGGCGTGATGAGCGTGGACAAGATACTGGCGCATTCCAGCGACGTGGGCGCGATCAAGGTGGCGCTGCAGCTGGGCAGCGCCGCGCTTCTACGAAACGATTCGCACCTTCGGGATCGGCCAGCCGACGGGCATCGAATTGCCTGGAGAAAATCATGGCTTGCTGCGGCCGCTCGAAAACTGGTCGGCCAATTCGATTGGATCGCTGGCGATGGGGCAGGAAGTGAGCGTCACCCCCATCCAGATCATTTCCGCGATCTCGGCGATTGCGAACGGCGGAACGCTTTACCGGCCGCGCATCGTTCGAGACATGCGCGGAGACCTGATGCCAGTCCGGCACGCCGACGCGGGACCCCGCCAGGCGACCGACCAGAAGACGGCCGCGGAGATGCGCGGCATGATGGAAGACGTGGTCCTCGAAGGCACCGGGAAAGCCGGCGCAGCTGAGCGGGTATACGGCGGCGGGAAAATCCGGAACGGCGCAGAAGATCGATCCAGCCACGGGACGCTATTCCGCGACGCAATACAACTCCTCGTTTGTGGGCTTCGCACCGGTGAACGATCCGGCGATCAGCATCCTGGTGGTGCTCGATTCGCCGGTGGGCGCGCATCACGGGGGAGAAGTGGGCGGGCCGGTATTCAAGCGCATGGCCGAGCAGGTGCTGGCGTATCTGGCGGTGCCGCACGACGTTCCGGCGCCTTCGGACGCGGAGACCGCCAAAGATTTAGAAGGCTGCGCCGCAGCCACAACCAGCGTTTGTCGCGGATTCAGGGAAAGCGAGTTTTGAGGCTTCGGTGGCGAGGGAAAGTCACACGGTGGCGCCGACCGTTGCGTTCTCAGGGGAGGACTCGGTTGCGGTGCCAAAACTGACGGGGCGCAGCGTTCGCGCGGTTACCGAGGAGTGCGCGCGGCTCGGGCTCGTGCCGTCGCTGGTGGGTTCGGGCGTTGCCCTGGAACAGTATCCCGATGCCGGGGTGCAGGTGGTTCACGGCACGCAAGTGATGGTCCGGTTTGGCCGGCCCGGGGCCGGGGTCTCGAGGGTATCTCTGAACTAGTGATCGGCGATCGGCGGCTGGCGCCCGGTGGCCGGGGCGCTGGGATGTAGCCACCAATCGGGAGACCGGCGTTCATGGGAGTAACGGAATTGAAATCGGTGGTCGAGCACAACGGTGGAAGCCGATTCGAAAACGGGCTACAACAGGCGGGCGGCGTCAACGATGGATTTGTGCGAGGTAATTGACGGGATCGAAGTGGTCCGCATGAGCGGGCGCGCCGACCCGCAGGTTCTTTCGGTTGCCTATGACAGCCGCAAGGTCACGCCCGGGGCGCTGTTCTTTGCGCTTCCCGGCGAAAAGGCCAATGGCGCGCAATTCGCTGGTGACGCCGTCGCTCGCGGAGCTATTGCGATCGCCAGCTCCCAGGCGCGGCCCGCCGCCATCCCGAAGGATATCGCCTGGGTGCAGCTCGCGGAAGGGAAGGAACGCCGCGCGCTTGCCACCGCCGCCGCAAATTTCTACGGCCACCCGGCCAACGCCTTGAAGCTGGTTGGCGTTACCGGAACCAACGGCAAAACCACGACCGCGTTTCTGGTCGATTCGATTCTGCGCTCGGCGGGCTACACCACCGGGCTCGTGGGCACCACAGGCTATCGCACGCCGAAGGGCGCGCGCTCCGGCGCCGAACACGACGCCCGAATCACTCGACCTGCACCAGATGTTCGCCGAGGTGCGCGACGCGGGCGGCACCCATGCGGTGCTGGAGACCAGTTCGCACGCGCTCGCCATGGACCGGTTGTGGGGCTGCCATTTCGCGGTGGCCGTGTTCACTAATCTCACGCGCGACCATCTCGATTATCACAAGACCTTCGAAAACTATTTCGCGGCCAAGCGCCACTTGTTCGAAGGCACTGGGGCCGGAGCGCCGGATGCGGCGGTGATCAACGCGGACGATTCGTATGCGTCGCGCATCGAGGGCTTGGCTCGGCGCACGCTGACCTATGGACTGGCCAGCTCGCCCGACATTACCGCGAAGAAATTCGGGCTCACCTTCGAAGGCCTGGAGTTCACGGCGCAGACGCCGGCTGGAAAGATCGAAATTCGCTCGCCGCTGGTGGGGCGGATCAACGTGTACAACATTCTGGCGGCCATTGGCGCGGGGATCGGCCTCGATATCACCGCGGCGACAAATCGCCGCAGGGATCGCCAATCTCGATGCGGTTCCCGGGCGCTTCCAGCGCATCGACGAGGGCCAGCCCTTTCTGGTTGTGGTGGACTACGCGCATACGGACGACGCGCTGCGCAACCTGATTGCCACCGCCCGGGAATTGAGTGCGTCCGGCCGCATCATCACGGTTTTTGGAGCAGGCGGCGACCGCGACCGCACCAAGCGCCCGCTGATGGGCGAGGCGGCCGGCTCGCTGAGCGATCTGGTCGTGCTGACGAGCGATAACCCGCGCAGCGAAGACCCGCTGCGCGTGATCAACGACGTGGTCGTGGGATTGCAGAAAGCCAATGCAAAGTACCGGATTGAGCCGGACCGCGAGAAGGCGCTGGCGATCGCGATCGACGAGGCGCGCGCGGGCGACATCGTGCTGCTGGCCGGAAAAGGACACGAAACCTCGCAGGTCCTTAAGGATCGGACGATCGAGTTTGACGACCGTGAAAAGGCGCGGGAAATCCTGCGCCGCAAGGGATTCGCAAAGCAGCCGGCAGGGCGGTAAAGCGCGGGTTCGCGAGTAAACCCGGCCCTGCCGGGACCTTACCACGGCGAGGCAGCCCAGCATATTGGAGACGCGATGCGGTGGACGATGGCTCAGGTGGCTCAAGCGCTGGATGTCGCGGCGCCTGCCGGGCTCGATTCCCTGGCCGGGCTGGCCGGTGTCTCGATTGATTCCCGCACCGTGCAGCCTGGAGAGCTGTTCGTCGCCATACACGGACCGCGTCACGACGGACACGATCATGTGGCGGGCGCCCTCGAGAAAGGCGCTGCGGCCGGGCTGGTGGCGCGCGAACGTCTCGCGGAGTATCCGGAAGAAATTCGACGCCGCGTGTTCGCCGTGGACGACACGCTCGGGGCTCTGCAGCGACTGGCCTCGCGGGCGTGTGAGATCTGGCGCAGGCAGCGGCCGGGGCGGCTCATCGCCGGGCGTTGCCGGGTCGGTGGGAAAAACCACGACCAAGGAAATTCTGGCTGCGCTCGTCGGCGCGCGGTTCCGGGTGCTGAAGACGCAGGGGAACCTGAACAACGAGTACGGCCTGCCGCTGACGCTTCTGAAGCTCGATAACGACTACGAAGCGGCCGTCGTGGAGCTGGGGATGTCGCATCGCGGCGAGCTCGCGCATCTGACGCGGATCGCCTCACCCGATGTCGGCGTGGTCACGCGCGTGGCGGTCGAGCACCTGGAGTTTTTCGCCTCGATTGATGAGATTGCGCTGGCCGAACGCGAGCTGATCGAAAACCTGCCGTGGCCGGGCGCGACCGCCGTGCTGAATGCGGACGACGAGCGCGTGGCGGCCTTTGCCGAAGTAGCGCGCGGGCCGGCGATTTTCTTTGGGACCAGCGCGGGGGCGCATTTTCGCGCCGAGGCCATCGAAGAGCACGGCATCGAGGGCTCGGAGTTTGATTTTGTGTCGCCGGGCGGCCGCGCCCGGCTGTCGCTGCCGCTGATTGGCCGGCACAACGTGATGAACGCCGTCGCGGCGCTTGCGGCGGCGAGCGTGTGGGGAATTGGCGCGGCGGAAGCTCGCGCGGTGTTTCCGGCGCTTCAGCCCGCTGACAAGCGCGGCGAAATCGTGCGTTTCGAAGAAGGATTCGCGGTGATCAACGATTCCTACAATTCGAGCCCCGCCGCGCTGAACGAACTCACGCGCTTGCTGGCCGCCACGCCGGGATACCGGCGGCGGATTCTCGCGGCGGGCGAGATGCGCGAACTGGGCGCGTCCTCGGCGGAATTGCATCGCGAGTGCGGCAGCGCCGCGGCGGCGCTTGCCAAGATCGACTGGATTTTCGGCGTGCAGGGGAATGCCGAGGAATTCGTGAAGTCCGCGCGTCGAAGCGGGGCATTCCGTCGACCAGTCGCAGTTTTTCGCCAATTCCGAGGAGGCCGGCCAATTCCTTGCCGGTTTCCTCCAGCGCGGCGATCTGCTGCTGCTCAAAGGCTCGCGCGGCGTAAAGATGGAAAAGATTCTCGAAGCGATTGAAGCGCGGCATGCGCGCGCCGCGGCTAGACCGCCGGCGCCAGCCTTTGAAAACGTTCGCCGATGGGGCGCGGCTGAGATGCTCTACTACCTCTTCTTCTACGCGCTGCGCCCGCACTTCAGCGCCGCTGAACGTGTTCCGCTACATCACCGTGCGGACGGCCGTCGCGAGCCTTACGGCCCTGTCTCTGACGCTCGCTGCTCGGGCCGTGGACCATTGCGCGGCTGCGCGATTTGCAGGTGAAGCAGTACATCCGCGAAGAAGGGCCGAAGGGCCACCAGAAAAAGGCCGGCACGCCGACCATGGGCGGGGTGCTGATCGTCGCGTCGATCGTGTTTCCCACGCTGCTGTGGGCCGACCTGCGCAATCCCTACGTGCTGCTGGCGGTGGGGGCGACGCTGGCCTTCGGCGCGATCGGCTTCGTCGATGACTACAACAAAGTAGTGCGCAAGCACAATCAGGGGCTCACCGCGCGCGGAAAATTCCTGCTCCAGGTGCTCACCTGCGTGGGGGTGGGCGGCGTGCTGCTGGGCCTGCAGGTAACGGGGCGCTATTCGACGCAGTTGAGCGTGCCGTTCCTGAAGAACCTGCACCCGGACCTGGTGATCGATTCCTTGCTGGGGCACCGGTTCATTTGGCCGCTGGCGTTCATTCCGTTTGTGCTCTTTCTGGTGCTGGTGATCGCGGGAATCTCGAACGGGGTGAATCTCACCGACGGGCTCGACGGCCTGGCCATCGGCTGCGTGCTGGTGTGCGCGACCGCGCTTACCGTGCTCACCTATCTTTCGAGCAACGCGCGCTTCGCCGAATATCTCGAAATCCAGAAAATTCCCGACGCGGCGGAGCTGACGATTTTCTGCGGGTCGCTCGTGGGCGCGTCGCTCGGGTTTCTCTGGTACAACGCGCACCCGGCGGAAATGTTCATGGGAGACGTTGGCTCGCTCGCGCTGGGCGGGGCCATTGGCACGGTGGCGGTGATCCTGAAGCAGGAAATTCTGCTGCTTTCGATCGGCGGAATTTTCATTCTCGAGCTGCTTTCGGTGATTCTCCAGGTGGGCTCGTTCAAGCTGACCGGCAAGCGCATTTTTCGCATGGCCCCGCTGCACCACCATTTCGAGCTGATGGGCTGGAGCGAGTCGAAGATCATCGTGCGCTTCTGGATTCTGGCGCTGGTGTTCGCGCTGTTTTCGCTGACGACTTTGAAATTGAGGTAACGGCCGGACGAGCCGGACGATGGGAAGGGTGATACGCAGGTGAGACCGGGATTCGATCTGAACGGCAAGCGCGTGCTGGTGGTGGGGCTCGCGCGCACGGGAATTGCCGTGTCGCTTTTCAGCGCCGGCTACGGCGCCGCGGTGACGGCAACCGACGAGAAACCGGAAGCCGAGATGGCCGAGACCGCCGCACGGCTGCGCGCGGCGGGCGTGAAGCTCGAGCTGGGCGCCCATGCGCAGGAAATCTTTCTGGAGCAGGATTTGATCGTGGTTAGCCCCGGCGTGCCGGCGAAGCTTCCGGCGCTGGAATTGGCGCGCGCGCAGGGAATTCCCGTGTGGAGCGAAATCGAGCTGGCCTGGCGGTTCCTGCGCGGGAAGCTGGTGGCCATCACCGGATCGAACGGAAAAACCACGACGACGTCGCTCGTCGCGCACATTTTGAAGACGGCGGGGATTGCCACGCTCGTCGGCGGAAATATCGGTGTGCCGCTTCTCGCGCTGGTGGAATCGTCCACCGATTCCAGCGTGACGGTGGCCGAGATCAGCAGCTTCCAGCTGGAAACCATTCAAGAGTTTCGTCCCGAGATTGGCGTGCTGCTGAACCTGACGCCCGATCATCTCGACCGGCACGAGTCGTTTGAATCCTACGCCGCGGCCAAGATGCGGCTGTTTGAAAACCAGCTCGACCGCGATGCCGCCGTGCTCAACGCGGACGACCCGGAAATTACCAGGCGCATGCCGGCGCGCGGACATGTTTACTGGTTCAGCCGGCAGAAGCGCGTGGCCGAAGGCGCGTTTGTGCGCGACGGCGAGATCGTCTTCCGTGCGGACGGATCGGAAACCGTCGTCGCTCGCCGTAGCGACATCACGCTGCGCGGCGAGCACAACCTCGAAAACGTGCTGGCGGCTTGCGCCGCGGCGTATCTCGCGGGCGCGCCGGCGGCGGCGATCGCCACTGGCGTCAAAACGTTTCGCGCGGTCGAGCACCGCCTCGAATTCGTCGCGGAAATTGGCGGGGTGCAGTTTTACAACGATTCGAAGGCTACCAATGTGGACGCCACGCTCAAGGCCGTCGAGGCGTTCCCCGGGCCCGCTGCTCGTGATTCTGGGCGGAAAGGACAAAGGCAGCCCGTACTCGCCGCTCGCCGAACCGCTGCGCCAGCGCGCGCGGCTTGCGATTTTGATTGGCGCGGCTGCCGGCAAAATCGCGGCCGATCTCGGCGGTGCGGTCCCGATCGAGCACGCCGGCACGCTGGACCGCGCCGTAAAGCTCGCCGCCGAGCGCGCGCAGTCCCGGGGACGTGGTGCTGCTCGCGCCGGCCTGTTCGAGTTTCGACCAGTTCGAGAATTACGAGCAGCGCGGCCGCGTTTTCAAGGAACTGGTCGCGCGCCTGGAAAGCCATTCCGCAGCGGGCGCGCGCCGCCCCGAAAGGATGATGGATGCCGCGTAGCCTGCAGCCCGACCGCAAGATGTTCGGCGTCACGCTGGCGCTGTGCCTGATCGGCGCCGTGATGGTCTTCAGCGCCTCGGCCGTGACCGCGCGCGAGGAATACGGCAATGGCTACACGTTTCTGCTGCGGCAGGTCTTGTGGCTCGCGCTGGGAGTTGGCGGGAATGTTCTGGCTGATGAACCTCGACTATCGCAAGCTGCGGCAGCCGCGGCGTCATTTTTACCGCGCTTTCAGTGACGCTGGTGCTGCTGATCGCCGTGTTTTTTCTCGACCGCTCGCACGCCACGCATCGCTGGATACGCGTGGGTCCGCTCAGCCTGCAGCCCTCGGAGCTGGCGAAGCTCGCGGTGATTTTCTACCTGGCGTGGTTCATCGAAATCCGCACCCGGCCCCGCCCAGGTGGCAGCTCGGGCGGAAATCCGGTGGGAATCAACGACCTGCTGCACTCGCTGGTCCCCGCGCTCGGTACGTTGCTGCTGGTGGTGGGCCTGGTGGTCGCCGAGCCGGACATGGGCACCGCCTGCATGATTTCGCTGATCGCCTTCGTGATGCTGTTCGTCTCCGGTCTTTCATTGCGTTACGTGGCCGGCGCGATTGCCGTGGCGATGCCCGTCGTCTACCTGCTCATCGTGCGCGTGCCCTACCGTCTGCAGCGCGTGCAGACGTTCTTTTCGCCCGGGTCCGATCCGCAGGGGCACGGCTTCCAGTTGCTGCAATCGCTGATCGCGGTAGGCTCGGGCGGCTTCACCGGCGTGGGCCTGATGGAAAGCCACCAGAAGCTGTTCTTTTTGCCGGAGGCGCACACGGACTTCATCTTCGCGGTGATCTGCGAGGAGCTGGGCTTCATCGGCGCGGTGATCGTGCTGGCGCTGTTTGCCGTGTACGGCTGGCGCGGCTTCGTCGCCGCGATGAAGGCCCCGGACCAGTTCGGCCGGCTGCTCGCGATCGGCATCACGACGATGGTAGTGGGGCAGGCGCTCATCAACCTGAGCGTCGTGCTGGGCCTGCTGCCGACCAAGGGGATTCCGCTGCCGTTTGTGAGCTATGGCGGTTCGAGTTTGCTGGGAATGCTTCTGGCAACGGGCGTGCTTTTGAACATCAGCCAGCACGCGGACCCGACGTGACCGCCGCGTGAGCGCAGACGTGCGCGTGCAAGCGCGAACGAGAACGCGGCCGAAGACTTTACTGATCGCCGGCGGCGGCACCGGGGGCCACGTTTTCCCGGCGCTCGCGGTGGCAAGGGAGTGGCTCCGGCGCGCAGGAAACCTCGCAAAACGCCGGGAACGGAGAAAGACGCGTCGTGTTTGTGGGAACCGAACGCGGGATTGAAGCGAAGCTGGTGCCGCAGGCGGGCATGCCGCTCGAGTTGATTCGCGCGGCGGGCCTGAAGGGCATTGGCGGCGCAAAGTTGCTGCGCAACGCGGCGCTGCTGCCCGCGGGCCTGTGGGACTCCGAGAAAATTCTTCGGCGCCACCGTGTCAATGTGGCATTGGGCGTCGGCGGCTACGCCTCAGGTCCCATGATGCTGCTTGCCGTCGCTGCACCGCATTCCCACCGTCGTGTTCGAGCCGAACGTCGAGCCCGGCTTCACCAATCGCGTGCTCGCGCGGCATGGCCACGCGCGTCGCCGTCGGCTCACCAGGAGACGGCGCAAGCGCTTCGGCGCCAAGTCGGTCGTCACCGGCTGCCCGATCCGCCGCGAATTCTTCGCAGATCCCGCGCAAGGAGCACCAGGCGCCGTTCAAGATCCTCATCACCGGGGGCAGCCGCGGCGCTCATCCGATCAATCGGGCGGTCATGGACTCGCTCGATCGTCTCGCCGTGAGAAAAAATCAGCTTTTCATCGTGCATCAGACCGGAGAACGCGACTATAATGCGGTGCGAGTCGCTTATGCGCGGCGTGAATTCAACGCGGAGGTTCTTCCCTTTATCGAGAATATGGCGGAGCGCTTTGCCCAGGCAGATTTGATCGTCTGCCGCTCGGGCGCGATCACGGTGGCGGAAGTTGCCGCCGCCGGACGCGCCGCCATCTTCATCCCCTTCGGCGCCGCCACCGACGCCCACCAGACGCGCAACGCCGCCAGCCATGCAGAACGCCGGCGCGGCCCGCCTGCTCCCGCAGGACGAACTGACGCCCGAGCGCCTGACCACCGAAATTTTTTCCCTGCTCGACCAGCCCCGGAAAATCACGGAGATGGAAGATGCGCGCGCGGCGCTTGCGCAAGCCGCGCGCCGTGGAAGATATTGTCGACCTGCTCGAAGGGGTGGCGCGGCCATGAACGTCACTTTTCGCAATTTTCAAGCGCATTCATCTGGTCGGGATCGGCGGCAGCGGCATGAACGGCATCGCCGAAGTGCTGCTTTCCAGCGGCTACGCGGTTTCGGGCTCCGATTTGAAGTCGTCGCCGGTGACCGAGCGGCTGCGCAAGCTTGGCGCGACGATTTACGAAGGGCATCGCGCGGAAAATGTCCAGGGCGCGCACGTGGTGGTGATTTCCTCCGCTGTGCCGCAGGATAATGTCGAAGTCGTCGAAGCGCATCGGCTGAAAATTCCCGTGATCCCGCGCGCGGAAATGCTGGCGGAACTGATGCGCCTGAAATATCGGCATCGCCGTGGCCGGCGCGCACGGAAAAACCACCACTACTTCGATGGTCGCGTCGGTGCTAGCCGCCGCCGACCTCGATCCCACGTTTGTCGTGGGCGGGCGCGTGAACCATGCGGGTTCGAACGCGCGTCGTCGGCCAGGGCGAATACATGGTCGTCGAAGCGGACGAAAGCGATCGCTCGTTCCTGCTGCTCGCGCCGGTGATTGCCGTGGTCACGACGATCGACCGCGAGCATCTCGACCAATACCACTCGCTCGAAGAAATTCAGGACGTGTTTCGTGCAGTTTGTGAATCGCGTCCCATTCTACGGCACGGTGATTCTGTGCCTCGACGAGCCGAACGTGCAGGCGATCCTCCCGCGCGTGAAGCGGCCGGTAATCACCTATGGCACCTCCAGCCAGGCGGACCTGGTGATCAGCGACGTGAAGCTGCTCGGCCTCACCAGCGAATTCCGCCTGAAATATCATGGCGACGACCTGGGAATTTTCCGTCTGCCTTCGCCGCCGGGAATTCACAACGTGCGCAATGCCGCTGCCGCCGCGGCCGTCGGGCTCGCGCTGAATGTTCCCGCGGACCTGATTCGCGCGGGCCTTGCGAAATTTTCCGGGGTCGGCCGGCGCTTTGAAATCAAGGGCGTGTCATCGGGCGTCACGCTGATCGACGACTACGGCCATCATCCCGCCGAAATTCGCGCCACGCTCGAAGCGGCGCGCGGTTGCGGCTACAAGCGCCTGCTGGTGCTCTTCCAGCCGCACCGCTACACGCGCACGCATTTTCTCTGGGAAGATTTCCTGCGCTCGTTCAACGAAGCGGACGTTCTGGTGGTCACCGACATCTACGCGGCCGGCGAAGCGCCCATCGAGGAGGTGCCGGCGAGCGCCTGCCGGAAGCGATCCGCTCCTCCGGGCACAAGAATGTAACCCATTCGGCCACCATGCG
>CAVOOP010000033.1:0-105004 GCA_963697575.1 uncultured Acidobacteriota bacterium | reverse complement strand
GGAGTGCTGGAGTTCGGCTTCGCCGTCTCCCATCACCCCCTGGAAGATGAGCTGCTTCTTGCCGCCGACTTCCTTGACCTCGACCACGATCGTTTCCTTGCCTTGGAACTCGCCCTTGAGCAGTTCTTCGGAGAGCGGATCTTCGATGTAGTTCTCAATCGAACGCCGCAGCGGCCGGGCACCGAAATCGGTGTTCGAGCCCTTCTTGATCACGAGTTCCTTGGCGGCGTCGGAGAGCCGCAGCTTCAAACCACGATCGGCCAGCCGCTCGCGAACCTTCTGCAGTTCGAGATCGACCACTTCCTTCAGATCGTCGGTCGTCAGGTGGCGGAAGATGATCACGTCGTCGAGCCGGTTCAGGAACTCGGGCCGGAAGACCTTTTCGATCCGCTCGTTGACGCGGTCCTTCATGCTCTCGTACGAAGCGTCGTTGTCGGCCTGCTGGAAGCCGAACGACGATTCGTTCTTGATCGCTTCGGCGCCGGCGTTGGTCGTCATGATCAGGATCGTGTTGCGGAAGTCGACGTTGCGGCCGAAGCTGTCGGTCAAACGGCCTTCTTCCATCACTTGCAGGAGCATGTTGAAGACGTCGGGATGGGCTTTTTCGATTTCATCCAGCAGCACGACCGCATAGGGCCGGCGGCGGATTTTCTCGGTGAGCTGCCCCCCTTCTTCGAAGCCGACGTAGCCCGGCGGGGCGCCGATCAGCCGGCTGACGTTGTGCTTCTCCATGTACTCGCTCATGTCGATCTGGATCAGCGCTTCCTCGTCGCCGAACATGAATTCGGCCAGTGCCTTGGCCAGCAACGTTTTGCCGACGCCCGTGGGGCCGGCAAAGACGAAGCAGCCGGTCGGCCGCTTGGGATCTTTCAATCCGCTGCGGCTGCGGCGAACGGCCTTCGAGATCCGTTTGATCGCCTCGTGCTGGCTGATGACGCGCTTGTGCAGCTCGTTTTCCATGTCCATCAGCCGCATGCTGTCTTCGGTCGTCATGCGGGTCAGCGGGATGCCGGTCATCTTGGAGACGACTTCGGCAATCACTTCTTCGTCGACGACGCCGTCGGCCTCGCGCGATTTTCGCGCCATTCGCGGGTGATCGTCTGCTTCTTCTTTTTCAGCTTGTCGGCCTGATCGCGCAGGGCGGCGGCCTTTTCGAAGTCCTGGTTGGCGACCGCCTCTTCCTTTTCCTTGTTGAGCTTTTCGACTTCTTCGTCGATCTCCTTCAGGTCGGGCGGACGGGTCATCGCCTTCAGACGCACCCGGGCACCGGCTTCGTCGATCACGTCGATCGCCTTGTCGGGCAGGCAGCGGCCGGTGATGTAGCGGCTCGACAGTTCGACGGCCGCGGCCAGCGCGTCGTCGGTGATCTGCACGCGGTGATGCTGCTCGTAGCGGTCGCGCAGACCCTTGAGGATCTCGACCGTTTCGGCCTTGGTCGAGGGCTCGACCATGACCATCTGGAAGCGGCGATCCAGGGCGCTGTCCTTCTCGATGTACTTGCGATACTCGTCGAGCGTGGTGGCGCCGATGCACTGGATTTCGCCGCGGGCCAGGGCCGGCTTCAGCACGTTCGAGGCGTCGATGGCCCCTTCGGCTCCGCCCGCTCCGACCAGAGTGTGCAGCTCGTCGATGAACAGAATCGTGTTCTTCGCCCGGCGGACTTCGTTCATGACCGCCTTGATCCGCTCTTCGAACTGACCGCGATACTTGGTGCCGGCGACCATCATCGCCAGATCGAGCACGACGATCCGCCGATCGGCCAGCAGCTCGGGAACGTTCCCCTCGACGACGCGCTGGGCAAATCCTTCGACGATGGCGGTCTTGCCGACGCCGGCTTCGCCCAGCAGCACGGGATTGTTCTTCGTGCGGCGGCAGAGAATCTGGATGGCGCGCTCGATTTCCTTTTCGCGGCCGATGACCGGGTCGAGCTTGCCTTGGCGGGCCAGCTCGGTCAGATCGCGGCCGAAGCTATCGAGGGCCGGGGTTTTGGATTTGCCGCTCTTGGGGGCTTCGCCGCCGGCCGGTGCCGCCACGTTCGGTGCCGCCACGTTCGGTCCCTTCGGCCCCTTCGATGCCGTGGCCCAGCAGGTTGAGCACTTCTTCGCGGACTTCCTCCAGCTTCAGACCCAAGTTCATCAGCACCTGGGCCGCCACGCCTTCTTGCTCGCGGAGCAGGCCGAGCAGAATGTGCTCGGTGCCGACATAGTTGTGATTGAGGTTGCGGGCCTCTTCCATCGAGTACTCGATGACCTTCTTGGCCCGCGGGGTCTGGGGCAACTTGCCCATGGTGACCATGTCGGGCCCGCTCTGGACGAGCTTTTCGACTTCGAGGCGGATTTTGCGCAGATCGACGTCGAGGTTCTTCAGGACGTTGGCCGCCACGCCGCTTCCTTCCTTGATCAACCCCAAGCAGGACGTGCTCGGTGCCAATGTATTCGTGGTTGAAGCGTTGCGCTTCCTGGTTGGCCAATTGCATGACCTTGCGGGCACGATCGGTGAATCGTTCGTACATTTCTCGTTCTTTCCTAAAAGCGGTTCCGGGCGGAATTGTGCCAATCCCTTCCCGCCGTGCTCGCCATGTGATCTCTGTGATCTCTATAAGAGATTTACGTTACTTTTGGCCCGTTTGTTCCCCTCCATTGGGGTCGTTCGGGCCTTCCACTCGTCCCTTCCATCGCGGTGCGCCCGCTGGCGGGCCAAATGCCTGGCTTTAGGCGGCCTGGGCGACGTCGGCCGCCACGGTCTGCCATCCGGCAGCGGTTCGGACGGGGCCGCCTCCGACCGTTTCAACAACTGTCGCTCCCGCTCGATTTCCTCTTGCCATTTTTCAGCTTTTTCCAGCCGTTGCAACTCGTCCAATCGCCGCCGGGCATCCAGCGGGCGGCCGGGTGTGCCGCAGCAGGCTGGCCAGCATCAGCCGGGCATCGACGTCGCGGGTGTCTTGGGCCACGAGTTGACCGAGCAACGACTCGGCTTCGAACCAAGCACCTTTTAAGTATTCCCCCAAAGCACGGCGAAACAAGTCGTCGCGGGCCGCCGCTTCGGCCGCCGATCGCGCAGTCCACCGGTCCAGCCGACAAACAACCCGCTCCCGACCCAAATCACCGCGCGGCCAGCCAAGCCAACCACCAGACGATCGGCGGCACAATTGAACCCAAACGAGACTGGCCAGCAGCAGAAAATTGAAGAGCAAACCGAATCCGACGGCCAGCGCCAATCCCGTCCACGCCCCCTCAAACCAGAGTCGAGGCAGGCCTGGCCAAAGATAGGTCGCATAGCGCAACATTCGCATCCGCTTCGAACTCCTACTCGCTGGCACCGATTGCCACAGCGTCCGGATCACCGACGCGATGGCAACCTTCGTGGTCGAGAACTGGCCGTTCAGAAGTGAAGCTGGTCGCTGGGGCCGCAACCTTCACGCAGTTCACCTATCTTCCTATTCGGCTCTCGCTCGCCACAAATCGACGCACGCCCTAGGCCCCGTTGGCAGGCTGCCCATGCGGAACGCCACGGAATTGTAGCCCTTCGGTCTGCGACAATCAAGGCAAATGAGTATGCTGATTGGAGTTACGCATAAACCGCTATAAACGTTTCGACGCTGCCCATGCCCGGCATCTGAGCGGCCGCTTAGGGGCGACGGTTGAATTGTATCGGCTGTAACGACTGCGCGGGGACGGGAATTCGCCGGCGGCCACAATTATCCGCCTGGTGACAATTGGCGGGGATCGCCCGACGGGGTGGCGGGATACTATTTAACCCGTGGCGGACGGCTGACAAAGTGAGATCTATTGTGAAGACTATGGTGATGCCCCGCGAGTTCACTCCCGCAGCCCAACGAGCCTTGCATTACGCCCGAGGATGGCGGCGCCGCCGCGCCCGATCGGCCACGGCGGCGAGAGTTACGCTCGCGGAACTGGGACCGGTGGAACTGCTGTTGGGCCTGCTGGCGGAGCCGGAATGCCGGGCGGCTTTGCTAGCGGCCAGCCGCGGGGTCGACTTGGCGGCCGTGCGGACGCGCTGGCCCGAGTTCGAATCGGCCGAGCCTGAGGGGCCGTTGGCGGCGTCGGAGGCGTTTGTGCCGCCGGACCAGACACGAGAAGGGCGAGTCTCGTCAAAGTTTGTCGGCGCGATTCGCCCTTTTTCTATTTTGACTGCATGACCTCTGCCTGAGTGTTGGCGGAACTAGTTGTAGCTGGCAAGCCTTCTCCTTGGAGCCTCAATGGCGAAAAAGTCAATTTCCTTTTCGACGCGACGACCCCCACCAGAAAGTCGACAAACGGTTGGCTTTGATAAAAAGAGGCATGGACCAACTTTAGTTTCCCCGCCGGTTGTAGAAACTGACTTCGCCCAACTCGAGAATGGGGCTCTCATTGGAGATGATTGAGGATCCCAACATGCCCTCCCGGACCGCGCTTGGCGGTCTATAAAGAGGGAAACATCCGCTATGTGCAAAAAGTGGCGTCAAGCGGACGGATTCTGGTTCCTCTGGAGCGAGATTCCGAGTTCGTCCGGAACGTCCGGTGGGCACGAGGGGTGGAACCGTACGAGTCTGTGACATCGCTTTTTAATCAATTTTTTTTATTCATTAATCAATGCATAGACTTAGCGCCAATGTCTTCGTTCTTACTCTCAAATTTTGTTTTGAGCTCTTGGGTGGTCGATCGGTTACCGGTCGCCCCGTATATAGCAGTGGTCGGTCTGCAAGGTTCCGGAAAATCTACGCTACTTGAAATCCTCAGATTACTTTGTCGTCGGTCGATACTGACAGCAGATATCACTTCTGCCGCATTTTATCGTATCTGCAATCGGTTTTCTCCGACGCTCTTAATTGACGAGGCGCTTACGGCAGCCCCTAGGTCAAAGCTGTTCAGCCTTCTAAAGAGCAGTTTCACACCGGGAATGACAGCTTTCAGGAAAGATCAAACCTACAAGGCCTTTGGGGCAAAGGTCGTTTCTTGGATTGAACTACCCAATGACCATGCCCTAAATAGCCGCTGTATTGTAATTCCGTTGCTGGAAACAAAGCGAACTGACCTCAAAAGGGCATCGGATCCTGAGATCCGAAAAGTTGCCGGCGACCTCCAAAGGAAGCTCCTACAGTATAGACTCACTAACCTGAACTCGTTGATGGCCCCACGTGTCGCAGGCGACGAGCGTCTGCACGGGCGCAATCGAGATATGTATGAATCGTTCGCTCGTGCCAATGGCGATCCCCGAAACTGTGAAAAGTTAGTTAAGGCATTTGAGATTCTAGAAAAACGAAATCGTGAGCCGCTACGGCGTAAACACACCGCTGTTTTGCGGGTCCTGTTTCTGATCGTGCACACGACGGAGTGTCGTGACCTCGGTTGGATGAAAGTGGGTGACTTGTCTGGATATGTTAACCGTTGGAATCGATCCAGGCGCCAGAGTCTCCAGCTTACCGCAAGAGAGGTGGGCGCGATACTTACGTCGCTAGGGATTACGGATCACGAACGCACTCGTTGGGGTTATGGAGTACGGCTTGACCGGGTGGAAATAGAACGCATTCACCATTTGGTTTTTCGGTACGGACTTGACGATTCGTGGGATGAGCCCGATCCTTGCGAGTCGCCTTCTAAATATCGCTTAATGATTTCGTCCCAAGCATATGAAACTTGTGAGTTTTGCAATGCGCTCGAAAATCCCAAACGAGAGGAGCAAGAAGGCGATGAGCCCAACCAGGCGGAGACGTAGTAAGCAAATGACTTGGGGCCCAGCGTGAGCGTCTCAGTGAACATCGTGAACTTCGTGAACATCTTTGCTCCGATGAACCCCTTGGATGACGCCACACGAGTTGCGCGGCCTGAACCTGACGCAGAAGAATTTGCTAATGCATTTCGCTTGGCTGAGAGGGCGAAGAGATGACGAATGTATTCCTCCTCTCCAGTCCGACCGTTTGCAATCCGCGAGCGTGCGCCTGAAACCATATGACGAGTGCCCCAATACGGTTTACCCTGGCGAAGTCAAAGCGAAGATTAACGCAGGTCTCGTCGCCGCTTTGGAAGATTTAAGGAGCTGTTGCCAAAAAGTGGCCTTTGGCAGCCCGACGGGCGCACCACCGGAAATGTGCAGACTGGTTGCACGCGATAAGGTGGGATAGACCGTTTGTGAACCCCGGGCGTGCCTTAAGGTACGGAAAGGAGGATCTTCCCATTGGTGCAGCAAAGACGCCCCCGGCTGCGACTTGATCCAGAGTCCTATGCAGCCCTTCGACAGAAAGTGCTGCAGCGGGACCGCTGGCGCTGCCAGCGCTGCGGCACATTGCAGAATCTAGAAGTCCATCATCAACAACGCCGGAGTTTGCTGGGTGATGATGCGGAAGAAAACCTGATCACCTTATGTAGTCGGTGCCACCGAGGCCTGCACGGCGGAGGCGGCCGGTACTAGTGTTTTTTCGTGTCTGCGTTGACTGGCCCGGCTGAGCCGAAATATCCCAACGACCCCCGGGCGCCTTACCGCTGGAAATCCGAGCAGAACATTATGCGTGCGGATGGGCCTTGTCATACACCGCCATCAACTGGTGAATGCTGGCCTGCGTGTATCGCTGCGTCGTGGAAAGCGACACGTGACCCAGCAGATCCTGAATCGCGCGGAGGTCCGCGCCATCAGCAAGCAAATGCGTGGCGAAAGCATGCCGCAATGAGTGCGGGTGAAGATTCCAATCGATATTGCACAGCCGGGAGTATTTCCGGACCAACATGTGCACCGACCTCACGCTCAGCCTCCCGCCGCGATAGTTCACAAACACCGCTTCCGGATCGCATTTCATCCGCGGGCGCGCAATAATCTCCGCCCGCACGGGCCAGTACGCATTGAGCGCGGCTTGCGCCTTCGCGCCGAACGGCACCACCCGTTCCTTGCGTCCCTTCCCAAGCACGCGAACCATCTGCCCGGCTTTGTCGATGTTCCCCAAGCTCAGGCCCACAAGTTCACTCACCCGCAAGCCCGACCCGTACAGCAATTCAAGAATGGCCCGATCGCGCTTTAAAATGAGCTTGTCATCCAATTCGGACTGCGCGGCGCCTGTGCGTTTTTTCACCGCCTTTGACGGGAGCGAACCGCTCGCAAAGGCATCGAGAAAGCCGTTCAATTCTTCCGCTGTCAAGACGCGCGGCACGCGTTTCGGCAGCTTCGGCGTGCTCACGAGGCGAGCGGGATTCTGCTTGGTAATATGTTCCCGGACGCAAAACTTGAAAAAGCTTCGCAGCGCGGCGAGCTTCCGCGCGACCGATGCCTTTTCGAGACGCCGGTCGTAAAGCCAGCTGACGAACTCGCGAACGATCTTGTGATCCAGCTGATCGAGGGCCATCGTAGGCTCGCCGGGTGGCGTCAGAAAGTCGCGGAACTGTTCGATGTCGCAGCGATAATCGCCGATGGTCGCCGGAGAAGCGTTCCGCTCATAGCGCAAATACTGGATGAATTTTTCGATCGCGGACTGCATGGGGTCGGTCACCTGTGTGAACGGCGAGCCAGAAAAGCGAATTATAAACGGACGCCGTACGATTGAACCAGCAAATGCGCGCTTGTTTCCTTGCGCGGGGCAAGCCTACGCCGCCTGCCTTACTTGAGTATCCGGAAAAGGCTGCTGTAGTCATCGGTCCACGCGCGCTCACTGCCGCCAGGCAGCAGGATTGCGCCGGATTCTTCAACACTCTGATGACCGTAAAATCCCGGGGAGTTGCCCAACACGATCCAGGACGCCGCATACACTTCCTGCGTATGGTCATCGCCATTGCTGATAAGCACGGCCTCTTTTTTCAGGACTGCGGCCGCCGCCTCGACCACCGGCACCAGATTAAGGTATTGGTTCGAGACGTGGACGGCGAGCAACCCGTCCTGCTTCAAGTGCCGGAAATACAGCGCAAAAGCCTCTTGGGTAAGCAAATGGACGGGGATCGAATCGCTTGAAAATGCGTCGACCACCAGGGCGTCAAATCCCTGGGGCGGCTCGCGCTCGAGCGAGAGCCGCGCATCCCCCACCACAATATCAATTCGCGCTTGCGAATCGCGCAAAAATGAAAACTCCTCTTTCGCGATACGGACATCGAGCGGATTAATCTCGTAAAATTCGTAGAAGTCCCCGGGCCTTCCGTACGCGGCGAGCGTGCCCGCGCCAAGCCCGATCACTCCCACGCGCAGCGCCCCCCGATCCGCAATGGCTCGCAAGGCGATACCGACGCCTGAGTTCGCCGAATAATACGTTGTGGGTTTTCTCCGCAGTTCTTGCGAAAGGAATTGCAAGCCGTGGTCGATCGTTCCATTCATCAATCTGCGATACGAGGTTTGATGAGGGCTCAGATAAAGCGGGGAAGGTCCCTTCGTCCCGCTCACGGTCGTTGCCGCACTGGAGCGACGGCCGTCTCCCGCGTCGGCGCCGGGATGGTCAATCACGTGCAGAACTCCGTAAAAATTTCTCACCGACCGCCGCGATTCCTCTTTTTGCTCGCGAACGGTGACAGCCAGGCTCACGAGGAGCGCCATAACCAAACCGCCCACGACAAAGGGCGCCGGCTGCCAGCGCTTTGACTCAAACACTCCGCTCGGGTCGCGGTAAAGCACGAGGAGCACAAGGATCGCACAAAAGCCGAGTGCGCACTGCAACTCGTAATAACCGGCAAACAGATGGGGGGCCACCAGCGCCACGAGTACTGCACCGATTGCGCCTCCGACAGCAATCATCAGGTAAAACGAGGTGAGGTGCGCCGGATCGGGCTTCAGCCGCGCGAGTTCTCCATGGCAAAACATGCAGCAGACCCCAAGCCCCGCGCAATAAACAGGAATCAGAACCTTCATTGGCAAAACGGCGAACGACGGATCGAGGGAATACGCCATCCCTCCGAGCGCCACCCCCAGCAGCCGGAGAAACAGACTTCGGCGGTACCAGCGGCTGTGGTCAAAGCACAGAATGAAACTCAAGAGGTAAAGACTCAGCGGGATCACCCAAAGAAACGGCACCGAGGCGATATTTTGGGAAATGTGGTTTGTGATCGCGAGAAGCAGAGCTGATCCGCAGGCGGCGAGGGCCACCCACAAGGTCTGCGTCTTCCAGGTGGGCTTTTCCGCTGGGCTGAAACATGAGCGTCCTGCAACGCCGCCAGGAAGCCGCAGCGCCAACACCAGGCAAACCGCAGCCACGGCACCGAAAGCCAACGACCAGCCCCAAGCCTGATGCACACTCGTGAGCTTCGGTTCTACGAGCACCGGATAGCTCAAGAGCGCCAGCATCGAACCGAGATTGGATAGCGCATAAAATCGATACGGCGCCGCGTTTTTCCGGCTTCGCGAATACCAGGCCTGAAGCAGCGGGCTGGTCGACGACAGGGCCAGGTAAGGCAGCCCCACCGTCGCCGCCAGTACTATCAAAGATATGCCATGCCGGGTCTTCGGGGCCCGCAGGCTTGAACGAATTTTTCGGAAGAATGGGCAGCGCGATCACGCTCAGAGCCAGAGAGCGCCGCGTGAATGCGTCCCTGCGTCGGAACGCTCACGCGAGAGGTCAGCACATGGGCGTAACAATATCCGAGCAGCAGCATCACCTGGAAGAAAACAAGGCAGACCGTCCAAACCGCGGCGACCCCTCCAAACCAGGGCAGTATGATTTTTGTGATCAGCGGCTGCACTTGAAAAAGGAGAAAGGCGCTGAAAAAAATTACGGCTCCATAAAGTATGGCTAGCTGTGGGAACTGTTGCCGGGGCGCCTGATCCCTGCTCGCCGGAATGGCCGCAATCTCCGCGGGACGTGTATTAGGCAGTTTCTCGTTTGTATGGATTTCCATGACGCCGCTTTCGGTTAACAGCCTGTACCTGCGTTGCAAGCCGGACAATGCCGCAACTCATCCGAGCTTTTGCAGAGTGAAGAGCTAAGGGTTCGTCAGCTGGATCGAGATGCTGGCGTAGCGCAAGGGCACGTAGGTGGCATCCCAGGCCTCATGAAGCTTGCTTTCCGCATAGGTGTCTGCGGCATCTCTATTTTGAAACTCAATGGCATATGCGGAGTTGAAATCGCGAGGCTCCAGGCGATCCGCTTGCAGCCAAACGTTCTTGATCCCGGGTATTTTCCCCGCCATCTCTTTAACGCCGGCGAGTACCCGCTGTTTATCGGCAGCGGAAACTCCCGGATTCCATTTGATTTCGACCACGTGAATGACTGTTTTCGGCTGTCCAAACCTGTTTTGCCCGGCCACGTAGCCACTCGCGAAAAGAAAAATCGAAAACGCAACGGCTCCAAAAACATAAGCCGATTTCCTCAACGAGATGCGCATGAGTCCTCCGTCAAAGCGATCACTAATAGTTGAGTGTAAGCAACGGAACGTTTCCCGCGCAATCGTATGCCGGCGTTTTTCGCGCTCCCTCATTGGCGGCCGGTTCGTTGCGCCAGGAATGCCCTCAAATGCAAGTTGACCTTGCGGTTTTAACTCCAGTAGCATCCCATCGATGCGCAAAGCCCTTTTTCCGGCCGATCGGAGGCCCAATTGACTTGCCCCAAGTGCGGGGCCTTCATGCCAGAAGGCGCGGGATTCTGCGGGTCGTGCGGTCAGCCGCTCGCGGCTCCATCGGTCGCAGCGACCGGACGCACCGCCATCCGCGTGGCTCAGGCCCGCCCAGGCCCGGATTGCCTACGCTGGTTTCTGGTTGCGCTTGGCTGCTTATCGCCATCGATAACATCCTGCTCGGAGCGGTGCTTGGAAACCTTCTGCTGAGTCCACTGATGGGCAAGCCGGGCGGCATCCCGGCCAACGATCCGTGGTTTATGTTTACCAATACGAGCCCGCAGGTAACCGCCTTGATGCTTCTGTTTCTCATGGGCAACTGGGTTTATTTCGCGGTGCTGGAAAGTTCGCCGTGGCGAGCTACGTTGGGTAAGAAGGCGCTGGGTCTGAGCGTCGTCGATCTGTCGGGCAACCGGATATCGTTCGCGCGAGCTTCCGGCCGTTTCTTTGCGAAAATTCTCTCGTCGATGACTTTCCTGATCGGATTTGTAATGGCGGGCTTTACCGCAAAGAAACAGGCGCTTCACGACATGCTGGCAGGATGCCTGGTAACACGAAAAATCTAGGATCGACTAGCGATAATCCGCAGGAGCGACGCGATGTACTGTACGAAATGTGGCAACGTTGTGCCGGAAGGCGCGGTCTTCTGCAGGACGTGCGGCAACCCCCGTGACCTCCGGCGCGTCTCCCGTGCGATCCGCCTCCAATCCGTTGGACCGCTCGATCCTCTTGATCGCCGCACTGGCGTTGCCCCGCCGCACATGGCCCCAGCTCGCCTGGATCATACGCATACCCGGCCCCTGCCATCAACCCATCGCTCATGGCCCCTTACGCGGGCTTCTGGCTGCGAGTCGTGGCGCACCTCATCGACAGTGCTGTTCTGGCCGTCGTATTTGGCGCCGTGATCGCCATATGCGTCGCAACTTTCGGGTTCACTTCTTTCGGGGATTTGTTCCCGGAATGTATGGCGGAGCCAATGTGAGTTATGACGCCAGCTACCCGATGCATCCCTTTTTTCCAGCGGCGGTACTTGGCGTGATTTCTCGTGCTGCTCCCGCTCACGATCGTGGGGACTTGGCTCTACTTCGCCTTAATGGAAACCTCGGCTCGTCAGGGCACGCTGGGAAAGATCGCTCTGGGCCTGTTCGTGACTGATCTGGAGGGACGCCGCATCACCTTCGCGCGCGCCACCGGACGCTTCTTCGCGAAAATTATCACGGGCCTATCCCGCTGTTTATCGGCTACATCATGGCGGGCTTTACGGAGAAGCAGCAGGCGCTGCACGACATGATCGCAGGCTGCCTGGTGCTGAAGAAAATCTAAAGGCTACACGCCCCAGCCGTAGCGCTCGTGGTGCACCAGCACATCGTGCAGTTCGCTGCGGATCTGCTCGGTAAGCTCCGAGCTCCGCACCGCGCGTCCCCCAGGTTCGGCAATATCGGAAGTGCGATAGCCGTGATCGAGCGCCCGGTCGATGGCGGTCTCAATCCATTGCGCTTCAATCTCCAGCCCGAACGACTCCCGCAGCATCATCGTCGCCGATAAAATCGCGCCCAGAGGACACGCCACGTCTTTGCCGGCCAGCGTCGGGGCCGAGCCATGGATCGGTTCGTAGAGCGCCGGCTGGTTTGGGCCGCCGCGGCTCATCGACGGGATCAAGCCCAATCGACCCGGCCAAGGCCGCCGCTTCGTCGCTCAGAATGTCTCCGAAGAGGTTCGACGTGAGGATCACGTCGAATTGCGCCGGCCGAAGCACGATCTGCATCGCGGCGTTATCCACGTACATATGTTCGAGCGCGACGCCCGGGTATTCTTTTGCGAGGTTGGTGACGGTCTTTCGCCAAAGTGTAGACGTGGCCAGCACATTGGCCTTGTCCACGCTGGTCAACCGCCGGCTGCGGCCCGCGGCGCGTTCAAACGCATATCGCGCCACGCGCTCGATTTCAGCGACGCTAGTAGTTCGGCCACATCCCGCGCGTGCGCCGTGCCCTTTTCGCCCTCGATTGTATGCTCGCCGAAATAGACGTCTCCGGCCAGCTCGCGGACCATTTCGAAATCGCAATCCACGAGCCGCTCCGCGCGCAAGGGAGAAATCCCTCGCAAGGACGGGCGCAGGCGCGTGGGCCGCAGGTTGATGTAGAGCCCGAGTTCTTGCCTCAGCGCGAGAAGCCCGGCTTCCGGACGAGTCCCCAGAGGCAAGGATTCCCACTTAGGGTCCGCCAATTGCTCCCAGAAGAATCGCATCCGCGGACCGGCATCCGGCAAGCGTCTCGGAGGAAGCGGCGAACCACAGCGGTCGATGGCATCTCCCCCGAAAGGAAGCTCTCGAATTGAAACTTGTGATTGAAAGTAGTGGCGCAGTCTCCCAGGATTTGGACGGCCGCGCGCGTCACCTCCGGCCCGATTCCATCGCCCGGCAACACTGCTATCGTCTTCCGCAATTCCGTCATCGCAATTTCCGAGTTCTTCCTTCCGAATTCAGTGGGCAGCCACGGGATTGGCCGTTGCGCTCGCTTGGTTGCGCCGGACCTGGTGAATGATCGAAAGCAGATCGCGGTCGGTTACTTCCTTTTCCGCATCCGCCATCGTAATCGCCATTGTATAGCAGTCCGCGAGTTCGGCGTCGCTGGTCTGATAACCCGAGTTCGTCGAGCCGGGCGCGCAACGCATTCCGTCCGGAATGCTTCCCCAGCACCAGCCGCCTCGCCGGAACGCCGACTTTCTCGGGAAGGATGATTTCGTACGTCAGGGGATTCTTCAGAATTCCGTCCTGATGGATTCCCGCTTCGTGCGCGAACGCGTTCGCGCCGACCACTGCCTTGTTCGGCGGCACGGATACGCCGGTAATCGAGGAGAGCAAACGGCTGGTCGGATAGATGTTTTCGAGGACGATGTTGGTGATCGCGCCGAAATAGCTCTGCCGCACGTGCAGCGCTACGGCGATCTCTTCCAGCGAAGCGTTTCCGGCGCGTTCGCCGATTCCGTTGATCGTGCACTCGATTTGCCGCGCCCCGCCGGCGATAGCCGCAAAAGAATTTGCAACCGCAAGTCCAAGGTCGTTATGGCAGTGCGCGCTCAGCTCCACCTTGGAGTGTTCGGCAAAATGTTCCGCGCCAGATAGAGCGCGCACGCGGCGAAAAATCTCGCCATACTCCTCCGGGGTCGCAGTAACCGACCGTATCCGGCAAATTTATGACGTTCGCGCCCGCTTCCGCCGCCGCAAGCGCCGCCTCGCACAGAAAACCGATATCCGAGCGGCTCGCGTCTTCCGCCGAAAACTCCACGTTTTCGCAGTGCGCCGCGCCGAAGCGGACCATCTTGGCAATCTGCTCCAGCGCTTCCGCGCGCGAAATCCGCAGCTTATGCTTTAGGTGCAAATCCGACGTCGCCAGAAAGAGGTGGAGCCGCGGCTTCGCGGCCGGTTCCAGACCGCGCAGCGCCGCATCGACGTCATCCTGGCGGGCGCGAGCCAGCGCTGCCACGCGGCATTGCTTCAATTCCGCAGCGACTGCTCGCACGGCTTCAAGATCGCCGGGGGAGGCGATCGGAAAGCCCGCCTCGACCACATCCACGCCCAGTTCTTCGATTTGCCTGGCAAGCCGGAGCTTCTCGTCGCGGTTCATGGAGAAACCGGGGGATTGCTCGCCATCGCGCAGCGTCGTATCGAAGATGTGGATCCTGTCCATAAGGGCACTCCTTTGACACTACCAGTAGACCCCGGATTCCATATAGAGTCTAATTTATAATTGTTGCACGGGAGATAAATCCCTCTTATACATGATTGAGCGTTATCGGGAGGGGGAATCCGTGGATCTGGCGCCCTGCAAGTGTTTCAGACGGTTGTGCGGGAACAGAGCTTTTCTCGCGCCGCGGAAAAGCTGTTCCGCACGCAACCCGCGGTCAGTATTTCCATCCGCAAATTGGAGGAGTGGGTCGGCCAGCCCCTGTTCGTCCGTGGTTCCGGCGCCCGCACGCTTACCGATGCCGGCGCGCTCCTTCTCGAATATGCCGATCGCATGCTCAATCTGCGGGAGGAGATCCGCAAGTCCATGAAGGAACTGCGCGGGACTCGAACGCGGCCAGGTTTCTCTCGGAGTGAATGAAAGCTCCATCCACGCCCTGCTGCCGGCCCTGGCGCGATACCGGGAACTTCACCCCGGCATCCACATCCGCGTGCACCGGGTATTTTCGCAGGGACGTGCCGCGAGAAGTTCTCAGCCATCACCTCGATATCGGCGTCATCTCCTATATTCCGGAAGAAAACGAACTGTCCGCCGTGGAGTTCTACCGCGATAATCTGACGGTCGTCGTGTGGCCCGGCCACCGTCTGGCCAAGCGCCGCGAAGTAGATATCACCGACCTCGGCGAAGAAACATTCATCGGACACATCGTCGAGTCCCCGCATCGCCAGCGCGTCGTTCAACTTTTTGCGCGCCACCATGTTCCGCTGCACATGGATATCGAGATGCCCACGATCGAGAGCATCAAGCTCTTCGTTGAGATGAAAAAGGGTGTCGCCATCGTTCCTCGGATGTGCGTCGGGCCCGGAAATCGAACAAGGATTGCTGCGGGAATTGCCGATGCGGCAGATGCGGATTCAAAGGCGGCTCTATCTCGGTTTATCGGCAGGACCGGCCGCTCACCGCCGCGGCCCAGGCGATGGTTGATATCCTGCTCGGAAAATCGACAGGCAAAACTCCGGACGCCAAACGGTTTTCTTCAGCATCGTGAAGTTCCGCTAAAGAAAGAATATCCGTCCAACGCGCCCGCGCGCAGATATTCCTGCGAAAAGCCGTATGCCCATGGACTCAGGGATCGGCGTTCCGAAGCCTGTTCGCCGGGAACGCCGTCTCCTTAAATCCGAACGCTTCTAACGACTGCGCCCGAACGTATAACCGATCGCCGCGCTGTACTCCGGCACCCAGTTGCTGCCAAATTGAAAAAAATTATTCACCCAATGCACATCCACCTGAGGCCGAACAAAAAGTCCGCCTTTTACATAAAGCCGCAAGCCCCCGGAAAAGTGCAGCTGGAAGTGATTGGAGCTCTCCACGTAATAGTTCTAATTTGTGCAGCCCCCAAAGGAATCGCAATAGCTTTGATTCTCGTAAAATCTGATATTCGCGCCTCCCAGCCCGGCTTGAAATTCCGGCACCACCATCCCCGAGTGGAAATCGGCTGATAAATCGCATTGAAATCGTAAAAGAACGGCCGATAGTTGAGGCCCGCATAGTTGCTCTGGCTCCGGAAGCTCGTTTCAAATCCCACTCCCAGATGCGGCCGGAACATGACGTCTCCGCCGACATTTTCAAACAGACCGCCCATTTTGGGAGTGTTGTATAATGTCCCATTTCCGAAGGTATCAATCGGCTGGCCCGAAGAACTGTCTACCGCGGTCCCCAACCCGAAATAAACGCTCGCCCCCTGGGCCTTGGCCAGTTGAGCTGAACCTGTCATGAGGAAGAGTACGACAACCACGCGAATTAGGTATTTCAAGGCCGATCTCCTTTTATTATATTTGGAACTTCACGAAACCTGTTAAACCTGCTCTTCAGAGTTGCCATATTGATTTCCAGAAAATCGCCAGCTCAGTTCCATCAAGTTGGTGACTGCGAGCACAGCCCTGTTCTAGTAGAGTCACCGCGCTCGCCCTGAGGTTGCACCCGAACAAGGGGACCTTAACTAAAGACACAACGGCAGAAGACTAGTTCCTCAGGTGTTTACTTTAGCTAGTGACAGGAAGTGCTGTAGGCCCGTTTTTGCAAGCCTCGCGAACCTACTTTTCGTCCGAGACAGGCTGTTGCGCCGCTGACTGCAAAGCGTCCCCAATCAAGCAGACGGATTTCCATTCGTCGAGGAATACCGCCCCGAGTCTGCGATAAAACTCGATTGCCGGGGTATTCCAGTCAAGCACTTCCCAGCGCAGGCAGAAATATTTTTCGTTCCAGGCGATCTTGGCCACGTGGTCGAGCAAAGCCCTGCCAATGCCCCTTTTGCGAAACGCCGGGCGGACGAAAATATCGTCCAGAAACAATCCCGCGCGTCCCTGGAAGGTCGAATAAAATTCAAAAAAGAGCACGTACCCGGCTGTTTCGCCGCTCCATTCGGCGATCACTGCGCGAAATTTTGGACGATCTCCAAATCCATCGCGGGCGAGATCCTCTTCACTGACAACCGCTTCGTGGCTGACCCGATCGTATTCCGCCAGTTCGTGTACCAGAGTGTTAAGAAGCGGCACGTCGTGGATCGTGGCTGGGCGGATCGAAAGCATCAGTAAATCCCTTCTTTTAAGATCGATACCAGATTGCCCATTATAGGGCATAGTCCGGAATGGAGTCTCGCTATAGCGGCCGGACAGCGGCTAGTACGCGAACAGCGCGCCATATGCCTGACCTTGCGGCACCCTCGCCGGGGACCGCAGCACCCCGCCCGGACTCCGTTACAGGCTGCTGGGGAGTTCGTCAAATCGCTTTCTGTGCCGAACATTCTCTGATAGCATGGATATTCACGATATCAGGAAATTCTATCGTCTTGGAGCATCACCGATGGCACTCGCTTGTGAACTTTGCGGCAAGAAACCGGGCTACGGAAACACCATCAGCCACGCCCACAATGTTACCCGCCGCCGCTGGAATCCGAACCTCCGCCGCGTGAAAGCCCTGGTCAATGGCGCGCGAAAGAAAGTCCGCGTCTGCACCTCCTGCATCCGCTCCGGCCGCATAACGAAGGCTGCTTAACACGGGTCTCGGTCGGAAGGAGTTCCGATTGAACCGGAAATTTCTCATCGTTGCCGCGATTGCCGCGTGCTTTTGCGCAGCTGCGTGCAGGAGGGAACTCGCCCCGGGGTCTGATGTCTGGGCCGTCGTCAACGGCAAGCAGATCATGCGAGCGGATGTTGAAAAGGCCTTTCGCTCCCGCGTGAATGCCGACGCGCCCGATCCCTCCCAGCGAAGAAGCGCCCTCGCTCAAACTGAATATCCTCGATGAGCTCGTCAACAGCGAGATTCTCGTGGAGCGAGCCGGCAAAATGAATCTCGTCGCCACCGATGCCGAGGTGGAAGATAAATTCACCGAATCGAAGAGCCCTTACACCGAAGAAGAATTTCAGAGGAAGCTTCGCGACACCGGGCCTCACCGTCGATGATCTGAAAAGCGAAATCCGCCGGCAGCTATCGATCGAAAAGCTGCTTAACCGCGAAATCCTCGCGAAAATCTCCATCACCGACCAGGACGTCACCAACTTTTATAACCAGAATCGCGCGCAATTCAACGTGGCTGAACCCCAGTACCGCATCGCCCAGATCGTCGTCACCCCGCACCCCGATCCTTCCGTGCACAATCGCAAGAACGACAAGGCTACTACCGAAACCGAAGCCCGCCAGAAAGCCAGCATCCTCCAGCAGAAATTGAACGCCGGCGCCGATTTTTCGCAGCTTGCCATGGACTATTCCGAGGACACCAGCTCTTCGACCGGCGGCGATCTTGGCTTCATTCCCGAATCCGCGCTGAACCAGTCGGATCCTGTGCTCAAAAAAACGGTGCTGGGCATGAAGCCTGGCGAGTCCACTCGCGCCCATCCCGGTCAAGGGAGGCGGGTATCGCATCCTGAAGCTCATCGGGAAGGAAGCGGCCGGCCAGCGCGAATTGTCCGACCCTCAGGTGCAGCAAGGCATTCGCGATACGCTTCGCAACCGCAAGGAACAACTCCTGCGCTCCGCATACCTCACCGAACTTCGCAACGAAGCGCACGTCACGAACTATATGGCGCGCCAGATCCTCGAGTCAGCGGGCAAACTTCCCAATCTAGAAGTCGCCGCTGATCAGACGATCGTGGCCAGCACATCGCCGGCGTTAACGGTCTGCCCTTCCACGACGAACAAGCGCTCGACGCTGCCGGTTTTAGGCGACCGCACTTCGTTCTGCATTTTCATCGCTTCCACTACCGCGATTCCCTGTCCCGCTTCGATGGCTCACCCTCCCGACGAGAATCCGCACGACTTTTCCCGGCATCGGCGCCACTACCTGTTGGCGGCCGCGGGATTCAACACCGGCTCCTCCGCCGCGTTTCCAACGTCGCGGGTCACGCAACGCTGCAACGTATTCTCTACCGCCGATAGGACCCGCAACTGCCGCGCCGCCATTTCCACACGCACATCAAAACATCCCCGTCCGATAGGATGGAAAACACGCCAGGCGTGATCTCGACGGTGTCTGCGGCGAACTCACGGCTATCGATGGCGCATCGCCAGCGCCCCGGGGCGTCACCGGCATACAACTCCACCGCTCGGCTTTTCCCGTTGAATTCGATATGTAGTTTCGTCATTCAGTTTCATCGCGCAGGAGGGTGGGATTTGCCTGCGGTCATGAGCGATCTGGCTCGCGGGCTAACCTGTTCGCGCCGGCCTTCCAGCTTCCAACGCGATTCGGAAACATCCATAACCTCTAAAGCTTTTGCCTTCGCGTGGTTTGCTCGCCTGCCACAGCGCCACGGCTAGAATGGCGGCGTCCTCTTCACCATTTTTGCCAGATGGTTCCGCTGCGCCGTCCGGCGATCGCGGCTGGCGGAGAAAATCATCGAGCCAGCGAGTGTAGATTTCACCCTCCTGAAAATCCTGCGACTCGAGTATCCGCCGGAACAGGCCGACGTTCGTCTTGATCCCGCTCGCATAATATTCATCGAGCGCCCGCTTCAACCGCGCGATGGCCTCCGCGCGATCGCTGCCCCAGACGATCAGTTTTCCCAGCAACGGGTCGTATTCGTTCGGCACCGTCCAGCCCGCATATACGCCGTCGTCCATGCGCACTCCGGGCCCCGCCGGGAATATGAACGCCGAGTAATTTTCCCGGGCGAAGGGAAAAAATTGTTGTCCGGATCTTCGGCGTAGATGCGGCATTCGATGGCGTGCCCGCGGATGGCAATGTCTTCTTGCGCAAAAGGCAATTGCTCGCCCGCGGCAATTCGAATCTGCAGCTTCACCAGGTCGAGCGAAGTAACCATCTCGGTGACGGGATGCTCCACCTGCAGGCGCGTATTCATCTCAAGAAAATAAAATTGCCCATTCTCATCCACCAGAAATTCCACGGTGCCGGCATTTGTGTATCCCCCCGCGCGAGCGAGTTTCACTGCGGCCTCGCCCATTGCCCGCCGCAAATCCTGCGCTCATGATCGGCGAAGGAGCTTCCTCAATGACTTTCTGATATCTACGCTGCACGGAGCATTCCCGCTCGCCCAGATACAACATGTGACCGTGATCGATCGCCAAGGACCTGAATCTCGATATGGCGCGGCCTGCGGCAGATATCTCTCGAGGTACAGCCTGCCATCGCCAAAAGCGTTCTCCGCTTCTGAGGTGGCATCGCGCCAGGCGCCGGCAGTCCGGCCTCGCGTTCCACAAGCCGCATGCCTTTGCCGCCGCCTCCAGCCACCGCTTTCAACACGACGGGAAAACCGGTCTCCTTGGCAATGGTGATTGCCGACTCTAGATTTCCGATTGGATCGAGGCCCCCGGGCACCGTCGGCACGCCCGCGCGCCGCGCGAGACGGCGGGCCTCCGTTTTCGATCCGAGCTTCGCCATGGCCTCGAGAAGGGCCCAATGAAAGCGATTCCCGCATGGCTGCGCAGGCGCGGGCAAACTCATGATTTTCCGCAAGGAAGCCGTAGCCGGGTGCATCGCGTCGCAGCCCGCCGCGCGCGCCACGTCGAGAACCTTGTCGATGGCCAGGTAGCTCTCGCGCGAGGGCGCGGGCCCCAGCCGGTAAGCCTCATCGGCCAGCCGGACGTGGAGCGAAGCCCGGTCCGCGTCGCTATAGACGGCCACCGCCCGAATGCCAAGCTCGCGGCAAGCCCGCTGGATACGCACGGCGATTTCCCCGCGGTTCGCAATCAGGATCTTCCGGAACATGCAGCCCACCTTACCGATCGCATGCGCCGAAAATGGTAGCAGATCGATCCGCGGGGAGCCGTGTGAATTCGCGAGTTTCAGCTGGCAGTCTTGGGTTGGCAAGCTGGGATTAAGCGGCTATCATTGCCGCGCGGCCCCGCAACAGACATGGAGGATTCTCCGGAAATGGATTCGTCGCAGCAGGATCTGTGGAAGAAAGCCGCTGCGGAGGCCGCCGCCAGCCTCGTCGAGGATGGCATGGTCCTTGGACTCGGCACGGGAACCACGGCGGCTGAGTTCGTCACCGCTTTAGGAACGCGCGTTGCCAGGAAGGCTTGCGGGTTTCGGGAGTTCCGACGTCGGAACACACGGCCGCGCTCGCCCGCTCTTTGGGAATCCCCTTAGCACCTTTGCCGAGCATATCCAGCTCGACCTCACCGTGGACGGCGCCGACGAAGTCGAGCTGAGCACTCTATTCCTCGTGAAGGGCCATGGCGGAGCGCTGCTGCGCGAGAAGATCGTCGCAGCGGCAAGCAAACGCATGGTGGTGATCGCCGACGAAACGAAGCTGGTCGCGAAACTCGGCAAGCAGTCGGTTCCGGTGGAAGTAGTGCAATTCGGCTGGCAAGTTACCGACGACAGGCTCAAGAAGCTCGGCGCTAAAACATCACTGCGCCTCACAGCCGATTCCAAACCCTTCGTTACCGACAACGGGAATTACATTATCGACTGCGCGTTTGGCCTGATTGAAAAACCGAAGGAACTCGCGCACCACCTCGACCATGTGGTCGGAGCGGTGGAGCACGGACTTTTCCTGGGATTTGCGTCGGAAGTGCTGGTGGGCGGGCCCGAAGGAGTCAAGATCCTGCAGCGAGCGGCCGCCGCCAAGTAACAGCCGACTTCAGCGCCGCGGACGAAACGTCCCAGCCCGTCAGTTTTTCAATTCAACGTTCCGTTATCTGCTCAGTTCTTTGAGACGCAGGCGTGGGGATAAACCGCGTCAAGAGCGCCCCACAAGGCCTTCAGGCTCCGCTCCGCCGCGCAAAGCACGCCGAACGAATCGGCATCCTTCTCGCTGGCGAGCCAGTTGCGCCACGCGGCGCGGTGGCGGACGTCGGCTTCCTCGTGGACCGCAAAATAGGCCAGCGCACGCGGCTCGGTGATGCCGTAGAAGCGGCGCAGCCCGGCAATCTTCTGCGTTGCGATCTCAGGAACCTGCGCTTCGTAGGCATAGAAGCACGCCACAGCCTGCGCCATGGTGCCCTGCGAAACGATCTCGTCATAGGAGTCCAGAAGCGCGGCAATCCCCGGAAAGGGCCGGGCGCTATCCATCTCCGATTCGCTCACGCCGAGCGATTCCGCGAACTGGCGCCAGAGCAGCGGGTGCGGAGCCGCGGGGTTGAGCTCTTCGCTGATGTTATCGTCGATGATCTCGGTGAGCTTGCCGGTGCTGCGGGCGGAAAGCTGTTTCAGGTTCTCCGGAAAAGCGCGAACATGGTGGTAATACTGCACCGCATACGTTTGCAGCGATTCCATGGGGAGGATGCCTTCGGTCCAGGCACGATAGAAGGGATGTTTGAGCAAATGATGCTGCTCGATCAGGCTATCGAGCATTTCCAGGACAGTTTTCGACTTAGCAGTTTTAGGCATGCGATCCTTAAATCTCCTCTTTTTAGCAGGGCGTGGGGAACAAATCGAGGGAATGCTACTCGAAATCCTGTAGGAATTCTAGTTCTAGTACGTTGATTTTTCTAGAAATGTTACTTGCCGGGTGGAGGGTCATAGCGGAATGTTTCCATGCTTCTTGCGCGGGTTCGTATCACGCTTATTTTCCAGCGATCGCAGCGCCGTAATCAGCTTGGCGCGTGTCTGCGCCGGCTCGATGACCCCGTCGATGTAGCCCCGTTCCGCGGCGACATAGGGATTCGCGAAGCGTTCGCGAAAGTCGTCAATTTTTTCCCTGCGAAGCTTTTCGCGCTCCGCTTCCGCGGCGCGATCGATTTCGCGTCGGTAAACGATGTTGACAGCGCCTTCGGCCCCCATCACGGCAATCTCCGCGGTCGGCCACGCATAGTTGATATCCGTGCGAATGTGCTTGGAAGACATCACGCAATAGGCCCCGCCATAGGCTTTTCGCGTGATTACCGTAATTTTAGGCACGGTGGCCTCGGCGAAGGCGAAGAGAAGCTTTGCGCCGTGCTTGATGATGCCGCCCCATTCCTGCTGGGTGCCGGGAAGGAAACCCGGAACATCCTCGAAGGTGATGAGCGGGATATTGAAGGCGTCGCAGAAGCGCACGAAGCGAGCGCCTTTCACCGAGGCGTTGATGTCCAGCACACCCGCAAGGAAGGCCGGCTGATTGGCCACGATTCCCACCGGCCGCCCATCGAGCCTGGCGAAGCCGACGACCAGGTTTTTTGCGAAGTGCTCATGCACCTCGAAGAATTCGGCATCGTCTACCACCCCTCGGATCACGTCCAGCATGTCGTAAGGCTTCTGCGGGTCATCGGGAACCAGGGTGTTGAGCGAAGGGTTGAGCCGCTCCGGGGGATCGCTCGAAGCGCGGCGTGGCGGATCGTCGAGATTATTCGAGGGGATGTAGCCTACCAGCTCGCGGATCATCGCGAGGCATTCGGCGTCGTCGGCGGCCACGAAATGCGCTACGCCGCTTTTGGAGTTGTGGGTCATGGCGCCGCCGAGTTCGTGCATGGAAACGTCTTCGTGGGTAACGGTTTTGATCACGTCCGGGCCGGTGACGAACATGTAGGAGGTGTCGCGGGTCATGAACACGAAGTCGGTGATTGCCGGGGAATAGACGGCGCCACCCGCGCAGGGTCCCAGGATCGCGCTGATTTGAGGGATCACGCCGCTGGCGAGCGTGTTGCGCAGGAAGATGTCCGCGTAGCCTGCGAGCGACGCGACGCCTTCCTGGATGCGGGCGCCGCCGGAATCGTTCAGCCCGATCACCGGCGCACCGCCGCGCATTGCTAAATCCATGATTTTAGTGATCTTGGAGGCGTTCGACTCTGAGAGCGAGCCTCCGAACACGGTGAAGTCCTGGGCGAAGACATAGACTAGGCGGCCGTCGATGCGTCCATAGCCCGTGATGAAGCCATCTCCTGCGGGGCGGTGCGCGTCCAGGCCGAAGTCGTGCGATTGGTGGCGGACAAACTTGTCCAGTTCCTCGAAGCTGCCCTCGTCCAGCAGCAGATCAATGCGCTCGCGGGCGCTTAGCTTGCCCTGCTCGCGCTGGCGCGCATAGCGGTCGGGGCCGCCGCCGGATTCAGCTTCCTCGTTGCGCCTGCGCAACTCGGCCAGGCGATCTTCGTGGTTGGGGCGGAAGGTCACAGTCGGTCCTGGCTTGCACGGAGGGATCGGTGCGATGTGAGTGCGTCGTCCTCGGAGGGGGGCCGGATACTCGCATCATAGGAATCACTGGGAAGAAACCGGCCGAAGGGGGTTGTTTCTGTGGCCAAATATCGCAGGGTTCGCGCGCTCTTATAGTGTCGAGTGAGCGATACCCCGATCGTTTGTTTACTGTAAGTTACGTGTGGCTCCGTTCGTCCTGCAGTGTCGAGTGGGGAGGCACTGATTTGGGCCGAAAAATCACGGAGTTTCAGGTCCCAAGGTAGGGCCACACAAGGCGTTCTTCGCGCCTTT
Source organism: uncultured Acidobacteriota bacterium (assembly GCA_963697575.1). GTDB lineage: Bacteria > Acidobacteriota > Terriglobia > Acidiferrales > UBA7541 > Palsa-295. The sequence continues at coordinate 80,951 of CAVOOP010000033.1, read as the reverse complement.
GCATCCGGCCTCTCACCAGCGAGGGCAGCCACCCGGGCCTCCTAGTCCGTCGCGTCTTGAATCGGGACGGACCACCCTAGCAATGATGGCGGCGACGTTTCAAGCGGTAGTTGGCGTGGTGTTTGGTCGGTTCCGCGTCCCCTGGGGCCAAGCCGCGCCGACAGGAGCGCCAGCGCCACTTAGGCCCCTGCTAGCGACCCGGCGGAGTGTAGGCAAAGGTTTTCTCTGACGCTTTGTCGAGGTCCTCCGGCGTTAGCAAAACGGTGGTCCTCAAGGTGGCGGCCCCGCTGGCGTTTACTGCCAGACAAATGGCAGCCACGCTGGCCGTATCGGGGATATCGGCGATCATGTAGGCGTCGTGCTCTCCGTAAGCGAAGTAGAACACTTCGAGCTTACCGCCGGCGGCCTTCAGTATTTCTTCGGTTCTTTTGCGGCGCTTGGTGCCCCCGTCTTTCATGAGGCCCCTCGCGCCGTCGGGGGTGTAGGTAACTGTCCATAGATACTTGGCCATAAAACTTTTCCTCCGGTGCACATCGAAATGGGCCGAGGCGCGCCACTGGCCACCTCGGGATCGCGGACGGATTTTTCCCAGGATTCAAGGAGCTTCGTCACCGGATTTCGCCTGGATAATCCGGTCCGCGCATCGTACGCTTCTCATGCTGCGGACACAATGACTTTTCCCCGGAGGTTCAGGTGTTGAGATCGCTGAGTATGGGTGCCTTTTTCGACCTTCGGGTGCCTGCGCGCCGCCATTCGCGCGCTTAAGCGGCTAGACTTGTTTTTTACCTAAGGCGATTCGACCTCTCGATGGACGTTCTAAAAAAGCTTTTTGAGCAGCATTTTCAATCGCCGGCCACCCGGGTGCAACTGCTGCAGGGCCAGCTTGGCGGCTCGGGGCGAAAGCTGGCGCGCCTCCAAAACGAAGGGTTCAGCGCCATTGGCGTTCTTTACGACGTGCCCGAAGAGAACGCCGCCTTTCTGATATTTTCCAGACACTTTCGAAGTCACGGTCTTCCGGTGCCGGAAATTTACGCCGAGGATCTGCGCCAGGGCGCTTATCTGGAAGAGGACCTCGGGGACACCACGCTTTTTGAGTTTCTCTCGAACAACCGCACAGGAGAAACAATCGCTCCTGAAGTGGCGGAGGCGTACCGCAAGGTTGTCGACGTGCTGCCGCGCTTCCAGATCGAGGCGGGGCGCGATCTGAATTACGCGGTCTGTTATCCGCGCGGGGTATTCGACGGGCAGTCCATCGCGTGGGACCTGAATTATTTCAAGTATTATTTTCTCCGGCTGGCGGGCGTTCCCTTTCACGAACAGTCGCTGGAAGATGATTTCACCCGGCTAACGCAATTTCTGCTCACAGCAGACCTCGATTACTTTCTGTACCGCGATTTTCAATCGCGCAACATCATGTGGCGCGGCGGACAGCCGTTTTTCCTGGACTACCAGGGGGGCCGTAAAGGCGCTCTGCAATACGACATTGCGTCGCTCCTCTATGACGCCAAGGCCGATCTGCCGCCCGAACTGCGCCAGCAACTGCTCGATCGGTATATCGCGCGGCTTGCCGATTTCACGGACCTGAAGCCCGAAGCATTCATGCGGCATTACTACGCCTACGTTTACATCCGCATCATGCAGGCGCTGGGAGCATACGGTTTTCGCGGGTTTTATGAGCGCAAAGCACATTTTCTGCAAAGCGTGCCGTACGCGCTGAATAACCTGCGCTGGCTGCAGGAACACGTGGAACTTCCCATTGCGCTTCCGGCGCTGATGGCCGCCTTCCGCAGCATGACCGCGTCGGAGAAACTGCAGAGCCTGCCTGCCGCCAGCGAAGAGCATTCGAAAGAGAATCTCATCGTGCGGATCTTCAGCTTTTCGTTTCGCCAGGGACTGCCCCAAGACGAGACAGGGCATGGCGGCGGATTTGTGTTCGATGCGCGAAGCGTCCCCAACCCAGGCCGGGAGGACAAATTCAAGGCGCTTACCGGCAAGGACGCGCCGGTGATCGAGTACCTCAATCAGCAGGACAGCGCTCACGAGTTTCTCTCCAGCGCCCTGTCGATGGTGGAGGCCAGCGTGAAGGAGTACCAGCGGCGGGGTTTTACGAGCCTCACGGTGTCGTTTGGGTGCACGGGCGGCCAGCACCGGTCGGTTTATTTTGCGGAGCAACTGGGGAAGAGGTTGCGGGGACGCAAGGGCGTGGAGGTGGTGGTGCGGCATTTGGGCCTGGAGAAAACGAACCGATGAAAGCGATGGTGCTGGCGGCCGGGCTGGGCACGCGCCTGCGTCCGCTGACCGACGACCGACCCAAGGCGCTGGTGGAAGTGGGCGGGCGCACGATGCTCGAGATCACGCTCGCGCGGTTGCGCGCCTTCGGCATTCTCGATGTGATCATCAACGCACATCATTTTGCAGAGATGATTGCCGAGTATTTGGCCGCGAACAAGTATTTCGGGATGCGTCTTGAGGTTTCGCGAGAAGAGGTCTTGCTCGATACGGGCGGGGGCTTGAAAAAGGCCGCGCACTTTTTCCTCGCGGATTCGGGCGGCGGCGCCGAGGAGCCGTTTATTTTGCACAATGTGGACATCGTCAGCTCGATCGATCTGCGGCGCATGGCAAAGTTTCATCTGGAGCACGAGGCGCTGGCTACGCTGGCGGTGCAGGACCGGGAAACTTCGCGCTATCTGCTCTTCGACGAGGGAATGGAACTGTGCGGGCGCAGGTCCCTCAGCCGAGAAGATGAAATTGCGCGCGGTTCGCGGCAGGCAGAGCCGCTGGCCCTTGCATTTGCCGGCATCCATACGATTTCACCGCGGATTTTTTCGATGATGAGCGAAGAAGGAGTTTTTTCAATCATCACGACATATATGCGTCTGGCCGGGCAGGGGGAAAAAATCATGGGCTTTCGGGCGGACGAATACTATTGGCGCGATCTGGGCACACCGGAGAATGTGCGGCTGGGCGCGGAAGACATAAAGCAAAAAGCGCTTCTGTGACGGACTAGGAAGTACTACCGGCTGACCGCCGTGAAACGCGCCGGGCCAAGCGGGCCCGCTTAGCGACCGTGTTAAACTTTTTGGACGATTGCGGCAGGACGGAAGAGGCCGCGGAAGTGCCGCATCCGCTCCTCACGGGGTAGCGAGTGAAGCCCCACCCTGACGCCGGCAAAATAAAATGGAGATCCCTCACTTCGTTCGGGATGACACTTGTGAGGATGCGTCTCGGGAGAGTTCGCGCTGCGACACCATCTCTGAATGTTCCAACAAAGACAATCTGCTACCCCTTCTCTTTCCGCTGCCGGATTTCCTCGGCCTATGAACGACTCATCAAATGTTTCCGAGTCTTCGCCGCGCGTCAGGGGATGGTCCACGCGAATCCTGATCCTTTCGATCGCAGGGATTCTGTTTCTTACGCTCATGCCGTTCAAATTCACGGGACACGCAGACCTTCCCGCAGGCCGGCCCGCAGTGCTGCTCGGCGGGTGGCAAAAGGATGCGGACGGATTCAATGCCTTCCTCAACGTGCTGCTGTTTGTTCCTTTCGGTTTTGGCATCGGCGAAATCAGCCGGGAACGCGGGAAATCGTGGGCGGCGACTCTGGGCTGGGCGCTCGCCTCCGGCGCCATTTTCTCCTACGCGATCGAATTCGCTCAGCTGTACATCCCCATGCGCGATTCCGGATGGCAGGACGTGGTGACCAACAGCACGGGATCGGTGGCGGGCTTCGTGCTGTTCGAAGTTTGCGGCAGGAGGCTGTTGAGCCTGCTCAACGAAGGAGAGAAGGCGCTCGGCGAGCTTCTGTCATCTCCTCGCGCGATCATTGTGATAACGGCGTATTTTGCGTTGTGGGTGGGTGTTTCGATTCCCTTACAGATGCGGACGCGCCTCAGCAATTGGAACGCGGAATCTCTGCTCGTAATTGGCAATGATGCGAACGGCGGACCATCCACCGCCTGGAAGGGACGGATATTTCGAGTGCAGGTGTGGGACCGGCCGATGCGAGCGCCAATCGCGAGAGGACTATCCAATGGGGAGTCCGCCGGCGGCACGCCCGGGTTACTTGCTGATTACGACTTTGCGAAGCCGGAGAAACTTGAAGATCAAAGAAGATTTCTTCCGGGGCTTTCGTGGACGCCTGCGGCGCCAGGCCCGGCGCGTGGTGGAGATCGTGATTACCTCTACCTGGACGGCAAGTCGTGGGTGGCTACCAAGAGTGCGGCAACAAATCTGGTTACATCGCTGCAGAAAACAAATCAGTTTGCGATACGTGTGGTCTGCAACCCCGCTGAGACGATCGGATCGAATTCACGAATTGTCGGCATCTGGGAACGATCGGGCCCGCTGGAGTTGCGCATCCGGCAGGAAGATACCGAGCTGATCATATTTTTCCGTAATCCGCTGACGGTCACGCATTCCGACCTGGTATGGCACTTCCCGGACACCTTCAAAATCGGGCAGGCGCGGGATATTCTGTTTTCATACGACGGCTCGAACGCTTCGTTATACCTGGACGGCAAGCCGGTGAACCGTTCTTATCACCTGGGGCCGGGAGTGGCGCTGGCACATACGTTTCGTGTCGTTCGAACGCAGGAACTCAAGGGCTACGACGTTATTTTTTACTTTATGATTTTCTTTCCCGGCGGAATACTTGAGGGGATCGCGGCGAGAAACGGCTTGAGACAATGGCGCCACGCCACGCGAGTGCTGGCGGCGGTCCTGTTTGTAGTGTTACCAGCGTTACTGCTGGAGGCGGTTCTTGTGTTGGTGAGCGGGCGCGTCGGTTCGCCTGCGTATGTGCTGCTTTCGATTGCGCTGATCGTTGGGGGAAGTTTGTGGATCAATGCGGACCGTCAGCACGCCACGCATTAGCCGCAAAGCGGTGCCCATTTTTGTCTTGCTCTGGGCGGACCTTTATAACAACGCAGGGGCCTTCTGCTGTCTTCACTCTAAACGAGGTGCTCTTCATTCTGTTCTCGAACGCCAGACACGTGGGACGTCGCCGCTTTCGCGGCTGATTGGCGACGGCATGTGACCATAGTCCAAAAATCACGGAGGCTGTTTCTAACAGTTTTTGTCACAACTTTATTTAGTCAGAGGATCCGGTCGAATCTGGAAGTGGACCACGAATGGCGTCTTGTGGTGGATGTAATCATGGTCGAACTTGTCCCCTTCGGCTAAGTACTGCACGCGTGCCTCGTTGGCTCCCCACAATCCACGTCCTTTCCATCCCGCCTTGGGATCGTCGATGCGGCCTTCCAGGCTGCGTGTGAAGAGACCCATGGGATAGGGCACGCGCAAAATAACCCACGTCTTCGTCGCCGGTATAAACGACCTTATAGGAATCGGAGCCGGTGCCGCAAACGACCGAGACGTTCTTTCCCAGGCCAAAGGTATTTTCGCGGTCAACCCAGCTGTTGTAAAAATAATCCGTCGTCGCGTCGGTTCCCTTGAATTTAGGACCTGGTACTGGGTAGAAGGTCCAGCCTTCCGGGCAATGCTGACCCGCTGCCGTGGGACCATTGAGCACCTTGCATTTCCTGCGGTCAAAGCTGGCCAGATCACCCGACAGCATGGAAACCCACACGACGCCATCGGAATCAAAGTCGATCCCTCGCGGTGAATAGTATTCCTGCTTGGCAGGGTCGTTGATATCGAACGGCGGTTCGTAGACTTCGGTCTTGCACGTCTTCGGGAGGGTTATCGCCCTTTACAAAGCGGAAGATTTTTCCTGGGAGGCCGCCGGGAAATCCGTACCACACGCTTCCATCAACGGGATTGGCCGAGATGATGTAGCCGGTAGTTCCGGCAATGTATCGATCGAGTTTCGGGATCGGGAGGATCGGGTGGCTTCGTATACGCGCCCGTCTTCGCCGTCGCCGTTGTAGTCGATCACCGCAGGGCACCAGCCTTGCGCTTTCTCTGCATCGTGCGTTTCGTCCCACACGCGAGTGTTGATCCACCCAAGACCATTGACGCCCCGCGCAGTGACATACAGAGTCTCGTCCTTGTCGTTGCCGAAAGCGGTGTGTCCGCCGCCGAAGCAGGTATCGACGCTCGTGAACTTGGCCGCTTTGGGATCGTAATAATCAACGCCGGCGATCTGATGGCGCACCTCGGAAATATCCTTAATGTCCGGGATGGGATAGAACTTTCGCGAACGGATTACTCGATCCCGCTTTACAGTAATCGGGAAGCGTGAGCCGTGTGGGTATGTTGAACCACACGCGTCCTTTGCTATCCATCATGGTCGGTCCGGCATTCATGGGATCCTTGCGAAAGCCGAGGCCGGTCGTCTCGTCTCCCCAAAACAGCGACGGGTAGTCCACGCGCTGAGGCGTAAAGAACTTCAGTTTTTTGCGATCCTCTTCGTTGGGTAAGGGAATATTCAGCATGTACTTCTCGTTGGTTGACGGATCCAGAACGTCCAACGCGCCCGCCGCCCAATCGGGCGAGTAAATTGGGCCGTAGGCATTCGTTGTGGGCTTATACCGATTCGTGGTGGTGGTATCGTGGGGGAATCCAGTGGGAATGGAAAAGTCCCATACCGTCAGCACCACGTTGCGTTCCAAACCTTCCGGCCGGGCGGCTGTGGCGGCACTTCGCCTGCCGCAATTCGGTCGGTCCAGTTACTGAACATCGCCAGACCACGGTCGTTTCTTAAGGCCCCCATCATATCGAAATGCTCGTCGTTTACCTGTCCTAAGTCCAGCAACCGTTCCCACGCTTCCTTGCTCGAGTTAAACGTCCCAATGCTGGCCGGAACCTCGCGTGTAACCTTACTTCCCATCTGATGGCATCCGCTTTCCGCGCAGGATCGCACCGTCGAAGCCCATTCCGCTTGCGACTTGAAGGTCTTGTCAGTGGCATGAGGAGGATTCGGCCCAGGCACCCTTGCATCGTTACCAGAAATGGTCAGCGGGAACTCGCTCTTAGAGGGTATTTGCAGGAGCGAATACCAGGAATCGGGCGGGTAATACTCCGCAGCCGCGCGTGCACTGGCAGCCGGGACCGCGGTCAGCGCAACCGTTTGACCGGGCGATGCTTGAACCGGCTCCGAATCAACCAGGCCATATCCCCTCACCCATACCATGTATTTCGCGGTTGGGAGTTCTGGAATTAAATACCGGCCTTGATCATCGGTCACCACGATTTTCCGAAACTTATTTCCCACGTCGGCGGTTTCCGCGATCACCCACACACCTGCTTCGGGGCCGTTCGAACCCTTCACCACCCCAGTGATGTAACCGGTAGCTGGCACTCTCCGGCGCGCCTCAGTCCCAGCAGCCGGGCTGCTCTGCCGTGGACCCGCCTCGATGCGAACGACCACAACGGACATCAACAGACAGCACGCCATCAGTGCCTTGACCATCAACGCCTTGATCCGCATGATTCCTCCCGGCAGCGAGCCCAAGATTTCACGCGCATCTTATCAGTTTAATTGGAAATTCGGGAAGGAGGCTTGGATGACTTTCTCTTAGCGACGCCTGGAACTGAAACAGCTATAGGTGCCGGAAGAGTTCGCGGCAAGAAGAGCCGGCGCGATGTCCGGCGCTAACAGCGTTCCGTTTCGTCAAGATGAAAAAGACTTGACACTCATCCCACAGTGGGTATAAGCATCGCGTCGGCAGCGTATTAAGGAGGACATCGCTGACTACTATCTAACTATTTAAGTAGGTTTCGGTGTATTCGTCTGGACCGTTGCAAACACTTCAAAGGGTGGGGGTGGAAGATGTTTGGAACCAGGGCCTATCTGTATTTGTGTGTCGTATTCTCTCTACTGCTTCTTTTAGTTCCTTCACTCATGGCCCAGACGGCCGCAACCGGGGCCCTGGCCGGGACTGTTACGGATTCAACCGGTGCCGTGGTTCCAAATGTGACCGTCACCGTCGCCAGTACATCCACCGGCCAGACGCGAGCTGTCACCACAGACGCTGCCGGCACCTACAAAGTAGCCTTGCTTCCGCCTGGTACCTATCGAGTGAACTTTGAAGCCATGGGATTCAAGACGCTTGAGGTTCCCTCGATAACAATCAACGTGACGGAAACAAATGTCCTGGATCGTCAACTGGAGGTGGGCGCCCAATCCCAGCAAGTTACGGTGCAGGGCGAAGTGGAGACGGTGCAAACATCGAATGCGACCGTAGGTACCGTCATGGTGGGCAAAACCGTTTCTGAGCTTCCACTGACGACCCGCAATTACACGAACCTCTTGGGGCTATCTGCCGGAGCGAACGTCGGTGTATATGATGCTGCGACTCTTGGAAGAGGAACACAGGACATCGCCGTGAATGGGGGGGCCACTACCCAGAACAACTTCCAAATGGACGGGGTCTCCATCAATGTTCTTTCCGGGAGCGGAAGCGCTGTCGATTCCGGCGGCAACCCGGGGATTGGGATTGTGAATCCTGATGCGATTCAGGAATTCAAGATTCAGACGTCACAATACGATGCGGGCTACGGGCGTAAACCTGGCGCCAACGTTAATGTCGTTACTAGGTCGGGAACGAATGATTTCCATGGGACTGCGTTTGAGTTCTTCCGGAACACCGACCTCAATGCGAACGATTTCTTCCGGAAGATCAGCCCCCCTGTAAATGGTGTTCCAAATGACGGGCGGCAGGTGCTCAACCAAAACCAATATGGCGGGGTATTGGGAGGCCCGGTCAAGAAGGACAAGCTCTTCTTCTTCGTATCTTACCAGGAGACTTGGCAGAAAAACGGAGTGGCCTTTGCAGGCTATTCACTCCCCATTTTGCCTCCGATTCCGACAGGCGACCGTTCAAACACAGCTGCATTTCAGGCTGCTTTAGGAGCAACATTTTGCCCGACGGGAACGGCTGGCGGCATGACCTCAAACGGCGGAGTTCAGGTCGCGTGCAACGGGTCAAACATTAATCCGGTGGCCGTCAATCTTCTCCAACTCAAGATCCCGGACGGCAGCTACTACATTCCGAGCTCGGGTAATGGCAAGTACCAGCAGGCCAGCTTCAGTATCCCGGCGCTTTATCGGGAGCATCAAGCCCTGGGAAACATGGATTACGTCATAAACAGCAAGAACACGCTTTCAACCAGATGGTTTTATAGCACCGATCCCACACAGATCTCTTTCAACTGCAGCATTATCCCTGGCACTGCGCCCAGCACTTGTGTGCCGGGTACGGATGCTCGGTCTCAATTCTCAAGCGAGAACACAGTCATCAGGCTTACGTCGATTTTGACCAATAATTTCGTAAATGAGTCGCGAATATCGATTCAGTACAGCGCGACCCGGCTACCGAATCTGATTAAATTTACCGATAGCCAGGTTGGCATTGCACCGATCGTGCCCGCGATTAATGACCTCGATCAGGTTATCGTTGCCGGGGAGTTTTCTCTCGGTACATATTACGTGGAGGGCGCCAGCAAATTTCCGATCGGATGGGAAGTTGCGGATCAGTTTTCCTGGAATCACGGAAAGCACACAGTTCGGGGTGGCCTCGAGTATGAGCGCGACCGGCTAAACTCAAGCATCCCAGGCGATTCTATAGGCGCCCTGACTTTTCAGACTTTCCAGGATTTCCTGCTCGGCTTGCCGGGCTGTGCCCCGGGCACTTACCCGAGTTCCTGCAATACGACCACCCCGGGCGGCACAAATGGCACGCCAACGAGCAACATTTCCAGCTCCGGATCTTATGCCTCCTTGGCTGAACCACCGGGTGCTGTATCGCCCAATGGGGGCATCCATGGTGAGTTCCGCGAGCTCGCGGCCAACGCTTTCATCCAGGACGACATCAAGATCAGCCCGCGGTTCACCCTCAATCTGGGACTACGGTGGGAATACAATGGGCTGCTCTACTCTCATACCGGAGAACTCACCAATGTCTGGCCTAGCCTGATCAATACGGTTCCACTACCAGGACCGTCGGCCGCCGCCGGAACGCTTGCCGGGTTTGTGGTGCCCTCCAATTATAATCCGGCGATCAACCCTGCGCCCCCGGTTGGGGGGCTGTTTCAAAATAGCCTCAAGATCGGAACTCAGAACAAAGAACCGATTGACAATTTTGCTCCGCGCCTGGGATTTGCCTGGCTACCACTCAAGAGCGACCGTTTAGTTGTGCGCAGTGGTTTCGGCTTCTTCGATGACCGGCTCACCGATGGCAATTACCCGACGGTGTACTATATCAGTAATCCTTACGCTGTCTTGCTGTCACGATCCGGACAAGCAAACTACTATTCATCTTTTGCTCAGCCGTATCCGCCCACCGCCTTGGGGTGGCAACCCCGTTGGGTGAACTTTGCCGCTGGGACAAACTCGAACCTTTCCGAGTATCTCCAGGGACAAAATTATCTGACGCCCGTGGTGTATGAATGGAATTTAAACACCCAGTATGAATTTCTGCCATCATGGGTGCTCGAACTCGGTTATGTCGGGTCGCGGGGAATCCATCAGGCAGTAGCCAATACGCAACAACTCAATCAGGCGCAGCTGGTAGGCGCCCCTCTAGGCTCAAACGCATTCGTCGCCCCCGGAATCGCCAGCGGCTTGGTAACCACGAATACCGTCTCAAATGCGTCCCTGCGAGTCCCCTATCTCGGATTTGCGCCAGGTGGCATGACGGTCGATTCCACCGACGGCGATGACAGGTTCAACAGTCTCCAGGTGACGTTGCGGAAGCAACTCTCGCACGGGTTATCGTTGCAGGCAGCATACACCTGGAGCAAGTCCCTCACGACGGGCGGCCTGAACATAAACGACGCCAACAATTACGCTGCACAGTACGGTTTGAATCCCTCATATCGCCCTCAACGCCTGGCGATGAACTATAGCTGGGACCTGCCGCTCGGTAGCCACGATGGATGGAAGGGAAAGTTAGTGAGAGGTTGGAACCTGTCCGGCGTCACGATTATTCAGGATGGTACTCCACTGACAGTCACCGACAGTCGCGGGGGGTCGATCTATGGTTTTGGTTCGGGGTCCCCGGAAACTTCCACCGCGGAATTCGGCGCGGGAATGGGTCCTGCTAACGTGGCGACTCCGGGGGGCCTGGAAGCTCGGCTGGGCGGAGCAACCGGTGGACCTGGCTACTTCAACAAGTCCGCTTTCGGCACGACCCCGGCGATTGGAAATGGAACTGGTTACGGAAACTCCGGATTAGGCATTCTCCTTGGCCCCGGCCAATTCAATTGGGACATGGCCCTGGTCAAGACCACCACGGTCGGAGGCCTCAATGAAGGCGCCACGCTCCAATTTCGCACGGAATTTTTCAACGCATTCAACCACGCACAATTCAACAGCCCTGCGGTAAATATTGCGCTGGCGAACTTCGGTCAGATTACAAGTACTTCGGTGAATCCTCGCCTTGTTCAGTTTGCGCTGAAGTACGCGTTTTAGGGTTGTCAGCCGCATTGACAGACTGGCTTTCTGAACTGATGAGAGGAGTACGCCATGATGGATAAGTTGCCCATGAGATTGTCGCTGTTTGTGGCATGTGGCTGGATTTTTCTTGCGGCTGTCATCCGTATGGAAGCCGCACCTCCTGGGGTCAGCGCGGCCGCCCAGGGGGAGGCAAATCGTGTGGCCGTAAACGGCGATGACATCGGAGGCGTGGTGACCAGTTCGAAGGGGCCGGAGGCCGGCGTCTGGGTAATTGCGGAAACCAGCGACTTGCCAACCAGGTTCCGCAAGATCGTGGTTACCGACGATGCGGGAAGGTACCTGTTGCCGGAACTGCCCAAAGCGACTTACAAGGTGTGGGTGAGAGGATACGGACTGGTGGACTCGAAGCCCGTCGAAGCGAGACCGGGCAAGAATTTGGCGTTGACGGCGGTCGTCGCTCCCGATGCGCGAGCCGCAGCTCAATACTACCCAGGCGACTACTGGGTCTCGCTGATAAAGATACCTCCCAAGAGCGCCTTCCCGATGAAGGTCCGCGCCCGCGATGGAGGACTCGTGGGGGAGGAAGATGCCGCCTCATCCGCCAGGGGGCAAGCCACAGATGCGGAGATTCCAAACCTGGCGCTATTTGCATTTCGCCTGAAGAGAGGATGCGAGGTCTGCCATCAATTGGGCGGCAAGGCGACGCGTGAAATTCCCACCAATCTTGGGTCATTTGATTCGCCTTCCCTCGCTTGGGAGCGGCTGCTGATGTCCGGCCAGGTAGGTCCGCAGATGACCAACGCTCTCAACCAATTCGGGCACGACCGCGGTTTAGCAATGTTCGCGGACTGGAGCGAACGGATTGCCAAGGGCGAGGTGCCAGCAGCACCACCGCGACCACAGGGCGTTGAACGCAATGTCGTCATCACGTTGTGGGAATTCGGTACGGACAGGTCGTTCTTTCACGACGTGGGCAGCACCGATGAGCGGAACCCCACGATGAATGCGTACGGCCCGATCTACGGCACCGACTTTTCCGGCGGAATCTTCGCAGTTTTAGATCCCATCAAGTCTACCGCATCCACCATTAAGGTCACTTGGCCGCCGCGCAACGCGAATGATCAAAAGCTCCTGAGACCATTTACCCCGCAAGCCGTCGCAGCACCCTCCCCTTACTGGGGCAATGAGATCGTTTGGGACGATCCGCTCACCACAGCGCAGCCGCGTATGGACAGCAAGGGTCGGATTTGGGTCCATGCGCAGACTCGCATCGATCTACCCGGTTACTGTAAGGCGGGCTCCAATAATCCCTTCGCGAAAATTTTCCCGATAACGGTCACGTCTGCGCCGGGGGTTGCCGCCACGGACACGGTTGCCAGGGGCAGTATTGTTTACGACCCCAAGACCGCCAAATTCGATGCGGTCGATACCTGCTTGACGTCCGGGCATCAGGTATTTGCGAATGACAAGGATGAGACGCTTTACTACGCCACCACCACCGGCGTTGGCCTCAATCACCGGCACGGGGGAATTGGCTGGATCGATACCCGCGTTTGGGATGAGACGCACAATGCAGAGAAAGCCGTCGGCTGGTGCCGTGCAATTATCGACTACAATGGCGATGGAAAGACCGGCGCTTTTACCACGCTGGAAGAGCCGCCTGATCCGAAACTTGATCGCGAGATTCCCGGACGAGGCTACGGAATCGCGATCAATCCGGTGGATGGCAGCGTATGGTTTGCAGGGACCGCCGATGCCGTTCCTGGCAGAATCATCCGCATGGTAAAAGGGGATAACCCTCCGGAAACCTGCAAGACGGAAGTTTACGAGCCTCCATTTGACAATCCGAAACGGCCGGGCGTGGAGGCTTACTCCACCTTGGGGATTGCAGTCGATAGCAATGGCTTGGTCTGGGCGGCGCTAGCTGGTAGCAACGATTTGGCGAGCTTCGACAGGAGCAAGTGCAGGGGTCCCCTCAATGGTCCGACCGCGACGGGTCAACACTGTCCTGAAGGCTGGACGCTGTATCCAGTTCCAGGGCCGAAATTCAAGGGCAGCGATGTGCTAGCGGATTCTTTCTATCACAACTGGGTCGACCGCGATAACACCCTGGGCCTGGGAAAGAACGTGCCCATCGTAACCGGAACTGGCTCGGACGATCTGATCGCCTTTGTACCGCAAACGAAAACTTTTGTTTCGCTGCGCGTGCCTTATCCACTGGGATTCTACACACGCCTCATGGATGGCCGAATCGACGATCCCACAGCGGGCTGGAAGGGCCGCGGGATATGGACAGCCAATGAGACGAGAGTTGTCTGGCAAACCGAGGGTGGCAAGGGCACCAGGAGTTCCGTCGCCCACTTCCAGGTACGGCCCGATCCGCTTGCCAAATGACAATTCTTAAAGGGCAGCCTTGATAAGGCTGATGTTCGAGGGACCTGAAGTCCGATCGACCAGGAAGAAGAGGATTCCGGCCTTCGGGTAGCTGCATCTCAAAGGCATTCACCTGCGCTGAGGTTGCGGCGTACCGACCCATCAGCGAGGCCAAATCTACGGTTCCGCGCGGGCCGAAGATCTCTCACCGAACCGAAGCGCCGTGATTGCTCACGCGCTCCATGGATCACTGCATGGCGAAAATGATCGTGGGCGCGCTTCATTTGTGAACGGCGGGCTGGCATAAGAGCTGCCAAGCTGCTAAACGTTCAGCGTGAGAGAAGTTTCGGGGATGAAACCATCGGACCGCCCGGAGCGGACGGTCGGCGCCGGAACGGGCATTTTCGCGCGATCGATGGGATTGTAAAGCGTGTCGCGCTCGACCGGGACGCATCCCGCGGCGCGGATCAGGCGTTCGAGTTCCACCCGCGTGAGGCCTTCGGGAGTAGTCGCGCCAGCATCGTGATAGATTTTTTCCTCAACCACAGTGCCATCCAGGTCGTTCGCGCCGAAGCGCAGCGCGATTTGCGCGATGCGCGGCGTCAGCATGATCCAGTACGCCTTGATATGGTCGAAGTTGTCGAGCATCAGGCGCGACACGGCGATGGTCTTCAGATCGTCGAATCCCGTGGGTTTGGGGACGTCCGCGAGCGCCGTATTCGCGGGATGAAACTCGAGGGGAATGAAGGCCACGAATCCGTGGGTCTGGTCCTGCGATTCGCGAAGCTGGATAAGATGGTCCACGCGCTCCTCGAGTGTTTCGACGTGGCCGAAAAGCATCGTTGCATTCGAGCGCAGGCCCACTTCATGGGCGGTGCGTGCGATCTGTAGCCACATGCGCCCGCTGACTTTGTGGTCGCAGATGATCCGGCGCACGCGCGGGTGAAAGATTTCGGCGCCGCCACCGGGGAGCGACTCCGACTCCCGCTTCTTTCATTTTGAGCAGCGTGTCGCGGATAGAGAGTTTCGACATGCGCGCATAATAGTGGACTTCCACCATGGTGAAGGCCTTCAGGTGCACCTGCGGAAAGCGGTCGCGCAGGCCGCGGATCAGATCGAGGTAATAGTCGAAAGGGAGGTCGGGATGGAGGCCTCCGACGATGTGAAATTCCGTCGCGCCCTCGCGCTACCCCTTCCGCCGCGCGCGCCCAGATTTCCTCCAGTGCGAATGTGTAGGCGCCCGGGTGAATCGGGCGATCTCCCGAAGGCGCACAACTTGCAATGCGCGACGCACACGTTGGTTGGGTTGATGTGCCGGTTGACGTTGAAATAGCAGACTTTCCCGTGACGCTTCTCACGGACGTGGTTGGCCAGCCAACCCAGCGCGAGAAGGTCGTGCGACTCAAACAGCGCCAGACCATCGTCGGCGTCGAGTCGCTCGCCTGCCAGCACCTTTTGCGCGACCGGCTCAAGCCGGGTATCGGTGATTTGGAGTTGGCTCATGGTTGATCAAGATTCGCTTTGAATTGACAGCTTGGCGCGATAATCAGGCGTCGCCTCGCCGATCTCACCGATGCATGGCAAACGCTGCAGCGCCCCAGAAAAGCAGGAACAATAGACTAATATAGCCATTCACGGTGAAAAACGCAGCATTCATTTTGCTCAGGTCGTTTGGCTTGAGAAGCGAATGCTCGTAAGCAAGCAGCGCCGCCACCACGCAGATTCCCACCCATGCGGGCCATGCCAATTGAAAACTCCACGCCAGCCAGCCCAGGAGAAGCACCATCACCACATGCATCGATCGGGCAATTTCGAGTGCTCTCGCGACGCCGAGCTTTTGGGGTATTGAGAATAGGCCCGCCTTGTTGTCGAATTCGACGTCCTGGCACGCATACAGCACATCGAAACCAGCTACCCAGAGCGTGACCGCCGCGCAGAGGATCAGCATTCGCCCATCGAGCGAGCCGCGAATGGCAATCCACGCCGCCGCCGGCGAAATCCCCAGGCAGAATCCCAGAACGAAGTGAGACCAGGTGGTAAACCGCTTCGTGTAGGAATAGAAACAAAGGATCGCAAGGGCGAGGGGCGAAAGCTTCAGGGCAAGCGAGTTCAACTGCCACGCTGCCAAAACCAGGACGCCGGAGGATAGCGCGGCGAATGCCCAGGCAAAGCTGACGGAAAGCTCGCCGGCCGGAAGCGCGCGGGCAGCGGTGCGCGGGTTGCGGCGATCGTATTCGATGTCGGCGATGCGATTTATGGTCATTGCCGCGGAGCGCGCGCCCACCATCGCCACGATGATCCAGAGAATCTGCCGCACGGAGGGAAAGCCGCCGCCGGCGCGGGCCGCTAGAAGCGCGCCGACCAGCGCAAACGGAAGCGCGAAAACGGAGTGCTCGAACTTGATCATTTCGAGCACGGTGCGCAGGCGGCTCTTTGTCATATGACTCGTGACGTTTCCTCGGCGGTTACTTTCCGGGCTTGCTCCCAGGGCCACCCTGCCAGCGATACTGCTTCTCCTGCGGCAAATTAATCTGAGCGAGCACGCGGCACGCGAATTGTTCGACCATGTCGCCCACCGTCTGCGGACTCGTAATAAAAAGCGGGCATCGCCGGCATTACGGTTGCGCCCGCGTCATGGACGCGCAGCATGTTTTCAAGATGCACCCGGTTGAGCGGTGTCTCGCGAAGGCAAAGCACCAGGGGGCGGCGTTCCTTCAGGCAAACGTCCGCGGCACGCGTCAGAAGATCGTCGGCGATGCCTGCGGCGATGGAGCCGAGAGCGCCCGCGGAGCAGGGAATCACCGCCATGGCGTCCACGATGGCGCTTCCCGACGCGATGCTTGCGCCGATATCCTTGTTCGGCAGGTATTCAATTTTTCCGGCGGGTCCGCCGACAATGAGAGATGGCAGCTTTTTGCCGTCTGCGGCAACCACGCCCAGCTCCATCGACAACAGGCGGAGTGCGGCATCGCTTGCGACGAAGAAGACGTGTTCGACTCCCGGATCCGCCGCCGAGCAACCGAAGAATGGCCTGGCTATACACGGCGCCGCTTGCGCCCGTCACGCCTACCGTGATCACTTTGCCGGCCGTTTTCTTCATCGAGCGGCCCGCTGTCGAGCCTGAGGAAGTCTCACTGAATTCAATCTGAACTGCCGCCGTGGATTTTTATACGCAACAATCCCCCGTGGTTGCTCCGCCATTCCAGAAGTATGGGTCATCGTTGCGCGTATTCTGAAAAAACGCCCAATGCGATGGCATACGTAAGTATGAAAGCGAAGGCGAAATCGGCTGCTGAAAATTTGAGCACCGAAGTGCTTGAGCCTCCCACTACTGCCTCCACAATCCCAACCGCCAGCGCCAGGGCTGCGGATTTCAGGTAAACCGGTTTGCTGAGTCGCGGTTTCATTGCCGGCATAGTTCTTCGATTCGTGGAGCGTAACTTTTCAAAATGGTTCCGGGACTTGGACTCGAACCAAGATTTTAGGCTCCAAAGGCCCACGTGCTGCCAATTGCACCATCCCGGAAGGGCCACGAAAGTTTAGCAGACAATCCGGCGATTTGTTGCGCGCACGCGCAAATTCGGATGCGCGTGTTTGCTGCTGCGCCGCCAATTTGTTAGGCTTCATGAACGGCGAAATACGGAGAGGTGTCCGAGCGGTTTAAGGAGCACGCTTGGAAAGCGTGTGTTGGGGAAACTCAACCGTGGGTTCGAATCCCACCCTCTCCGCCATAAAAATTACCACTACATCATAAACATGCAGTAATAGGCTACTTAGGTGCAGTTTAGCGGCACGCTGAAATTTTGTGTTACCGCTCCTCTGTTACCAGAAATCGCTGTTTCCCCCGAGCAAAAACTCAGTATTAGGCCTAAAGGGAGAACTGAACAAAGAAGGCATTCAATCTCCGCAGCCTCCACGGAAGATCTCCGCACGTGCATGGTGCCCGTCTGGCATTCGGGACATGCTGCGAAATCAACGCTACATCGGGAAAGTCCGGTGGAACCGAACGACGAAGATTCGTAATCCTGAAACGGGGCACAGGACTCAGCGGAGGAAATCGAAGGCGGAGGAGTTGATCGTTGACGCTCCTGAACAGCGGATCGTGCCCCAAGAACTTTGGGATCGGGTGCGATTGCGTATCGCCGAAATCTCAAAGCGTTTCACCGGTCGCCAAATGCGTGGAATGAACCGGACGGAACGAAGCAGGACCTATCTTTTCAGCGGACTCCTGGTGTGCGGTTTGTGCGGAGCAAACATGGTCATCACAGGCGGGACAAAGGACAATGCAAAATATGCCTGCCCCCTGCAACGTTACAGGGTGTTTGTGCAAATAAATTGTTCATTCGACGGGACCGTCTTGAAGACCAACTCTTAACCGCTCTAACAGACAAAGTGCGTCAATCCGATGTCCTTGAATACATCGTGAAGCGTTTTGGTGAGCAACTGGAAGACCGGCTGAATGAGATCCGAACGTCGAGGCAGATTCTCAGCAAAGCAGAACTGCACGATGAAATGAAGGAGCTGCGAGTTCAGGAAGCAAACCTCGCCGATGCAATTGCACGGCACGGGTTGTCGGATGCTCTTTCAGTGAGACTCAAGGCGGCAGAGAACCGGATCGGAGTGATCAACCGAACTTTGCAATGTCCCGAAGTCGAATCAACATTCAATCTCTCGCCCGACGAACAGCGGGAATTCGTTCTTCAAAGAGCGGACAACTTTGCCGCTCTACTACGAGCAGAACCGCTCATCGCAAGACGCACGTTGCGACAGCACATCACTAAACTCGTCCTCACACCCCGGCACACGGCGGATGGACCTGTATTCGAAGTCACGGGTGACGTAAACCTTTTTGCAGGTGATCCCGATGTCATGCTGAGCAAACCGCTGGAGGGAATTGCTCAGCATGACACTCTGCCCTCGATCCCGCTGTGTGGCGTTTTCCTCAATCCCGGCCTTGGAATTGAGATTTTGGCTTAGCCCCGGTAAAATTCAGGTGCAATTTATTAGGTACCGAAATCGTGAGTTCGTGACTCGGGTGCAAGGTATCTTGGTTGTTGCTTCTTTTCTTGAGCTTCACCCGCATGGAGCGGGCGGCCCCGATTGCCCACCGCTTTCACTGGAGAGTGACTCTTCTCGAAATCCACACACTGCTCAAATCGCTTCGGTCAATCGTTGCCGAAGCTGAAGACGATTCCCGCGCTCAGCCGTATATTGTCTTGCCGGTTGCCGTTGCCGCTGCCGTTGATAAACTGCGAATAGAGATACTCTGCCTGAAACAGGCGGACACCGATCCGGGGGCTTAGTTTCCAATCGACTCCGCCGCCTCCCGTCAGCACGAAGCTATTATTTGCGCCGAGCGGAGACAGGTCCGGGCCAAGCGACCGCGTATAGAGTGTGCCCCCCGCGTGTCCTGCGCCCAGAAGGACCTGCCCGAAGGGAGTCAGCGGAGTGCGATTTCGCCAGCGCAGGCGCGGACCAGCCTGGAAGGTTGAGACGGTGAGGCTGAATCCGCTCGCCGCGACGTTGCTCTGATGGTAGACGCCGACATCGCCCACCAGCCCGAGCCAGTTCCGCACATAAAAACCCACAGCGGCGCTCGCGCCGTTCAGATTAATCGGTGCATTATTGGCGGTGGTGTTCGATCCCAGATAACTATAGCCGCCGAATATTTCAGCTTGGGCGCTCGCCGGCCGTACACCCTCGATCCCCTGTGCACGTGCACCGTTTGCTGCTCCCAGAGCGAGCAGCAATAACGAGAATCTCCAGAGCCGTACTTTGGTTTGCATCGCTATCTCCGGTTACTTAAATCTTAACTGAGCGGCATCGTAAAGGTATGTTCGCGAGGACTGCCCCTCTGGGAATGGATCGGCGCGGCGCTTGGAAGATGAAGTCCCAAGGGACAGCGCGTGGGAGTCAGCAGAGCAGTTACCTAAATCAGATGTTTCTATGATGCCCCCATCTTAAAGGCCAACGTGCTACCGGCCAAACTCTATTCGGGATCTCTGAAATGGACGTGGGAGAAACGCGACGATGGCCGTGGAATAGATCGAAGCCGCCGATGTCGTGAACGATGAAGAGTACGTGCCAGTCGCGCCTGGCAGGTAGTAGGCCGATAACAGCTGCTGATTCCCAGACTGACTCATATTAACGAAACTGTTCGTTGGTCCGGACGAATAGGAATTCGTAGCCCGGTCGGCGAAAATAATGAGATCGTTGCGGTTCGTGGTCGTCACGCTGGCGCTTGTCTGCGTAGCCGACGACGTACCACTGCTGCATCCGGTTTGACTGTTATCGATCGCGGTCCCCGACAATGGCAGCCAGGACCACTCGCTGACGTTGAACCACCAATCGTTGATGTTGTTCAGCGTCACCGTCAGCGAGGTCGTTCCCGTCGGGACATTGAGGGCGTAATAAACTGACGCAACACGTGTTGCATTGCAGGTGATCGCTTGTACCCAGGTGCAGCCCGTGCAGGATACGCTGGATATCGTTTGGGAAGAAGTTGAGCCGCCTCCATACGTCATGATGAGGGCGCTTCCCGGTTGGGTTGCCGCCACTGGAATCGTTATCGTAGAAGAGTTAACGCTGCAGGGAGCCTGGTTTCCGGTGGTGTAGTCGCATACCACTTGTTGGATTGGACTGCTCCCAAAAGGTACGAAGGATGAAGCGGTGGCGAAGGTGGAAGGACTGGACTGGTTGTTGTATTCGGCCAGAATCCAGGATGCCGAACGAACGACACTGGAGATCCGGAACTCGTCCATGCTCCCGTTTTGATAGGGCGTTCCATATTGGTTGGCGTAAGGATACGCTCCGACGATCAGGTCTCCAGTCACCGTAGAAGACGCGCTGCTCGAGGCTGATGCGGCCACGGCTCCGTTGAGATAAATCGCCTGATAGGTGTTTCCGGAACCGGTGGACACCAGCGTCACATAGGTCCAGGCCCCCAGATAACTCGTGTAATTTGCGCTGACGCGTCCCGTTCCGGTTGCGTTAATGCCATAGTCCCAGATGATGTCGGAGCTCCCCCAGGGAGCGGCAACGGAAAACCGGTGTGGATCGGTGGTGGCACTGTTGCCGACCGTGAATGCAAACGAGTTTTGCACTTCGCCCGAGGTCACATAGTTCCAGAAGGAAACGGTGACGGCGCTGGTCCCCGTCCAGGGAAAGGAAGAGGATTCGACGTCCTGATTGGATCCGTTAAAGTGTATGCCCCCGCCGATTTCTCCGCTGACGGCGGTCGGCGAGTTGGCTGGCGTTGCGTTGTATCCGCCCGAGGACGAATCGTTGGTGCTCAGCGTGGTTCCGTTCGGAAAATGGTAGACCACTTTGGTGTTGGAATCGAAGGCCGCACCTTGGGAACCTCCTTGAAAAGTGGTAATGGCCGAGTTACCGACGCAGGCATAAATTAATGTGTTGGTGCTGACGGAGAGCGTGGGCACGAGCACCCACGCGACAATCTGGCCCGTGGTGGCAGAGTACGATTCAAACTCCCAGCCGCTCAGCGGATTGGAGCACCCCGAGTCGCTGGTAAAGACCAGATCGGCCGGGCAGGTGATCGAGTTGACGCCGCAGGAAACCGTGTTCTGCACTTGGCCGCCGTTGGCAATGGTGGCGAATTCGGCGAACGTGCCGGAGAGCAGCACCGTAAAGTTCGTCGAGTTGGCGGTCCCGGTGAGCGTGTGGTTGATCGTGAAAGCGCGGTATCCCGAGTAGCCGTAAGCGGGCACGGAACAGCAGAGAAGCGCCAGGCAGGCTGCGAACTTCATCTCAGACTGGCCCTCCTATCACCTGTTCGCGCTTCAGCGAGAAAGTGAGCTCCGTGGTGGTGACACGAATACTTGTGAGCGCGAAGCGCGGCGGCAAAGAAAGGCGTCTCATCAGTCGCACTCCACAACGATCGACGCGAAGGTTGCCGTGGATACCGTCTTCAGATTGATACCGACGATATCGTTGGCTGACACGGAGGTTGTCCAGCCGGTCAGCGTGGTGCTGTGAATCGCCGTTCCCGTCGAGATTGCTGGCTGAGCCGACGCCGTAATCGAGTTAGACGAAGTTGGTATGGCGGTGCCCGTGGCGACCTTCCAGATATCGAATGTCGCCGTTCCCGCGTTCACCGTGATGTTCCATGCCGCGATGGTGCAGGCGTGCGGCACCGTGAAGTAAGCGGTGTCGGCCACGAGTGCGGGCGATCCGGAGGCCACGCTTCCGAATGCGGCGCCGAATCCCTGGTTGGAGCCGGCGGCGCCGGTGGCACCCGTGGCTCCGGTGGCACCGGTTGAACCAGTGGCACCCGTGGGTCCTTGCGGGCCGGTCGCTCCCGTCGCTCCCGTGGCGCCAGTTGCTCCGGTGGACATGAGTCCGGCGTAGTAATTCGTGCCATCGGAGACAATGTGCGCCGCGGTCGGAGCCGTCGCCGACCCGGCCGCCAGAGTAATGTTCGATGTGCCCCCGTTTATATTCTGTCCGCTCCGGGCAATCGTAACCACGCCCGAGCCGTAGTTGATGACATCGATGTACTGGCCATTCGGGGGCTGACTGCCCGAGGCAACCAGGGTAATCGTGAAGGTGCCCGACGCCACCGTGATCGCCTTGTAATTCGTGAAGTCAGCGGCAAGCACCTGATAGGTTGCGGTCTGGGCGTTAACGGAGGACAGGGTAATGCAACCGGGCGTAGAGGCCGCGGCATTCACAAAGAATGCATAGGCCGTGGTGCACGGAGCCGGGCCCGTGGCGCCCGTCGCCCCGGTGGCACCAGTGGGTCCCTGTGGACCCGTGGCTCCGGTCGATCCCGTCGCGCCCGTTGGTCCTTGCGGGCCAGTTGCGCCTGTTGCGCCCGTTGATCCTGTCGCTCCGGTCGCACCAGTCGCGCCGACGTTTCCGGCGACGTTGATGTTCCAGCTGGCGAAGGTTCCGCTGCCGCCGATCGTGTCCACGTTGATGACCAGCGTGGTGCCCGAGTACGAGGTGACCAAGCCTTCCATGTAATCGGCCGTGTTGCTCGAATAGCTGGCTCGCGCCCGTGCTCCGGTGGAATAGGCCAGTCCGCTCTGCGTGGTGAACGAGGTCGATCCGGTGCCGATGGTCAGCGAGGTTGTCGACGTTGCGCTGTAACCTGCGCCGTTTGTTCCATTGGTCCCATTCGTTCCATTCGTGCCTGCCGCTCCCGTTGCTCCGGTGGCACCCGTCGCGCCCGTTGGTCCTTGCGGGCCAGTTGCGCCTGTTGCACCGGTAGATCCTGTCGCGCCCGTTGCACCAGTCGCCCCAGTGGCACCGACGTTTCCGGCGACGTTGATGTTCCAGCTGGCGAAGGTTCCACTGCCGCCGACCGTGTCCACGTTGATCACCAGCGTGATGCCCGAGTACGAAGTTACCAGGCCTTCCATGTAATCGGCCGTGTTGCTCGAATAGCTGGCTCGCGCCCGTGCTCCGGTGGAGTAGGCGAGCCCACTCTGCGTGGTGAACGAGGTCGATCCGGTGCCGATGGTCAGCGAGGTTGTCGACGTTGCGCTGTAGCCAGCGCCGTTCGTCCCATTGGTTCCGTTTGTGCCATTCGTGCCGTTGGTGCCTGCTGCGCCCGTGGCTCCGGTCGCTCCCGTCGGCCCTTGCGGACCTGTTGCGCCTGTCGCGCCCGTTGCTCCTGTCGCTCCGGTTGCACCAGTTGCGCCGACGTTTCCGGCCACGTTGATGTTCCAGCTGGCGAACGTTCCGCTGCCGCCGACCGTGTCCACGTTGATGACCAGCGTCGTGCCCGAGTACGAAGTCAACAGCCCTTCCATGTAATCGGCCGTGTTGCTCGAATAGCTGGCCCGCGCTCGCGCTCCGGTGGAATAAGCCAGTCCGCTCTGTGTCGTGAACGAGGTTGATCCGGTTCCGATGGTCAACGATGTCGTCGACGTTGCGCTGTAACCTGCACCGTTTGTTCCATTGGCCCCATTCGTTCCATTCGTGCCTGCCGCTCCCGTTGCTCCCGTCGCGCCTGTCGGTCCCTGCGGCCCTGTAGCTCCCGTTGGTCCTGTCGCTCCCGTTGCCCCGGTTGCACCAGTCGCGCCGACGTTTCCGGCGACGTTGATATTCCAGCTCGCGAATGTTCCGCTGCCTCCAACCGTGTCCACGTTAATTACCAGCGTCGTGCCCGAATACGAAGTCACCAGACCTTCCATGTAGTCGGCCGTGTTGCTCGAATAACTGGCGCGCGCCCGGGCTCCGGTGGAATAGGCGAGTCCGCTCTGCGTCGTGAAGGATGTCGATCCGGTACCGATGGTCAGCGAGGTCGTCGACGTTGCGCTGTAGCCAGCGCCGTTCGTCCCATTCGTTCCGTTTGTGCCATTCGTGCCATTTGTACCGGCCGCGCCCGTGGCACCTGTCGGTCCTTGCGGCCCCGTGGCGCCTGTTGCACCCGTTGATCCTGTCGCCCCTGTCGCACCGGTCGCGCCCACGTTTCCGGCGGCGTTGATGTTCCAGCTGGCGAAGGTTCCGCTGCCGCCGATCGTATCCACGTTGATGACCAGAGTCGTGCCCGAGTACGAAGTCACCAGGCCTTCCATGTAGTCGGCAGTGTTGCTCGAATAACTGGCGCGTGCTCGCGCTCCGGTGGAATAGGCTAATCCACTCTGCGTCGTGAACGAGGTCGACCCTGTTCCAATTGTCAGCGAAGTCGTTGCCGTCGCGCTGTAGCCAGCGCCGTTCGTCCCATTCGTTCCGTTCGTGCCATTCGTACCGGCCGCGCCCGTGGCTCCGGTCGCTCCCGTAGCACCCGTCGGCCCTTGCGGCCCCGTGGCGCCCGTTGCACCCGTTGATCCTGTCGCGCCGGTCGCGCCGACGTTTCCGGCGACGTTAATATTCCAGCTGGCGAACGTTCCGCTGCCACCCACCGTGTCCACATTGATGACTAGCGTTGTGCCTGAATACGAAGTGACCAGGCCTTCCATGTAGTCGGCCGTGTTGCTCGAATAACTGGCCCGCGCTCGCGCCCCGGTGGAGTAGGCGAGGCCGCTTTGCGTCGTGAACGAGGTCGATCCGGTTCCGATGGTCAGCGAGGTCGTCGACGTTGCGCTGTAGCCAGCGCCGTTCGTTCCGTTTGTGCCATTCGTACCGGCCGCGCCCGTGGCTCCGGTCGCTCCCGTAGCACCCGTCGGCCCCGTGGCGCCTGTTGCACCCGTTGATCCCGTCGCGCCGGTCGCGCCGACGTTTCCGGCGACGTTGATGTTCCAGCTGGCGAATGTTCCACTGCCGCCGACTGTGTCCACGTTGATGACCAGAGTCGTGCCCGAGTACGAAGTAACCAGACCTTCCATGTAGTCGGCCGTGTTGCTGGAATAACTGGCCCGCGCTCGCGCTCCGGTGGAATAGGCGAGGCCGCTCTGCGTCGTGAACGAGGTCGATCCGGTCCCGATGGTCAGTGAGGTTGTCGACGTTGCGCTGTAACCTGCGCCGTTGGTCCCATTTGTTCCATTCGTGCCGTTGGTGCCCGCTGCGCCCGTAGCACCGGTCGCACCGGTTGCTCCCGTCGCGCCTGTCGGTCCCTGCGGCCCCGTGGCGCCCGTTGGTCCTGTCCCGCCCGTTGCACCAGTCGCCCCCGTCGCGCCGACGTTTCCGGCGACGTTGATGTTCCAGCTGGCGAACGTTCCGCTGCCGCCGACTGTGTCCACGTTGATGACCAGAGTCGTGCCCGAGTACGAAGTAACCAGACCTTCCATGTAGTCGGCCGTGTTGCTGGAATAGCTGGCCCGCGCTCGCGCCCCGGTGGAGTAGGCGAGGCCGCTCTGTGTCGTGAACGAGGTCGATCCGGTCCCGATGGTCAGTGAGGTTGTCGACGTTGCGCTGTAACCTGCGCCGTTGGTCCCATTTGTTCCATTCGTGCCGTTGGTGCCCGCTGCGCCCGTAGCACCGGTCGCACCGGTTGCTCCCGTCGCGCCTGTCGGTCCCTGCGGCCCCGTGGCGCCCGTTGGTCCTGTCCCGCCCGTTGCACCAGTCGCCCCCGTCGCGCCGACGTTTCCGGCGACGTTGATGTTCCAGCTGGCGAACGTTCCGCTGCCGCCGACTGTGTCCACGTTGATGACCAGAGTCGTGCCCGAGTACGAAGTAACCAGACCTTCCATGTAGTCGGCCGTGTTGCTGGAATAACTGGCCCGCGCTCGCGCTCCGGTGGAATAGGCGAGGCCGCTCTGCGTCGTGAACGAGGTCGATCCGGTCCCGATGGTCAGTGAGGTTGTCGACGTTGCGCTGTAACCTGCACCGTTCGTCCCATTCGTTCCGTTTATGCCATTAGTACCTGCCGCGCCCGTGGCACCGGTTGGCCCTTGCGCACCGGTTGGCCCTTGCGTACCCGTTGCACCGGTTGCACCGGTGGGTCCTGTCGCTCCGGTCGCACCAGTCGCCCCGGTCGCGCCGACGTTCCCGGCGACGTTGATATTCCAGCTCGCGAATGTTCCGCTGCCACCGATCGTGTCCACGTTGATGACTAGCGTTGTTCCTGAATACGAAGTCACCAAGCCTTCCATGTAGTCGGCCGTGTTGCTCGAATAGCTGGCCCGTGCTCGCGCTCCGGTGGAGTAGGCGAGGCCGCTCTGCGTCGTGAACGAGGTCGATCCGGTTCCGATGGTGAGAGAGGTTGTCGACGTTGCGTTGTAACCGGCGCCGTTCGCCCCATTCGTTCCGTTTGTGCCATTCGTGCCGTTAGTGCCTGCTGCGCCGGTTGCGCCCGTAGCACCAGTTGCTCCGGTCGCACCGGTTGGTCCTTGCGGCCCCGTTGACCCTGTCGCTCCGGTCGCCCCCGTCGCGCCTACGTTTCCGGCGACGTTGATGTTCCAGCTGGCGAAGGTTCCGCTGCCGCCCACCGTGTCCACGTTGATGACCAGCGTCGTGCCCGAGTAGGAAGTCACCAAGCCTTCCATGTAGTCGGCGGTGTTGCTGGAATAGCTGGCCCGCGCTCGCGCCCCGGTGGAGTAGGCGAGGCCGCTCTGTGTCGTGAACGAGGTCGATCCGGTCCCGATGGTCAGCGAGGTCGTCGACGTTGCGCTGTAACCGGCGCCGTTCGTCCCATTCGTGCCGTTGGTGCCATTCGTACCGGCTGCACCCGTCGGTCCTTGTGGCCCGGTTGCACCCGTGGCTCCGGTTGGTCCTGTCGCTCCTGTTGCACCGACCGCGCCGGTCGCGCCTACGTTTCCGGCGACGTTGATGTTCCAACTGGCGCAGGTTCCGCTGCCGCCCACCGTGTCTACGTTGATAACCAGCGTTGTGCCCGAGTACGAAGTCACCAGGCCTTCCATGTAGTCGGCGGTGTTGCTCGAATAACTGGCCCGCGCTCGCGCTCCGGTGGAATAGGCCAGGCCGCTTTGCGTCGTAAACGAGGTCGATCCGGTCCCGATGGTCAGCGAGGTCGTCGACGTTGCACTGTAGCCAGCGCCGTTCGTCCCATTCGTGCCATTCGCACCGGCCGCGCCCGTGGCTCCGGTCGCTCCCGTAGCTCCCGTCGGCCCTTGCGGCCCTGTTGCGCCCGTGGCTCCCGTTGCTCCGGTTGCTCCTGCCTGCGACAGCAGCGTCCAGTAGGAAGCGCTGGTGTCGGGCTCGTGGTTCGTTCCCGCTTGAATGCTGATGTAGCTTGATCCGTTGTAGGCGACTGCGTCGTTCACCGCGTAGCCCGTGCTGCCGCTCCACGTCCCCTGCCAGTTCAGTCCTGCCGGTCCGGTTGCACCGGTTGCACCAGTTGCGCCCGTTGGTCCTTGTGGCCCAGTGCTCCGGTCAGTCCCGTCGCTCCGGTCGCGCCCGTCGTTCCTTGCGGACCTTGCGGTCCGGCTGGCCCCGTCGAACCGGTTGCTCCTTGCGGTCCCGTTGCGCCCGTGGCTCCTGTTGCGCCGTTTGCGCCGTTTGCGCCTGCTTGCGACAGCAGCGTCCAATAGGAAGCGCTCGTGTCGGGCTCGTGGTTCGTTCCCGCTTGAATGCTGATGTAGCTTGAACCGTTGTAGGCGACGGCGTCGTTCACCGCGTAGCCTGTGCTGCTGCTCCACGTTCCCTGCCAGTTCAGCCCCGCGGGTCCGGTTGCGCCAGTTGCACCCGTTGGTCCTTGTGGCCCAGTGGCTCCCGTCAGCCCCGTTGCTCCAGTCGCGCCCGTGACTCCTGTTGCGCCGGTTGCTCCTGCTTGCGACAGCAGCGTCCAGTAGGAAGCGCTGGTGTCGGGCTCATGGTTCGTTCCCGCTTGAATGCTGATGTAGCTTGATCCGTTGTAGGCGACTGCGTCGTTCACCGCGTAGCCCGTGCTGCTGCTCCAGGGTCCCTGCCAATTCAGCCCGGCTGGTCCTGTCGCACCGGTTGCGCCCGTTGGTCCTTGGGGTCCAGTGGCTCCAGTCAGACCCGTTGCTCCAGTCGCGCCCGTCGTTCCTTGCGGACCCTGCGGTCCCGCTGGCCCCGTCGAACCGGTTGCTCCTTGCGGTCCCGTCGCGCCCGTGGCTCCTGTTGCGCCGGTTGCTCCTGCTTGCGACAACAGCGTCCAGTAGGAAGCGCTGGTGTCGGGCTCGTGGTTCGTTCCCGCTTGAATGCTGATGTAGCTTGATCCGTTGTAGGCGACTGCGTCGTTCACCGCGTAGCCCGTGCTGCTGCTCCACGTCCCCTGCCAATTCATCCCGGCCGGTCCGGTTGCGCCAGTTGCACCCGTTGGCCCTTGGGGTCCAGTGGCTCCAGTCAGACCCGTTGCTCCAGTCGCGCCCGTCGTTCCTTGCGGACCCTGCGGTCCCGCTGGCCCCGTCGAACCGGTTGCTCCTTGCGGTCCCGTCGCGCCCGTGGCTCCTGTTGCGCCGTTTGCGCCGGGTGCTCCTGCCTGCGACAGCAGCGTCCAGTAGGAAGCGCTGGTGTCGGGCTCATGATTCGTTCCCGCTTGAATGCTGATGTAGCTTGATCCGTTGTAGGCCACCGCGTCGTTCACCGCGTAGCCCGTGCTGCTGCTCCACGTTCCCTGCCAGTTCAGCCCTGCGGGTCCGGTTGCGCCAGTTGCACCCGTTGGTCCTTGTGGCCCAGTGGCTCCCGTCAGCCCCGTTGCTCCAGTCGCGCCCGTTGTTCCTTGCGGACCCTGCGGTCCCGCTGGCCCCGTCGAACCGGTTGCTCCTTGCGGTCCCGTTGCGCCCGTGGCTCCTGTTGCGCCGGTTGCTCCTGCTTGCGACAGCAGCGTCCAGTAGGAAGCGCTCGTGTCGGGCTCATGATTCGTTCCCGCTTGAATGCTGATGTAGCTTGATCCGTTGTAGGCGACGGCGTCGTTCACCGCGTAGCCTGTGCTGCCGCTCCACGTCCCCTGCCAGTTCAGCCCCGCAGGTCCGGTTGCGCCAGTTGCACCCGTTGGTCCTTGTGGCCCAGTGGCTCCCGTCAGCCCCGTTGCTCCAGTCGCGCCCGTTTTCCTTGCGGTCCCGTTGCGCCCGTGGCTCCTGTTGCGCCGGTTGCTCCTGCTTGCGACAGCAGCGTCCAATAGGAAGCGCTCGTGTCGGGCTCATGATTTGTTCCCGCTTGAATGCTGATGTAGCTTGATCCGTTGTAGGCGACGGCGTCGTTCACCGCGTAGCCTGTGCTGCCGCTCCACGTCCCCTGCCAGTTCAGTCCCGGCCGGTACCAGTTGCACCCGTTGGTCCGCCAGTGCTCCGCACCCGTTGCTCCAGTCGGCTCCTTGCGGCCCTGCAGTCCCGCTGCCCCGTCGAACCGTTGCGGGCCGGTCGCTGCCCGTTGCGCCGGTTGCTCCTGCTTGCGACAGCAGCGTCCAGTAGGAAGCGCTGGTGTCGGGCCGTGGTTCGTTCCCGCCTGAATGCTGATGTAGCTTGATCCGTTGTAGGCGACTGCGTCGTTCACCGCGTAGCCCGTGCTGCCGCTCCACGTTCCTGCCAATTCATCCCGGCGGTCCTGTCGCACCGGTTGCGCCGGTCCGTAGCCCGTGGCTCCCGTGGCTCCGGTCGCCCCGGTTGCGGCCTGCGGCCCGTTGCCGCGCCGGTGTGCTCCCGTTGCGCCCGGTCGCTGCTCCGCCTGCGACAGCAGCGTCCAGTAGGAAGCGCTGGTGTCGGGCTCATGATTCGTTCCCGCCTGAATGCTGATGTAGCTTGATCCGTTGTAGGCGACTGCGTCGTTCACCGCGTAGCCCGTGCTGCTGCTCCACGTTCCCTGCCAGTTCAGTCCCGCTGGTCCTGTCGCACCGGTTGCGCCCGTTGGTCCTTGTGGCCCAGTGGCTCCGGTCAGTCCCGTTGCGCCGGTCGCACCCGTCGTTCCTTGCGGCCCTGCGGTCCCGTTGGTCCCGTCGAACCGGTTGCTCCTGCGGTCCCGTCGGCCCGTGGCTCCGTTGCGCCGGTTGCTCCTGCTTGCGACAGCAGCGTCCAGTAGGAAGCGCTCGTGTCGGGCTCATGATTCGTTCCCGCCTGAATGCTGATGTAGCTCGATCCGTTGTAGGCGACCGCGTCGTTCACCGCGTAGCCCGTGCTGCTGCTCCACGTTCCCTGCCAGTTCAGTCCCGCCGGTCCGGTTGCGCCAGTTGCACCCGTTGGTCCTTGTGGCCCGGTGGCTCCCGTCAGCCCGTTGCTCCTGTCGCGCCCGTTGTTCCTTGCGGACCCTGCGGTCC
Source organism: uncultured Acidobacteriota bacterium (assembly GCA_963697575.1). GTDB lineage: Bacteria > Acidobacteriota > Terriglobia > Acidiferrales > UBA7541 > Palsa-295. Next base: position 50,638 of record CAVOOP010000033.1, on the reverse strand, counting down.
CGCTGGCTCCCGTCGAACCGGTTGCCCTTGCGGTCCCGTTGCGCCCGTGGCTCCTGTTGCGCCGGTCGCTCCTGCCTGCGACAGCAGCATCCAGTAGGAAGCGCTCGTGTCGGGCTCATGATTCGTCCCCGCCTGAATGCTGATGTAGCTTGATCCGTTGTAGGCGACTGCGTCGTTCACCGCGTAGCCCGTGCTGCTGCTCCACGTCCCTTGCCAGTTCAGTCCCGCTGGTCCTGTCGCTCCAGTTGCGCCCGTCGCACCCGTTGCACCCGTGGCTCCCGTCGACCCGTTGCGCCCTGTCGGCCCCGTTGCGCCGGTCGGTCCTGCGCGCCAGCGGCACCTGTCGGCCCCGTAGGTCCCTGTGGGCCAGCGGCTCCCGCGGGTCCAACGAGTACAACACCCGTCGGCCAATTTCCGGCTATTCTCGGGCCGAAGATCGTTTCAGTCGTCGTATTGATATAGAAATCGCCATCCTGGCCGATCGCGGACGTGGGATTCGTTGTTCCACTGAGGATGGTTTTGCCGTCGACGCCTGGCGTGCCCTGTGGTCCCGCTGCCCCTGCCGGCCCTTGTGGTCCGATTGCTCCGGTAGCGCCAGACGGGCCTGCTGGGCCCTGTGGTCCTGCCGGACCCTGCGCTCCTTGAGGGCCTGCTGGTCCTTGATTTCCTCCCCCGGTAGGCGCCGAGGCAATCCAGCTGGTTCCGTTGAAAGTCAGCACCTCTCCGCTAGAAGGCGCCACGCTCAGGTCGATGGGTGTACCTTGCAGCTTGTTGACCGACATGGCTTGCTGCGTGCCGCTGATGTCACCCAGGAATGGGCCGATCACATTCCATGCCGTGCTGGCCTGCAAGGCGGGGATCAATGGAACATCGGGAGATAGCTGAACTCCATCGGCAGTCACCCTCAGGTGCAGGTTGGCCCGAAGTTCGAGGGAGGCAGGAAGCGCGGGCATGCCGGCGGCGCCGAGAATAACTCCATACAGCCCACCGGTGACGGTCAGCGTTTGTTGCCCGGAATTCCACAATTCGTTTCCGGTGGAATCGACAATCGAAAAGACGAAGGAACGCGTGCCCGTTACCGGCGCGTTTGACTCAAGCAAACGCCCTTCATATGCCAGAACAGGACTCGGCGCAGGATCCGCCACTTGGGCGTTGGCCTTGCCAGCCAGGCACAGAATAAAGATCGATGTGAGAGCAAGAAGCTTGATCCGCAAGTTGTCGTCTTCCCAAGCCGGTCGACACGGACTCCCTGGTATGGTGAAAAAAGTTACCGGACTGATGCGGCTGTCTTCATCAAGACTAAATTGACGGTTCCGTTGGGGGCAGTAGCTGGAATAGCACTTTTGCTCAAAAGCCTACCTGTACGAATGGACAGGTTGAGCGGCGATTTGCGTCTTATACGAAGCGCGGGCCGCGGGTCAGATCAGAGTGCCGCATCGCTTCGGCTCTGCTCGCGTTTCGAATATCAACTGATCTTCAACATAATAAAGAACAAATTGGAGAGTGCCCGATTTCATGCCCCATCTTGGTTTGCGTTAAGCTCGATGGCGAAAAATCCGCCATGGCGCGGACTGTGAAAATCACTTTTGCTTACAGGACAAAGCGATTTGACATTCTGCGGAACAATTTCTCCGTCTGAAATCGCTTCATTTTGGCACTCGGAATATCAGGCCTAGAAGCGAGGAACGAAGCCGTCCGCCCGCTCGGAAACATGGATTGCGGCGTCGTTTTCCGTGAAGGTCCAATCGTTAGTATGATCGATTAGAGTTTTTTACCTGGGGGGTTTGGGGATGCGGTTGGCGTGCGGAAGGGGCCAGCGTATGGCCGCCGCGCGGCTGTTCGGGCTGGCTGCCGGCGGCGTGCGAGCGGTCAGCCTCTCGCTACGGACAGTTGGAGCCGGAAGCAGTGCAGTCGACCGGAATGGTGAAGCCGCTGCGTACTTGGACATTATTGCCGGAATCCGTCGAGGTGACAGACGGAACAAGTTGGCCTATGACCCCGGCATTCTGAATCCCGCTGGATGCCTGGGCGGTCCCCGAGGCCTGTATCAGGTTGGGGTTCAGTTCCGCCCCCACTTGCGGCGCCGGAAGCACTTCCACCGTCGCTGAACCGCTGGTTATTTTGCCCCCCGCCGCACCGGATGGCGTCCATGTTGCGATAACGCTGTAGTTTCCCGCCGTTCCAGACGCAGTGTAGACGCCCGAACTCGTGATTGTTCCCCCGTTGGCGGGGTCCACGGCCCAGGTCAGGGAACCTCCCGCGGGCGTACTCGGTGTATAAAGAGCGGTGAATGTAGTCGTGGCTCCCGCGGCTACAGTAATCGACGAAGGATTTACAGACAAACTGATCGAGGTCGCCCCGGGATTGGGGAACCCGCCGCTGGAAGAAGTAAATCCACAACCGGCGAGACCGAGAATCATCAGGGGCAGCGCAATGACGATTCGGTTAGGGAATATCACAGTTTATATTCACGCTCGCCGAACAAGACTCCAGCGCTCTCTAGAGGCGATACAAGACTTCGTTTAAGTTATGATTCAGCGGGCCACTCGTTCCAGCAATTTCTTGAGCGCAAGAGCTAAAACGTCACCTGTACTTGCTCATACTTGCATCGGCGTAGCTGCCTGGAGCTAGTCCGCTCAGGAAATTACGCTTGTTAAGCCGCTTGCCACAACAGGAAGCAGTCGTTCGTATTCGACTTCGAGATCTTTTGCTATCTCTTGCCACTCAGAATCGTCATACCCTGAGCTGCTTCTAACACCGAGGTGCGAGCTGTCGCTTTCCGCCGTTTGCTTGCCGCTCGACGGCTCAGGCACTTTATCTTCTCCAGACTCGTCTTGAACTCTGGTAAGCAGGAAATGCTCCACGGCACCGACAATTCTAGTGAGGTAAGGATCATGCTCGGCTTGCTCGGAATCGTGATGATTCGAAAGAACGTCAATAAAAGAGGGCATCAAATTCCAACTGGTCGCTATCTCGCCGCCGAGCCGGCAATGGTCCAATCCAAAGTAGTCTCGCTCCGCGGGTGGATTGTCGAACCAGGTTTGAGGTGGTGGAGCGTTTGCTAGAAATTTCTCTTCAGATACAAGCATCCACTGGGGCACTTGCCCGATGTCGTGAAGCAATCCAGCGATGTACGCTTGCTCCGATTCGCTGTATCCAGTCCGTTTGGCCAGATGCTCGCTGAGCAAAGCCGCAAAAAAACTGTGCTGCCAGAAACGCTTCGATTGTTCCCGCGGCAAACCGCCTCCTGCGAGATCCACCATCGACGTCGTTAGCACCAGCGTGCGAAGACGATCTGCTCCAAGGAGGGTTGCCGCCTGCTCGATGCTCACCACGCGGCTACGCAGGCCGAACACGGGAGAACCGCACATCCGCAGGAGTTGGGCACTCAAAGCCGCGTCGGTCCGGATCAGCTTGGCGGCCTTCTTCACGTCCGCCGACGGGCCGCTCAGAATGCGGTTAGCTCAAGAACCGTGTGCGGAAAGGGAGGCAGTCCCTTATCGACGATTTCCTGTAGACGTTCTTGGCGGCGATTCTGCTCACCGAGTGCCAAGCCCGGTAAACTCACAGAGGAAGGATTCACAAGAATATCTCCTGTCTACTTCTCTACTTTAAGGCATTTGAGAATCTCGCCGCCCGACAGATATCACAGCCTCCTCCGATCGGTAACTATCAGAACGAGTATTGATCCGCGCTCTGAAGGTTACCGAGCATTGTCGGTTACGAGCACGCGTCCGTCTTTTACCGGAACGGCCAATCCTTTGTTGTTCCAGTTCGTTCGACTGATGAAATTTAAGTCCTATTCGACCTTAATTGACTGCTTCTGTTACCAGTGTTACCGTTCCGGGCTGCAGTTCATGTGCTCAGGGGTTTTCGAATGTTTTCGGAAATGACTTCGATATCCCTGGACGATCACCAGAAACAGCGATTTAGCCTATGGTGTAATGATTGTGGCGAGTTAAGGCGATGAATCCCACCCTCTCCGCCATACTTAAATAACCCGGCAAGAAGCTGGATGCTTTAGCGGAATCCGAGTATACGATTCGTCAACTCGCGCAGTTTCTTCCTACGAGTTGTTGTTTCGCGGATCGTCTTTCGCGCTGAGGTATTCCAGTCCAAGCGGCCCCATCGCGGTTACTTGCGTGACGTACTCGCCCGATTTCGCCCAGTGGAAATGGGGCGTGTTGCCAGGGAGAATGATCACGGCGCCGGGCGGATAGGCTTCCAACTTACTCGCGTCGAATTCATCACCCAGTCCGATATAAAAGACGCCGGAAATCACAGTATAGACTCGATCCTCCGGGTGCTTGTGAGGCATCAGCTTCTCGCCGTGGGGCGACCTTGACCCTGATCGTATAAGGGCCGGGCTCCGAGGGCTGACCCACGACGACGGCCAGCCGGACGGAAGGTGGGAACGCCGGGAACGGTTTCCAATCGACATCTTCGGACAAGATGGTTTTGAAAACCTCCTGCCCGAGTTGGTGAGGCCGGACTTCGCTTTGCTGAGCACGCTTTTACGGCGCTGGCTTCCTGAGACATACAAACCTCCTTCGTGCAGGAAATGTAAAACATCACCATAGACTTTCGAAACATGTCCGCCAAGATTGATCTTCGAACGCCTCCCATCCTCAACGTCCCGGAGTTGAGAATCGCATCGGGCGCCGGCCTAACGTCGTGTGGCACAGGTAGCAACCGAGCCGATTTTCGATATCCCCCGGCTTGAGGAAAAATTCGCCACCGCCGCTGATGTAGGTCATGGCTGCGGGAATCCGAACATCAACCACGACTGATTGGCGACCCAATGCGGGTACAGCTCCGTCATCTGATCGAACAGCTCCTGGTCGGATGTCGCGGTTTTCTGCAACCGATCGAAGTCCTGCAGGTAACGCTTGGTGTCCTGGATCGTCGAGGGAGAGTCGGGCGCGCCAGGCTTCTTGTGACCGGCGACAACAATCGCCGGGTCGAGCGCCGCCAACCGGTCTAGCGCCGCGATCCAATTCTTTCGGCTCTCGGGGGTGGTGTCGCCGACGTAAATGCGGCATTGGTTGTATACAACGTCGCCAGCGACGATCAGGCCGATCGATGGAACGTATAGGGAGGTCGAATCGGGACTATCGGTGCGGCCCTGCTCGATGATGCGCAATTCGTGGCCCTCGAGAGTGAACGTGTCGTGCTCATAGGGCTCAGGTGGAACCAACTTGGTGGGCACTTGCCCAGGAAAGAGCCGGCGGGCCAACCGCTCCACTACGGGAGAGAAAGACATCTGCATGGCGTTCACCGCCTTGGGCGTTGCTATCGCCCGAGCGCCCGGGAAACGGTCGAGCAGAATGCTCAGACCGTAGAAGTGGTCGAAATGGGCGTGCGTTATATAGATGGTCTCCAGGTTGCGGTTGTGCAGAGCGACCCAATCCGCGAGAGCCTCGGCCTCAGCCACTGTCCCCATTGCGTCCACCAGCACCGCGTCGTACTCGCCGAAGATTAAAGTCGACGTGATAGGGTCAAAGCCGAGCGCTTCGCCGAAGGGCTTTGGCCGCTCGCCGACCATAGTCTTTCCCGGGGCCGTAAAAACGTTCACACTAAGCGTGTTCGACGCGACAGGCGCGGTCACGCGCGTGGCCTCTTTCAGTCCATTTGTGCCGTCCATTTGGTACTCCTTTCGATGTCAGAGCGAGTGACTGTTCAGAGCGCAATTGGCAGAAGCGCGATGACGAACCCGCTGGGCGAATGCCATCGATTAAGACCAAAGCGCTGACGCGACGCTTGCAGCCCGGAAAAACTCAAGAGAACATCCGCAACCGGTTAGATCCGGATCCCATTCGGGCCGAGCGCTAACCGTACTTGAGAGCGGTGCTTTGTCCGATCTCGATAATGTAGCCGTCAGGATCGCGGATGTAGCAGCGAATCTCGCCGTACTTGGGTATTGGCTTCGTGAGGAACTCGGCTCCTCGACTTTTCCACAATTCATAGCAGGCTTGAATATCCGCGACGCGGAAATTCATAAAACTGCTGATGTGATTCGGGTCGGGGACGCTGAGTGTTACCGTCGGCTTGTCCGGGGTCGGCCCGCCCCCTACGTTCAGAATCATCCAGATATTCGCAAGCTGAAGGTACGGAGGCGCGTTGCCATCACCCATGGTCAGAATGCGAGCGCCGAAGACCTTTTCGTAGTAGCGAGCCGATCGCTCGACGTCGGCGACGGTGAGAAAATACGCGATGCTGATCCCCTCTCGCGGGGGCATCTCATAGCTCTTCTGTTCGACTTGTACCGCGCTCATTGATGTCTCCTTTCGATGTGGCGCGCAGAATATATTAAACACCACTACAGACATTTGAAACATTTCCGCCAGATTGGCTTCAAACGCGCCCGAGGCTCAAACTCCGCGAGTCATTCTGCGGAACCAGACCACGCGAAATGGCCGTGATGCCGGCCTAGCGCGCGATTTGGCCCAGGTAGTATCCGAGCCGATTTTCGACATCCCCCGGCTTGTGGAAGCCGCGCGCCATCAGCGCTTTGATCCCCTCCTGGGCGGCGGGTCGCCCGAGCGAAGCGATGCACGCATCCCACCCGGCGCCGAGCTCGACGTCCGGCGGCAGGCTGGTGTTGACGAGGCGCTTGGTGTTGGCGATCGCCCATTTGTCGAACTTGGCGATCCGGGTCGCGAGCGCCTCTACGAACGCGTCCAGCTCGGCGTCGGGCAGGGCGCGATTAATGTAGCCGTAGGCCTCGGCCTGGTCTGCTCGGATGTCTTCCGAGCTCAAGAGCACCTCGAGGGCGCGGTTTCGGCCGATGAGTTCGGGAAGCCGGGCCATGGGGCCGCCGCCGGCGACCATCCCCACGCCCACCTCCCATTGCGAGATGATGGCCTTTTCGCGGCTGGCGAAACTCATGTCGCAGGCCAGCGTGATCTCGCTGCCGTTGCCGGTCGCCCGGCCGCGGATGAGGGCGATGGAGGCGACTGGCAAGCGAGTCAGACGCACGAGAAAGTCCGGCCAAGGCGGCAAGCCTGTGGGACCCGCCGGCATTGAGGTCAGGTCCTCGAGCTTGGCCAGGAAATCGGAGTGATTCAGGAAGTAGTCGTCGACCGCGCTGTCGAAGACCACGACCCTGACATGCTCGTCGGCCTCGAGAGCGTCGATGACTTCCTGGAACTCCCGGACCATTTCCGGGCCCATCACGTTGATCGGCGGGTTGTCGATCGTGACACGCCAATAGGCGGGCGACCGCCGGGCCACGCGAATCTGTGCGGGCTTCGTAAGTGCGCTTGCAGTTGTCATGGCATTCTCCTGTCTCTTTGTTTGTCTCGGAAACCGGTTGATTGTCCCCAACGCTTTCTCGAGATTTGGATCATTTGTTCGTTGCCGGGCAGTTGGTTGATTAATGCCGCGCCTGCCTTGCTGACGATCTCGTCCTGGGAATCCGTGCCTCCCGAACAACCGATTGCGCCGATAATCGCCCCCTGTTCGATCAGTGGGATGCCGCCTCGAGACGCAATGATTCCATCGAACGCGAGCAGATAGTTGAGATGCATAAGCTGGATACCGTCTTCGAACTGCTTCGTTTCGCGCCGGAAGGTCGCGGCTGCTCGCGCCTTGTGCTCGGCAATCTGAATGGAGGCAAGCATCGCGCCGTCCATTCGTTGGAAGGCCACGAGATTGCCGCCGGAATCGACCACCGCTACGTTCATCTTCCAATTCCGTTTCTTCGCCTCTGCCACCGCCGCGTGAATAACCGCCTGGGCTCGGTCTAGTGATATCGGCGGGCCATACGGAGTGTCGAAAGGAATTTTGTCGGGCACAAAATCGAGAGGATTTGTTTCCGTGGGCTGCAGCGCTCGACTCGCACCGGCGGCGGTTCCTGTTTTCTCATTCGGCATACGTCCTCCTTCAATGGATCGAAACTTCCTGCGACGCCCAAGGTGCACTAGCGCAGCGATCGGAACGTCGCTCGGACATCCTCGGAGAACAGCTGCGGCTGCTCCCAGGCCGCGAAGTGGCCGCCCTTGGGGGGCCGGTTGTAGTAAATCAGCTTGGGATAGGCTTTTTCGGCCCAGCTCTTCGGGGCCTGGTAGATCTCGTCTGGAAAGGCGCTCACGGCAACCGGGATGGAGACGCCTCTGACGTCGAAAAAGCCGCCCTTATATTCCCAATAGAGGCGAGCCGATGAGACCGCCGTGTTCGTCAGCCAGTAGAGCGTTATGTTGTCGAGGATGTCGTCTCGCGTGAGGCCTTCCGCCTGGCCGTCGAATACGCGTGCGATGAGTGCGTAGCTGGCTGCGTCGTGATCAAGGATCCACGCCGCGAGACCGACCGGCGAATCCGCGATCCCGTACAGCGTCTGCGGGCGCCCCGCCATTTCCTGGGCGTAGCCAAGGCCGTGCTTATAGAAGAAGTCCAGCTGGTTGTACGCGCGCAGCTCGTCGGCTGAGAGATTGGACGGCGGCGGAGCCCCGCCAAACGCAGCCTTGTCAATGTCGGCCGGAACAGTGGCCGCCATGTTGGTGTGGATGCCGAGCAGTCCCGGAGGCGTCTGCAGAGCCATCAGCTCCGTGACACAATTTCCCCAATCTCCGCCCTGGGCCACATATCGCGTGTATCCGAGGCGCTTCATCAGCACGATCCACGCACGCGCGATGCGGTCCGGGTCCCAGCCGGTCGCGGACGGCTTGCCCGAAAAGCCGTAGCCCGGCAGCGACGGAATCACCACGTCGAAAGCGTCCGATGCAGTCGCGCCATGGGCCGTTGGATTCGTCAGCGGATCGATGACCTTCATCTGCTCGATGATCGAGCCGGGCCATCCGTGCGTGATGATGATGGGAAGTGCATTGGGTTGCTTCGAACGCACATGGATGAAATGGATGTCGAGCCCATCGATCTCGGTGACGAATTGCGGCACGGCGTTCAGTCTTCGCCTGGCACTTGCGCCAATCGTAATCTGTCCCCCAATAGCGCGCGAGCTTCTGAGTCGTCGCGAGCTGCACGCCTTGCGATGCATCGGTGACCGTCTCCCGCTCCGGCCACCTTGTCGCGTTGATGCGTCTGCGCAAATCAGTAAGTTCTGTTTCCGGGAAATTCGACGTGAAACGGACGAATCGCTGTGCTGTCAGCCACCGGTGTAGCACCGGTTTTGGTCGTGGTGTTCTCCTTTGGATTAGCTTCGGATTTCGAATGCGCGAATGGCCCCCCGAGCGTCGCTGGGCCGAAGGTGACTGCCAGGCCCAACATCGAGCTCGCCTTGAGAAAGCCACGGCGCGATTTGTCCTCTGGTTGTTTCAATGGCGTGCTCCTTTCGAGCCGTTCAGGGGCTTTGAGTTGTCGCTTTTAGGTGTGCATGCTCTCTTCCAATCGAAGCACACGCGCCCTCTGCCCATTCGCGATTGAGCTGGCACGGGTTAGTTGGACTTTTACAGGCGCCACAAGATCCTGTGCTCTCTCGAACTGTCGTGCGGTCGTCCTGGATGTCGCCGCCGCGACACCGACATACAGATAAACATGTATAGCCAAACAGCGAATTCGCTGCTACGATGCCGGCTTCGTCAAGGGCATCTCTTCACTCCAGTCAAGTTAGGCTTGGTTGCGCCCGACTTGGCCCCGCAAATACCGAGGCGTGCGAAGTCCGGCACTTCATGGAGGCAAAACGTGACCGAATCCGCCGCATCGCCAAGTAAAGATCCTCTGGCGAGTTCAATTCCAGAGGGCGCGGCTTCCCTGGAATCGATCCTCTGCACGGAGGAGCTGCAACAGCGCCCTTCGCGCCCGCCCGATCATGCCAAAGAGAACGCCGCGCTCGTAGCGCTCGCCAGCGCGTTAGCCGAGTCGCGAGCACACCATCTTGAAATACTGGCCGACGACCATCCTGCATGTCACCGACGTCTGACTCATCGGGTCTCAGTTTGCTGACGTCGGACGGCGCAACCCCGGACGCTGATGGGCAACGATTCTATTGGCCAGCCATCAAGGGCATGTGGAAAGAGCACGTCGGCGGCGGGACGCCGCGCGATTTCAGTCCCTGCGGAGACGTGCTTGATCGCAATTGTGCGCTGTTGTTCCGGCACTTCGAGCGACGTTATCCCTATTTGCTGCCTGTCTCGCCCGCGGCAGAAGAGTGCCTGCTGGTTCCGTTTTACGTCCGAGGCAAAGCCGTCGGCACGATATGGGCGATGATGCACAGTGATCGTCGCAGGTTCGATTCGGAAGATCAGCGGCTCATGAGTGTTCTGGGGCAGTTCGCTTCCCTGGCATATCAGACTCTGGGGACGATCGACGACCTCAAATCGCAAATTGACGCGCGCGAAAAGGCGGAATCAAGATTGCGTGAGCTCACCCGGGCTGAGGTCGGGGTGATACTGGACGGGCTGGAGGCGCAAGTTCGAACCGGGGAAGAATTCCATCGCGTGGTTGTCGAAACTGCGAGCGACGCCGTGGTGAGTATCGACCACAGAGGCGACATCCTGCTTGCCAATCACGCAACCACAAGAATCTTCGGTTACGAACCATCGGAGTTGATTGGGCAACCGCTGACGATACTGATGCCGGAATACCTGCGGGACCTGCACAAGGCGGGCCTCAAGCGCTACCAGGAAACCAGTCATCGGCACATCAACTGGCAAAGCACCGAGTTGATTGGCCTTCGCAAAAATGGAGAAGAGTTTCCCGTTGAGGTTTCGTTCGGGGAAGTCATCAGCAACGGTCATCGGGTGTTTACGGGTTTCATCCGCGACATCAGCGAGCGCAAGCAGGCTGAGGAAGCCCTGCGGGCGAGCGAGCGCGATCTCAGCCTGATCATCGAGACGATCCCCGGCCTGGTTTGGTGCGCGGCTCCGGACGGCGAACTGAACTACCTGAACCAGCGGTTACTGGACTACACCGGCACCAACGCCGGCGCCTGGGCGCAGCTCGGCTGGACGAACCTCCTCCACCCGGATGATGCCGAGCCGACAGCGCAGGCGTGGGCGCATGCTGTCGCAACCGGCCAGCCGCTCGAAGTTCAATGCCGGTTCCGCCGGTCCGATGGCGCCTACCGCTGGTTTCGCGCGCTCGGCCAGGCCGCGCGTGACAGTGAAGGCGGAGTGGCTCGCTGGTACGGCTTGCTGATCGATATCGACGACCGGAAGAATACGGAGGAAGCCCTGCGCAGCAGCCAGGCGCGTTTGTCGCGAGCGATACAGACGGCGACGGTTGGCGAATTTGCCGCCGCCATTGCACACGAAGTGAACCAGCCTCTGGCTGCCGTGGTAACGAACGGTCAGGCCTGTCTGCGCTGGCTCGCGGCCCAGCCTCCCGGAATGGCCAAAGCGCAGGAAGCCGCCGAAAGGATTGTTCGTGACGGTAAGGAAGCCGGAGAGGTAGTGCGGCGCATCCGCGCGCTCTTCAAGCAGGCGCCGTCGAGAAAATCGACCTCGACCTGAATGAGGTCATCGGCGAGGTGCTCCACCTCCTGAGCGGAGAGACGACGAGAAGGCGCGTCGCCGTGGAGACGGATCTGGGTCAGGATCTGGCGCCCGTGACGGGCGATCGCGTGCAGTTGCAGCAAGTGGTTTTCAACCTGCTTCTCAACGGGATCGAGGCGATGGACTCGGTCGTGGATCGTCCCAAGAAACTCTTCATTCGTTCCAAACGGCCCAGCCCGGAAACGGTCCTGGTCGAGGTGCGGGATTCCGGCACTGGGCCTGAAGGATCCGGACAGAATCTTCGAAGCTTTCTTTACGACGAAAGACAACGGAATGGGCATGGGATTGGCCATTTGCCGCTCCATCATCGATGCCCACCACGGCCGGCTGTGGGCCGCATCCGCGCGAAGGCGCGGGCACCACCTTCTCTTTTACTCTTCCGGTGCAGCTCTCGCAGCGGCTCATGAATTCCGACAGCCCGGTCGTCTTCGTTGTGGATGACGATCATCGTGTGCGGGAAGCTCTGTCCAGCCTCATTTCCTCGGCGGGACTTCGAGTGGCTGTCTTCGGCTCGGCGGCGGAATTCCTGGAATTCGAAAGGCCGGATGCTCCCGCATGCCTCGTCCTGGACTTGCAACTTCCGGGCACCAGCGGACTGGAACTCCAGCAGCAGTTGATAGCCGGAGATGCGCCGCCGATTGTCTTCATCTCAGGTCATGGCGATATCCCTTCTTCCGTGCGCGCCATGAAGGCCGGGGCGATCGAGTTCCTTCCGAAACCGTTCGACGATCAGGAACTGCTTCGAGCGATTCACGCCGCCATCGATCAGGATCGAATCGCGCGGCAGCAGAGATCGGAACTGGCCGAATTGCAGAGGCGCTACAACCTTCTCACGCCGCGCGAACGGGAAGTTCTTCCCTTCGTGGTCGCGGGCTTCGCCAACAAGCAGACCGCCGCCGACCTGGGCACCAGCGAAATCACGATTGGGGTTCATCGGGGCCAGATCATGCGAAAAATGGCCGCTAAATCGCTGGCCGAACTTGTCAGAATGGCGGACCAACTCGGAATTGCCCGCAGGCTCGACCGCTGAATCAGACCCGTCTAAATAAACCTATAATAGCCATCCTGCGCTCCGTTGCTACCATCGTGCCGTAATCGGGGACAGCATTTGCAATGGCAGACGATCTAATACCGATCGTGGCGGCGGTGGATGACGACTTTCGAGTTCGGGAGTCCTTAGAAGAGCCTGCTGGAATCGGCCGGATACGCAGCCTGTGGTGTTCTCGTCCGCCGAAGAGTTCCTGCAATCGGGGACGCTGGCTGCGGCGACTTGCGTGATTACCGACGTTCGCATGCCGGGAATGGATGGCATCGAGTTGCAGCGCCGCATCAGGCTCGAGCGTCCGACTTGCCGGTCATCCTTATATCCGCGCACCGACACTGAAGTTCGACAGAAGGCCCTCGACGAAGGCGCCGTGGATTTTCTATCCAAACCATTTAACGCCGCAGACCTGCTCGCGGCAATCCATGCGGCACTGGCCGGCGCCCCGCAAAAATAGGCGCTGTTCGGCGAGGATTTTTTCCTCGACGCGATTGAAGCCAATCGCCCCGCCCTTCTCCTGAACCGCTCATCATCCTTTCGAAACTGCCCAGCCCAGACAGAGCGTTTTCGTGGTGGTGCGCGGCTTCGGTCCAATCGGGGGGCGCGTGATTTACTCAGACAAACGCCGCCGCTCCGCCTGCATAAATCCCGGCCCGCTAAATGAATCTATAATTGTCAGTCCTCCACCTTGCCGCTACCATCGGCGCGTTCCTGAAGTTGCCTTTCACGACAGGAAACAATGCAGCACAAATCGTGTCCACAATCGCGCTGAATTCCGACGGAAAGCCCTCGATGAGGGTGCCGTCGATTTTCTGTGTAAACCATTCAATGCCGCGGGCCTGCTCGAAGTGATCGAGGCGGCTCCGGCCAGCGCCCGGCAGAAATAAGGGCATTTCGGAAAGGGGCAAAGCGATGGCCGCACTCGATTTGATCGGATCCAACGCGAAATTTCGGGTGGTGCTCGACCAGGTGAACCTGGTTGCGCAGGTGGACTCCGCCGTCTTGGTTCAAGGCGAAACCGGCACCGGCAAAGAAGTGATCGCGCGAGCGATCCACGAGGCTAGTCCTCGCCGGCAGAACCGTTTCGTGGCCCTTAACTGCGCGGCGATTCCCAGCGCTTTGCTCGAGAGCGAACTATTCGGCCATGAACGCGGCGCCTTCACCGGTGCCGTGGCTCAGACCATGGGACGCTTTCAATCGGCGGACCATGGAACGCTGTTTCTTGATGAAATCGGCGATCTTCCTCTCGAACTACAGCCAAAGCTCCTGCGCGCGTTGCAAGAAAAACAATTCGAGCGTTTGGGCGGCGGCCGCACCTTTCAAGTCGACGTGCGGATCATTGCGGCGACGAACCAGGACCTCTGGCGCATGGTACAGGAGCGGAAGTTCAGGGCTGATCTTTACTATCGACTGAATGTCTTTCCGATAAGTCTGCCCCCGTTGCGGGAACGGGAAGACGATATCCCCATTCTGATCGCACACTTCGTTCAAAAGTTTGCCAATCAGCAAGGCAAGTCGATCGATTGCATCCCCGATGAGGTGATGGAGGCTCTGCAACGCCACGACTGGCCGGGCAACGTCCGCGAACTGCAGAATGTCATCGAGCGCGCCGTAATCATGACACCGGGACGCGTCCTGAAGCTGCAAACCAGAGGGCTTGTGACGCAGAATGCCGGCTCGATGGCACCCCGGACACTCGAAGACGCTGAGCGTATACATATCACGAAGACGCTTCGTGAAACCAATTGGGTCGTCGGCGGCCGGGACGGCGCTGCTGCCAGGCTCGGATTGGCCAGGACAACCCTCATCGCCATGATGCAGCGGCTCGGCATTCGCCGCGAGAAGTCAGGACCGGGAGCAGGAGAGCCGGATCGGCCATTCGTTGCGGCGCCGAGCGCGTATTCGTTTACACCGTACGACACACCGCTGGAGGCCGCGTTTGAGATCAATCCCCGCCTGAATAGCGATTCGGCGGCTAACTTCCGGCAAACGGAGCGGGCCTCAGCGCGAACCTGAGTGCCCGTTTCATTTCACAGTGCCTCCCAGGATGATATCCGCAATCGACCCAGCTTAAAGGCCAGGAGCGCGTGACTGGCGCACCGTGCTGGAAGTTCTTCTGATCTTTCGAGTTGCCTCAAAACGGCGAACCTGCGGAGCGAACGATTGACTCAGCTTGTACCCACTGTCAGCGCCTGGACTCTCTGTCAACGCCATGACATTCCACTGCGTGAGTTCCCATCGAGCGCTGCCTGAAACCCTGTGGCCAGCCTGTGTTCGCCATCACTTAGGAAGCCGGCACGTTTGGCAGCCGCGTTGCATTTCGCAGTTGCGGTCTCGCCAGTCTTGCAGGGCGCACAAGGAGCAAAAACATGAACGAACAAGATACTGTGAACTCATCGGGCCTGTTGAAGAGTGCCGCGGGAATGTCCGTCGGATGGTCTATCGTCATGATCGTGCTGGGATTTGCAGCCGTGCTTTTGCCCCTTGCGGCGGGCATCGGCGTCTCCATTGTTGTCAGTTGGATCGTCGCCTTCGGCGGCCTCGCCTACCTGGTTTATGCGTTCGCGGCCAGGGGCACCGGCGTATTTCTATGGCGCATGCTGATAGGCGCCGTCTACGTATTTGGCGGCGGCTATCTCGCGTTCCATCCGGGACTCGCGCTCGAGTCTCTCACCCTCGTCGTGGCGGTGATCTTTTTCCTTGAGGGCATCATGGAGGTCGCAGCGTTTTTCCAGCTTCGCGCCGTGGCGGGAGGCGGGTGGATTCTCTTTGACGCTGTAGTCACGCTCCTTCTGGCCTATCTGATCTGGCGGCCTTGGCCATTCAGTTCGGTGTGGGCGATTGGAACTCTCGTCGGCATCAACCTCATTTTCCGTGGTGTCACCTGGCTGATGTACTCGTCGTCGGCCGTGAGAACATTGAAAGCGATGGCCTCATGAGAATCATCACTCACGTGCTTGCAATGGAAGTGAATGTCTGCGCGGTCGTATCTATATCCCGGGCCGGCTTTAAGCACGCTCAAAGCTCCAGGGAGGGCGCGCAAGACGCGGAGGCGCCCTCACGCGCGGAGCGCCGCGAACTCCAACCGGGGCTTCGGGTTTGGGAATTCGGCCGGCCTCGCGTAAAGGCTCTGAAGCCGCGGCAGGAAAGCTGACATTGCCAGGCCCAGTAGAACTTGCGGACGAACACGTATTCGAAGGGGTTAGTATGAGAAGGATCGCTTTTTTGGCGGTTGCAGTTGCGGCCCTGGCTGGCGCCATCTCCTGCAGGTTCCCCGCGTACGGACAATCGAATGAGAATCCGGCCCCAGTCTATGTCACCAAAATGCCGCCAGGATACCGCGATTGGAGGCTGGTCTCCGTGGCCCACGAAGAAGGCAGCCTTCACAGTTTCGCTGCGATTTTGGGCAACGACGTGGCGATCAAAGCCTACCGCGATGGAAAACTCCCCTACCCGGACGGCACAATGATTGTCGCTTTGCACTATAGCCATGTCCCATCGGAGGAAAACGACAAAGTCTTCGGCGATCCCCAGTCTTTCGTTCCCGGGCCCCCCTCGAACACCCAGTTTATTATCAAGGACTCGAAAAAATACGCCGCGACGGGCGGCTGGGGGTTTGGTCATTTCAACAAAGACGGCACGCTTGGCAGCGACACTCTGATGAAAACCTGCTTCCCCTGCCACGCGGAGGCTTCGCGCGATTTTGTCTTCACGCGTTACGCACCTTAGATGAACCGTTCTGCGGGCCTGGGCCAGCCGCAAATTAGGTCACGGCAGGCCATGCAAGGGGATATCGCGTTCGCAACATAAGCGGAAGACGGGAGCCTCGACTTGGGAAAGATCACGATTGCGGCAGTTGGGCTCACGGTCGTTTCCCTGTGCGCGATGGCCGGTCTCGCTCCCGCGGCACCCGAGGGAGAAGCTGCGCCGGTCTTCGTGAAGGAGATCCCGCATGGGTACCGCGATTGGAGATTGATCTCCGTGGCCCACGAAGCAGGCAGCCTCAACGATATACGCGCCATTCTGGGCGATGATGCGGCGATCAAGACATATCGCGAACAAAGGCTCCCATTTCCAGACGGCGCCGTCATTGCTCGGATAGCCTGGGACCACGTCGCGTCGGAGGAGAACAACCGGGTCTTTGGCCGTCCCCAATCCTTCGTGGCTGGGTCCGCCCCGGATTGGCACCTCCAGTTTATGGTCAAGGACTCAAAAAAGTACGCGGCGACGGGGGGCTGGGGGCTCGCTCAATTTGACACGCGCGGCAAACCTGCCGATGAGGCGGCGCTCAAAATCTGCTTCCCCTGCCACGTGAAGGCTTCTCGCGATTTTGTCTTCACGCGTTATGCACCATAACAATATTTCATCAGAACCGAGGAGGCGGCCAGGAGCTAGCCGCCGAGTCTCCCGGCTTCGATCGGCCTGGGCGCGCAAAGCAATGGAAATCACGGCATGAAGCGACATTCACTTGGATCGCAGTCGGCGCGTCGCGCACTTAGCGTGGCCGGCATCGCGGGATTTGTCGCACTTGCTTTGTATTTCGACGCGAATGTACTCACGAGGTTTCACGTCATGAATTCTGCCAAAGCGGAAGACCGTTTGATCGGCGCGCTGCAGCGCGGCACTCACCCCTCACTCGGCGACGAAGGCTCCATGCCTGAACTAGACGGCGCCACGGGCTGGCTGAATTCGGCTCCCTTGAGCCGCAAGTCCCTGCGCGGAAAGGTTGTGCTCGTTAATTTCTGGACTTACACCTGCATCAACTCCATCCGCCCGTTGCCCTACTTGAGGAGTTGGGCGGCAAAATATCACGATGCCGGTTTTGTTGTGATCGGTGTGCACACGCCGGAGTTTTCATTTGAGCACCAACCGGTGAACGTTGAAAATGCCGTGCGCGATTTGAACGTCACCTTTCCGGTCGCTACGGACAGCGAGCAACGCGTCTGGCAATCGTTTAGCAACCAATATTGGCCCGCCCAGTATCTGGTCGACGCGAAAGGGCGAATTCGCTACCACCACTTTGGGGAAGGCGACTATGGCGACATCGAGCGCGCCATTCAGGCGCTCCTGAAGGAAAACGGGGCAACTGGCTTCTCCTCTGACACCACCAGCCCATCCGGTGTTGGAATCGAGGCCCCTCCCGATTGGGGGGATGGGCGATCCCCCGAAACTTACATCGGATATCGCCAGTCGCAGAATTTTGCCTCCCCCGAAAAAGTACGTAAGGATTCGGTTGAGGTATACAGCGCGCCCGCGAAACTTTCTCTAAACCATTGGGGATTGAGCGGGTCGTGGAACGTCAATGCCGAGAGCGCCGTGCTTCAGACGGCGCCCGGAAAGATCGTGTTCCGCTTTCACAGCCGCGACTTGCACTTGATATTAGCTCCGGCGAGGGGCGGCAGGGCCATTCGCTGTAAGGTAACCTTGGACGGCGCCGCTCTTGGCGAAAATCATGGCGTTGACACTGCCCCGGACGGCACCGGCGAAATTCGGGAGCCCCGCCTCTATCAACTCATCCGCCAGAAGGGTCCCATCGTGGATCGGACCTTCGAGATCGAATTTCTCGATCCCGGCGTCCAGGCCCTTGACTTTACGTTTGGATAGAGACTCAGACTGCCCCCGAAAAGGCAGCCAAAGAGACAGACAAAGACGGCAAGATCCATCTGGAGGGCCCGTTGACCGCTGCGCTGAAGCATTTCGACGCAATCATTATCGGAACGGGCCAGGCGGGCCCGCCCATGGCGGCGCGGTTTGCGGGGGCGGGCAAAACCGTCGCCATTATCGAGCGCCATAAATTTGGCGGCACCTGCGTGAATACGGGATGCACCCCGACAAAGACGCTCGTGGCAAGTGCCGAGGCAGTCCATGTTGCCCGTCGAGGTGCGGAATATGGTTTCGCCACCGGTGAAGTGTGCGTCGACATCAAGCGGGTGAAAGCCCGCAAAGATGCCGCCTCCGCGACTTCCAGCAAGGGAGTGGAGGAGTGGCTCCGAGGAACCACAAATTGTACGGTCATTCAGGGCCAGGCCCGCTTTCAGTCGTCGAATACTGTCTTGGTCAACGATGAAGTTCTGCAAGCCGGCAAGATCTATATCAATGTCGGCGGCCGGGCCGCTATTCCCGACATGCCGGGCATTCATGACGTACCCTTTCTCACCAACTCTTCGATCATGGATATCGATTTCGTGCCCGGGCATTTCATCATCGTCGGCGGAAGTTATGTGGGGCTGGAGTTCGCCCAGATCTATCGCCGCCTCGGGAGCGAAGTCACGATTGTGGAAATGGGACCGCGCCTGATTGGACGGGAGGACGAAGACATTTCCCAGGCGGTGCTCGAAATCCTGGAGGCCGAGGGCATACACGTCCGGCTGAATGCGAAATGTATCTCGCTGGCGAAACGCGATGGCGGTGTCGCCGTCGGCATCACTTGCGAGGAAGGTCCGCCAGAAGTAGCAGGCACTCACGTTCTTCTGGCCGTGGGGCGCACCCCCAACACAAACGACCTGGGACTGGACCGGGCGGGCGTTGCCACCGACCATCGCGGCTACATCATGGTGGATGATCAACTGCAAACGAACGTCCCCGGCATCTGGGCACTGGGGGACTGCAACGGCCGCGGCGCCTTTACGCATACTTCCTATAACGACTACGAGATCGCTGCGGACAATCTCTTCAACGCCGGCCACCGCCGCGTCTCCGACCGCATCCAGGCCTACGCGCTATATATTGATCCGCCGCTGGGGCGATGCGGCATGACCGACGCCGAGGTACGGAAATCCGGACGTCGTGCCCTCGCTGCGAAATATCCGATGAGTCAAGTGAGCCGGGCCAGCGAAAAAGGCGAGACTCAAGGTTTCATCAAAATCTGCGTCGATGCGGAAACAAAACAGATTCTGGGATCGGCGGTTCTTGGAGTCGGAGGCGATGAAGTGATTCACGTTCTGCTGGACGTGATGTATGCCAAGGCGCCGTACACGGTCATCCAGCGCGCCATGCACATCCATCCGACCGTCTCGGAGTATCTGCCGATCATACTCGCCAAACTGGAGCCGTTTGCGTAGAAGGATAGTGCTGGTTTTTCCAACTTGGAGGTGAATCATGAAAGCGATTGTTGTCCATCAATATGGCGGTCCTGAAGTACTCAAGTTCGAGGATTACCCGGACCCGGTTCCGGGCCCGGGCGAGGTGCTGGTGCGGGTCGCCGCCACGAGCGTGAATCCCATCGACTACATGCGGCGTGCCGGATTGACCAAGGATTTTTATCCCCTCCATTTCCCGGGTCTCATAGGAGTCGATATCGCTGGCACTGTGATCAAGATTGGGCCGGGAGTGGAAGGCTTTTCCGTCGGCGACCAGGTGTTCGCGATGGCGGACAACACTTACGCCGAGCTTTGTGTCGTGAAAGCCGAGGTTCTGGCGAAAGTTCCCAAGGGGCTCGATTTGATCCAGGCGGCGGCGCTGCCGCTGGTGACCACGACCGGCTACCAGCTCCTCTCAGCTACGGGAATCAAAGCGGGCCAGACGGTTTTAGTCGTAGGTGCCGCTGGAAATGTCGGGCGTTCGGCGGTATTCACTGCCAAGCAACGCGGGGCGACCGTGATTGCTGGGATTCTGAAGCGGCAGATGGATGAGGCCAAGACTGTCGGCGCGGATCAGCTCGTGGCAACCGACGACGACACCGCGATTGCCAATCTTCCGCCGCTCGATGCGGTTGCGGATGCGGTCGGCGGAAGAACCGCCGAGAAGCTGATCGCCAGGGTCAAGCCCGGAGGCGTGTATGCATCGGTTGTCGGGGCGCCGGCGAACACCGCCAAGTATCCATCTGTGAAGGTGGTCACAGTGTTCTCGAAATTCGACAGGAAAACCCTCGAGTTCATGGCTGAAGCGGTGCGAGACGGCAAGCTGGTAATCCCGATTAGCCAGAGACTCCCGCTCAGTGAAGCGGCCGAGGCGCAAGCTGCGGCAGAAAAGGGTGCTGCCGGGAAGATCCTGCTGGTCGCTTGACATTATTTGCGAATAGCGACACATCGGAGCAAGTGATGTTTGTCGTGTAACCAACGTCCGCTTGTGCTGCGCCGAGCGCGGTCATCTTCGGGAGGAAGAATGAAAGCCGGCAGAATCCATTCCTTTGGCCCGCCGGATGAGATCGTGATCGACGAGATCCCGTGTCCGGCGCCGCACGTAGGCGAGTTGGTTGTGCGGGTCGCCGCTGCCGGAGTTGGTCCGTGGGACGCGCTCATTCGAGAGGGGAAGAGTGTCGTGCCAGTGTCCCTTCCGCTCATTCTGGGGTCAGATTTGGCGGGGATTGTCGGCTCCGTGGGAACAGGAGTCACTGAGTTCAAGCCGGGCGACGAGGTTTTCGGCGTCACAAATAAACAGTTCTGTGGCGCTTATGCCGAATATGCGGTGGCGTCTGCACGGATGGTAGCCGCAAAGCCGAGATCGTTGAGTTTTGTCGAAGCGGCGTCTGTGCCGGTCGTCGCCGTGACGGCGTATCAGATGCTGTTCGACCATGCACGGATGAACGCAGGCCAAGCGGTATTGATCCACGGAGCGGCTGGAAATGTTGGCGCGTATGCTGTGCAACTGGCGAAGCAAGCAGATCTGCATGTTTTCGCTACCGCTGGGCCCGATGATCTCGACTATGTTCGCGGCCTCGGGGCCGGGATGGTCGTGAACTACAAGACGACAAGGTTCGAAGATGTCGTGCCCCCCGTCGATGCGGTACTCGACACGGTCGGAGGGGAGACGCAGCAACGTTCCTTTCGCGCTTTAAAACCGGGCGGCATCCTCGTGTCGGTGATTTCGCCACCGGCGCAACATACGGGCTTTCGTTCAGAGTTCTTCCTGGTAGACGTGACCACGACACGGCTGGATACACTCGCCGGATTGCTCGACAGCCGAAAGCTGGCCACCGAGGTGGGGACCGTGCTCCCGCTCGAAGAAGCTCGGAAGGCGCACGAGATGCTGGCCGGGGCGCCGCACAAGAGAGGAAAGATCGTACTTGCGATGCCGGGCGCTCGCTAGATTGCGGTACAGGACAGGAAAGGAGAATCGGAAATGAGAAAGGGTCTGCGCGGGATCGACCCCGCATCCAAGCCGAGTGGCCATGGATGTGCCGAGTGCCTGGCGTCGCCGGAAGGTTGGTGGTTTCATCTCCGTCGGTGCGCGGAGTGTGGGCACATCGGATGCTGTGACAGTTCTCCGAGTCAGCATGCTTCAAAGCATGCGGCGGCTGCAGGGCATCCGATCATAACCAGCTTTGAGCCGGGTGAGGACTGGTTCTTCGATTACGAGAAGCGGGGGATGATCAAAGGCGTGGAATTGCTTCCGCCGCACGCGCATCCCGAAAGCCAGCCCGCACCCGGACCCGCGGGCAGAGTGCCAGCCAACTGGGAATCGCTCCTGCACTAGCCGCCGTTGCAGCGCAGCCGCCAATTTAAACACACATGAAACACTTGCCCTTAGGACGACCAGAACCATCACCATTTGAAGTAAAGGCTTGAGCGATTGACCTCCTTGTCCGCGTGCTGAAGGCCGTCCGCGATGCGTCCGGCTGCGCTGAACGCAGATCTCAGTTAAACCAATCACAGCCTCATGTGCAGCAGGTCACGCTGCATTCAGGGAGGAGGGTGCGTCCGCCAGTTCTTCAATCCGGGTGGGGCTTGTAACACACTCATAGAACGTTTACGGCTCGCGCGGCAAGCAGAACAACAATTGTCAGCGAAATCAGGGCTTGAAGCATCGTGCCCGCCTTTGCCCAGCGGGACATCACAGCGGTATCCGTCGGGGAGAACGCCGTGCTGGTGTTAAACGCGAGAAAGAGGTAGTCCATAAACTGGGGCGACCATTGCTCCAGGCCATCCTCGACCAGCATCTGTGGAAAAAGGAACGAGCTATCTAGGCGGCAACGCGCGCGGTCGCGTTCCAGCGGGCCGCCCGCATCGAGCTTCCAGTACCACAGTGCGAATACCAGAACATTCGTGATCCAAAGCGCGGTCGCCGATCGCAGCAGTATCTTCGGTGATTCACGATGCTCCGGGATGCCCTGTATCAGAAAAATCAGCGAAGCGATCATGGCGAACGTGATCGCCCCGTTGGCGCAAAATGTGAGAATCCGGGTTACGTTGTAATGGCCGCGGTGGTGCGACACCGCGATCGGTATTATCAAAACGAAGACTACGGTGAGCAACAGCCAGCTTGGGCCCACCGAAAGGTGCTCCGGCAACGCCCAGTACATGCTCGCGGCCGCCAGCATCGCTACCAAGGCAGGCCATCGAGGCTCCCGGACGATTGGAGTACAAGGCTCGGCCTGGACTTCTGTGTCGGGCATCGTGTCCTGCCTCCCGCGCTATTCGAGTATTGCCATCCATCCAGCCGGCCACCTGGAGCAGGCCGTTAGCGCTCGGCCACAGTTGTACGCTTCATGAGGCGCCCGGACGAAGTTTCAGGCATCGGCTGATCGGCGCCTGTTCGGGCTTCTCTTCGGTCGCGCACCCTCCAATGCTCGTATATCTGCGCTGGAATATATGGTTTTCACTGGCAGAGCTTACCACGCGCTATGCGTGGGTCGGATAAATTGATCTCGGATAAATTGAGGTTGGATCCGCAGCCTTTTCGCACTCGGCAATGGGCGCGCGGAGCTTCGGTTTATGTAATCAGTCCCGTCGGCTAATTTTTCAGGCGCAAGCTCGTGACCCGCGCTGGCGCCGGCCAGTCCAGTCGTCCCGATCGTTAAATCCAGGCTCTACCATCTTCCACCAGCCGCTGTCACTTCAAAGGGTGACGCCTGTCACATCCGGAGTTTGGCGTTGCGGGTACTTCTAAACATCGAGGAAAAATCTTCCATGGAAACACTCGGCTCTCGGCTCCGGCTAAAGATCATTCTTTTCAACGCCGATGTTTCCATTGATGCCGCCCGCGCCGTTGTGCTCTGTGTCGGGAAGCCGGCAACCCGCTCGGGAAGGGCGAATAATAAATGACCCAGGGTCAAGTGATTCTCGACGGAAATGAAGCCGTTGCCTCTGTAGCCTACCGGCTGAACGAGGTGATTGCCATCTTTCCCATCACTCCTTCTTCTCCCATGGGGGAATGGGCGGACCAATGGAAAGAGGAGGGCCGCAAGAACATCTGGGGCGTTACCCCCACGGTCATCGAGATGCAAAGCGAAGGAGGCGCGGCCGGCGCACTCCACGGAGCGCTTCAGGCCGGCGCGCTGGGGACCACCTTTACCGCTTCCCAGGGCCTGCTGCTGATGATCCCGAACATGTACAAAATCGCCGGCGAACTCACCGCGGCGGTGATTCACGTGGCGGCGCGCACCGTCGCCACCCACGCACTATCGATTTTTGGCGATCACAGCGACGTGATGGCCGCCCGCCCCACGGGCTTCGCGCTTCTCTCTTCCAATTCGGTGCAGGAGGCTTCCGATTTTGCCCTCATCGCGCAAGCCGCTACGCTTGAATCGCGCATCCCCTTCCTTCATTTTTTCGATGGCTTCCGCACCTCCCACGAAATCAACAAGATTGTTCCGCTCCAGGATGAAGACTTGCGCGCCCTGATCGACGACGCCTTTGTCCGCCGCCATCGGGAGCGCGCGCTTTCTCCCGATCATCCCGCCCTGCGTGGGACCGCGCAGAACCCCGATGTCTTTTTCCAGGCGCGCGAGGCGTGCAACCCGTTTTATCGCGCCTGCCCCACGATTGTGCAGAACGTGATGGATCGTTTCGCCGCTCGAACCGGCCGGAGCTATCACCTGTTCGACTATGTGGGCGCGCCCGATCCCGACCGCGTCATCGTTCTGATGGGGTCGGCGGCCGGCGCCGTCGACGAGACAGTCGAATATCTTCTGCAAACAGGCGAAAAGGTTGGAATCCTGAAAGTCCGGCTCTTCCGCCCCTTCGATTCGAACGCGTTTCTCTCGGCATTGCCGAAATCCACGCGCGCGATAGCTGTCCTGGACCGCACCAAGGAACCCGGCAGCACCGGCGAACCCCTGTACGCGGATATTCTCACCGCGTTGTGCGAATCCGGCCAACGCACCGCGCAAGGCTTTCCCCGAATCATCGGCGGAAGGTACGGGCTCTCCTCAAAGGAATTTACGCCCGCGATGGCGAAGTCTGTCTTTGACGAACTCAAGAGCGCCGCGCCAAGGAACCATTTCACGGTCGGCATTCAGGACGACGTCACGCATACCAGTCTCGCCTATGACGCGAGCTTCTCCACCGAAGATCCCTCCACCGTTCGCGCCCTTTTCTACGGCCTCGGCTCGGACGGCACCGTGGGCGCCAACAAAAATTCCATCAAGATTATCGGCGAGGGCACCGATAACCACGCGCAGGGCTACTTCGTTTACGACTCGAAAAAATCAGGCTCGGTCACCGTATCCCACCTCCGCTTCGGCCCTCATCCAATTCGCTCTTCGTATCTGATTACCAAAGCGAATTTCGTCGCCTGCCACCAGTTCCAGTTTCTCGAACGCATGGACGTTCTTTCCGCCGCCGAGCCTGGCGGCACATTCCTGCTGAACGCGCCATTTGGGCCCGATGAAGTCTGGCAGCACCTGCCGCGCTCGATGCAGGAAGCCGTCATCGAAAAGCGTCTCAGGTTTTTTGTAATCGATGCCTACAAGGTCGCCCATGATGCCGGGATGGGCAGCCGCATCAACACGGTCATGCAGACGTGCTTCTTTGCGATTAGCGGCGTGTTGCCCAGGGACCAGGCCATCGAAGCCATTCGGAAATCCATTCGCAAGACGTACGGGAAGCGCGGCGATGCCGTCGTCGAAAGGAATTTCGCCGCCGTGGACCATACTCTTTCGAATTTGTTCGAGGTCTCCGTTCCCGCCTGCGCCACAAGCGGTTTTGACATCCTGCCCTCCGTCGCGGCGCAGGCTCCAGCTTTCGTTCGCGATGTGCTGGGCGCCATCATCGCCGCGCACGGAGACTCCCTGCCCGTCGGCTCGTTCCCCGTGGACGGAACTTTTCCCACCGGCACCGCCAAATGGGAGAAGCGCAATATCGCCCAGGAAATTCCCGTATGGGACCAGCAGCTTTGCATTCAATGCGGCAAATGCGTGCTGGTGTGCCCCCACGCTGTGATTCGGGCGAAGGTGTGCGACTCGACCGCCCTCGCGAATGCCCCGGCTGCCTTCAAATCGGCCCAGCCGCGCTGGCGGGAATTGGAGAGCTTGCGCTACATGCTGCAAGTTTCGCCCGAAGACTGCACCGGCTGCCATCTCTGCGTCGAGGTCTGCCCGGTAAAAAGCAAGAGTGAGGCAAAGCACAAAGCCATCAATATGGAAGCTCAGGCCCCCCTGCGCGAAGCAGAAAGCGCGAACTGGGAATTCTTCACGCGGCTTCCGGATTTCGACCGCGACCGTCTCTCGCACTCCCAAGTAAAGGACGTCCAGCTTCTCGAACCGCTGTTCGAGTTCTCCGGCGCCTGCGCCGGGTGCGGCGAGACGCCTTACATCAAGCTGCTCACGCAACTCTTCGGCGATCGATTGTTGATCGCCAATGCCACCGGCTGCTCCTCCATCTACGGCGGCAATCTTCCCACCACTCCGTACGCGGCCAATGCCGAAGGCCGCGGGCCTGCCTGGTCCAATTCGCTGTTCGAAGACAATGCGGAATTTGGTCTCGGGATGCGGCTCGCGGTGGACAAGCGCGCCGAATATGCGCGCCGGTTATTGGCGCGGCTCGCGGGCCAAGTCGGCGAGAATCTTGTGGCCGCGTTGCTGGCGGCGGATCAATCCACCGAAGCTGGCATCGCCGGGCAGCGCGAGCGCGTTGCCGAGCTCAAGCAAAAGCTGTCCGCGCCGGACTCGCCGATTCCCCGGAAGCGCGCGACTTGCTGGCCGTCGCCGAGGCGCTTGTGCGCAAGAGCGTCTGGCTCGTCGGGGGAGACGGCTGGGCCTACGACATCGGCGCCGGCGGCCTCGATCACGTCCTCGGTTCAGGCGTGAACGTCAACGTTCTCGTGCTGGATACGGAAGTGTATTCGAACACCGGCGGACAAATGTCCAAAGCCACGCCGCGAGCCGCCGTCGCGAAATATGCCACCGGCGGCAAATTGACCGGAAAGAAAGACCTCGCGATGGAAACGATCAGCTACGGCTCGGTCTACGTCGCTCGCGTCGCCATGGGCGGGAACGACACGCACACGGTGAAGGCGTTTCTCGAAGCCGAGGCTTATGACGGGCCGTCGCTGATCATCGCTTACAGCCACTGCGTCGCTCACGGCTACGATATGGCTTTCGGCATGGAGCAGCAAAAAGCGGCCGTGCGGTCGGGTTATTGGCCCCTGATTCGCTACAACCCCGCGCTTCGCCTGGAAGGAAAGAACCCCTTCCAGCTCGATTCCAAAGCGCCCAGCATCCCGCTCAAACAATTTGCTTACCAGGAAGGACGCTACACGATGCTCGCGCGAACCCATCCGGACGCCGCGCGTGAATTGCTTCATCTCGCGCAGGACGATGTCGAGCGCCAGTGGCGCGTCTATTCCAACCGCGCCGCGATGGCCGGCAGGGCGGAAACGCCCGGCATCGCTCCGCCGGAAGAGGAAGAAGATCCAGCAGAACAAACCGTCAAACATGGGGAAGAAGAATGATGGGAAAAGGAACGATCGACCTTTCGACGCGCTATCTTGGCCTGCCGCTCAAATCGCCGCTTGTGGTTTCTTCCAATCCTCTATGCGACTCGATCGACAACATCCGCCGCTTCGAAGACAACGGCGTGGGCGCCGTCGTGCTGCCTTCTCTTTTCGAAGAACAGCTCGCTCTCGAGAGCCGTACCGTGGACTCCAATCTCTGGCGCGGAACCGAGAGCTTTCCCGAATCGCTTAGTTACTTCCCGGATGCCGGCGATTACAACCTCGGCCCGGACTCCTATCTCGAACTCATCCGGCGCGCCAAAGAAAGTGTCTCGATCCCCGTCATCGCCAGCCTCAACGGCGTCT
Organism: uncultured Acidobacteriota bacterium; assembly: GCA_963697575.1. Classification (GTDB taxonomy): domain Bacteria; phylum Acidobacteriota; class Terriglobia; order Acidiferrales; family UBA7541; genus Palsa-295. The sequence goes on along the minus strand of CAVOOP010000033.1, from coordinate 23,191 downwards.
CCGCGGGCGGCTGGACCCACTACGGTCGCCTCATGGCTGAAGCCGGCGCGGACGCGATCGAGCTGAATATCTACGTGGTGGCCACCGATCCCACGCTCTCCGCCGCGCACATGGAACGCTCGTTCTGTGACCTGGTGACTCAGGTGAAAGGCATTGTCCGCGTCCCCGTTGCCGTCAAGCTGTCTCCTTTTTTCACCACCATGGCTCACATGGGAAGGCAACTGGATGGCGCCGGCGCAAACGGTCTCGTGCTTTTCAATCGCTTCTATCAGCCGGACTTCGATATCGAATCGCAGGAAATTGTTCCCAGCCTCACCTTGAGCCGCTCCGAAGAATTGCTTCTGCGGCTCCATTGGACCGCAATCCTTTTCGGGCGCGTCAAGGCCGATCTGGCGGTTACCGGCGGAGTGCACACCGCCCAGGATGTGCTCAAGTCGATGATGGCCGGCGCCAGCGTGGCCATGATGGCGTCCGCGCTGCTTCACAACGGCATCGGATACGCCGCCTCCGTACTCAAGGACTTGACGCGCTGGATGGAAGACCACGAATACGAGTCCATCCAGCAAATGCGCGGCAGCATGAGCCAGCGCTCCGTTGCCAACCCCGCCGCCTTCGAGCGCGGCAACTACATGCGAGTCCTAAGCTCCTACGCCTTGCGCCCATCCAGTTAGCAACCGCAAGCCGCCAGCGCACACCGCCGCGTCGCCGTTGCGGTTGCCGTTGCCGTCGCCGTTGGTTCGCCGTTTCGGGTGCCCCACCCTCAGTTTTGTTGAGGGTGGGTCTTTCTTTCCCTGTTCTTCGCGGGTGCGCCACCAGACGGACGTGTCCCGTTTCAGCGGTGACCACCCCCTTCCCAACCCTCACAGACCCCATTCTTCTCCTCCGCCGCGAACGTTTGGTGTAAAGATTCGAAACCCCGCAAACGTCGTATAGTGGTCTTCGTAGCCCGTCGATCGGCGCCTTATATAGATGAAGCTGCAAGGTAACCAGGCGAGAGCGAACCGCCGGGGCCAGGGAGGAAGAACAGACATGACCAGGCAAACACGGCCGAAAAAAAGCTCCCGGCGAGCCGCGGAAACTCCCTCAAGTCGACCGACTCGAAGCGCGCGTGCGGCGAGGCCATTTTCGCCAGGCGTATTCCAATCCGCTCACAACCAGCGGTTTTGGCGTTTTTGTGCCTCTGAGGTATTGACGCGGGTTGCAGGTCGTACGCAGTTATTTGTCATCCCGACCGGAGGCTCGACGATGTTTGTCGAGCCGGAGCGGAGGGATCTCTCTTCCATTCCTCCGCAATCCAAGCGGTGGCCTAAAGCCCTGCGTTTTCAGGGAGTAGTAGGTCTTCAGCTCCCCATAAAGTCCGAGCGTTTCACAGAGCTGCGGCCCCTCAGGAAGACCGCCGGCAGTTTCCAGCAACCTGCCGGGGGAAGCGCACCCCCCGAGCGCAAAATGCAAAATTACGAAACGAAGCCACCAAGTCTATGAAAAATAAGGCACCTCGTTCCGGCAGACCTCTTCACGGCCCGCGTCCCTGGGGTCTCTGGGGAAGGAAATGAGCGCTGCTCGCACGCTCCGCATCGGCGTCGATCTGGGCGGCACCAAAATCGAGGCGCTGGCGATTGATCCCTCCTGCGGGGAAGTCTGGCGCAATCGCGTACCCACGCCGCGCTTCGATTACGAGGCAACCATCCGAACCGTGGCCGGCGAAGTACTCAAGATTGAGTCCGAAACCGGCCGCACCGGCACGGTCGGAGTGGCCATCCCAGGAACGATCTCCGCGAAGACCGGCTTGGTCAAAAACGCCAATTCCACCTGGATAAACAACAGGCCCTTCGACCGGGACCTTGGCGCCGCGCTCGGCCGCGAAGTGAGAGTTGCGAACGATGCGAACTGCCTGGCGGTTTCCGAGGCGACCGATGGCGCCGGCGCTGGCAAGCACCTCGTCTTCGCCGTAATACTTGGCACGGGCTGCGGCGGTGGCATTTCCTTCGACGGCCGCGTTCATAACGGAATCAATGGACTTGCCGGGGAGTGGGGTCACAACCCGCTTCCCTGGCCACGCGCCGATGAATACCCTGGCCCGGAGTGCTACTGCGGAAAGCGCGGATGCATTGAGACCTGGATTTCCGGAACGGGCATCGAGGCCGACTATCAGCGCGCCACGAGCCAGAGCTTGAAAGGACCCGAGATCGTGGCCCAAGCCCTGGCAGGTGCGCCGTCCGCCGTTTCTGCCTTAAGCCGCTGTCAAGACCGCCTCGCCCGCTCTCTCGCTCACGTGGTTAATTTGCTCGATCCGGACGTGATTGTCTTAGGGGGAGGCCTGTCGCGAGTTGAACGCCTTTACTCGGGTCTTTCATCTCTTATACAAAGCTACGTGTTCGGCAACGAGTCCGACACCCCGGTGGTCGCGGCCGCGCACGGCGATTCCAGCGGAGTCCGCGGCGCTGCCTGGCTTTGGCCGCCCGAGGAATAGGAGGAATAGGTGGAGATAGCGTCGCTGGCGTCACTCAGATTGCAGCATTTACTCTGATCGTAATTGGCATGGGATCTGTAATAAGATAGCAGCCAAATCCGCAGGGCGTTGTGAAGGAGCTTCTATGGTGACCATCACCGTCAACGGTGTCCGGCGCGAAATTCAGGCGCCCGGCGACACCCCGCTGCTCTACGTTCTAAGAAACGATCTCGAGCTGACCGGGCCGCAGTTCGGCTGCGGGCTGTCGCAGTGCGGCGCTTGTTCGGTCCTGCTCGACGGCAAGGAGATTCGCTCCTGCTCGATGCCTGTGTCGGAGGTGGCGGGCAAGGAGGTCACCACACTGGAGGGACTTCCGGCGAGGTGGGCCAGGCAGAAGGGTCTGGCGCCGGGGGAGGCGGAAAAGACGCTTCATCCTATTCAGGAAGCCTGGATCGAGGAGCAGACACCTTTGTGCGGCTTCTGCCAGAGCGGAATGATGATCAAGGCCACCGAACTGCTCGAAAGCAACGCGACGCCCACCGTCGAGGAAATCAAGCAGGCTTTTACGAGTTCCGGTCCATCGGCCCATCTCTGCCGTTGCGGAAGTTACACCGCCATTATCGAAGCCGTGAAGCGCGCCTCCACGGTCATGGCGAAAGCGAGGTAAGCGATCGATGGCCACCACCAGCGAAAAACCGATGAATGTCTTTGGGGCCGCGTTGACCCGGCGTGAGTTCGTTAAAGCAGGCGGCGCGCTGTTTGTGGGCGTTAGCATCGCCGGCGCCGGTTTCTGGACGGACGGCGCCAAGGCTGCCGCTATTAGCAACACCAACTCGCTCGACCCCACGCTTCCTTCTTCCTGGATCGAGATTCACCCGGACAGCACCATCCTGATTCGCACCGGCAAAAGCGATTTCGGCCAGAGCACGACGTTCACGGCCTACCGGCAGATCGTGGCCGAGGAACTGAACGCTTCGTTCGAGGCCATCACGACGGTCGTGTCGGGCGACACCGACCGCACGCCGGACGGCAGCGGCGCCTTCGATTTTCTGGGCAGAGGGATGCCCAACATCCGCAAAGCGGCGGCCTATACCTATCAGGCACTGCTCGATCTTGCATCGCAACGGCTGGGCGTGCCCAGAAGCGATCTTTCCGTGAAGGACGGCGTGGTTTCGGGCGGCGGCAAGAAAATTTCCTACGGCGATCTGGTGAAGGGGCAGCAGTTGAAGCTGACGATTCCGGTGAGTGGGAAGCTCACCGAGACCCGCGGTTTGACCATCGAGGGAAATCCGCCGATGAAACCGGTGAGCGAGTACACGATCATCGGCAAGTCTTTCCGCAACACGATCACGGCGTCCAAGGTGGCCGCTCGCGAGACCTGGGCCACCGACGTGCGTCTGCCCGGAATGTTGCACGCGCGCATGGTGCATCCGAAGACGCTGGGCTCGACGCTGGTATCGGCCGGCGAATTGGACAAGGTGCGCTTTCCGAACGCGCAGCTTGTGGTGAAGGGCAACCTGGTTGGCGTCGTCGCGCCCACCGAGTGGGAAGCCATCCGCGCCGCGCGGCAGGTGGCCGGCGCGACCAGGTGGACGGACTGGAAAGGGCTGCCCGGCCACGCTAATCTGCACCGCTATTTGAAGGACACCGCCGACTGGAAATCCGCCCCGGTGTCCAGGAGCGAAAAGAGCCGCGGTGACATCGCGCCCGCGATGGCGGCGGCCGCCAAAAAGCTTACGGCCACGTATGAATTTTCCTATATGAAGCACGCGCCAATCGGGCCGACCATGGCGGTGGGCGACGTTCGCGCCGACGGCACAGTGCATATCTACGCGCACAACCAGAATCCCCAGGCGTTGCGCGGAGAAATTGCGACGATGCTGGGCATTTCCATCGATCACGTTGTGGTACACGTCTACCCCGGCCCGGGCCACTACGGCCGGTCCAACGGCGGCAACGCGGGCGCCGAAGACGAGGCGGTAATTTTGTCGCAAATTCTCGGCCGGCCGGTCCGCGTGCAGTGGATGCGCGCTGACGACCTGCAGTGGTCGACGCAATCGCCGGCTGCCGTCGCCGACGTGCAAATCGCACTCGACGACAAGGGCAAGATGGCCGCGTATCAGATCGACCATTACATGCCGGCCGCTCAGGACGACCGCCCGATTGGCGCGCTGATCGCCGGCCTGCCGACGATGCCTGCTCCCGACCCGCACGCGCCGCCAGCCAACCTCACGGCGACTACCGCGAACCGTCTTTCCGATCCGTGGGTCTACGACGGCGTTCCGAGGCTGGCGGAATTCGGCCACGGCACCTACCAGGTGGGCCAGCAGGCCTCGCCTCTCGGCTCCGGGCTCCGCGATCACAGCATGCGCACGCCGGGCCAGTTCCAGCAGAATTTCCCTCGCGAACTGGCGCTCAACGAAGCGGCGGCGCTCGCCGGCGCCGACGCCATTCAGTTCCGCATCGACCACGCTACCGAAGAACGCCTCGTCCGCGTGCTGAAGACCGTCCGCGATGCGTCCGGCTGGGACACGCGCCCCTCTCCGCAGGCGAATCCCGTCTCGACGGGCGACGCGCCGGTGCGAGGCCGCGGCGTCTCGGCTATGTTCCGCTCAGCCACCTATTGGGCCTGCGTCTGCCAGATTGCGGTAACCCCCAGCACGGGAGCGATCGTGGTTGAAAAGTACACCATCGCGGTTGACCCGGGCATTGTCGTCAACCCGATGCAGATGAAGCGGCAGGTGGAAGGCGGAGCGGTGATGGGCATCTGCCATGCGCTGCTCGAAGAGGCCACCTTCGACGAAAGCGGGATCACGAATCGCGACTGGCGCACTTACCCGATCCTCAAGATGTCGGATATTCCGGAGATCAAGGTCGTGCTGCTTCACCGGCCGGAAGTCGGCAGCTATGGCGGAGGGTCCGAGGCGGCCAACGCGCTGGCCGCGCCCGCGATTGCGGCGGCGCTCTTCGACGCCACGGGAAAGATCCAGCGGCGCCTTCCGTTGAAGCCTGCCTACGTGCAGGAAACTCTCAAAGCCTGAGCGGCAATTGCGAGGAGCGGCTCGGTTGCCGGCTGTTATTTTCCGCTCTTCAGTTCCAAATACACCATTTTGACAAAGCGGTCGGCGCTGGTTCCCCCGCCGAGCGCCGGCAAGAGCGCGCCGGGAACTTTTGCGTCATAGGGAGCGGTCACCTTGGCGTCCAGCACTTCCTGCAAGGTTTTTCCCTGCGCGATCATCTGTTGCACTTGGTTCCTTACGGCGAGGATCATGTCGCGGTAGGGGATGATGTCGGTGCGGTTGATGATGGTGCCATGGCCGGGAATGAGCTTGGTGTCCGGGCCGGCGATCTCCATGGTGGTGTCGAGGGCTTCGAGCGCGCCCTTCAGGGAGCCGCCATTGATGGTGTCGATGTAGGGGTAACCGTAATTTCTGTAGAAATCGCCGATCATTATGGCGTTGGCATTCTCGAAGCGAACCATGGTATCGCCCCCGGTGTGGGCCGCCCGAACGGGAATCAAGTCGATCACTTCGCCATTCATATGAAATTTGATCGTGCTGCCGAGCCCGTAGGTCACGACGGGAAGCGAGGCCGGATCGGGAGTGGCAGGGGGAGTGCCATCGGCTGACGGCTTTGGGTGCGCCAACTCTTCGCGGAGTTCTTCGCGGGCAAAGATGGTGACGCCCATTTTGGCGAAGTTGGCGTTTCCGCCGGTGTGGTCGCTATGCAGATGGGTATTGACGAGAAAACGAATTGGCTCCGGACTGATTTGCCGGACCGCGGCCAGCACCTTGGCCGTGAGGGGTTGGTATTGGGAATCGACCATCAAGATGCCGTCTGGCCCCGCGAGGACGCCGATTCTTCCTCCCGCGGCATCCTGATGGCTTGGGTCGAGCCCGGCCGAGCCGGACAGCATGTAGAGGTTCGGCGCGATCTTCTCCGCGGTGAGTTCAATTTTGCTGTAGTCGCGGCCCTGCGCCCAGGAACTGGCGGGCACCGACGCTACGAGGACGGCCATCAGGAAAAATTGTTTCGCTAACTTCATGTGCTTTGCACCTCTTGGAGTCTCATCGCCGGATTTTCGGTTCGTGCTTCGGTTCCGCCGAAAGGCTAGTCTTCCCAGCCGATCCTGTCAATGATGAGGCGCATGATGATGAGGCGCATGATGAGGCGCGTGGTGATGAGGAGTTCATGGCACACCTGTGGTAAAACTCCAGCGTCCCGGCATGGGCCGAATCCCGCACGAGCGGAGGTATAAAGGCGATGATGAATATTCGTAGGTTCGTCCTGGCAGGTTTGCTGGTTATGGCGGTGGGCGCGGGGTGGCTGTCCAAGACTCTGGCGGAAGACACTTCGTCGTATACGTTTGTTACCGTGTTCGATCATAAGAAGGTGGACGCATCGTTTGATAAAGCAGTGGCCTCCGGAGGCAGCATGGTACTTTTCCGGCGCGCGACGCCGGAGGGGTCCTACCGCGTGAATACGCAGAGCCGGGAGTCGGTTCGGTCGGCATGCCCAACGGAGGGTTGCTTTCACAAGGGCTTCACGGCGGTAGTATATGTGGTGAGCGGGTCGGCGACGCTGGTCATCGGCGGCGCCAAGGTGACGGCCAATAATGCCGCGCCCGATAAGTTCGGCGGTGAACCAATCCTGCCGGGAGAGTCACATCGTATCAGCAAGGGGGACGTGATTGTTGTTCCGCCCGACCGGATCCATTGGTATAAGGACGTTGAATCGCCGTTCCGGTATCTCGAAGTGCAGACGCCCTAATTTCCGCTACGTGGCGGAGCTGCGATCCTCGAGTCAGTCAGATAGAAGTAACCGACCTTGTTATTCGAGGGACTGCCGTACCACATGCGCCCTTCCTTATCGAGGAAGAACTCGCGAATGGTGTTTTCAGAGTGCGGGAAGGGATACTGGGTGATTTTTCCGGTGGCGGGATCGAGGCGTCCGAGCACATCGAAGTAATACGAGGCGTACCAGATATCGCCTTTAGCGTCGACGCCCAGTCCGTAGGGATGGGTCAGGCGGCCGGTGGGAAGATCGTACTCCTGAAACGTTTCGGTTTTCGGATCGAAGCGTCCCAGTTTGCCTCGGTTGTATTCGCCGAACCAGATGATCCCCTTGGAGTCGATCTGAATGCGGCGCGGCAGACCGTCTTTTGTGGGGACAGCATAGCGGGTCATTTTCAGGGTCTGCCAGTCCATCTTTACGACCTGCCCTGGGGTGCCGGTGATCGTGAACCAGATGTTTCCCTGGGAATCGTTGGCGATGCTGTAGGTGTGGCCGGTCTCCCAGTAATTGGTGAACTTCCCGGTCTCTGGGTCGAAGCGGCTCAGAGGCTCGCCCGTCACCCAGATGTTGCCGTCAGGATCAAACCGCACGGTGTGCTTTGAGCCACCTTCCTTGACGCCCTCTTTGCCTGGTTCGAACGGGTCCTGGTATTCGGTGATTACTTTTGTCTGCGGGTCCCACCTGCCGAGCTTGTTGGAGGCTTGTTCCGCAAGCCAGACGGAACCGTCGGGCGCTTCGACGGCGGAGTGGATCGCGGCGGTGCCTAAGTTCGGAACTGCGAAGTCTTCCATAGCGCCTGTGCGCGGATCCATCCTGGTGATTTTGTTCGCCGAGCCGAAATTGGGAATCCACAGATAGCCGTCTTTTCCGGGGGCAGCGCTAAACGGCATGCGGCTCGGACCGGGCATCTCGTATTCCACGTACGCGATGTCGGAGGCACTCCCGTCTAACTTCAGAACCGTATCCTTATATCCTGGGAGAGAGGCTGGACTCTTCGGCAGGGTGGCCTCCGCGCCGAAGGCATTGTCGAGGTAGGTTGCGAGCTCGTTGGCGTCCTGATCGGTGACGAAATCAAGGCTGAAGTGCATGGCGTCCCGCATGTATTGCACGCGGTCTTTCCAGCCATCCAGATCGCGGGTTACGGCGGCCATTCGGGTTTGAAAGCCATGGCAGGCGAAACAATCCCTGAAGAGCAGGTCCTTTCCGGCGCCAGGGGGAAGCAGCGCGCGAGCCTGGTCGATGGAGAGATCGCTCCAGCGTACGGTGTCTTCCCGGAGGGCGAAATCGGCGGAGGCTTTCTGGTCCGCAGTAAGAGTCAAGCCAGCAGGATCATCGGCGCGATAACCGACGGCCCTGGCTTGCAAACGATACTTTCCAGCGGGGAGCTTTTCGATGACGTAACGTCCCTGGGAGTTCGACAGGACGATGAAGGTCATGTGCGTCTGGGAATTTTGCGCCTGGACAAATCCCCCGCCGAAGGGCGCGCCATCGGGTCCTTTGAGGTTGCCGGTGATCGTTGCCGCCGACGACAACGGAGGAAGGAAAGTTAAAGCGCTTGCGAGCGTCAGGGCCTTAGTTAAGGAGTGCATGAAGGCGCCTCTCCAGGGTATGGGTGTTGCGTCACTTCGTCGGAAGCCTATTCCTCCCGTGAGATGGTGTCAATCGGAAGTCAAAAACTCCGCGAGGGGGGATATATTCGCGGGAACGCACGGTGTTTTTTGATGTTGGCGAGTCGTTGCGGGAAATTCTTACGCACCTCAGCAGGCTGCTGGGAAAAAACAAAATCTGTTCCCCAGGGGCTAAAGCCCTGTTGAATGCCTGGACTTTATGTCGGAGCTAAAGCTCCGACCCCCTAAAAACCGAATTTTTGCCGCAACCTGTTAGCGAGGCGCTTCTCGTCCGTTGACAAGTTAAGTAAAAGAATGGTACTTGTCCGCGCGGGAGCTCGCAGAAGGCCTATGACAACTCTGGAACCCCGGCTGGTTACGTTGCTGGTGCTTGTACCAGCGAAAGGAAAGACTTCATGCGAGCGATGCGGCTGAGGCGCTCCCTGCTTTGGTATTTCCCGCTGTGTGCTCTCCTTGCGAGTTGCCCGGTCCTTCAAATGGAGGCTCTGGCACGGGGGAATGCGGGAAGGGCGCAGGGCGAAAAGAATGGCACATCCGAGATGGGCTACATCAGCGGGGTGGTCGCCAGTTGGAAAGGGCCCGAGGCTGGCGTATGGGTGATCGCCGAAACCAGCGACTTGCCCACGAAATTCCGCAAGATCGTGGTCACAGACGACATGGGCCGGTATGTGCTGCCCGATCTGCCGCAAGCCACCTACAAGGTGTGGGTACGCGGGTACGGCCTGGTGGATTCGAAGGCGGTGGAAGCTACGCCTGGCAAGACTCTGGCATTGACCGCGGTGATCGCGCCGACTCCCCAAGCCGCGGCGCAATACTACCCGGCTGATTATTGGTACGCGCTTGTGAATATGCCTCCCAAGAGCGCCTTTCCGATGAAGATTCGTAGCAATGGCGAGGCGGCGCAGGAAAACGACAACGCAAGCGGGAACTTCGGGGCGATCAAGGGGACGGAAGTTCAATCGCAGGCGCAGTGGGCATTTCTTCTGAAGCGGACTTGCGAGGTGTGCCACCAGATGGGCAATAAGGCAACGCGCGAGGTTGAGCCAAGCCTGGGGGTATTCGATTCACCCGCTCTGGCGTGGGAGCGGCGGATGATGTCCGGCCAGATAGGCCCCCAAATGACGAGCGCCCTTAATAATTTCGGGCACGAGCGAGGCCTGGCGATGTTAGCGGATTGGAGCAGTCGGATTGCGGCGGGCGAGGCGCCGCCGGCGCCACCGCGGCCGCAGGGAATCGAACGCAACGTGGTGATCACGCTGTGGGATTTCGGAACGGACCGGTCTTTCGTTCATGACGTGATGAGCACCGATGAGCGGAATCCCACGGCGAACGCTTACGGCCCGATTTACGGGCCCGATCGGGCGACAAGCGCAATCGATGTCGTGGATCCCGTGAGGAATGCGAAATCCACGATCGATGTGCCGCTGCGCAATGAGAACGATCGCAAAATCATGCGCAGGGTGTCGCCGCAGACGGTGGGGGCGCCTTCTCCTTACTGGGGCAACGAGATCGTGTGGAACGATCCGGTTACGCCGTCCTCACCGCAGATGGACAGCAAGGGGCGTCTCTGGTTCCATGCGCAGACCCGGCCGGACCTTCCCGACTATTGCAAGGAAGGGTCCGCCAATCCCTTCGCGAGGAATTTTCCAATGCCGCCGAAGTCGGTGGCGCAGGGCGGGCTGAATTACGACCCTTCGACGGGGAAGTTCGAAATGATCGATACCTGCCTGTCCGCCGCACACATGATCTTTGCGAACGACAAGGATGAGACGTTGTATTACGGCAATACCTCGGGCGCTCGCGGGATGGGTGTGATTGCGTGGATCAAAACGCGCGTATGGGATGAGACGCACGACGCCGAAAAATCGCAGGGTTGGTGCCCGGCGATTCTCGACTACAACGGCGATGGAAAGACCGGCGCATACACGAAGCCGGACGAACCGCCTGATCCGAAGCTCGACCGGGCGCTGGCCGGGGCCAGTTCTTACGGGATTGCTATCAGTCCGACGGATGGCAGCCTGTGGTTTGCCGCTGGCGTCGCTTCGACCAGCACGGAAGTTCCGGGAAAAATCGTACGCATGGTGCCGGGAAACAACCCACCGGCAACCTGCCTGACCGAGGCCTATGAGCCTCCCTTCGACAATCCGAAACGTCCGGGGGTGGAGGCTTATTCCACCCTGGGCTTAGGGATCGATACCAACGGCGTTGTGTGGGCGGCGCTGGCGGGCAGCAACGATCTGGCGAGTTTCGACCGGCGCAAATGCAAGGGGCCTCTTAACGGCCCAACCGCGACAGGGCAGCACTGTCCCGAGGGTTGGACGCTCTACCCGGTGCCGGGTCCGAAATTCAAGGGCAGCGAGGTATTGGCTGACTCGTTTTATCAAAACTGGGTCGACCGCTACGACACGCTCGGGCTGGGAAAGAACGTGCCGATCGTGAACGGAACGGGCTCGGATTCGCTGATCGCTTTTATGCCGGGGACGAAGAAATTTGTCACGATGCGGGTTCCGTATCCTCTTGATTTCTACACGCGCAGCATGAACGGCCGCATTGACGACCCGAAAGCGGGATGGAAAGGGCGGGGCTTGTGGGCGGCCGACGAGGAACGTGTGGTTTGGCACATCGAGGGAGGGAAGGGAACAACGACGTTTGTGGCGCACTTTCAGATCCGTCCCGATCCCCTTGCCAAGTAGTATGCCGGCGCGGACAAGTGTGGGGCCTTAAAGGATCCGAAGTATGGGGCGCCCGACATCCAGCGAACTGGACGATGAGCCATTATTTTGTTCGAGGGGCGGCATCGGGTTGTGGAGTAGGATTGTGCCCAAGAACGGGTCAGGCGCTTGCTTTGGAGGAGCCACATGCGAACTAAAATCACCCTACTTACGATATTGCTGGCTAGCCTGTTTGTAATCGCGCCACAGGCAGAAAACCGGCCCGCGCGCGCGCAAGGCCAATCCCCGGTGGCTTTGAATGGGAAGGTTACCTCGCAGGAAGAAGGCGCGATGGAAGGCGTGGTGGTCAGCGCCAAAAAGGCAGGCTCGACGATCACGGTGAGCGTGGTCAGCGATCAGCAGGGCCATTTTGGATTCCCGGCCAATCGACTGGAGCCGGGCCATTACGTTCTGGCGATTCGCGCGGTGGGATACGAGCTCGACGGACCTGGAACCGCGGAGGTGGCCGCGCACAAGACTACAACCGTCGATCTACATCTCAGCAAAACGCAGGATCTCGCCGCTCAGCTCACCAGTGCGGAATGGCTGATGAGCATCCCCGGCACGGACGAGCAGAAGACGATGTTCCTTTTGGGCAACTGCATAAACTGCCATACGCTCGAACGGCCCTTACGATCGACGCACACGGCGGACGAATTCGTCCAAGTGATCACCCGCATGAGAAGTTATTCGCAGACGAGCCAGCCCATCAAACCACAAAGGTCGCCGGAGAGCGAAATCGCGCGGTCGGTGCATCCGGAAGATTACCGCAGCCTGGCCAATTATCTGGCCACAGTCAACCTGAGTTCAGCGTCAAATCGAGAGTACTCGTTCAAGACGCTTCCACGGCCAACGGGCGATCCACGCACGTGATCATCACCGAATACGATTTGCCGCGTCCGACGATCATGCCGCACGACGTCATCGTCGATGAGCACGGCACGGTCTGGTATTCGGATTTCGGCGAACAATATTTCGGGAAGCTCGATCCGAAGACGGGCAAGGTTACCGAATGGCCCGTGCCGAAGCCGAAGCCGAATTTTCCGGACGGCATGCTCGATGTCGAAGAGGCCAGCGACGGGACCATGTGGCTGGGAATGATGTCCCAGGCAGGCCTCGCGAGGTTCGACCCGAAGACCGAGAAGTTCAGGATTTACAGCGCGCCGGAAGTGATGAACGATGATGGCACGCCGAAAGCGGGCGTCCGGCAAGCGCGAGGTGACCCTGAAGTATGGCGTGGATGGGAAGGTCTGGTCGACCGAGGACAATGGCGAGATCGCCCGGTTCGACGTGAATACGGGGCAGTATGAGAGGTTTGAGCCCCTCAAGGGGACTTCATTCACGCCATATTCGATTTACGGTATTGCGGCAGATTCGCAAAACAATCTCTACTTTGCGGAGATCAACCACGGGCACATCGGGCGGATCGATGCCAAGACGAAGGAAGTCACCTTCTATCCGATACCAAGCCCCAATTCGCGCCCGCGCCGCATTGAGATGGATGCTCAAGACCGCCTGTGGTTCGCCGAATACGGTAACAACCGAATCGGTCTGTTCGATACCAAGACGGAAAAGTTCACGGAATGGGTGATGCCGACGCAGTGGACCTGGCCTTATTACGTGACGCCCGACAAGAATGGTGAATTGTGGACGGGCGGGATGAACACGGACCGCGTGGTGCGGGTGAATCCAAAGACGGGCGAGATCGTTGAATACCTGATGCCCAAGGACACGAACATTCGCCGCGTGTTCGTGGATAACTCCACGACGCCCGTGACTTTCTGGACAGGCAGCAACCATGGCGCGGCGGTGGTGAAGGTAGAACCGCTGGACTAAAAGAAACTTTGGCGGAACGTTTTCCCGGCCATATCAGGCGCGCCTAAAAGCGGGAATAATCGAAAACACGCGAATCAGCCAGGGCCGAAATCCGGCATTAAGACACAATCGCCCCGGCTATTCTGATAAGCAGTGATTGCCTCCGGGTCGGCGCACAACTTCCGCGAATTTACAAACAACCAAGGCCGAGCAGCCGAGCAGCAGGTATACGTAGTTATACGTATGGACAAAGCCCTCGTTCAAACATATACCCCTCGCTGAAGACTTTGCCCCTGGAGCATGAATGAGAATCAGCACCTTGAGGGTGATCCTGGCACTCGGGATTACCGTTCTTCTGGCCTCGCCGGTCAAGGCGGAAACCAGCGCCGTAGCCGCCCCTGATTTGGATACCAAGGACATACACGTCCTGAATGTGCGCGGGAATGTTTACATGCTGGTGGGCGCGGGCTGCAATATCACTGTGCAGGTGGGCGAAGCTTTTGTGGTCGTCGTGGACACCGGACTTCCCCAATTCTCCGATCAAGTGATTGCCACAATCCGAAAATTGTCCGGCTTGCCGATCATGTTTCTGGGCAATACAAGTTCGGATGCAGACCACACCGGAGGGAACGCGAAGCTCGTTCCGGCGGGCGGAGCGTTGCCGAATGCCACGATGGGTTTTTCGCGCGAGGACGAAAAAGACACCACTCGATTAAAACTGTTCCCGGGGGGCACGATCGTGGCCAGCCTCAACACGGTGAACCGCACGGAGGAAGAGGCCGGGAAGACCACGGCGATCGGCTTTGAGAGCGAGGGTTTCAAGCTTTACAACAACGAGCCGGTGGTTTTCTATCATATGGCGAAGGGCCACACCGATGGGGACTCGATCGTGCTTTTTCGCTCGTCGGACGTAGTCAGCGTGGGAGACATTTTCACGACGACGAGCTACCCGGTGATCGAGACGTCGAACGGGGGAACCGTCAGCGGATTTCTGGATGCGCTGAACGACCTGATAGAAATATTGGTGCCAAAGTATGGCGAGGAAGGCGGCACGTACGTGATACCGGGCCACGGGCACTTGTCGGATCGAGCGGATGTGGTCAACTACCGGGATATGGTGACCATGATTCAGGGGCGGATCCAGGACATGGTGAAAAACGGAATGACGCTCGAGCAGGTGCAGGCAGCCAGGCCGACCCTGGATTTCGACGGCATCTATGGGGCCGACGGCGGGCGCAAATTCACCGAGGTCGTCTATCGCGAATTAACGAATCACGTGAATCAGCCAAGGGCGAAATAGCCGGAACAGGAACGATGAATGATGAGGCGCGAGATTTTTAAAGTCCGCGAGACGTCTTACATTTCCGCCGTGGGGGCGGTAGTGCTACTCCTGGCTGCTTTGGGGGGTGCCCGGGGGGCACAGCGTCAAAGCGCGCCGGGCGGGGCAGCGCCGGCCTCCGCGAAAGCCCGAGCGGTGATCGACCTGACGGGCTACTGGGTCTCCATCGTGGATGAAGACTGGGTATGGCGGATGATGACGCCGGCGAAAGGCGACTACACGAGTGTTCCGCTGAACGCCGAAGGCAGGCGGGTGACGAATGCCTGGGATCCGGCGAAGGATCAAGCGGACGGAAACGAATGCAGGGTTTATGGGGCCGGCGGCATCATGCGCATACCGGAACGGCTGCATGTCACCTGGGCGGACGACAACACCCTGGAGATGGACATCGACGCCGGGATGCAGAAGCGCTTATTCCATTTTGACGGATCGAAGTGGCATGGAGGCGAACTTCAGTGGCAGGGCGACTCAGTGGCCACGTGGGAGAAGCAGATTCAAAGGCGATCGAATGGATCTCCGTTCGGAGGTCCGGAGCCGGGGAAGGGCGGCAACCTGCACGTAATCACCACGCACCTGCGGCCGGGATACATTGAGAAGAACGGGATACCGTACAGCGAAAACGCGGTGCTCAACGAGCATTTCCGGGTGATCGAAGAGAATGGCGCTCCCGCCTATTTGATTCTGACGTCGGTGATTCAGGATCCCACTTATTTGGCTGACACCTTCAGCTTGAGCAGCCAGTTCAAACGGGAGCCCGATGGCGCCAAGTGGGATCCCACGCCCTGCCGTCCCTTGTGGCCTCTTTCCCTTCACGCCATCCTGGGCCGCAATGCGCGCAGCGGCGAGAGCCAATAGATTGCAATTTGCAGCGAGGAGAAACACGCAATGCAAATGACAATGTGGAGAACGATTGGGGTAACGTCAGCCGCGTTGGGAATGATCGCCGGTATCGCGATCGTCCGCATGGAAGCGCGTCCGAGGCCGAACGGAACAGCGGCGCAGAGCCAGAGTGCGCGCCAAACGGCGGTGGATGCCGACGTCATCTCCGGAGTGGTGACCAGCGCCAATGGTCCCGAAGCGGGCGTTTGGGTGATCGCGGAGACAAACGAGCTTCCCACCCAGTTCCGCAAGATCGTGGTGACCGACGATCAGGGCCGGTACGTGCTTCCGCAGTTGCCGAAGAAGAATTACAAAGTGTGGGTGAGAGGGTACGGGCTCGTCGACTCGCAGCCGGTGCAGGCCACGCCAGGTTCGAGTCTGGACCTGCGGGCCGTTGTTGCTCCTGACGCGCGCGCTGCGGCGCAATATTATCCCGCCAGCTATTGGTATTCGCTCATGCAGCTGCCGCCGAAAAGCGCTTTTCCGATGACCATCGGTCCAGCCGCGTCAGATGACGATTCACCCTCCGCCTCCGCGTCCAAGCGCCCCCGCACGTTAACGGAAGCTGCATGGATTTACCGATTGAAACGAGGGTGCGCGTCCTGCCATCAGCTTGGAAACAAATTCACGCGCGAAATCCCGGCGCAGCTAGGACATTTCGATTCGGGCGTCCAGGCCTGGCAGCGCCGGATAGAGTCGGGACAAATCGGGGCTTCGATGGTGGGCGGCGTCTCGCAGCTTGGGTACGACAATGCCATTGCGATGTTTGCGGATTGGACGGATCGCGTGGCGGCAGGTGAGTTGCCGCCGGCGCCGCCACGGCCTGAGGGGTTGGAACGCAATGTTGTGATCACCCTGTGGGATGTGGGCACGCCCAAATCCTTCGTGCACGACGCGATGAGCACTGACAAGCATCATCCCACGGCCAACGCCTATGGGAAGGTGTATGCGACCGAATGGTCGTCGGGCATGCTGGAAGGGATCGATCCCGTCGAGGACACCAAGTTCGCAATCCCTGTTCCGGTGCCGGAGGTTGCCGCGGAGTTCCGGCGCACGCACCCCCAAACTTTTTTGAAGCCTTCTCCCTACTGGGGCCGCGAAGTGGTTTTTGATGACACGCTCGAGGAAGAGGCCGGGCAACTCGACAGCAAGGGCCGCGTCTGGTTCATCCTGGAAGATCACCGCGAAGCGATTCCGCCCTATTGCAATGGCGTCTCGAGCAATCCTTTCGGCAAGAATTTCCCGATCGGGGCAAACGGCCGGCAAATCGCCTACTTCGATCCCAAAACGGGTGGTTTCGGCCTGGTCGACACGTGCTTTGGCGGTTCGCACGAAGTCATCGACAACGATAAAGACGAAACTTTGTATGTGACCGCCGGCGATAACGGCGGACCGACCTCGCGCTTTGGGATCGGCTGGGTGAAAATCCGGGTCTGGGACGAAACCCACGATGGAGAAAAATCGCAGGGATGGTGTCCCGCTGTTGTGGATTACAACGGCGACGGAAAAACGGGCGCGTTCACCAATCCGAATGAGCCGCTTGATCCGAAACTCGACCGGCGCGTTCCCGGCGGAGGCTATGGGATCAGCGTCAATCCGGTGGACCACAGCGTGTGGTATGCGGCGCAGGACCCGGTGCCTGGAAGGATCGTTCGCATTACGCTTGGCGCGAATCCTCCGGCCACGTGCCTCACGGAAGCCTACGAGCCTCCCTTTCACAACCCCAGCGTTCCCGGCGTGGAGGCCTATTCGCCGGAAGGAATCGATGTGGATACGAATGGAGTGGTATGGACGGCCCTGGCCGGCACAAACCAGCTGGCCAGCTTCGACCGGCGCAAGTGCAAAGTGTTTAATGGGCCCATGGCAACGGGGCAGCACTGCCCCCAGGGCTGGACTATTTATCCGGTGGCGGGGCCGACGTTCAAGGGGAGCAGCGTGCCGGCAGACTTCTTTTATTACAACTGGGTCGACAGGTTCAACACATTCGGCCTGGGCGACAATGTTCCGGTCACGACCGGCACGGACTCCGATTCGCTGATTGTCTTCGAACCCAAAAGCAAAAAGTTCATAACCCTGCGCGTGCCTTATCCAATGGGATTTTATACGCGCTTTGTGGATGGCCGCATTGACGACCCCAAGGCCGGCTGGAAGGGCCGGGGCCTGTGGTCGTCCGACGATACCCGGGTGAGTTTTCACAACGAGGGCGGGAAGGGCACTACGAGTTACGTCGCGCATTTCCAGCTTCGCCCTGACCCGCTCGCCAAGTAAAGCGGGTCGCGCGTGCGCTCTATTTCTAAGTTTGGTCGTGATGGAAGTAACGGGTTGCGGAGAAGTTCCAGGGGTGGGCGGAGTTCGAGAAAAGCTTTGGCAAAGGGGAGGGAATCCATGTCGACTTTCATGGTCAAGGCTTTACGGAACCGCGTTTGTATTCTGACGTACACCTCTCTGTTTCTTCTTGCAACCGTACTGGCTCTTCCTGCTTTCGGTCAGACAGCCTCGACCGGAGCATTGACCGGGACCGTGAAGGACTCCTCGGGTGCAGTGGTTCCCAATGCGACGGTGACGGCGACAAGCCTTGACACTGGCCAGGCACGCGCGGGGTCCACTGACGCGGATGGCACCTACAAGTTTGGATTGCTTCCGCCAGGAGGATACCGGCTGAGGTTCGAGGCTACCGGTTTTGGCGCGGTGGAAGTTCCGGCAGTTACGATCACCGTTACGGAGACGTCTGTTTTCGATCAGACCCTGCAGGTGGGCGGACAAACTCAACAGGTCGAGGTTCGCGGGGAAGCAGAAGCGGTTCAGACGGCCACCTCGACGGTGGGTACGGTGGTGAACTCCGAGACCATGACGGCTACGCCGCTGACATCGCGCAACTACACGAACCTGCTGGGCCTTTCCGCCGGCGCCAATGCAGGCGTCTACAACGCGGCGAATCTTGGAAGAGGAACGCAGGACATCGTCGTGAATGGTTCTACCATCGCGCAGAACAACTACTCGCTCGATGGAGCATCCATCGTAAATTGGAGCGCAAACGGATACTCGGCCGATTTCGGAGCAAATCCTGGAATGGGGATTGTGAACCCGGACGCGATCCAGGAGTTCAAGATTCAAACGTCGCTCTACGATGCAGGCTACGGACGGAATCCCGGCGCGAATGTGAACGTCGTAACGAAATCGGGTACGAACCAGTTTCATGGTGCGGCGTTTGAGTTTTTCCGTAACACCATTCTCAATGCCAATGACTTTTTCCGGAAGATCAGCCCCCCCGTCGGAGGCGTGCCCAATGACGGACGGCAGGTGCTGAACCAGAACCAGTACGGCGGGACGTTCGGCGGGCCGGTAAAAAAAGACAAGCTATTCTTTTTTACTTCGTATCAGGAAACGTGGCAGAAAAACGGCATCTCTCCGGCGGGTTATTCCGATCCGACGCTGGTGGGGATTCCTCAAGGCGACCGCTCGAACGTGGCTGCGTTCCAGGCGGCGTTGGGGGCGGCATTTTGTCCTGGCGGGAGCGCGACAACGGGCACGGGAAAGACCGCCAATGGCGGTACTCAGGTGGCGTGCAACGGCTCTAACATCAATCCCGTGGCCATCAACCTTCTTAAATTGAAGAACGCCGATGGAACCTACTTCATTCCGAGCTCTTCCTCGGGGAACAACCAGGGCGCCACGTTCAGTATTCCAGCAATTATTCGGAACATCAGGCGATCGGCAACTTTGACTATGTGGTGAATGCGACAGAATACTTTGTCGGGGAGATGGTCCTACAGTGGAGATAACACCAACGCGTCCATGGGTTGCGGGGCGACGGGAACTTCGGTTACGCTATGTCTACCCGGAGGGCCAGGAACAGTGCAGTTCATAAGTCAGTATATTGTAGGGAAACTTACATCCACTTTCACGCGCAATATCGTGAATGAAGCGCGGATTTCGATGCAGCGCGATCAACAATAATGAACAAACCAGATCCCGTTCACCGATACACAAGTGGGAATCACGCCGGTAATCCCATCATTCAACGTTCTTAATACCATGACCGTCAGCGGGCTGATGACGTGGGGAGGTCAATTGGGCTTAGCCAGCGTGAAGGAAGTCACCTCATGGGAAGCGGCGGACCAGATCTCCTGGTCACACGGGAAGCACACGATTCGGGCTGGCTTTGAATATGAGCGCGACCGAAATAATTGGCAATTTCCTGGTTTGGCGGAAGGCAGTATGACATTTCAGACGTTTCAGGATTTCCTGCTGGGTTTGCCGGGCTGTGCTCCGGGTCTCACGACGGCGCAATGCGCCGCTTCTCAGGCGTAGCTCGGGCCCCGTGATGCAGGGCAGACCAACGGCACTTTTTCCAGCAATATTTCCAACACGGGCACTTCGACTTCGGCGACAGCGCCCGGTGGCGTCATCCATGCCTACAGGATCCCCGAAGGGAGCGCTTTTGTGCAGGATGACTTCAAGATCAGAAGCGATTTGACGCTGAACCTTGGGTTGCGATGGGAGTATGATGGGCTGAATTACGACAAGTATGGTCAAAATACTAATGTCTGGCCTAACCTGATCAATACAGTGCCGATTCCGGGCTCCACCCCTGCCACCGGGACACTCGCCGGCTTTGTGGTACCCTCCAACTACAACCCTGCCCTTTACGCCCCACCAACTGTAGGCGGTCTTTTCCAGAATAACAAGAAAATACCCACCGAGAACAGTCCGTCCCTTAAGAATTTTGCCCCGCGTGTTGGTTTTGCCTGGAAACCTTTGTCCACCGACCGGTTTGTGGTGCGTGGCGGAGGCGGGTATTTCTATGATCGTGTAGGCGAGAGCCTTCAGAACAAAAGCTCGGTACAAGCTTTTCCGTTCGCGGTTCCGATCTTCCAGTCCGGCGCCGCAAATTATTATTCCAGCGAAGCCCAGCCCTACGCTCCTAGTCCGCTGGGATGGGCGCCTCGGTGGGTAAACTTTGCGACCGGGCAAGGTTCCGGTCTGAGCATTCTTTCCACCAACCCCAATTATGTCACTCCATTAACATATGAATGGAACCTAAACGTTCAGTATGAGTTCGCGCCAACATGGGTGCTAGAACTGGGCTATGTTGGCACTCGAGGTATTCATCAGGTTGGGGACCCTACGATTGTCGGGACGGGAACGCCTGAACTCAATGAAGCACAACTGGCGACCACGACGAATCCCATCAACGGTATTGCTTCTAACACGGTCGCGAATGCATCACTCCGTGTGCCTTACCTAGGCTTTTCGCCAGCAGGCGTGGGCAATGTCGGAACCCCTGGAGACAGCAAATACAATAGTTTGCAGGGAACGCTACGTAAGCAGTTCTCCCATGGGCTCCAACTGCAGGCGGCGTACACGTACGCTCGTGGACTCACCACCACAAGCTACCTTTTGTTTAATGATCAGGATGTGCCGCACCAATATGGGCCGCATGCCGCCTATCGTCCCGAGCGTTTTACCATCAATTACAGTTATAACCTCCCCCTAGGTAACCACGATGGTTTCCTAGGTAAGGTTGCCAGTGGTTGGAACCTAGCGGGCGTGACGGTGTTGCAGGACGGGCAGCCACTGACCATCGAAGACACCCGGGGGGGGAGTATCTACGGGTTTGGTCCGCGGAGCCCCGGTGATTTCCACGGCCGAATTTGCCGCTGGAATGACTGCTGCCAACGTCGGCAACCCGGGAGTGACACGCAGCGGCTGGGCTGCACGAATACAACCACTTGCACCGGTTGGTTCAACAGGGCTGCCTTCGGTACGACACCGGTAATCGGCAACGGAACCGGTTACGGGAACAGCGGGTACGGCATTATTCTTGGCCCAGGCCAGTTTAACTTCGATGCGACCCTGCAGAAGACAACGAAAGTGGGGGGCATACATGAGGATGCGACTCTGGTATTTCGCGCCGAGTTCTTCAACATGTTCAACCATCCACAGTTTAGCAACCCGTCGGTTATAGATATCTCGAAGGCAAACTTCGGACAGATCACCAGTTCGTCGGTGAACCCGCGACTGATTCAGTTTGCTCTCAAGTACGTTTTCTGAAGGCGTAGCTCATTTAGGCAGGAGTTTTTGTGACAAGGACACTACTAATTATTTCGTTCCTTACATGGTCCCTTCTGGTTTCAGCGGCCTACGGGCACCACTCGTTCGCAGCAACCTATATCGTCGACAAGGAGATAAGAGTCGATGGAAAGTTAGCCGAATTTATGTTCCGCAACCCCCACTCTTTCGTGAAGGTCGAAGCCCCCGACGATTCGGGAAAAGTGCAGACTTGGACTGTCGAATGGGGTGGTGGGGCTCAATTGAGCCGGGATGGAGTTTCCAGAGATACGCTGAAAGCTGGAGATCATGTAATCGTCAGCGGAAATCCCGGACGCGACGCCGACGAACACAGGATTAGGCTGCACAGTATCGTCCGCCCTTCCGATGGGTGGAAGTGGGTGGGGGTCATCCAGTAGCTGGGGCTGTAGGCGACAGAGTGGCGACTATCATCCTTAGCCGAAAGAACGCAGCCTCTCAGACACATCGGGATGAACGAATCTAAGAATCGTGACGGCGAAAGCAGGGGGATCAGGATGGGCCAATTAGATGAATCGAAACGCTTAAAACTACGCAGCTTAAGAATTGTTTGCGTGCCACTGTTCCTGGCCTTTGTTGTCGCACTCACAACGTCGCCACTTCAGGCGCAAGTGGATTTCGCGGGCACGTGGGGGCAAAAGTTCCAGGAAGATATCGCAGAGCGCGGCGATGCGGCGATTGGTGACTATGTGAGTCTGCCGATCAACGATGCCACGCGCATGAGGGCCGACGCCTGGGATGCCGAGCAATGGACGATGGTGGAGCATCTGTGCCATGCACACCCGATCGATTATGCGCCGCGCGGTCCCTCCCAGATGCGGATTTGGTCGGACATTGATCCTATGACGCAAGGTGTTGTGGCCTGGCACACGATACTCAGTTACATGCTTCCGCAGCGGACCATCTACATGGATGGGCGGCCCCATCCGCCGGAATGGGCGGCTCACACCTGGCAGGGATTTTCCACCGGCGAGTGGGTGGGGGACATGCTGAAAGTAACGACCACGCACTTGAAAGAGGGCTACTTCAGGCGTAATGGCCTTGCACGAAGCGAAAAGGCAACGATCACCGAATACTTTTTCATGGATGAAAACAACCTCACGGATGTTGCGATCATAACGGACCCGGTCTATCTGACCGAGCCCTTCGTCTTGAGTACCGATTGGGTGCGGGATGTAGGCAAGCAACTTTCACCCAACTTTTGCATTTCCACAGTGGAAATTAACCACCCGAAGGGATGGGTGGCCTACCATTTGCCAGGACACAACCCCTGGCTGCACGAATATTCGCGACAAAACGGGCATACCGTACGAAGCCATACGCGGCGGGGCGGAGACGATGTATCCGGAGTATCAAAAGAAGCTGGCGACGATGGTTGTGCCCAAGCCCGAGAGCAACTCATCGGGAAAAAGTCGATGAGTGGTCATGCGTTGGGCGACCGATGAGAATCACCTTGTGAAGCGGTGGGTCGATTTCAAAGCGCGTT
>CAVOOP010000032.1:0-235692 GCA_963697575.1 uncultured Acidobacteriota bacterium | reverse complement strand
GCTATGCGTAGCGGTAGCTTGAGGCCGTTGGGGTCGGGGTGCGGAGGTGTTTCCGGGGCCCATGGTGATGAGTCGGTGGTCGGGGTATTGGCGGGCCAGGTAGGCCATCCACAGGGCCCCGATGTACTTGACCTGCCCGTAGGCCAGGCTGGGTTCAGATTTTCCGCCGGCGAAATAGCTGCCGTCGATGACAGTGGCGAGCTCGTCGGCGGAGGTTGAGACGAACGATGGCCGTTTCATCCGCAGCTTCGGGACTCCCCTGGCCGCTTCGCTTCCGGCGAAGACCGCCACCTCGCCAAGCCGGTCCTCGTTCAGGAGCGCCTCGAGGAGGACGGCGTGGCCAAGAACGTTCGCCGCGAACACGGTAGGACCCCGTCAGCGGTCAAGTCCATCGGCGTCTTGCCGCCGACCACACCGGCGTTCATGACCAGCGCGTCGAGCATCCGTTGATGGCCGCCAGGCCGGCGCGGACCGAGCCCGGATCGGCGACGTCCATGAGAATGATGTCGAAGATGCGCCGGCCGGTCTTCGCTTCGAGCTCGGCCTTTGCCGTTGTCGCCCGGTCTTTGTTCCGGCACGCCAGGTAGATGCGGGCCATGTCGGGACGTAGTGCCAGTTGCCGGGCCACGTCCTTGCCGATCCCGGCGTTGGCGCCCGTGATCAGCACGGTCTTTCCGGGGAGTGTGCTCATCGTGATTCCCTCTCATCTTTTGTAGGTGCAGCCAGGGTTGGCTGAATGGTGTCGTCGGACCGCCGGGGCAGATACGACGGCTAGGCCTTGCTCGGCCTGGCCCAGCACAGCGGCTTCTTGCTTTCCCGGGCAGTAGGGTTCAGCACCGCCCACAGGTTGCCGTCCGAGTGATAGATCACCTTGATGCCATGTTCATGCCATGCGGCCACCAGCTTTGCCAGGCGCGGGAAGAACTCCTTGCGCAGGAATTTCGGCGAGAACATCAACTCGTCGGTGCCGGCGATATCCGAATAGACCAGCGCCACCGGAGAAAGTGCGGGATCGGCGGTTTCGTGAACGCGCTGAATCTCCGCCCAGTTCAAGGCTTCCAGCCAATCGGAAACCAGTTCGGGGTTCTCCGCGTAGGCATACGCAAGCAAGTCAAGGCCCGCCCGCACGTGCGCGGTATCCAGGCCCACGGGACTTTCGTTGGGGAAGATCACGGTGTTCTCGCCCACCTTCTCCTGCAACTCCAGAAACTGCTCGCGCGGCGACTTGGAGAGGCGCCCCAAACGTTGCTCTTACCCGCGAAAGTAAACATGTCGCCAAACTTGCGTTGTGGATTTCTTCGATGTTGCGGGGAATGTAATCGAGCAGGCCCTCCACGTCGTTGAAAGGCCGGTCGATCAGCCAGGTGGTCCACCATTCCTGCTTATAGACGAAGCCGTCGTCCTGGCGAATCGCTCTTCTCCTCGGCCGGGGCAGCGATCCCGCGCGTGATGTCCAGCCGGTCGCCGATGGTCCGGCAAAGCAGATCCAGACCGTTTTGGAGCGTCAGCTTTTCACCCGTGACATATTCAATCAGCGGGAATGTGCTGGATCAAATCAAACACTGGAACGCGGTCTGGCAGTTCGCCGCGCAAAGTGCATTCGATGCGCTGGCGCGCCGTCATGCGGTCTCGGGGAAGCTTGCGCATGGGGTATTCCTCCCGGGCGGATGAAAAACAGGTATACCTACCACGCCCGAGAAGCGCTGTCACGAAGATTCGCGAGGATGTTAAGGAGATTACAGCGGCAAGGAGCGCAGAGCCTCTCATTCCAGCGACTCTGCAGCTTTTCCGCTGCGATGAACCGCGAACCCTGAGAATGATCGTCGGTTTGCTACGCACCCTGACGCCTTCCCCCCCAGAGAGTCGCTGGCTGTCGCATTCCGCTTTAAAGAAGTTAACGGGCGTGGCATCAAATCTTATGGGGGGTCACCGACAACGATTGCAGCACGATCCTCCGGCTAAATTTATTATTCAGGGGAAGAATCATGATGGATGCGATGGGTCGACGTGTGTTCATGAGTTCATTAGCGGGAGTGGGCGTGGCCGCATCGAGCCCTGCCCAGGGGTTGCAGAATGAGAGTGTGAAGGGATTCGCCGAAGCGGGTGCGCCGGCAGCCACCCCGGAATCCAGTCCTTCCGGAGCGGTGATCTATAACGTTCGAGATTATGGCGCGACTGGCAAGAAAGCTGATGACGCTACGCCGTCCATTCAAAAGGCCCTTGACGCTTGTGCCGCTGCCGGTGGTGGCACGGTCTATCTGCCTCCGGGCGAATACACCTCCGGGACTCTCCACCTGCGCAGCCACGTGCGATTCCACGTTGAAGGCGGCGCGACGCTCTTTGCCTCGAAGGAACCGAAAGCCTACGACGTTTCGCAGAGCAACGATTCCGCGGCGCTGTTTTATGGCATCGATTTGGAGAACATTTCCATCGAGGGCCGCGGCACCATCGACGGCCAGCATGAATTCATCTGGATTCCGCAGCCGGGGGATTTCGAGCGCGCTTACGGCCATCTTTTGATGATGAAGAATCTGGGCAAGTCCCTGATGCGCTCCTTTCCCGTGGGCTTTCCCGATCGCCAGGTTTATCCCCATCTGGTCTGGCTCTATCACTGCAAGGACGTGCGGATTTCCGGGCTGTCGTTTCTCAAATCCCCCAGTTGGACCTACTATCTGAAGGAGTGCGACCGTGTGGTGGTGGAAGGCGTTTATCTCTATACCAGCCTGAAAGACGCCGTCTGGTGCGATGGCATTGACATCGACGGCTGCAACGACGTCCACATCTCCAACAGCCGCATTGAGACCGGCGACGATTGCATCGCCATTTTCGCCGCCAAGCGCGCCGCCGAGAACATCACCATCGTCAACTGCCACTTCTCCTCCGCTTCGGCCGCCATCAAGTTCACCGAAGGCGTGGCCGTTGCGGCGCGCAATGTGGTGATTGACAACTGCGTGATCACCGACACCAACCGTGGAATCACCTTGCAGATTGAAGCCGGCGGCACCATTGAGGACGTCATCATCTCCAACATCACGATGTACCTGCACCGCTTCGACTGGTTCTGGGCGGGCGACGCCAATCCCTTCAACTTCATGATCGGAACCCCCAGCGAATGGAATCACGAACCGCCCAAGCCCACCGATCCGGGGCCCGGCACTGATTCGCAATGTCATGATCAAGAACATCATCGCCCACGTGCAGGGCTCTTCGCGAATCTCGGGGCACAGCACGCGGCCACTGGAGGGCGTCACCTTTGAGGGCATCCGCCTGTTTCTTTCCACCGATCCCAACTCCCCTTACGACACCTCGGTCCACGCCTTAAAATTCCAACATGCGAAGAATCTGAAGGTGAAGGATGTGGAAGTTGTCTGGGAAACGCCGGCGCTGGATAAATGGCAGAGCGCGCTATACTTTGAGGATGTCGATGGGCTTGAACTGGCCGATTTCACCGGGCGCCAGGCGTGGCTCGAGCGCGACGTGCCCGCCGTGGTGCTCGACAAGGTCACCGGCGCGCGCCTCGTCAATTGCCAGTGCCGCCGAGGGAACCACCACCTTCCTGGAGGTCAGCGGAACGGAGAGCCGCAACATCGCCCTTTTGGGGAACGACCTGCGCCAACGCCAAGGTCGCACACCGTTTTGAAAAAGGGGCCGACAGCAAAGAGCTAAAAGCCCTCAGCAATCTGCTGCCGGAAAGCTAAAAGTGCCGCGGCGGCGACGCGTCCTGACGGGGGGTTGTTCGGTAAGGTAATGGTTCCTGACACGTTTTCGACTGTCATCTTTCCGACCCTAACGCGATTATTTCCGTCGCCCCCCTGGGTAACCATTCCCATCTCCGTGGAGAAGGGCGGGAGTTGCACGGGGCGGACGCGACGCTGACCTTGCGGTCTGCGCGTGCCGACCTCACTGTAGGCGCTTCAAAGCCCTTGCGGCTGCGCGATCCCGCGTCTAAAAGGCAACGGCCGGCGGTAGATGCCGCCGGCCGTGAGAGTTTCGAGTTGATGAAGGAATCTACCGGTGTTCACCTCCATGGTATGCGCCGCCACCGTGGAATCCGCTTCCGCCGTTAAAGTGGCCGCCGGTGTTGCCGCGGTGGAAGTCACCGCGGAATGCGGGGTGGCTGTTGAAAGCCGGCACGCGTCCGTGCCAGGCCCAAATCGTGATCGGGTGCAACGGTGGCGGGCTCAGCCGTCATGACATCGCGGGCTTTCAGCGCGTCGTCAATGTGATATTCCGCGGGGCTCTGCGGGTGCTTCTTGAAAATGACCGCGACATTCAGGAGATCCCTGTCCGAAACAATCCCCACGACAATCCCACGAGTTGAATGTCCCGGTTGACCACCGGCAAGTGGCGGAGACGGTGTGTCCGCATCAACTCATACGCGTCTTTGGCCGGCGTGTCCTCACGGATCGTCACGACGTTGGACTGCATTAATTCGCGGATCTTCACCTGACACCTCCGGCGCACATCGTAACAGATCGATGGTCGCTTGGGAAGATACGTGGGTTGAACGCTCAGGGCGATTGCATTTAGAAGTTGAGCAGGGAGGCGAGGTACTGGTGGTCCCAGCCGGCGGCCTTTTGTTTGGCGCGGATGCCGAGTTTGACTCGCTGGTCGCGGCGCAGTTGGTTCAGGCATAAGGCCCGCAGCGTGGCCAGGTTCTGCGCCGCGTTCTGCTGGCGCACGGCGCAGCGGTCTTCGCCCATCTGCACGTCCAGCACCCAGTGCAGGCAATTCTCGATCTCCCAGTGGCCGCGCACCGCCGCCGCAAACCGCTCGACCTGCGCCGGCAGGCTGCTGAGATAGTAGCGCCGCTGCGTCGTCGATTTCCCCTGCACCTCCCGCACTGCTTCGACCATCCCGACGCTGCGTAAGGCTTCCCACTGGGGCCTGTCGGCCAGCCAAGCGATCGCTTCGGTAATCCAATAGCGACGGGTCTCGATGCGCCCGTGATCCTTCTCCAGGGTCTGGGTGAATTGATGGGCGAGGCCAGCAAAACCGCGCGCGTGGGCGTCGTCCAGAAACGCTTGGACTTCGGCGTGCAGCGTGCCCTGATTGCCTTTCAGTGCCAGCACGTAGTCGGCATCGGCCTCGTGAATCTCTTTGGCCACGGTCTTTTGGCAGCCCATCGCGTCCACCGTCACCACACAGCCGGCCAATTCCAGCGCCCGGAGCAGCGGGGGCAGTGCGGTGATCTCGTTGCTGTGGTCGTCCACCTTCAGTTGCCCCAGCACCAAGCGATTCCGGGCCGCCCAGACGTTGACCAGGTGGATCGGCCCGTGCCCGCGCGCCCGACTGTGCCGCAGCGTCTTGCCATCCAACGCCACCAATTCGCCGACGACGACCTGGCGCAGGCTTTGCGTCCACGCCAGGAAACAGTCCCGAAACTTCGCCGGATCAATGAGCCCGAACACGCGGTTGAAGGTGTCGTGCGAGGGAATGCCGTGCGGCAACGCCAGCCAGCTTTTGAACCACTCGGCCTTGCACCGACCGCACTGGGCGATTTCGGTGAAGCCCTCCGCACCGCAGAGCATGGCGCAGACGGCGATCATCAGGATATCCAGCAACTCGTGGCGCTTGGCCGGGCCGACGCGCGGGTCGGGTCGTGGAGCGAAGTGGTCTTTCAAATTGCGGAACGAGGATCGTTGGTTTTGCATCCCCATCTTCCACCACAAATCCCCGGAAACCGGAAGCAAAAACTTGTCGTCGCAAACCGGCTCCACCGGCCCACTTACAAAGAATTCCTTTCGCACCCCCCTGAAGAATCAAAATGCAATCGCCCTGGTTGAACGCTGCCCTACGGCGCGGTGACGACGGCACAACTGTGGACGAAGTTGGTCGCGGCGACGTTGAAGGCGGCGACTTGATATGCGTAGGTCACGCCGGACTGGATGGTATCATCCGTGTAACTGGTGGCACCGTGCCCGACCTCGTCGATCAGGTCGAAGGAACCGACAGCGCCATCCGCCTTCACCGCGCGCTCGATCAAAAAGCCCTGCTCGTTGTTCGATCGGTCCGTCCAATTCAATTCCACGGTTCCCGTGCCCGCAGGCTTGGCGGTCAACCGGCTCGGCGCGACGGGCGCGGTCAGGAGTTGCGGGCCAATCTGCTGGAGCGCCGCCAGATAATCCACGCGCCCATGCCCGGCCCAATCGGCTCTGCCATTGGGCGTCGAGTTCGTGTCGGCGCCCGAGAGACGTCGTGGCGCTCAGGATCACGGTCTCAATCGCCTCCGGACTGATCGAACCCTCCAGCCCAAGTTGCTCGGCACGCGATAACAGCAACGCCGCTTCGCCGGCCACCAGCGGCGAGGCGAACGACGTGCCGTCGCCGACAAAATACGTCGCGGTACCGGCCGTGCCCATCCCGTTGTTCTGGTCGGTCAGGCTCAGCACCGCCGTGCTGACAATGTCCACCGCCGGGGCAACCACATCGACCGCTTTCCGACCGTATTCGGAGAAACTCGCGCGTGACCGCATGCTGGCCCCGCTACCACCGCTCAAGATGCTACCGCTGCCGCTGCCGCCCACGGAGATCACGTGCGGATACGACGCGGGATAACTGCGCTGGCTGGAATTGTTGTTGCCAGCCGCAGCGATAATGATGACTCCCTGAGCGTGGGCGTACTCGATCGCTTGGTAGATGGCTCGGGTCGGGACGAGGCTGCCAAAGCTCATGTTAATGATGTTCGCGCCATGATCGGCAGCGAACCGAATCGCCTCGGCAATCGCCGTCGAGGGCGCACCCCCGAGTTCGTAAACACCTTCAGCGGCATGATCTGGCTGTACCAACTCGCGCCGGCGACTCCGATGCCGTTGTCCGACACCGCCGCCGCCACGCCGGCCACGAACGTCCCGTGAAACACATTGCCATCGCCGCCGCCATCGCCCAAATCAGGATCGGGATCGGGATCGTTGTTATAGAAGTCCCAGCCGTGAATATCGCCCGGATAACCGTTGGTGGCGTCCTCGGCGACGTTCGGATTGGTCCAGATATTGGCCGCCAGGTCCGGGTGGTTGGTCAACACGCCCGTATCAATAATGGCAATGACAATGTTGGAACTCCCGGTCGTGACGTTCCACGCCGCTTCGGCCTCGAGGTTGGAGTCGGCACAGATCCCATTGAAGTACCAGCGCTGCAGTTCCGTCGAATCACCATCGTACGATGAGTAGTATTCGGCATTGGGCATGTCGTTGATATAATGGAGCACGTTCGGCTCGGCAAAATCGACTTCCTGCAGTTTGGCCAGTTGCTCCGCCGCCGCGGGCACGGACAGCCCGCCCGCCAACACCACCAGATACTCGCCGTGCCGCACGTCCAGCGTCCGCAGAATTCGACCACCCAGTTCGTCGACGATTTCATCCTGGCGATGATGGGGCACCCCGCCACGGAACCGCACGATCAACTGCCCGGGCACATAGTTGGGTCGGCCGGAATCATCCTGCGGAGGGATGTCGCGCGCGGAGGCGTACACCACCTGTTTGTCGTTCACCGAATTACCGTTGTTCTGGTCGGCGTCTCCGTTCGCCAGTTCACGACGCAGTTGGATGTTGGAATCGCGGTCGGACGATTTTGCGGTGTCGCCCATGATCGCGTGTTGAAATCCGTCAAATGTCCACAGCGACGACGAACTGCCTTCGGCGCTCTGACCGAATCCGCGCCCCAGGAACAACACCAACAGGAGCACGACCACGGATCCGCCGTAGACGATGATTCGGCGAATTATAAATGGGTTATAAAGGAATCCCATTGTCGCTCCAGTGTGTTACAGTCCGTTTTCAGTTGTGCTTCCAGCAGCGTCTCGGGCTCCGCGCGTTCCACGGCGGTGACCTGGCGGTAGGTGGAAAGGTCCCGATACGACTTCACGTAATCGAAGAATCGCGGCTGGGTGCCGTCCTGCATCAACATGTAGACCAGTGCCCAACTCTCGGCATACGCGAGTTCGATGCGGCCTTCTCCGAGGGCGAAAAAGCCGGAGGCATTCCGGTGATTCAGCAGCGTCTGCAGCGGGAGAAGTTGACCCGCTTTCTGCGCCCGCGTCACCCGTTGCGCCAGCGTGGCGTGGTACCGCCCAATTTCCGGAGTCTCGCAGTACTGCGCCAGGCCCTCCGTGAGCCAGGTCGGCTCCAATCCGTAGCGGGAGTGAATGTGATAGGAGTGAAACAATTGATGCGCACCCTCGTGCCGAATCAGGCGCTCATTGATCGACTTCGCCTCCGCGGTGACATCGGAGCGCAGCGCCGCCAGTTGCGGTCCCGCCTCGGGGGAATCGTGATACTGGCGGCTGCGTTCCTCCAGACGGTCTCGGGCTTGAAAATACCGGGAGGTGCTGAGCTGGTTGAGCAACACCAGACGGCTTTCACCCGATGAAAAGAATCCGGCGCTATTCACGAATAAGGGGGCGACCCGTAGCGCGTAGGCCCGGAAGGTGTCCTCGGAACCGAAGAGGACCACGTCCACGTCCCGCAACTCGTCCGCCTGCCGGATCAGCGGCGCGAAATGATGGCGGAACTGCTCGCGCAGGTCGGTCAACACGCCCAGTGCTCTCTGCACCTCGCCATACGATTCGTCCGTGACGATCGTATACGGCGGGCTCTTGACGAAGTGGAACCGGGGAAACTCGCTGCTGAACCGCACGTCGCGTGCGGTCACTTCAAACGAAGCCGCCGGCAATGCCTCCACCGCGACCACATCGCCCCACCGGTAGGATTCGACCACATACCCCGAGTAGCCAAACCTGTCGCGGAACCGGATAGTGGTCGGCGACTCGGAAATCACCCATCCATCCAGCACGTGGCCATCACGGAACTTGAGCCGGTGCGTGGGCCGCTCGGCGGCCAACTCTGTCTCCAGCTGATGCTGGCGAGCCAGCTCATCCGCCGTGAGCGGACGCGTAGCGTCCGTGTCCATCGGCACGACGCCAACCTGTTGACCGCGCTCCGGCACCGCCTGGAGAGTGATCGGCTTGTCCCTCGATACCGTGGACGGCCCGCATCCACTGAGCACAATGATGGCGCCGCACAGGAGAATGATGTGGTGTGCCCGCGCCACGCTTGGAGCCAATGCAAAGCCCGCTCGTTCATGTTTGGGGTGCATTGCCTGCCTGAAATAGCAGCAAGTATGCCCTAGGCCTGCCGCCACGAAACCACTGCCGCCCGCTTTTGCTGTTGACCGATGTGGCAGGCTTCTTTACATTTCGGAATCGAGAGTTTTTTGGCTCGTCGGGATTATTGGAGCGCTCCCGCAGATGGCAGATATGAACAACCGAATGGCAATAGCAATTTTCTCAGCGTCAGTCGCGTTTCTGATACCCGCCGTTCTCAGTTTTGCCCAGGAACCGCAGGCGCCAGCTTCCCCCCCATTCCGGATCACGGCTGTCCGGCAACGACTCGTCACTCCGCCCGATTACCGGTCGATTTTCCAGGACAGCGGCAACCGCTCCACAAGCGTCAATCAAAACTGGCTGCAAATTGAGGCGGAATTTGCCAGCTCGCCC
Source organism: uncultured Acidobacteriota bacterium (assembly GCA_963697575.1). Classification (GTDB taxonomy): domain Bacteria; phylum Acidobacteriota; class Terriglobia; order Acidiferrales; family UBA7541; genus Palsa-295. Next base: position 226,199 of record CAVOOP010000032.1, on the reverse strand, counting down.
GACTGGGCCGACGACGTTCAAGTGAGGTATTACGTGCTGGTGGGACAGGGCGAAAACGCGCGTTGCCTTGTCGGCGAAATGGCCTACGTCAACGTCGCCAGAGGTCCCCAACACTATTCCGGCATGTTCGTGCATCCCAACACTCTTCAACGCTATGGCAATGGACAGGTCGGGGCTGTCGCGGTGCAGTTGTTCTACAAGGGACAACTGGTTGACCAGAGCAGTTATCCTCTCTCAACCAATCACTGGTGGGAGCGGATTACACCGATCAGCGGCCTCCTGCTGCCTCCCCGTGAAACCCCATGGTCTGTTCTTGCCTTCGGTCGATATGAGTCACCCAAACCCACGCCGTAACCATAACCGGACCGGTAACTATTCATGCTAGGCTCTGAACGAATGCTGGCGCTGGACATCGGCGCTTCCACCATCAAGGTGGGCGAATTTCAAGCCGCCAAGGGCCAGGGATTGCGGCTGACGAATTTCAATTATGCCGAACTCGGGATCGATCCCGAGCACGAAGAAGACCGCAAGGTGCTGATCGTGTCCACCGTTCGCAATGTGATACGCGAGAGAAACATCAAGGCCAAAAATGTCGTGTTCAGCGTTTCCGGCCAATCCGTGTTCACCCGCTTCGTCAAGTTGCCGCCGGTCGATGAATCCAAGGTCGCCCAGATCATCCAGTACGAGGCCCAGCAAAACGTCCCCTTCCCCATCGATGAAGTCATTTGGGATTATCAATTGCTCGGGAGCAACTCGCAGGGGGAACTGGAGGTCGTGCTGCTGGCCATCAAGAGTGACATCATCGAAGAACTCACCGAAGGCGTGGAAGCCTCCGGACTGCGGACGGACATCGTGGACGTTGCCCCGATGGCGCTATACAACTCGGTCCGTTACAACTACGGCGACATCGAAGGATGCACCATGGTCGTCGATCTCGGGGCGCGCACGACGAATCTGCTGTTTCTGGAGCAGAACCGTATTTTCTCGCGTTCGATTCCCATTGCCGGCAACGCCATCACGCAAAGCATCGCCTCGGAGTTCAACGTGCCGTTCCTCGAAGCCGAGCACATGAAGAAGACGCACGGCTTCGTGGCCCTGGGCGGGGCCTACGAGGAGCCCGAAAACGAAACCCAGGCCCGTGTCAGCAAGATCATCCGCAACGTGATGACCCGGCTCCATGCCGAGATTGCCCGGTCGATCAATTTCTACAAGGGCCAACAAGGCGGCAGCCTTCCCGGGCGCGTCCTGCTTTCGGGCGGGACCTCGATCATCCCGTACACGGATCGCTTCTTTAAGGAGAAGATCCAGACGGACATCGAATACTTCAATCCTTTCCGCAACGTGGAGATTGATCCGCAGATTTCGCGGGAAGAACTGGCCCGCTGCGCGCATTTCTTTGGAGAAGTCGTTGGCCTGGGCCTGCGTAAGACCACCGAATGCCCCATCGAGGTCAATCTCCTTCCGAAGTCCGCCCGCCGGCGCGAACAGATGCAGCAACAACGGCCCTATCTCGCCGGTGCGGCCGCTTGCGTGCTGCTGATTCCGTTGTGCTGGCTCGGGTACACACGGAAGATGGTGGCCCTGAAGACCACCCAACTGCACGAATTGACCGACAGGGTCAAAACTCTGGACGACCTCAGTCAGCGCCTCAGCCGCGAACAGAACCAGCTCTCCGCAGTCCAGTCCAAGGCCAACCAAATCGTCGCGCTGCTCGACCAGCGGTCGCTCTGGCCGGAGGTGCTGCAAGACCTGTCATCGAGGCTCGTCTCGAACATTTGGATCGTTTCCTTTACTCCCGATACGGAGGCTCCCGCCGTCGCCGCGCCCGTTGTGGCTGCGCCAGTGCACCCCCAGGCGGTCAGTCGTGGAGGACGCCGGGAAGCCGAACAAAGCGCACCACCTCCGCCGCATAACCCCGGGCCCGCGGCTGGCGTCCCTGGCAAGAGCATCTTTGGGATTCGCATCGAAGGTGCGGGAATTCACTCCGCAGACAACCCCGAGCGGGATATCCAGTTGGTCGATGATTTTGCCAAGAAACTGCGTGACTCATCGTTCTACGACAAGATGGGTGTCGTGATTGATGTGCCGCCAAACCCGACCTTGCAAGGGAAGACCTTTACGTTCACCATCCGTGCGAAACTGCTGAAACCGATTCCCATGTGATATGAATCTCAAGTGGCTGAAACAGAATGTGCTGACGGTGGGGTTTGCGACGGCTTTCGTCATCCTGCTCGGGGTATTGATCTGGCTGCAACAGGCCGCCGCGTCGAAACGCGCCGGCGTCGATGCCGCGCTGCAGGAAAAAGAATCGCAGCTCAAGCAACTGCTCCTGCAGAAACCCGCGCCCTCACGCGAGAGCATTGACGCCATCAAACAGGACCGGGAACAGGTTGACCAACTGTACGGGCAACTGGTGGGAGCTGTCAGCCACAAGATCGAAGTCCCGCCAGATCTGCGCCCCGTCGGTTTCCTCCAGCTCATGGCCTCCTCCTTCTCTCGTCTGCATCAGTTGGCCGAGACGGCTGGGATCAAAGTTCAGGACGGATTCGCGTTTGGGTTTGGCCGTTACGCCGGGTCTTCCTCGACTCTTCCCGCCAAGAACCTTTCCCCCGAAGAGACGAAGCGTGTCCTGACCCTGCTCGTCAAGCAACTGGCCGCCATCGATCAAATTAGCTCGCTGCTGATCTCCAACCACGTGGCGGAAATCGTCCAGATACGCCGCGCGGAGGTGGAGACGGGTGGCGGCGGCGCTACTACCGGATCGGCGGGGGCCGGCGATTCGCTGGATGCCTCGATCAAGACCGACCCCAATGCGTTGTATCAGGTTCTGCCCTTTGAGTTTCAGTTCAAGTGTTCCGGGGAAGCATTGCGTGGGTTTCTCAACAGCCTGACCAAGGCGGACCTGTTCCTGGCCGTCCGACGACTGCAGGTCACCGGTGAAGCGCCCCTCACGGAGAAATCGTCCACGGGGACGGGTGCTGCTGCGGCAACCGCCGCCGCCGCGGCCACTCCTACGATCCTGAGACCCACGGTGCTGTCCGTGACCATGCGCATTGACCTGATCGAATTCCCGACTCCACAACCCACACGGAAGGAAGCGGGGAAACCGGGCGCCTGACGACACGATCGAGGCACGACCGAAAAGACCATCATGGATTTCCTGAAGAAACACTACGAAAAGATTATCCTGGCGGTTGCGCTGGTAGCGCTGATCGTCTCCGCGGTTGTTCTTGCCTTGCGGGTCAACCAACTCAGCAACGAGGAGCCAACGACAACGGCGGCGGCCCATGTCGCGGCCACCCCGCACGTCGCCATCGCGATCTACTCCAACGCCATCCAATCGCTGGCCGCACCGCCGTTGTGGACAAATGTCTGCGGTCGAACCGTTCAACCCGATCCCGGTCGGACCGGTAATATCCATGCCAACCGGGCCGACTACCAACCCCGCCGCGCCCGAGTTTCCCGTCACGCTTCTCAGCGTGGTGCGCAAACCGTTCAAGCTGCTGTTCATGGCCTATTCGTATGATGCGACCACAGGCGGGTACAATTTCCAAATCAATTTCCAGTTCCGCTCGCGGACTTTCTTCATCCCGGCGATTGGTGATATCATCAAGGATCATTACGAGGACACCGGTTACCGGATTGCCAAGTTCGAAAGAAAATCCACCGTCATCGACGATCCGACCTTTCGGTCCAAACGGGACAAGGATCTTTCGGAACTCACGGTGCAGCACGAAGGAAATAACCCCGTCGTTCTGGTTCTCGGCAACGAAAGCGAAGACCAGGAACCCGTGGCCCAGGTGCGTTGCGCCGGCGACCTGCAACCGGGTGAATATCGGCGGGGACAATTGTTTACGTGCAAGGGCGGTACCTACAAAGTCATTGAGATTGACACCAATCTCAAACAGATGAAAATCGTTGACACGCAAACACAGGAGCAGCACACTATCAACTCCCAGCAGTAGTTTGACTTGCGAAAGTAGTTCAACCTGGCTGGTTCGTCTGCGGCGATGGGGGATGTGCGCAGAGCCTCTGGCGAGTCGTGAACGGAACGGAGAATCGTCATATGATAAGAATGGTATTGGTATTACTCACGAGCAGCGCCTGTTTCTTTGCGTCTGTGGATCTGCGCGCTGCGCCCACCGATCCCTCCGCTACTGGTTCTTCGACTGCTGAACAGGCCGCCCGGGAAGAACTTGTTCGCCGCCAGGAAGCCCAATTGGCTGCTGAAAAACTGCTCGCCCAGGGCGAAAAACTTTTCTACGCCGGCAAGTACTCGGAAGCCGTCGCCAAGCTCGAACAAGGCATCAAGCTGATCCCCCGTGCCCCCGCCACCGAAGTGGATTACAATCGGGCGATTCACGGGCTGACGGACTCCTACACGCGGCTCGCCGACGCCGCATTTCACAGTGGCGACATCGCCCAGGCCCACGCCCTGGCCGGGAAAGCGCTCGAATACGATCCGGAAAACCAGTCCGCAAAGAATATCCTCATCAAGACCAAACAGGCCGAATCGCAGGTGACCGCGGAAAACCGCACCGGGTTGCCATTGGATCAGACCCCCGAATTCGTGGCCAAGAAGGATCAGATCAAAAAGCTGTTCCGTGAAGGCAAAATTCTCATGAACTCCGGCCAGTACGATGAGGCGGAGAGCCGCTTGCAACAGATTTTGATCCTGGACCCGTACAATGCCGACGCCCATGTCCTGCTCAAGGCGCTGAACAAGCAACGCATCGACTACGCCGAGGGCGCTCAAGATGAAACGCGTGTGCATCGTCTCTGGGAAGTGTCCGACCGATGGACTCCGCCCATTAGCAGCGAGATGCAGCCCCCCAAGTCCGAAGAACATGTTGGTGCGATCGTTCGCGATGCCCTCCGCCAAGAGAGCATTATCAAGAAGCTTAACGAAATCGTGATACCCGAGGTCAACTATCGCGAGGCGGTTGTCAGCGACGTCATCACTTTCTTGAGTGACGAAAGCCGTACCCTTGACCCGGAGAAAGTCGGCGTCAACATCGTCTTGAGCAGCAGCATGGCGGGACCGTCGCCCAAGACCGCGCCAACTCCCGCTACCGCAGCTCCGACCGCCCGCGGCGCCGAAGCCACCACCACAGAAGCACCGCAGGGGGAGGCGCCCGAGTCGTTCGGTCAGAAGATTACCCTGTCATTGCGCAATGTTCCGCTGATTGACGCCCTGAAATACGTGACTACCCTTGCCGGTTTGAAGTACCGCATTGAGTCCAGCGCGGTGATTATACTGCCCCTCGATGCCCCCGAGGGCGAGATGGTCACGCGTTCCTATCCGGTCACGCCCGGCGTGTTTAAGGGCCCAAGCACCGGCGCCGGGATCGGAACCGCCAATGCCACCCCCACGGGCGCAGTCGGATCGTACCGCTCCATCGGCTCGGGTACTGCGCCGACTACCGCCACCGTGGCCACCAATGAGGTGCAGAGCACCTTTCGAAACGCCGGGGTTCCCTTCCCACCGGGATCAAGCCTCGTGTATAATGAGCGGACCAGCACCATCATCATCCGCAACACGCCGGAGAACCTTGAGATTTTTGAGCGCGTGCTGTCAGCCTACAACTTCATTCCGTCCCAAATCGAGATCGAGGCCAAGTTCGTACAAGTGTCCCAAAATGACCTGGATGAACTCGGGTTTGACTGGCAGATGGGCACCAAAACACTGGGAAGCTTTGACGTTACCGGTGGCAGCGGCGCGGAAGCATTCCCTCCCGGTAGCGGGGCGGCTTCCAGCTCATCCTACGACATAACCTCTGGTCTGCAGGGCGTTTCCGCGATTCAAGGAAATGCCATCTCCTCCCTGCTGGCCGCCGGAGGCTTGCCCACGGCCGTTGGCACAGGCTCATCTGCGCCATCGAGTTCGATCGCGACCATTCGAGGTATTCTGACCAATCCACAGTTCCAGGTCGTCATCAACGCCCTGGCACAAAAGTCGAGCGCGGATACACTCTCCGCGCCCAAGATCACAACCGTCAGCGGCCAACAAGCGCAGATTCGCTCGGTCCAGGAGTTTATCTACCCGACATCGTGGGCGCAACCCACAGCGACCTCCTCTGGTGGCGGCGTGACCGGCGGCGGCGCGGTTGCGGTTACCCCGTCGATTCCCAGTTCGTTCCAGACCCGTGAAATCGGTGTTCTTCTCAATGTGACACCAGAGGTTGGCGCCGACGGCTACACGATCAACCTGACTCTCGCGCCCGAAGTATCGCAATTTCTCGGGTTTATCAACTATGGCAGCCCCATCGGTTTGTCTGGCTGGCGCCGGCAACGTGGTCACCACCATGAACAACATCGAAGAACCCCTTTTTGAGAGCGAGAACCTCACCACGAGCGTCGTGATTTGGGATGGCCAAACCGTCGTTCTCGGAGGCTTGATTACGGAACAGCTGAGCAAGAATCGATGACAAGGTCCCGTTTCTCGGTGACCTGCCCTTGGTTGGTCGCCTGTTCCAGTCCAAGGTCACGCAGCGCTCGAAGCTCAACCTCCTGGTCTTCGTAACGGCTCGCCTGATCGATCCGGCTGGCAATCCCGTTCATCGGCTCCCGGTGGCGACCAGCGCGCGGTACTAAAGTCGCTCCGCCCCCGAGTGCTGGTACGTTTTGAACATGCCAGCCAAGAGGTCGAACGGCAAAGTCTGACGATGCGCATGAGTCTGCATCTCTTTACCCGGTTGACCAACGCCCACTCAAAGAAGCTCCAGAACCACGAAGCGGCAATCGCATTGCACTACACATGTACGGCAACATTTGCCGAGTCCATTGGAGGTTGCGAGGCACACCCGCAACGGATGCTGGCGTTGCTGACCGCGTTTGGAGTATAGAGCGAGTGATCGCCCGACTTCCTTGAGCAAAGGTAAATACAAGCGGCGTAAACCGGCCAAACAACCCCAAGCGCCACCCGAGCGCCCGGAAGAAGTGTGCAACCTGCAAGGCCAATCCCTGTAAGACCCTCGACACCGGCGAGATGGTATCGTGCGCCAAAGCGGTTTTGCAGTGGCGTTGTCGCATCCGGTGTAATCCTCGGTGTTCTTTCTGCCGTCTATACAGTCATGCCCAGGATGTCTGTGACCGCCAATGCTCCGTTGAATCCGTCTGACCCGTTTACGGCAACGTTCGTTGTGAAAAACGAAAGCGCGTTGCCTGTGCACCGCCTCCAGATATTCGGACGCATAGATAAGGAGTGGTCAGCCGATGGCGGTTTCCTGGGAAAATTCTCGATTGTGTCGCATCCGGAAATTGAGGTCATGCGGCCGGGCGAAACCACTACCGCAACTGTTCCGTTGACGAGCATGGTCTTTAAGCCATCGGCCCGAATCGTTGGTGCGGATATAGTCGTCTGGATGAGATATCGCCCCTCTCTTGTGTTTTGGAACCGAACCGAATCGTTTCCGTTCACAACGGGTGTGGGACCGAATGGTAATCTCATTTGGCATCCCACCGCCGAATCCGAGAAGAATCCCTCACACCCGTAGAGAAGACCGCAAAACGTACCAATGCCCCCAAGGGGCTGGATTGTTTTGTTTCTGTCGGCGTGCTACGTTCGTTGCGCAATGGCTGCTACCGTACTCCTTTACGACGCGTACTCCCTGATTTACCGCGCGTTTTACGCCATCCGCTCCCTCTCGGGGCCCGACGGTCGACCTGTCAACGCCATCTATGGCCTGGCCAAGATGCTCCAGAAGATGGCTACCGACCATACACCCTCGCATCACGCCGCCGTATTCGACCTCGGCGCACCCCATAAACGCCTGACTCTGCTGCCCTCGTACAAGGCACAGCGACCGCCCACGCCGCCTGACCTCGATCGCCAACTTCCTGTCATTCGGGACATGCTGGAGGCCATGCGCGTTCCCCTCGTTGAGGCTGAGGGCGAGGAAGCCGACGACATTATCGCCACCCTGGCAATCTCCGCCTCGCGCGCCGACCATCAGGTCCTGATCGCCAGTAACGACAAGGATTTCATGCAGCTTGTGGGTCCCCGCATCCGCCTCCTTCGCCCGGATGGAAAGGAAAGCACCATCGTCGATCCCGACGGCGTTAGGAAACGATACGGTGTCTCACCGGAACAAATGGTCGATTTTCTCAGCCTGCTGGGTGACTCCGTGGATAACATTCCGGGCGCGCCGGGCGTAGGCGAGAAGACCGCGGCCCAATTGTTGCAAAGCTACGGCAGCCTGGACAACTTGCTGGCCCACGTCGCCGACATCGCGAAACCAAAACTGCGTGACAGCCTGGTCGCCTCGGCGGAAAGACTTCAGATCAACCGGCAGCTCATCAGACTCCAGTCGGATCTTCCCTTCTCGCTCGGCTTGGAAAGCCTGAAAGTCCAGTCCCCCGACGCGACAGCCCTGGCCGTGATATACCGTCGTTGTGGTTTCAAATCCCTGTTGGCCCGGTTTGAACACTCTCCCTCATCTGGCGAACCGGATCTGTTTGCCGGAAAATAAAGCGGCGATCCGGTGTTTGACGGATCGCCGCCCGCGCTCGAATCCCCCCATGAATCGCTAACCACTCAATTGCGAGATGACGTTGATCAATGGCAGGAACATCGCGATGACGATGGTCCCCACGATCACTGCCAGAATGACAATCATCACGGGTTCCAGCAATGACGTGATGGCGCCCACAGCGTTGTCGACTTCATCATCGAAGACGTCCGCCACCTTCATCAACATGTCCGGAAGCGCACCCGTTTCCTCGCCGACATCCACCATGCTAACGACCATGGCCGGGAACACTCCGGAGGCTTCCAGCGGCTGGACGATGCGTTCCCCTTCCTTCACCGAATCGTGAATCTGGGAAACCGCCTTGGCGATCACGGCGTTCCCCGAAGTGTCACGCACAATGTTGAGCGCTTGCAAAATGGGGACGCCGCTCGAGATCAGCGTGCCCAGTGTGCGCGTAAATCGGGCAATGCCAACCTTGCGAATCAGTTGCCCAAAGATCGGGGCGTTCAGCTTGAGCTTGTCCAGGTAGTACCGGCCCTTCACCGTCTTGCCGATCAGCTTGATCGAGACCCAGATAGCGGCAATACACCCGGCCACCAGCGGAAACTGGTTCTTCACCATATTGCTGCAGCCCAGTACAAACAAGGTCAGCGGAGGCAATGACTTGCCCTCCAGGAGATCGGTAAAAATCTCCTGGAACTTCGGGATGACCACGATCATCAGGAACGTGACGATCGACAACGCAACCACGATGACCACCGTCGGGTACACCATGGCCGATAATAACCTTGCTCTTGATTTTTTGGGCCTTTTCCTGAAAGTCGGCCAGTCGCGAAAGTGTGACGTCCAGCACGCCGCCCGCCTCGCCGGCGCGAACCATGTTGACATACAACTTGTTGAACACTTTGGGATGTTGGGCGAGGGCCTCGCTGAACGTGCTGCCGCCTTCCACGCTTTCCGCAAGCTGTATCAGCGTCCGTTTCAAGGTGGGGTTCTTCTCTCCCTTGCGGAGCACATCCAGGCCGCGCAGAAGCGGCAAGCCCGCGTCGATCAGGGTCGCCAATTGCCGCGTGAAGGCCGTCAATACCTTCGACTTGACCCTGCCGGTGCTGAGAAACTTCAGATCGAGCGATCCGAGACCCTTCTTGCCACCCGCTTTGCCACCGGCCGGCGCCGCAGGAGCAGCAGTTTTCGCACCCTTCTTGGTCGCCGCCTTGTCCGCCTCCGCAACATTGGTGGGAAAGTAGCCCATCTCCCGGATACGGCTAACGGCCGCGGTGGTGCTTTCGCTTTCCAGTACGCCGGTGATTTCCTTACCCCGTGAATCCAACGCTACATAGCTGAACTTTGCCATAGCCATCCTCCGCGTCTGTCACCCACTCCCGGGTGGGCACCGGCACCGTTATGTGTACTTGAGCACTTCCTCAACGGTCGTCTCCCCATCCAGAATACTGCGAATCCCATCCTCACGCAAGGTTCTCATTCCCAATTCCAGCGCCCGCGCGCGAATGACACCCGCCGGCGACCGCATGTTGATTAATTCGCGAATCGGTTCCGCAACGACCAGCAATTCAAACAATCCCTTGCGGCCCCGGTACCCGGTTTCGTTGCACTCCATGCAACCCTTCCCGTAATAAAATGGCCGACCCGCCGTGTCTTCTTTCGTCAGTCCCAGTTGCGTCAGGACCGTTTCACTGGGTTCGTAGGCCACCTTGCACTTCTTGCACGCGCTCCTCACCAGCCGCTGCGCGAGCACCGCCTGCAACGTGGAGCTGATCAGGAATGGCTCCACTCCCATGTCGATCATCCGGGTAACCGCGCCGGGAGCATCGTTGGTGTGCAGGGTCGTAAAGACCAGGTGACCCGTCAGCGAGGCTTGAATGGAGATTTGGGCGGTTTCCAGATCGCGCATTTCACCCACCATGATAATGTCCGGGTCCTGGCGGAGAAACGATCGCAGCGCGCGGGCAAACGTCAGCCCGATCGCCTCGTTGATCGGCACTTGCATGATCCCCTCAATGTCGTATTCCACGGGGTCTTCGGCCGTCAACAATTTCAGGTCGACCGTATTGATTCGTTTGAGACAGGAATACAGCGTCGTGGTCTTGCCCGAGCCGGTGGGTCCCGTCACAATAAAAATGCCGTTCGGCACCTTGATGACTTCTTTGGTCCGGTCGAAAATCTCCGTTGGCATCCCCAGGCTTTCCATCTCCAGGTTTACCACCGAGCGGTCCAGCACGCGTAACACCACCGATTCGCCGAACTGCGTCGGCAGCGTCGAAACGCGCAAGTCAATTTGTTTGCCACCGATGTTCAATTGAATACGTCCGTCCTGCGGCAGGCGACGCTCCGCAATGTTCAACGCGGACATGATTTTCACGCGCGAGATGATGGGCAAGGCCAGATGTTTGGGTGGCGGCGCCATTTCATACAAGGCGCCGTCCACGCGGTACCGAATCTTGAATTCGTCTTCAAAGGGCTCAAAATGAATGTCACTGGCCCGATCCTGAATCGCTTTGAGCATGATCACGTTCACAAAACGCACGATCGGGGCCTGGCTGGCCAACTCCTCCAGGGCCGCCGTCCCACCCGTCTTCGTCGCCGATTCGACGGCTTCCGCCGACGTGAGCTGGTCCTCCATGTCCGTCAGCACATCCTTGAGCGACTCACTGTCCTCGCCAAAGTACCGCTCAATCGCCGTCTGGATTTGCTTCGAGGGCGCCACGGCCACTTGCACGTCCTTGCCGAGGATGAACGAAAGCTCGCCGACAAGCTGGGGATTGTACGGATCCATCACCGCCACCGTCACCGTGTTTCCATTGACCGACACGGGCACCGCCCCGTACATCCGCGCCACGCTGGACGGTATGGATCGCAACACCGCCTGGTCGAGATCGATGTCGTCGAGATTCAGGTACTCCAGATTCAAGTGCTCGGCCACCGCCCGCAACAACTGCTCTTCGGTGATCAAGCTGAAATCAATCATGACCTGCGAGAGCGACTTGCCCGTCCGCTCGTGTTCCTCCTCAATTTCCCGGAACTGCTCCGGAGTGAGCAGGTTGCGCTCGCGGACCAACTCGGACAGGATGGCACTCTCGCCTTCGAACATGACCTACTTTCGACCTCCTTCCGCTTGCAATTTCGCGACAATCGACGTCGGATCCTGCGCGATCGTGATCAAATTCTCGTAGCTGATCAACCCCTCTCGTAGAGGACCATCAGGTTCGAGTCGAGCGTTACCATGCCGTATTTCGCCCCCGTCTGGATGTCGGACGTGATCCGAAACGTCTTGTTGTCGCGAATCAACGCCTGGATGGACGGCGTCGAAATCATGATCTCGAAACACGCCACCCGTCCCTTCCCGTCCGCGCGGATCAGCAGCACCTGCGAAATGACCGCCAGGATCGACGAGGCCAACTGCGTGCGAATCTGTTCCTGCTGGTCCGTCGGAAACGCGTCCACGATACGGTCGACCGTACGCGCCGCGCCCGTGGTGTGCAGCGTCGCAAACACCAGGTGCCCCGTTTCCGCCGCCGTAATGGCCGCTTCCATCGTTTCCAAATCGCGCATTTCACCGACGAGAATAACGTCCGGGTCCTGGCGCAACCCGCGGCGCAACGCTTCGGCAAAATCGGGCACATCCACGCCCACTTCCCGTTGCGTGACAATGCTCTTCTTGTGCGGGTGGTAGTATTCGATCGGGATCTTCGACCGTGATGATGTGGCAGTCCTCCTCCATGTTGATGATGTCGATCATTGAGGCCAACGTCGTGGTCTTGCCCGAACCCGTTGGACCCGTCACCAGAACCAGACCGCGCGGTCGAAACAACAGGTCCTTCACCGACGGCGGCAACCCGATTTGCTCGAGGCTCATCAGCTTGTTGGGAATCTGCCGCAGCACCACACCGTAGTTGCCACGCTCCTTGAATACGCTGACCCGGAACCGCGCCATGTCACCATACGCAAACCCAAAATCGGTGCCCCCCTGCTCACGGACTTTCTGGATATGTGATTCGGAGGTGATCGACTTCATCAGGCGTTCCGTGTCCTCGGCGGTCAGCACGGGCAGGTCCATGTGGATCAGCCTGCCATGTAATCGAATCACCGGCGGCACGCCCACGCGAATATGCAAGTCCGAGCCGTTTTCATCCACCACCACCTGCAACAGGTCTTCCATTTGCACCGACATAGTCTGCCTATCTCCGTTTGATTCTTCGTCCGATGACTGTTCCCGCGTTAATCCAAGTCGCCCATGGTAATTGAAATGACTTCCTCGGGCGTGGTGATTCCCGCCATGATTTTCCGCATGCCGTCCTCACGCAAGGTCCGCATGCCCAACTCGCGTGCCCGTATGCGAATCACATTCGACGGCACTTTCTCGTAAATCAGTTGCCGCACGTCTTCGGTGACCTGGAAAATCTCGTAAATGCCCATCCGGCCGCGATACCCCGTGCGGGAGCATTCGTTGCAGCCCGTCCCGCGGACGATCACCGCGTTCTTCATCTCGTCCGGATTCAGCTTCAACGTCTTCATCTCATAGTCCGTCGGCGTATACGGTTGCCGGCACTTCGCGCAGACTTTGCGGACCAGCCGTTGGGCCATGATCGCGCGCACCGCGGACGCCACCAGGAACGGCTTCACGCCCATGTCCACAATACGCGCCACCGCCGAAGGAGCGTCGTTCGTGTGCAGTGTCGAGAACACCAAATGTCCTGTCAACGCCGCCTGGACGGCGATATTCGCCGTCTCCAAATCGCGGATTTCACCAATCATCACGATGTTCGGCGCCTGACGAAGAATCGAACGCAACGCGGCCGCAAACGTCAGGTTGATGTCGGCATTGACCTGTACCTGATTGATGCCGTTCAACTGGTATTCGACAGGATCTTCCACCGTAATGATTTTGCGGTCGGGCTTGTTGATCTCGTTCAAGCAGGCGTACAACGTGGTCGTCTTGCCTGACCCGGTTGGACCGGTGACCAGAAAGACGCCGTCGGGCATGCCGATGATCTTGGCCATCGTGCCCTGATCGTCACTGAAGAAGCCCAGGTCGCCCAACCCGAGCAAGCAGGCTGGTCTTGTCCAAAATACGCATGACGATGCTCTCGCCGTGATTCGTCGGCAGACACGACACGCGCAGGTCGATGGTCCTGCCCATCACCGGCAATTGAATGCGGCCGTCCTGCGGCACGCGCTTCTCGGCGATGCTCATGTTGGACATGATCTTGAGCCGGCTCGATGATGGCCGCTTGCAACCGCTTCGGCGGGTTGTCCACTTCATGGAGCACGCCGTCGATCCGATACCGCACCCGGAGCCGCTTCTCCAGTGGCTCGATGTGAATATCGCTCGCCCGGTTGCGGAACGCCTCCATGATGACCAACCCGACCAGCTTGATGATCGGCGCGTCGGCGTCGGTCTCGACCGACTTCATCAATCTTGGTCTCTGTCGCCTTGTCACCCGTCAAGCCGAGGTCGATCTCACCCTCGGTGATTTCCTGCAGCATGTTCTCCACCGTATCGTCGGCGCTGCCGTAATAGCGGGTGATGGACGCTTCGATGTCGTTCTTGGCCGCGACGACCGGCTCGACGTTCATGCGCAGGATATAGCGGAGACTGTCCACCGTATCGACATCGAGCGGGTCGCTGATGGCCACCGTGATGGTGTTGTCGTGCTTGTAAACGGGGACCACCTTGTACCGGCGGGCGACGTGCTTGGGGACCAGCGCCAGGACGTCATCGGGAACGCGGTATTCGGCGAGATTGATCGTGTCCATGTTGAACTGGCTGGCCAGTGCCTTGGACACATCCATGTGCGTGATCCGGCCCATCGCGATCAACGCGTCGACAAGCCCCACCGCCTCCGTCTTGGCGCGTTCCTTCGCCTTCAGGATGTCTTCGTGCGAGATGAAGCCGAGATCGCGCAGTATCTCGACTATATATTCATCTTGAGCCGGCATGTTCCTCGCGAGACCGCATCGATCTGATTAATTAACATTAGCCCCTGCACTCCTGCCCGTCAAGAAGCCAAGCGGCACAACCTGCGAACCGTACGTGGGTTGCATGCGCCTCAACTCCCCTTCAGTTTGCGGAGCAGGATCTCCCCGACCAGTTGCGGATTGGCTTTTCCCTTGCTCAGTTTCATGACCTGCCCCTTGAGGTGATTGATCGCGGCTTCGTTCCCCGCGCGGAAGTCTGCCACGGATTTGGGGTTCTTGGCAATCGCTTCTTCCACGAATCCCTCGAGCGATCCCGTATCACTAACTTGTACCAACCCCTTCTCCTTCACGACCAGCGACGCGGCCTTACCGCTGGCAAACATCTCGGCGAACACTTCTTTCCCGATCTTGCCGCTGATCTGGCCGCTCTCGATCAGCGAAACCAATTCCGAGAGTTGCCCGGGCTGAATCGGGCATTCGTCGATCGTCCTCTTCGCCTCGGCCAGTTTACCCAGAAGTTCGGTGGTCACCCAGTTCGAAATCGCCTTGGGATTCCTGGATCCCTGCGCCGCCTGCTCGTAGAACGCGGCCAACGTGCCGCTGGCGACCAACACGCCGGCATCGTACTCCGGCAGGCCGTACTGTTTGACGAACCGTTGCCGCTTCGCTTCCGGAAGCTCCGGCAACAGCTTCCGCAACTCGGCGATCATATCCTCGCTCACGACCACGGGCATCAGGTCGGGCTCGGGAAAATACCGGTAGTCATGCGCGTATTCCTTCGTGCGCATCACCGATGTCTTGCCGGTCGCGTCGTCCCATCGCCGTGTTTCCTGGGAAACCTTCTCCCCCTTCTGCAACGCCGCGGTTTGCCGCTGGATTTCGTACGCCAGCGCCCGGCGGACACCGGAAATCGTGTTCATGTTCTTGATCTCGACCTTTTCGCCGAATTCCTTCTGGCCCACCGGACGGACGGACACGTTCGAGTCGCACCGCAACTGCCCCTTCTCCATGTCGCAATCGCTGATCCCGCCGCTAACAAGGATTTCCTTGAGCGCCGTGAGATAGGCGAACGCCTCGTCCGGGCGAACGCATATCCGGCTCGCTGACGATCTCCATCAAGGGCGTGCCGGCGCGGTTGAAATCCACCCCGCTGGTGGTCTCGAAATGAATGTTCTTGGCCACGTCCTCTTCGAGGTGCGCGCGGGTAATGCCGATCTTCTTCGTCTGCGCCGCCGTCCAACTTGATCTCCACCGAACCCTTCGCGCACAGCGGCAGGTCGTACTGCGAAATCTGGTAGTTCTTCGGCATGTCCGGGTAGAAGTAGTTCTTCCGGTCCCACTTGCTGAACCGCGCCACGTCGCTGCCAATCATCAGCCCGGTCAGGATGGTCTTCCTCACGGCCTCCTCATTCATCACGGGCAACACGCCCGGGATACCCGAGGCACACGGGACACACGTGCGTGTTCGGCTCCGCGCCAAACTCCGTCGCGCAGCCGCAGAACATCTTGCTCTTCGTCTTGAGCTGCACATGAACTTCCAACCCGATGACCGCTTCGTATTGCATGATGTTACAAGCCCGGCCTTTGCTGGTGCCAGTCAGTCGCCTGTTCGTAGGCGTAGGCCACGCGCATCACCGTCTCTTCCCCGAACGGCTTGCCCAGCACCTGCAATCCGATGGGCAGGCGCGGGCTCTTCGTGAATCCGCAGGGCAGACTCACACCGCAAATGCCTGCCAGGTTCACGCTGATGGTAAAAATGTCGCTGAGATACATTTTCAGCGGGTCATCGGTCTTCTCCCCGATTCGGAACGCCACTTCGGGCGACGTGGGCGTCACGATGGCGTCGCATTTCTCGAACGCCTTCTCAAAATCCTGCCGGATCAGCGTCCGCACCTTCTGGGCGCGCAGATAGTACGCGTCATAGTAACCCGCGCTCAGGGCGTAGGTGCCGAGAATGATGCGCCGCTTCACCTCGGGTCCGAAACCCGCGCCCCGCGTCTTGCCGTACATGTCGATCACGTCTTCGCCCGCGACACGCGCCCCGTACCGCACGCCATCGAACCGCGCCAGGTTCGCGCTGGCTTCCGCAGTGGCGATCAAATAGTACACCGCCACCGCGTAATCCGTGTGCGGCAGTGAAATCTCCACGACTTCCGCGCCCAGGTCCTGCAGTTTCTTGATGGCCGCGCGCACGGCCGCGTCTACTTCGCGGTCCATCCCGTCGATGAAATACTCCTTCGGCAAACCGATGCGCAGCCCCTTGACGCCCGTCGCCGACGACGCGGTGTAATCCGGCACAGATCTGCGGCACGCTCGTCGAGTCGCTGCCGATCATGACCCGCCAGCACGCGCAGCATCAGCGCGCTGTCGGCCACGTCCTTGGTGAACGGCCCGATCTGGTCGAGCGACGAGGCGAACGCGACAAGCCCGTAGCGCGACACTCGTCCATACGTCGGCTTCAACCCCACGCAACCGCAAAGCGAGGCCGGTTGCCGAATCGATCCGCCGGTGTCGGTGCCGAGCGCCGCGAACGCCTCATCCGCAGCCACCGCCGCCGCGCTGCCGCCGCTGGAGCCGCCGGGAATACGTTCCAGATCCCATGGATTGCGCGTGACGCCCCAGCTCGAATTCTCCGTCGAGCTACCCATGGCGAACTCGTCCATGTTGGTGCGTCCAAGAAGAATCGCCCCGGCGTCGCGCAATCGTTGCACGACAAACGCGTCGTAGACCGACGTGTATCCCTTGAGAATCTTGGACGCGCAGGTGCAGGGTTGTCCCTCGACATTGATCACAGTCCTTGATCGCGATCGGCACGCCGCCGAGAAGTTTGCCGTTCTTGGCGATGCCGCTGCGGTCGATGGCATCGGCCTGGGCCAACGCGTCCTCGGCATTCAACCACAAGTACGCCTTCAATTTGCCGTCAACGGCCTGAATACGGTCGAGCAGCGCTTGCGTCGCTTCGCGGGCGGAAACGTCGCCGCGCCGCAGCTTCTCGCGGAGTTCATGAATGGTCAGTGTGTGGAGGCTCATTCCACGATCTTGGGGACGATGAACAGGTTGCGGGCCTGTTCGGGGGCGTTCTTGAGGACCTTGTCGCGGTCGATGGACGGCTGCACTTCGTCCTTGCGGAGGACATTGATGAGCGGATTCGCGTGGGCCGTCGGTTCGACGCTTCGAAACATCCAACTCGTTCAGCTTGGCGACATAGGCCAGGATGTCCTTGAGTTGCGCGGAGATCTTTTCTTTCTCAGCGATCCGTCAGGTGCATCCGGGCCAGATGCGCCACATACGAGACGTCAAATTTGTTGGTGTCGTCGCCTCATATCCGAGCGGCGCATCATAGCGGCCTGCCACCAGCTTGCTCAAGTAAAATGCTCGCGCCGTCGCGACCACGGTCGGTCAATCCAGCGACCGCGCATAGATAATCGTGTAGAGGATGGCGCCCGATCCATCCGGGCTTCGAAACCGCGGCTCCCGATGGATCTCGATGAACCCCAACTCTTCGAAGAAATGGCAGGCTCGGGGATTGTTCGCGCTTACGCCGGCGTGAACACCGCGCACCCCCGCGCCGCGTGCGCGCTCGAAGAACGCCTCGACCAGGCGGCGCCCGACGTGTTGCCCGCGGAAGCCATCCTGAAGATTGATATGCAGATGGGCCGGGTATTCATGCAGGATCGGGCCGGCTCGATATCCCGCTCGTCAGCCACATCCCGATATTCGCGCGGAACAGGCGAAGCGTCTGCGGGTGCCACAGCGTTCCGCGCACCAGCGCCTTCACGAACACCACCGGCGCAATGCGCCATGTTTCCACGCGCACGAATCGCTTTGTATTGAGGCATCCCGTGAGGTAGCCGACCGCTCCGCTGCCGTTGTCGGCGACAAACGCGGATTGCGGCTCGAATTCCGTATAGTAATTCGTGAGCAAATCCGCAATGACCTCCCGGTCGGGAAAGAAACGCTCGACGGGCTGGCCGGCATCGGCCGTGTCAGCGCAGATTTGGCGCACCGCGGCGCGGTCGCGCGGTTCGTAGGGGCGGATGTGCAGGCCGGTGCCCATGTGCGGGGACATATCGCACGCCCGACGTTCCCTTGTCCAGTCCAGCGTTGGATCCCAGACCCTTGGCACCGGTTTTCCCGCTCCGACACCGAATGTCCGGGCCTTCGCGCTGTGGAGTGCCTTGCTTGACGGTGACGGGGCGTTGTAGTAGCCTGCGCGGCGAATCCTGATGAACCGTCACAAGAAACTCGTCGTCGCTCTCCTGGGCGTGTTGGCGTTTGCTTTCCTGATGCCGGTCAATTGCCCGGCGCCATTGGTCTGGACCAGGGGCGAGGGCTGGAGCTGGGTGCACGAAGGGGTGCCGGTCGGCGCAACCCCAACTGACCAGCTCAAAATCGGTCAGAATCTGGAGGCCAAGAAGCGGTATCGCAACGCGATCCCGGCCTATCGCCGGGTTATCGAGCACTGGCCGCTCTCGTCCTCAACGGAGGAAGCGCGGATGGGGTTGGCGGAGTGCTACGGCGCTATCGGCTATCATTACAAGGCGTTCCAAACGTACCAGGAACTCATCAAGAAACACCCGAATACGCCGCATTTCGATGAAGTGCTGCAACGCGAGTTTGAGATCGCCAACCTGTTCCTCGCCGGCGAGCGGCAAAAAGCCTGGGGCGTCCGTTGGTTCCCGTCCATGGAGCGCGCGGTGGAGGTTTATGAAGCGGTCGTCAAGAACGGCCCGTACAGTCCCGTGGCGATCGACGCCCAGTTTCGTATCGGCCTGGTCTACGAGAAAGAGCGCGATTATCTCTCCGCCGTCCACGCCTATGAGAAACTGATGGAACGCTATCCGAAACATCCTCAGGCGGAAGCGGCCCAATTCCAGATTGGCTGGGAATACAAGAAAGAGTCGGCCCGCGCCGAATACGACCAGAACTCGGCGAACCAGGCGATCGCGGCGTTCACGGATTTCATCTTTCGCTACCCGCAGAGCGACAAGGTGCCGGTGGCCGAGAAGTATCGCACCGAGTTGAAGGTGGAGCAGGCCCGCGGGTTGTTCCACATCGGCGAGTTCTACGAAAAGAACCACTTCTACAAGTCGGCGCTGATTTACTACAACGACGTGATCGAAAAGAACCCCGAGTCCGATTGGGCGACCCAGGCGAAGGGGAAAGTCGCTTCGCTCACGCCATTGGTCGCCGAGAAGACTGCCACGCCATGAGTGGCCCCGCGCCTGATGGGTGGCGCAGGCGTCCCTGCCTGCGGTCGTGTCGTCGAGGCCGAATGGTCCACGTCATCCCGGCGATACCGCTGCTGCTGGTTTCCAGCTTTCTCGTCGGTTGCGCCGGCTATCACGTCGGCCCGGTCACCAAAACGAGCTTCCATTCCATAGCCGTGCCGATGTTCCGCAATGAGACCCTCCGCCCGCAACTCGAAGCTCAGATCAGCAATGCCATCATTCAGCGACTCCAGCAGGATGGTTCCCTGCAAATCGAGCCCCGGTCGCGGGCTGATGTGGTCCTCACCGGCACCATATTCCGGTACGATCGCGTCGCGCTGCGGTCGTTGCGCTCGGACACGGGCGTGCCCCGCGAGTACCGGATTTCCATCACGGTCCGCGTCGAGGCCCGGGATCGTCGGACCGGGGAGACGGTGCTCAGGCCCACCGAGGTCGAGGGCAAATCCGACGTGTTGATCGGCGAGGACCAGCAAAGCGCGGAGATGCAGGCATTACCATTGCTGGCCGACGACATTGCGAAGCGAGTCGCCGGCCTGCTCGTGGAGAGTTGGTAGGTTGACGCTCGATTCCTCGCCGGTCGGAACCGAGATCTATGCCGCCGCCGCTTTCAGGCGGGCTGACAACCGGGATTTCTTGCGCGAGGCGTTATTGCGATGGATCACGCGGGTCTTGGCCGCCTTGTCCAACGCGGAGTTCAGCAGGCGATACAGCGCGCTGGCGTCCTCCGCCTTCTTGGCGGAAACCGCCGCGAGAAATTTCTTTTCCAGCGTGTGCAGTCGGGTTTTAATCGATTTGTTGTGCGTTTGTTTACGAACGCTGGCGCGCGCCTGTTTCGCTGCGGAACGTGTATTGGCCATGATAAATAATCCGATGAATCTATTGCGTCCTGGTTGCTTGAGTGGCGCGTCATCTTACGTCCCGAACCGCAAAAGTCAACGGGGAAAATCGTGCGGCTCCTGAAGTTCTTCCTGGGCCTTCTCCTACTGCCCGCCTGCGGCGCGCTCACGATGACGGCGTGGCGGTTGGCCCTGCAGCTCTCCTTCTCCCCGAATGCGATGAGCAGCTCCGCGTTGTGGGCCTTTGCCGGCGGCTACGCGCTCTGGCTGGCCGTGTTCGCCTTCCTGCCCAAGCCGATGCGCACCTATGTCCTCGGCCATGAATTGACCCACGCCATCTGGGCGCTGATGATGGGCGCCCGGGTCAGCGGCTTGAAGGTCAAGAAGACCGGCGGACAGGTGCGCACGAGCAAGACCAACTGGTTCATCGCGTTGGCGCCGTATTTTTTCCCGTTCTATGCCATGCTGTTCATGATCGCGTTTTTCCTGGCGTACGCCATTTGGAATCTCGCCGCGTACCTGTGGGTATTGTTCTTCCTCGTGGGACTCGGCTGGAGCTTTCACATCACCTTCACCCTGATGATGCTCCTGACGGTCAAACAGCCGGATGTGCAATCGCAAGGCGTCGTGTTGTCTGCCGTGATCATTTACGGCATGAATTTGCTGATCATGGCCCTGGCGATTGCGGCGTTGTCGCGCGCGGTGACGTTCGGCCTGCTGGCGCGGTCACTGGGCGGCGACCTCGGAACCGCTTACGGTTGGACTCTCGACAAGCTGGGGGCGTTGTGGCATGATGCCGTCGCTTTCGTCCGACATATACAGCATCACTGACGCGGTTCGCGATACGACACATGAATCTGACGGAAATCCTGAGTGTGGAGCAAATCGTCCCGCGCCTCGCCGCCGCGGACCGCTGGGCCGTAATCGATCAACTCATTGACGTCCTGGTGCGGACGCACAAGATCCGTACGGAAGACTGGGAGACGGTGCGCAAAGCCGTCAAGGACCGCGAAACGAGCAAGAGCACCGGGATCGGTTATGGGATCGCCCTGCCCCACGCGAGCGTGGGGTGTATTCAGGATGTCGTTGCGGTGTTCGGGCGCGTCGCCCCGGGCGTCGATTTCCAGGCGCTCGACAACCAACCCGTCACCCTGTGCCTGTTGTTTCTCACGCCCCAGGGACAATTTCAGAAACACCTGTTGTTGCTCTCGACCGTCGCGCGCTTTTTGAGCAACAAGGACAACCGCCAGAAGCTGGAAGCCCCGCAGTCCGCCGAAGAAATCCTCGCCATCTTCCGGTCCGCCGCGTGAACAGACATCAAAGGACTCAGCCGGGTTTTCCCATCACCCAATAGCCTCATCAGCATTACGAGACACTAGCGCTCTCGTGCTCTCGCAACCGGCGACCACAACCTTCTGACTTCCACATGCGCGGTATCAAAGCACCTGCTTCGCTGGTTGGGAATGCAATTGACAGACCGTAGCGGTGGCTCTAGCCTTCCTATCGAACCACCCCGTACGAGCCGCCGTTGAGCGCGAAGGAGACAGCAATGCGAATTTTCGCCACATGGGCTGGAGTTTTCTTTTCTCTGTACTTCCAGATTCAAGGAGTTTTGTTTATGTTGATATTTGGACATTCCCACCCATACGACCCAATCGGGTTCAGACATTATCAGATCATGCGTCTCATACAGATGCTGCTCATGTTCGGTTTGACTCTGTGGGCACTCATTTATCTCATCCGCAGCAAGGATAAGGGGCCTCACGAGAAGATTGGACTGGCAGTCAACCTGTACTGGGTACTTTACTACTCGTTCGTATCCTTCGGCTTTTTATCCTTGCCGAAAGTCAGCTGACCGAGCGCTCTTCGATCAGATTTCTGTTACCAGTTCGCACGACACGCTTACGAGGATGTACATACGACCCTGATGTCTACGACCCTCTGACTTCCACCCCCCTCTCGTCGCGGCTTTCCGAATGTACCGTCTCGCCAGCGGTGTCACGCTCTGCCGAAGAAATTCTCGCCATCTTTCGTTCCGCATCTTAAGCTCTGCCCTCATGGCATCCGCTCCCGAAATCATCGCCGACGCTGTCGAACAAGCGTTGCGCTCCGCCGTCGGTCCCGACCACGCGGGACCCGCGATGATCCGACCGTGCGCCGACCCCAAATTCGGCGATTACCAGGCCAACGGCATCATGGCCGTCGCGAAACGTCTCGGACAGAACCCACGCGCGCTGGCGGACAAGGTCATCGCGCAACTTCAGGTGTCAGAGGTTAGCGAACCGCCCACGGTTGCCGGCGCCGGCTTCATCAACTTCCGGTTGAAACCATCGTTCGTCACCGGGCAAATCGCTGCCGCGGCGAAGGATGAGCGTCTCGGCGTGCCGGTCGTGACAACGCCGAAAACGGTCGTGATCGATTTCAGTTCACCGAACGTCGCGAAACCGATGCACGTAGGGCACATCCGCTCGACCATTATTGGCGACTGCCTCGCACGCGTGATGCGGTTCCTCGGCCACCGCGTCATTACCGACAACCACATTGGCGACTGGGGCACGCAATTCGGCATGCTCATTCTCGGCTGGAAACAGTTTCGGGATGATGCGGCGTTGAAGAAGGATCCCATTGCCGAACTGGAACGGCTCTACAAGTACGTCAACGGACGAGAGGAGTTGCGCGACGAAGCGAAGGCCGAGTTGGTCAAATTGCAGCGGGGCGACAAAGAGAACGAGGAGATCTACAGGACGATCAACCTTCTTTCGATGCGGGAGTTCGATAACACATACCACCGCCTCGGTGTGAAGTTCGATTACACTCGTGGCGAAAGTTCCTACAATCCCATGTTGGCCGGTGTCGTCGAAGAGTTGCGACGGGCTGGGATTGCTCGGGAAAGTGAGCGCGCCCTCTGCATCTTCTTCGAGGAAAATCCCGAACTGAAGAACACCGCGCCGTTGATCATCCAGAAAGCCGACGGAGCGTTTCTGTATGGCACGACCGATATGGCGACGTTGAAGTCCCGCATCGACGAATGGCACCCGGACGAGATCGTCTATGTGACGGATGCCCGGCAGCAGTTGCATTTCAAGCAGGTTTTTGCTGCGGCCCGGAAATGGCTGAAGGACGTTCCCGACCTGCGCCATGTCTATTTCGGCTCGATCCTCGGCGAAGACGGCAAGCCGCTCAAGACCCGAGAGGGCGCGCCGGTGAAACTCACTCAACTTCTCGACGAAGCGGAAGAACGGGCGTTGGCGGTGGTGACGGAAAAGAATCCGGAATTGCCCGCCGAAACCCGTAAAGAAGTCGCCCGGGCTGTCGGGATCGGGGCCATCAAATATGCCGACCTGTCGCAGAACCGCACGACCGACTATGTGTTCAGCTGGTCGAAGATGCTGGCGATGACGGGCAATACTGCTCCCTACATGCAGTACGCATATGTTCGCGTGCAGAGCATTTTCCGCAAGGCCGGCGCAGCGACGACCAATGTGACACCGATCACGCTCGAACACGTCGCCGAACTGGATTTAGCCAAGCACATCCTGCGATTCCCGGAAACGCTGCATGCGGTCGCCGAGGACGACAAACCGAATTGGCTCACCAGTTACCTGTACGACCTCGCGAACAAGTTCAGCACGTTCTACGAGAACTGTCCCGTCTTGCAGTCCGAAGAACCGACGCGTTCGTCGCGCCTCCTGCTCTGTCGGCTGACAGCGGATGTCATCAAACGCGGCCTGAATCTTTTGGGCATCGACGTCATCGAACAGATGTGACGAAACGCACTCGACAGGTTCATCGAGCACGATTAAGGTAACGATGGCAATGGCACAGAGGACACATTTCACAGAGGAGTGACAGCTTATGGCGAGCGGCATTGAAACCCTTCATGTATCGGACGAGGTCCAGTTCGGCAGGGACTGCGAAGCGACGCAAATTCCCAGCGGCGCGCGGATCGTAGTGCCCAAGGGCACGCCTGCATACGTTGGCCAGACGCTCGGCGGCAACGTCACGCTACAGGTATCCACGCTCGGCCTCGTGCAGGTGGCGGGACGCAATCTGGACGCGTTACTCAAGGATGGGGTGCCCGTTGCCGCGCCGATAGCCGGTTCGTCTGCCGCCGATGAGAAACCTGCCGCGCCAGCCGACGAAAAGGCGCTGTGGGAAGCGATGAAATTGTGTTACGACCCTGAGATTCCCTGCAACGTTGTCGATCTGGGCTTGATCTACGACGTCAAGTCCTCGGCCCTTCCCTCGTCGCGAAGCCACGTCGATGTGAAGATGACCCTTACCGCAATGGGCTGCGGCATGGGCCCGGCCATCGCCGCGCAAGTGCGGGATCGGTTGCTGGAAGTGCCGGGCGTCGAAGAAGCCAACGTCGATATCGTGTGGGACCCGCCCTGGAACCAGAGCATGATCACGGACGACGGCAAGAAGCGGCTCGGACTTTACTAATTCCCACGATTCATGAATAAGAGCGGGGCCGAGTGGCAAATGTCGCGGTCGACGGCTTTGTCCGCGCAACAAGCTTACTTTACGCGTTTGGCGTCGCCCCAGAGGTCTTCGAGGCTGTAGCGCTGGCGGAGTTCGGGGTGGAAGATGTGAATCAACACGTCATTATAATCCATGACGATCCAGCGGCTGGGGGGAAACCCGTCGCGATGCAGCGGCCGGATTCCCTCGTCGCGCAGGCGGCGGGCGATTTCGTCGGCAATGGCTTTGAGATGCGGCTCGGACGTGCCGGTGCAAATGACGAAGAAGTCGGCCACATTCGAAATGCCGCGCACGTCAAGAATCATGGCGTCCTCGGCCTTCTTGTCGAGGGCGATTTCGCGGCAGAGTTTGGCAAGTTTTTCGGAGGCGAGCCCGCTAATGCCCTTCACTGATAGAGCCTTTGCCTCCGGATATATTCGGTAACCGCATCAGGTACAAGATAGCGTATGGAACGCCCGCTGGCAACTCGCGAGCGAATCTCCCGCGAGGCGATGTCACAGGGATGCCCCCGCAACACGTGCTGACGGAGCCGTTTTCGCGAGGCCGCATCAAGCCGTCGATCCACCACCGGCCTGGCCTCGAAGCCCGGCCGGGGCACGGTGACAAACGTGCACAACCTGACCACCCGTTGGGTCTCGCGCCACAGATGTAGTTCGCGCAGGGAATCCGCACCGATGATGAAGTAGAAGTCGGCTTTTGGATCCCGCCGTCGCAGCTCCACCAATGTGTCCACCGAGTATGATTTGCCGCCGCGCCGGATTTCGATGTCGTCCACTTCGAACCGGTCATTGCCGCGGATCGCCAACCGGATCATCTGTAGGCGGTCGCGCTCGGTGGCCAGTGTCTCCGCGGTCTTGTGCGGGGGAGTCGCCGACGGGATGAATTTCACGCGGTCCAAAGCCATTTGCTCCAGGGCATCCTGCGCGACCAGGAGATGGCCGAGATGGATCGGGTTGAACGTCCCCCCGAGTATGCCGATTCGCTTGTGTTTGCCCGCCATGGTTGTGTTGAGACTAATCAGAGCGGCGCTGTTTCTCAAATCTATTTCGTGGCCACCTCCCGTCGGCCGGCGAGTTTTAGTTGGACAAACCGATGCGCCATTCGGAAACTGGTCCATGAGATGGCTTCCCGTGAGAATGTGACGATTGCGCCCGAGTGGCAGGAGCGATTGCGCCAGCGCGGGCTGCTCACCGTGGACGCTGTGTACCGGTTCCGTGACGGCACGATCCTCATAGGCGGTACGGCCACCGAACTCCGGCGGGTCGAGTTTCGCGACGCGGGGCAGAACCACGTCCTGTACATCAAGAAGTACTGGTATCCGACTTCCAAACTTCGATGGAGCGGGTTTTATCGGGGGACGTTCTTCGGGACATCCAAGGCGCGGCGCGAATATGAGAATCTGGCCCGACTGCGAGAGTGGGGACTCGATGCCCCGTCGGCGGTGGCGTACGGCGAGGAACGACACGGTGGTTGGCTGCACCGATCTTTTCTTATCAGCGAAGGCGTCCCTGCCCCCTTGTCGCTGGACCTGCTCATCCGCGACGTGTTGCCGACACTCTCGCCGTCCGAGCGACGACGACAGCAAGAAGAACTTGCGCTGGCGCTGGCCGATTACACTCGCCGCATGCACGAACATCGTTTTGTGCATCATGATTACTTTTGGCGGAACATTCTTCTGAGCGGAACGTCGTTGGCGCACTTTTTCCTGATCGACTCCCACAAGGGACGCCTCTGGAAATCGTGGGGAGAATCAGCTGGCCGGGCGAAAGATCTGGCGACGCTGGATTCTCCCGCGCCATGGTTTTTTCGGCGGAGCGAGCGCTTGCGGTTTTTTCTGGCCTACCGTGGCCATACACGATTGACACCGGCCGACAAAGATCTTCTGCGACTCGTGCTGAAGCTCGCCGAACCGATGCGGCCGGGACAACTGAACCGGGTCCGTCGGGCACGACCGGTATCCGAATCGGCCAAGGAATAATGTGAGCAATCGACAAAAGACTCCCTCGCTGTGGAAACGCTTCCGTTATCGCCTCGAAGCCCTCGTTCTGGAGGTGCTGGCGGCGACCGTTCCCCTGCTGTCTAGGAAAATGCTGGTTCGCATCGCGAACGGAATCGGCTGGATCGCGTTTCATGTGGCGGCGAGCGACCGGCGCATCGCGCTGACCAATCTGGATATCGCCTTTGGGTCGACCAAATCCCCAGAGGACAAGCGGCGGATCGCCCGCGCGGCCTTCCAGAACTTTGCCCGCAGTTTCCTCGGGCTGTTTTGGACCAAACAACTGAACCCGGAAACACTCAACCAGGTTGTCGAAATTGATCCCGACAATTTGCGGATGGCCGAGGCCGCACGCGCACGCGGCAAGGGCATCGTATTTGTTGCATTCCATTTCGGCGAGTGGGAATTACTCGGGGTCTCGATGGCGCTCCTAGGGTTCCCCATGACCATCGTGATGGAGCAACTTCGCAATCCCCACCTGACCCACATTTTCGAGCGCCTGCGCGGCCATGGACTCAACCATATCATTCTGCAACGCCACGCAATGACGAAGCTGCTCAAGGCGCTGAAGCGCGGGGAGTGCGTCGCGTTGCTGATCGACCTGAACGCCGTGCCCAGCCGCGGCGGGATCTGGCTGGATTTCTTCGGGAAACCAGTGTTTGGGTTCTCGGGACCGGCGGCGCTGGCCAAGCATACGGGTGCGGCGATTATCGGTACCGTGGCGCATCCGCTCCCGGATGGACGAGTTCGTGTTGTCTATGGGCCCGAGATTCCGTGTGCGACCACGGGCGATGAGGAGGCGGATTTGCGGGTCACGAGCCAGCAATGTCTGCGGTATTGCGAGGAGTTGATCCGGCGGGAACCCGAGCGTTGGCTGTGGTTTTACCGCCGTTGGAAGTTTCGGCCCACCGCGGAACGGGGGGATTTCCCGTACTACTCGCGATGGATTGAAGAAGTGCGACCGGCCCGGGCGCAAACCACCGAGGCAACCCAAAGCACCAGCGTCCCCCAGCAGAGCGGGCCGTAACCCTGTGCCGCGCGGCTACCAGCCAACGCCAGCGCCAGGATCGCGAAGAGTACGAGCGATATCCGCGCGATTTGCCGAGCGAGTTCGGCCTCACGGGCCGTGGCCGCCGCGACCAGGGCCGTCAACGGCAGCAACAGCAGCATGAAGTAGTGCGCCCACGAGACCGGCGGGATCAACAGCATCCAGACCACAGCGGCTGACAGGACGTAAATCTCTCCGCGAGTATTCGCCTGCCAGCCCACAATGAGAATGATGGCCGCCATGGCCACGCCGAGGCTGATGCCGACCCAACGGGCTTGCGGATTGCCGGTCAGTCTCGTCAGCACGGCGGAGAGGGATTGATTACGCGGCAACTGCGAGCTGAGCAATTGACCGTAGAGCGGGTTATCGGCGCGTTCCGACTCCGCTTCGAGGGCGGGCTTCCCAATCACGTCCACCCACTCCCGCAGGTAGTCGATGTTCCGTTGCCAGCCGAACACGGCGGCGGGAATGACGACGGCGCCGATCGCCGTGGCTGTGAGCGTGACCAGCACGAACCGCCAGCGTTTCCGCCAGATGAAATAGGCCAAGAGGACAACGGGAAACACTTTCAGCAGGATGCCACCGGCAAAACAGATTCCCCCGCGCCAATCCTGCCGCTTCCAACCGTAAAACAGCCCCGCAGTGACCAACCATAGCAGGACCGGCGATGTTTGGCCTCGGGCCAGAGCGGACATGAGTGGAAATAGCGCCAGCAAGGGCGGAAGCATGTACAGCCAAAGTGGGTCCCCGTCGAACGGCAGCGCGTCGGTCACGAGCGCCGCGCACATTTTGACTGTCCAAGCCACCAGAAGCACCGAGAGCACGTACCACGCGATGGCGGCCCAGAAGGTCGGGATCAATCCGAACGGGACCATCAGAATCGCGAACAGCGGTGGATAAATGTAATACCAGCCACGAACGTTGTGCGCTTGATAGATATCCGTGCCGTTCCACACCGACTGTCCCGCGGCGGTGTCCACCGTGAAATCGTACCGATGGACGCGCGACCCCCACCGTCTTCCGCCGATGGTGTAGGGCCCCGCGCGATAGACCGTGCTGATGCCGAGGACGACGATCACAATAAGGGCGACTCCCAGGAGAAGCGGCCGGAGCCACGCCGGCCGCGGACACGGAGCCGGTGGCGTGGCGACGGGATTGGAGGCGGGAGAAGTTGGCGTCATCCTGCCTGCGGATTGTAAATCAAACGACCCCGATGTCGAGTGCAACGGCAGGCGGCACGGCGGCCTCGCCTACCCGCTTGACGCCGGGACACCGGGACAACTATTCTTCCTTTCCAGCGACATGACCACGACGGAGCCTACAGCCGCTTATGCCGGACGCGTCAAGTACGACGACAAACAGTCGGGCAAGTACCAGCATCGCAAACCGCACAAACACAAGGCCGAGATGCGGTTGATCGACCGCGCCTTCAAGCGGATTCCAAAGAACCACCGCGTTCTCGATATCCCGTGCGGCGGCGGGCGGGTGATGCTCCATCTCGCGAAAAAGGGTTATTTCGCCAGCGGCGCGGACTTGTCGGAATCGATGCTGGCGATTGCCCGGGAGCGCGCTTTCGAGGCGAATTTATCGTGCCATGTGGAGCGGCAGGACCTCGAGAAGCTGACCTACACCGACGGACATTTCGACACTGTCGTGTGTTTCCGGTTGTTTCATCACTTCCCCAATGCGGAAATCCGGCAGCGCGTGATCAGCGAATTGTGCCGTGTGGCCGGCCAATTCGTGGCGCTGTCGTATTTCAGTCCGTACTCCGTGCAATCGGTTCGCCGCAAGCTCAGCGGCAAGGATACGGACCGGTTCGCGACGTCACTGGCCGAAGTGGAAGGCTATTTCCGCCATGCGGGTTTCCGTCTTGTGGAAGATTTCGCCCAGATGCGCGTCCTGCACACGCTGCATCTGGCCGTGTTTGCGCGGCGCGAGAACAAGAAATAACCGGATGCAGTCGTATCGGTCCCCAAGAAGCCGATGGCGCAGGTCAACTAGTTCAGAGCCGTTGTTGCATTTCCTGCCGCAAGTCGTAGATTCCTGTCACCATGCTGACCGCCGAAGATTCGAGGAGCCATCCGAGTGGGACAGGAGCTTGCCGGGTGAGTGCGCCCATCCCGGAACGAATGCTGCAGCGGTTGAAAGAACTGACAATTGTTACTCCCAACGAACCGGCGAACCTAGCCAGGGTGCTGGATGCGATCGCCCGCCGGGGGATTTTTATCCGCGCCATAAATTCATCGCCGGGCTTCGACCTGAACACGGTGCGGTTGGTTGTGTCCGATCCAGAAGCGGCCAGAAAACTTCTCACGCGCATCGGGTTCGCCGTTACGATGGCAACCGTCCTCGGTCTTCGCCCCGTCGTCAAGCAAGGACAGCTGGCAAAAATCATCGACATTCTCGCCGAGAGAGCCGTCAACATCGATTACTTGTATGGGTGCGCTCCCAAAATCGGGATGGAAACCCTGGTCATCATCCATGTTTCCAACATTGTCGCCGCCGAACGAGTGCTCAAGAAAGCGGGCCTCGGGTAGTATTGTCAGCCAGTTCTTCCGGCCTGTTCTTGTCCCTCGCCGACGCCGCCATGGGGTTGTTGCCGCCGCATCCCGCTGCCAATCCCCCGCCGACAAAGCCTCACGGTTTCTCTTCGTGGTACGGCTTCTTCTGTTCGTAGAGATCGAGCCGTTGGCTCATTTTCTCCAAGGCGGCATACGACGCATTGGACGCGAGAGATTTGTTCTCCCACTTTACGGCGTCGTCAAAGTCGCCAATCTCGGCGTAGGCGGCCGCCAAGGTATCGAACCAGTACGGATCTTTCCATTCTGAGAGTTCACAGGCCTTCGTCGCATACTCGACGGCTTTCTTTCCATTCCGAAGACTGGCATCCGGGCAAACAGCCAGTAGCCAGGCAAGGTTCTTGTAGTCCCGGGGGTTTGTCGGGCCAAGCCGGAGGGCCTCCTTGTAATCGGTGAGAGCCCGGTCCCAGTCGCCTTTATATCTGTAGGCGTTACCTCTGTTGAAATAGGCCGTGACATGCTTCGGATCGAGACCAATGACCTGGTTTTCATCGGCAACAGCCCTGTCATAGTCGCCTTTCTGGATGTAGGCGGCTCCGCGGTAGTTGTAGGCCTCGACGAACTCCGGCTTGAGACGGATCGTTTCGCTGAAATCGGCAATGGCCCTCTCATAGTCACCTATGCGGTCGTAGGCGAGTCCTCTGTTGCAATACGCCATCGCATCATCCGGCTTGAGCCGGATGGCCTTGCTGTGATCGACAATGGCCTTGTCGTAATCGCCCTTTTGGCCGTAGGCAAGGGCTATTTTCTCCTCGCAGATACAGGCATAATCCAAATTGAGACGCATGGCTTCGCTGAAATCGGCAATGGCTTTGTCGTACTCGCCCTTGTGGTCGTAGGCGTTGCCTCGGTCGACATAGGCCGTGGCCTGATTCGGGTCGAGCCGGATGACCATGCTGCAATCGGCGATGATCCTGTCGTAGTCGCCTTTGCGGTCGTAGGCGTGGCTGCGGTCGATGTACGCATTGATGAAATCCGGCCTGAGTCGGATGGCCTCGGAGTAATCAGCAATCGCGCTGTCGGAGTCGCCTTTGAACTGGTAGGCGATGCCCCGGTTGCAATAGGCATCCGCGAAATCGTGATTGAGCCGGATGGCCTCGCTGTAATCGGCGATGGCTTTGTCGCAGTCGCCCTTGTCGGCGTAGGAAACCCCCCGATTGTTGTAGGCACCGGCGTATTGGGGCTTGAGCTGGATGACTTGGGTGAACTGGGCGATGGCAAGGTCGTAATTTTGCCCGCCGATTGCATCCAGGCCCTTCTGATAGGCTCTTTTAGCCTGGTACCTCCCGCAACCCAAGCCCGCCAGCAGCACCAGGAGGGGAATCCCCAGCCGTGACAGCCTTGCGAACAGCCGCTGGGACGGCAGACTCGAATGCAGTTCGGTTTCCGAGGCCATGGTATTTCAGATAGCATTCCGGCCATGGCAAGTCGAGCCGTTTTCAGCTGCCGCCAAAACCACCAACAAAACCAGTTGCAATTCCGGCGATTGGGCGTACTCTCCAGCCGAAAGACGGGAACAAGGAGAAGTTGCCAGATAGACCGGTGCCGTTCGGGCGGTCGACGTGTCGGCTATGGATACGCAATTATACAAGGCCCATCTACAAATCGAGCGGAAACAGTTCACATTTGATCTCAGAGCGAATCTGCGAGGGTCGTTCTTGCGGATTACCGAGAGTGGACACGATCATTACAACAGCATCATTATCCCCGAGCCGGGCTTGGAACAGTTTCGCGACTCGATCAACGAGGTGATTCAGTTCAACAAGCCTCCCGTCGTGCGTCGAACGATCCGCTCCTTGTTGCGACGGAAAGCCGGGCGCCGGCTCCTGAGGGTTCCGCGGATTTGCCGATGGGGAGTTGAGCGCCGACTCCTTTTTCAGTTTCCCTGCCTGAATCTTCTCGCAGTTCCCGTCCGACCTGCGACCGCCCGGCATAAGAACCGGGCCCGCGCGATAAATTCAAATCGTTGGTGGATCGCACGACGGTCGTGACGTGCTAAATTTTTAGCATGGCACGGAATGGCGGGGCGCGGATGGTGGGAAACGGAAACCGGCCTTCACCACGAAGTCACGAAGAACACGAGGCGAGCCACAGATTGCCGCGAAGGCAGGGGCGCGGCGTTTGCAACCTCGGCACAACGTGGTTGCGTCTCCACTTCGTTTCGGCTCCGTCTGACTCGGCTCACACGGATGGGCGCGAAGAGGAGGCGGGATGAGTCCCGTGCTTGGTGGCTTTCCGTCGTGCAGGAGCTTACACCCCGATGGCAAAGGGACGT
Organism: uncultured Acidobacteriota bacterium; assembly: GCA_963697575.1. Taxonomy (GTDB): domain Bacteria; phylum Acidobacteriota; class Terriglobia; order Acidiferrales; family UBA7541; genus Palsa-295. The sequence goes on along the minus strand of CAVOOP010000032.1, from coordinate 193,341 downwards.
TCAATATCGGATTTGGGAGGCAATGCTTTGGTGGTTACTGCGTGTATCTGCACTGGCGGAGCAAAGGATTCCCACGCTTCCTGCCGGCCCTGTAGAATTTTTTCTCCAATTCGACGGTTTCGAGAATTGGCACACGCAGCAGACCGATGCGCTCTCGGGTGTTGACGACCAGTTGGAGATCGGCGTCTACGAAAATACCGCAACCGTTCTCATTCGAATCCCCGTCAACTTCATAAGGAACTTCGCAAATCCTAAAAACATCGCCGAGCGCAAGCTGATTGGGGCGTTCTTCACGGGTCTCGCAATACTATCAGAGTGCCCCCTAACCGCTACCGACGTTGAAGGGCTTACCCAAGAGGTCGTTAGAAATGATGAGGCGCGCTTCTTTCATATTACGCATGCTCGCGAATACAGGCAGCACGTGGACGGATATGAAGGGATCAGGCCGCGTTTTGTCCAAGAGGGCGACATCAACTTTGCGGCTCTTGGTGTCAGCTGGCGCGTACGTAGTCGCGACGCTGGCGATAAAATTGTCGGGCTGCAGGAGTGTAACATATTTCTTCACGCGATCGTTGACGACTGTTGGGCGAATTTGCGTGGAATGTTGGCTCTAATCAATAGGGCCTCAATAATCGGTCGGTGCTTGGAAAACGTCGAGGCCATTGAATCCGACAGGGACCGATGGCGGATGACTGCGGCCGCACTGCTCGCTGCGCACAACGACAGAGAAGATGTGATTCGCGCTGCCCGCGAAAGGGAGACAATGCGAGTTCAGTCCTCAATCGGGAGCCGAATCCTCGTTGAGATGGCACTCTGCGCTTCTCCAGCGAATGGTGGAGAGGAAATCAGTCTCGCCACTTTGGACACGCTTTTGGCCGAAGTGAACCTTCTTCTTTACGCGGCAAACCGCTCTGATGCCTTGAAGTATGAGCTGACGAAGCCTGAGATTGCACTGTCCCGCAACGGAGAGTTTTCTATGGACAGCAGTTATCAGAAGGAGATTATCGCTCCATATGTGTCAGGCAGTTTCACTGAGCAGTTCGAGTTGGCGGCGGCACAGTACGGCGATTACTACCAAGACCCACAACACAGAGAGGAGAACGCGTCGGACCCCTCCTTTCCTCCGGTCTTCGTGTCCGCCTTTCGGGAGGAATACGGAATCACCCCGGAAGACCTCATGCAAGCAACAATCGCAGTAGAGGAGGACGGGATAAAGGAGCAGAAGCTGGTACTTCGGAAAGGTAAGGGGGAATTTTATGCGCTATTAAAAGAGGCGGGGCTTTGCTCGGAAGTGACTGACCGCATTCTTACCCACTTCGCTCTTTGGCCTCGCGTGGCGTGGGATGCAACGCCTGACGGCTTTACAGAGAAGGACTGGTACCCTTGGCGCTTCAGGAGGCGGCTGTCCTTGGTTGCGCGCCCCTTCGTTGTATTGGGGAAAACTGACGACGCCCAAATTTTATATGCGCCGGGCATGGTCGCTGACAACGTCGAATTGCATGTTGTGAGATATCTTACCGGTGAGTTGCCGCCGGGGTTCCCACACGCCAAATTGTGCCGCTGAATGCGCTGGCAGCGGTCGTCTCAGAGTTGTTGCGATGAGCAGGAAGCTGGAGTGCGGTGCTGTGCCTGTTCGCCCCACCAAAACCGGCTGAATTTCGATGCGTTTCGGGGGTGAAAAACATGTTGTTTCTGCAAAACAGCGTCATTTTAGCGCGAACAAACAAGCGATCTGGGGGGTGACGAGGAGACGGCGCGAAGCCTACAACAGACGGGAACGGCGGGAGCGGCAGGATACCTGGACCCTTCGACTTCGGTTGACTCCACTTGCTCCCGCTCGTTGCGGCCTGCGGCTCGCACTGTGTGCGTTCGTCTCGCGGCTACCCTCACCGCTCGGCTTTGGGCAGGCTCTCGGCATCGCGCCCCGCCTGAGGCGGGCAAGCCACGCCTGGGGCGGGCAAGCCACGCCTGGGGCGGGCAAGCTTTGTCGGATTCATCGTATTGCGATTGACTTTGTATTACATTAGGATATACTGGGGGGCTGACGTTGGAACGTTCTTTGACAATGAAGGGGGGGTGCCACAACCGGTTGGGGTGGTCGAGAGGCTGTCGAAAAAGTAAAAAATACAAACGAACCCAAGTTTGAGCAAGCCGGCGTGGAAATATCCAAAAACAAAGCCAAAAACGAACCCAAGTTGAGGCCACAAGCGGGGGATGGCAGCAGGCAGAAGTCAGGAGCCAGAATCCAGTAGCCAGAAGGCAGGCAAACCGGACGGACGGAGTTCGGACGGCGGGAATACGGCGGCGTGCGGGGTGCGCCACTGACGGCTTCAGGCGTCAGCCGGGTCAGGGCTTCGAGGTATTTCTCGGTGGTCTTGCGGATGACGGGGTCGGGGAGGCGGGGCCGGGCAGGGTTTTGTCCCAGTCGAGGGTTTCGAGGTAGTCGCGGACGAATTGTTTATCGAAACTCGGTTGGGGCCTCGGATGGTCGGAATGAAGTCAGGGTCGGGGTCGATACGGGACATGGCTTGACCGGGGTATGACGAAGACCTATTCTGCGCCGCATATGGCAACTTCTGGAAAGCTGGGGAAATTCGTTACGCGGCTGGTCGGCGTTGTGGTGTTGATCGCGGTGTGTTGGTTTGTGGGCGATCGGCTGAACTACTGGTGGCGCAAGCAGTGGCATTTTGTGCCGTCGATGCAGGACCTGCCGCCGGTGGATCGGTCGAGCTGGCCGAAGACGCCCGTGGCGTGGTCGACTGAATCGGTCGAGGTGCAAGTGGCGACGCCCGATGGAATCAGGCGCACGAACATCACGTACGCGGTCAACTCGATGGGGATGAAGTTGGTGCGGATCGAGCCGGGGACGTTTGTGATGGGGCTGGACGCGGAGACGTCGAAGGAGGTCGGGCCGGCGCATCCCGTTGGCGGTCCGATGTACGTGCGGCATCGGGTGACGTTGACCAAGCCGTACTACTTCGCGGCGTTTGATGTCACGAACAAGCAGTACGATCAGTACGACACGCAACACAAGCATCATCGGCCGGAGTACCAGTTGGTTCCCGATGGCGACAATCATCCGGTCCAACCGATCACGTGGCAGGACGCGCAACTGTTTTGCCGGTGGTTGTCGGCGAAGGAAGGACGGATGTATCGATTGCCAACGGAAGCCGAGTGGGAGTACGCGTGCCGCGCGGGAACGACGAACCGCACGTACTGGGGCAGCGACGTGAACGACCGCACCAAGGCGAACCTGGGCGGGACGTGGGACAAGCGGTCGCACGCCCACTACGCCGACGACGGGTTTGAGTACACCGCGCCGGTCGGCTCGTTTCCGGCGAATCCGTGGGGTCTCTACGACATGATCGGGAATTCGTGGGAATGGGTGTCGGACTGGTATTCGGTGTTCGCGACCAACGATGTGGTCGACCCGCAAGGCCCGCCGATGGGCGCGGCCGGGCCGTGTCCCGGTGGCAGTTTGGGATGCCGCGCGGACAAGGGCGGTGGTTGGAACAGCGCGTTGACGTACACGTCGAGCGCGTTGCGCGACGGCGATGACCCGGGCGATGTCAAGGACACGCGCGGTATCCGCGTTGTCTGCGAGGTCGAGTAGTTTCGGCTACGGCACTTTCGTGACGAAGTAGCCGCGCACGACGACTCCGAGAATGCGTTTGTCCGCGGCGGCGACGGGACGCGGGCCGGGTTGGCCCGAGAGTTCCAAGCCGTAGGCGCGGCGGTAGGCTGCCTTCCCGGAGTGGAAGGCGAGGCAATGGACGACAAAACCATTGGCGCTCGCGGTGCCGCTGTCGGGCTGTTGCAGAACGCGATCCAGCTTGTCGTCGAAATACTTGATTCGGACATGCCACTTCAATGGACCGATTCGCTTCGTGGTGACTTCATGCCGGTGCGTCAGGCACACGCGCGACAGTCGTGCGAGGCGCGCGCGCTCCAACGCCGCGGCTTGCTTGTCGATGTCCGCTGCGTGGCGCGCCACCTGATTTCCGTAGCCGTCGTAGAAGGCCGCGGTCAATGCGAAATGCGAGCGGAAGACGGTGATGTGGTTGATCCGCTGCCGATCGTCGAGCGAGTCGTGAAGTTCAGCCTTGTCGATGTCGATGAGGCAGAATCTGTTGTCGGAAGCTGAATACAAGACGTTTTTCGCCGAGATATCCAAATAGATGATACCCGCGTCGTGCATTTGTCGCAGGAACCGCCCCAGCGACGACTGGAACTCTGGCGTCTTCGACTCGGGACACGTGAGCAACGGTACGTAGCCGGGCAGGCGACTTTACGCGTGGGAAGTTCAGGACTGGGGAGCGGAGCCTGATTCTCTGCGTGGCAACGGTCGCAGTTTCGCCTTTCGTTGTCATTCCGAACGAGCGCAGCGAGGAGGAAACTCTCTTCGCCGTTGCTGTTAGCTGTTCGGTGTTGCCGTTCGCCTTTGCCGTTGGCCATTGCCTCTCGCCGTTGCCGCCGTGAAGCCTCACACACTTTGCGGAAGAATCCCCCGTATGTCATCCCGAACGCAGTGAGGGATCTGCATTTCGCCGTTCCGGTCTTACGCGTCAGAGGAGGGAAGTTCAGGACTGGGGAGCGGAGCCTCGATTGTCTGCGTGGCAACGGTCGCAGTTTCGCCTTTCGTTGTCATTCCGAACGAGCGCAGCGAGGAGGAATCTCTCTTCGCCGTTGCTGTTAGCTGTTCGGTGTTGCCGTTTGCCTTTGCGGTTCGCCTTTGCCGTTGGCCATTGCCTCTCGCCGTTGCCGCCGTTACGCTCACACACGTTGCGAAAAAAAAATCCCCGTATGTCATCCCGAACGCAGTGAGGGATATGCATTTCGATGTTTCGGACTTGCGCGTCAGAGGAGGGAAGTTCAGGACTGGGGAGCGGAGCCTCGATTGTCTGCGTGGCAACGGTCGCAGTTTCGCCTTTCGTTGTCATTCCGAACGAGCGCAGCGAGGAGGAATCTCTCTTCGCCGTTGCTGTTAGCTGTTCGGTGTTGCCGTTTGCCTTTGCGGTTCGCCTTTGCCGTTGGCCATTGCCTCTCGCCGTTGCCGCCGTTACGCTCACACACGTTGCGAAAAAAAATCCCCGTATGTCATCCCTCACGCAGTGAGGGATCTGCATTTCGACGTTTCGGTCTTACGTCACCATAGGGAGACGTTCAGAATTTAAGAGGCTCGGAGCGTTTCTGCGCGTCAACGTCGTTTTTTCGTCAGGGCATGGCTTCAGCCATGCCGCAACCGCACCAAAAATCACGCGGCTTCAGCCGCTGAGGGACGGATTTGCCATTTGTCACACGGACTCGTTCAACTCCCACACAGCGTCCAGGCATTTAACGGGGCCCTAGCCCATGAGAAAGCTTTTCGGGGAATTTCCCACACCTGCCGAAGCTGTTTCAAAGCGGAACAGCATAAGGAATTCGTAAAGACACGCCACGCTCAAGCCGAAGCTCCATAATCGCCCACCCCCCGCGCAAAACATAAATCGAAATATGTGATTCTCATCATCGAAATAATGCGTTTCTCTTTCCCGCTCGCATTCGTTAGCTTCGTTCAAATGCTTATATTTCAGGGTGGCAGTGATGGGGCGTAGGGTCCAGGCTCAGCAGTCCGTGGTAGCCCCCGGCTAACGAATGTTTTCAGGAGGATCGCGACTATGTCGAAGAAATTGACGTTTTTCTATTTGATTTCATTCCTGTCGATATCCTTGGCTCTCTCTCCGCGCGCGCTTGCGCAACAAACCTTGGGCGGCATCACCGGCACGATCAGCGATGATTCCGGCGCCGTCATTCCCGGCGCCACAGTCAAAGTTGTCGGCGACCAGACCAATCTGACCCGCACCATGGATACCAGCGACACGGGCTTCTACCTCATCCCCAACCTGCCGATTGGCAGCTACACGATTACCGTCACTCATACCGGCTTTGAAACGCTGACCATCCCCTCCATCCAGGTTCAGGCGAACCGCACCGCCACCGTCAACGGAACTCTTAAGATCGGCAACGTAACCGAATCGGTCACCGTCGCCGAAACCCCGCTCATCAACGCCGTCGACACCACCAACGGCTACGTGATGGATAAAGCCGAAATTGATGATGTTCCCCTCCCAACCGGTTCCTTCACCGGCCTGGCTCTCCTTTCCCCCGGCGTGAACGAAGAACTCCCGTCTGGCACCGGAGCAAACGCCGGCTTGGGCAACCAGCCAGTGTGGGCCAACGGACAGCGCGACACCAGCAACACCTTCCTGCTGAATGGCGTCGATGCGAAGAACCTGTTCAACGGCAAGACCACCAGTGAGGTGTCGTCCTCCCGCGTTGTCAACGCCACCGGCGTCAGCACCTCTTCCGCCTTGAGCACCCTTCCCATTCAGAGCAGCGCCTCCATTTACCTCGCCATCGGCGAGTCGATCCCTTCGCCCGCCCCGGAATCCGTCCAGGAAGTCCGCGTGAACACCTCCATGTACGACGCCCAGCAGGGCTCCACCAGCGGCGCGCACATCGACATGAGCACCGGCACCGGCACCAACGACATTCACGGGAAACTCTACGGGCATCGCGGAACCAACTGGCTCAACGCCGATCCGTGGTTCTTTAACGACGACCCGAACATACCCCAGAACCAGAAGAACCCCGAGTTACACCGCTACACGGCGGGCGGCACCGTAGGGTTGCCCATTAAGAAAGACAAGCTCTTCTTTTTCGCCGCCTACCAGCACACCCACGCCTCCGATCAGGAAATCGGAATCATCCGGCCCACGGTACCGGCGGGGCTCACGAGCAATCGTTCCGCTGCTGCCTTGGCCGCGGTTGGCAATTACAACAGCGTCGGCACCCCTCTCGCTTTGTCCACGTCGGATTCCACCATCAACCCCGTTGTCGGCCTTGCGCCGGGCGATATCAACCCCATCGCCTATACGTTTTTCAACTACAAGCTGCCCAACGGCCAGTTCCTGATTCCCTCTGCGAATCCGCAGCGCTGTAGTCCTCAATACCACCAATCCGGCGCTCGTCGAGGCTTTCCCGGAGGACGCCGAGATTCCCGGCACGGCTTATTTCATCGCCGACCAGGCGGTTACGAATCTGGATTGGAATCCCAATTCGAAGCATTCCTTCTCCGCCAAGTACTACTACCAGCATGACCCCACCTTGGCTCCCTATGCGTATTCCTCGCTCGCCGGTTTTTCCCAGCACCTCGACGCCGGCAGCCAGGTCATCTCGCTCAGCCACTCGCAGATCGTAAAACCGAATCTCAGCATCACCGAAACCTTCGGGTTTATCCGCGAAAAGGCCTATAGCACGCGTGGGTCAGCCGTTCACTCCTGCTCAATTCGGCGCTGCCTGCCAGGCCTTGACTGGCGCGGGCGTCTCCAATTGCACGATCAACAATTTTGGCTCGTCCATTTTCCCCGGTGTCACCATTAACTGGCCGGCTATTCCCGGGGCCGCCGGCAGTGGCGGAGTCTTTCCTTCCTATCAACCGCTGCTCAACATCGGAGCCGGCGCCGAGTCTTTGAGCGCGTTTACCGGTGTATTCCAAAACCGCTTTAATCCCTCCGCCAACGCCATCTGGACGCGTGGGCCGGCACACCATCACCTTCGGCGGCAGTTTCGAGTACACCCAGTTAAATGCGCGGGACCGAAGAAATCAGCTCGGCATGATCGAGTCGGAGGATGTCAACCAATTTATTACCGGAACCCTTACCAACGACTACCTCTACTCAGGCACCTTGTTCCTCAGCGGGAATCCCAATCGCTATTTCCGGTCCAATGAAAACGGGGAATACATTCAGGATAAGTTCCAGTTGCGCTCCAACCTCTCTATCACCGCCGGATTGCGGTTTGACTGGGAAGGCGGCTTTACCGAGAAGAACGGCAACCTCCTGAATTTCGACCCCAGCAAGTACGCCTACAACCCCGTGTCCGACACCATTACCTCGACGGGGCTGATCGTCGCTGGAAACAGCAAGTACGCCACATCTGGGGTCAGCAACACCACTCTTACCGGTCGCCAGTGGGGTTTTGCGCCCCGCATCGGCGTCGCTTGGAGCCCCAAGAAGTTCGACAACAAGATCGTCGTCCGCGCCGGATGGGGAATCTATTACGACCGCGGAGAGCTTTATTCCTATCTCTCCCCCGCCGTCGCGCAGAGCATTTCTCCGGGCGGCCCGTTTGGAATCAACCAGCAGTTGCCTTTTGTGGGCACCCAGTTCTGCCCTACGGCATTCCCGGGTACCTACGAAACCTGCACCTCGACTCTCTCGAACCCCTGGGGCCCGACGCTCGCGGCCCCTCCGAACGGCAACCCGACCACCGTCAATATTCCTGATCCCACCACCGGCATCGCGGCGCTGCCCAATGCCGCCGGCCTCGTGGGCGGCGATGTCCCGTTCTACTTGGGCGTCTACAATCGCGCCAACAAGCTTCCCTATACGATGAATTCCACCCTCGACGTGCAGTGGCAGCCGCGCAACGATCTGGCGATTGATATTGGGTTCGTGAACGCCCTCGGTCGGCATGAGATCGTTCCCCTGCCATTTAACCAGGCCAGAATTGCCTCTCCGAGTAATCCCTTGTGCGGCCCGGCGGCGGTATGCCCCAATCCCGGCTCGGCTCAGTTTCCCGAATCCTATACGTATGGATACACGGTGCAAACGGCGGCGGGCTGTGGTTTCCTGGGCTGCACCCTGAATTTGCCCAACGGCCAGCCCATGGAGTTTGAATCCGAGGGCGGCAACGTGGATACGCGCGTCCCCTACATCGGCTACGCGGGCGAGTCGGAGTCCTACACGGCCGCGGGAGTTTCGGCCTATAACGCGCTGCAAACGCACGTCGAGAAGAAGCTCAGTCACGGCCTTGCCGCCGGATTCTCCTACACCTACTCGCGGTCCCTCGACGAGCAAAGCGCCCTCGGCCTCTTCTACAACGGCAATAACCCGCTCAATCTGCGGGGCGGCTACGGGCCCTCGGACTTCGACCGCACTCACGTCTTCAACATCGACTACCACTACGAGCTTCCGAAATTCGTCTCCGCCTCCTCGGTCGAAGGAAAGTTCGTCGACGGCTGGAGCGTTCAGGGCCTCGTCACCGTTCAAAGCGGCCAGCCCTACAGCGTCGTCGACTATTCCGGAGCCGTCGGAAGCATCTTCTACAGTATCAACGACGGCATCACCAACCCCATCGTTCCGCTCGCTCCCGGCTGCACCCCGCAGAACGCTGTGACCGGCGCGATCGGCAACAACTTCAATTTTCCGGCGCTTAAGTCCAATTGCTTCGACGTGCCCTTGCTCGCGCCGGGCGCCCTCAATGGAGCCATTCCCCCCGGCGACACGTTTGAAACCAATTTCGTCACCAACGGCGAGCGCAACATTTTCCGCCAGTCCTGGCAAAAGCGCGCGGACCTCTCGGTTGTCAAACAGACCCAGATCACCGAACGCGTTGGGGTGAAGTACAGCATCGACATTTACAACCTCACCAACCATCCAAGCTTTGACATTCCGATCGACAACGTCGATCAGAACTTGGCCTTCAGTGCCTTCCCCGTCGAAGGGTCGCAGGTTTTGCCGACAGGCTGCACCGGCAACTCCCCGAACGATGGGTTTTATTTCTGCCCCACGGGCCTCGGGCAGACCGTCCACACCATCGGCAGTTCGCGACAGATACAAATGTCTCTAAGCGTGCAATTTTAAAAAATAAAAAATTACCAAACGAAGCCAGGAACATATTCATTCAAAATGAGTTAGAATAAACGGGGGCTGGGAATTGCGGGCTTCAGGCCCTGAAACGCTCTTCTGAAAGGTCTTCTAGCGGGCGCTCACCGTTACCGAAAGCGTCTCAACCGGCGCGGCCTGGAAGGCCTCCTGCAAGGCCGCAGCGGACCGAAGAGCTTCCCTTTGACTGCCGCGCGGGAAACTCGAAGGTCAGCGACGGCTCCGTCGAACGGATAGGGATCGAGCACGAAATGGCGCGGTCCCGCCGAACGCACCTGCACGCGCGGCGTGCCCTCCGTCACGCAGCGGCAATGGATGCAGCAGGTTGCCGGGCGGAAAAATCCACGCAGGTGAGCAGGGAGAGGTTATCCGTCGCCTGCAGCAGCCGGAAATGATCGAGAATCGCCGCTTCGGTCTTCTGCTCCGCGGCGAACTCCGATCCGCGCCGATCTGCTGGCGAAGCGCCTCCTGAAACGCCTTCTGCGTTTCGAGAAATTCGTCGAGCAGCGGCAATTGCGCCGGCGCGATCGTCGAGCGGTCGGCGTGAGCCGTCAATAGATTGTACGTGTGCATGGAAATCAGCATCGCGGCATAGGGATCCTCTGCGGCGATCAGGCGCACCGCGCGGTCGCGCACGGCCAGATAATCCGCCAGGTCGATTTCCTCGAACGCCGAATATTTGCCGACCAGTTCGACGGAAAACGCGCTGGGCTTTCCCTGCCGGTGATCTGCGGCACGGCGTCGCGCTTGGCCCAGCCGTCGTCGTGGCGCGCGATTCCTTTCAGCACGTTGGCGCGGGCTCGGGCGGGAGAAATCGGTCGTTGCCCCAGTGCTCGGCGAAAGCGCCGGCCAGACGCGCGTGGTCGGGATGCGTGACCAGCCACCATCCGGTTTCGGTTTCGAGTCGCAGCATCTGATCGTTCTCCTCCCTTACGGCCCTGACGCGGCGCTCACGCGGTTTCGGGCGCGCGCGCCGATTCGTGCCAGTTGTGCAGAAAATACCATTCGAGAAACATCACGATGAAAAAGAAGCGAAGCCCAGCACCGGCCGGCCAGCACCAGCGCGAACAGGTAATCGGTTTGCAGTTGCGACGACGCGTACAAAATAGAATATCCCAGGCCGCCCTGGCCCACGCGGCTCGAGCCCGGCGTAGAGTTCGCCGGTGATGGCGCCGATCACGGCGATGCCGCTGGCGATGCGGATGCCCACGAAAAGCGACGGCACCGCGTGCGGCAGGCGCAGCTTGAAGAGGATTTGCGCGGGCGAGGCGTTGTGCATGAGGAAAAGATGCACGAGATTTTCGTCCACGCTGACCAGTCCCTGCGTGGTGTTGGCGATGATCGGAGCCAGCGAAATGATGAAGGCGATCAGCGTGACCGCGGCCGTGCCCGCCGCCGACCCACATCAGAATCAGCGGCGCGATCGGCGACGATCGGCACGGTCTGCAACAGGAGCGTGTAGGGATAGAGCATTCGCCGCACCCAGCGCGACTGCGCGAAAAGCAGCGCGATCAACACGCCGACCAGGATGCTGGCGATCAGGCCGCCGGCGGATTCCTCGGCGGTGATGGACGAAGGAAGCGAGCAGCGAGGGAAAGCGGGCGACGACGGCGCGGCCCACGGCCATGGGCGGCGGCAGCATGAACGGCGGCACATGGAAGATCCACAAGATCAGCTGCCACAGTATCAGAAGCGCCGCGAAGACGGCGAGGGCGTTGGCGACAGTGATGAGGCGCTGCTTCATGGCGATGGCGGCTGCGTTCGCTGGAGAGTGCAGCCCTTCGAGAGGCGCAAGGCTCGCGGGCAGCGCCGGAAAGGCTGCGATCACGCGGTATCGTGGCGAAGTACGGTCCTCAGACGCTTTCCTTGCACCAGCGCTTCTCTCAGGGCGTGCGACACCTTCGCGATGAGTTCGTCAAACTGCGGGTGTCGCGCAGCGCGGCGGTGCGCGGCCGGGAAGATCGACGGAGAACACGGCGTGGATGCGTCCCGGGTTGGGAGCCAGCACGATGATGCGCGTGGAGAGAAAAACGGCTTCCGCCACCGAGTGCGTGACGAAGACGGCGGTCCATTTTTGCTCGCGCGCGCAGGCGCAACAATTCTTCGTTCAGGCGGTCGCGGGACATTTCATCGAGGGCGGCGAAGGGCTCGTCCATCAGCAGCAGCTTGCGGACTGGTGGCCAGCGCGCGCGCGATGGAAACGCGCATCTTCATGCCGCCGGAAAGCTCGCGGGGATAGGCGTCGGCCACGTGCTCGAGGCCTACCAGCTTCGAGCAGATCGCGGTCTTCGTCTTCGCGGCTCCGCGTTTTGCTGACGCCTTCGAGTTCCAGCCCCAGGCCGACGTTCTGCTGCACGGTACGCCAGGGAGCAGCGTGGCGTCCTGAAAAATGTAGGAGACGGTTTCGCGCGCGTTCTTCGGGCGTCATGCCGTCGACGCGAATCGCGCCGGTGGTCGGAGACGTCAGTCCCGAGATCAGTTTGAGGACCGTCGATTTGCCGCAGCCCGAAGGACCGATGAGGCTGACGAATTCGCCCTTGAGCGATGGTGAGGTCGATACCTTCGAGCACCGGCCGGTGTTGCCGTAGCGCTTGCTGACGGACTGAAATCTCGATCTGGGGAGCCAGGTTCGCGCCGTTCATGCGCCACGCTCGCTCACCGGCAAATAAAGCGCGGAGGGGCGCTTCGCGTCGTGGAAGACGATCTGCGTCGAGCGCCGCCAGTCCCAGGACGTGGCGCGGCACGAGGGCACGTCCGTGCCGGGATTGCGGTCGTAGAGCGGAAAAGCGCTGCCGGCGATCTCCAGACGAATGCGAATCGCCCGCGGCGAAAAAACAGGAGGTCGGCTCGAGATCAAACTCCCAAAGATGAACTCTGTCCGCGATGTAACCCGACTCCGCAAAAAGCCAGCTCGAACGCGCGATGCCGATGCAGATAAATTCCGCGGCGCCGCCGGGCCGCACACGGACCAGCTTCGCGGTGAAGTCGGCGTGAGCCGGAAGACGTGGAGCAATAGAGCGACACTGCGGCGTGCCGAATATGTGGAGCGAATGGGCCAGAGGCTCGGAGTGTAAACGAGCAGATTGTTGCCGAGTTCGAGCGAGGCCTGGTCGAACTGCCCGGCCTGCGCGGCGGGCCCCGGGGAAAGGACGGGCACTTCGGGATCGTGGACGAAAATGTCGCAGGGCTGCTCGGTGCGGGGAGCCGCGACGAGAGTGCGCCATCTCCCTTGCGCGAATTGGCTTTCCCGTCGCTGTGAAGATAGAACGCGTGCCTCGCGCGGCGCGGGCCAAGCGGCGGCCTGGCGCCAGCGATTTTCGCCGAGAACAAAATGGCGAATGCGCGGCTCGCCGGCGAATTCCCCGGAATCCTTGAGCCAGTGGTTGAACCAGCGAAGCAGGATGGCGTCGGTGTCGAGCAGCGCTTCGGGGCCGAAGTCCGCCGCGCCGATGCGGTCGCCCCAGGGAATGTGCAGCCAGGGCCCGGCGATCAGGTATTGGTGCTCGCGAGCGAAGGAGCTGCCCGCATGATTGGTGAGCGCGAGAAGCCAGTCGATGCTGCCGTGGAGAAACATGTCGTACCAGCCAGAGACGTGCAGCGCGGGAACGGCGATCTTCTGAAACGACCGGCTCACGTCCAGGGACGACCAATACTCGTCCGGGCCCGTCGTGGTCGAACCAATCGAGCACGTACTGCGGCAGGCCCTCGCCGTGCAGCGCGGGGTGCGCGCGAAATGGCAGCACGCTCGTTTGCGACGGGAGATTCGCCCAGGCTTGTTCCAGGCGGTCGCTGGCTTCGCGCAGCTTGAGGCGGCGCGCGTCTGCCTTCAGCATCTGCATGCCCCAGCCCAGGGCGGAGGCCAACCGCAGCGCGCCGTGATGATAGAACCAGCCGTGATACAGATCGTGGGCGGTCATCCCCGGCGCGATGCATTGAAGTCCCTCGGGCTGCTCGGCGGCGGCGAGCAACTGCGTCATGCCCTGATAGGAAAAGCCGTACATGCCGATGCGGCCATTCGATTCGGGACGGGTGCGCAGCCAGGCGATCGTCTCCGCGCCGTCGCGGCCTTCGTGGCGGAAGGGATAGAAGCTCGCCTTCGGAATCGCCCGCGGCCGCGCACGTCCTGAATCACGACGTTATAGCCGTGCCGCGCAAACCAAACGGGGTGCGCGTAGACAACGGTGGAGGCGATATCGCGGCCGTAGGGCTGGCGCATCAGGAGCGTGGGATGCGGTCCCGGCTGAGGCGGGATAATAGTGATCGGAGACCAGTTCGACGCCGTCCGACATGCGGCAGCGCACGCCGCGTTCGAGGCGCACGCCGTTGCCGCAATCGACCCAGGTTGGCTTCGTTCATTTTGCGGCTGTGTCCGGATCCGGATGGCGGAACATCGCTTCGAGGGCCGCGGCGATTCGCGTGGCGGCTTCTTCGATCCAGCGCGCGCCCTTCTCCGCCGTGGCCGGACGCGGATCGCCCAGCACGCCGCTTTCGGCGATGTCGCGCGTGAGCCAGGCGAAGACGGCCGGGCGCATTTTCCGGACGCAGCAGTTCCGGCTTGTTCAATGTCCGCGATGTAATTCGACGGTGTAGGCGGAGCGGTCCACCAGTTCCGGCACCGACGCCAGCAGGAAAGACGTTTCCACTTCGCCCGCGTGGAAGCCATAGGCGCGCTCCTGCCGGACTGAGCCCTTCGAAGGAAATGCCGCCCGAGCCGTGCAGCGCGAACGTGCGCAGGCCGAACTCGGCGCGCAGGTCGCGCGCCATCACGTCGATGAGGGAGGTGTTGCCGCCGTGCGTGTTGTAGAGGACCAGCTTTTTGAAACCCGCGCTGGCAATGCTGGCGCCGAGGTCGCGCAGCACGGCCATGAATGTGGAAGCGCTCACCGAGAGCGTTCCGGGAAAGCCGATGTGCTCGTTGCTCTTGCCGTAATGCACGGGCGGCAGGGCGTAGACGGGCATCTCGGCGGGAAGCTTCGCGCAGGGCGTGGCCGAGGAGCAAATTGTTGATGAGGGTGTCGGTGGCGAGCGGCAGGTGATGGCCGTGCTGTTCGATGGCGGCGGTGGGCAAGACGAGCAGCGTGGTCTCGCGGGGCAGCGCGTCGACCTGCTTCCAGTTAGATAGGCGAAATTGCGCGAGTCGGGGATCCAGGTCTTCATCGGCTGGGCGGCTCCGCCGCGGCCTGATCTTCCGCCTGGAACGTGACCATCTTGCCCGGATTCAACAGGCCCTTGGGGTCGTAGCGCTGCTTGGCGAGCAGCTGCACGTTGTCGGGGCGATAGCGTCCGCCGCCCTCGACGTTGTTCACGTGCGGATTGGCGACGAACACGCCGATCTCGCGGCAGTAATCGATCATTTCGTTCAGCCGCTCTTCAGTGGTGAAATAGACCACCGGAATCGCGCCGGGAATCACGCGGCCCTCGCCGTTCTTCAAGAACTCCATGTGAAACAGAATCTCCTCGCCGAACCTCTCCTTGAGCCGGCGCAACTGTCGCGCACGGTGTCCGGGTCGAAGCCGCACTGGAGATAGGTGTAGGCGTCGTCGGCCTTCATGGCCCAGAGCGTGGTGTGGTTCCAGGTGTAGTCGGAGAGCAGCGGGCGGCTCCGCAATCCGAGATAGGCGCCGGAATAAGTGACTTCGCCGCCAGCCGCGCGCGCCGCGGCTTCAAAGCGCGGCAAGCTGACTCGGACGCGATCAGAAAAAAAATCAGCGCCTTGCCCTCGGGCGCGTACTGTTTCACGGGCGTGAAGAAACGAGGGGATAGGCCACTCGAAGGTGGTGACCAGGCGCTTGGTCCATTCGGCGCCGGTGGCGATGCGCTCGCTGAAATCGAAGGCGGCGTCGAAGGTATCGAAGGCCACGGCGCATTGAGACCATTCGACAGCGGGCGCGAGCGCCAGCCAGATGCGCGTGATGATGCCGTTGGTGCCCCAGGCATGCAGGATTTCGTGGACGGCTTCGCCCTTGTGCTGGACGACGCGAGGCTCGGGTTCCATGGTGACCACCTCGAGGGCGCGCACGGTTTCGAAGTCGCGAAGGCCGCCATGCGCCACCGAGCCGATTCCGCCCGAGCCGCCGCCGAGAAAGCCGCCCACCGAAGCCTTCACGACGGTCGAGGGATAGCAGCGCAGCTCCCACCCGACCTTTGCGCGCTTCGCTTTCGAGCACGCCCAGGCGCACGCCGGGCTGGCAGACGGCGACGCCATCCGGCTGGAATTCTTCGATCTGATCCATGCGCGCGAGATCGAGCACCACGCCGCCGTGCAGCGGAACCGCCTGGCCATAATTGCCGGTGCCCGCGCCGCGCGCGGTGACGGGAATATTCTGGGCGTAGCAGTAGCGCAGCAGGCTCTGAATTTCAGTTGCGCCCAGCGGCTGAACGACGACGTCGGCGACCTTGCCGTCCAGCTGCTTGCGGAGCACGGGCGAATACCAGTAGAAGTCGCGGGAAAGCTGCTCGACGACCTGCGGCTGGGTGAGAACGCGCGATTCGTCGCCCGTAATCGAAATCGAGCGCGGCGATGTGGCGCGGGTCCATGAGCGGATTCCTCAGGCCCGGGCCTTTTTTTTGGAATTGTTTTTTGCGCTGGTCCAGGTGCGAAAGGCCTTCTGCATGTTGGGATGGGTGAACAGGCTGTAGCAAAGTTCGCGCAGGACGGGCCGTCCACGATGCAGTGCATGTCTGAGCGGCGCACGACTTCCTTGGCGTCGATGTGAATCTGGAGGCAATGGCGATTGGCGTCGGCGATCGTGGCGCCGTAGACGACGCGGTCGAGGCGGGCCCACAGAGCGTTGGCCATGCACATGGGGCAAGGCTCACAGGTGGAGTACATGGTGTAGCCTTCGAGATGGGGACGCTTGAGCTTCTTGCAGGCCAGGCGCACGGCGCGCGTTTCGGCGTGGGAGCTGGGATCGTTCTCGCGGCGCACGGCATTCGTGGCGCGCATCAGGCGCTCGCCGGTGCGCGTGTTGACGATCAGGGCGCCAAAGGGCACCGGCACGGGCGTCTCGAGCGTACGCGCCGTGAAGGCATAAACCTCGCGCATACGCTCTTCGTCGACATCAGCCACACTTCCGCGCTGCGTTGGAGGGAGCGCCATGGCCTGTACGCTAACACAAGGGATGAGGGACGGAGCAAATGGAAAATTGATCGAACCTATCGCGGATGTATTGAGCAGAAGCGCGAGCCCGCGTGCTAGCCTAGCGCGATCGTGGGACCCATCATGCTGCGAAGAATCAAAGTGGGCGGGAGTGGCTCGCTCGCGATTTTTTGTCTTTGCGTGCGTTTGCGCCGGCTTGCTAGCGGGCGGCTGCCATCAGCAACCCGGCTACCTCGAACGGATTGCCGAAGGTCACGCTTGCAGGCGGACTGGTATCCCCAGCCGGAGCATGGCGGGTTTTACACGGCGCTGGTGAAGGGATACTACCGGGACGAAGGGCTCGATCTTGACATCCAGCCGGGCGGGCCGTATGTTTCCGTGTGAGCAAGCAGGTTTCGTCGGGCGTGGCGCAGTTTGGGATGGGTTCGTCGGACAGCGGCGCTGGAGGCGATCGCCGAACGGGCAGCCGTTGGTCGCTGTGGCGGCGACGATGCAGCACGACCCGCAAGGGATCATGGTGCGGAAGGATTCGCCGATCCATTCGTTTGCGGACCTGAACGGGCACACCGTGGCGATAACGACGGGATCGACGTGGTGGGAATATGTGGCGAAGCGCTACCAGCTCAACGACGTGCACGAGGTGCCGGCGATGATGAACGTGGCGAATTTCGTGGCGGACCCCGATTATATCCAGCAGGCCTTCGCGACCTCGGAGCCGTTTTTCGCGCAGAAGGCGGGAGTGCCGACGCGGGTGATTCTGACGAGCGACGCGGGGTATGAGCCCTATCGCGTGATGTTTACGACGCGGGATTTTCTGGCGCAGCATCCGGAGATCGTGGGGAAGTTTGTGCGCGCTTCGCTGCGCGGATGGCGGGAGTATCTGAACGATCCAGCGGCGGCGCACGCAGCGATCGCCAAGCTGAATCCGGCGCTGAACGCGGAATGGATGCAATTTACCTGGCAGGCTTTGCGCGACGGGCATTTTGTGGCGGGAGAAGCGCCGGGCGGAGGGCAGCTCGGGCAGATGGATCCGAAGCGCTGGGATACGATGTACCAGCAGCTTCTGGACCTGAAGGTTATCGAGAAGGCGTTTGACCCATCGAGCGCGTATACACTGAAGTTTCTGGAACCAAACCAGCGAAATTAGAGGAATTGGAATCGCCTGAGATGGGATTGCGCCGTGGTCTGCCGAAGGCCAGCCCTGTGATCCGTAAAACTACGGAGCAAATAAACCTGAGACTAATCAAATAGACTCGCCGCGAGCCGCCGCAATTCGTTGACACGGTGGAATCAAGTAGTTACATTGTCCTTCCGCTAACATTTGATCGAGGTTCACAGCCTTGGCCAAGAAGATATCGGAGCGGCGCGGAAGCGCGTCGTCTCTGCCTGCGCATTACGCCGGAGCCTACCGGCAACTAGCACGCAGCCTGCCATTCGGCCTGGCGGTGCTCCACCTGGTGAATCCCGCGGACACGAGCACATGGCGGCTGATCGCGGTGAACGATACGGCGTCGCGGATTGCCGGGTCTTCGGTGGCAGGTCTGCTCAACCTGCCGCTCGCTGCGCGGGATCGGGGTCGGGGGAAACATCCGGGCAGCGTGGCGCAAATTTGCCGTCATGTCGCGACATCCAATCGGACCACTGCCGCGGGACATCTGAACTTTGCGATGACAGGTACGCGACAATTCTTCGAGTTGAGCATCCTTCCCCTGGGAGGGAACTGCGTCGCGCTTCTGTTGCAGGATGTGACGCTGCTCCGAGACACCACGAGGGAGTTGATTGGAACGAAATGGCAAACCACGCAAATCTGCGAATCGGCGCGGTCGATTTTATGGCGGGCGCATCCGGTCACGCTGGAATTCACCTACGTCACGCCGGACGCACGGCAGTTACTGGGATACTGGATCGAGCGGTGGCTCCACGAAAGCAACTTCTGGAAAAAGCTCGTTCATCCCGAAGACTGGAGCCAGGTGGAAGAGTCCTGCGCGAGAGCGGCGGAGGGCGCGAAACTGCACTTCGAATGCAGGATTCTTTCGGCGCAGGGGGAGATTCGCCGGTTTCGCATCCACGTGCAAAAGGCGGAATTGCCGTTCGGCCGGACCGAGCTTGCGGGCGTGATGATCGATATTACCGACCAGAAACGGGCCGAGGAAGGGTTACGGGAGCTGTCGACGTCGATCCTGCGCGCCCAGGAGGAAGAGCGCAAAACCATCAGCAGGGAACTGCACGAAAGCGTGGGGCAGCACCTTACCGGACTCAACTACGCACTCGGAAGGCTGGGGCGAAGCCGCGCCGGAAGCGAACAAATGAGAGAGATCCTTCGCGAGTGCGTCGAAACCGTTCAGACCTGCATGAAGGAAATTCGATCCGTGTCATACATGCTGCGGCCGCCGCTTCTTGACTTGCTCGGCCTGGGGCCGGCGCTGCGGTCGTTTGCGGAGAAATTTTCGCAGGAGAGCGGCGTTCAGGTGGAAATCGATATACCGCGCGAGACGGTGCCCCTTGATGCGGACGCGCAGGTGGTTTTATATCGCATCGCCCACGAATGTCTGACGAACATTCAACGCCAGGGGCGGGCGAAATCGGCGCGAATCCGAATGGCGTGCGAGTTGGCAAACGTCGTACTGGAAGTACAGGAATACGTAACCGGAGCGAACGCCAATCTTCCGCCAAACCTTGAGGCCGCGGGAGAACCCAATCTCCTGCTGTTGAAAATGCGGCAGCAGGTTACGGATCTGAAGGGGGAACTGGATATTCAGTCCAACGGAGGGGGAACGGCAATCCGAGTGAAGATTCCCTCTGGAATAGGACGAGGCGCCCCGAAGGACCTGATGCGGGAACA
Organism: uncultured Acidobacteriota bacterium; assembly: GCA_963697575.1. Classification (GTDB taxonomy): domain Bacteria; phylum Acidobacteriota; class Terriglobia; order Acidiferrales; family UBA7541; genus Palsa-295. The sequence goes on along the minus strand of CAVOOP010000032.1, from coordinate 173,693 downwards.
AGTTCCCTCCATGGAAACGCGGGGGCGAGTAGACCTCTCTCGTCTCGTCCGTTCCGGTTAGCGACGTGAGGCGGCTGGGCACCGGGCAGTAGAAGCAGGGTCTCAGCCATCCATGCTGCGCGTATGGGCTTCAGGATGACACCGAAAGACGAAACGAAAAGACCCGGATGGCCGGGTTTTCCCCGCGGGCAACAAAGGCAAAGGGCGCTTGGCGGCGCCCTTCTTTCGCGGCGGATTGGTCGGCCGGGTTCGACTCTGATTCATGTATACTTATCAGCTTGGCCGGAGGTTTCGCGGGCACCCAGGCAAATTGACTCGGGAGCGGGCCAACCTTGATCCTGTTATTGACCTCGGCATTGGCTTCGGCAATCAGCTTGGCGTTCACTTCGGCACTGACCTTAACCTTGACCTTGACCTCGGGATTGACTTCGGCGTTGAACCCGCCACCGGGCGGCGTTTTTCTTCTGGCTTTCGGCAGCAGCCCTTTTACGAACTACTGGCACCGGCTGGTTGATCCCACGTTTCGCGGTTTGTATCAGGCCAATGCGTTTGACCTTGCCATCATGCTGCCGTATTTCCTGGTGATGGTAGTCCTGGCCACCTACGGCATCCATCGCTACTTTCTCGTCTATAACTTTTACAAGAATCGCAAGAACGTTCCGGGGCCGGCGCCGGAAGTCAGCGCATGGCCGAAGGTAACGGTGCAGTTGCCGATTTACAACGAGCGCTACGTGACCGAGCGGCTGGTGGAGGCCGTCGCGCAATTCGATTACCCGCGGGAACTCCTGCAGATACAGGTGCTGGACGACTCCACCGATGAAACAACGGCAATCGCGCGCAATTGCGTGGAACGGTATCGCGGGCTGGGCGCGCCGATCGAGTTCATCCATCGCGACAATCGCGAAGGCTACAAGGCCGGCGCGCTGCAGGAGGGGTTGAAAACGGCGACGGGGGAATTCGTGGCGATATTCGACGCGGACTTTATCCCTCCCGCGGATTTCCTGCGCCGCACCGTGCCGTATTTTGCCGACGCGAAGCTCGCCATGGTGCAGACGCGCTGGAGCTACATCAACCGCAACTATTCGGCGCTCACCGAAGTGGAGGCCATCCTTCTCGACGGGCACTTCGCCATCGAACACTCGTCGCGCTACCGCAGCGGCCTGTTCTTCAATTTCAACGGCACGGCGGGCATCTGGCGCCGCGAAGCGATCGAGGATGCGGGCGGCTGGCAGCACGACACGCTCACCGAGGACACCGATCTTTCCTATCGCGCGCAGATTCGCGGCTGGCAGTTCCTCTATTTGCCCGAGATCGATTGCCCTTCGGAGCTTCCCGTCGAGATGAACGCCTTCAAATCGCAGCAGGCGCGCTGGGCCAAGGGCCTGATGCAGACGGCCAAGAAAATCCTGCCGCAAGTGATGCGCGCCAATGTTCCCACGGCCGTGAAGGCCGAGGCTTTCTTCCATCTGACGGCCAACATCAGCTATCCGCTGATGATTTTCATGTCGATGATTTTACTGCCGGCGATGATCGTGCGGTTCTATCAGGGCTGGTTCCAGGTGCTGGTGATCGATCTGCCGCTGTTTCTGGCGTCGACCTGCTCGATTTCTTCGTTTTACCTGGCGGCTGAGCGCGCGCTCTATCCCAAGACCTGGAAGCGCACGTTCTGGTACTTGCCGTTTGTGATGGCGGTCGGTATCGGACTCGCGGTTCGCAATGCGGTGGCGGTGCTCGAGGCCATCGTGGGCAAGAAATCCGAATTCGTGCGCACGCCGAAATACCGCGTGGAGGCAGGCGCCCAGGAGGGCGCGGCGTGGATCAAGAAGAGCTATCACAAGCGGGCGGGCTGGATGCCGTATGCAGAAGTTCTGCTGGGTTTGTATTTCGCGGCCGGCGTTGTTTACGCGATTCAAAACGAAAACTACGCCACCACGCCTTTTCTGCTTCTGTTTGTGTGGGGCTACCTGTATACCGGGCTGATGTCGTTGTCGCAGACCTATCTGGGTCGCCTGCGCCTGGGTGGCAGTGAGCCGCAGGCCGCCGAAGTGCGGCCCGCTTCAAGCGGTATTCCGGGTTTCTAGTGCTGCGCGCGAGAAGTCCGTTCGCTCCGCAATCCCCACGGTCCTCGGGCTGTCCGGCAAAGCCGCGCCCTCTTGTTGCCGGCTGCGCTTCTCTGATCCTCGCCACGTGCTTCTTCTGTTGTGTCGCGCAGGGGCGTTTTCGCCAGCCGAATGCGGAATATCAGGGCCGCCGCGCGCAGCTTCGCGCCAAGGTGGATGGCCCCGTCGTAATCTTAGGATATACGGGGCACGAGGATGCGTCGGAGGTCGCGATCTTCTTCCAGGAGCCCTACTTCTACTATTTGTCGGGGCACGATGAGCCGGGCGCGGCTTTGGTGTTGCTTCCGGAAGGGCCCAACGCGAAGGCGTCCGATGGTCCCCACGAGATTTTGTACCTTCCGCCGCGCGATCCCAGCCAGGAAAAATGGGAAGGCCCGAAGATGGGGCCGGACGATCCGGGTGTAGTCGAGAAGACCGGCTTCGCGGCTGTGGAGCCGTTCGCGAATCTGCGCGGGGATCTGATCCGGCTGGCAAAGACCTACGCGAATTTCTACACGCTGCTGCCTCCGGCTCAGGAGGAAGGCTATCCTCACTTCACGCTTTCGACCAAAATCGTCCGGGACGCGCTTCCGCAGGCAAATCTGAAGGATGTGACGGCCACCATCGACGCGATGCGCCAGGTGAAATCCGCGGGCGAGCTTGCGCTCATGCAGAAGGCCATCGATCTATCGATGGACGCGCAGTTGGATGCCATGAAGCGAATGCGCCCGGGCGTGTTCGAATACCAGGTGGCCGCGCGAATGGAGGAAATCCATGAGACGGGCGGCTGCTCGAGGGAGGCTTACGCGCCCATTGTTGGAGCGGGCTTCAACTCGACGGTGCTGCACTACAGCGGCTTGAACGATGAGATAAAGGATGGCGACGTGGTAGTGATCGACGTGGGCGGGGAATACGGCGGCTACGCCGCGGACATTACGCGCACGCTGCCGGCCAACGGAAAATTCACGCCGCGCCAGCGTGAGATCTACGAAATCGTTCTGGGCGCGCAGAATGCGGCGCTGGCAGCGGTGAAGCCCGGCGCGAAACTCTATGGCGGCGCGGGCAGCCTGCAGCAGATCGTAACCGCGTATTTCAGCACCCACGGCCGCGACAGAGAAGGCCGCTCACTGGATCGATACTACCCGCATGGGGTGAGCCATCACCTGGGGCTTGACGTGCATGATCCGGGAGATCGCGGGCGCCCCCTCGAGCCTGGAATGGTGGTGACGGTGGAGCCGGGTCTCTACATTCCCGAAGAGAATCTGGGCGTGCGCATCGAGGACGATGTTCTCGTCACCAAAGACGGCTACACTGTTCTAACCTCGCGCCTGCCGCGCGCGCCGGATGAGGTTGAAAAAGCAATGGCAGCCGACAGGCGGTAAGGCGAGCTATTCCGATGGGCTTTGGGTCATTTCTCGGCAACGAACGCATCGTGAGCGCCCTCCGCGGGATGCTCCGGCGGGATCGTGTGCCGAACGCGCTGCTTTTTACCGGCCCCCGCGGCATTGGGAAATACACGCTCGCCCGGATGTTCGCCCAGGCCGCCAATTGCGAGCGCCTGAAAGACGATTTCTGCGGTGAGTGCCCCACGTGCCTGCGCCTCGCAGTCCTGGCAAATCCGCAGCCGCTTATGGAGGCCGGACTCGCCGAGCGGGGGGAAAGCGCGGATGCCGCCGCAGTCGAGCGCATGCCGCTGATCCTCGAGACGCATCCCGATGTGTGGTTGATCGTTCCCGATCCGGTACGCTTGCGCACGCCCGTGGCGCGTCCGATGATCCGCGTGGGGCAGTTGCGAGCCGTGCAACGGGCCGCTTACTTCAAGCCGCAAGGCCGCCGCCGTGTCTTCATCCTCGATGGCGCGCACACGATGCGCTGGGACGATGCCGACCTGTTCCTCAAGATTTTGGAGGAGCCGCCCGAATCGGCCACTCTGATCCTGCTCGCGCCCACGCCCGATTCGCTGCTTCAGACCATCCGCTCGCGCTGCCTGCAATTCCATTTTGCCCCGGTGCCGGCGGATCAAATCGAGACGTTCCTGAAGGAACGCGGCGAGGCGAGCCCAGCCCAGCGCAAACTGGCGGCGCAGCTTTCCTGCGGAAGTCCCGGGATGGCCCTGGCTATAGACCTGGAAGAATCCGTGCGGCTGCGACGAAGCGTTCTTCGGCTCATCGAACAGGCCGTCGCCGGGGAAAAATACGGGGATATTTTCGCCGCCACGGCGCAGCTCGCCAAGCAGGAGAAGGAATCCTTTGAAAATATTCTGGAGTTGTTTTATAGTCTGTTCACGGACCTGCTTGAATCAACGCAAGGTCCACAGAGCTGCCTTCCCCGGAACCCCGATTTGCATCGAGAGGTGCAGATCCTTAGCCAGAAGGTGCATTGGGAGTGGGTCGCACGAGCAACGCAGGGCTTGGATAACCTGGAAAGCCGCCTTCGTCGCAATGTCGGTCGCCAGCTTGGTCTCGACGCTCTTGTCGCTTCGCTAGCTGTTCGTTAAGCGCTCCAGTAGCCACTGAGTTTTCTCAAAGATTATTGCAACCGAATGGGTCTCTCTATAGTCATACGAGGTAGGTTTCTCTCAGACGCAACCGGAATTTGGAGGGGTATTCATGGTAAACAGGAAACTGTTTCGGCCTGCTCTTCCCGACGTGAAAGAGCAGCAATATAGCCCTCGCCAGCCGCAACAGGCCCCGCAGCAGGGCCCTCGCAAGAAGCCTGCGCCCCCGGAACAGACCCACGCGGAGAGTTTTTACTACGTAAAGCAGATGCAGTCGCGCACGCCGGTGGCCGTGGTTTTAAATGACGGCGAGGTTCTGAAAGGAACAGTGGAATGGTACGATCGCGACTGCATCAAGCTTACCCGCTACGGCAGTCCCAACCTGCTGATCTACAAGCAATGCATCCGGTATATCTACAAGGATGGCGAAGAATCCGCGAACGGCGGCACCAACGGACAGTAGGTCCCTCCGCCAGACGCGTCCCGATCCCCTATCGGCTTTTTCCGCACGTGTTAAACCGCGCAGTGACACCACCAACAAAGGTCCCCACAGGCCGCCGGCTCGCTAAAACTTTCCGAACCCCATATAGCGACTGTTTCGTCTAATCACGAGGCTAAATCGGAAGTCGGATTAAGACATCCCGCAAGGCAAGAACATCCAGGCGAGTCTCGTGGAGGGGCTTGCAACCGGATGCCGCCAGTCACGCGCCAGTGAAGTAAGTGGGACGTACCAGTGACGTATCAGGGGAGGGAAGCGTGAAGATTGGAATCACGTGCTATCCAACGTACGGCGGCTCGGGTGTGGTAGCGACGGAGCTGGGTATCGAACTTGCCGCGCGGGGCCACGAGGTTCATTTCATCAGCTACTCGATGCCCATCCGCCTGAGCGGCGCGGCGGCCGAGCGAATCTTCTACCACGAAGTGGAAATGACCACCTACCCGCTCTTCGATCATCCCCCGTACACCCTCGCTCTGGCGACCAAGATGCTGGAAGTGGGCGAATCCGCGGCGCTCGATCTGCTGCACGTTCATTACGCCATTCCGCACTCGGTGAGCGCGCTGCTGGCGCGCCAGATGGCGGCGCCGCTGCGTCTGCCGTTCATCACGACGCTGCACGGCACGGACATCACGCTGGTGGGCAACGACCGGAGCTATCTGCCCATCACGCGCTTTTCTATCGAACAGAGCGACGGCGTAACGGCGATCTCAAACCATCTGCGGGACCGCACGCTTCAGGAATTCGATATCAAGCGGCCGATCGAGATCATCCCTAATTTCGTGAATTGCGATATCTACATGCGCTCGGAGAATCAGGAGGCCCGCCTGCGCTGGGCTCCGCACGGCGAGCCGATCCTGATGCACCTTTCGAACTTTCGCCCGGTGAAGCGCATCACGGACGTCGTGGAAATCTTCGCCCTGGTGCGCGAGAAGATTCCCGCAAAGCTGGTGATGATGGGCGACGGCCCGGATCGCGGCGCCGCCGAATACATCGTGCGCAAGAAGCGCCTTTCGAAAGACGTGTTTTTCATCGGCAAGCAGGATCACGTGCAGGAGAAGCTGGGGTTGGCCGATCTGTTCCTGCTGCCGAGCGACATGGAGTCTTTCGGGCTGGCGGCACTGGAAGCGATGGCCTGCGAGGTGCCCGTGGTGGCGAGCGATGTGGGAGGTTTGCCGGAAGTGGTGACGCACGGCGTGGATGGCTACCTCGCGCCGCCGCGCGACGTCGCCACTGCCGCGAGGTATTCACTCGAGATTCTCACGCGGCCCGATCGCGGCCGCTCGATGGGGCAGCAGGCGCGCCGGAGCGCCCGCAGCAAGTATTGCGCGAACGACGTGATTCCGCGCTACGAAGCCTATTATCAGAAGGTGCTGAATTCCGCCGGTACCGCGGTCGGCGCGGTCCGCTCGCATGCCTGAGCGAGTTTAGCGTTCGAGGATGGGTATTGACTGAAGCGATTGCACGGCGAGGTTGATATCATCCTGCGTGAATTTTCCTGTGGCTCCCCCTGCCGCCGTGAATATAAGGCGGAACTGCCCGTCGCGGTCGTCAAACACACGCAGGGCCACGGGCCTGCCGTTGGTTGCGTCGCCGAACTCGAAGCCGCGGTTTTTACCCAACTCGAACGAATAGATTCCCGGCTGGGCGTCGAATCCGAAAGACAGCTTCCACAGCAGGAGCACGTTTGTGCGGAAGGCATCCTGGCTGTGCATGAATGGGGAAATCTGCGCGGGCGACGCCGAATAGACCGTTTTGTACAGTTCGTAATTGGTGTTGGGCGCCTGATCGCCGAAGATGTTCTGGAATTGCTGGTACTGCGTGGTCTCGCCGGATTTCATCTGGCGGATGGTGTCCAGTTGCGATTCGGGATCGAAGAAAACAATCACCTGGCCGGAATCGAACTGGAACTGGACGTATGTGGATGACGGAACCGTCTTCACGTTGCCCGGCCAGGGAGCCGTGAATTCGTAATCGTATGCTTTCAGCTGAGGCGGCTTCGGAGTTTTTCCATTCCTTGCGGTAGCCGGCGGCGCTGCATCGGGAGGCGCCGAGGCGGGCGAGAGGGGTTGTGGCGTGTCCGCAAGCCAGGGGTCCTGGGAGGTCCAGCGCTTCGCATTGAACCACACCAGCGTCTGCAAGCCGAACAGGATGCCGAACACGGCTACGACCAGCACACCGGCTGCCAGCAGGATCGCCGATTGCGCGCCGCTTTTTTCGGAGTCGTCCCCTGCCACGCGGGTCCGAACTTTAGGAGTGCTTGCCATTTGTGCCCGGGCTTGCGCCTTCAACGCTTACAGAGATTTCGACGCCGCCCTAGAGTAATGGTGTTTGTGTCGCTGTGGCAAGCCGCAGGTGATTTGCGGCGCTTAGTTGGTGGTTTCCGGCTGGCGCTTGTGGCTGATCATGCGTCGAATATCGGGCCAGAATTCTTTCACTACGATGGTGATCGTGTCGTACCCCACCTGGGTGCCCCACACGCTCGCGGTGTTCGCCAGAGTCTTGTCGGCATGCGGATGATAGCTGTAGGTCGAGATGCCGGCTGAAAGCGCGCTGCCGAAGATTTCCGAATAATTAAATTGCTCGCCGCCGGAGTCGGCCCGGGTGATGAAGATTCGGCTCACCGCGTATGCCGTCCGGTGCATGAAGCTGCCGGAGCTGGATTGATAGAAGCGCGGGTCCTGTTTCAGGATGGAGGGAAGAATCGCGCCGGTCATGAAATTCTCGATGGTTCCGTCCGCGGCGGCGGCTCCGTATCGTTTTCCGTAACCTTGCGCGCCCTGGCCGTAGCCTGGTTCGCTGTTCTCAGCTTGGCTGATACCCGCAAGAAATCCGTACCAGGGGATTTCGACGTAATCGAATGCCCCGCGCGCCACCACGCCGAATTTCTCTTTCGTGGTAAGCGGCGGAAGCTTCCCGGCATTCTCCAAGGTCAAGAAGTTCGGCAGAGTGTAGAACAAGCGGTCATGGGATGTGCCGTTCTCGGGATTCGCCGAATCGTTCGACTCCTTTTTGCCGGCGTCACCTTTGCCGGGATTTGACTGATTCTGAGAAGTCCCTTGTGCCGCTGTTGCTTGAGGTTCGGCAGAAGACTGTTGTTGCTGGGCGAAAGCCGGGCACGCGAAAAAGACCATGAGCGCCAAGGGAAGGATCGTAACCCGCCTCTGTGGGGACACGTTCATCGTGAAGATTCCAATTTGACCTCGCTCTGTATGCTGCTAAGAATTCGGGTTGGGATAAGCAATTCTGATTTGATTCACTACGATCGGCAAGGGTTTCACTTACTCTTGACGCTGAGATGCTTAATAGTTCCCTGAGCAAGCCGTAGGAGTGGCTGCAACCTTCCATAAGGCTGCGGTAGACAGGCTGGAAAAGCAGAAGGCCCGCGTTGGCGGGCCTTCGAAGGGAGAAAGCTCCCAGGCCATGCGCGGTAGGCCAAAGGAAACCTTTCCTCGAACGCATTCTAGTGGAACGACTTAAATGAAGTCAAGCGCGAATGCCAAAATGTGCGCCTGGCATAAGCCTTTATTTTTCAGCGGAATATGCGCAGGGCGACCCTGTCTGGCAAGTCCTTGTCCACCGTGATTTCCTCTATTACGGTGCCGTCTGATTGGTAGAAGTCCTCTGCATTGATGGGTTTACTGGATAAACCGAGCTGGAGGACCTGAATCTGGCTGCTGCGGTCGAATACCTTGTTCGGGAATGCCCTTTTCACCACCAGCCGAACGCCCCCGAAGGCCAGACCGGCGATCAGCGTGAAACCGCAAATCACACCGGTTCCGATGATGCTGCCGACGATCATCATTTCGATGCTGGGTTCTTTGAATTGGAAGGTAGGCTCGTTCCAGGTTACCTGAGTGCCGGACTCGATCTGGCCAAGAAGGGAATCCGCTTCGGCTTGCGTGGATGCTCCCATCACGATCTCGAGCATGGTTACCGTGCGCTTGGCGAACAGCGGGCCGGCGGGGCCTGACTTCGATCCATTTACATTGAATCTCCGCCCAAGGCGCGAGAGCTCGTCGGAAGCGATTTGCGGGGTGGGAAAATCGGCGAGCAGCAGCGTGACCGTCTTGCCGCCAAGCTTGTACTGCGCCGTTTCGGCTTCCGCTCCATGGGAAAATCCGAGCCAATCATCATCTCCCAGCGGGAAGAAGCGATTGAGCGCCACAGGTCCCAGAATGTAGTGGTCGGTGCGCGGGATTAAATCGTCGGCTGGCAAGCGGCTTCCAATCCAGGGGAGAGGTCCCTGCTGCGCGCTCTTGTCGACTGCGTTGACCAGAGCTTTCAGGTCCGCGTCCAACTTGGGCAGGTTATTCCCGCGAATATCGAGGACGGTGTTGCCGGCGAGCGCCAACGCTCGGCCTGGAGACATGGAAGAGTGCTCGGCGAGATCGCCGCGGGGCATGTCCGGCGTCCGCAAGAACGAATATTCTCCGTAGGCCCCGCTGGGGTCGGTCATCTTGTAAAGCGTGACATCGAGCGTTTCTGGGCCGCGAGTGTAGGCGGCATGTTCGCCCGAAACGAAATCGTATTCTTTTGCCGCGGCGGCCGAGACGCGGCTGTCGGATTCGTTCTGTGCGGACGGGCTCTGCGCAGGCGAGAAAGTTTGCGCGGAACTTTGCGACCAGCCGGCAAAGCTCTTCGGCAGCATCGTTTGCGCGGACGCAAAAGGCGCGGTTACCGCAAACAAAGCCGCGATCAGAAACAGATTCCGCATGGAATAGAAACCGTTTAATGACATGACAAATCCTTGTCGCTCTGGCACGGCTGTTTTCAAAAAAAGATTGATTATCACCTTGAGGGGCCGGCTTGCCCGCCGGCAAAACCCTCCCGGGTACCTCTTTTAGATGCTGCGATTCTACTTGGGGTTCCCGTTAGACGCCACTGTTCCGGGCTCGGCGGGATTATCGGAGAGGAGCTTCTGCTTGTTGTTGGAGAGGCTGTTGAGATTTTCGAGATAGGAGTTGACCCCGCGGAACAGGCCGTCGGCGATTCGCTGGCGCTGGTCGCCCTTGCGCAGCAGCTTTTCGTCGCTGGGATTGGAGACGAAGGATATCTCCGAAAGCACCGAGGGCATGTCGGCCCCGATCAGCACGACGAAGGGCGCTTTCTTGACGCCGCGGTTGCGCTCGCCGTGGCTCACCAGCTGGAGTCGCTGCGTCAGCGAATCCTGGATATCGCTGGCGAGCTCTTTCGATTCCTCGATCTTGTCGTTCCGGGCGATTTTCTTGATCAGGTCCTGCAGGTCGTGCAGGGATTCCTGGGAGGCCGCATTCTCGCGGGAGGCCACCTCCATCGCTTCTTCCGTGGCGGCAAAATTCAAATAGTACGTCTCGACGCCGCGCGCCGATTCATCGCGGCTGGAATTCGCGTGGACGGAAATAAACAAATCGGCTTGCGCGCGGTTCGCGATGGCGGTGCGCTCCTCGAGGGGCACAAAGGTGTCGTCGCTGCGGGTGTAGATCACCTCCGCGCCGGGCAGCTTCTGCTCGATCAGCGATCCCAGGCGAAGCGCCACGTCGAGGCAAAGGTCCTTCTCCATCAGGCCGTGAGGACCGATGGTGCCGGTGTCGTGGCCGCCGTGGCCGGCGTCAATCACGATGCGGTTGATTTTCAATCCCAAAGCGCGCGCCAGGGAGCGCTGGCCGTCGCGGGTGGGTTTGGCCTCCGCCGGAGGCTCCAGAGAAGCGCTCATCTTCAAAGATTTTTTGGGAAGCGGCAAAGATGTCTTCTGGGCAACTTTGGAGCTATCGGCTACCTTGTCCGGCGCCGCTGCGACGGAAGGCGGCGCGGCGTTCGCCCCGTTTACCTGAGCGGTTTGGGATGGCTGGGGCGCCTCAGGGGCCTGCTGCGAAGGATGCGCCGTCGCTTGCTGGCTGGCCTTGGGCACTTTGGGCGCGGTGATCTCGGAAACCACGGCTGGCGCGTTTGCAGGGGCGGCCGCCACTGGGGGAGTCGGGTTCGGCACAGCCGCGGCTGCAAGAGTCGCGGGGGCACTGGCCACGCCGCGGGAGGACTTCGCCGTGTTTACGCCATGCGAGTGAATGTCGATAACGAGGCGGTAGGGGTTGGCCAGCAGAAAGGCGGAATAATCTTTGTCTCCGCTCACGTTCAACACCAGCCGCACGACGTCCGGCTTATTCTGCGCCACGCGCACCGATTCCAGGAGACCGTCGTTCACATCGAGCGCTTCACGCGAAAGTTTCGGACCCACCCGCGCTTTGTAGAGATTGAAATAAATGCGATCGGGCGACGCGATGCGGGCCGATTCGTATTTGATCGTATCGTTAAGGGTAACGATTACCCTTGTCGAGTCGGGCGAGTTCCACGTCTGAATGCGGGTTACGTTCGAGGTGCGATTGCCAACATGCGGCTCGACGGCCTGCCCTTTCAAATCCGGCTGCGAATCGCTCGCCGGCACATTCCTGGCTTGCAGCGGATCCGTCTGACGCGCTTTTTTCCCCGCGCCAGAATCGGAATCGAGAGCATTACCCGGCTGGGCATCGGCAGCTAACGATTTTTGCTGGCCTTGCGTCTGATCAGGGCGGCTTGGCGCCGGCGCTGCCGCGGCTTGCTTGGCGTTGGGTTGGCTCGCTTCGGCCAGTTCTTTCAAGGCCTGCTGCGCGTCCGCTGCCTTATCGGACCTTGGATAGCGCTTCAGGAATTGTTTGAAGGTTTCCTGCGCGTCGGCCGGTTTCTTCAGATCGTCCTTTTGAATTTTCCCAATTGCGAAAAGCACGTCGGCCCGGAAACGCGTGCCCGGATATTGCTTCAACAAAAAATTGTAGCGGTCGATCGCCTGCTGAAAATATTTGGGGTCGAAAAGACGGCCCATGGCCTGGTAAAGCTCGGCCTCCGCGACAAGCGCCGGCGTAGCCTCGGGTGCCTCCGGCGTGATCAGGTATACCTTGCGGTAGGCGAGAACGGTTTGCTTGTAATCGGCTTCCGCGCGGTCTTTTTCGAGGTAGCCTTCGAGCATCGTCCGCATCCTGACGGCTTGCTCGAATTGCTTCTGGGAATCGGATTTGGCGTCTGCAAATGCCGTGGACGGGCCCAATGCGAAAGAAAGTGCGGCGAGGGCAAATGCCAGTGCCAGCAGAAGGCACGGGGTCAGCCCGGTCAGGGGGGCGGCCCGCTTCGCTCCAGAGAGGTTGAACGCGTTCATTCGTTCGTGAAGACTACCCGGCCATTCGCGCCGACTTCCTGGCGCACTGGGGGCCTTGGCGGGCTCCAGAGCGTGGAAGTGCGACCCGAGCCGGGCCGAAAGTAAGCGTCTGTTACTTTTTGCACGTACCGTTGCGTTTCGCGGTAAGCGGGAACGCCGCCGCTCAGATCGACGGCGCGCTCGCCGGCATTATAAGCCGCGAGCGACTTCGTAAGATCGCCATTGTAACGGTCGAGCAGCGCTTTCAGGTACGTGGTGCCTCCCTCGACATTCTGGGCCGGGTCAAAAGGATTGCCTACGCCAAAGCGCTGCGCGGTGGAGGGAATCAACTGCATCAATCCAACCGCTCCCTTTTGCGAGATTGCCCGCGCGTTCCATCCGGACTCCGTGGTGATGACGGCCTTCACGAGCGCTGGGTCCAGACTGTGCCGCTGCGCGGCCTCCTGCACGATGCGATCGAGGCGCGGGTCGTTTACCTCCGTACTTCCCTGTGCGGGCACCTGAGAAACGGTCTCAGGACGCGCTTGCGCCGGCGAACCCGCCCCATTCGGCGAAGGTGCGGCGAAATCAGAGGCCTTTGTACTCGGCTGAGACATGGAAGCCACGGGCAATGCCTTTGCCGTCGAGGGACTACTTATATTACCCCCGCGGCGCGGTTGTGGGGAATCCCCGTTGACGTAAATGAGTTTTCCATGCTCATCCACGTAAGATGCGATCTGCCCGCTGGCCGGTTGGGAAACAAAAATAGCTGCCGCCAGAAGAACGATCGCTCCGAAGACTCTCCGGTTGCTCAACGACATTATGGGCATGGGGGTAGGCAGAACGCTGCACTCCCGAACGAACCTCAGACAGGCTTAAGCAAACAGCGACAAGTGCCTCGGAAAGAAGAGTTTCCGGGCGGCGTTTCTGGCGAGGCGAATTATAACAACCGGTCTAAGAGGGGGTAAACGTTACCAAGGGTACTTTCTATGGCGGATGTGTCTTTTCCGCCAGCCTCCGCCAAATCGGGTCTGCCGCCCCCGGAACCGCCTACCATTTTGGCGAGTTCCTGGACGATCTTCCCGGCGTGGAGCCTGGGGATCAGGTCTTTGGTAACTGCTGTGATTAGGGCCACTTTGCCGTCTTCGGCGGACGCCAAAACCACCACTCCAGAGCCTAGCTTCTGGCGCAGCGTGTCGGCCATCTGGCGCAGGGCTTCGCGGTCGGCGTTCTGCACTTGCGCCGCGACGACGCGCACGCCCTTTACTTCCCGCACTTCATCGAGCAGGCCTTGCGCCTGCGAACCGGCTGCCTTGCGCTTCAAGCCTTCGAGCTGCCTTTCGAGCTGCTTGATCTGGTCGAGCTGGCGCTCGATGGCGGCGGTAAGGTCCTCTTCGGAGGTGTTCAGCAGCGATGCGGCGCCGCGCAGCGTGGTGAGGGCGCGCTGGTACTCCGCGAGGGCGCGGTCTCCGGTGATGGCTTCGATCCGGCGCACCCCGGCGGCCGTGGACTGCTCGGAGACGATCTTGAAGACTCCGATTTCGCCGGTGTGGTGCACGTGCGTGCCGCCGCAAAGCTCCTTGGAGTAAAACCCGCGGGGAGCGGTGAGGTCGGGAATGGTGACCACTCGAACGTTGGCCTCCGGGTATTTGTCGCCGAAAAAGGCCAGCGCGCCGGAGGCGAGCGCATCGTCGATATTCGTGATGTCGGTGGTGACGCTCAGATTACGCAGGATTTCTTCGTTTACCTGCTGCTCGATTTCGGCGAGCTCGCTCGGGTCGACGGCGGCGAAGTGCGAGAAATCGAAACGCAGGTGGTCGGGCGCGACGAGCGAGCCGGCCTGCTTTACGTGCGTGCCGAGGATATTGCGGAGGGCCGCATGCATCAGGTGCGTGGCGGTGTGGTTGCGCATGTTGCGCGCGCGGCGGTAAGGGTCGGCCACGGTGGCCACGCGGTCGCCCACACGCAGGTCTTCCTTCGCGACGATTTTGTGGGCGACCAGGCGGCTGACGGGATAGTACGCGCCGCGTACTTCAGCCACTTCGAGCGAGCCGGAATTATCGTAGAGGCCGCCGACGTCGGCGACCTGGCCGCCGGATTCGGAGTAGATTGTGGTGCGGTCGAGGACGATTTCGGCCTCCGTGCCGGCCTTGATTTCGTTGACTGAGCCGTCCTTGGTGATGATGGCTTCGACGCGACAGTCGGTCACCTTTGTGCCGAAGTAGAAGTCCGGCTCCGTTCTGTAAGTGTCCGCGAGCTTTGCGTAGACCGGTCTTGCAACGTCTTTGTTGGCGCCCTTCCAGGACGCCTTTGCACGCGTGCGCTGTTCCTGCATGGCGGTGTCGAAGCCGGGCCAATCGACCTGGACTCCCGCATCCCGCGTTACGTCTTCGATGAAGTCTCGCGGCAGGCCGTAGGTGTCGTAAAGCTTGAAAGCCTCGGCGCCAGATACGGTAGCCGTAGCCAGGAGAGGATCGAGCTTCTTCAAGCCTACCTCTACGGTTCTGGTGAAGCGGCGTTCCTCTTCGTCGAGCACCCGGTCAACACGCGAATGGGTATCTTCGAGTTCGGGATAGGCTTCCTTCATTTCACCGCGGACTGCGGCGGACATAGCCGAGAGGAAGGGCGACGGTGCGTTGAGCATGTGCGCGTGGCGCAAGGCTCGGCGAATGATCTTGCGCAGCACGTAGCCTCTGCCGTCGTTCGAGGGGATCACGCCATCCGAGATGAGAAAGGTAGCGGCGCGGGAATGATCCGCGATGATGCGCAGCGAAGGCTGAATTTTCGCGTCGCTCGGGTCAACATTCGCGAAGCGCGCGGCTTCGCGGATCAGCGGCTGAAATAAATCCGTGTCGAAGTTACTGATTTTGCCCTGGAGGACGGCGGCGAAACGTTCCAGGCCTGCGCCCGTGTCCACGGAGGGCTTGGGCAGGGGGTTGAGCTTGCCGGCCGCGTCGCGATTGAACTGCATGAACACGAGATTCCAGATTTCGACGTAGCGTCCGCAGTCGCAGGGGAATGCGCAGTCGGCGTGGCCCTGATCGGAGGCTGCGGGGCCCATGTCGTAGTGGATTTCGCTGCACGGGCCGCAGGGGCCGGTGTCGCCCATGGCCCAGAAGTTTTCTTTCAGGCCGGGAATTTCTATTACGCGGTCCTGGGGCGCGCCGATTTTCGTCCACAGCGCCGCGGCTTCCTGATCGCTTTCGAGCTTCTGGCCTTTGGAAATTTCCGCGCCGCCAAACACGGTGAAATAAAGCTTCTCGACCGGGATGGCGAACCACTGCGGCGAGGTGATCAGCTCCCACGCGAAGGCGATGGCGTCCTTCTTGAAATAGTCGCCGAAGGAAAAATTGCCGAGCATTTCAAAGAAGGTGTGGTGGCGATTGGTGAAGCCGACGTTCTCGAGGTCATTGTGCTTGCCGCCCGCGCGGACGCATTTCTGGCAGGTGGTGGCGCGCTTGTAGTCGCGCTGCTCGAGGCCCAGGAAAACGTCCTTGAACTGGTTCATACCGGCGTTGGTGAAAAGCAGCGTGGGGTCGTTCGCCGGGACGAGCGAGGAGCTGCGCACCACGCGATGGCCGCGCTCTTCGAAGAATTTCAGGAACGTTTTGCGGATTTCGTTGCCGGGCCAGATTTTGTCGACAGTCAAATTCTGTTCCTTTGGGATCGATACTATTAAACGCCTCGGTCTGGAACCAAACGAAGAGAGATCCCTCGTCGCTTCGCTCTGTCGGGATGACAACGAAAGGCAAAGGCGAAAACAAAGACCCACCCTTAAAGACGAAGGGTGGGGCACCCGCAAATGCCGCCCACCAATATTAGGGAGAGAGGAATGGTTGTGCAAGCTGGGGCTAGACGCCGATGCGATTTAAGCACCGCTTGCCGCGCTACTTGAGCTCCAATTCTATGAAGTCGACCGGAGTGGCCCCGATGTTCCGGATGGCGCGCGTCACGCCAGGGTCCTGCCAATAGAATTCGCCGAGCCTGGGATTCATGGCGCGGTCCGGCTGGCCCGGAACGCTCTCGACGATTAATCCGCCTTTGACAATGATGCGCACGCCCGGCGCCTGCTGCGTGATGGCGCCCGCCGACTGGCCTGGCTCAAGCCTTATGCGCCACGCGCGCGCGCGTTCGTTGTCGAGGACCTGCTCGTACGCCGGAACATCCGCGCGCGAGGAGGGAGCGACGCCCGTGGGCTTGTCGAGGATCAGCAAGACGTTGTGGAAGGGAGTCGTCCCGACGTTCACGGCCTGATGAATCCGCGGCTTCGGGCGGTAGTCGGTATAGGTGAGGTGTCCAGAGATTTGCCGGGGCGCGGGCTTGGCCTCAGGATCGCCGAGCTCCTGGTTCGTCATGGTGGCTTCCTCGACGTTGATCGAGATGGCCTC
Organism: uncultured Acidobacteriota bacterium; assembly: GCA_963697575.1. Classification (GTDB taxonomy): domain Bacteria; phylum Acidobacteriota; class Terriglobia; order Acidiferrales; family UBA7541; genus Palsa-295. The sequence goes on along the minus strand of CAVOOP010000032.1, from coordinate 157,069 downwards.
GCCGGTGTGCTTGTGGAAGCCCGTCTTGCCGCCCGGAGGGATGTAGATGTTCGCCATGGTGACGTAGTCGTTCTTGAAGACGGGAAGATGGTACGGGGCTTTGAGGACCGGCACGACCTGCACCGTGGACACGTCATTTTGAGCTTGGACCGGCTGCGGGTAAACGAAGGCGAATGCAATCGCCGACAAAATTGCGACGACGGCGGAACGTTTCATAAGTGGTCCTCCGAAATTAGCTGCGACGCGAGGGGTACGCCGCCTCTTAAGCAATTTCGGTCCACATTCTACACGCTGAATGAGCCTGGTTTAACGCCGAAGGTGATGGGGGATGACCGCGGCAGCGATGCCGACGCATTGCTGCCGCGGATTGCGTCTGCTTCACATCTACTTCCCGTAAAGTTCACGACCACTTCACTTCGCGTGTTTGGCCGCGCCTCACGGACGGATGGCTACCTTGATTACTCCGTCGCGGCGGTCGCCGAAAAGCTGGTAGGCCTCGGTGATCTGATCGAGCGAGAACGTGTGTGTGAGCAACGGGACCAGGTCGAGCTTGCCGTGGCGCACCAGTTCCATGAGCCTGCGCATGCGTTCTTTTCCACCGGGGCAGAGCGTTGAGACGATCTTGTAGTCGCCAAGACCGGCGGCGAACGGTTCGAGCGGTATGGAAAGTTTTCCGGAATATACGCCCAGGCTGGAGAGGGTCCCGCCGGGACGCAGCACACGAAGCGCATTCTCGAATGTACCTTGCGTGCCGAGCGCCTCGATCGCAACGTCCACGCCTTTTCCGCCCGTGAGGCGCTTTACTTCCGCCACCACATCCTGCTCCAGGTAATTGACGATCACATCCGCGCCCATTTTCCGCGCCATCCTCGCACGCACGGGATCGGATTCCACGCCGATGATCAGGCTGGCTCCCTTGAGCTTGGCCCCAGCCGTGGCGCACAGGCCAATCGGCCCTTGCGCAAATACCGCCACCGCGTCGCCGATCTGGACGTGGCCGCTTTCCGCGGCGGAAATTCCGGTGGACGCGATATCGGAGAGCAGCACCACCTGCTCGTCGCGCAGATCGCCGGGGATGGGGGCCAGATTCGCCTGCGCGAACGGCACGAGTACGTATTCGGCCTGCGCTCCGTTGATGGTGTTGCCGAAGCGCCAGCCTCCGATCGGGCCGCCGCATTGAGACAGGTCCCCCCGCAGGCAATCGTTGCACTGGCCGCACGGTGTGATAGCGCCAACCAGCACGCGATCGCCGATTTTGTATCCCGTGACGCCGACGCCGAGTTCGTGAATCACGCCTACCGGTTCGTGGCCGATGGTGAGGCCGGCGCGCACCGGATACTCGCCGCGGACGATGTGCAGGTCGGTGCCGCAGATTGTCGTGAGCGTCACGCGAATCACCGCTTCTCCCGGTCCGGGGTTCGGGATGGGCACCTGCTCGATTCCTATGTTGTTAACCCCACGGAATACAAGGGCCTTCATGGTGGCCGTCGTGGATGGCTTTGGTTGATTTCCTTCTGAAATTCTTGGCGATAGCGTTGCACTCATTAGCAGCTCCCTATTCTCATGTTTGCAATGCAATGAATACCGCCTCGGCGTGCAGGCAAGTAGGATGGCCATCACGGCGATCTGTGATCCCGAGCACATCAGAGTTCGCGCGGCGAATTCCCGGTGTGGACGAAGGATTGCGGCATGAGCGATGCGACGGCGATTTGGCGATCGTGAGAGGACGTGTGAGAATACCAACACGGAAAAAATACTACCGGCAATGATGCTCGGAGGAGCAATGAAGACATGTGCGGCAGTGATGGCAGCGGCAATGATGCTGTGCGGGAGCGCCTGGGCGCAGGGTTCGGCAACCAGCGGCCAGCAAGCCCCGGCCGCGAAAACGCAAAAGCCGGCGGCCGGCAGCACGGGAGCGAACGCAGCGCCGGGATCCGCCGCGAAGACCGGAAGCGGCCGAGCGCTGGTGACGAAGAAGGACAAGCAAAGCTACGCCATCGGGATGAACGTCGGTATGAGCCTGAAGCAGCAGCCGATCGAACTTGATCCCAGCATCGTGGCGGAGGGATTACGCGATACATTGTCCGGCGGAAAACCGGCTTTGACTGACGACGAGGTAAAAGCCGTGCTTACGGAACTGCAGGGCGAAATGCGCGCAAAACAGGAGGCCATGATGCAGCAGATGGGATCCGTGAACAAGAAGGAAGGCGACGCGTTTCTGGCCGCCAACAAGGGAAAAGAGGGCGTCGTAGCGCTGCCGAGCGGCTTGCAGTACAAGATTTTGACCAAGGGCAGCGGCCCCAAGCCTGCCGCGAGCGACACGGTCGTCTGCAACTATCGCGGCACGCTGGTGAATGGAAAAGAGTTTGACAGCTCGTACAAGCGCGGGCAGCCGGCCACGTTCCCGGTGAGCGGCGTAATCAAGGGCTGGACGGAAGCGCTGCAGTTAATGCCCGTGGGCTCAAAGTGGCAACTCTTCGTTCCCGCGGACTTGGCCTATGGCGAGCGCGGCGCGGGTCCGGATATCGGCCCTGGCGCGACGCTGATTTTCGACGTGGAGCTGATTTCGATTCAAAAGAAGTAGCCGCAGCCTCCATTTTCAAAGTTTTCCCGGGAATTGCGCAAGTAGAGTCTCTAAGGACGATTCCGGCGAATCGTGCACAAAGACCCGACCCTCGAACCCGGAGGGTCGGGCGCCCGAAACCCCACTGTGCCCTCAGGAACACCGGCACTACCTTGCAGGCTCCGAGACTCTGCCTGCCTGGGCAGATAGCTTGCGCGGGGCGGGATTCTCGCCTTATCTAAAATTTCTCACGCCGCGGAAAAGCACAAGCAGGTCCTTCACCTCGTTCGGATCGACACGTGTTTGGTTCGAGCACACGTAATCCCGTTGCGCCCCGACGAAAAACACGTCTCGACGGAATTGCAAAAGCGCGCGTGGCGTTCAGTGATCGTCTGGGACAGCCACCTTTTCAGCGGGGCTGAAGCCGGAGATACGGCCCCACGCACTGGTCTTCCAGTTGTCGGCGACTTCCTTGGCCAGAATCCAGGGCGGTAACTCCACATACAGGTGGGCGGCGAGGGCTTTCAGGTAGGGCTCATACATTTGCCGCAGCTTGCTGAGCTTGGCATTTGACTCGGGCGTGTCAAGAATGCGCAGACCCGCGGCCGCCAGTTGCTGGCGCATTCGCTTCAGGTCGTCAGAAGGCAGGCGGTCGGGCCCGGAATTCAGCGGCGCCGCATAAAAGACCTGCGCCAGATCGACTACGGTGTGGCGGCACATGGCGAAGGTGAGTTTCGCCTGGCGCTGGCAGGAGGTGTTGCCGTCGGTAATCAGCAAGGCGCTTGCGTCGAGTATCGCGGTGAGAGCCCCGAGCCATGATTCGTTGTTGTGTTGCGACCGGAAATAGCTCACCACCGGATAGGAAATGTGGCTTTCGAGGATTTGGGCGGACCAGCGCTCCCAATCGCGCAGCAGCAATTCCAGCGCCTCGAGCTCGCCCGGGCCGGAATGCCGGCGCAAGAGCTCCGCGGCGCTCGGGGGCGAGCCGGCGCGCGCGTCGAGCAGAACGATATTCACCTCCCGCCGCGAGAACGCTTGGTAAATCACCGGCAAGTAGCTAAGTACCAGAGCGAGGAAACCAAAACCAAGGCCACTTTCGACGACAATCAGGACGCGCTCGAACTGGGTATGAGGAGTTACGTCTCCTATTCCCAGCGTGAAGAAGGTGGTGCCGCTCAGATAGACACAGGTTTGGAAGGCGGGATGCGTGGGGTCCAGGCGCGCATCGCTGTGATATAGCAAAGCAAAGCCAAAAACAAGGAGTGTGGCCCAGAAGATGAACAGGACCAGGAGCGAGAGCGGACCGTAGTAGCTGAGAAAGCCTTCGCGGAGCTTTTTCCTGGGGATGGCTCGCGCGAGGGCGCGCCACGGGCGCCACGTCATCCGATAGAACAGCACGGTGATACGCAGGCGCCGCGAGACGCGCCGCGGCAGCACGACCGTCTCAAACGCTTCGAGCAGGATTGCCAGTATCAGCAGCAGGCCGAAGACGGCCGACAGAATCATGCCGCCTGTTCCAGTTTGGCCGTCATGCTGATGTCGGCTTTGAAAAGGCGCGACACCGGGCAATTCTGCTTGGCGCTGGTGGCCGCCGATTCGAAGGCCTCGGGGGACATGCCCGGCACATGGCCTGTTACGTCGAGATGGATTTTCGAGATGGTCCATCCGGCGTCCAGCTTTTCGAGGGTGACGTTGGCCGTGGTCCGCAGGCTTTCGGGCTTTATCTTCATCGTGCCAAGCTGGGCGGAGAGCGCCATGGTGAAGCAGCCGGCGTGGGCGGCGGCAATCAGTTCCTCCGGGTTGGTCCCTTTGCCGTTTTCAAAGCGCGTGACGAACGAGTACGGCGCGTCCGAAAGCACGCCGCTTTGCGTGGAGATTTTGCCTTTGCCGTCTTTGAGTTCGCCATTCCAGACTGCCGATGCGGATCGTTCCATTTGCGCTCTCCTTTGAGCTGATTTATGGGATCAGGACAATTTTGCCGTACGAGCCGGATTTCATAACCGCTTCGTGCGCGCGCCCCGCCTCCGACAGCGGAAACTCCTGGCTGACAATGGGCCGTAGAGATTTGTTCTCAAGGCCGGCGACGATGGCGGAATGCATGGCGATCATATCCTCGCGCGAGGCGTTCGGCATCGAGAGAGCCAGGATTGTGCCGTCCCGCTGCATGGCGTCGCGCGGATTGATTTCGACGGTGCCGCGGCTGCCGATCACGACGACGCGCCCTTGAATGGCGAGCAAGGGCAAGTCGCGGCCGAGGTTCACGTTGGCGAGCATTTCGAGGATGATGTCGTAGCCGCGGCCGTTGGTTTTCGCCAGGGCTTGTTCAAAGTGGTCGGGAGCCGTATGGTCGAGCACCTCGTGCGCCCCTTCGTCAGCCACGAGTTTGCGGCCGCGTTCGGTGCCAGCCGAGCCGATGACGCGAAGTCCCGCGGCACGCGCGAGTTGCACGGCGGCGATGCCGACTCCTCCGCTGGCACCGTGGACAAGCACCGTTTCACCCCCGCGACCGTGCGCCTTCTGGAAGAGCCCCCGAAACGCGGTGACGTATGGCACGTTCACCCCCGCGCCCTGCGCGAACGAAAGATGAGCCGGCAGCGGCCAGACGGACCACTCATCGAACAGCCCCAGTTCCGCATACGTTCCGGCGAGGCCGCCGCCTACGTACACGCGGTCTCCCGTCTTGACGTGAGTGACCCCTTCCCCCACCGATTCGACAATCCCTGCGCCGTCCGCGCCAGGAGTGTAGGGCAACTGTGGCTTGCGCGGATAGGTTCCGGAGCGGATGTAGGTGTCGACGGGATTCACACCCGCGGCCTTGATGCGCACCACCACCTGGCCGGGGCCTGGCCGCGGATCGGAAACTTCTTCGATGCGCAAAACCTCGGGACCGCCGAACTCTTTGACGCGAATGGCTTTCATTATTATTTCCCCCGCAGGAGGCTATCTGCGAACGTAGATTGGAGTTGCCGGAACGAATGAACGATTCAGAAAATCCAGAGCCGACAGGTTTTCGCTCGGTTGATTGGGTGACGCCGCGGTGCCTAGCGGGTTACCTGGCGCAGCATGCGGCCGCTGACGGTTTGGTAGTTTTGGCGGATGCGGCGAAGGCGTCCGCCGGTGACATTTTCCCAGGTGCCAAAAACGACGAACGGAATCATAGCCACGACCACCCAGAGCTTGGCGCGGCCCGGAACCTTGGCTTCGGGTTCCCAGCGGAAAAGCTGCCGCGAGATTTCGAACGCGACCAGCAGGCCGAGAGTGAGCGCGACGAAATCGGTGAGGACTTCGCTCGCCGTGGCGAGATTGGTGGCAGCGGCCTCAAGACCGGTGGCAAGGTAAGTCGCGGGCATAAAGAGCGACGCGCTGAATCCAGTGCGGGAAGATGGCGAGCGGGACGGTGGCGCCGGAGAGAAACAGAAAGCCGGTCCAGATGAGCTGTTGATGACCTGGGTTTCCTGCATGGTGTTGGTGACGCTGGCGACGATCAGGCCGAATGCGGAAAAAGCCGCCGAGCCGAATGGTGATGAGCAGAAAAACCGCCCAGAGATTTCCCCAGCCCGGCATGTGCAGCAGCCATTTCGCAGACGAGAATTTCGATGATCACCGAGGGGACGACCAGCAAATAATTCGCGACGATGCTGGAAGCGAGCATGGGTCCGGCGCCGAGCGGCGCCAGGCGAAAACGGCGAAGGATTCCCGCTTCGCGGAACATCACCAGCTGGACGCTGAGTCCCCAGAAGCTGCCCATGACGGTGAGCGTGAGGACGGCGCCGAGGATGTAGCCAATCCATCCCGTAGAGCCCTTGCCGAAAACCAGCACAAAGAAAAACAGAAAACCGAGCGGCATGATCAAGCTGAAAAACAAAAATGTGCGATTGCGCATGGCGAGGCGCATGCGGATTTTCGTGAGCGTCCAGGTGTTGGTGATGGGGTTCGAGGCCATTTCAGTCCCTTAGCCTGCGGCCGGTCAGCTCGATGAAGACGTCTTCGAGCGAGGGCGAGAACATTTCCAGGCTTTGCAGTTCGTTGTTTTCCGCTTCGAGCTGTTTTACCAGCGCGACGATGGTTCGCGGCGGGAGCGTGGAGTGCATGACGTAGGTGCCGTCGAACTCGCGGCAATCGGCGACGCCTTCCAGAGTGCCGCAGCGACTCCGTCGGTGAGCGGCCGGGCCAGGCGCACTTCGATGCGCGTGGTTCCGGCGGAGGAGTGCTTCAGTTCGCGCGGCGTGCCGGTTTTGATCATGCGTGCCGTAGTCCACGATGGCTACGCGGTCGCAGAGGCGTTCGGCTTCTTCGATGTAGTGGGTGGTGAGCAGCACGGTCTTCTTGTCTTTGCGCAATTCCTCGATGATGTCGTAAATCTCGCGGCGCACCTGCGGGTCGAGGCCGGCGGTGGGCTCGTCGAGAAACACGACCTGCGGATTGTTCACCAGCGCCATGGCCAGAGCCAGGCGCTGCTTTTGGCCGCCGGAAAGCTGGCTGTAGAAAGCGTTGCGTTTTTCCTCGAGCTGGAAGCGTTTCAGCAGCGATTCTCGGTGTCGGCGCGGTTGGTGTAGAAGTTGGCGAATAGGTCGAGCGCTTCCTTGACGCGCATTTTGTCGGGCAGGGAAGTGGACTGCAGAACCGCGCCGATCTTCTGCTTGAACTCGGAGCCGGCCTTTTCAGGATCGAGGCCGCAGACGCGCGCAGTGCCGCGGTCGGGCGTGCGCATGCCTTCCAGGATTTCGACGGTGGTGGTCTTTCCGGCGCCGTTCGGGCCGAGAAGACCGAACACCTCGCCCTCCTGGACCGCGAAGCTGAGGCCGCGGACGGCCTCGACGCGACGCCGTAGGATTGTAGGTTTTGAACAGGCCTTCGACGGCGATGATGGGTTCCGGCACGAATAATTTCCTCAGCATTGATGGAGCTATCTTCTATATCACACTCGTGATTTCGGCGCGACTCAGCGCTTGCGTGGTTTGCGTCTTGCGGCGCTTGCGCACGACTCTGGCGCTGCGATTTCGGGCGACCAGGCGTAGAGCTTCATGTCAATCCGGGGCCCTCGATAGGCACGCCCTCGGTGGCGAGCAGGCGCCGCTGCAGGCTGGCGTGCGGCTCGGGCATGGGGACCTTGCCGCCGGCGCCGATGACGCGATGCCAGGGAATGCCGCGGCCGTTCGGGGTTGCCGCCATGGCGTAGCCGACGGCGCGAGCTCCGCCGCGCAGGCGCAGCGCTTTGGCCAGCTCGCCATAAGTAGTAACCCGGCCGCGCGGAATTCGTTTCACGAGCCGATAGACGGGATCCCAGGACATCTCACCTCGCTTGATCTTCATCGACTCGACATCGCTGCGGCAGCTAGTAGCGCCGGCTCGAACGTGCCTGCAGATCGAGCTGTCGGAATGCTGAAATGTCGATGCAAGCAGGAAGAGGCAACTCATTGATGTCTCGGCGAACCGTTGGAAACGAACTTGCCTGCACCGCTCGACACGCGCCTTTCGCGCTCCTCGAGGGTAATGACCGATACGATGCAACCTGCCTACGTCTACAGCATCGTACCATTGCCCTTGTAGTGGACGAGCCATACACTACAGCATCACTTTCGTAGTGCTCCGAGCCCGAAAGAGGAGGCGTTGTGGCTTTTGTTCGGCGCAAAGGCAACACCTACTTTCTGGTGCACAACGTGCGCCGGCAGGGCAAGGTGCAGCAGTTGCATCTGGCGCGGCTGGGGGAACGGCCGCGGATCACGGATGACGTGGTGCGCAAGGTATCGCGCAATCATCCCTTCCTCGATCTGGACTGGTCGCGCCTGCGCGAGCAGGTGAACGGCCGGGTCGAGCTGTTCGACATTCGAGTCGCCGTATGTGCAGAACCTGATGCACTCGTTACGCAACCTTAACCTGGACCTGGCCGATCTGTCGCCGCCGCTGTTGGCTGCTGGCAGATCGAGCCAATTCGAGCCGGGAACTGGTCACGCAATTGCGGTTGTTGCGGTCGACGCTCGATATCAAGCTGGATCAATTCGAGCGGCACGGACCGCGCAATCCGGAGGGCGGCAGGAAGTTCCGGTAGGGGAGCATAACCGTGGGCGCGCAAGCACTACAACTCGACCCGAACCTGCGCAGCGTGGAGTCGCGGGATTTCGAGGCCGGGCTGCGGCGGAAGATCGTGGGGCAGGACGAAGCGGTGCAGGCGGTGGTGGACCTGTACCAGGTGTTTCGCGCCGGGCTGAACTCGCCGGGACGTCCGGTGGGGAATCTGCTGTTTCTGGGGCCGACGGGCGCGGGGAAGACGCGCGTCGTCGAAGCTACGGCCGAAGTGCTGTTTGGCGATCCGCGCGCGGTGATCAAGGTGGACTGCGCGGAGTTTCAGCACTCGCACGAAATTGCGAAACTGATTGGCTCGCCTCCGGGATATTTGGGGCACCGCGAAACGCATCCGCTGATCACGCAGGAAGCGCTCGCGCAATATCACACCGAGAAGCTGAAGATCAGCTTCCTGCTGTTCGACGAAATCGAAAAGGCTTCCGACGCGCTGTGGCAATTGCTGCTGGGAATTCTGGACAAGGCCACGCTGACGCTGGGCGACAACCGGCGCGTGGATTTGTCGCAGACCATGATCTTCATGACGTCGAACCTGGGCGGCGGCGAAATCACCGAGCTGATGACCGGCGGCATGGGATTTGCGCCATGCCCGCGGACAGCAGCCGCAGGCTGGACGAAAAAGTCGAGAAGACGGCGCACGGAAGCGGCCAAGCGGAAATTCGCGCCGGAATTCATGAACCGCATCGACAAGGTGGTGGTGTTCCATCCGCTGCGCTCGGAGCAGCTCGAGCAGATTCTGGAGATCGAGCTGGGGATGGTGCAGCAGCGCGTGCTGGAAACGGCCAAGGGGCGGTTCCTGTTCCGTGTGACGCAGCCGGCGCGAGGATTTTCTGCTGCGGGAAGGCACCGACCTGAAGTACGGCGCGCGGCACCTGAAGCGCGCGATCGAGCGGCACGTGGTCTATCCGCTGGCGAGCCTTGCTGGCGACCGAGCAGGTTCGCTGGGCGACGTGATTTCGATCGATTGGAACGGGCGGAGAACAGCGCTTACGTTCTTGAAGGAAGCCGAAGGCGCGCTGTTGCCGATCGCTTCCCCTGGACCGGAACGAGCAGCGAAGCCGCAGCCGCAATCAGCGATGGGCGTCAGCTTTCCGATCCCAGCCTACGACAGCGTTGCGGAGAGCACCACGACCACGCGAGTGTCTCCCGCGCCGATGAACCGCGGGAAGAGATCAGCCGGCGCGGTTCCTCGATTTGTGCTGTGAAGCCTTCTGGAGCCGGGGCGAGCACGGAAGCGGTTTTCGTGCTCACCCGGTTCTGCCGCTCCGCTTCACCCACTCCGTAATCCCACTCGAAAAGAATCGCCCGGCGAACGACGCGCCGCTGAACAGCACCGCTACAACAACGCACCGCTACAATCACCGCTGCAAATACACCCCTACAATCGCCGCTGAACCGCGCACGTGTCATCTCGAACGAAATGAGGGATCTGCTATTTCTTCGATCGTTGCGAGGGTTAAAGCCGAGCCGGCTACGGCTTCCAGCGCAGGATCGGTTTGCGCGCGGCGCCCACTTCATCCAGGCGGCCGACGCGCGTTGAGTGCGGAGCGGTCTTCACCAGTTCCGGATTGGTTGCCGCTTCCTCGGCGATCGAGCGCATGGCGTCGATGAAAAGATCGCACTCTTCCTTCGATTCCGACTCGGTCGGCTCGATCATCAGCGCGCCGGGAACGATCAGCGGAAACGCCGTGGTGTAAGGATGGAAGCCGTAGTCGATCAGCCGCTTGGCGATGTCCATCGTGTTCACGCCGTGCTTCTTCTGCCGCGCGTCGCTGAACACCACTTCGTGCATCGACGGCAGATCGTAGGGCAGATCGAAACATCTCTCCAGATTCTTGCGGATGTAATTCGCGTTGAGCACGGCGTCTTCGGTGGCCTGGCGGATGCCCGGGCCGTACGCCAGCGTGTAAGCCAGCGCGCGCAGCAGCACGCCGAAATTTCCGCAGATAGGCGCGCACGCGGCCGATCGACTGCGGCCGATTGGGATCGAGCGCGTAGCGCGCCGTCTTTCTTCACCACCACCGGAACCGGCAGGAACGGCTCGAGAATTTTCTTCACCAGCACCGGCCCCGCGCCCGGGCCGCCGCCGCCGTGCGGAGTCGAAAATGTCTTGTGCAGGTTCAGGTGCATCACGTCCACGCCGAAATCGCCCGGCCGCGCGACGCCGGCCAGCGCGTTCATGTTCGCGCCGTCCATGTAGAGCAGCGCGCCGCGCTCGTGCAGGATGGCGGCAATTTCGGCGATGCGCTCCTCGAAAACGCCGAGCGTGCTGGGATTGGTGACCATCAGCGCGGCCACGTCGTCGGTGACGAATTCGCGCAGGTGATCGGTATCGATCTGCCCGCGCTCGTTCGGACTTGATGTTCTGCACTTCGTAGCCGGCGATCACCACCGAGGCGGGATTGGTGCCGTGCGCGGAATCCGGAATCAGCACCTTCTTGCGCGCATTGCCCTGGCTTTCGAGATACGCGCGAATCATCAGCAGGCCGGTCAGCTCGCCTTGCGCGCCGGCGGCGGGCTGCAGCGTGACGGCGTCCATGCCGGTGATTGCCAGCAGGCACTTCTGCGAGATCGTACAGAATTCGCAGGCAGCCTTGCGACACTTCCGCCGGCTGCGTCGGGATGCTCGGTGGCGAGGCCGTCGAGGCGCGCGACGAATTCGTTCACGCGCGGGTTGTACTTCATGGTGCAGGAGCCCAGCGGATACATGCCGAGATCGATCGCGTAATTCCAGGTGGAAAGCCGCGTGAAGTGGCGGATCACTTCGATCTCGCTGACCTCGGGAAATCCTTCGATCGCGTCGCGCGTGAAAGCCTGCGCCCAGCGCTTCGGCGGGATCGACCGCCGGCACGTCGAGCGGCGGCAGTTCCATGCCGCGCTTTCCGGGCGCGGACTTCTCGAAGATCAGCCCTTCGTTCTGGCTGACGTGCTGCCGCGGCTTTGCGAATGGCCGCCTCGGCCGCTTCGGTTTCGGTGCAGTCTTCGATGCTCAAAGCAGAATGCTCCTTAGAGCGGCGTCTCGAGAATCTTGCTTCACCGCGGCCGCCAAGCGCTCGATTTCCGCGCGCGGCATGGTTTCCGTCACGCAGACCAGCCCGCGCTTGGTCAGTTCCGGGTAGTGCAGGCCGAGCGGCAGCGGCCCGATGATTTTCTCGCGCAGCAGTTCCGCGTTGATCAGCTTCACGGAGCGCGGAAACTCCAGCACAAACTCGTTGAACACCGGGCCGGAGAACACGCGCCGCACGCCGGGAATCTTTTCCAGTTCGGCCTGCGCGAAGCGCGCCTTCGCCAGATTCTGCAGCGCCATCTCGCGCAGCCCTTCCTTGCCGAGCAGGCACAGATGAATCGTGGCGGCCAGCGCGCACAGCGCCTCGTTGGTGCAGATGTTCGACGTGGCCTTCTCGCGGCGGATATGCTGCTCGCGCGTGGCCAGCGTCAGCACGAATCCGCGGCGTCCCTCGCCGTCCGTGGTCTGCCCCGCAAGCCGGCCCGGCATCTGGCGCACGAATTTGTCGCGCGTGGCGATCACGCCCACGTACGGGCCGCCGTAGCTCGGCGGAATGCCGAACGCCTGGCCTTCCATCGCCACGATGTCCGCCTCCGCCGGCGGCCGAACGATCCCGAGCGAAACGGCTTCGGCGATGCGTCGTAACCAGCAAGCGCGCCGGAGGCATGCGCCGCGTCTGCGCAAGCGCCGGCAACGTCTTCGAGCACGCCGAAAAAGTTGGGCGATTGCACGACGACGGCGGCCGCATCGCTGAAGCTTCTCCGGAGTAAGCGCCGCGGCATCGATCTGCCCGGATTTCGGTGTAGCCAATCTCCTCGACCTCGAGCCCGAGATTCTTCGCGTAGGTGGCCAGCACCTGCCGGTATTCCGGATGCACCGACCGCGCCACGAGCACACGATGCTTCCCGGTGAGCCGTTCGGCCATCAGCACCGCTTCGGTGAGGGCGGTCGAACCGTCGTACATCGAGGCGTTGGCGACTTCCTGCCCGGTGAGCTGGCACATCAGCGTCTGAAATTCGAAGATCGCGGTCAGCGTGCCCTGGGAGATTTCCGCCTGGTACGGCGTGTAGGAAGTGAGAAATTCGCCGCGCTGGATCAGCGCGTCGGTCACCACCGAGCGGACATGCTGGTAAACGCCGGCGCCCAGAAACGACGTGTAGCCCCGCGCGTTTTCCGCCGCGCGCGCCTGGAAATACTGGATGATTTCCGTTTCCGAGAGCGGGCCGGGAAGGTCCAGCGGCTCGCGCAGGCGGAATTTTTCGGGAATTGACTGAAACAGTTCCCCCGCCGAGTCCACGCCTATCGCCTCGAGCATTTCCTGGCGTTCGGACGGGCTTTTCGGAAGATAACGCATCAGGACCAGTGCTCCATTTCAACTCTCAGTTCCTTGCTCGTGTTACTTTTAATGTGCCTTTGTCAATGCGCCTTTGCTTCGGCGGCGATGTAGGCCTCGTAGGCGGCAGCGTCCATCAGGCTCGCGAGCTCCTTGGGATCGCTCAAGCGGATTTTCACCAGCCACGCGGCGCCGTGCGGGTCCTTGTTGATGGTTTCCGGCGTGTCCGCCAGCGCTGGAATTGATTTCGGTGATTTCGCCCGACACCGGGGTGTAAATCTCGCTCACCGCCTTTACGGACTCGACCGTGCCGAACGACTCGCCGGCCTTCAGCTGTCGCGCCGACCTTGGGCAGCTCGACGAACACCACGTCGCCCAGTTCGTGCTGCGCGTAGTCGGTGATGCCGATCGGTGCCGACCGGGCCTTCACTCGATCCACTCGTGCTCCTTCGTGTAGCGATAGTCCGCTGGATACATGCCGCTCCTTCCAGAGTCAGTGAATGAGGCCGATTAGTGCGGCCGCTTGTAAAAAGGCAGCGCGACGATGCGCGCCGGCGCCGGCTGGCCCCGAATGCCGATTTCGAAATCTCGGTTCCCACCGCGCTCGATTCGGGCGGAACGTAGGCCATGCCGATATTTTTCTTCAGAAACGGCGCCGGGCCGCCGCTGGTGACGCAGCCCGCGTCGCGCCCCGCAATCAGGACGGGATAGCCGTCGCGGCCGATGCGCTTGTCGAGCATCTCAAAGCCGGCAAGTTTGCGTTTTATGCCCGCCTGCTTCTGCGCGGCGATTACGTCGCTTCCAAGAAAGCGGCCCTTTTCGAGCTTGCAGATCCAGCCGAGGCCCGCTTCAAGGGGCGTCGTCGTTTCGTCGATCTCATGGCCATAGAGGCACATGCGCCGCTTCGAGGCGCAGCGTATTGCGCGCGCCCAGGCCGCAGGGAATCATCGCGAACGGCTCGCCGGCCTGCATCAGATCGCTCCAGAGCTTGCTCGGAAAATTCAGGATCGAAATAGATTTCGAAGCCGTCTTCGCCAGTGTAGCCGGTGCGGGCGATCAGGCAATCGACGCCGCTCACTTTGCCAAACGTGAAGTGATAATAGCGGATCGGGTCGAGCGTCACGGGCGTGAGCTTCTGCAGAATCTCCTTCGCGCGCGGCCCCTGGACGGCCAGCTGCGAGTAGCGCGGCCCGGCATTTTCCACGTCCGCGCCCACTTCGATTTTTCGAGACGATATGGTCGAAGTCGCGATCCTGATTGCCCGCGTTGACGCACAGCAAGTAATGCGTGTCGGAAATCTTGTGCACCAGCAGGTCGTCGACGAAGGTGCCGCGCTCGGTCATCAGGCCGGAGTACTGCGCCTGTCCGACCGTGAGCTTTGCGGCGTTGTTGCAGGTCACCCACTGCACCAGATCGAGCGCCGAGTGCCCGCGAATCTCGATTTCGCCCATGTGGCTCACGTCGAACAAGCCCGCGCGCGTGCGCACCGCCTCGTGCTCGGCAAGGATGCCGGAGTACTCCACCGGCATGTCCCATCCGCCGAAATTGACCATCTTGGCGCCCAGGCTGCGATGAATGGCGTTGAGAGCCGTTTTTCGAAGTTCAGCGGTAGCGGGTGTGGTCACGAGTTGCGTCTCAATTGTGCGGAATAAAAACCGTAGCACGCGCGTTTTGGAGTGTCAAGAAACGCCCGCTATGCGGGTGCTTTTCTGGACGCTGCCCACGCACACTCCATTCCGCGGCTCCCTCGGCCGATAAGGCTTTCGCGCCCATGTCACATTGTCTTAATGCCCCGCCATGGGCTCTTTCGCTATACTGGCCTTCCGCGAATGCAATTCCGAGCACGGGGTAAGGGGTACTCGCCACGGAGCGACCATGGAAAACGATGACCGGCCAAAGCTAAGCACCAACCAGAAAGCGCTCAAGATCAATCTCGACCCCATGTTCTACGGCACGTTCGCCGAAATCGGCGCCGGGCAGGAAGTGGCGCGCTGGTTTTTCAAGGTCGGCGCGGCCGCCGGAACGATTTCCAAGTCCATGTCCGCCTACGACATGGCGGTAAGCGACGCCATCTATGGGCGGTGCAAGCGCTACGTCTCACGCGAGCGCCTGCAAGGGATGCTCGACCACGAGCACGGGCTCAATCTGGAACGGCTGCAGTCCACCCGTCGCGACAGCACCGCGTTTTTCGCCTTCGCCAACACCGTGGCCGCGCGCAACTACCTGGGCACCAACGAATGCCATGGCTGGATGGGCGTAAAGTACCAGGCGCACCCGCGCGACCAGGATAGCCAGATCATCATCCACGTCCGCATGCTGGACCGCGAAAACGACCTCCAGCAGGAGGTTCTGGGCATCGTGGGCGTCAACCTGCTCTACGGCGCGTTTTTCCTCCACCACAAGCCGGAGCTGCTGCTCGAATCGCTTCTCGATAACCTCACCACGCAGCGCATCGAAATCGACATGATCGAATTCTCCGGCATCGAGTTCCGCCATGTCGATAACCGCATCATGAGCCTCAAGCTCGTGCAGTTGGGCTTGAGTGGCGCGGCCATGTTCGGGCCTTCCGGCGAAGTGCTGCAGCCCTCGGAAGTTCTGCGCAAGCGGCCGGTGCTGGTCGAGCGCGGCAGCTTCCGGCCCGTCACCAAGGTCAACGTGGACATGATCAACAGCGCCCGCGCGCGCTTCGCCACCGAATTGGGGGCCGAGGGGAGTCAGATCGTCGAGCTGATGGAAATCACCATGCGCAACCTGCTCGCCACCGGCAAGATCGACCTCACGGATTTCCTGGCCCGCGCGGACTTGCTCGCCGCCATCGGCAAGACGGTGCTGATCTCCGATTACTTCGAATACTACCGCCTTGCCGCCTACCTTACCCGCTACACCTCGCAGCCCATCGCGGTAACCATGGGCATCTCGAGTCTGCAGGACCTTTTCAAGGACGAGTATTACGCCTCGCTCGAGGGCGGCATTCTGGAGGCCTTCGGAAAGCTATTCACCAAAGACCTGCGCATTTACGTTTACCCGCTCAAGGACATCGCCACCGGCCAGCTCACTACCGTGGAGAATCTGCAGATGCCCGACAACGTGGACAGCCTCTACGCCCACCTGGTCGAGCGGGGCCGGATCAAGCAGCTCGATAACGTCGACGAAAGCGTGCTGCACATCTTCTCGCGCGATGTCCTGAAGCGTATTAAAGACCACGACCTCTCCTGGGAAGCGATGGTGCCTGCTGAAATTGCCGAGGTGATCAAGAAGCGGCATTACTTCGGATATCGCGAGGCTGAAATGGACGCCTCTTTGCAGCGATAGCCCGCGCTGTCCTGATTACGGCCGGCTGAATTCATCCCGGCCGGCGTGGCGCGCCTGAATTCCGGCCAGCGCAAGCGTGGAAATCAAGCCCCCAACAAGTGCGCACCATATTCCCGTAACAGCGTCGAGCAGCCAGCGGGGCGCCTGCCCCACCCGCCGCAGCACGAACGGCAGGAAGTTGAACGTCGTGATGTGTACGTAGTCCCACGGATCTTCCTTCATCGAGTCGTTCGTCAGCCCCCAGGCGTCCATTTTCCCCAGAAGAAATGCCGCGATGTTCCTGAAGCGCAGCCCGATCACGAAAGTGGGATGGCCGAGCGTGTCCATCTGGTAGATTTCCAGCGGGCACCAGAACATTACAGAGGAAATCTGGATCAGCACGCTGGCCGCCGTCAGCGCCAGACCGGCCATCCACAGAAACCGGCTCATTTCGGCGCGATGGCGCAGCAGCAGCGGCACGGAGATGAACGCCACAAGCTGCACGGCGGTGGAAACGTAGCGGTCGCCCCACGCAAAATCCCCGTTCCAGTCGTAAAACCTCGCGTAGAAAAGAATATAGGCTGCCACCAGAACGAATCCCGCCAGAAGGTAGGCTCGAATCTCGGGAGCCAGATGGCGCCACAGAAACACAGCCAGCAGCAGCGACAAAATCAGCAGAGGATCGAACAGAAAAATGGACTTCTCCGGGCTGATCAAAGCCCCGAGCACACCCGCGCGCAAAGGCGTGGTCCACGGGAAATCAGGTGGCAGCGCGGGATTAAGCCTGTGCTGCTCTGCGGCGAAGACGGACATATACGTGTTCCAGAACGAGCCGAAGCGCGCGTATTGGTAGAGCCGGTCGACAAGGATTCCCAGCGCATAGCACGGCAGGGCGCCCCGCGCGTAGGCCCAGAGTCTGCTGGCGAAAATATTGCTGCGGCTATGTTCCGTCCACAGGAGCATGACGATGAACAACGTGACCGCGCCTATATCGAGCACCGTGGTCACGCGAACCATCAGGTTTGCCGCCAGCGCGATCGAACCAATAATCAGCGACGCACGGCGGCCCGTGCGCAGCCACTCGTAGTGGAAACACATCCCGGCCAGCGTGAGCAGAAGTATCAGATTGTTCTCCATCATGTTCTGCGTGTAGTGAAGAAACGTGGTGCCAAAAAGCAGCGCGAGGGCGCCCGCGAGGCACTGATTCACCGTGAATCGCAAAAGCCGCAGGAAACGGAAGCACACCAGAACGCCGAGCACGCAAATCAGGCTGTTCGTACTGTAGGTGACCACTATGTTCCGGACCGTGGGATCGGTTTCAGAGCCGTGATAC
Source organism: uncultured Acidobacteriota bacterium (assembly GCA_963697575.1). GTDB lineage: Bacteria > Acidobacteriota > Terriglobia > Acidiferrales > UBA7541 > Palsa-295. The sequence continues at coordinate 139,461 of CAVOOP010000032.1, read as the reverse complement.
TCACTGAAGAAGGGAAGGCGCTCCAGGAAGGTGCCGATTACGTCGGAGGGCAGCAGCAGAAGCGATTGCCCGATTCCATACCATCCGTAGAGCTTTCCGTTCCGCCCGTGGATGCCGAATTCCGGATATTCGTCCGGGAAGACGGCGGGTTCATGGGTCCAGAAGGAGTGCGCGGCCTGCAGCCGGTGCTGTGAATCGCTGGAGCCGATTTCGCCCGACTGCACCGCAATCGCGGTGAGCAGGGCAATCAGGCCAAGCAGCAGGGTGGGAGAAATTCTACGCGGCACAGCCGCATTTTGTATCGTGCAGCGTGGACCGGCCACCTATTTCAACGAGGAGAAGTCTGCCGGGTCCATGAACTTGGATTCGATCCTGCCGGGAGCGCGGGAAGCCTTCCTGGGCACGCATCTCATGGCGCCGGATTGTAGCAAACGCCACAGAGCCGGAGCAATTTCTTCACCACTATTTCTTAACCACGCCGCGGCGCACGTAGAACCGGCCGATGGCTCAGCCACGCACGGTGGCAAGTGGATAGCGCAGGGCACTTGTCGCCAGCGAGCGGGTGTCCTACTATTGGTAAGGCGGAATGAAACCTCCGAAGGAAGGGCACACGGAGTGACGAGCACCCTCTGCTCTCAATGCGATCACACAGAGTCGAAGTGCACCTGTGAGAAGTACTGCTGTTTCTGCCAATCCCAGCATAACGTGCGCCTCTGTGTAGACGGTCTCTATTACTGCCCCGATTGCCGCGAGGCGTGCGACATCCATGTCGCCGATCCCGATGACCACTGAACGCCCCAGAATCGAGTGCGCCCTGCAGCATGATAGCCGGCTATTTGCCGGTGTCCGCGCCATTGTTTTTCACTCCGCCGAGCAGGTGGGCTTGCCCGAGCAGGCCCGAGGGGAACTTGCCGAAGCGACCGTAGATCTGTGCCGGGAGGCTTTCGCGATAGCCGAGAAGGGCAGGGCTCGCGACGCGGGAATAAAGCTTATTGTCGGCGGCGCGCCGGACCGGCTGGAGATTACCGTGGATTATCCCGGGGAAGCTCCCGACCGAGCCGCCAACTCCGTTAGTAAGGGATGCGCGGCGGAAGCCCGCGCGCAGCGATTGGGTTGTGTGGATCAGGTGCGCTGCGAAAACAGCGGCGGCCGCTCGCGGGTAACGCTCATCAAGCAGTGCAGTGCGCTCGAATCCAGATCGAGCGACTGAAGCAAAAATAAAAACTCCGAATACCGCTGGTCATTACCGCAGAAGTTCAGAAGTCCTCTCCGTCGGCTTCCTTACATCGACGTCGTGAACGCTCCGTTGTGGATCAGCGATAGCAATTGATCCTGGCTGATGGGCGCTTCCACCTTCAGGCGGTCGCCGGCGGGCGCGATGCGAATCTGGTCAAGCGTGCTGGCCAGCGCCGGATTGGCGGAGGCTTCCTGATAGCGTCGATACATCAGGCCCGCTTGAAGCGCCGCGGCCAGCAGGTTCGCGTCATCGGTCGAGGCGCACACGGCTTGAAAACGCGCATCCACCCCGCTATCGGCGTCGACATTGATGGTCATGGCCTTGATGCGGTCCATGATCGTGGCGGCCTGGGGGAACTGGCTGGCCTGCGGCACAAGTTGCTGCATGGCGACGTGCGTGTAGTTCTGGTCGAGCACGGCCCAGATGAGGCCGTGGCCGTTCGCTTCGTTGATCAGCGGAAAGAGCTTGTCGTTGGTGAGCATGCTTTCCGAAACGCCGGTGCGCACGTCGATCAGTTTGTTCAGCGCGGGGCGAGTGCCGAAAGCGGCGGTGTTCGCGTCGATGAAGGTGAAAAGAATGTCCGCGGAGTTCTTTCCGCCGGCGAAGGCGAAGAGGTGGTAGCCCCGCTCGTCTACCGTGGGTAGCTTCTGCTGCTTGAAGCGCGCCTCGGTGGAGGAAGGGTCGAACTGCCCGAGGGCCACGCCGAGCACGTCCGCGCCGCTGCTGCCCACCGAACCCCAGGCGAGCTCTTCCACCTGCGTGTTGGGGTCGACGCCGGCCGAGGCCAGGAATTTCTCGAAGTCGCGGAAGCGGCTGGGCAGCAGTTGCTCGCGCAGTTGCGGGAACCAGCTGAATTTTCGCGATGTCTTCAGGTCGGCGTAGGCGATCTCGCCCACGTCTTTCGGGAACATGCCCACGACGGCTGTGCTGAGCGATCCGGCAAAGCTCGGGCGCGGAACGCTGAAGATAGAAGCGAACAGCAACACGAGCAGTGCGCACACGGTCGAAAATTTGATGGCGTGGAAACGCCCTATTGTAGGTTTCAAAGCCTTATCCCCCAGAACCAAACTTTGCTTTCACGATTTGCCTGCTCCGACGGGCTGTTCCATTATGCGCGCCTTCAGCGATTGAGCCTCTGAATTCAGACGGCCGCGGAAGCCGGCGTCGGTGATCGATTCCAGATTGATAGCGACATTGGCGAGCGCGCCCTGCGCCGCGGCCACAGCCATCAGACGGCCGACGCGAATGTCTGAAAGCATAGACGGGCTCGACATCCCTTCCAGTTGTCCGAGCTTCTCAAAGAGCGCGGCGGCCTGGCGCGCAACTTCCAACGGCACCTGCGCCGCTCCTTTCAATGCCTGCTGGATGGCCTCTTCGCGGCGCTGCTGCTCGGCGGGATCTCCCTGCGGAAGCTTGTATGCCGCCATCACGGACTCAAAGGACTCTGCGTCGCGGTCGATCGCTTCCGCCAGAAAACGGGAAGCGGCTCCAAATTCCGAAGCGGCCTCGCTGAGCTGTTCGGCGTGGGCCGCCTGAGATTTTTTTTTGCGCGAAAGGCCGGCGACCATCTGGCCCAGGCTTGCGCTCAGCGCGCCGGCGAGCGCCGCCACCGATCCGCCGCCCGGCGCGGCGGTTGGCTGGGCCACGGCGTCGAGGAACGGCTGCGCGAGCGCGGCGAGCCTTCCCGGGGCCTCGGAAGCCGCGCCGCCGAGCGCAGCCTCCATACGATTCTCTAACACCTGGGCGGGCGAGAAGTTCTCAAGCTGCAGGTAGAAGTCGGCGGTGAGTTCGATAGCGCGTTTAGGGATCAGGCCGACGATTTCGCTGCCCACGATGGCCACGCCGTAGCGTTCGGCTTCGCGCTTCACCATTTCGAAGACGCGGTGCACCGGAGTCTGGTCGAAATCGGTGAGATTGATCGATACCTGCGCGAGATGCCGCGCCTTCAGATCGACGCCCATGGCTTTCACGTAGCGCAGGCCGCCATTCGAGAAGCGGATATTCTTCGCGATGCGCCGCGCGATTTCGATGTCCGGGGTGTTGAGATTGATGTTGTAGGCAATCAGGAATTTTCGCGCTCCGACTACGGTCGCGCCCGCGGTCGGATGGAAGCGCGGGTCGCCCACGTCCGGCGAGCGGTCGGGATTGCGGAGCACTTCCTCGCGCAAGCCCTCGAATTGGCCCTTGCGGATATTTTCGAGGTTGGCGCGGTCGGGGCGCTGCGCCGCGGCCTCGTAGAAATACACCGGGATGCGGAAGCGTTCCCAGATTTCGCGGCCCACTTTTTTCGCGAGCACGACGCAATCCTCGATGGTGACGCCTTCGATGGGGATGAACGGGACCACATCGGTTGCGCCAAGCCGCGGATGGGCTCCGGTGTGGCGCGTGAGGTCGATCAGCTCGGCGGCTTTGCCGACGCCGCGCAACGCGGCCTCCGCGATGGGTTCGGGTTCTCCGACAAGCGTGATTACGCTGCGATTGTGGTCCGCGTCGCTTTCACGGTCGAGGAGGAAGACGCCGGGAATCTCGCGCATGGCCGCGACGATGGCTTCCACTTTGGCGGGATCGCGGCCCTCGGAGAAATTCGGAACGCATTCGATGAGGCGCTTCATGGCTACATCTTCTTCGTGTGGATAGCGGCTCCGCGCTTCATGGTCAGGCTGCAGAGGTTCACACCGAAATAATACGGAATTTCGCGGTAGTCGGCCACGTCAAAGGCCGCGAGGTCAGCATACTTGCCAACATCGAGCGAGCCGATGCGGTCGTGCACGCGGAGTGAGTAAGCCGGGTTGATCGTCGCGGCGGCAATCGCTTCGGCGGGGCTCATGCGCATCTGCGTGCAGGCCAGCGAAAGAATCATCGGTATGCTGACGGTGGGGCTGGTGCCGGGATTGAAATCAGTGGCGAGGGCCACGATGGCGCCGGCGTCGATGAGCTTGCGGGCGGGGGCGAAGTGCGCGAGACCCAGGTGAAAACAGCAGCCGGGCAGCAGGGTGCATGCGACGCTGGAGCGCGCGAGGGCGCGAATATCGGCGGCGTTGATTTTTTCGAGGTGATCGGCGCTGGCCGCGCCTGACTCTACGGCCAGGCGCGCGGCGCCGGTGTTGGCAAACTGCTCGGCGTGTATGCGGGGAACCAGGCCCGATGCGCTGCCGGCCCCGAGCACCTTGCGGGCTTGCTCCACGGTGAAGGCCCCGGCGTCGCAGAAGACATCGCAAAATTCGGCAAGGCCCGCATGTGCGACAGCGGGAATCAGCCGGCTTACAAGCAGATCGATCCAGGCGTTCGGGCGCTTGCGGAATTCCGGCGGGACTACGTGCGCGCCGAGAAATGTTCGCAGGATGTCGAGAGGCTGTTCCTGTTGCAGATCGGTAAGAACATTCAGAATCTTGAGTTCGTTTTTCCAGTCGAGGCCGTAGCCGCTCTTGGCTTCGAGCGTGGTAGTGCCGTGGGCGGCAAACTCGTAGAGAAATTGCAGCGCGCGCTCTTTCAGAAGCTTCGGCGATGCGCGGCGCAGGGCCTGAACGGTCGAGCGGATTCCGCCGCCCTTTTGCGCGATCTGCTCGTAGGTGGCTCCGGCGATGCGCTGTTCATACTCGGCGGCGCGGCTCGCGGGGAAGACGAGGTGGGTGTGCGAGTCGACGAAGCCCGGAAGCACCACGCGGCCGCCGAGATCCAGCTTTTTGGCGCGGCGCGCTTTGGGAAGGCGCTCGACCTGGCGGCGCGTGCCGATGGCCCCGATTCGGCCGTCGCGGATGAGCAGCGCGCCGTCGGGGACGATGTCGAGTTCGGCCAGGGCCCGGCCGCGGCGCGGCGCAGGTCCGCGGAGAGTCAACAACTGCGAGCATCCGGTGATCAGCAGGTCGGATTCGCTGGGCGGCATGTCGAATTTTGCGTTCGGCGGCTAGGCACTGGCGGTTTTGCCCTGGTAGGCCGGGGCGAATACTTCCCTGGCGAACCATTCGAGGGTCGTGGGCGTGGTGTTTTTTTGCGAGCGCGGTTCCTGGGGATCGCAGAGGCCGGCGTTCTGGCCTTTGAACATTTCGATCATCAGCGCCGCGAAGGGTTTCGGAAATCCCATCTGGACCAGCGCGCCTTCGAGCATCGGCAAAGGGACCTGCATGTAGCCGAGGTTCGGTTTGCCGATCGCCTGGCCGACGATTGCGGCCGCTTCGCGCATGGTGTAATCGCGGGGGCCGAGAAGTTCCTGCACCGAGGAGCCGGAAAAATCACGCGCCGGGAGGCGTTGGGCGGCATACGTCCCGATATCTCTGGCTGCTATCTGGGGACTGGGCCGGTCCGATGCCGCGGGACCGGGGAGCGTGCCCATCATGCGCAGGGGTTGGATCGAACTGAGCAGATTCTCCATAAAGCCGGCGGGGCGCAAATGCAAAACGTTCAGCCCTGGAATGGCGTTGAGCTTCTCTTCAAGATTATGAGTACCGACGATGGGCCCGGTTCCTTGCGCGTGCTGCGCGCCGAGGCTGCTCAGCGTGACGACGTGCTTAACGCCGGAAGCCTTCAGCGCCGTCGCGTACGCGTCGCTGACGCGGTCCTGGTAGGCGCGATAATCCTCGGTCTGCATGTTGGGTGGAAGCATCAGGTAGACGGCGTCCGCGCCCTGGAACGCGGCGGCCATCGCTTGCGCGTCCTCGGCGTTCCCCGCGAAGGTTTCGGCGCCGCGCGCGGCGAAGGGCAGGAGTTTCGATTGGTCGCGGCCGATCACGCGGATTTTTTCGCCTTTCGCGAGGAGCGTTTCCGCGGCGGGCCTGCCTGTATTACCGGTGGCGCCTGTGATGACGATCATGAATCCTCCTTCTTTCCCGGGTTTTTGTCCGTTGTTGCGCGAATGAGCTGGCTCTGGGGCATGGGAATCTTGATTCCGGATTTCTCGGCGAACTTGATGGCCTCCGGGTATCCCGCGTCGGCGTGGCGCGCGACTCCTATTCCCGGATCGTTGGTCAGGACGCGTTCGATGCGCTCGGCCATTTCCGCGGTGCCATCGGCTACGACCACTTGCCCCGCGTGCTGCGCGTAGCCGATGCCCACCCCGCCGCCGTTGTGAATGGAGACCCAACTGGCGCCGCTGGCGGTGTTGAGCATGGCGTTCAGGAACGGCCAGTCGGCGATAGCGTCCGAGCCGTCGCGCATCTTTTCGGTTTCGCGGTAGGGCGAGGCGACCGAGCCGCAGTCGAGGTGGTCGCGGCCGATCACGACAGGCGCTTTGAGCTCGCCGCGCGCGACGAGATCGTTGATCGCCACGCCGAACCTGTCGCGTTCGCCATAGCCCAGCCAGCAGATGCGCGCGGGCAGGCCCTGGAAGCGCACGCGATTTTGCGCGAGGCGAATCCAGCGGGAGAGGATTTCGTCGTCGGGGAACATTTCGAGCACCAGCTTGTCGGTGCGGCGAATGTCGGAAGGTTCGCCGGAAAGCGCAACCCAGCGGAAGGGACCGCGTCCCTCGCAGAATAGCGGGCGGATGTAGGCGGGGACGAAGCCCGGGAAATCGTAGGCGTTCTTCACGCCCTGTTCGAAGGCGAAGGTGCGGATGTTGTTGCCGTAGTCGAAGGTGACCGAGCCCAGTTTTTGCAGCGCCAGCATGCCCTCGACATGCTTCGCGATGGATTCAAGAGCGCGCTTGCGGTAGGCGCCGGGATCGTTCTTGCGGAGTTCGGCGGCTTGCGCCACGTCCAGGCCTTGCGGGATGTAGCCGCCGACCGGATCGTGGGCGCTCGTTTGATCGGTGAGCAGATCGGGCACTACGCCACGGCGCGCCAGCGCGGGAATCACATCGGCGCAGTTGCCTGCCAGGCCGACGGAGGTCGCTTCGCGCTTGCGCACCGCGTTTTTCAGGATGCGCAGCGCTTCGTCCAGATCGTTGACCATGACGTCGCAATAGCCGCTTTTCAAGCGGCGCTTGATGCGCTCCGGATCGACGTCAATTCCCAGGAACGCCGCGCCGTTGAGCGTGGCGGCCAGCGGTTGCGCGCCGCCCATGCCGCCCATGCCGCCGCTGACGATGAGCTTGCCGGTCAGGTCCCCACGGAAATGCTTGCGGCCGGCGGCGGCGAAAGTTTCGTAGGTGCCTTGCAGGATTCCCTGCGTGCCGATGTAGATCCAGCTTCCGGCGGTCATCTGGCCGTACATCATCAGGCCGGCGCGGTCGAGTTCGTCGAAGTGCTGCCAGTCGCTCCAGTGGCCGACGAGGTTGGAATTCGCGAGCAGGACGCGCGGGGCGTAGGAGTGCGTGCGGAAGATGCCGACCGGCTTGCCGGATTGCACCAGCAGCGTTTCGTCGCTTTCCAGCGATTTTAGCGACGCGACGATGGCATGGAAACATTCCCAGTTGCGCGCGGCTTTGCCTCGCCCGCCGTAGACGATCAGATCCTGCGGCTTTTCGGCTACCTCCGGGTCAAGGTTATTGAGGAGCATCCGGAGGGCGGCTTCCTGCTGCCAGCCTTTGCAGGAGAGGGCTATGCCGCGCGGGGCCCTCACGGGCTGATAGCCGGCTGCTTCGGTGCTCAGTAGCTCAGGCAAAAGGCGCCTCGTTTGGGTTCGAAAAATGGAGGAGCGAGTTGTTTCTTACGGTGTCGAGTCGTCACCTTCGCCACTGAGCATTTTGTTGGAGATAGCTCTTGTTCCGTTCGTCCTGCTGTGTCGAGTCGGGTGAGCCGGATTTTGGCGATTTTTGAGCAGGAATTCAGGACCGGAACGGGCGCGACGGCGGGTGGCGTCGTCTGGCGAGCCGATTCATATGCGAGCAGGTATCTCACGAAAGCATCTTAGTACGGAACGCGGCTGACGCAAGGATGGGTTTCGCGTGGTGAAACTCGGTGGCGTGGCGAAACTTGCTGGGGCTTGGCGAAAGGCAAACAGCCCGCAGTCTCCTTTAGGTTCCGAACATGATCTCCGCTTCAGATCAAGCGCTCCCCACGGCATTCAAAAAGACCTGCTGCCTAATTCTGGGGGCCCATCGAAACGGAGGCACAACCAAAAAGCTCGCCAGCCCTTGCCCGCACTTGGAACCACGTGCTATAAGTAAACTTCGCAGTCGGCATTCCCCGTGAGCGGGATTCGTATAGTGGTAGTACGCGACCTTGCCAAGGTCGAGGCGAGGGTTCGATTCCCTTATCCCGCTCCAGATTTTTCCTCTTTTTTCCACAGGTGATGGAGTAGTCAACCTCTGTTCCGCGTGCTAGTCTGCCGCTCCCAACCTATGCTCGCCTATCTCTGCGGTCCCATCGACTCTGGCGAAACGTACGGCAAATTGTGGCGCCGCAAGCTCGCTACCTTTCTCCAGGAACGCCTGGGCCATCGCGTCTACGACCCCGCCGAAGACGACAAGAGGAACCTCAGCGAGGAAGAGATTGCGAATTTCCGCCGCTGGAAGATGACCGATCTCGACCGCTTCCGCCGCGTCATCCGCAAAATTATCGCCTTCGATCTGGAACTCATTGAGCGCAAAGCCGATTACGTGGTCTGTTATTGGGACTCCGAAGGAACGCAAAGCGGCGGAACCGCCGCAGAGCTGACCACAGCTCATCGCAAAGGGATACCCGTATACCTGGTAGCCCCCGTTCCGGTCGAGGAAGTCAGCGGCTGGGCTCTCGGCTGTTCGGACCAGGTGTTTTCTTCCATCGACAGCCTCAAGACGTTCCTTTCCACCCGCTTCTCCCGAGAGAAACAGGCCCCACTCTGGCGCGACTCCGCATAGCTCCGGCTGATTCTAGCTTCCCTCGAGCTGCCAGCGCCCTTCCGAATTGACGAAGCCAGGGCGCCGAAATACTCTCGTAGCAGCCGCGTAGTCCGAGGCACGGTGACGAAAATCTCTTTGGGCAGGTCGCATCCGAAATTTCCTGAAGCGCTTGCAGTTTATGTCGCAGCCTTTTACCGGCAGCATCCTTCATAGCCGCGAATGAAAAAGCCCGTCATCGTAGCCGTCGGAAGCACGCGCCGCCCCAAGTTGGACGCCGTGCGCGAAGTCCTGGAGCTCCTCGCAGCTCGTCTGACTGCCGGGGCGCCAGCCGAAGTTCGCGGCTTCGATGTTCCCAGCGGCGTCCGCCACACGCCCCTCAACCGCGAGGACACCATGTCCGGCGCCCGCCAGCGTGCCGAGGCCCTTGTCGCGATGGTCGGGCCGCGCAAGGAGCGATGGAAGTATTTTGTAGGGCTCGAAGGCGGCCTCGATATCGTAATGGAAGGGGCCCGCCGCCACGTCTTTCTGCAGAACTGGGCATGCGTGATGGACGGCCAGGGCACGTCAGCCTTCGGCCAATCCGGCGGGATTCTCCTGCCGGACGAGCTGGTGACCAGCGTGGTAGATCAGGGAGTCGAGCTGTCCGCGGCCATCGATTCGTTCGCCGGAGGCGAGGGCATTCGCGACGCCCAGGGGGCCTGGGGCGTGCTGACCGGTGGCCTGATCACCCGCCAGGACGCCTTCCGCATAGCGCTGATCAGCGCCTTCGCCCCCTTCCTGAATCGCGACGCGTACTCGGCGAAGACGCAGGCGGGTGGTCTACCCTTTAGATGAGGGCGAGGTTTTTTCGGGTGCCCCACCCTCAGTTTTGTTGAGGGTGGGTCTTTTCTCTTTTTGTCTTCGTTCATTCCATTGCATCCATTTGGATACCAGAGCGGTTGTTGGTCACGCAAGCCTCTCACCCTTCTGGAAACCGAAGGGTAGGCCACCCCCAAAAGCGGGATGCCGGTGTGTGTACCCCGTTGGGATCCCCCTACATTTATGCGGGGGAGAAGCGCTTCAGCGCTCACGGAATTGTTCGCCGATTGTCGCTGGGCCCTCCGCTCCACGCGAAACCCATCCTTGCATCGCTTCTGCGTTGTGCTAGCGTAATCCAGTATGGCAAACAGGAAGAGGCAACTCGAAGCGGTTTCCCGCAGCTGCGGACTGCGAGCCGAGGCGCGATTTGTCACCTGCGACGGCCCGCTTCCGGGCAGGTCTCGGGCCCTGTTTCGCATGCCTTTTTTGGCAAATTTCCACGTCAGCTCACTCGACACTCTCGGACGAACGGAATCAAGTCTATCTATAAGAAAACACTCAGTGACGAAGGTGACGACTCGACACTCTTGTGAACATGTGAAGTCACCGATTTTTGCCAAGCCGCGGCAACCAAAACTCGGCCGGGAAGCCATGGGCAAGAGCTCAAAGGAGTGGCCGTGCCCAGCCTGAACCTCGAAGGCATTTTCCCGGCAGTCACCACCCCGTTCGCTGCCGACGGCGCTGTCTCGCTCCCCCGCCTCAGGGAGAATATCGCCCGCTACAACCAAACCCATCTCGCCGGCTACGTGATCAACGGATCGACGGGCGAATCGGTCCTTCTGCGCTGGGACGAGATTGATCCCATCTGGGAAGCCGCCAGAGAAGCGGCCGCTCCCGGCAAGACCCTCATAGCGGGAACCGCCGCGGAATCGACCGCCGAAACCATCGAGCACACCAATCGCGCCGCCACGCTGGGCTACGACGCCGCGCTGGTCCGCACCCCCCACTATTTCAAGCCGCAGATGACCGCCGAGGCCCTCACGGAGTTTTATTTGCGCGTAGGGGACGCGGCCCGCATCCCCGTCCTGCTCTATTCGGTGCCGATCTTCACGCAATTAAGCCTCAAGGCGGATGTCGTGGCGCGGGTTGCCACTCATCCGAACATCATCGGCATGAAAGACAGTTCGGGCGATCTAAGCGGTATAGCGGAAATCCTCAAAGCGGTCCCCAAAGACTTCCGCCTGCTGGTCGGTGCGATTTCCGTGCTGCACGAATCGCTTCAAAAAGGCGCCGCCGGAGCGGTGCTGGCGGTAGCCTGCGCGTTCCCCGATCTCTGCATCGAGGTTTACCAGGCATCCATGGCGGGCGACTCGCCCCGCGCAACGGCCGCACAGGAAAAGCTAACCCGGGCGGCAAATCTTTTCGGCCCTCGCCATGGCATCGCCGGCCTGAAATACGCAATGGATTGCGCAGGATTTTATGGCGGTCCCGCGAGGCCCCCGCTCCTGCCTGTAAGCGCAGCCGCCAAGGCGGAAATCGACGCCATGCTCTCGTCGGTCGCCCCGGAGATGGCCCGGAAGTGACCCCAAACCGCCACAGTAACTCGATATGTGGTAACTCAGCGTGCCGCGACGGAGCTTGCCGTTGGTTGCACCCCGCTCACGCCTTCGCTTCCTTCATGTCTCTTCGTTCCGGGATCCAAGAGCGAGCGCGACCGGGAGGCGCCTTTGCCTTTCGTTGTCATTCCGACAGAGCGAAGCGACGAGGAATCTCTCTTTGTTTCAAGACGTTGCACCGGGTGCTACCCCCAAGAGCTTTCGACTTTCGCGTATCATTTACTCCGGCCAGAGTCCACGCGCCCACGCTCTGTTGCCGCTCACTTGAGCCGTGTGTATCATGACCTCCCCAATGGAATCCCACTGCATTTCCTTCCGCGAAATCCCGGACACCACGAGGCTGCTCTCCTCGTTCCTGTACGACTTCCAGCAGGTGGCCGCCTACTATTCCTATCCCCCCACCGAGTCGGGAATCGATGCCGCAGCGCGCGAGATTCAATTCGATCCGGCCGCACGGAGCGCCCTGGTCGAAATTCTCCGTGACCAGAATCGCCGCTTCGGAGCCGACGCCGCCACCGAAAAGAATATCGATCGGCTCGCCGCCGGAGCGGTTGCGATCGTCACCGGCCAGCAGGTGGGCCTCTTCACCGGCCCCGCGTATACGTTGTATAAGGCGGTGTCGGCCGTCTCCTGTGCCGAGCAGTTGACCAGCCGCGGAACCGACGCGGTCCCCATTTTCTGGCTGGCCACCGAGGATCATGACCTCGCCGAAGTGAATCACGCGATCTGGAACACGCGAGGCGGCGGCCTGGTCCAATACGATCTGCCGGCAGCCGAAGCCGATGACGGAAAGCGTGTCGGAGAAATTCACCTGGGGCAGAACGTCGACGAGCTCGTTGCGTCGGCAGCACAGTCGCTCGAAGGCGGCTTCGCGGACGACATCGCGCGCGCCCTCCGCGAGACCTACGTCGCAGGCGAGACCTATGGCTCGGCATTCGGGAAACTGATGGCGAGGCTGTTCGCCGGGAGCGGAATCATATTCATCGACCAACTGGACGCCCGCCTTCACCGCCTTATGGCGCCCGTATTCCAGAAAGCGCTCGCCCACGACGAACCACTGCGCAATGCATTGCTCGATCGTTCAAAAGAACTCGAGCAGCGCGATTTCCACGCCCAGGTGAAAATCTCCCGGGAGACTACGCTCCTTTTCTACACCGTCGAGGGGCGCCGCGAGCCCGTGCGCAGCCACAACGGCAAATTCTTCGCCGGCAAGGCCAGCTTTTCGCGCGACGAACTCTCGTCGCTTATTGAAACGAATCCGCAGGATTTCAGTCCGAACGCCCTGCTCCGCCCGGTCGTTCAGGACGCGCTCCTGCCAACGGCCGCCTACTTCGGCGGACCGGCGGAAGCCGCCTACATGGCCCAGGCGCAAGTCGCTTACAAGCTGATCCTCGGCCGCATGCCGGCGATCCTGCCGCGGGCGAGTTTTACGATCGTGCAGCCTCCGGTCGCGAACCTGCTCGAAAAATACGGCCTCGATCTGTGCGATTTTTTCGAGGGGCGTCAGCAGCTGCGCAAAAAGATGGAAGCGAAGTCACTGCCGTCGGACTTAGCGACCCGTTTCGCGGCCGACGAAGAGGCCATTCACAAATTGCTGGCCGGCTACGAAGAGCCGCTGAAAAAACTCGATCCTACGCTTCTGGGAGTGCTGCAATCGAGCGAAAGCAAAATGCTTTACCAGTTCGCGAAGCTGAAAGGAAAGGCGGCGGAAGCCGAGAATTTCCGCACGGGCATTCTCGACCGTCACGAGCGCATCCTGCTCGATTCGCTCTATCCTCATCGCGGCCTGCAGGAGCGTAGCCTGTGCGCCCTGCCATTCCTGGCCGAATATGGTCTCGATTTTCTCGGCGTTCTGGGCCGCGCAACTCCTGCCGCCGGCTCGGCGGACACTTCCTCCTGCGCCCGGCAGCACCACGTACTAGTTTTGAAGTAGCGAAGCACGGAAACGCCAATCCGCCGATGGAGAGTTTTGAAACTTGCCTGGCATTTTAATTTCCACCGGCGCGCTCGCAATCGCCGTTGGTTTCCCATGTTAGAATCGTTCGCGCATGCAAGCTTTGCTCACATTCACGGAGGTTGTGACGACATGAAGGTAACGCCGGGCAAGCGAAAAGGGCTGAAAGCGGTGTCGGATTCCCGCGGCGTGGTCGCCGCGGCGGCCATGGACCAGCGCGGTTCGCTCAAGAGCGCGATCGCCAAGGAAAAGGGCGTGGACAAAAAGGAAGTCACCGCCAAGATGCTCGAGGAGTTCAAGACCGCCGTCACCAGCGTCCTCACGCCCTATGCGAGCGCCATCCTGCTCGACCCGGAGTACGGCCTGCCCGCCTCCATGGCCCGCGCCAAGAATGCCGGCCTGCTGCTCGCCTACGAGAACAGCGGCTACGACAACACCAAGCCCGGCCGCCTGCCCGACCTGCTGGATATCTGGTCCGTGCGCCGCCTGGCGGCCGCCGGCGCCGATTGCATCAAGATCCTGCTCTATTACACGCCGTACGACGCGCCCGAGATCAACGAGATCAAGCACGCCTGGGTCGAGCGCATCGGCGAGGAATGCGTGGGCGTGGACATTCCGTTTTTCCTGGAAATGGTCGGCTACGAGGAAGGCGGCGACGAAAAGAGCATCGGCTTCGCGCGCAAGAAGCCCGACATCGTCACGCAAAGCATGGCGGAGTTTTCCAAGCCGCAGTACGGCGTGGACGTGCTGAAAGTCGAAGTCCCGGTGAACATGGCGTACGTCGCCGGCAGCAAGGCGTGCAAGGGCGATGCCGCTTACACGCGCGACCAGGCCAAAGATTACTTCCGGCGCGCCGCCGCCGCGGCGAAGAAGCCGTTTATTTATCTTTCAGCGGGAGTGAGCAATGAAGTGTTTCTTGAGACGCTCGAACTCTGCTGCGGAAGCCGGCACCAATTATTCCGGCGTGCTGTGCGGCCGCGCCACCTGGAAAGACGCCATCCCCGTGTATGCCAAGCAAGGCGTGAAGGCGCTCGAAGACTGGCTCAGCGATCAGGGCGTCAAGAACATTCAAAACGTAAATGACCGCCTGAAGTCCGCCAAGCCCTGGTTCAGCTTCTACGGCGCAAAATCGGCCGACGAGCTGGCCTGAGTTTCGCGTCTCTTCAGCGCTGGCAATCAGATTTTTCCTCCAGAGTGTCAACCGCGTGTTTGCAAAGCTATGGCCACGAAACCCGTTTCGAGCGCACACACAATCAAGATAAGGACGTCGCGCCGCACCGAACTCCAGAACGTCACGGACGAGATCGAGAAGCTCGTGAGCGCTTCCGGCTGCGTGCACGGCATGTGTCACCTCTACGTTCCGCATACGACGGCCGCCGTGATGGTGAACGAGGGATACGATCCCGACGTGGCCCGGGATATGGAAGCGGCCTTCGACCGGCTGATCCCGCACAAGGGCGACTATCGCCACGCCGAAGGCAATTCCGATTCGCACATCAAGACAGCGCTGGTCGGAACCTCCGAAACGATCTGGATCGAGAACGGCAGCCTCGCCCTGGGCCGCTGGCAGGTGATCTTCTTCGCCGAATTCGACGGCCCGCGCTCCCGCCATCTGCACGTCAAAATCGTTCCCGATCCGGAATAGAAGTTCAGCGCTGCGAAGGCCTAAATCACGACAGTCCTAAGCGCGGTACAATCTTCTATACCGATGAGCCTCGGCGTATACATTCAGGTGCCCTTCTGCCAGACGAAGTGCACCTACTGCAATTTCCACACGGGCGTTGTGTCGCGCGATCGCTACGGCTCTTATGCCGAGGCCGTCTGCCGGGAGATTTCTTCTTTCGCCGAAGGGAACGCGGAGTGCTGACGCGGCAGCGGGTGCCGTCGATACCGTTTACTTCGGTGGCGGCACGCCGAGCTTGCTCGATCCCCGCGACCTCGCGAAGATCATCGAGACGCTTCGTTCGCATTGCGCGATGAACGAACCGGCGGCGGAGACCACGCTGGAGGCCGATCCGGAGACGATCACCGAGGAGAAGGCTGCCGCTTGGCTGGCGGCGGGATTTAACCGCATCAGCCTGGGGGCGCAATCGTTCGACGACCACGAGCTGAAATCCGCCGGGCGGATGCACCGCCGCGCGGATACTTTTCAGGCGGTGGAAACGCTCCGCCGGGCCGGCTTCGGAAATATCAGCGTCGATTTGATCGCGGGGCTGCCGCACCAATCGCGGGAGTCCTGGGAGGGTTCGCTGAGCGAACTGTTCGCCCTGCGCCCGGAGCATGTGTCCATTTACATGCTGGAAATCGACGAGGGCAGCCGGCTCGGCAAGGAGTCGCTCGCGGGTGGGAGCCGTTACAGCGCCGGGGCCATCCCGAGCGACGACGCGATGGCGGAGTTCTACGAATCGGCTTGCGCGCGGCTCGCCGCCCAGGGTTACGAACATTACGAAATCTCGAATTGGGCGCTTCCGGGGCGGCGTTCGCGGCACAACTTAAAATATTGGCGGCGCGAGCCGTACATCGGGTTTGGCGCGGGCGCGCACTCCTTCGACGGACACACGCGCTGGGCGAACGTTCACGATTCCGCGCGGTACGTTGCCTGCATCGAGCAGGGAATTTCGCCGCGGGAGCAGATCGAAGGCGTCACGGCGGGCCAGGCGCTCGAGGAGGAATTTTTCCTTGGCTTGCGGCAGCTTGAGGGGATCGACTGGGCGAGGATCGAGCGGGATTACGATGGCGAATTGCCCGGCCGCGTCGGGGAACTTCGGAATCGGATCGCTGCCCTGGAATCGCAGGGTCTAATCGAACTGGATGGCCCGCGGTTGAGGCTTTCGCCGGCGCGGCTCCCGGTATCCAATGAGGTGCTTTTGGAACTGCTTGGCTGAGGCAGAGCTTGAGGGACGGGCTTGTCAACGCGGTTAGCGTTTTCTTTCTCGTCGAAAGCGGTGGCCTGGAGCGAAGACCCGCCAATCGGGAGATTGGCGTTCCCAGGGGGCTTCGGTGACAAAGATCCGGCCCTTAAAATCGAAGGGTCGGGCACCGGCAAAACCATCGCTTCAAAAAGTCACAGCCTCTCGGAATGACGGCTTAAATTGGCTCGTTTTTGGGTGGCTAGTTTTCGAGGCCGAGGGCGCGGATTTTGGTCAGAAGCGTTTTGTAGGAGACGCCGAGCCTTTCCGCGGCGCGCGTCTTGTTCCACTTCGATTCGCGCAGGGCGTTCTGTATCTTGAATCGCTCGACGTGCGCTGACGGCGCGCTGCGACACTTCCTCGAGCGGCCCTTCCCACAGAAATTGCTCTTCGAGCATTCCATCTGGCAATTCTTCGGGCGCGGGCTTGGCGGCGGGCAGGCGCAATGCAGCGGTATCGATTTCCGAGCCGCTTGCCCAGAATCGCCGCGCGTTCGATGGCGTTTTGCAGCTCGCGGACGTTGCCGGGCCACGCGTAGGTGCGCAGGCGCTCGCGCGCGTCGTCCGTCAAGGCCAGCGACGGCTTGCGAAATTCGCGCTTGAAGCGGTCGAGAAAATGTTCGGCCAGCAGCAGCACGTCGTCTCCGCGGTCGCGCAGGGGCGGAATGGTGATGGGCACGGCGGCGATGCGGAAATAAAGATCTTCGCGAAACGTCTTGTCCGCGACGGCGGCGCGCAGGTCCTTGTTCGTCGCGGTGACGATGCGCACGCTGACTTCGATTTCCTGCGTTCCGCCCACGCGCTCGAACCTTCTTTCTTCGAGCACGCGCAAGCAGCTTGCTCTGGATGGCCAGCGGCAGCTCGCCGATTTCATCGAGGAAGAGCGTGCCGCGATGGGCGAGCTCGAGCTTGCCGATCTTTCGCGCTCCGGCTCCGGTATAAGCGCCGCGCTCGTGGCCGAAGAGTTCATTTTCGACCAAGCCTTCGGGAATGGCCGCGCAATTGAGCGCCACGAACGGCTGCTCGGCGCGCGGGCTCAGGTGATGAATGGCGCGCGCGAAAAGCTCTTTGCCGGTGCCGCTCTCGCCCAGCAGCAGCACGGTGGAGTCCGTGGCGGCCACCCGCTGCGTCATCTGGCTGGCTTCTTTCATCGCGGGATGATCGCCGACGATGCGTGGGAAGCCGTAACGCGCGGCGTATTCCTCGCGCAGCAGCAGATTTTCGCGCAGCAGTTCCTGCTGCTTGCGCGGCGCGCTCGAGCAGAAGTCTCAAGTGATCGAGGTCCACGGGCTTCTGAATGAAATCGAACGCGCCTTCCTTCATGGCGGTGACGGCTTCTTCCACCGAGCCGTAGGCGGTCATAATGATGAAGGGAAGCGTGGGGTCGACGCGGAGCGCCTCGCGCAAGACTTCGATGCCGGAATTGCCGGGAAGCTTCAGATCGGAAAGAACCAGCAGGTAGCGGCGCGCGCGGACCTTATCGATGGCTGCATTTCCGTCCGGGGCTTCTTCCACGGTGTAGCCGGCGCGCTCGAGCGCCTTGCGGAGCATGGCCCGCAATTCCGCTTTATCTTCGACGAGCAGGACGGGTTCCATTGCGTAGTGTTCTAGCGAGCCCAGCCTGGATCGCCGCCCGCTTTGCGAAGTTCGTCCTGCGGCGTCGTCGATGGCCTGCTGATCGGCTTCGATTTCTTTTTTCTTGGCGTCGATCTTGGCGGTCTTGTCGTTGATGTCGCTGCGCGTCAATTGCTGCTGCATCGCTTTGACGGGATCGCTGTAATACTGCACGTCGAGCACGCCGAGTTCGCGCTGCATCACGTCGAGTTCCTGCTTTGTCCGACTCCAGCTTGTGATTCAGCTTGGCAAAGCGGTCGCGCCAGGCTTTTTCGTCGTTGCCCGCGGCAGCCGGTTTTCCGCCGTTATTGTCGGCAGCCGCTGCGGCATGGACGATTCGCCGACGGAAGAAATGCCGCCCGTGGTGGGAATATTTTCGTTCGTGAAGACCTTGGGCGCCTTGGAGTTTCCTTCTTCTGGTCACGCGTTTTGCGGGCCGCGGCCGCGATCGATTCCTGTTGCGGAGCCGGCGTTGCGTCCGGCGATCCTTCGACCACCGTGGTCTTGCTCTGGCCGGCGAAGATCGAGGCGGAGGGAGGGACGGATTGGCCGCCCTGGGAGCCGTGGACGGCTTGCTTCTGCTGATCAGGATCCGTCTGCTGGCCCCAGCTTACGGCGGGAAACACGATCGCGATTACGATGGCCGCAAAGCCGAAAACTTCAGAAATTTCGTACGCATCGATTTGGCCTCCTGCGAGGCATCACCCGCCACTGGCGGTGCTGAATTGCCTGCTCTAGTTTAGATGCGGGCGGCTTGCGAGGGGAATAGAGAGGGCGAGGGCTCCTGCCGCAAAGGTAACCACAGCAGGAACTCCGCGCCGCCTTCCGGTTCGATTGCGGGCCTCGATGCTTCCGCCGTGTTGCAGAGCGACCTTCTGCACCACGGCGAGGCCCAGGCCCGTTCCTTCGGATTTCGTGGTGTAGAACGGCAGGAAAATCTTGGGCAGATCGTGCTCGGGGATGCCCGAGCCGTTGTCGGACGACGCAGATGCGCTGCCACTTGCGGCCGCCGAGCTCCTCCATGGTTCCGGAGACGACCACACGAGGCGGACTGGCCGCGGCGTCGCGCCCGACTCCGCGGCGTTGCGCGTGAGGTTCAAAAGGGCCTGGCGAAGCAGCGCTTCGTCCCCGGGCAGATCGAGAAAGGCGCCCTCGCATTCGACCACGCACTCGGGGAATGTCTCGTGCACGTCTTCAGCGACGCGCTCGACCAGCGCCTTCATGGCGACCGTTTCGTAGCAAATTTCCAGGGGCTTCGCGAAGCGCAGGAATTCGGTGACCACGTGGGTGAGGGAGCGCGTCTGGTCCAGAATGCGCTCCGCCGAATCGTGAATGTCGCCCGTGCTCGCTTCGCTGCGGATCATCTGGGCGTAACCGGAAATCGTGGCCAGAGCGTTCTTGAATTCGTGGGCGATGCCGGCGGACATCTCTCCCAGGGCCGCGAGATTTTCCTTCCAGCGGATTTGCTTCTGGAGCGCGGTGATCTCCGTCAAATCGCTCATCAGGCAGAGCGCGCCGCTGATTTTCATGTCGGAGGCGGAGTTTTCGGCGGAGGAGGCGCGCAGCGGATTCCGCGACGCTGCCGGTAAATCGGCGAAATCGTCACGCCCAGGCGCCGCACCTCGCCGTCCCGCGTGAGATGCTCCACTTCGCCGCGATGAAATGTCTTTCCTTCGCGCAGGCACGCCGTGAGCATCTGGGTCAGGTCGGAATCGCTGCCGAGAATTTCCTTGTAGGAGCGATATTGCAGAGGGCGCATGGCCAGCGCCTGCTCGGCGGCGGGATTTGCCGTGCCGATCGCGCCGGTCGCGTTCACCAGCAGCAGGCCGGTCGGCATATTGCGCGTGACTTCTTCGGTGAGGCGCTCGGATTCCTGGGCGCGCTCCTGAGCCATGAGGTGCAGCCGCGCCAGTTCCTTTTCCTGGGCGCGCAATTTTTCGATCACGCCCTGCATCGAAGCGGCCATGAAGGCGTCGGCGTTTTCGCTGGCCGGCCCTGGGCTTGGCCCATTCGTCGCTGGATTTTGCCGATGCCGCCGCGCAAGAATTTGCGGGCCAGCAAACGCAGGCGCGCAATGCCGCGCGACCAGACACGACGAACGTGACGATCACGTAGGTGGCGTCGAGCGACGAAAGCGTGCGAACCGCCGTGGACGATGGAGTGAGCGTGGGTCGGCAGGGATTGGTTCATCGTTATCGTACTTTTCGCAGCTATCGCACCAGCAGCGTCGATTGATACCAGTTCACGAGCGGCGTTCCAAAAAAGACGATCAGCAGCGCGGCCATTCCGAGGAACGTGCCGAAGGGCAATTCGTAGTCCGAGTCTTTCCGCCGCGCGAGAATGAAGGCGACGCCCAGGACGCTGCCCAGCAGCGAGCCCGCGAAAATTGTGAGGAGCGTCCGCTCCGACACCCAGAAACGCGCCGGCCATGAGCATCATTTTTACGTCGCCCAATCCCATGCCTTCGCGGCCGCGCAGCCGGAAATATGCCTCCGAAACGAGCCAGAGAAATCCGCTGCCCGCGGCCGCTCCCAAAAGCGAATCGGCCAACGAAAGGACCGGCGTAGGCGGCGGGAAGGCAAACAGGTGATTGGCGATCAACAGCGCGGTTCCGTCCGTGGGCCTGGTGAACAGGCTGAGCACGAGCGCCAAGCCGAAGCCGGTGAAATTCACGACGTCCGGGAGTATTCGTTCGCGCAGGTCAGTGAACACCAGGACGATCAGCAGCGAAGAAAAGATGGCCCATTTGAGGGCCTCCGCGGTAAGCCCGAAGGCCAGATAGCATGCCAGGAAGAGCAGGGCGTTCAGCAGTTCTACTACCGGATACATCCAGGAAATTGTGGCCTTGCAGGAGCGGCATTTGCCGCGCAGCACCAGGTAGCTGACCACGGGGATGTTGTCGTACGGGCGTACCGCCGCGCCACACTTCGGGCAGGCTGAAGCAGGGGAAACAATCGATTTCTGCTCGGGAATCCGCACGATGCAGACGTTCAGAAAGCTGCCAATGACGAGTCCGAAGAGAAATACGAAGATGTCGATCGGCAGCGCGGGGATCACTGTTTGAATCTGCCACATCCGATGCGGGCGCTCAAGCGGGCTGGCCATCGCCGTGCCCGAGTGCTAACGCGTGAGAAAGAAAAGAAACAGAGATTCATCAGTCCAGAGGCAAGCGATCGGAAGTTGCGGCGCTGGGCATTTTGATTGCACGCGCCGGCTCGGATATAGTCGAAGAGACTCGGTGATGTCCTGGCTCGAACAAAAAATACGACGATACGAGCACATGCGGTGGGCGCAGGAGCCCAACCGGCGGATGCTGCCTTTCTCGTGGGGCCTCGAGCACATTGGCGGCGACCCGGACGACCCTGATCCGGCGGGCTTTCTCGATCGCTTCGTGGAAAACACCCTGGCGACCAGCGACGCATGGTTTGCGGCGACGCCCGCCTCCGATTACAAGCTCGAAGCTAACGTGCTCACATTCACGAGCGAAATCGTATCACCGTGGGCGGAGAACAATCGCGTCCACGGGCAATTGTTTCCCGGCAAGCGCAAGGCGGCCGTGGTGGTGCTGGCGCAGTGGAATGCGCGGTGGGAGGAGCAGCAGAACGTTTGCCGCTGGCTCAACCGGCTGGGGCTCACCGCGATCAAGATGAGCATGCCGTACCACGACCGCCGCGCGATTCCCGGGCATCCGCGGGCCGATCACATGATCGGACCGAACATCGGGCTGACCATGCAGGCCAACCGGCAGGCCGTTGTGGACGTGCGGCGCACCGTGCGCTGGCTCGAACAGCAAGGCTACTCGCCGGTCGGCATTCTGGGGACGAGCATTGGCTCGTCGATCGCATTTATCACCATGTGCCACGAACCGGCATTGCGCGCCGGAGCTTTTCTGCACGTCGCCACGTATTTTGGGGATGTGGTGGCCAACGGCCTGACGACCATGAACGTGTGGGAATCGCTCGGCACGAAGATTACGCACGAGCAGGCGCGGCATTATTGGTCGCCGATCAGTCCGTTTCCTTACATTGCGAGGCTGGGTGGCGCCGGGAAAAAGCTTTTCACCGTGAGCGGCCGCTACGATCCGACTTTCTGGCCTGAGTTTACGCAATGCTTTTCTGGAGACGGCTCGCCGGGATGGCGTGACACTTGAAAATTTGTCACTGCCTTGCGGGCATTATTCGTTGGGAACGGCCCCGTTCAGTTACATCGCAGGGTACCGCTTTGGCACATTTCTGGCGCGTTCACTGGCTTAGTTGCTCAGAAATGCGGCGCGTTTGTCCATCTAAAGTATTGCGCCTCTCCGCCGATCCACTGAGCGGAGGTAGTTGAATGGCGAATCCAGTTAGCGGTATCACGAGCACGCAGCAGACAGCGGCGATTACGCAGACGACTCCGACCCCGAAACAAACTGGCGGCAACAAAGGAGCAGGCGCCCCTGAAGATACGGTGACGATCAGCAGCGCCGGAAGCGCGGCCAGCCAGACAAAAGCACCCACGCAGACCGTGAAAGGCGGCGAGTCACATCACGGCAAGTAACGTCTTATGCGGGTTATCCCGAACGACGTGAAGAATCTGCGGATCTGCATTTGAACAGGTCTTGAGCCTGCTACCAGCGGTTCTACAACAAGCACGGCGGATAACTCCGCCGTGCTTGTTTTCTCTTAGCCGAGCAAATCGCTGAACACACCGCTCGCAATGGCCAGCGCAACCGCCTCGATATCCGGCGACAGTGAGCGATCCACATCGACCGTCTTTGACAACGACCTGACAATTTCCGTATGCCCTGCGCGTTGCCGGGCCGGTGCGCAGGGGCGCGAGCAAATCGATCCCCTGGCACGCGGCCAGTAGTTCGATGGCTAGAATGTTGCGCAGATTCGCGAGCATCGGCTTCGAGGCGGCGCGCAGCCGCCCATCCCCATCGACACGTAATCTTCCTGATTCGCGGACGTGGGAATCGAATCGACCGAGTGCGGCGCGGCCAGCATTTTCATCTCGCTGGCGAGCGCGGCTGCCGTCACCTGCAAGATCATGAAGCCGGAGTTGAGGCCCGCCTCGCGCACCAGAAAAGCCGGAAGCTGGCTGGTTTGGGGATTGGTCATTTGCTCGATGCGGCGTCTCGGAGATCCCGCCGAGCGTGGCCAGGGCGACCGCCAGCTGATCGGCGGCCATCGCGAGCGGCTGCCCGTGGAAATTTCCTCCGCTGATCACTTCGTTGGAATCGGCGAACACGAGGGGATTGTCCGTGGCGCTGTTGATCTCGATCGTCACCGTGGCGCGGACTTGCGCAAGCGCGTCGCGCACCGCGCCGTGCACTTGCGGCGCGCAGCGCAGGCTGTAAGGATCCTGCACGCGCGGATCGACCTTCGCGGAGCGATGCGATTCGCGGATCTCGCTGCCCTGGCTCAGCCTTTCCAGATTTCGCGCGGTAATGGCGTGCCCCGGATAAGGCCGCACCTCCGGCGATGCGGGCATCAAACGCCGCAGGACTGCCGCGAAGCGCGTCGAGCGAAAGTGCGGTGGCGACATCGGCGGTGCCGGCGGCAATTTCCGCTTCGCGCAGGGAGAGCGCCAGAAGCGCGAGCATGGCCTGCGTCCCGTTGAGCAGCGCCAGCCCTTCTTTCGCTTCCAGAACGAGCGGCGCGATCCCGGCGCTGCGCATGGCCTCGCCGCCGGGCATCTTCTGGTCCCTTGTAGACCGCTTCGCCCTCGCCGATCACTACCTGTGCAAGATGCGCCAGCGGAGCCAAGATCGCCCGACGCGCCCACCGACCCTTGCGACGGAATCACCGGATGCACGCCGCGATTGAGCATCGCTAACCAGAGTTTCGGCAACCGCAGGGCGCACCCCGGAAAAGCCTTTCGCCAGAGCGTTTGCGCGCAGGGCCAGCATGGCGCGCGTCGCGGCCTCGCTGAGCGGCGCGCCGACGCCGCACGCATGGCTCCGCACGAGATTCACCTGCAGGTGGCGAATCTCATTCGGACGAAATCCGCACCGTCGCCATTTTTCCGAAGCCGGTATTGACGCCGTAAACCTTCGCATCCGACGCGAGCACGCGCTCGATCACCGCCCGGGAAGCGTCCATGCGCTCGTGCGCCGCGGCTGCGAGCTTCGGCTGTGCGCGCCCTGCAGCGCGATGGAATAGAGGTCGTCGAGGGTGAGGCGCTCGCCGTCGATCTGAACTGGATTCATCGCGCAATTGTACGACTTGCGGGTGTTACCGCGATTAACAACTTGCGCGAAAAGTATCGGGTCATTGCAGCGAGCAGGGGAATCCCTCGCGATCAGCGAGGGCGCGAGACGGATTCTTCGTGCAACGCCTGGCGGATTCTTCGTGCAACGCCTGGCGCTCAGAATAACGGCTTTTTTCTCCCGGCAGCTAGCGGCTGGAAGTTTCGGCGTTCTGTTCGGTTTCTTCCGGGAAAGCGTCGCCTGCGGCACCGAGCGTCGCGGGGAAGAACTTGCGATATTTTTCCGGAAGCGACTTGGGTCGGCCACGGCTATCGCAAATCACGTGCAAGGTTTCGCCGGTTGCAATCAGCTCGCCGGAGGCTTGATTGAAAATTTCGTAGCCGAAGCGCAGCGTGCGGCGCTGCGATTGCGTCACGCGAGTGCGAATGGATAGCACGTCGTCGAAGCGCGCCGGCCGCTTATAGCGGCAGTGAGCCTCGGCAACGACGATGAAGCTGTCGTCTTCGATTTCCATCTGCTTGTACTCGAACCCGAGCTCGCGGCAAAGCTCCACACGCCCGATTTCGAACCACGTGAAATAATTTCCGTGATACACCACGCCCATCTGGTCGGTTTCGGCGTAACGCACGCGCGTGATTGCCTCGGCATAATCTTTCATTCGATTTTGAGGTCCTTGACCCTACCGGCCCGGCCAGTGTGGCTCGCGTTTTTCGAGAAACGAGGAAAGCCCCTCGCGAAAATCCGCCGTCGACTAATCGCGGCATTTTCCCGGATCGCCATCTCGAGTTCCGCTTTCAGGGCAGCTTCTTCATATCCAAGGAGCAGGCGCTTCGTGCGGTTGACACCCGTGGGGCTGGCCGCGAGCAATATACCAGCAAACTCGTGCGCGCGGGCGGATAGCTTCTCGGCGGCGACGATTTCGGTCACCAGGCCGAGGCGGTGCGCTTCGGCCGCGTCGATGATTCTGCCGCTGATCAGAAGGTCGCGCGCGATCTTGTCGCCTGTCTGGCGGCGGAGAAACACCGAAACGGCCGCCGGTACGAACCCGATCTTCACTTCGGTATAACCGAACTTTCGCTTCCGGCACGGCCAGCGTGAAATCCCCCAGCGTGGCGATTCCGCAGCCGCCGGCGATTGCCGCGCCGTTCACGGCGGCGATGAGGGGCTTGGGGAAGCTGTAAATCCGGTAGAGCAGATTCGCGACGCGGCGCGAGTCCGCTAGATTTTGCTCGATGGACTGTCCCGCGAGCGTTCGCAACGCTTCGAGGTCCATTCCGGCGCAGAAGGATTTTCCCGCGCCCGTAATGATCGCCACACGAGCCGCGCTGCTTTCAATCTCCTGCAACGCCACCAGAATGTCGTCGATCATTTGCGGAGAGATGGCGTTGCGCTTGTCGGGGCGGTTCAGCGTGATCGTGGCGACTTCGCCTTTGTGCACAAGTTGAAGTGTTTGGTAGCTCATCTTTTGCCGATTCTCTTATGTCTTCTGACGGACCTGTGCTGGTTTGTCGAAGCCAACTCGCACTGGGTAGCGGATTGGGTTTGCGGCTCCCGGCTTAGACCGCGGCACACGCTTGTGAATGTAAATGGCCTTAACACCCTCCGGCGCTTCGTGACCGCGGAATCCAAAACGTTCCGGGTCAATCTGCGGAAAACCAGGAAAGTTTTCAGGCGTCGCCGGCAACCATTCGTCGGCTACATAAGCGCCCACGATCATCCCGTTCGAGACAGCAAGAACGTAATCGACCTTGCCAGCCCGGATCGGATCAATTTTCCAAGCGTATCTCACGGCGTCGATTATTGGGCGGTCTTCGATAGTCCGATTGATCGTTATCAGCAGGATGCTGTGCACAAATACTGCTTCCTCAGCCTCGTACAGGCGAATGACCTGAATGGCATGCATGGCGCCTCGATCGCTTGCATAGCCTGATTGAATATTGGTAAGGCCGGGATAGGCGTCGATCAGCGCCGCCTCAACCTCCCTTGCACCATCGTCGCTCATGCCGTGACGATGAATCACGTGCTGTACCTGGAATCCATCATTTTTTATCTGGCGGATCATTCTGATCTTTAGGGATTCAGCATCCTCGGTTTCCGAGGGTTTCTCGTCACCTGCGGCATGTGAAAAGACACGGTTGCCTCGGCCGCGACCAACATAAAAGGTAACCCCGCTACGAGGATCAATCAGGCGGTAGACATAACACTTGAGTTCTTCTGAAACGGCCTCAGAGAAGTGGTTTTCCTTTTCCATCAGCACTTACTCCATACACCGTCTAGTTGGGTTTGGCTGCTTCGGGCGCGTGCGCGTAGCGCTCGCGCAGCTCGCCGGTCATCGCGCAGGCGATGGCTAGCGACTTCGTGTCGATACCTGTGGCGGCGCCACGCGCGGCAAGCGTCGCCAGCACGGTTTCGGTGGGGATGTTGCCCACGAGTTCATCGCCGGCAAAAGGGCAACCGCCCAAGCCTGTCAGCGCGCCATCAAATCGCCTGCAGCCGGCCTTGTAGGCAGCGAGCACCTTTTCCGCGGCGCGATCCGGCCGGCTGTGCAGGTGCACGCCTATCTCGACGCCCGCCACGCAATCTTGCCGCCGCTTGGTACACGCGCGCCACATCTTCCGGGCGAAGCCGTGCCCACCGTATCCGCCAGCGAAACGGTGCGCACGCCGATATCCTTCAGCCAGATCATCGTTTCCTCCACGATTTCAGGCCCCCAAGGCTCATCATAAGGATTCCCGAACGCCATGGAAATGTAAATCACGAGCTGCCGGGCGGCGGCTTTTGTTTCGCGCTGCAACTTTCTCGACCAGCGCGCGCGACTCCGCCCGCGACATGTTGGCATTGGCCCTGCGGAAATACGCGGAAATCGAATAGGGATAGCCGATCGTCGTCACGCCGGGCGTGGCGAGCGCGCGCTCGAGTCCTTGATCGTTTACGACGATGCCGATGATGTCCGGCGATTCGCCAGTTGGCAGCCTGGCGCCGATCAATTCGCGCATCACCGCTTCGCTATCGGCCATTTGCGGCACGTGCTTGGGCGAAACGAAGCTTACCGCGTCAATGTGGCGGAAGCCGAGCGACACCAGTCTCTTCAGGTACTTCACTTTTTCTTCTGTCGGGATAATGGTTCGCGAGCCCCTGCCAGGCGTCCCGCGGGCATTCGACTACGGTTACGTTTTCCAATGCGGCTCCGTTTCTTGGGTTTCCCCGGGAACGCCATTCCCCTGAATGGCGCCTCGAAACCCGCCAATCGGGAGATTGGCGTTTCCGGGAACTACGTTTGCAGAACGCCGGTTTTGAATTCCGGTATTGCCGGGTTCAGCGCGGCGGATTCGAGCGCTTCGATCAGCGCCTCGCGCGTGTGCGCCGGGTCGATGATGGCATCCACCCACAGGCGCGCGGCGGCGTAGCGCGGGTCCGTCTGGTGTTCGTAGGTGGCGCGGACCGATTCGAACAGTTCCTTTTTCTCCGCATCGCTCAGCTTTTTGCCTTCGCGCTCGAGCTGCTTGATCTTGATTTCCACCAGCGTGCCGGCCGCCGACTCGCCGCTCATCACCGCGTAGCGCGCCGTGGGCCACGCGAAAATGAAGCGCGGGTCGTAGGCCTTGCCGCACATGGCGTAATGCCCGGCGCCGAAGCTGCCTCCGCAGATCACCGCGATCTTCGGCACCACGCTGTTTGCCACGGCGTTCACCATTTTTGCGCCGGCGCGAATGATGCCGCTCCACTCGGCTTCCTTGCCGACCATGAACCCGTTCACGTCGTGAAGAAAAACCAGCGGGATAAGGTTCTGGTTGCAGTCGAGGATGAAGCGGGCGGCCTTGTCCGCCGACTCGGTGTAAATCACGCCGCCGAATTCGATGCGCTTGTCGCCGGTGCCAGGCGCCGCGACGGTGACACTTCTTCTTCTGGTTCGCCACGATCCCGACGGCCCAGCCGCCGATGCGCGCGTAGCCGCAAAGCAGCGTTTGGCCGTATTCGGCTTCGTATTCGTCGAATTTGCTGTCATCGACAATGCGCGCGATCACGTCGCGCATGTCGTATTGCTTGGAAGGCTCCGCGGAAAAAATGCCGTAAATTTCTTCGCCCGGATACGCGGGCGGCTCGGCCGGCTTGTGATCGAAGGGCGCTGCGGCGGGATGGCCCATCTTTTCGACTAAACGAGCGGATGCGCTTCAGGCACGCGTCGTCGTCCGGCTCGCGAAAATCGATCGTGCCGCTGATCTGCGCATGCATTTGCGCGCCGCCCAATTCTTCCGCCGAGGTTTTCTGCCCGATGGCGGATTGCACCAGCGCCGGGCCCGCGAGAAATAGCCCGCTGCCCTCCGTCATCAGGATGCTGTCGCACATCACCGGCAGGTACGCGCCGCCCGCCACGCACATGCCCATGATCGCGGTGATCTGCGGGATGCGCATCGCGCTCATCACGGCGTTGTTGCGGAACACGCGGCCGAAATCATCCGTGTCCGGGAACACGTCTTCCTGCAAGCGGAAGAAATATGCCGGAGGAATCGACCAGATAGATCGTCGGGATGCGATTCTCGATGGCGATGTTCTGCGCGCGAATCACTTTCTTCGCGGTCATCGGGAAGAACGCGCCGGCCTTCACCGTGGCGTCGTTGGCGATGATCATCACGCGCCGCCCGGAAACCTGTGCCAGCCCGGTGATCGTTCCCGCGGCGGGCGCGCCGCCCCATTCTTCATACATCCCGTACGCCGCGTAGAGGCCCAGCTCGAAGAATTCGGATTTTGGATCGATGAGCCTGGCAATGCGCTCCGCGCGCCGTGAGGCGGCCTTTTTTATGCTGTGCCTCGATGGCTTTTGCGCCGCCGCCCTGGCGAATCTTTTCTTCCTCGTTCCTGATTCGCGGTGAGCAGCTCGATCATCTGGCGGGTATTCTTTTGAAATGCCGGCGATTGCCGGGCAGCTTTGCTTCCGCGCTCTCGTTTCCGGGTTCCTTGCCCGCAACTTTATCCGCATCTCTAATTGTGCCGCTCACCTTTGGTCAGACTCCTTGAGAAGCCGCGGCCACGCGCTGGCGGATGAAATCGACGATGGCTTGTGTCGTGGTGCCTGGCAGAAAAACTTCCGCGATTCCCTGCCTTTTTCAGCGCCGGAATGTCGGCCTCGGGAATGATCCCGCCGATCAGCACGGTTACGTCCGTCATGCCGTGCTGGCGCAGCAGGTCCATCAGGCGAGGGCAGAGCGTATTATGCGCGCCGGAAAGGATCGAGAGGCCGATCACGTCGACATCTTCTTGCAGCGCCGCGGTGGCAATCATCTCCGGCGTCTGCCGCAGGCCCGTGTAGATCACTTCCATGCCGGCATCGCGCAGCGCGCGCGCAATGATTTTCGCGCCGCGATCGTGGCCGTCGAGGCCCGGTTTCGCTATCAGCACGCGTATTTTCTTCTCTGCCATGCAGATACCAGAATACTGAAAAGGTGAACTAAAGGGTAGCTGGCAACCCTCCCGGCTACAGGAGCCGAAGCCATAAGGCCAGTTAATTTCCTGGCCGTTTTTGGTTCTAACGTACAGGTTCTTTCGACTCCCTCGGCCCGCATGCTGTGTTGGCTGCAGGCGCCGCGCCTGACCGTTTTCGTCTCAGGTACTTTTCGTCCTATATCCGGGGACAAGCGCGTATGGCTCGTTTGCCGCGTCAGGTGGTTAATGCGAACAGAGGAGGGCAGCCATGGAAGCGATCGCGACATATCTGGTTACGATGTTGACCCTCGTGGAGGTGGGTCTCGGAATCATGGTGGCGGGAGTGCTCGCCATCGGGCTGTATGAAACGGCTGAGTGGATGTGGTCGCGCTTGGAACATCGAGGCGAATCGCCGGCCACCGCGCGGCTTCTGCGAACGAGTCGATAAGCCGGGCACCCGATCTCTTATCCATTTCAAGAAGCCGCCGCGGATTTCCTGGCGATCCTCGGCGGTTTATTTTATGCAGAGCCGGCCCTCAGGTTTAAAATAATTACACAAGCCATGAGTGACGTGGTCGAGGCCCTCATTCTCGATCTGCTGGAATGGGTGGCAAAGGACGAGAGAAGCTACGAAGAGGTAATGGACGCGTGGCGCACGTCTTGCCCCAGACTCCCGGTCTGGGAAGATGCCAACGACCGCGGCTTGGTGACGAGAGAGCAGCGGAAGGGGCGCTGCGTCGTCAGAGTAACCCCGTCAGGCTGTGCCCTCCTTGAGCAGCGCCGGCCGTTTGCCGGCCACGAGCTTCCTCGACAACTTGATACGAGTGACTTCTGATGCCTTCGCCTCACATTCTGAAAGCGTCGCCAACAGCGTTTCAGTATCCTTGCGTGCCAAGGAGGATCCAAGGTCTGGAAGCGGCTAACGCCGTTGAGCGGATTCGAAGCGAAGGAGCCGGGTTCGCTCTTCGCCAATGGTGCCGTGGTGAATCTCCTCTTCGCGAACGATCCCGACACCTTTTTCAAACCAGATATCTGCCGTCATGCCTGAGCCGAGATACGACGAAGCCGAGGTGACGTGAAAGATGTCGCGGGTGCTGGGGGCCGATGAGTCCATTACTCCTTCTCCTGTGACTCGCCAGTCTTTCGCGTTGGCGGGTGCGCGCCATTCGGCCCATTGCGGGGCGACCCCACGTCTTGCCCACGACGAGGGGGAAGCAGAAGTCCGCGGCGACATGCCCGGCGAGCAAGTCCTCGCGAAACGCAGTGGAAATGTGATGGTCGCGCGACCCCCACTCAACTTCACTCCCGTAAAGGCAATGGCCGCGAATAAGATAGGCCCGTTCCCGCTCCGGATCGATCCAATCCGGGGGCGGAGAACCCTCTATGACTCGAACTCGTCTCGCGACAAGCATGCCTTCTGGACTTGGCCATGAGCCGACGGTGGTCTCCTCGGTTCTCCACCGATGGATTTCCAGATGCGCCGTTCCGCCGCCGTTATCGTCGCGGGTCTCATGCTCGTAGATCCACCTGTCGCCGACGTGGATGGGAAACCAGCTGACGACAGCACTTTGACCGGAGGCTGGAGCGATCCAAATGAGGACGAAAGCGAAAAGGAGTAGTGTGCGTCTCATAACCTGCCACAGAAAACCATATCATACACGCCCGATCAGGCGTTGCTGGCTCTTACGTGACCGAGACTTCGTGGTGAACGCCGAAGACTTCGCGCAGGGCGTCGGAGATTTCGCCGAGCGTGGCGTAGGCTTTCACGGCGTCGTAGAGATACGGCATCAGGTTCTCGGCTGCCAGCAGCGGCTTTGCGCAGTCGCCTTTAGCCTTCGCTCGACTTCTTCGTTCGAGCGTTCGGCGCGCAGCTTGCGAAGCTGCTCGGCCTGCTGGCGCGCCACCGATTCATCGATCTGCAATATTTCGATGGGCTTTTCTTCCGACACGAATTCGTTCACGCCGACGACGATCTTTTCCTTGCGATCGATGGCCATCTGGTACTGATATGACGCGTCGGCGATTTCGCGTTGCGGATAGCCTCGTTCGATGGCGGCGACCATGCCGCCGAGCGCGTCGATTTTATCGAAGTAATCGAGCGCGCCGCGCTCGATCTCGTTGGTCAACGCTTCCACGAAGTAAGAGCCGCCGAGCGGGTCGGCAGTATTCGTCACGCCGGTTTCGTGCGCGATGATCTGCTGCGTGCGCAGCGCGATGGTGGCGGCGGCTTCCGTGGGCAGCGCCCAGGCCTCGTCGAGCGAGTTGGTGTGCAGCGACTGCGTGCCGCCCAGCACGGCGGCCAGCGCCTGAATCGCCGTGCGGACGACGTTGTTCTGCGGCTGCTGCGCGGTGAGCGAGCAGCCGGCCGTCTGCGAGTGGAAACGCAGCGCCCAGGAGCGCGGATTCTTCGCGCCGAAGCGGTCGCGCATCGTTTTATACCAGATGCGGCGGGCGGCGCGGTATTTGGCGATCTCCTCGAAGAAATCGTTGTGCGCGTTGAAGAAGAAGGAGAGGCGCGGCGCGAAGTCGTCGATTGCGAGGCCGCGGCGCAGCGCCCACTCCACGTATTCGATTCCGTCGCGCAGGGTGAACGCCAGCTCCTGAATGGCGGTCGAGCCGGCTTCGCGAATGTGGTATCCGCTGATCGAGATGGGATTGAATTTCGGCGTGTGCTTCGCGCCAAACTCGATCGTGTCGATCACCAGCCGCATGGAAGGCTCGGGCGGATAGATGTATTCCTTCTGCGCGATGTATTCCTTGAGGATGTCGTTCTGCAGCGTGCCGGAAAGCGTTTTCCAGTCCGCGCCCTGCTTTTCGGCGACCGCCAGATACATGGCCCAGATGACGGCGGCGGGCGAATTGATGGTCATCGAGGTGGTGACTTCGGCGAGCGGAATCCGGTCGAAAAGGACTTCCATGTCGGCCAGTGAACTGATGGCCACGCCGCACTTTCCGACTTCGCCTTCCGAGAGCGGATGATCGGAGTCGTAGCCCATCAGTGTCGGGAGATCGAAGGCCACCGAAAGGCCGGTTTGCCCCTGCGACAGCAGGTAGCGGAAGCGTTCGTTCGTGTCGCGCGCGGAGCCGAAGCCCGCGAACTGGCGCATGGTCCAGAGGCGCGCCCGATACATGCTCGGATGGATCCCGCGCGTGTAAGGGGGGTCGCCGGGAACTCCCAGATCGCGCTCGGCGTTCCAGCCGGTGAGGTCAGCCTCGGTGTACAAGCGGCGGATCGGGTAGCCGGAAACGGTCGTGAACTGATTGCCGCGTTCCGGGGATTTCGCGAGGGTGGGGGCCAGCGTTTTTTCTTCCCACTCACGCTCGGCGGCGCCGGGCGTGCGTTTCGGTTCGACGTTTTGCGTCTTTTTATTCATCTTCCTTCATTTTAGCAAGGCGCTGGCTGATGGCGTTTTGTCGAGTGAGGTGCAAGACGCCTGGGTGTGCCCGCGGAATCTCCAAATCGTGCACCAATCGTCTTTTGCAACGACGGCGGCACCCGGCAGAGATGAAATCGCATCAGCGTGAAGCGGATTCACGTAAGCGATGTAGGAAGTATGCGGGCGGGAGGCAAGACGCTGTATGACGCTACGCGTGATCTGCACACTGAAGGGATTGTACAGGAAGACGACCAGCGGCCCCTCGGGGAAATCAAACGCGCGCACGTCGCTTCGAACCACAGCGATGCGAGCCGACCCTGCCTTCGCTGCGTTCCGCGAAGCAATCCGGTCAAGCTTCGCTGAGAATTCTACGCCGACGATTTGCCTGAAGCCGTATTCCTCAGCGAGCAGGAGCGCCCGGCCCTTGCCGCATCCCAGATCAACGAAGGCGAACTCCGACACGTCTCCACACATGCCGGCATTCACGTGCGCAATGACGTGCCCAATGACGTGCGCCATCGTAGCGCGAAACACATCCGGGTCGACCGGCTGGTAATCAGTGGCTTCCGGCCCGAGCCGGCGCCCAAGGACCATTCCCGAGGTGTCGCAGCCCATCAGAATGTCGTAGGGATGCTTCTCAGGCCAGAACTCCTCGCGCAACCTCCAGAAGATGTGCCGAAGTGTCATAAGCCAGCCGTTCTAGTTAGTGATAGACGCAGGAAATGTCTTGGCGAAAACCGCCGGGAATCAACCGCGAAGGCTTATGGTCCTTAGCTTCGAATCACGCGGGCCGCTTGATCCAATGGTTCGATCGCTTTCGATCAGACCTTCAACGAAGTAATTCCCAGCGCCGGCACGTAGAACCGGTTGACGTACTCTTTCACCATGCGCCGCGTGCTGAATTGCGGCGCCACCGTCTTGATGGCCGCCTTCATCACCTGCACGTACCCGTGGGGGACTTCGTCATCCGACCGGTCGTAGTACAAGGGAATGATTTTCTCTTCCAGCAACCGGTAGATGGATTCCGCGTCGGCCTTGCTGCGGTCACCTTCGTACGGTTCATCACCGAAGGCCCACCCGTTTTGCCCGTTATAGCCCTCCATCCACCAGCCATCGAGGATCGAAAGGTTAGGCACGCCATTCATGCTCGCTTTCATGCCGCTGGTTCCGCTGGCCTCAAGGGGAGGAACGGGATTGTTCAGCCAGACATCGACGCCTCGCACCATGCGCTGGGCGAGGTGCTGGTCGTAGTCCTCTACGAACGCGATGCGCGCGCCGAACTCGGGGTCCTGGGCCAGGCGGAACACCTTTTGAATGATCCGCGCGCCTTCCACGTCCGAAGGATGCGCCTTTCCTGCAAAAATGATCTGGACGGGCCGCAGCGTGCTGGTCAGCAGGCGCTTCAGGCGGTCCAGGTCGTACAAAATAAGGTCCGGCCGCTTATAGCCTGTGAAGCGACGGGCGAAGCCGATCGTGAAAACCTCGGGCTCCAGCAGCGCGCCGAACGCAATCACGCTTTCCGCGCGGGCGCGCTTGTTCTGCCAGCGCTCGCGGGCGCGTTCGTTGACTTCGTCGATCATTAATCCCTTCAGCCGACGCCGCAGGTGCCATAAATCCACATCCGGAATCCTTTTGACCAGTTCCCAGATTCCCACGCGATCCTGATCCCGCACCCAGTCAGGGCCAAGGTGCTTGTCCAGAAGCGGTTGCAGCCACACCGGGTCCATCCAGGTGAGCATGTGAACGCCGTTGGTAATTGCGGCGATGGGAACGTCGACTTCCTTTTTGTCGGGCCAGATGCTGGACCACATCTGCCTGGCTACTTCAGCGTGTTTTTTACTCACGGCATTGCAGTACTTCGCCATGCGCAGGGCGAATGCCGTCATGTTGAATCCGGCGCTGGGGTCCGGCGGATAGACTCCCAGTTGCAGAAGGGTATCGCGGTCGGTTCCAAACCGGGCGTAAGCGTGCCCGAAGTATTTCTCAAACAGCGGAAAGGGAAACACGTCGGTGCCCGCCGTCAATGGGGTGTGCGTGGTGAACATGGAGCTGTCGCGAACCTTCTCGAAGGCATCCTTGAAAGTGGCGCCTTTCTCGACCAGCATGCGAAGGCGTTCGAGAAGCGCAAGGCCGGGATGTCCTTCGTTGATGTGGATGGCCGATGGTTGCAGCCCCAGCGCCTCAAGGACGCACATCCCGCCAATCCCCAGGACGATTTCCTGCCGTAGCCGCTGCTCGGATTCTGTGATGTACAGCCGGTGAGCGATGGCCCGGTCCCAGGGCTGATTGCTTTCGATATCGGTGTCGAGAAGATAGACCGGCACGCGCCCGATGTCCGCTCGCCACACGAGCACGTGGACTGGCGGATCGAACAGAGGCACCTGCACCGTGAGAGGAGCGCCTTTTGCGTCGAGAACCGGCTTCACGGGATCGTAGGTGCGATCGAGGATGTTTTCCTGATCTTCCTGCCAGCCATCGTCGCGCAGCCTCTGCGACACGTAGCCGCGGGAATAAATCAGCCCCACGGCCACCACCGGCACGGCAAGGTCGCTGCATTCCTTGATGTAGTCGCCCGCCAAAACGCCCAGGCCTCCGGCATAGAGGGGCAGGGAATTGTGAAACGCATACTCGGCGGAAAAATAGGCGATCGTGGAGGAAGGCCGGCCAAACTCGGCGGTATACCAGCCAGCCGGGGAAGCTACCTCCGCTTCGAAGTAGGCCATTACCGCGTCATAGCGTTCGAGGAATTCCGGATTCTTGGCGGCCTTTTCGAGGGTTTCCTGCGAAACCATCGTAAGCATCCGCAACGGATTGGTTGCGCTGTTGAGCCACGCCTGCAGATCGAGGGCCCTGAACATTTCACGGGAGGCCCGGTTCCAGCTCCACCACAGGTTGTAAACCAGCCGTTCTAAACCGCTGATGCGCTTGGGAAGATTGGGAAAACGCGGGCTACTGCCGGTGTTTTGATCCATGAAGTCCCTTCGATTCGTTTCTTTTATCGATCCTGATTGTTTCAAGAATCGCGCCAGCGAGTCGAGCGCTTTTTGCGAAGTTTGTACTTCGGGAGAATTTTGGCTCGCCTATCCCGTATCGACAAGTGCGCGTTTCGGGATCAGTGACGTTTCCATACAGCTTGCGGGCCGCCGCGGGCTAAATGCTTTTACTTCTGTTGGAAACGGCAGGTTCGATGATAAAAGTGGATGGTGACCTTGCGCGGAAGCTTTCGGCTTCTTTTTCTCTACGATGTCGCTGAGGCCCTGGACCTCGACAAGCTGCGGGAATTGCTCGGCCCGCGCGGCGGCACGGTAAAGCGCATTTTCCCTCGCGGGACGCCCGACTATGTCCGTTTTGAGCAGGCCCCCATCGTCGAGCCAGCCCAGGCCATCGAACTGGCTACCGGAGAGCGGGTCCTGTGTTCCATCAAATACTACGCGTTTGCCGTGGTGGTGGCGCAGATTGAGACGCCCTTCGAGTGCGATTGGGAATCGCTGCTGCAGCAGACCTCGCGCTGGACCGATCCCGTCACCATCGAGCCCTATGCGCGCGAAATCGTGGGCCGGCACCTCCAGCAATTGGCCCCGGGCGTGATAAAGCCTGTGAAGGACTGGCTGCAGGAGGAATACCTGATAATCAATCTCGAGCAATGCCATCAGACGGAGGGCGCGATTAACGGCACCGAATTGCTCTCGGTGTATGGACGCAAGATTGCGCAGCTTGTTCGCGGCGAACTCACGCCTCTTGCGCCGGGCGTCACGGAAGAAATTCTGCAATCGAGTCTGTCCTATTACGTCACGGATCTTGTGGTGCTGGGGGCCTCGGTCGCGTTCGTTTATGACCGGGGAGAAGACGCCGCCGCCACCAACCAGGTGCTCGAATACGCGAAAATGCAGCTCCTGGAATTTCGCTATTACGACGGACTGATGACCCAGCTTCTCTCCGATGTATACACCGCGCTCGAGCGCAGGCGGAACCTCCTGCTTTCGCGCTGGAGCGTCCCGCGGGACGCCAAGCGCTTCAATACGATCCGCCTGGACGTGATGGAGCTTACCGAGCGCATCGATAACGCGATTAAATTCGTAAGCGATATCTACTACGCGCGGCTGTACCGGCTGGCGGCTACCCGCATGGGAGTGCCGGATTATCGCAACCTGGTGGATGAAAAACTTCGCACCGTCGGCGAACTCTACGAGGTGATGGTCGATCAGTTCAACGAGGCGCGTTCGTTCATCGTCGAATTCGCGATTGCGATTCTCGCTCTTCTCGACGTGCTTTTCCTCTTCCGCCTGAAGTAGGGGTTTCTGCCTTTATCTCGATGTCTTCGAGGCTTTCGGGCGCGCGCTCCGAGTTTTCTTGACGGTCGATCTGGCGGCTTTTTTCGGTTTTGCCGCGGAGACAGGATCGCCGGTGGCGGCCTTTTCGACGTTTCCGCCTCCATCGCGGGCGATCTCTTCCAGCGATCTTCCGGTGACCACCGAAAGAGGCTCCTCTTCGGCGATGTCCCGCTGCGAAGCGTATTGATCGCGATGCTTGATCAGCAGCCACGAGGAGCGGCCCGAGCTGCCGCCGAATCCTCGCGTTCGGACCAACACCCACGAGCCTTTCAGCTTCTTGCCGTACAGCGTAAACTTCAGGTCGCCTTTTGCGAGGGCCGCGTCCGGGTCAGGCTGCTCGGGTTCCCACGTGCCCTGATCCCAGACCATCACCGTTCCCCCGCCGTACTCGCCCTCGGGAATGGTGCCTTCGAAGGAGGCGTACTCGATGGGGTGGTCCTCCACCTGCATCGCCAGCCGCTTCACCGCGGGATCGAGCGACGGCCCCTTGGGCACCGCCCACGAAAGCAGCACACCATGCATCTCGAGACGGAAATCGTAATGGAGATGCGAGGCTCGGTGTTTCTGCACGACGAAGACGAGCTCTACCGGCTTCTTTTTCGCCCCGGCTTCATTCCCGGAAGGCTCCGGCGTTACGTCGAAGCGCCGCTTCTGCTGATATTTTTTCAGGCTCATTTTTTCGGGCTCATTTTTAAGGCTCAGGGCTTTTCGTTTTGCTTCATCCAGGACGACAACACGTCCCGCACCGCCGCCATTTCATCTTCACTCGAATAGGCGTGGCGTGGCCAGAAAAATCCGCGCAAGCCATCCTTGCGGCGCCGTGGCACGATGTGAATGTGGAAGTGCGGTACGCTCTGGCTCACCGTATTGTTGACGGCCACGAATGTTCCCTCGGCCTGCATGGCTCCCTTTACCGCTCCAGCCAGATACTGCGCGTTGGAGAAAAGGCGGCCGATCAGGTCCTTGGGAAGATCGGCGAGCGTCTCATAATGATCCTTCGAGACAAGCAGGCAATGGCCGGGAAACAGGGGACGGGAGTCGAGGAAGGCCAGTGATACGTCATCCTCAAATACGATTTTTGCGCCGGCTTCGCGTCCTGCGATCCGGCAGAATACACAACCCGTTTCCCGCTCCCCCGCTGCGTCAGTTTTTTGTGCCGGCGCCACGCTACCAGCTTACTTCGCTCTGCGTCTAAAGCCCAACCCGGCCTGAGCAGTTTTCGCGGCTCTTGTGCCACAAACAGCCCCAATTCATCGCGCCGTATTTGAAACGCGAGCCCCTCGGGGCGCATCCCAATCATGTACACTGATAAACAGCCAAACAAATGGGATAAATGGTAAGTGGCTTATGGGCTTTGGGATAGCTGCACGCATCATCCGCACAGTCACCGTGTCCCCGGAGCGGAGACCCCTGAGCCTTCGAATTGAATGCAGACGCACCGATCGGCCTCATCATTAAAATTGCAGCGTCTCCTGTAAGCGAGCAATGAGCTTATCCTCGCCATTCATACACCGCCCCGTTGCTACGACCCTTCTTACGGTGGCCATCGCGCTTGCCGGGGCCGTTGCCTTTTTCTTTCTGCCGGTTGCCCCGCTGCCGCAGATCGATTTCCCGACCATTACGGTTGGCGCGGCACTGCCGGGTGCCAGCCCCGAGATCATGGCGTCCTCGATCGCCACCCCGCTCGAGCGGCAATTTGGCAGGATCGCGGGGGTCACGGAAATGACGTCGGCCAGCTACCTGGGAACGACCAGCGTCACGCTGCAGTTTGACCTGAATCGCAACATCGACGGCGCCGCAAGAGACGTTCAGGCGGCCATCAACGCGGCGCGCAGCTTTCTTCCCTCGAATCTGCCCAGCAACCCGACGTACCGGAAGGTGAATACCTCCGATGCGCCAATCATGATTGTGGGGTTGACGTCCAGCTCGCTCG
Source organism: uncultured Acidobacteriota bacterium (assembly GCA_963697575.1). Taxonomy (GTDB): domain Bacteria; phylum Acidobacteriota; class Terriglobia; order Acidiferrales; family UBA7541; genus Palsa-295. The sequence goes on along the minus strand of CAVOOP010000032.1, from coordinate 100,386 downwards.
ACCGCGGCCAGCTCTACGACGCCGCCTCCACGATCATGCAGCAGAGCCTCTCGCAGATACAGGGCGTGGGCCAGGTATTCGTCGGAGGGGGCGCGCTCCCCGCTGTGCGCGTCGACATCAATCCGACTCAATTGAACAGCTACGGCCTGGGACTGCCGGATGTGCGCAATCTGCTGAACGCCCAGAACGCGAACCTTCCCAAAGGTCAGATATCCGACGACACGAGGACCGCGAACATCCTCGCGAATGACCAGTTGCTCAAGGCGAGAGATTACCGCCCTTTGATCGTTGGTTATCACAAAGGCGCCGCGATCCAACTGTCGGACGTTGCGGAGGTCACCGACTCGGTTGAAAACCTGCGCGTAGCCGGCTACGTGAACGGAAAAAAGGCCATCCCGGTAATCATCTTCCGCCAGCCAGGGGCGAACATCATCGACACGGTCGACCGCGTACGGCTGGCTCTGCCGTCGCTGAAAGCGTCGATTCCGCCTGGTATCGATCTTGCGATCCTGCTGGACCGGACTGTCACCATCCGCTCGTCGGTGCGCGACGTGGAACGCGCCCTTATCGTGTCCGTCTGCCTTGTGATTCTGGTGGTGTTCTTTTTCCTGCGCAGTCCCAGCGCGACGATGATTCCCGCGGTGGTGGTTCCGGTGTCGCTGATCGGAACGTTCGGAGCGATGTATCTGTTCGGGTACAGCCTGGACAACTTGTCCCTGATGGCGCTGACTATTTCCACCGGGTTCGTGGTGGACGACGCGATTGTGGTCATCGAAAACATCACGCGGTACATGGAAAAAGGCATGCGTCCGCTGGCTGCGGCGTTGCGGGGCGCGAGCGAAATCGGCTTTACAGTGCTTTCGATCAGCCTTTCGCTGGTGGCGGTCTTCATTCCCATTCTGCTCATGGGCGGGATTATCGGGCGCCTGTTTCGAGAATTTGCGGTAACACTTTCGGTTTCCATCCTCGTTTCTCTGCTGGTGTCCCTCACCACCACGCCGATGATGTGCTCCCGATTGCTCAAGCATGAAGACCCTGCTGGGCACGGGCGCCTCTATCGCGCGAGTGAGGCAATCCTGAGCTGGCTGCTCCGCAGCTACGAAAGTGCATTGCGGGTGGTTCTGCGGCACCCCGCGTTCACACTGGCGATTCTATTCATCACCATTGCGGTGAACATCTACCTGCTGGTCATCGTGCCGAAGGGTTTCTTCCCCGAACAGGACAACGGAACCGTCGTAGGCGGCATTCAAGGGCCTCAGGACGTCTCCTTCCAAAGGATGCAGACCTTCACGGAGAGTTATTCGGAAATTTTGAACTCCGATCCGGCCATCAGCAACGTGACGGCCTTCACCGGCGGCCAGGGCCCGATCAATTCCGGGAACATTTTCCTGGCTCTCAAGGGCCGCAAACTTCGTGACGTCAGCGCCAGCGAACTCATCGCGCGTCTGCGCCCAAAACTTAATTCCGTGCAGGGGGCGCGTGTCTTTATGCAAGCGGGCCAGGACCTGCATATCGGCGGAAGGGCAAGCAACGCCGAGTATCAGTACACGATCCAGAGTGAAAATCTCGACGATCTCATCAAATGGGGACCCATCCTGCTCGACCGCATGAGGCGCATCCGCGGCTTCACCGAGGTCAATAGCGACCAGCAGGACAATGGCTTGCGCGTGTCTGTGGTCTACGACCGCGCCACGGCCGCCCGGCTGGGGATCACGCCGCAAACTCTCGATTCGACGCTTTATGACGCCTTCGGCCAGGCCCAGGTCAGCACCATGTACACTTCGCTGAATCAGTATCACGTAGTAATGGAGGTGGCGCCGCAATTCTGGCAGGACCCTTCCGCGCTCAAAGACATTTACATTCATTCGTCCAACGGCAGCGTGGTTCCGCTGAGCGCCGTCGCCAGGTATGAGCCCACGATTGCTCCGCTGGCGGTCAACCACCAAGGCCAGTTTCCCGCGGTTACGATTTCGTTCAACCTCGCGCCCGGCATGGCGTTGAGCGACGCTTCGCGCGAGATCGACGACCTGGAACAGAGCATGGGGATGCCCGCGTCGATTCACGGTTTGTATTCCGGCACGTTGCAGGCCTTTCAAGCCTCGCTGAGCACGGAACCGGCTTTGATCATTACGGCGCTGCTCGCCGTCTACATCGTGCTCGGAGCGCTGTACGAGAGTTTCATTCACCCCATCACCATTCTTTCAACCATTCCTTCGGCGGGCGTTGGCGCGGTGCTCGCGCTTCTGCTGTTTCGTATCGACCTCAGCGTGATCGCGATTATCGGCATGATCCTGCTGATTGGAATCGTGAAGAAAAATGCCATTCTGATGATCGATTTCGCGATTGCGGTCGAACGCAGCGAAGGGAAAAGCCCCGCGGAAGCGATCTTTCAGGCCTGTCTCCTGCGCTTCCGGCCTATCCTGATGACCACGATGGCCGCCCTTCTCGGAGCTTTGCCCCTGGTCTTCGGCAGCGGAAGCGGCTCGGAACTGCGGAGGCCGCTCGGAATCACCATCGCCGGGGGGCTGATCTTCAGCCAGATGCTCACGCTGTTCACCACGCCGGTGGTTTATCTTTACATGGACCGACTGAGCCTCTGGTGGCATCGCGTCCATGGCGGGGAAATGCGTCCTGCGGCGCAGCCTTCTGATTAAACCCTCGGCTTCCATCCGCGCCATGCTCGCCATCGGAAAGTCGGACCGCGTTTTTGCGCTTACCGGAGCGGGGATCAGCGCCGAGAGCGGCATACCTACCTTCCGCGATGCGGGCGGCCTCTGGCGGAATTATCGTTTCGAAGAGGTTGCTTCGCCCCATGCCTGGCGGCGCGACCCCGCGCTCATGTGGGAGTTCTATTCGATGCGGCGCCGCGCGGCTGCCCTCGCGAAGCCCAACCCGGGCCATGCCGCTCTCGCGCGGCTGGCGCATGCCATCGGCGACCAGCTCGTTCTTTGCACTCAGAATGTCGATGACCTTCACGAGCAAGCCGGCTCGCCGGACGTGATTCACATGCACGGCGAACTCTTCAAAAGCCGTTGCGATTCCTGCGATCGGCTTCCGTTTGCCGATACAAAATTCTATGAGCCGCCCGCCGGTCTCCCGCGCTGTGAATGCGGCGGCCGGATTCGCCCGCACATCTGCTGGTTCGGAGAGGTGCCATTCGAACTGGACCGGATTTATCGCGCGCTGGAACACTGCACTTTGTTCCTGGCCATCGGAACGTCGGGATCCGTTGAGCCCGCCGCAAGTTTTGCCGCCCACGTTCGCGGCCGGGCGCGCGCCGTTTATGTTGGCCCGGAAGAGCCGGCTAATCGGTTGGCCTTCGCCGAATGCTACCTCGGCAAGGCTGGCGAGCTGCTGCCGAACTTGCTTTCAGACTGAAGTTTCCGGCACGCGGTATTGCCCCTTATTCTTCCAACTGCTGTGATAGCCTTAGCACACGGAGGACTCGCAACACGTGGATATCGTCAAGGGCAATATGGGCTGGATCGAGGTAATCGTCGGCCCGATGTTTTCCGGCAAGAGTGAAGAACTGATCCGCCGCTTGCGCCGCGCGGAAATCGGCAGGCAGCGCGTGCAGATTTTCAAGCCCATCATCGACCAGCGCTACGCCAAAAACGGGATCGTCTCGCATTCCGGCCTGGAGATTCCCTCCGAGCTGGTGCAGAGCGGGACGGAAATCCTTGAAAAGGTCGCTCCTCGCACGGAAGTCATCGGCGTCGACGAGGCCCAGTTTTTGGGTGAAAGCATCGTTGACGCGTGCTCCCGCCTCGCCGAACTTGGAAAGCGGGTGATCGTTACCGGTCTCGACACCGATTTCATGGGTCGTCCCTTCGAGCCGATGCCGCGGCTGCTCGCGGTGGCTGAGGAGATTACCAAGCTGCTGGCGATCTGCATGCGCTGCGGAAATCCCGCCGTTCACACGCAGCGCCTCGTGGCGTCCGAAGAACTGATTGTCGTGGGCGCGGGCGGAATGTACGAAGCGCGCTGCCGCCGCTGTTTTGAGCCGCAACTCGCGCAGCAGAAGCTCGAGGAAAAATCGAAGCAGCCCGAACCCGCCGGCGCCGCAAAGGTTCGGAGCGCGTCGAATTGAGCAAGGAAAATGCCCCGCAAGAAAAAGACGGTGTTTCGAGCAAGCAAGGAGGCGCGCACGCCGCGCCCGCCTCGGCATCGGAATGCCTCCTCCCGAGCGCACCATACCCGACAAGCGCCTCAAGCCGCCCAAGCACAAGAAGAAGCCGCTGGAGTTACTCGAGGAGTGATCTCGGTTTCAGGAATCTGTTTTTAAGAGTTTGGGAAGGTTCCGCCGGAACCTAGTTTCGCGAGCCTCAACCAGGTTTATATTCCGGGACCGCTTCACCGGGTCTGAAAAGAGGCGCGGCGAGTTTGCCGGTGGCCCGGGCCACCGCTGCTGCGATTTTTTCGAGATCCGGTTTGGAAAATCCCACGCTGCTGATCTGAATTTTTCCGTCCGGGGCGATCAGGAACGCCGTGGGCACATTCGTCAGTCCATACTGATTGGACGCCGGGTAGCCCTTCTCGTCCAGCAGCGCGGGGAAGCGCACTCCATACCTATCGAGAAACTCGCGCGTGTCTTCGGCGTCGTTCTGTGAGATGGCCCAGAACGTGAAATTCTCGCCGCCAAACATTTCATACATTCGTTCCAGGAAGGGAAACGTGAACTGGCAGGTGGGGCAGCTCACCTTGAAAAACGCCGCCAGCACCGGACCTTTCGCCAGCGCGTCCGCAAGGGACGCCTTCTTGCCGTCGACGGTGGCCAGCGTAATCGGCGGCGCAGTTTTTCCCGGCGACAGCGCGCTCATGCAGCACCCTCCAAAAAATGTGCGGGCAAATTTACGAAAGCTCACGCTTTAAAATTACTCCACATCCAGAGCATCTGTCGAAGCGTTTCAAAACGGTACACGGAAGAATCACTACGCTGAGCCGCTTCACCTGCGCGCACGGGCGGCGCCGGGCGCCGCAGATCTAGCGCTTACTGCGCACCCACCACCCCAGAATGCCCCTAAGCCATTAATGAATATTGCGCGTCTTGCGGCCCACGTAATCCATGAGCAGATATTGCCCGAGCGTGTAGGGAGTCGTGAAGTAGGCCTTGCCACGGCAAAGCTCGGTGATCTTCTGCACGAAGTGGACGAGGCTGTAGTCGCTCGCCAGCATGAAGGTATTGATCAGGATGCCGGCCCGCTTGCACTTGGCCACTTCCTCCATGGTCTGCGTTACCACCAGCGGGTCAAGCCCGAACGCGTTCTTGTAGATTCGCCCATCCTCCAGCGTCAGCGCCGAGGGCTTGCCGTCGGTAATCATCACGATCTGCCGCATGTCTTTCTTCTGCCGCGACAAAATCCGCTGCGCGAGGCGCAGACCTTCCCGGGTGTTCGTGTAGTAGGGCCCCACCTGCACGCGAGCCAGCTTTCCGATACGGGATTTCCTCGGCGCTGTCGTGAAACAGCACGCAGTGCAGCGAGTCCCCCGGATACTGCGTGCGAATCAGGTGCGAAAGGGCCAGCGCCACGCGCTTGGCGGGCGTGAAGCGGTCCTCGCCGTAGAGAATCATGCTGTGGCTGCAATCGAGCATCAGCACCGTCGCGCAGGAGCTTTGATATTCGCACTGGTGCACCATCAGGTCCGGATAGTCCAGTTCGATGGGCAGGCCGGAACCGGTCCGCTGCACGGCGTTGAAAAGCGTCGCGCTGATATCCATATTCAGCGTGTCGCCGAATTCGTAGGCCTTCGAAGTTCCGCCGGACTCAACTCCCGTTGCCAGGTCGCGCGTGTCGTGCCGGCCGAAGCTGCTCTTTCCGAGCGACGCGAGCAGGTCCTTCAGGGTCTTGAAACCCAGAAAGTCGAGCGCCTTGTCGGTGATTTCAAAGCGCGCTTCCACTTTCGGCCCTTCCGCGCCCGCCTGGCCGCCCGGCGTCTCCGATGGCGGGGGCGTCACCCGCGCGGACTGCTGCTGCGAGATGTAGCCTTCCTCCTCCATGCGCTGGATGATCTGGTCGATGAGGTCCTTCAATTCCTTGTTCTGCGACAGGTCGGGATTCTGCAGCATCTGCTCCATGAGTTCCGGCGGCACGAGGTCGCCCTCTTCGAGGGCCCGCAGGATCGCCTCGCGCAGTTGCTCCATGTGCTGCTCGCGAGAGCGCTCCATATCCATCTCGTAGATGCCGTATTGGTTGTCGAAGCCGCTTTGCAGAAAAAAGTCCGACATGCGGCTCATCAGTTCCTGCAGGTCGATGTCATCGGCTGCGTCAGGGGAGTAACGCGAATATTTGGTGTATCTCATCGCACCCGCCTTCGTCGGTTCATCGGACGATTTTGCCAGCCGCTTCCGCGTGCGTTCAGTTCGATAGCTTCCGCTGACTTTCGTTGAACTTCAATTGAACTTTAGTTGAACTGGCGCCGCGGCAATCGCCCGGACGGCTCGCGCGGATCGCGCGGCTCGTTCGCTTTGCGCGCCTCGGCGAAAAACCCGCGTTCTTCGCTGCGGTTGATGCGCTTCTGCGCCCACAGGCCTTCGAGGATGAATTCGGCGGCGCTGGTTTGCAGCGCCGCATCATCCTTCGGCCGTACGCCCAAAGTCTCAAGATGCTCGAACAGCCCCTGGATTTTCTTGAGCTGTTCCAGCACTTCGGCGCTCGATGCGTTGGCCGCCACTTTCAGTTCGCCGCCGATCTCAAACCACTGCACCAGCGGCTGAAAATTCACGTTCGCGAAGTATTTTGTGAACGTCTTGCCCACCGCCGCGCGGATCAATTCGCGGGCGATGTTCTCCGCGCCCCGCATTTCGCCCTCGTACTCCAGCTCGAATTTTCCCGTCATCGATGGAATCGCCGAGTAGACGTCCGCAACGCGCGCCACCACCGCCGAGTCGCGGCTGCGCACGGCGCGCTGCTCCGCGCTGCTCAGCACGTTTTCCAGGGTGCTGATGGGCAGCCGCTGGCTGACGCCCGAGCGGCGGTCCACGCGCTTGTCGTCGCGCGCCTGGAACGCGACCTCCTCCACGATCTCGCGAATGTAGCCTGGAACCTCGACCCGCCGACCGGTATCGCGCTCCGTCCAGGACTCCTGCGCCGTGATCGACATTCCTTCCGCCACGGTGGCCGGATAATGCGTGCGGATTTCCGAACCGATGCGGTCTTTGAGCGGCGTGATGATCTTGCCGCGCGCGGTGTAATCCTCCGGATTCGCCGTGAACGCCAACAGCACGTCGAGCGCCAGCCTTACCGGGTAGCCCTTAATCTGGATGTCGCCTTCCTGCATGATGTTGAACAGGCCCACTTGGATTTTTCCGGCGAGGTCGGGAAGTTCGTTGATGGCAAAGATTCCGCGATTGGCCCGCGGCAGCAAACCGTAATGAATGGTCAGCTCGTCGGAGAGATTTCGGCCTCCTCGTGCGGCCTTAATGGGGTCTACGTCCCCAATCATGTCCGCGATGGTCACATCGGGGGTGGCCAGCTTTTCCACATAGCGCAGGTCGCGCGGCAGCCACGCGATGGGCGTGGCGTCGCCTTCCGCGGCGATGCGCTCGCGGCACGGCCGGCAAAGCGGATTGTAAGGGTTGTCGTGGATCTCGCAGCCCTCCACCACCGGTACCGCCGGGTCCATGAAAGAAACGAGCCCCCGGATGATGCGCGACTTCGCCTGGCCGCGCAGCCCCAGCAGGATGAAGTGATGCCGCGACAAAATGGCGTTGATGATCTGCGGTATTACTGTGTCGTCGTAGCCGTGCACGCCGGGGAAAAGAGGCTCACCCTTCTCCATCTTGCAAAGCAGATTCTCGCGCAGTTCCTGCCGGACGCTTCGCTGGGCGGTCCGCTCCTCCGACCACTGGCTGCGGCGAAGTTCCCCGAGATTCTTAGGCTGTGGGCTCATTGGAATCACCAGTCCTTATGATTGCCGCTCTGACAGAGAGCGTGAAGCTTCATTATAGTGGAACGCCGCGCACAGGCATAATTAGATGGCCGCGCGCTTCATTTCGCTGCTTGACTCGCCTGACTGGCAACATTTTTTTCGCGGACGACTTAAGTGAGTAGCCGCCGGCGCTCTAGCGTCACCTCGCGGATCGTCCCCCCCAAAACTCCCCGCGCAAATGTCATCCCGAACGAAGTGAGGGATCTGCATTTCTTTCTGCAAGTGAGAGGGCAGCTTCAGAGTCTGTGTGGCAATCAGAGTCTTCCTTGTGGATCGCGGCCTTCAGCCACGACATAAGCTTCGGCAAATCAGCGGGGCTTTTTTAGCCCCTGGAGCTCCTGACCCTGTAGTTGCCACACAGGCTCTTAAGTCACCACCTGTCTAGCCCATGCCGCAAGCCCTAATTCAGTGCGTGACCGTTGCCGGCGGCGCGCTGCCTCTTGCGTTCACGGTCGGTAAGCTGTGGCAGCAGCCGCGTGAGCCATTCGAGGAGGAACTCGCGGCGGTCCCCTTCCTTTCGCATCTCGAGCAGCTCCTGGCGCTGCGCGAGTTCCATCGGAAGCCGCGCCGCCATGCGATAGGCCAGCGTTGCCGGGTCGCTGGGCTCGCCTTGCTCCCAGGGGCGGCCGAACAGCAGTTCGTGGCACTGCTCCACCAGATCAACCAGCTTGGTCTGTTTGGAGGCGTCGATTTCAGAGGGTTCATCGGCGAGGTATTCGACCAGGCCTTCGTGGTACTCCTTTTCGTCCAGGACTTCGGCGAGGTGAAAGGCGGAACGGCCCTGCGTCAGGATATCCATCCGTCCGTCGGGATACTCCTTGATGATCCGGTCGATCGCGGCGGTGCAGCCGGTCTTGGCCATGGACTGGTTGCTCGCCAGCACCATGCCGAATTCGATCTTTTCGGCCAGGCAGCGCCGGATCATCGTTTTATACCGCGGTTCGAAGATGTGCAGCGGCAGCGGCATGGCGGGCAACAGAACCACGTCGAGCGGAAACAGCGGGATGCGGTCGGGCTTGGCCATAGTTGGCTACGCCGCGGAAAAGGGCCTGCGCGGGCGCTACTCGCGCAACGAAGAAAGCGCCGCCTGCATCTCGTCGCGCGCGTGCGAGTCGCCTGTCTTCTGCGCGACTACGATGCCGTCGGACAGCAGTTTGCGGGCCTCGTCCAGCCGCCCAAGGCGCGACAGAAGCTGCCCGTATTGGAAATAGCCTGCCACATACTGCGGGTTGGTCTCGAGAAGCTTTGCGAAGTGGGCCGTGGCAGCCTGATCGTCCCCCAGCTTGGCGCACTCGAGGGCCAGCCCATAGCGGGCAAACGCATCGGCCGGTTTCTGGGTCACGAATTGTTCCAGCATTTCGCGGCGGGACTTCTGTGTTTGGGCCATGGGATGAATGCGCGTATTATAACGGGCTCAGCCGCGCGCGCCAAGCGGCACATCGAGCGCTCAAAAAAAGACGGATCACCACAATGCCCCGGCAAAACGGCAAAAAAGAAGCGAAGACCAAACGCGCGGATGTAGCGGGAGGTCTCGCCGGCAAGCCCGTGAGCGCCTCGCGCTCCGAGCTCACCGAGTTCGTTCTGCCCAACGACGCCAACGCCCTCGGCAACATGCTCGGGGGGCGCGTGATGCACCTGATCGATATCGCCGGCGCGCTCGCCGCCGGGAGGCACTCCAACAGCTACGTGGTAACCGCTTCGGTCGACTATCTCGACTTCCGCTTTCCGATTGCCGTCGGCGAATTCATCGTCTTGAAAGCCAGCGTCAATCGCGTGTTCCACACCTCGATGGAAGTCGGCGTGAAGGTGTTTTCAGAAAATATCTTGACGGGTGAGCGGAAGCACACCAGCAGCGCTTATTTAACCTACGTGGCGCTGGACTTGAATCGCCATCCCGCACCCCGCGCCGCCGCTGATCCTGGAGACCGAGGAAGACCGCCGCCGTTTCCGCGAGGCGGGCGAGCGCCGCGAGTTCCGCCTCGCGACGCGCCACAAAAACAACCCCGCGAAGTAATATCACGTCGGCGCACGCGAATGCCGCACGCCTCCCGTCTTCGGCGACGAGAGCTTTAGCCTTTCGTTGTCATCCCGACAGAGCGAAGCGACGAGGGATCTCTCTTCAGCTTTTCTGCCCGTGCTTGACGAATTCCTCCACCGCCTCCGCCGTCTTGAATCCGTGCTCCACGCACTTGCCGAGAGAAGGCCCTTCCAGGTAGTTGCCCGAAAAAAAAATCCCCGGATTTTCTTTCTCCTCCATCTCGAATGGCTTCCACGATGTGGCCGTGGCCCAGATTGTATTGCGGCAGGGCTTTCGGATGCTTCCATACCGCTGAAGCCACGGGCGGTCCGGTGATGCCCAGAATCTTGGAGTTTTCATCCTGCACAAGCGCCGCGATTTCCTCCTCCGGCTTTTGCAGGACGTCCGGCTCGGTGGCGCCGCCTACAAAACTGGTCATCGTGCATCCGCCCGCGGGCGCCCGCCCGGGGAAAAGCGACGAATTCCACACCGTGCCAAGCGTGCGCCGTTTTTCGCTGCGGGGCACCAGAAAACCAAACCCGTCGAGCGCGGGTCCGATCTGTTGCGACCCGTATCCCGCGGCCACCACGGCCACTCCGGCATACGGGATTCCCGAAAGCGTTTGCGCGAGTCGCGGCGGAAAAGAACCCAAAGATGCGCGGCTTTGTAGGCCGGGCGTGGCCATCACAACGCACTGCAAGCGACGAGCGCTCTCGGTCTGGCCGTTGCGCTGGAAACTGAATCTCGTAGGCGGATTCATTGGAAGAGGCGCCGGTGCGGCGAATTTGCGTCCACGTGGGCTCCGGTGCACAAATCCCCGCCGAGCTTTGCCGCGAGCGCGCGCGAAAGCGTTGCCACGCCGCCGCGGAAGGTACACAGGGAAGGCGGCGTCCGCTTTGCCCTTTTCCGGGGCGGGACTTCATAGCGCCGCGCAGCACGCTCCCGTATTCCCGCTCCCACTCTTCCAGCGAAGGGAAATGCTGCTCTCAGGCTCAGCTTTTCGGGATCGCCGGCATAGACGCCCGAAACGAATGGCGCGACGAGATATTCGAGAATTTCATGCCCGAATTTCCGCCGCACGAAATTCGCGACCGATTCCTCTTCGCTCGGCGGCTTCGTCCGGCGAATGGTTCGGTGACCACCCTCCACCGCGACACGGGGGCCGAGCAGGGAACTCGTCAGCAGCGCCTGCGGCGACATCGGCACCTTCTGCAGCTTGCCGTGCCGCAGCACGAATCGCGGCGCCTTCGGGTCGGCCTTGCAAAGCTCGCCTTCGATGCCGAGCTCGCGAATCAGGTCCAGCAGAACTTCCGTTCCCTGAAAGCTCTGCGGCCCCGATTCGAAAAGGAAGCCATCTTTCTCTTCGGTGCCGATCAGCCCGCCCGCGCGCTCTTCCGCTTCCAGCAGCGTCAACGGCACGCCGAGCTGCTGCAGGCGGTAGGCGCAGGCGAGGCCGGAGATGCCACCGCCGATGACGGCGACGTTGTTGGTTTCGGCCATTTTTCGCTGGGTTCGCTTAGAGAGTTTTTGAGAACAGCGGCCGCTGGTCCATCTGCTGCTCGTGCAGATACCGGTCAAACACCATGGCCACGTTGCGAATGAAGATGCGCCCGAGCGGCGTGACGCGAATTTCAGCCGGGCGCAAGCTCCACCAGCCCTTCGGCGCGCGGTTCCTCGAGCCGGCCAAGCTCGGCGGCGAAATATTCGTCGAAGGATATCGAAAATTCGCGCTCCACTTCGCGCTTGGGAATCACGGTGTGGCAGAGCAGCCGGCCGATCACGGCGCGGCGGATCACGTCATCGGCGGAAAGGCGGTAGCCGCGCATCGTGGCGATGCCGCGCGACGCGACGGTATCCTGATAGGCCGGCACCTCCTTGCGGTTCTGCGCGTAGGCTTCGCCGATCGAGCTGATCGCGCTCACGCCCATGCCGTAGAGGTCCGCGCCCGCCTTGGTGGTGTACCCCTGAAAATTCCGGTGCAGCGTGCGGTTCTGCTGAGCCGTGGCCAGCTCGTCGCCCGGCCGCGCGAAATGGTCCATGCCGATGTAGAGGTATCCGGCATCGAGAAACCGCTCCAGGCCCGCGCGAAAGATCCGGAATTTTTCCTTTCCTTCGGGCAGGTGCGCCTGAAATGAGCCCTGCTGCTTCTTGAGCCACGGCACGTGCGCGTAGCTGAACATGGCCACGCGATCGGGCGCGAGCGTGAGCACCTGGTCGATCGTGTTCTGAAAACTCTCGGCTGTCTGGTAAGGCAGGCCGTAAATCAAATCCACGTTGAGGCTCTCGAATCCCAGTTCGCGCCCGATCGCGATCAGATCGCGCGTCATTTCATAGGGCTGCACGCGATGGATCGTTTCCTGCACCTTCGGCTGGAAGTCCTGAATGCCCATGCTGAGCCGGTTGAATCCGAGGCGGCGCAGCGTTTCCAGATGCGCGCGGTTGGTGACGCGCGGATCGACTTCGATTCCGATCTCCGCGTCCGGCGCGAAGCGTAAAGCGCTCGCGCGTATGCAGAAAGAGATCTTCCATTTGTTCCGGGGAGAGATAGCGTCGGCGTTCCGCCGCCCCAGTGGAATTGGCTCACGCTGCGGTTTTTCGAAACCCTTCCGGCCACGTGCTCGATTTCCTTCTTCAGCGCGGCAAGGTAGGGAATCGCGACGCGCTTGTCCTTCTGGATCGAGACGTTGCACGCGCAAAAAAGGCACAGGCTCTCGCAGAAGGGAAGATGCATGTAGAGAGAAAGCGGCGTGCGCCGCTCTTCGGCGCGGTCGTAATATTTTTCCAGGTCGCCGGGGCCGAAATCGTCCTTCCACACCGGCGCGGTGGGATAGCTCGTATAGCGCGGGCCGGGCCGATTGTACTTCTCCAGAATCTCGTCGGAGATCTGCCCGATTTCGAGCCTTTGCCGCGGCTTTTCTTTTGTGTCAGGCATTCCTAATCCGCTTTGCCGAGTTCGGCCTGCTCTGCGACGGGAGCGCTGTGCCCGGCCTCCACGAAAGCCCTGGCGTTCGCGACGGGAGTTCCTGGCAAGATACCATGTCCGAGGTTCAGGATGTGGCCCAGGCCGCCGGTCTTGCCCACCGCCTCGCGCAGCGGCGCGCCGAACGTCCGCTTCCGAGCCCAGCAGGATCGTTGGGTCCACGTTCCCCTGAAGCGCCACCTGGCGACCGAGTTTCCGCCGAGCGTCCGCCAGATCGGTCTTCCAGTCCACGCTGACTACATCCGCGCCCGATTTCGCCAAGCTTTCCAGATGCTGCGTAGAGCCTTTGGCGAAAAGTATCTTTGCGATGGGGAGCGCCGCGCAGCGCTTCGAAAATCTGTTGCGTCGCCGGCAGTTCAAACGCGTGATATTCGCTGGGGCTTAATTCTCCGGCCCAGGTGTCGAACAGTTGAATCACGGAGGCTCCCGCCGCGATCTGCGACTTCAGATATTCCGCCGTGGCCCGGGCAATGCGGTCCAGAAGCGGACGCACCACCTGCGGCTGCTCGTGCAGCATTTGCTTGGCGCGCGAAATATCGCCGCGCGTGCGCCCCTCGATCATGTAGCAGGCCAGCGTCCAGGGGGCGGCCGCGAAACCGATCACCGGCACGTCCGGGCCCGGCCTCCTTGCAGATCGCGCGGATGGCGTCTCCGACGAACTTTGTTTCGACATTCGGATCGAAATCGCGGAGACGCTGCACGTCGGCCGCGTCGCGCACCGGATTGGACAGCACCGGGCCCGAGTCGGGAACATCGAGCGGCATCCCCATCGCCTCGGCGACAATGAGAATGTCCGAGAAAACGATGATCGCGTCCACTCCCAGCACACGGAAAGGCTGGAGCGAAACCTCCGCCGCCACCTCCGGCGTCTTGCAGATTTGAAGGAACGTGTGCTTAGCCCGAACGGCCTGGTACTCCGGAAGGTAGCGGCCAGCCTGCCGCATAATCCATACCGGCACGTGGTCAACCGGTTCGAATCGCACGGCCCGCAGGAAGCGTTCCTTGCGGGTCAACGCCGGTATTTTCAGGCTCACCGGCATCTCAATTCCTGCCTTGCGCAATGCAACAAGAGTGTCGAGTGCGCGATACCGTCGCCTTTTGTTTACAACAACTTACCTGTGGTTCCGGTCGTCCGGCAGTGTCGAGTGAGCTGGCGCCGCTACCGGGCTCGAAATCGCTCCTTTTCCTTCCGGCAGATACCTCGTCCGCCGCTCGTAGTCTTTGCATAAGGGTCATCAAACCATCTTATTATACCGCGCGAAGAGTGCAAGCGAGGCTTGTCGTGGCGCAGGTCCAAAGGTTGCCGGGAGATCAGAAACCTCGCGCCCCAATGGGTGGCCTGAAGGCTTTCGTTACGTGCGTTTCTCAGTAACGGACGGCGGTTGGGAGAGCGGGCGCTTTCGTTCGATCAGGTAGAACCTGCCATAGCAGCGGCGGCATTGATAAGGGCGAAGGTTGGCGATCCCGAGAAGTGCATCGACCAAACCTTGACGGTGAACGCGATCGATGTTTTTACCCCCGCATCGCGAGCATGATTTATCAGCGCGAAAGAGCCGGATCACCCGCATACAGTGTCCACTTCGCTAGACCGTCGTAGAAACCAAGACTGCTTTGTTTAATGCTCAATTTGCGCTTTTGGTGGCTCAAACGCAAGCGAACTGGCTTCCTCCGGCGGAGATCGCGTCGAAAAAATGCTGGTACAGAAGGGTGGAGGACGCCTACAATTGCCGTGCTTCTATTTCACAAAAGCGGCAAATTGCGCCGATTCCCAGGACGAGACCACCCATTTGTGTGTAAATGATTCTGTTTCTTTGGACGAATCGGTGCAGGGCGCAGCCAGCCCTCAGCTACCGTTGGAGTCAGCGCGCCCCGTAAATGGCTTTCCCGTTTATCTGATCGTTCTGCTGGTTGCAAGCGCGGTGTACTTCGGGTGTATGGTTTCTCCGCCCTCGCTGATGGACGATGTCGATTCCGTCCAGGCAACGTCGCGCGCAACATGCTTACCTCAGGCGACTGGGTTACGGCTCGCCTCGACGGCGTTTCCTACCTTGAAAAAGCGCCCGCTAGTCTATTGGGCGATCGCCGGGTCCTACGCTATCTTTGGCGTCCATGATTGGGCCGCTCGCATTCCTATCTCGCTCTCCGCGGTTGGCCTGGCGCTGCTTGTTGCGGCTTTTGCTGATTGGGCCTTCGGAAGGCGCGCGAGCCTCTATGCAGGCCTATGTATGGGCACCTGCGTGGGCCTTTTTCTCTTCACGCGAATCCTGATTCCGGACGTGATGCTCACGTTCACGATCGCGCTGGCGATGTGGGCGCTCTTGCGGGCGCTCGATGACGAAGAGCGCCATCCGCGGCTCTGGGCTGCGGTCCTGGCCGCAAGTCTTGGCGCCGGTCTCCTGCTGAAAAGCCTGGTCTCGGTGGTCTTCCCGGTTGGGGCCGGCCTGCTCTATCTTCTCTTCACGCGCCAGCTCTTTTCGGTGCGGACCTGGAAGCGCCTTCATCCATTCAGCGGCGCTTTGATTGCCCTTGTGATTGCGGCGCCCTGGCATGTTCTCGCGACGCTGCGGAATCCCCCTTATTTCGCGTTTACTCTTCACGGCGGCCCCGGCCAGTATCACGGCTTCCTCTGGTTCTTTTTCATCAACGAGCAGTTGCTGCGTTTCCTGAACTTGCGCTATCCGCGCGATTACAACACCGTCCCGCGCTTCTACTTCTGGCCGCTTCACCTGGTGTGGTTCTTTCCCTGGAGCCTTTACCTTCCGGCGATCGCAAAGACGTCCTTTACGCCGGTTGATCGCGCGGGGCGCACGCGCTTGCTCGCATTGTGCTGGGTGGGTTTCGTTCTGGTGTTTTTTACGTTTTCCACCACGCAGGAATATTACTCGATGCCATTTACCCGGCGGTGGCCCTGCTGCTGGGTTCCGCGATGGCGGTGGATGGCGTCTGGGTCCGCCGCGGCACTCGCGTGGTAGCACTGCTCGCGGCACTCGCCGCCGCTGCATGTTTCGGGCTGGCATTCGTCGTGCGCAACGTTCGCAACGCCCGGAGACATCTCATCCGCGCTTTCGCATCATCCCAGCGCCTATACGTTATCACTCGGGCACATGCTGGACCTCACCCTCGACTCTTTCGCCTATCTGCGGTTGCCGTTGATCATGGCCGGCGTGGCTTTCCTGCTGGGGGCGCTCGGAACGGTCCGATTCACCGGGAGCAAAGCCGCGCTAGCGACCTCGCTGATGATGGTGTTGTTTTTCTCGCGGCCCGGCGCGCGATGGTCACTTTCGACCCGTTCCTGTCCTCGCGGCCGTTGGCGGAGGCGTTTTTGCGGTCCCCGCGTGGTCAACTCATCGCTGCCGATTCCTATTACACATTTTCTTCGATCATGTTTTATACGAACCAGGAAGCGCTGCTTCTGAACGGCCGTTACTTCAATCTCGAGTACGGCTCGTATGCCCCTGGGTCTCCTCCGGTTTTTATCGATGATGCGAAACTCAAAGAGCTGTGGGCCGAGCCGGACCGCTATTACCTTGTGATTCACGCCTCCGCGCTTCCCGGCATCGAGAAACTGGCCGAGCCCGTTCCCGTCGGCGTGGTTGCGGCGAGCGGAGGCAAGCTCCTGCTTACAAACCACCTCGTGGCTCCTCAGGCTTCGTTTTCCAATCCCGTCAGGCTGGCGGCGGGCCAGTGATCATGAGACCCGAAGAAAATCCGGTTTATTCCATCGTCGTCCCGGTCTACAACGAGGAGCAGAACGTTACTCCCCTCTACGTCAAGATCATCGACACGATGGACGCCATCGGCAAGCCGTTCGAAATCGTGTTTATCGATGACGGCAGCCGCGACCGCACATTCCATCTGCTCTCGGAAATCGCCAAAGACGACCAGCGCGTCACAGCCGTTCGCCTGCGCCGCAACTTCGGCCAGACCGCCGCGCTCAAAGCCGGATTCGATTACTCGCTGGGCGAGATCATCATCTCGATGGACGGCGACCTGCAGCACGATCCGGCCGAGATCCCGCGCTTTATCGAGAAGATGGCGGAGGGCTACGACATTGTCAGCGGCTGGCGCGTGGAGCGCACCGATCACTGGCTGATGCGGCAGTTGCCGAGCCGCATTGCCAACCGCGCCATGGCCAAGCTTTCGCGGGTCGAGCTTCACGACTTCGGCACCACGTTCAAGGCCTATAGGCGGGAAATCCTCTCGGAGATTCACCTCTACGGTGAACTCCACCGCTTTATTCCCGCGCTGGCAAGCTGGGCCGGGGCTTCCATCGCGGAAGTGCCCATCACGAATATCTCGCGCCAGAATGGCAAATCGAACTACGGGATCTCGCGCACCATTCGCGTCCTGCTCGACCTGCTCAGCGTCAAATTCCTGCTCGACTACTCCACAAAACCGATGCAACTGTTTGGCCTGCCTGGGCTGCTGTGTCTAAGCGGCGGCGCGGGCATTGGACTCTGGGTGTTTATCCGAAAGGCCGTGCTGGACGAAGGCCTGATGGCCAATCACGGCCCCTTGCTTCTCCTCGGCATGGCCCTGGTCATGGGCGGAATTCAATTCATCGCCCTGGGTCTGATCGGCGAACTGTTGACCCGCACCTACTACGAATCGCAGAACAAGCCGGTCTATACGGTGCGCGAGTGCAGCGGAAGCCGGCGCTCGAATGTGGAATCAAGCCGGCCAAGCCGGACGGCCAGCGCGGCCGGCCGCTAGGCCGTCTCTCGTTGCCCGTTGCCTCCGCGGTTTCTGCCTTTCGTAGTCATCCTGAATCGCAGCGTGTCACCGAAGCTGGCCCCCTGGGAACGCCAATCTCCCGATTGGCGGTCTTTGCTCCAGGTCAGCGCTTCGACGAGAAAGAAGACCCTAGCCGCGAGCCATCGCCTTCACTTGTTCCCCGCTGAATTGGACCGCGACCTCACAGGCCACGTCAATTTCCCCGCCGCATCGTACACTTCAAGCGAAGGCTGGCCGTTTGCAACCGTCAATCGCCCCATCACTTTGCCTGTCGCGTCGCTGAGTAGAAAAGTTTGCGCCTCCACTGTTGTGGCGTGCACGAAGGATTCCTGCGCCTTTTGCCGCGCTGTTACATTCGCCGTCAGCGGAAGTCCCAGCATCACGAGAGCTAGCAGCCATACCGTTTTCCAGGCCCGATCGCTTCTTTCGAGCTTCTTTATTCGAGCCGTCAGGTGCTGGTAATCAGCCTCGGTTATTTGCATGGAATTGGCGCTCCTTCCCTGTTTTTCGCTCCTACCACCACAACTATAAACGACGGCCTTGTTTTTCGGCTGTAGAAGCAGAAAGGAGCTCTCAAACAACAAGGTGTGGCCAACGCCAGCCGCGGAAGCACTTGGTCATGGACTTGCTCAATTCACCTCGGCTGTTCTACGACCGACGCCGATGTTTCAAACTGGCAGTGCGCCGCAATAAACAAACATGCTAGCGACCAGTTGCAACGCCAGTGATTCGTCGCCTCGGGTGGCAAGGAATTTCTTTTTCAACATCGAGGCGCTCGGCATGGGGCAGTGCAACCTGCGCTGCCCATCCTGCCCCACGGGCAATTTTCGCGATGTAAATAATCCGGCGGGCGCCATGAAGCCTGGGTTGCTCGAGGAAATCATGGCGAAGGCTGTTTCCGAGTGCGTCATCACCGGCGTCGGTCTCTTCAACTGGGCCGAGCCGTTGCTGCATCCGAAAATTGCCGATCTCGTCAGGATCGTTCAGCGGCATGGCGTGCCTTGCCATCTCAGCTCCAATCTGAACGACATTCGAAATCTGGAGGCGGCCCTCGAAGCGAACCCGGCGGAGCTACGCGTGTCGGTGTCGGGATTCACTCAGGAAACCTATGGTTTCACCCACCGGGGCGGCTGCATCGAAACGGTGAAAGAGAACATGCAGGAACTCGCCAGGCTCCTGAAGAAAACCGGGGCGGCCACGAGAGTTCAGGTTCTCTACCATCGCTACAAAAGCAATCTGGACGATGAGATTCTAATGAAGGCTTACGCGACGCAGCTAGGCTTCACATTCCTGTCCGTGTGGGCCTTGTTCATGCCTGTCGAAAAGCTCCTCGCCCACATCGAAAACGATGCGGCGCTGGCCGCGATCACCTCCGACGACCTCGCGACGCTCGATAAGCTTGCGCTTCCCGTGCCAGAGGCTCTCGCGGCAGCGGCGCCGCACCGGCATTCGCCGTGCAGCCTCCAGCAGGATCAGATCACCCTCGATTTCCGCGGCAATACCATGTTGTGCTGCGGCATCTACGATGCCGAAAAGTATGCCGTGGGTGCTTTTCTGCAAACGCCCCTCGCCGAAATTCAGGCGAGGAAGGAAAGCCACTCACTCTGCACACGCTGCATGAGGAACGGCATACACGTTTACCTGACGTACAGCGCCACCGAATTGCAGGCGGTCGCGCTGAAAACCATTTTCAGCCGTTATGCAAAGTACCTCTCTGAAACGCCCGCGGCAGGCGCCGGGCAAAGCGTCAGATTAAATATTGCTTAGCCAGAATTACGCGGGGCCGAGCAAGCCTTCCGTTCGTTCTATTTAACCCGGGGAAACTCGAAGATTCCCCAGGGGTCCGCTGCGATGAGGAACCGGTCCTGCTCGATGAGCAGGGCGGTTGGTTTCAAAGCCCCTCCGCCTTTCATCGTGAGGTAGTAGACCTCCTCGGGATTTCCTTCCTTGCCGAAGTGAATCAGGGTATCGCCAATGCCAGCCCACAGTTCCCCGGTGGAGGGGTCCACGGCCGTCGCGGTAATCGCCGGTTTGTCGGTGGAAGCCCCGCCCAAATCTCCAAGGTTCACACGCAGCGTGGCCGTAAAGTCACTTTGGGATCCGAAACGTCCGTGAAAGTGTTGACCGTCGCCGAAGTGCTCGCCCGAGCCAGGGCCGGAGCCGGAAGGGCCGCCACCGTGTCCCGGACCGCCTCCGAAACCGCCAAAATTCGGATGACCAAACCTGATTCCTCCGCCAAGGCCGCCGCCGATGAGCGCGGAGGTTCCCTGCGTCTGAAAGGCTACGGAGTTGAATAATGTTCCGGCGGAGAAGCCCAGGTCCTGGTTGATATCGGCTCCCGCATCGGCTTCGGCGCCCGTCGGTCCCTGATTGCCGGAGTCCGCACCGGTGAACGAAAGCACCTGGCTGTTTGACGGAACGTACGAGCCGCTGTCTTGATTCGCGCTGTTATTCCCGGCCCCGAAAAATTGCAAAGCCGATCCCTGTGGCGCCGGCTGGTCAAAATTATCCGCGTTGGCAAACGCGGCGTTGCGGCCACGCCTTCCACCCCCCATCGACGACAGGTTTGCGGCGCCAAACTGAAATTGCGCCCCGTCATCGTTGAATTCACCGGCGAAGGTGCCGCCAATCGACCTCCCACCCAAGCCGCTGCCGCCGGGTGCTCCCGCGAATGCGCCTTGCCCAGCTCCCGAAGGCAAACCCGCCCGGCCGAAGCCGCCCCCCGAGCCAAACATCCGGCTGATGCCGGTTCCTACTCCTCCACCGAATTTAAAATCACCCGATGAGCCCAGGCTCATCCAGCCGGCGGACTCCTCCGACAGAGAGATGCGCCAAGTTCAACCGGACCTCCACCCTGTCGGCGGGCCCGCTACCCGCCTTCTGAAAGAAACTGCTGGGCAGCGACGCCTCGTAGCCCACATAGCCGTAGCGGTCGTACTTGCGCATCATCGGGTCGGGGAGCGACGTGAATGCGAAATAAATTTCCTGCGAGGGGCTGCCGACGATCCTGCCCCAATCGGTGAGCGGTTGCTTCCCGGTGCTATCCGCGTCGAGGTCGGCGGGGTCTCCAAAGCTGCGCACCAATTTCCCGTGTTCATCCAGAATTTGGACCAGGCGCTTGGACGTGAGCGACGTGACCGCGAACTGGCCGCCGGTAAGCGCGACAACCGAGGTGGGAGCGACGACCGCGATTCTAGCCACAGGCGAGCCATCCGCTCCAAAAACTTCCACGGCATTCGCGCCGCGGTCGGCGACAAGAATCTGACCCTCCGGACTCAGGTCAAAGTCCGCCGCATATCGAATACTCGCTCCCTGCGACTTCTCGTTGGGAATCCGCCCGATAGGATTTCCGGCCGAGTCGTAAACCGAGATCACGTTCGCGGGCTTGGCCAAAATATAATAGTGTCCGGAAGTGTCGCGCCTGAGCACGGTAACCCCGGCGCCGACCACGGGAAAAACCCGCTCGCGCGGCTCCATGACGGTGTGCAGCGACTGCCCCTCGACTGTTTGGCCCAGGAAAGTTCCCAGCAGAATGATGATGGCCGCTCGGCACACACGAGTCGCCGTGTGACGATTCATACCCCGCTCCGTCTCCTCTGTTTGAAACACTTCGCCATACTCTTACTTTCCCGCATGGCTCCCGCAGAGTTCCCTCCATTTTGTGCGAGCGAATCGAGGAGTATCAGGGCGGGGATTCAACTCGCTCTTGCGGTTGCCTGATGATGGTCTGCGAATTGTCTGCCGCATTGGAAGGGACGTATCGATTCCTCCGGCAGTTACCTGTCGGTTGTAATTGCCGAGAGAAATGGCAAATACGGCGAACCGGACTCGAACGCCGCACGCGGGTATTTGGGCGGTTCGGCGGTATAATCCTATAGTCTCGAAGGTTGCGCACATTTCATGACACACCACCTGGGTTATTTGGGTCTCGCGTTCTACGCGGCGAGTTTTGCTTGCTACGCGCGGATCCTGTACGTGCCGAATCGCCTGGCTCGGCCGCATTGCCTCCGTAATGCTTGCAGGGGGAATCATCCTTCAGTATTACGACCTGCTCGAACGCTCCCAGTTCATGCACAGCGTTCCTTATGACGATCTGTATGGCTCGATGTCGCTTTTCGCGTGGCTCTTTGCGATCACCTACCTGGTGCTGGAGATCTTTCACCGGCAGCAGACGGTGGGCGCGTTTGTTACGCTCCTCTTGATCGCCTGGATTGCCAGCCTGCGATTGCTCGCGCCGCCGCAAGTGCCCGTGGCGCCGCCGGCTCGCGGGGCCTTGTTCGCGCTGCATGTGACGCTGATCACCTGGGGCTACGCCGCGTTCGCGCTATCTTTTGTTCTGAGCGTGGTCTATCTCGTGCAGGATCGCTTGCTGCGTTCCCGCCGCCTTAACAGCGCCTTCTGGCGGTTTCCGGCGCTGGATGTGCTGGACCAGATGGCGCGCAGCAGCGTTTATCTGGGGCTCGCGCTCGTTTTGCTCGGCGTTCCCATGGGGCTGGTGTGGGCGCACCGCTTGAACGGCGCTTATGCCTGGGGCGATCCCAAAGTCGTGGTTACGGGTTTGATTCTGGTGGCCTATGTGGCCTACCTTCGCCTGTCGCGAAGCGCGCAATGGCGGGGTTCGCGGGCGGCGTTGCTGTGCGCGCTGAATTTCGTGATCGTGCTTTTCAGCTATACGTTCGTGAATTTTTATCTCACGCGGTTTCACCGCTTCTTCTAATGACCACGACGCGTTTCCAATCCGGCCCGCAGCGCCCCCAGCCGCATCCAGCTGGCGCTGATCGGTTGCAACCATCGCACCGCTTCCGTCGAACTCCGCGAGCGCGTTTCCTTCACGCAGCAGCAGGCGCTCGATGCCGCCGACGAGCTCCGCCGGCAGGGAATCCTCGAAGAAGCGGTCGTGCTTTCGACGTGCAATCGCAGCGAACTCTACGGCGTGGCCGGAGAAGGCGGCTCGGCGCTTACCGATGCCATGGAGGAATTCTTCACGTCGTTTCACGGGCTGGCGCGGGCCGAGCTTGCCGGCAAGTTTTATCGCTGGGCCGGGCGCGACGCCATTTACCACCTGTACCGGGTAGCGGCGGGCCTTGATTCGATGATGCTGGGCGAAGCGGAAATTCTCGGGCAACTTCGCACCGCCTACGGACAGGCGCTCGATCATCGGCGCCACCGGGCCGGTGCTCAATCGCGTCTTCCAGGGCGCCCTCGAAGTCGGCAAGCGCGTTCGCTCCGAGACGGAAGTGGGCGCACGGCCCATGTCCGTCGCGCTCGCGGGCGTGAAGCTTGCCGAGCGCGTCTTCGGCAACCTGAAAGGCCGCGCCGCGCTGATTATCGGCGCGGGAGCTGTGGCTGAGCAGGTGGTCGAGCAGTTGCGCAACCGCGCCATCGGCAGCCTCCAGGTGGTGAATCGCTCCTACGATCGCGCCGCCGACCTGGCCGCGCGCGTCGCCGGCCGCGCCGCTCCCTGGGAATCGCTCGAGGCGAAATGAGCCAGCCCGACATCATCGTCGACTTCCGCCGGCGGCACCGGACCGGTTCTTACGCGCAAGATGCTCGAGCGCGCCATAGCCGCGCGCGGCGGGCGCCCCGTTTTTGTGGTGGACCTGGGCGTGCCGCGAAATGTCGACGCCTCGGCCGCCGGACTCTACAATCTTTATCTCTACAACATCGACGACCTGGGCGAGATCGTCGAGCAGAACAAAAAAGCGCGCGAAGCCGAAGTCCCGCGCGTGGAAGCGATCATCGCCGAGCACATCGCCAAGTTCGAGGCCTGGCGCGCCGCGCTCGAAGCAGGGTCCATCGTGGATGATCTTCGCGGCCGCTTTCACCGGCAGCGCCTGCTTTTTCTCGAGGAGAAGCTGAAGGACATGCCGGACGTTTCGCCCGAAGAGCGTCACCGCATCGCGCGCATCACCGAGGAATTGATCGAGCGCGTTCTCGACGAGCCCGCCGAGCGCCTTCGCAGCGGGCGCGGCATGCGCGGGCGCCTCGGAGCCGTTGAAGCGTTGCGCCACATCTTCGGCCTCGACGAGGGCAAGTAGTGAAAACCCTCCGCATCGGAACGCGTGGAAGCGCGCTTGCTCTCTGGCAGGCCAACCATATCAAGGACCGCCTCAAGCACCTGCATGGCATCGAGGCGGAGCTGGTGCGCATTCGCACCTCCGGCGATCATTTCCAGACCGCCTCGGTGGCGCAGATCGGCGCGGAAATGGGCACGAAGGGCGTCTTCATCAAGGAAATCGAAGACGCGCTTCTCGCCGGTCAAGTCGATCTTGCCGTGCACAGCATGAAGGACGTTCCCACCGAAACGCCCGCCGGCCTTGCGTTTCCCGCGTTGACGAAGCGTGAAGATCCCTCGCGACTGCCTCATTTCGGCGAAGGGGCTCACGCTCGAGAGCCTTCCGCCGGGCGCGCGCATCGGAACCAGCAGCCTGCGGCGCCAGGCGCAGCTTCGGCGCCATCGCGCCGACTTGCAAGTGCTCGATCTCCGCGGCAACGTGGACACGCGCTTGCGAAAAGTGGCCGCGGGAGAATTCGACGCCATCGTTCTCGCGCTCGCGGGCGTCACGCGATTGGGCGCGCTCGATAAAGTCTCCGAAATTATTCCCGCTGATATTATGCTGCCTGCCGTGGGGCAGGGAGCTTTGGGAATCGAGACGCGCGAAAATGATGAAGACACCGCCAGGCTCGTCGCGGCGCTGAATGATCCCGAAACGCGCGCCTGCGTCACGGCCGAGCGCGCCCTGCTGCACGAACTCGAAGGCGGCTGCCAGGTCCCTCTGGGCGCCTGGGGCCGGCTCGAAAATGGCGTATTGCAACTCGAAGCCTGCCTGCTCTCGCCCGACGGCAAAGAGTGCCTGCGCGGCGAGAGCATCGGCGAAATCGACGACGCCGAGGAAATCGGCAAGCGTCTTGGCAAAATATTGAGGGACGACGGCGCGGAACGCATCCTGGGCCTGGCGGGGCGCCCCGTCGGAGGAAGCGCCCCCGGATGATCCTGAAGAATGCTATAGGTACCGATATGGATAAAAGCACGCAGCCGCTTGCCGGCAAGCGCATCGTAATCACGCGCGCTCCCGAGCAAGCCGGCGAAATCACCAGCTCGCTCGAAAAAATGGGAGCCGAGGTGCTGTGTCTGCCGATGGTGGGATTCGCCGCTCCGGAAAATTGGGAATCGCTGGATGCGGCGCTGGGCCGCCTCGCCGAATTCGACTGGATTTTATTCACCAGCCAGAATGCGGTGCGCTTCTTCGCTCAGCGGCAGCGCGAGCTTGGCAAAAAAACGGATTTGTCCCCTGGCAGCAACCCGCATGTCGCCGTCGTGGGGCCGGCAACCCAGCAAGCAGCCGTCCGCGAAGGCTTTCACGTGATTTACGCGGCCCAAAACAGCACCGGTGAATCGCTCGCCCGCGAGCTTGCGGCGACGATTCGCAATCATCACCTGTTGCTTCCTCGCAGCGACCGTGCGGACGACCGCTTGCCAAATGCCCTGCGGCAGGCCGGCGCGCGCGTCACCGACGTGATTGCCTACCGCACCGCCGCGCCGGAAAAAGTGGATGCCGCCGTTCTCGGACAGTTGCGGCGCGGCGATGTGGACGTGGTCGTGTTCGCCAGCCCCTCCGCGCTCCATAATTTATGCGACCTCGTTCCGGCCGCCGATCTCTCCAGGCTTCCGGAGCGCGTGCAATTCGCCGCCATCGGACCCACGACGGCGCGCGCGCTGCGCGAATCGGGCATCCGCGTCGAAATCGAATCGAACGAATCGTCCTCCGCGGCGCTTGCGGATGCCATCGCCAAGCATTATCAGCGTCACGCCGCACGGGCGGGCCGTTCATGACGTTTCCCGTGCAGCGTCCCCGGCGCCTCCGTCGCAGCGAAGCCCTTCGAGGTTTCGTCCGCGAGACGCACATTTCAACCGCCGGCCTCGTCTTTCCCATGTTCGCCTGCCCGGGAAAGAATGTCCGCGTTGAAGTGAGCTCCATGCCCGGCATTTTTCAGCAGTCCCCCGATCAGATTGTCGAGGAATGCCGAGAGGTCGCCGACCTCGGAGTGCCGGGCGTGATTCTCTTCGGCCTGCCCGAGCATAAGGACGCCACCGGCTCGGAATCGGCTTCCGCGCACGGCGCCGTGCAGCGCTCCATCGAAGCCATCCGCAAAGCCGGGCTGAACCTGCTCGTGATCACCGACGTCTGCTTGTGCGAATACACGAGCCACGGGCACTGCGGAGTAATCGAAAGACGGCGAAGTGGCCAACGATCCGACGCTGGAGCTCGCTGGCCGAGACGGCGCTTTCGCACGCGCGCGCCGGCGCCGACATCGTCGCGCCTTCCGACATGATGGATGGCCGCGTCGCCGCCATCCGCCGCAAGCTCGACGCGAACGGTTTTCAGGACATTGCGATCTTTCGCTTACGCGGCGAAATACTGTTCCGCCTTCTACGGGCCTTTTCGCGATGCCGCGAAATCCGCGCCGCAATCCGGCGATCGCCGCAGCTATCAGATGGATCCGGCCAATGCGCGGGAGGCGCTGCGCGAAGTGGCTCTCGATCTCGAAGAGGGCGCGGACATGATCATGGTCAAGCCCGCGCTCGCCTATCTCGACATCATCCAGCGCGTTCGCGAGCGCTTCGACGTTCCCGTAGGCGCTTATAACGTGAGCGCCGAATATTCCATGGTGAAAGCCGCCGCGAAAAATGGCTGGATCGACGAAAAGCGCATCGTGCTCGAAATCATCACCGGCATCCAGCGCGCCGGCGCCTCCATCGTGTCTGACCTATCACGCCAAAGACGTCGCCCGCTGGCTGAAGCACTGCTAGGGAATCCACGGGAGAGCTTCCACTCGAAATGCCAGCCGAAACCACCGGAAATAAGAGCGCTGTTTCGAGCGCCCGTTCTCGCGCCGACGGATTGTTCGAGCGCGGACAGAATATTCTTGTTGGCGGGGTAAACAGCCCGGTGCGCGCCTTTCGCGCCGTGGGCGGCACTCCGCTGGTAATCGACCGCGCCCAGGGCTCGCGCCTCTGGGATGTCGACGGCCGCGAATACATTGACTACGTCTGCTCCTGGGGAGCGCTGATTCTAGGCCACGCCGATCCGGACGTTGTCGCCGCCATCGCGGGCCAGGCGCGCAAGGGCACCAGCTACGGCATGACCTCCCCGCTCGAAATCGAATTAGGCGAGACGATCGCGCGGGCGCTGCCCTCGACTCGAGCGCTTGCGCTTCGTGAGTTCCGGCACCGAAGCGACCATGTCGGCCATTCGCGTGGCGCGCGGCTTCACGAAGCGCGACTACATCCTCAAATTTGAAGGCGGCTATCACGGCCACGCCGATAGTTTTCTGGTGGAGGCGGGTTCCGGACTCGCTACCCTGGGTATTACCGGGAGCCCGGGCGTTCCGAACGCGCTGGCGGCGCTCACCTTGAATGCGCCGTACAACGTCTCGAAGGGGTTGAAAAATTATTTCAGCAGCACGCGGGTAAAATCGCCGCGGTGATCGTCGAGCCGGTGGCCGCCAATATGGGCGTTGCGCCCCCAGCGCAGGGGTTTCTGGAAGGCCTGCGGAGGATCACCCAGCGCGACGCCGCGCTTCTTATCTTCGACGAGGTAATCACCGGGTTTCGCGTCGCCTATGGTGGCGCGCAAACCTTCTACCGCATCCAGCCGGACTTGTCCGTGTTTGGCAAGATCATTGGCGGTGGGTTGCCGGTAGCCGCCTACGGCGGCCGCCGCGAGGTCATGGAAATGATCGCGCCGCTTGGCCCGGTCTATCAGGCCGGGACGCTATCGGGGAATCCATTGGCGATGCGGGCAGGTCTTGCCACGCTGCCGAAACTGGCTGCTCCGGGTTTCTACGACGAACTGAACCGCAAAGCCCAGCGCCTCGCGGGAGGATTGCGCGCCGCCCTGAAGGATTCGGGCATTCCCGGCCACGTGAATATCGCCGGCTCTTTGCTTACTTTGTTTTTTACCCCTGACGAAGTGCGGGATTACGCGGGCGCAAAGAAATCAGACACCACCCGTTTCGCGGCTTTCTTCAGCCAGATGCTCGCTCGCGGCATCTTTCTTCCGCCATCGCAGTTTGAGGCGCTGTTCGTCTCCGCCGCGCACACCGAAGCGGATATCGACCGCACCATCGCAGCCGCGCGAGAAAGTTTGCACGCGATTGCCGCAGCCGGTTGAAGCGGTGGTTTTAGTGGCGCCGGCACTCTTGCTGGCGCGCCTCTATTGGTTCTGACGCTTTAGCGCTCCGGCGTTACTGCCCGCTAGCCAGTTCGACGGTCACTTCCGCTCCGCGCCCCACCCCCAGCGTCCGCGAAGCGTTGCCCTTGTTCACGGAAATTTCCAGATAGCCGCTGGACCCGATCAGCCCCACAACTTCCCCCGCAGCCCCCTCGGCAAAGGTCAGCACTACTTTCGACACTTGCCCGTTACCGACGTTGATCTTCACGTTCCCGCTCGCCGCCAGAAGATCCGGAACATCCTCCACGGTCACATTCGTGATCAAGTTGCCGAAATGATCGACGCGCAGCACCGCCCCCTGCACCTGGTTGCCGTTTACTTTGGCCTTCGGAATGGCGAAGCGGACAAAATCGCTGATCGGCTCTCCGAAGCTGGATGTTTGCCAGGACTTGGTAAGCCATGCCGCCACCGGCGCGAAAATGTCGCGCCCATGAAAGGTCTTGCTCACCGGCTGCCGGAAATAGTGCTCGGAAATCACGTTCCAGACGTGCAGAGACTCCGATTGCTCGTAGATGCTCGACAGCACCCCGTTATCGGGGCCCACGAAGTAATGCTGGTCGCCCGCCACCAGAAGCGGCCGCCGTTCCGTCCCCACACCCGGATCGACCACCACCACATGGACGGTCTTGGGCGGGAAGTACCGGAAGGCCTGCCCGATGGCCATGGCCCCGTCCAGAATGTCGTGCGCGAGCACACTATGGGTGATATCGACGATGTTCACTTCCGGGTTGATGCTCAGAATCACGCCCTTCATCACCGCCGTAAAGTGATCGGAGGCGCCGTAGTCGGTCGTCAACGTGATGATTGGTCGAGACAAAATCAGCTCCTAACTCCCAAGCTGCCTGAAAGATACCAATGTATTCGTTCCTTCGACGCTAGCGAAGGCGCCGTGCCCTGTCAAGCCAAGGGCCGCGCCTGTTCAACAGACAGTAACCCCGGCGCGCGCCGGCGTAGCGGCTCGATGCCCCCGCCGGTACAGGCATAGGCGTATTGACGTTTTCTGTCGCTTTCGGTCACAATGTCGCTTCTTCAGGGGTGTGGCGTGTTTTCCAAAGACTTGTCCAGGCTGCCTGTCGACGTGAAAAATGTCCGGCACAATCACTCCGTCCAGTTTTACGGTGACGACTCTGTTCTCCTCGAAGAGGTAAGCCGCTACGTCGGTGCGGCCCTTGGCAGCGGCGGTTCCTCCATCGTTATCGCCACGCCGGCTCATCGCGAAGGTCTCCGAAAGCGCCTCCGCCTGCTCGGTTTCGACATCAGCTATCCGAAATTGAAGAAGCGATATCTGGAGTTTGACGCCGCCCACACCCTTTCCAAGTTCATGGTAGACGGCATGCCCGACGCCGCCTCGTTTTCGGAAATCGTCACGCATGTTTTGGTGAAAGCCAAGGTAGCCGCGGAGTGCCAGCCCGCCAGGGTGGCGGCGTTTGGTGAAATGGTGGCGCTCCTGTGGGCCCAGGGAAATGCCGCGGCCGCCATAGCCCTCGAGCGTCTCTGGAACGATCTGGCCCATACCAACACCTTCGATCTCCATTGCGCGTATCCCAAGTCGGCATTCGCCCCTGGCCACGAAGATCACTTTCTCACCATCTGCCGGGAGCATTCCCGCGTCACCTCCGGCGAAGGCGAAATCGCCGGAGTTTCGGGAATTCTTCAGTAGCTGCCACCGTCGCGGGTCGCCTGTAATCTCAAAGTTCTTCGCTTGACGTTCTCGTTGATTGTTCGGTATAGGTTTTAGCATCGTGGCGATGGGTGCCAAAACGAAATTAGCGGTGGATGCAGGCGCCGCCGGAATTGGCCTATTTCTGAGCTTTTCGCACTCCCACAGCGTCGTGATCGTTGGCTATTTCTGCTTAGCCTTGAGCCTCGCTGCATTGCTGTACTTGCAACTGACACTGCAACCAGGAAACGATCCGCCGCCTGTCGTTCGCAGGCACCGGTTACGGCTTGCCTACGCAGTGTTGGTCGCAGGTCTTATTCTTCAGCTGTCGGGGTCTGCATTCCATTCATCCGGAATGAATCTCGCCGGGGTGTGGATTGCACTCACTGGCCTTGTGACTGCCTTGTGCATGGAAGTGCTATCGAAAGTGGGAAGTTCCCGCCCTCCGCACCAGCCTAGATAAGCCCAGCCCTGCTCTCTTTTCTTCAAAACTGAAGCGCCGAAAAATGTCTCGCCTTGACCCCCCTGCCACCGCGCCGCTATTCTGAAAGCCGGTAATCCCCGATGCGTGTTTACCTCGATTACAACGCCACAACGCCCGTGGACCAGTCTGTCCTCGCCGCCATGGTTCCGTATTTCGCCGCCAACTTTGGCAATGCCGGCTCGATTCACTCGAGCGGCCAGCGCGCCAGGGCCGCCGTAGACGCAGCACGTGAGTCCGTGGCGTTGCTTCTGGGCGCAAAGCCCAGCGAGATCGTCTTCACCAGCGGCGGCACCGAGGCGGATAACCTCGCGATTTTCGGCATCGCTGGCATCATGAACAGTATGGGCAGCGCCTCGGAGAGCTCCGGCGCCTCGCAAGACGTGCCGAAGAAGCACGTAATCACCAGCGCCATCGAGCATCACGCCGTTTTAAACACCTGCGAGGAACTCGCGCGGCGCGGCGTTGACGTCACCTTCGTCCCGGTGGGTTCCTCCGGAATCATCGACCCCGGCGACATTCGCCGCGCCCTGCGTCCCGAAACGTTGCTCATCACCGTGATGCACGCCAACAACGAGCTCGGCGCCGTCCAGCCCATCGAAGAGATCGGCCAAATCGCCAAAGAAGCAAATGTCTACTTTCACTGCGACGCGGTCCAGTCGGCCGGCAAGCTGCCGATTGATGTAAATCGTCTCGGCGTGGACCTGCTCTCCATTTCCGCCCACAAAATTTACGGTCCCAAGGGTGTCGGCGCGCTTTACGTCCGCACCGGCACGCCGCTCGAGCCGCTGTTTCGCGGCGGCCACGCCGAGCGCGATCGCCGCCCCGGCACCGAGAACGTTCCGGCCATCGTGGGTTTGGGCAAAGCGGCTGAGCTTGCCGCAAAGCAACTGGCCGCTGACGCAAGCCGCATTGGAGCGCTCCGCGACCGCTTCGAAGAAGCTGTCTGCAAAATCGTTCCAGCGGCGAAAGTAAACGGCGACCGCCGGCGCAGAGTCTGGAACACGTCGAATCTCACGTTTACCGGCGCCGGCGGCGAAGCCCTGGTCATAGCGCTCGACCTTCAAGGCATCGAGTGCTCCACCGGCGCGGCCTGCTCTTCCGGCGCCGTCGAACCGTCGCACGTGCTGAAGGCCATCGGCCTCTCGGATGACGAGGCGCGATCGAGCGTGCGCATCAGCCTAGGGCGTTACACCACACCCGCCGAGATCGACGAAGCCATCCGCGTGCTGCCGGCCGTCGTGGCCCGCCTGCGCTCTCTTTCACCGTACCCCGCAAGCGAAGTTTCCGCGCGGCGATAAATCCAGGTAAAATTCCAAGCGACGAATTAGGAACGAGCGACCTGAATGCCGGCAATCACTGAACTCGAACGAACTCGCGAAGCCGCAGCGCCGCCCTCCACCGCCGTTGCCGTGGCCATGAGCGGCGGTGTCGACAGCTCCACCGTCGCCGCCATCCTGCACGACTGCGGCCTGCCGATCGTAGGCCTCACCATGCAGCTCTGGAACCAGCGCCGCCTGCCGCAGCTTCAGAACGAGCTTCACGCCGAGGCCCCCAGGCAGCATCGCTGCTGCTCCACCGACGACGTCTACGACGCGCGACGCGTCGCCGAGCACCTCGGCATCCCCTATTACGTAATCAATTTCGAGCGCGAGTTCGAGCAGTCCGTCGTCCGCCCTTTCGTCGACGATTACCTCCAGGGACGCACCCCTATTCCCTGCACCCTTTGCAACAACCATGTGAAGTTCGATCAGTTGCTCAAGACCGCCCGGCAGATCGGAGCCGAGCGCATCGCCACCGGGCACTACGCGCGCGTGCGCCACAATCCCGCCACGGGCCGCTATGAGCTGTTGCGCGCCCTCGACGAAACCAAAGACCAGTCGTACTTCCTCTTCGGCCTCACCCAGGAGCAGCTCTCGCGCACGGATTTCCCGCTCGGTGAGCTGACCAAGCAGGAAGTGCGCGACATTGCCCGCCGCCTCGCCGTTCCCGTCGCAGAGAAGCCCGAAAGCCAGGAAATCTGCTTCGTGCCCGCCGGCAGCTACGTGAAGTTCATCGAAGGCTACCTGGAAGAGCAGGGAAGCGCGCTGCCCAAAGAAGAAGGCGATATCGTCACCGCGGAAGGCAAGCTGATCGGCCGCCACAGCGGCCTCCATCAATACACCGTGGGCCAGCGCCGCGGATTGGGCATCGCAGCCGGCCAGCCCATGTACGTGCTCGCGCTGGACCGCGCCAACAATCGCCTCGTGGTCGGCGAGGACCGCGAACTCCGCCGCACCGTTTGCCACGTCCGCGACATCAACTGGATTCCGTACGCCGTACCGGACGGCGCGATAGAAGCAGCCGTGCGCATCCGCAACCGCCACGAGCCCGCCACCGCCGAAATCACGCCAACCGGCGCCTCCACGGCACAGGTCGCCTTCCGCGAGCCCCAGCGCGCCATCACCCCCGGCCAGGCCGCCGTGTTTTACGCAGGCGAGCAAGTCCTGGGCGGCGGCTGGATCGCCTCCATTTAGTGGTCGCTGCCGTTGCCTTTCGCCTGTGCCGTTAAGCAGTCATTCTGAGCGCAGCGAAGAATCCCTCCTAATTTGTGCAGACGCCTAAGAGACAGCGGAGCGATCACGGCGAGGTAAATACGTTGCTTTTAGGTGGGAGCCCCCTGCTTTGCAGCGGGAAGTTGGACGTCAGTCCAGCGGGAAAACCATCGGTGGTTAAATGGGCTTCAGCCCGGGAATTTTGCGGGGGCCTGCCGCTTCAGATAAATAATTCTTCGTCTTGAGGAACGCCGTCCGCGCCGTTGCCGCGCGTCTGCCGGCCGCGGATCACATCCAGCCCCACCTTGATTCCCTTCAGCATAGCCGACACCTGATTCACCGGCCCCCAAACGCTGCGGCGAACCCTCGCGCTCGCTTCCTCGACTGCCTCGAGCGTCCCCGTTACGATTTGATCGGCGTGAATCACCTGCAGGCGGGCTCGCTCCAGCGCGTCGGTAACCACGCGATCCACCTTCTGCGCTTCGCTGCGCGCCAGGTGCGTGATCTCCGTCGCGTCGCTCATGATGCTCTTGATGCGGTCTTCGGAGTCTTCCAGGATGCGGGTGGTCGTGGCCAGAATGGGGTTTATCTTCGTCTGTAAATCAGACGCCATGCGCTGAAGATTTTCAACTACCGGGCGAAGCATTACCAGCGTGGAGACCAGCATCACCGTCTGAATCACGATGGCGACCGCCGCGACTGCGATGAATACCTCGACCCAGATCGGCATGGCGACTCCTCACGGAACCTACGAAATCTTTGCTTCCTTCTTGTAGGTTTCCTTGCCAACTTCCACCGCCGAAGAGAAGGCGTCCTTCTGCCGGGCCATCACTTCCTTGCTGCGTTCGAGCAGGTCCTCGGCGCGTTCGCGAAGTTCGCGCGCTTTCTTCTGCGCGTAGTCGCGGCCTTCATCGGCCTTTGAGGACAGGTAGTCGCGTGTTTCTTCGCCCGATTTGGGTGCAAACAGAATTCCCACTAGGGCTCCGATTCCCAGTCCAACCAGAAAAAAACTTACCTTCGAGCCTGCGTTTTCGGCCATCGAAACACCTCTGGTCCGACACTAGCATAAGCCGCCGGACCCAGGCAAGTACGCCCATCCCGGTGAAAGCCGGGTAGGCTTCTGGTAGAAAGCCGCTTATAGGTCGCTGTTCGGTACTTAGTCAGTCTCAGCTTTCCACCCAGGGGTAATCCCTCCGCTAGGCAAACTGATTGCCTTCTGGGGTGGGCGTGTGCTTAGATGGCGCTCCCGAAGTCGCTTGCATTCCATATTCCACCGCCAAAGCCAAGGCGGCTTTCGTAGGGAAACACCGTGACTATTGGAATTACAGCAATATGCAATGGTGGCCGGAATATGATTATTACCACTGACGGGATGCTCACTGCGGAAGTTTCTGCTGATCTAGCAACTTACAAGATGCAGTTTTTGAATGATTGGCTTTTTGTTTTTGCCGGAACCCTCGGCAATGCCGACCTAATCATGGAAGAGATACGCCACGAAGCGGCGACGACTAGCGATAAACTATCCAGAGAAAAAATCCAATCCACGTTGCGGCGTGCATATAAAGGGCGGCAGTCGCAATGGGCGGCAGACCGCAACCTTGCTCCCTATGACATCGAAATGGAAGAATTCAAGAAAAATGGATTGAAGATTTTTGGCGATAAGATTTTTGCGGACCTCGACTATTCAATCCGTCAAGATGTGCCGAATTTCAATGAGCAAGTGATTGTAACGGGCTGGGGAAAGAGCGATATGGCAGCGATGATTTATATCTGCAATGCAGAGGGAGGACAATCAAGAAGCCTTGATGGATTTGCTGCCATAGGTTCGGGTACCAATGTGGCTACAACCACCCTCATGTTATTGGGGTGTGCGCGACACCTCCCGTTTGAATACGCTTTGTATGCCGTGGCTGCGGCGAAGTTTTCTGCCGAGAGTTGTGAAGGCGTAGGGAAAACCACAGCAATGGTTGTGACGCACAAACGTAAATCCGGCGACGATCCCAAACGGGCCGCTTTCCATATTATTCAACCCAGCAAAATAGAAGAACTGCGAACCTTATGGGAAACTTATAGCAAGCCCAAAATCCCCGACGAAGCTATTCGTCCCCTCTGTCACATGGCACAGTCAATCCTCGGACAAGTGACCCCCAGTGTGGCAATTCGGGCGATGCAGATAGATTCTTTCAAGATGAAAGAGAGGCGTGGAAAAGATCAAGCCGATTCGGCAAAATCCAAGGACTGAGCGCCTTGAATGCGAATTGGCTTTGCGGATTTGATTTCCTTAGCATCGAACAGGGGTCCACTGGAAAGAGCATGAAAACTCAAATTGACCCAGTACCCACTGTGTAACGGTTGTAACAGAATCGTAGTAGGCTGTTCGGAGCCATGCCAGGCCCTCCGCCGCTTCAGAAGGTGCTCGACCAGATTTCCAGGGGCAAGTGGGACACCGCCGC
The DNA here is from genome assembly GCA_963697575.1 of uncultured Acidobacteriota bacterium. Taxonomy (GTDB): domain Bacteria; phylum Acidobacteriota; class Terriglobia; order Acidiferrales; family UBA7541; genus Palsa-295. Next base: position 65,363 of record CAVOOP010000032.1, on the reverse strand, counting down.
TGGTGCCCTCCGCGAAGCCGGCGCGGCCGCTTCCGCGCCCCTCCTGCTCAGGATGCCCTTCGACCAGCAGCGAGCTATCTTCCGCAAGCTGTCCATCCCTTTTTCGGCCGATCTCCTCGCTCATTTCCCTTATTACCACGCCTACGTGCTCCTGCATTCCCGGTCTCTTCCGGGCATGAAGGCCATCGTCGAGGCCATGAAGCCTGCCGACCGCGAAACCTTCCTCGACGATTTACCCGAAGAGGCCTGGAACCACTTGATGGACGAACTTGAATCAGCCGAAGCGCTTGCGGAAAGCGCTGCGGAAACAGCTGTGGAAACGGTATCGGAGCCACAGGACCGCAGCCTCACCGGGCACCTTGAGGAAACCCTCGAGCCGGTCGAAACGGAGCCAGCAGAGGGGTCGGAAACAATTGCGGTGCAGCCCGCGGAAGCCGAGCCGATTATCGTCGCCCGGCAGGTCGAGAAGAGCTTCCGCCAGCCGGAAGGCCGGATGATTCAGGTGATTGCCCCCCTCGACCTCTCACTGGAAGCCGGCACCGTGACCGCGCTTCTGGGGCCTTCGGGCTCGGGGAAATCGACGCTCCTGCGCATGCTCTCGGGGCTCGCAGCGCCCTCCTCTGGTGAAGTTTTCTGGCACGGCCAGCCGATGTCTCGCTGCCGTCCCAACGTTGCCATCGTCTTCCAGAGCTTCGCGCTGTTCCCCTGGCTCACCGTACTGGAAAACGTGGAGGCGCCGCTTCTCGCCCGCGGCGTGTCCCATCGCGAACGCCATCGCCAGGCGCTGCGCTCTCTCGCCACGGTGGGATTGAAAGGTTTTGAAAATGCCTATCCCAAAGAGCTTTCCGGCGGCATGAAGCAGCGCGTCGGGTTTGCGCGCGCCCTGGCGGTCGAGCCGGAAGTGCTGTTCATGGACGAACCTTTTTCCGCTCTCGACGTGCTCACCGCGGAGAACCTGCGCGGCGAGCTCATGGATCTCTGGCTCGCCAAAAAGATCCCCACGCGCAGCATTTTCCTTGTCACCCACAATATCGAAGAGGCCGTTCAGCTCGCCGACCGCGTGATCGTGCTGGGCCGCAATCCCGCGAGGATTCGTGCGGACTTTCGCGTGGCCCTGCCGCAACCCCGGGACCGCAAGTCCGCGTCCTTTCTGCTCTACGTCGATTACATCTACAAAGTGATGACGCAGCCCGAATTGCAGCTTGCCCCGCCTTCCGCCGCGGGCGTAGCCGCGAAGGCGCCCGCCCCGATGCTGCCTCACGCCCGGCCCGGCGGAATCACCGGCTTGCTGGAACTCCTCGAGGACCGCGGAGGCACCGAGGATTTGTATCACGTAGCCGATGAGCTTCAGCTGGAAGTGGACGACCTTCTCCCCATCGTTGAGGCCACCACCCTGCTTGGTTTCGCCAAGGCCCGCGAAGGCGACGTCGAGATTACCCCCGAGGGAAAGGCTTTCGCCGAAGCCGGCATTGAGGCCAAGAAACACCTGTTTCGTGACGCGGCGCTCGCCCACGCGGACCTGCTCCAGAAAATCCACAAGACGCTCGCCAGCAAGTCGGACGGCAGCATGCCCCTGCAATTCTTCCACGATCTGCTCGATGAGCATTTCTCCGAAGAGGATACCGAGAAGCAAATTGAAACCGCGCTGAACTGGGGCCGCTACGGCGAAATCTTCAGCTACGACCCCGAAACCGACCGCCTGCGCCTGCACCATGCCGGCGCCGCCGAAAACCCCGCCGAAAGCCCCGCTCTCCACTGATGACCCGCCGCCAGAACACCTCTCTGTTGCGGTTGCCGCCGTGGAAAATCACCGGCGCATGGGCCGTGCATCCCGCCAGGGCCTACTCGCTTCTCCAGGATCTTCCCATCATGCTCGCCGGCCTGGCCCTCTTTTACGCCTTGCTTGCGCTCACGCATCAGTGGATGTCGCCGGTCACCGGCGAAACGCAGATCAGCCTGTCCCCGGGCGTGCTGCCGAAGTACGCCATGTTTTCCGTGCTGCGAATCGCCATCGCCTACTTCCTCAGTTTGATCTTCGCCGTGGTCTACGGTTATGTGGCCGCCTACAACGCGAAGGCCGAGCGCTTCATGATCCCGCTGCTCGATACCCTGCAGTCGATCCCGGTGTTGAGCTTCCTGCCGGGCGTGATGATTTCCATGGTCGCGCTGTTCCCCACGCGACAGTTGGGCATCGAACTTGGCTCCATCCTGCTGATTTTCACCGGCCAGGTCTGGAACATGGCCTTCAGCTTTTATTCCTCGCTGAAAAGCATCCCCCGCGAGATGCATGAAGCCGCGCAAGTGTATCGGTGGAGCTGGTGGCAGAAATTCTTCCAGATGGAGCTGCCCTACTCCGCGATTGGACTCATCTGGAATTCGATGATGTCGGTCGCGGGCGGCTGGTTTTTCCTGATCGCGTGCGAAATGTTCGTGCTGGGGAACCGCGATCTGCGCCTGCCGGGACTGGGCTCCTATCTCCAGACCGCCGCCAACGCCGGCAACACGCGCGCGATTTTCTGGGGGCTCGGCGTGATGATCGGCGTGATCGTCCTCATCGACCAGCTCATCTGGCGACCGGTGATCGCCTGGGCCCAGAAATTCAAGTTCGAACAGGTCGAATCCACCGACGAGCCGCATTCGCCGGTTCTCGATTTACTGCATCGCTCGAAAATCATTCCGCTGATCGCCGCCGCTTCCATCCGCCCCGCGCGCGAGCGCCTCGATTTATTTTTCGCGCGCCGCCAGCAATCCGCCCTGCCGGAACAACCGGCGACACCCGCCTCCAAGTGGGTCACGCGCGCGATCCTTGCTGCCCTGGGCGCCGGCGTCGTCTACGCGTTCGTGCGGATGATGATGCTGGTTGCTTCTCTGAACGGCGCCGAGGTTCGTGCAATCTTCGCGGGCGCCGGAGCCACTTTTCTTCGCGTCGAGCTCACCCTCGTCCTGGCTGGCCTCTGGACGATCCCGGCCGGCGTCATGATTGGCCTGAACCCGAGGCTTTCCGCGATTGCGCAGCCCGCCGCGCAGGTTGCCGCGTCCGTTCCGGCCACAGCCCTGTTCCCGATCATTCTGCTGATGCTCATTCGGGCGGGCGGTGGACTCGGCGTCGGCTCCATCATCCTTCTGCTGCTCGGCACGCAGTGGTACATCCTGTTCAACGTGATCGCCGGCGCCTCCGCCATCCCCACCGACCTCAAGGAAGTGTGCAGCCTCTATCGCTTCCCGCGGTGGGAGCGCTGGCGCACCCTGCTCCTGCCTGCTATTTTCCCCTACGTGATTACCGGTTTCGTCACCGCCTCCGGCGGAGCCTGGAACGCAAGCATCGTCGCCGAATACTTCCGCTTTCGCGGCCAGACCTTTTCCGTAACCGGACTCGGCGCCGTCATCAGCCGCGCCACAGACAGCGGCAACTTCGCCATGCTCCTGGGCGCCACCATCCTGATGGCCGCCATGGTGGTAACCTTCAACCGCTTCGTCTGGCGCCGCCTCTACCGCCTCGCCTCCACGCGCTTCAGCTTCGAAAACTGACCCCGCGATGTTCGAGCCCGCCAGTTCCGAGCGAAGCGAAGAACGGCTCTCCATCGCCAGCCGATGCAAGCGATGACGTTTCGCCTTTCGTTGTCATCCCGACAGAGCGAAGCGACGAGGGATCTCTCTTCCAGCGTGACCACGGCCACTCACGTAGCGCGCCACGCCGAAAGCCTGCTGCCCGCAGCGCGCGCGAGTGATACCATTGCCTTCGATGCCCACGCCCATCGAGCGGCAGGATTCGCGCCTGATGCGCGAAATGTTCGGCCGCATCGCGCCGCGCTACGATTTCGTCACGCACATTTTCTCCTACGGCATGGACCGCCGCTGGAAGCGCCTGGGCGTGGAAAAGTCCGCCCTCCCGGATAACGCGCTCGTCCTCGACCTGGCTTCCGGCACAGGCGACTTTTCGCATCTCGTCACGCAGCGCCTGCCCGGCGCCCGCGCAATCGGCGTGGATTTAACGGAGGGAATGCTGCAAGTGGCTCGCGCGCGCGGCCTGCACAACGGCGTCTGCGGCGACGCCACGCGCCTGCCTTTCGCGGATCAGTCCTTCGACTGCGTCTTCATCGGCTACGGCCTGCGCAATTTCCCCAGCCTGGAATCCGCGCTCCACGAAATCGAACGCGTCACGCGTCCCGGTGGCCTTCTCGTTACCCTGGATTTCTTCCTCCCTGCCAACCGCCTCTTCCGCCGCCTTTACCTGGGCTATCTGTATGGACAGGGCGCGCTCTGGGGCACGCTGCTGCACGGCCGCCCGCGCACCTACACCTACATCCCGGACTCGCTGCGCAGCTTTGTCTCGATGGATGAATTCTCGGCGGCTCTCGGGCGCAGGGGTTACGCCCTCATCGACACGCGCGCCTTCCTCTTCGGCGGCATCGGCCTGCACTGGGCCGTCAAGCGGTGATTTGAAGTTGTAACTTAACTGGATTTAACCAGCGGTGAGATTAAACGCCTGGGCGCTCAGGCGGCCAGCGCGCTGAGCGTCCGAACGCCGACCACCGTTCTTTCGCGGCAGTCAAATATCAGATAATTGCCAGGGTTCGATTGCACCAGGTCCCGGACGCGATCTTCCGCCTCCGGCAGCCCATTTACCCGGTCCACCCAGGCGACCGCATTCCCTGCGAGTTGTCGGTAGATATTGTACGGGCAATTCATACGCGGCTCCTCTCCTTGTTCTCGCAGGTTTAGGATTCGAACATCTGGCGCCGCACAGAAAGCGCCGCCAGCCCAAGCAGGCCTACCGCCAGCATGAGTCCAGCCGCCGGTTCGGATGCATTCACGGGAGGATCGACTACCGAGCCCAGATAATCGAGACCGAAGGAGGCCCCGCCAAGCTGCTCCACCTCGAAGGTCAGCGTGTTCACGCCAGCGTGAAGCAGATTAGTGGGCAGGGAGATCGTGGTGGGTGAGAGGCAGCCGCTGCTGAACGCCCAGCAAGACGGCGTCGTGCCGCTGGGCTGCGTCGCGGTAGCCAACGCCACGCCATTGAGCAGTATTGTGGCAGTATCGTCGGCCATGATGGTCAGCGTGCCGCTGGTAGCCTGCCCCGCAAGCGTGAAGCTATCGTAGAACGACACCGTCGTTCCGTTGGGGACTTCCACGAACCCGGCGCCTTTCGTGTTTCCCGTCGCCGCGAATGAGACCCACGACGAACCGGGAATCGCATTCAGCCACGCCGCGTCCGGAGTCACGGCAATCGTCGCCCCCATCGAATTCGACTGGCCCGCGCCTGTGCTCGCAAACGTGATGGTATCGGCCTTCGCGGCCGTTACTCCGAAAACCGTAAGAAAGATAAAAGCGGATAATACTGCGGTGGTCCTTGCTTTCATGTCACCTCTCCCACAAGCAAGGTACGTTGCATCGCGACAACTGCAAATCCGGCCGATTCCTGATTCTTGCTCCGATGAGTAATGTAGACGAAATACGCCCTCGATCCGCGCGCGGCGCCTCCCGTATCGCCATGAAAAGGGGAAAGAAGCAGCATTGGCGGGCCGCTCGCCCGCGCCGCATTCGCCTATGGCTGCCATTTAGAAGAGCGCAGCGACGAAGGACCTGCATGTGCCATCGCTGTTGCCTTTTCGGGTGCCCCATCCTTGCGGTGTTTGCAAGGGTGGGACTGCAACCGCCCACAACCACCAGGCCGGTGTCTCGCCAGCCCCACGCCTTCCCGCTTTTGCTTTTAAGTTGCCATTCAAGGCAGCACAGTGACACCCGCTCGCGGTGCCTTTTCCGCGAGCCTCCAAACAGCGCTCCGCGCGCCGCGCCCAGCTTCGGGTAAAATAAAGCGGTAAGCAAAAAAAGCGAAAGGCCCTGAAAGAAAATTGACCCAGCGCATGAAACTCAAACTGCCCCCAGGTTCCTTCAGCGCCTACCTCTTCGACTGCGACGGCACCATCACCGACTCGATGCCGCTTCACTACATCGCCTGGCAGAAAGCCTTGGGCCAGTGGAACTGCACCTTCGACGAAGACCTTTTCTACGCCCTGGGCGGCATGCCCACCGACCAGATCGTGCGCTTGCTGAACGAAAGGCAGGGGCTGCGCATGCCCGTCGAGGCTGTCACGCAGGAGAAGGAAAAGCGGTTCTTCGAATTGCTCCCGCAGTTGAAAGTGGTTCCCGAAGTCCTCGAGCACATCGAGGCCCAGCACGGACGCATCCCCTTCGCAGTCGTCTCTGGCGGCAGCAGGGAAGCCGTAACCGCCTCGCTCTCGCTCGTCAATCTCCTCGACCGCTTCAACACCCTGGTCTGCTCGGAAGACTACGCCAAGCCCAAGCCCGACCCCGAAGCTTATCTCGTCGCAGCCGCCCGCCTCGAAGTCCCCCCGGAAGCCTGCCTCGTCTTCGAAGACACCGACATGGGCATCCGCGCCGCCACCGCCGCCGGCATGCCCTCAGTAAAAGTCCCCGCCCCTTGGGAGCGCACCCCCGCCATCTGACGCCTCGCCGCCCATTTTCCTTACATTGTCATCCTGAGGAGCGAAGCGACGAGGGATCTCTCTTGCAACACTTTTTTTACTTGCCGCCCTCCTCGAAGTGCCGCGCAGCCTGCCGCGTCTTCGAAGATACGGACATGTGTTTTCACATCTTTACAACTCGATTCGGTGGCCGGGGCGAAGTTTCTCTTTAACCAGTCGCTCTACTTCTTCGTCATAACTCCACTTTTGCGAGACGAAGAATGCAACGTCCACCACCTTGTCGCTTGCAATGTCCCAACCAAACCCGACCCATTCGTCGCACTTTGCCTCGTATTTCTTAATCATCGCGAAGCTAGCTACTTGCTCAAAGAGCCGATTTCTGTCCAAGTGTGCGTCGAAGCTCAAAAACGAAAGCCCTCGCTTGCCTTCTTTCAAAAGCAAGCTAACGGAATGGAGGCCTTTGTCTTCTATTGTGCGAGCTTTTGTTTGCGTGACCATTTCCATGAATCTTTTGCGAGCCGGCGAGCCTAGATCAAGCAGGGCGATCGCACAGTCAGTTCTGTCGTCATTCTGAGTACGTTCAGCATCCCTTAGGAAGTCAGAGAATCCATTCGGCATGGGCGAGCTTGGAGGTTCGACCTGATGATTTAGCTCGAATGTTTCATGGACCCAACGATCGACATCATTCGAAAACCCAGAGAGAGCTACGTCGTTCATGCCTGCGAAGTCTTCAAGGTCAAAACGCATTCCGTGCGACAGGTAGAAACCAAGATAGTCCATTTCATCTGCTTGTACCCGAAACGGCGTTGCTTCAACCTGTCGCCTTCGCTGCGCGTAGTGGATAAAGTGGCCGGGTGTACTTAGGACCTGTGTGAGTACGTCCAAACATCCTAGTGAGAGCGACCAGGGGTATTCATTCTCGGAGAAAAGCCCCAATGCCCCATTTGTATTAGCAAATCGGGCTGCGAGATTTTGAAACGGCATCGAGGTGATGCCGACGAGATAAATCTCGTTAATCTGATCCATATCAATCACGAAGGTCTTTCCCTGGAAGACAAACTGAGCCTGTCTGTTGGCCCGCAGATAGTCCCGCGCCCGGATGCCCTGTTGGAATGAGTCTGCGATTGCACCCCGCAGGTCGGTTCGGAGCGCGTCGAAGTCCGCGCCAGTTCTCGCACGATGGGTCAGGGGCTTAAACTTGCACTGGAACAAAAGTATCTTGTGGTCATGCAACACCATAACGTCGGCCATCTCTTCGCCGTTGGGATAGAACGGATTTAGCAGCGTCATACCCGGAGGGAATATACGATTTAGGCATTTGGCAGTTGTCGCTTCCAAATAAGTACCGCGCGCCGCGTTAAAAGTAGGCCCATAGTCATCATCGCGGATGATGTCGAAGTAAAAAGTGTTTAGGAGAGATGAGCGCAGTAAGGGCGGCACGAAGAGCCAATGCTTATTCCCACGCCTGACGATGGGCCGCTCGTTTAAGGTGTTATAGTCCCATGCCGCTGTTGTCGGTTCCGTGAAGGAAGCGGGGAATCTGGGGTTCCGGTGACCGAACTCCTGCGACATCCTATTGAGGAAGAGCTGGCAGGTTTCGATCGGAACTCCTGAATATTGCGAGATTTCCCCCGAAGTGAAGCCTAGTAGCCCTTCAGCTTCCCCAAAATGGAGCGCACAAAAAATCTTCCGCTCTAGATCAGACCTCTGATCTTCCGTGGCTTCATTACTAGCAATTAATTCTGCTGCCTTTGCACGTGCATCGTCTCGCGATTGCTCAAGGGATCGGTTGAACCGCTCTTCGTAATATTGACCAAGTGCCTGAGCTAGATTTATTCCTTCGGCGATAGTAAAGCCATAATGCTGCCGAAACCAATCATCATGTGGTCCGTATAGCTCTTGAGCGAAAGCGTAGAACTGGTGAGGGTAGGCATCCCCACGAACGTGCAAGGAATGGATTTTGGCTTCAGCCAGCAACAGGTCCTTCTCTGAGGTTCGAGTGGCTTCAAAAACGAGTTGTCTCGTAACCACATGGAAGTATTTCTTCAGCACTTCCTCAATGAGCCCGATTGCTGTGCCGTCTACGACTTGAGCTGCTTGAGAGGGATAGGGCCTAACGAGGATGAAAGCGACGAGGAACTCCATTCGTTGCTGCCATTCGACCACATCCCCATCCTCTCCCTGAAACTCATCTTCAGGTACGAAGAGAAAAGTAGCGGTCAATTGGCTCAAAAGCGAAATTGGGTCGTAGGAGCCAACTAGGGTTTCAAGTGCAAAGAAAGCTTGCTCGATCTCTGACATGCGACCGCGAGTTTCCTTCGAGCGGCTAAGTGTGAAATCACCGCCGTCACGACGCTCCAAGGCCCGATTTTATCACCGCGGGCTGACTCCGTTGACTCCAAGAGTTCAAAACCATGTAGAAGGCTGCGCCACTAAATTACGGAGTTTCGCCAGGCTATGAGCGGGTGGAACGGTGCTGGCGGGATTTTACGAAGGCGCGCAGAACATTGTTCATCAGTGTCTGGTAGCCTTTCCCGCGGGATTTGAACCATTGCAGCACGTCATGGTCGATGCGGATGTTGATGTGGTCCTTTGGAGCTGGGAGATCCGCGACGGTTCGCGTCCAGTCGGGCTCGCTGCCTGGCTCGTCGGGATCGGATTTTATGGAGGCTTCGAGCTTCTTGCCGGTCAGAGCGTTCACTCTGCGCCAGTCCGTGCGGTCTTCACCCCGCGCGACCTTCGCTTTGATCTGTTTTGTCGTATAGCGCACGGTAGCGCCTTTCTTCCTCATCCATCATAACCACAAGTGTACCCACAGGCAAAAGAGGCGAAAACACCACACGAAAGCCATTCTGACAACGCGCCCCGCGGCGTGCTACACGTAACCTCGGACACATGTCGACAAACCTCAAAACGCGCACGGCAGGGCAGCCCGCCCGACGCGGCATTGCAGGTCATGGCTCCAGCCATGCCATCAACCGGGCTCCGGGAGCGGCTCCTCTACCTCCTTTAATTCCTCAGCCTCCTCTACCTCCCCTGCTTCGTCCCCCCGCAAAATGCAAAATTACGAAACGAAGCCACCAAGTCATTGATAATAAAGGATCCGGCTCCCGCAGGCCCTTCCGCCGCGGGAGGAACAGGGGGCTGCGCCACTGGAAATCCGCTTCCGCTCGGCTAGGCGGTGGATTCTGGCGGGGGCGCGTCGGGGGCGCTTATGCCATGCAGCACGTCGTAGACGCGCTGGGCGCGGTTGCGGGGGAGCTCGGCGGCGAGTTCCTCGACGGTGAGCTGGCGGAGGCGGGCGACGCTGCCGTAGCGGCGCAGCAGACGCACGGCGGTGCGTGCGCCTACGCCGGGGATTTCCGTGAGCGAGGTGCGGAGGCGCTGGCTGGAGCGCCGCTGGCGATGAAACGTTACGGCGAAGCGGTGCGTCTCGTCGCGAATCTGTTGGATCAGGTGCAGCACGGGGGAATGGTGGTCGAGCGCGACCGGCTCGTCCTCGCGCCCCAGGATGTAGAGGATTTCCTCCTTTTTGGCGATGCTGGCCATGGGCTGGTTGATGATTTCGAGCTTGTCGAGCGCCTGCGCCGCCGCGTGGAGCTGCCCGATGCCGCCGTCGATGAGGATGAGGCTCGGCATGGGCTGGTTTTCTTCGAGGACGCGCTTGTAGCGCCGCTCGATCGTCTCGCGCATGCTGGCGAAGTCGTCGCGCAGCAGACCGGCGTCTTTTTCCGGACCTTCGGGCATGGCCTGGCCGCGAATGATGAACTTGCGGTAGGCGGACTTTTTCATCCGCCCGTCTTCCCACACCACCATGGACGCGACCGTGTCCGACCCCTGAATGTGCGAAATGTCGAAGCACTCGATGCGCTTGGGCGGCTCGGGCAGCCCGAGGGCGGTTTCAAGCGACTCGGCAATCGTCTGCGCGCTGGGCTTGAGCACGCGGAAACGCTGCATGAACGAATGCTTCGCGTTCTTCTCGACCAGCTCGAGAAACGCGTACTTCTGGCCGCGCTGCGGGTGCGCGATCTCCACGCGATGGCCGGCCTGCTCGCTGAACACCTCCTCCAGCAGCTCGCAATCCTCAAAACCCGTGGGCACATGGATGTAGCGCGGGAGATAGGCCGCATCCAGATAAAGCTGCTTGAGCAGCGACGGCAGAAACTCGCCGGGATTGAACTCTTCGAGGTCTTCCCAGTAGAAATCGCGCCGGTCGACCACGCGGCCGCCGCGCAGGTGGAACAGGTTCACGGCCACCTGCGGCGGCTCGGCGTACCAGGCGAGCACGTCGGTGTCGTCGCCTTCGGCGGCGGCGATCTTCTGGCGCTGCTCCATCTCGTCGAGCGTGCGCAGCAGGTCGCGGTAGCCGGCGGCCTCTTCGTAATGCTGCTCGTCGGAGGCGCGCTGCATGCGCTCTTTCAGGCTGCTCTGCAAATCGCTGCGGCGGCCTTCGAGAAACAGTTTCACATCGCGAGCGGCTTCGGCATAGCGCTCGTCGGTGACCAGCGCGTCCACGCACGGACCCAGGCAGCGGTGAATGTAATACTGCAGGCACGGGCGCGGGTGGTTGCGTTCGAGGTCGACGGTGCACGACGGCACCAGAAAATGCTTGTGGATCAGATGCACCATCGATAGGCGAGGCGGGCGGGGAAGTAGGGGCCGAAATAAATCGAGCCGTCTTTTTTCAGGCGCCGGGTGACGTAGACGCGCGGATATTTTTCGAAGGCCGTGTAGCGGATGTATGGGTAGGTCTTGTCGTCGCGGAGCAGCACGTTGAACTTGGGCTTGTGCTGCTTGATGAGGTTGTTTTCGAGCGCCAGGGCCTCTTTCTCGTTGTCGACGACGATGTACTGGAGGTCGGCGATCTCGCGGACGAGCGAGCCGGTCTTGGCGTCCTGCCAGCGGGCTTCGAGAAAATAGGAGCGCACGCGGCTGCGCAGCGAACGCGCCTTGCCGACGTAGAGGATGGCGCCGCCGGCGTCCTGGAACAGGTACACCCCGGGCTGCAAAGGCAAACTGGCGACTTTTTCGCGGAGTTCCATTGGTGCGACGCTTACCCCGGCAGCTTACAGTTTGGCGGCCGTCATTGTGGAACGCTCATTTTGGAGCGCTCACTGTGCTAACTGTGGAGCGCCGCAATGCAACGCGCCACATTGATGCGCGCCAGAGTTAGAATAGACGCGGAGCGGCAGCCTTGGGCTGTTCGGGAGACAACTCCAATGATATCAAAGGTGTCTAAGCCGATTAGATGACGATGCGCCAGACAATGAGACGGACAATCCGACGGCTGTTCATTCTGTCCACGCTGCTGATATTTCCTTTGATGCGGCCGGCGTGGTGCGCGCCGCAACAAGACCAAAAGCAACCGGATTCAGCAGGGCAGAATGGTCAGAGCGGGCAGAGCGATCAGCAAAAGCAACAGGACCAGGGCGACTCGCCGACGCCAAAGAGCCAGCAGGGCGAGTCTGGCGACCAGCCCGATGCGAACCAGGGAGATGGGAGCCAGTCCGACCAGAAGCAGTCCGATTCAAAGGCGCCCGGCCAGAAATCGCCCGATCAGAAATCACCCGATCAGAAAGCCGACGACAAGGATTCCGGATGGTCGTCCTCTTCGTCCTCGACGACTGCGGTGAAAGAGGCGCCGCCGGAACTGCCTAAATACAATCCGCTGCCGGCCGAGCAGGACGTCGACGTGGGGACGTTTTACATGCACAAGGGCGACATGGACGCCGCGATCAGCCGCTTCGAGGACGCCATCCAGCTCAAAGCCGATTACGCGAAGCCGCGCATGCTGCTCGCGCAGATCTACGAGAAAAGGGGCGACAAGGCAAACGCGGTGAAGTACTACAGGGAATATTTGCAGGTGTATCCGCATGCGCCGGATGCAAAGAAGGTGCAGGCGAAGATCGCAAAGCTGACGACGCGATGAGCGTCGTCATCCCGAGCGGAGCGCAGCGAGCGAGGGATCTCTCCTGCCCATAAGGGGTGCGCGGAGACGAAGAGCGGAGTTTGTTCGCCAGCGAAATCGAGGCTTTTGCGAATATGCTACTGGTTGTAAAGCGATCGAGCGCTTTGCCTGATCATTTCCCGCCCGCTCCCGTAGTGTTTGGCAATTGTTTATCGAGCTTTAGGAAATCAGTCTTCGGCATTTTAAGTCTTTCCTTCGGTGGCGCTAACCGCTGGCGGGCATCTCTTACAAAACCCAGAAACCGCTGCGCCAGTTCTTGGATTCGCTCGGATTCACGATGCTCAATCGCGTCTGCCGGGATCAGTTCCGTACCCACGCCGATTGCCGTAGCTCCCGCCACAATGAAACTCTCCGCGGTATGTTGCGTGACACCCCCCGCTGCTACGAGCAGGATTTGCGGTAAGGAGGTTTTCAGAGCCTTGATGTATTTGTCTCCACCAACTTGCGCACAGGGAAAAACCTTGATGAAGTCAGCTCCCCCTTCCCACGCTTCAATCACCTCGGTCGGCGTCAGGGCGCCGGGCAGAACGGCGGTTTCCTTTTGGGCCGCAAATTCCACAATCTTCCGATTGAGTCCAGGGCTCGTAAGAAAGCTCGCACCAGCATCGACGCACTTGCAGGCCATGTCCATATTCAACACGGTTCCAGCACCAACCACCATTTTTGGATGGTAACGGACAAGGTGCGCGATCAACTTCACGGCTTCGGGCACCGTCGTGGTGATTTCGACAATCGGGATGCCCCCTCCCGCGACTGTGTCAGCCGCAAAGTGTGCATCCTCAGCCGATGAAACTCTGATAGCAGGAATTATGCCGATCTCCTGAATGAGCGCGCAGACCTCAGCCTTGGTCATAATTGGAACCCTTCCTCGTGCCAGGCGGCAATCAGGTAAGGGCCGATCACACTGCCCCCTCAGTTTCCGGTTCGGGAAGCATGTCACCGCGACGCGCGAACCACGTGTAGAGCGTCGGCAGGAGGAAGATGCTCATAAGCAGGTCGGAGATAAGACCTCCGACGATTACAATAGCAAAAGGACGCTGTGAATCCGATCCAATGTTGTGCGAAAGCGCCGCAGGGAGCAAACCCAAGGTTGCCACCAGCATGGTCATCAGAATCGGACGAAGCCTGAGAACCGCCCCTTCTATGGCAGATCTTTCGGTTGTATATCCTCTGGCGCGAAGTTGATTGATGTACTCAACCATAATGACGCCGGTTTGAACAGATACGCCGAAAAGCGCCAGGAAGCCCACGCCGGAGGAAACGCTGAAGTTCGTATGGGTGATCAGCAACGCTAGCAGTCCTCCGAGACGAGCCATTGCGACGTTCGTCAAAATAAGAAGGGCCCACTTAACCGATCGGAACATCGCATACAAAATGATGAAGATCGCTAGAACTGTCGCTGGAAGCACTATCAACAGGCGTCGCTCCGAGCGCTGCTGACTTTCATACTCGCCCGCCCAGTCAATCGTATAACCTGCCGGCAGTTTCACTTCCGAGTTCACCTTCCGGACTGCTTCCTCGACGGTGCTTCCCAAGTCTCTGCCGCGCACGCTGAATTTAACCGCGACGTAACGCGAATTGGCCTCGCGATAAATCTCCGAACCTCCATCTGTCTCATTCACAGTCGTTAGCTGTGCCAGGGAGACGCGCTCACCGCTAGGGGCGAGGAGTCGGATTTTTTCAATGGCCTCTTTTGTATCCCGATATTCCGGCAGATATCGCAGAACGAGGTCGTATCGCTGCTCTCCCACCAGAACTTGATTTAGAGCGTTCCCTCCTACCGCGGTTTGAATGGCATCCTGCACGTCGGAGACATTGATCCCGAAGCGCGCCGCTTGCTCGCGATCGACCTCGAAATTGAGGTTCGGTTGACCGAGAACCCGAAACATTCCCAAATCCTCCACGCCTTGAATGTTGCGCATTACGTTGACAATCTGATCTCCAGTGTTTTCCAGTTTCTTCAAATCGTCCCCGTAAATCTTCACCGCAAGCGCGCCTTTGACTCCACTGACCGCCTCTTCAAGATTATCGGAGATCGGCTGAGAGAAGCCCCAGAACACCCCGGGGATCTTCTCCAATTGCTGGTTCATCGCCGCAATCAGAAGATCTTTGTTTTGATGGAAAACCGGCCGCCATTGTTCCTTCGGCAGGAGATCAACGAAGAATTCCATGTTGAAGAATCCAGTCGTATCCGTGCCGTCATCTGGCCGCCCGATCTGGTCTACGACCCGAGGAACTTCCGGAAAGGAACAAAGCACTTCGCGAGTTCTCTCCGCTACGCTTGCGCTATCGGTTGGACCAACACTCATGGCCAGTGTGCCGCGAACCCAAAGAGCGCCTTCATCCAAATGGGGCAGAAATTCGGAGCCGATCACGCCTCCGAAGGCCAGGTAAACCGCCAGCAGAAATAAGATAAGGGCAGAAACAATCGTCACCGGACGATTGCGAATCGCCCAGGTCACCGCTGTCCTATAACGGGCTGTCACGTAACTCATCACAGGGTTCTTCCACTCCTTCACGCCAGACCGGAAAAGGAGGCTGGCCAGCGCCGGGGCGACCATCATGGAAAAGATCAAAGCTCCCAGTAGAGCGAAAGCCACTGTCCAAGCCATCGGCTTGAACAATTTCCCTTCAACGCGTTGCAGGGTGAAGATCGGCAGGTAGGCCGTAATGATGATGGCGATGGCGTAGAACACAGGCCGTTGGACCTCATGTGCGGCCTCGCGGATGCGCTCGATAGGGATGCGGTGATCCTCATCCGGGTGGTTGAGGTGGCGAGAGATATTCTCGACCATCACCACTGCCCCATCGACGACCATCCCGAAGTCCAACGCACCTAAAGACAGCAAGTTGGCAGAAATATGCCGGGCGTCGAGGCAAATTGCGGCAAACAGCAGAGCAAAGGGTATCGTGAAGGAGACGATGATGGCGCCGCGGATGTTGCCAAGGAAAATGAAGAGAACGATGACGACGAGGATCATTCCGTCCGCGAGATTGTGCAGCACGGTGTGCGTCGTGAAATGAACCAGGTCGTCGCGGTCCAGATAGGGGACGATTTTCACGCCGGGTGGCAGTATCCGATCGTTGAGCTTCTGCACGGCCGCATGGATACCCGCCATCGTCGTCGCCGTGTCCGCTCCCTTGCGCATGAACACGATCCCCTCTACCACATCATTGTTGTCCACCACCACGCCGTCCGAACGATGGATCGCCCAGCCAATCTGCCCCAGGCGAATCTTGGCACCCTGGGTGACGGTCCCAATGTCCTTTACGCGTATGGCCGTGCCCTTGTTCGTCTTGAGGACGGTTTTTTGAATATCTTGCACGTTTCTGACTAATCCGACTTCGCGGACGTTGATTTGCTGTAACCCCTGCTCGATGAAGCTGCCTCCGCCGTTTGCGTTTGTGTTCGACAACTGCTGCTCGATTTGCGCGAGGCTTAACCCGTAAGACACCAACTTGTCGGGGTCCACGCGGATTTGATATTCCCGGGTGAGCCCTCCGAAGGAAGAGTCATCTACGACGTCTGGCGCGGCCTTGAGGTATTTGGTGATCACCCAATCCTGCAGAGACTTGAGCTCCATAAGGTCGTAGTTAGGATTGGTACTCTTCACCGTATACCAATAAACGGACCCGATTGGACTGAAATCGGGTCCGATCTGCGCCGACACATTGGGCGGCAACGTGACCTGGGAAAGCCGCTCCAGCACTTTCTGGCGGTCCCAATCATTATCCGAGTCGTCGTCGAAAATAAGATTCACAACAGACAGACCAGCCAAGGACGCAGATCGCACATGCAGGAGGTATGGAATTCCGTTCATCTGGATTTCGATGGGTATCGTGACCTGCTGCTCGACTTCCTCGGCCGCGCGGCCAGGCCATTGAGTGATGACCTGGACCCACGTGTTGGCGACATCCGGGTAGGCTTCGACGGGTAGCCTCTTGAAGGAGATGACGCCGCCGATGAAAAGAATTACAGCCAGCGCGAGAACGACGAAGCGATTATTAAGAGCGAAATCGACGAAGGGTCGTATCATTACTGTTCCACCGTGTTCTGAAAATCCAGCGCATTTACGACCACTTGTTGACCCGATGTAATTCCGCTCAAGATTACTTGCATGTTTCCGGGCAGGGTGTCGCCGGCATTGACCTCTACCCGGTGAAATTGCCCACTGCCGGCAGGGACGTAAACCCAGTCGCGATCGTGCAAATGTAAGATTGCATTCGCAGGCACGGCAGCCGACTTTTCCTGTCTTTTCCCGTGAAATGTGGCAGTCGCAAACATCCCGACTCGCATCAGTCCTGGATTGGGCACTTCAATTCGCACCTTTGCGGTGCGAATGTTGGGATCGAGAACTGGACCGATATCGCTGATCCGTCCCGTGAAAGGCCTGTCCGGGTAGGCATTTAGACGAACTTCTGCGGTGTCACCGACGCGCACTGTCGGAAGATCGTCTTCGTACACGTCGCAGAGGACCCAAACGGTCGAGAGATCCGAGATCGTAAAAGGGTTGGGAGCGCCTAAACCGGCGACACCGGCCGCGTTCGTCACTTCCTGGTCTGTAATAAACCCCGCGATGGGAGCGCGGATATCGACCACGGCGCTCGGGTTACTCAAATCACCCCCCAAGACGCGGATGTGTTCGGTCGTGTTCTCCACGTCTACCGTTGCTTTGTCCTCAGTGTCCTGGGCAACTTGCAAGTCATTCAGGGAAATAGCCCCTCGTCCGTAAAGTTCCTTGGAGCGGTCGAGTTGAGTGCGCGCGAGCTGCTCGTCGGCGACGGCTTTGCGATAATCTGAAAAAGCTCCGGAGAGATCCGCGCTCTCGACGCGTAATAAGAGCTGTCCTCTCCTGACCGCATCACCCAGCCGCGCATGAATCTCAACAACGCGTCCGGTCGCCAGGGAAATCACGGGGACGCTTTTGGAAATGTCCGGATTGATCGTCGCCGTGACTTTCAATTGCGACGTGCTCAGGTGTTCCACGGCTGCCGTTAGCGGAAACTGCTCGGGGTGCTCCACCTGGAATGTGTTGGGGTCTGCGCGTTCGACCCTCAACGGCGGCGGGGCACCCGCGTTCGGGTCAGTATTGGCGTTGCCACAACCCGCGAGCAGCGAGCTGGCAATGAAGGATAAGGTTAGACAAGTCAAAAGGTCGCGGCTGGCGCGTTTCATGGAATCACCTCGCGTCCTACGGCCAGGTTTAGCTGGTTCGCCGCCTGTAAGTAGGAAGCAACCAAGTTCAAATAAGTAAGCTCGACGCTGCGGTAATCTGCCTGCGCGCCAAGAAAATCGAGCAGCGAGGCGGCACCTCGTTGGTAGGAAAACTCAATGGTGTCTCGGACGCTTTGGGCTTGTTTCAGGTAACGGTCCTTATAGGGCTGGAGAAGCACCACAGAGCTATCCAATGTCGCATAGGCGGAATCCACATCCGCAAACACCTGGGCACGCGTGGCTTCCATTTGTTTCTCATTGCGATCAATATCGAGCTGCGTGCGCAGCTTTTCGCCTTGGTTGCGATCAAAAATGCGCAGCGGGATGCTGACGCCAACTCCGAAGTAGGCTGGGATTGGTGGATTGCGGGCGACATCCACGTTGAACGTAGGGTCGGTCGAGCCGTTGGCGACAGCCAGCCGGTGATCCGTCGTGGCTTTATCGACCGATTGCATCGCGGCTTTCAAATCGGGCCGGGTATCGAGAGCGGCCTGACGGATGTCGTCAAGGGCGGGAAGCTGCTGCGAAAAATCAAACGAGCCGGTGACATCGAACTGGTCAACCGGCGTGCGCTCATTCAAGAGTGCCTCGAGCTGTATTTTGGCCGTCCGAAGATTAACTTCCGCCGTTTGTAAATCGGACTCATATTGAACGCGCTGCAGCTCTAAACGGTCCAAATCAACTCGCGCGATCGCCCCGGAATTAAAGCGATCACGGTTCACTTGCAGGACGTGATCGTAATACATGAGGTTTTGTCTCGCCAGATCCAGGATGGCCTTCTCTTGGAGGGTTTGAACGAAACCCGTTCTAAGATCGAAAATGAGGTTTCTTTCCAGATCACTTTGTTGTGAGACGGCGATTCCTGTAGCCTTCTGCGCGCTCTCCAGGCGCAGTTCGCGTTTGTGGCCGCGCTCGTGCAGGTAGCTCACACTCCCGTACGGCAGGGCAAACGCAAACGGCTGGTAGGAATTCCCGCCCGTGCCGGATGGCGAGGGCTGAGTTGTGAAGGGATTGATCTGGTCGACGGCAACGTTGAGGTTTGGATTGGGGCGAAGATACGCAGTGGTTTCCTCGGCGCGGGACTCATCGAGTCCAATCTGTCCAGCCCGCAGTGTAGGGTTTGCCGACTCGAACTTATCCCGCACTTCCTGCCACGTCAGTGCGTTCTGTGCAAAGCTGCTGCCGCACAAAACCAGAGTCAGAATTGCGCCGCGAGATAAGTTTTGGAACGACCCGTTCATATAATCCTCCTCACATCGCGACACGAGTAACAAAACCCATATCCAGGCAACATAAATCCAATTCGTCACCGAACTCGGCCCCGAATCCACCTGCGGAGCACAAAACTGCTTTGACTGATACAAGAAGCAGGGGAGCATGAAGTCAAAAGGAACCACTATGGGGCAGAGACATTACAGAAGCATTACAGGCTTCGCTTCGTCTCTCGCATAAAGCGGCTCACAATCTTTATCGGAACTTTATTAATCTCCATGCAGCATAGCGACTTTTTCTGATACCATACCCACGGAGGGTAGTCAACGATAATGTCACACGTGTCTCGCGAAGAACTAGATTTGCTCAACCGGACAAGAAAGATAATTGGACAGCTAGAAAGCGTGCTCCGCGGCCTGAACGAACATGAGCAATGTTCAAATATCCTGCAGCGGCTTGCAGCGGCACGGGGAGCGATTAACGGCCTTATGGCTGAGCTGATGGAGGACCATATCCGTAATCACATGCCGCGCAAGAACAACGCGGGTAAAGAAGCTACCGAGGACCTCATCGAAATCGTCCGCACCTATCTGAAATGAAACCTTGGCGAACCGCATGCCTTCGTGCTGCATGGCGTTTGTGCGAATCGAATAGCGGCGAGCGGCGGGCGCGGGCCGGAACGGACGCGCGAAATAATTTAGTCGGCGGCGGGCAGTTGAATCATTTCGTCCAGGGCCTGGGGCGTGAAGAGCAGGGTTTCGCCGAGTTTGGCAAAATCGGCGGCCAAGCCTGGCGCAAGAACCTTTTGCTTTCCAGTGGACGATTTGCGGCTGGGGAAGCGCAGTTGCTCGTAGAAAAGATTCTGCACCTGCCACAGATTAACCGGGAAGGGCAGGGAACAGGCGAGTTCGACGGCGGCCCGAAAACGCGACAGGGCCTGCGGGTCGGCCGGGGAAGTGGCGAGCTTTTCGGCCATGCGCTCGAGCGTGTTGCGCAGCGCGTATTCGAGCGTGGGCACGTCGAGCTGCACGTTGACGGCCTTGGCTTCTTCGATCAGCGGCGCGATTTTTTCAAGGGTGGGCGCGTCGGATAGAAATTCGCGGCGCAGATGGCTGTTCAGCGCGAATTCGGCGGAGGCGCGGAAGGCCTTGGGCAGCGGAATCTGGAGGCTGGTGAGGTAGCGCATGAGATTGGCGTTGCGATCGTAGAGGCGGACGTGCGCGGTTTCCGCCTCGGCCATGCGCGGGCCGAGAATCAGCTCGAGAATCTTGCGCTGCTCGTCTTTGAAGAGCGAGTGCAGCGAATCCGTTTCGCCGGCAAAAACCTCGTCGAGGCGCTGAAGAATTTCGGCGGCGCCGGCGGTGGAGAAAGCTTCCGTCAGCCCGCTCACGGCGTCCACGTAGGCGGCGTCTTCCGGAGACTCGCGCACGCCTACTTTTACCTGGTGATCGCCCAGGTGCAGCGCCGCGAAACTCAGCAGCGCGGATTCGTTGGTGATCGTGGAGCAGATGCGGATGCGGCCGACGGCCAGCTTGTTGTTCTCCTGCTCGTGGACTTTGTAGTCCTCGCGCTCGACGTTGTAGCAATAGATGCGGCGCAATTCGGTGGACGGCTCGAACACCGAGGAAATGGCATAGTGCGCGGCGACCTTGCGCAGGTCGACGACGGCCGGCTTCACGCACCGGTTGTAGATGTGAGCGCCGTCGATGTGGTCCGGGATGTTGCTTTTGGCCAGCGAGAGTTTTTCGAGGAAGGCCGCCTCGATTTCCCCGGAGAATAGTTGTTCCGCCAGATCGATTACGCGCCCGGCGTATTGAATGCACTGCACCGTCTCGATGCCCGAGAGTTCGTCGAAGAACCAGCCGCAGCTCGTGTACATGAGCATGGCGTGGCGCTGCATTTCGAGGAGCTTGAGCCCGGTGACGCGGTCCTCGGCGGTCGAGTTCGCGGGCGGCATGGGCGCGGAAGAAACGGCCGATATTCTCAGGCGAGCGATCGAGAACCACGCTGATGTAGTCGTCGCGCGCGGCCCACGGATCCGCGAATAGCGGAAGACCCTTCTCCTCGAAGCGCGACGCGACTGTGTCGCGCAGCCAGTCGAGCGCCTGCGCGCAGCGGGCGCGCGCCATTCCTGGTTCCAGCCCGGGTGCCCGCCGGAGTTGCAGCCGCAATTGCTGCGCCAGCGCTCGATGCCGTGGACGCAGCTCCACGAGCTGTCTTCCATAATCTCCACGCGATGAATCGGCGGGTGTCGCTCCATGTATTCGGCGTAGTTGATGATTTTGGCGAGTTCGCGCGCTTCGATGGAGTCGAGGGCGAAGGCCAGGGTCATTTCGCCCATTTTGTGATGGTGGCCGAAGGTCTCGCCGTCGGTAGCGACGTGGACCAGTTCGGGCCAGGGCCGCACGTCCTCGGCGAAACCGGACATGAGGCGCTCGACGAACTCCTTCGCCGCTGGCGAGCAGATTCTCGAAAGCGATGGCGCGCGAAATGGGGCCGTCGTAAAAGAAAAGTTGATCGTCCCGGCCGGAAGGGAGGCGGCACAGATAAGCCATCGAGGGGTCGATACGCTCGCCGAAGACGTCCTTCCAGACGCGCCCGCCGATTTTCGATTCGCGGCGGGCCTGCCGCGCGGCAAGAACGGTGAAGCGGATCTTGTGTTCGGCGAGAATTTCGAGGGTCTCGGTGTCGACCGCGGTTTCGGGGAGCCACATGCCTTCGGGAGAGCGCCCGAAGCGGTGCTCGAAGTCGCGAATGCCCCAGACGACCTGGGTGATTTTGTCTCGCCGGTTCGCGAGCGGCATGATCATGTGGTTGTAACGCCTGCGCCATGGCCGAGCCGTGCTGCCCCGACGACTGCTCGCGGCTTATTTTGTCGGCGTCGAGGATGGCCTGGTAGACCTTGGGGGCGCGCAATTCCAGCCAGGAGAGCAGGGTGGGGCCGAAATCGAAGCTGATCTTGGGGTAGTTGCTTACGATCCTGAGAATGCGGCCTGTGCCGTCCAGGATGCGCGCGGCGGTGTTGGTGGCGTAGCACTCCGCGGTGATGCGTTCGTTCCAATCGTGATACGGGTGCGCGGAGTCCTGGAGTTCGATAGCCTCCAGCCACGGGTTCTCGCGGGGGGGCTGGTAGAAGTGGCCGTGAATGCAGAGGTAACCCATGCGGTTCCGGGGTGACTCTATCAATATACATTGATTTTCGGATTGTGGAGCGGGGCATTGGGGGTTTTCAACAGCGCGCATCGCTCCAAAGGCGGTCCCTGGCGCCGGAAAAGGAAAATGCAGATCCCTCTCGTTCGGGATGACACCGTGTTGGTCAGGGGTGACGACATGGGTTCGGGGCTTAAACGCGCGGGGGCCGGTTCCACGAGGGTTGCGGGCGGTTGCAGACCCACCCTTGCGAAAACCGCAAGGATGGGGCACCCGAAAAGGCAAAGGCGACAACGGAAACCATATCGTCGCTTCACTCTGTCGGAAAGAAGCCGGCGCGTGCGCCTGACTTTTGGAGCACCGGCAGGAGTGCCGGTGCCACGGGAATCCTACGTCGCTGCGCTCTTCAGGAGGGCAATTTAAGGCAAAGCGGGACGCCCGGCGTGCCGGGTTCCGCGCGGCTCGCTTGTGCGCCGACGGGGCAACGTCAACGACCCCACCCTTGAGATCGAAGGGTCGGGCACCCGCAAACCTATCGGGGCGCGCGAGCCGGGTGCGGAGCCTTGCGAAACGCGCGGGACGCTTGCAGAGCCTTGCGGCGCGGCAGACCCGTTACTCACGCTGGCGGGAAGCGGTCGAGGAATTTCATGGCGCGGGCGTAATCGGCGAAGATTTTTTCTTCGCGGCGGAATTCGGGCGAATGGGATTCGCGGCGGCAGCGGGCGAACTTCATGGGGTGCTTGAGGTGGAGCATCTCGTGATAGAGGACGTAGGCGACCACGTATTCGGGAATCGCGTCGCTATCGAGCTGGCGATTCAACACGATTTGATGGAGCGCGGGGTCAAAGCAGCCCAACTGCGAACGCCAGGCACGCGGGCTCCATCCCAGGCGCGGGCGCTCGAGTGCATTGCCGAAGTAACGCGCGTTGAGCACGTCGAAGAGCGGAGCCAGATCGTGATGCGCGCCCGCGGGCCTGTGCTCGGCGCTGCGCGCGCGCTTTTTCCGCAGCTTCAGCAGGCGCCGGCGAGTCTTGCCGGCATAGGAAAACCGGCGGTAGGTTTCGACGAGGTCGCTTGGCGGACGCCGTCTGTAGAGGCGCCCCAGCAGGATCGCGGCGGCCGCTTCGACGACGGTTGGGGGCGCGTCGCGCAGCACGTCGGAGAGGCGGACGTGCGCGGTATCCTCACGCAGGCGGATGGTGTGGGTGAGGTCGGTGTAGGGATGATATTCCACGACGAAATGCGGAGGGCGGCCGAGACATCCGAGCCGGGTGTAGATGCGATGAAAGATACGTTCGCCGCCGGGAACCGCCCGCTTGCTGCGCTGGGCCTCGTTCAAGAGGGCTTTCTCCGCACGGGGCCGGGCGTAGCCTGTTTTTCGGCATCGTCGGCATCGGAGATGGCGTCCTTGGTGCCGTCAATGGCGTCTTCGAGGGTCTCGCGGTAGGTGTCCAACTCGGGTCCGTCCTTTTCATATTTCTGGAGCGTTTCAAGGAATTCCTTGTCCTTGGCGCGCATCATCTTCAGGGCTTCGCGAATGTCCTGCTGCTTTTCCTGGGCCACGTCGATCTGGTCGGCGGCATCATCCACGCAGCCGGAATAGCCGTTGAGGAGGGCGTTCAGAATTTCGGCGCGGCGGCGCTCGGGAACGGTGCGGTGGATTTCGTATTCGAATTTCTTGAGGCGATCCTCGGCGAAGGAAATGTAGAGCTTAATGCGGAGCGCGGCGGTGTCCGCGTCGCGGATTTTGTCGGATTCCGAATCGCTCAGGTAGTCCTTCTCCTGAGGGGCGGGGAAGGCGGCGCGCGGCACGACGAGCGAGGCGAGCGCCAGCGTTAGCGCCAGTGTTAGCGCCAGTGTTGCGAAAGACAGCGCGAGATTTTTGGGGCGACGCATACAAGCTCCTAATTCGAGGGCGACAGCGGCTCCTTATCCGGCTGATTCGGGAAGAGCTCGCGGATCAAATGGCGATTCAGCTCGTCGAGACCCTGCCGCACTTCCAGAAATGGTTTCTGGTCTTCTCCCGTGAAACTCACGAGGAGGGCGTTGAGGCGCCGCAATGATTCCCGCAGCGAGATTTCGAGCTGTTTGTATCCCTTGGGATGTTTCTCCGCGTTGATGTGCCGCGCGTCGAGGCCCTTTTCCGCCGAATCGATTTCGTCGCTGTATTCTTTCAGGACCGCCAACGCTTCCGGCAGCTTTCCGGCATCGATGTCGCGCGTGATTTCGTCGAATTCGGACTGCCCGAGGCGGGGCATCATTTGCGCGCGGCGCATGGGGTCGGTCTCCTGCGAGAAGCGGGCGCGGAATTCCTGGACGGTCTGCCCGAGCGCGCGGGCAGGCAAGAATCCGGCGAGGAGAATTACCAGAACCAGGAATCGAAGTCTTGCCGCCAAGCGCCTACCTCTTGCCGCTCTACTTTATTGCTTACTTTTTGTTCTGTAACTCGCGAGTCAACGTTCGCGCGCGAGCGGTGGCCTCAAAGTACATGTCGTTGTTCGTGTCCTTGTTCAATTGCAGAAACCTCTGGTACGCCTGGAGCGCGTTGGCCGGCTGCGCAAGCTTATCGTAGCAGGTGGCGCGCATAAACCAACTGCCCGCGGGAAGGGTTTCCCGCTTGGACAACAGATCGATCCCTTCGAGCGCGGCCGGATAATTGGTGTTGAGGTACTGCGCGACGATGAGATCTTTCAGCACGTCGTCTGAGCTCGGGTCCATTTTAAACGCGGCGATCAATGGGGGAATGGCGTTGGCGTATTGCTTGTTTTCAAGGTACACATGCCCGAGGCGGGCGGGGAGATCGGTATCCTGGGGCGCCAGGGCCAGGGCCTTTTGAAGCACGGGAACGGCATCGGCGTAGCGCTTTTTTTCGAAGTAAATCTGGGAGCGCAGCTTGAGGGCGCGCAATCCCTCGGGGCCATGGTTCGCGGCTTTGTCCAGCTCGGCGAGCGCATCTTCATACTTGGCCATATCGACCAGCACAGAGGCACGCTCGACGCGGGCGCTGACGTCCTCGGGCTGCATCGCAAGATACTTCTCGAGTTCCGCGGCGCCCTCATCGAGATGCTTCTGCATCACCAGGCTTCGCGCCAGCCCGAGGCGCGCAACGGCATTGTCCGGGCGAATGTCCGCCGCGGCGCGAAACTCCGGTTCCGCCTCGCTGGCGTGACCGGTATCGAGGAGTACGCGGCCCAGGGCGAAGCGGATGTTGAAATCGGCGCCATCGAGGGCGTCCGCGGCTTGGTACTGCTCGATGGCTTCGGGAAGCTTGTGAGTTTTTTCGAAGGCGACGCCGAGCAGGAATTTTGGACCCGGCTGGTTCGGACTCAGTTCCAGGGCTTTCTGAAGGGGCGCGACGGCCGCGGCGGGATCGGTGTCAACCAGCGTCAACCCAAGATTGAGATAGGCGGGGGCCATTTTGGGGTCGAGGGAAATGGCTTTCTCGTATTCGCCTTTTGCTTCGGGAAGCTTTTGCATCGACATGAAGGCGAAACCGAGTCCAAAGTGGGCGGGGGCGTCGTCGGGCTTCTTCGCGAGGTAATCCTGAAAATTCTGCGCCGCGGCCGGAAAATCCTTGCGATCCATGGCGGCTTGCGCAGAGGCGAGCAGGTTACTGAGCGCCACCTCCGCGGGATCGGCTGGAATGTGTTTCTTGCTTGGCGTTTGCGCGGAGACTAACGGAGCCGACGCCAGTACGGCGGAAACGGCGCACAGGAACAGGGCTTTGCGACAGGCACCGATACCGGCATTCATACTGGGACCTGTACTGGCGCTCGTCCTCGCATTCATCCTCGCACTCATACCCGCGCTCATGCCGGCTTACGCCTTAGAGGGTGCGCGTTCGGTCCCATTGGCCTGGGGAGGCGCGGAATGAGGAGCGTGACGATCTCCATTTCTGGACTCGAGCACCGGCGCGAGGAATTTACCGGTGAGCGACTGCGAATTCCGCGCCACCTGCTCGGGAGTACCGGCGGCGACTACGCGGCCGCCCGCATCGCCTCCTTCGGGACCCATGTCGATGATCCAGTCGGCGGACTTTATCACGTCCAGATTATGCTCGATGATCAGCACGGAAGCACCGCCATCCATTAATTTACGGAACGCGGTCAGGAGTTTCTGGATATCGTCGAAATGCAGGCCCGTGGTGGGCTCGTCGAAGATATACAGCACCCCTTTGTTCTCCTGGCGGGTAAGATGCGCGGCAAGTTTCAAGCGTTGCGCCTCGCCTCCGGAGAGGGTGGTGGCGGACTGGCCGAGCCGCAGGTAGCCGAGGCCGACCTCTTCGAGCACGCGCAGGCGCGAGGTGACTTTCGGGTAGGGGGCAAAAAAGGTGAGCGCTTCGCGCACGGTCATCTGCAGGACGTCGTGGATATTCTTTTCCTTGTAGCGGACGTCGAGGACGCTGCTTTTGTAGCGCGTGCCGCGGCAT
Source organism: uncultured Acidobacteriota bacterium (assembly GCA_963697575.1). Lineage (GTDB taxonomy): Bacteria > Acidobacteriota > Terriglobia > Acidiferrales > UBA7541 > Palsa-295. The sequence goes on along the minus strand of CAVOOP010000032.1, from coordinate 38,940 downwards.
TCTTCGCACACGAGCTCGACGTCGGCGAGGAAACGCATTTCCACGGTGACGGTTCCATCGCCCTGGCAGGCTTCGCAGCGGCCGCCGGGAATGTTGAAGGAGAAATGGCCGGGAGCGAGCCCGCGCTTTCTGGCCTCGGGCGTGGAGGCGAACACTTCGCGAATGGGGTCGAAGGCTTTCATGTAGGTGGCGGGATTCGAGCGCGGCGTGCGGCCGATGGGCGACTGGTCAATCATCTCGACGCCGTTTAATACCGCGTCGCCCTCGATGCGTTCGCAGCATTCGCGCCAGTTGCCGCCGGTGCGGCGCGCCTGCAAGGCTTTATAGAGGACGTCATAAACCAGCGTCGATTTTCCCGATCCGGACACGCCCGTGACGGCCACGAGCAGGCCGAGGGGGATCATCAGGTCGACGTTCTTCAAATTGTGGCTGCGCGCGCCATAGATGCGGAGGAATTTTCCCTGCGGCTTTCTGCGGCGCGGCGGGACGGGTATGCGGAGTTCGCCGCGCAGATAGCGGCCGGTGATCGACTTCGGGTCGGCGAGCATTTCGTCGCGCGTGCCGGCGAACATCAGGTTGCCGCCGTGCTCGCCGGCGCCTGGTCCGAGATCGAGGACGTGATCGGCGGCGAGAATCGTGTCGGGATCGTGTTCGACGACGAGCAGCGTGTTGCCAAGATCGCGCAGGCCCTTGAGGATCTGAATCAGGCGGTTGGTGTCGCGCGGATGAAGGCCGATCGAGGGCTCATCGAGCACGTAGAGCGCGCCCACGAGATTCGAGCCGAGCGAGGTGGCCAGCTGGATGCGCTGCGTCTCGCCGCCGGAAAGCGTGGAGGTGAGACGGTCGAGCGTCAGATAGTCGAGACCGACTTCGTCGAGGAAGCGGAGGCGCTGCTGGATTTCTTCGAGGACTTTTTCCGCGATCACGGTTTCCGCGGGGCTCAGCCGCAGGCTGTGAAAGAATGGGCGCGCTTCTTTGACCGTTAATTGGCAGACTTCGGTGATGGAGCGGCCGGCGATTTTCACGGCGCGGGCTTCGGCGCGCAGGCGAGTGCCATTGCATTCGGGACACGTGGCGTACCCTCGATAGCGGCTCAGAAAAACGCGCACGTGGAGCTTGTATTTTTTGCGCTCGAGCCACGCGAAGAAGCCTTTCACGCCCAGGTAGTCTTCTTTGCGGTCGCCTTCGACGATGGCGTCGCGCTGGGCAGGGGAGAGGTCGCGAAAAGGGACGTCCACGGGAATGCCTTTCATTTTGGCGAAGCGGCGCATATCGAGCATTAGCTGGCGGAAGCGGGGCTTGGTCCACGGCTCGATGGCGCCGTCGTTGAGCGACAGGCTTTTGTCGGGGATGACGCGGTCGAGATCGAAGTCGATGGTGTTGCCGAAGCCCTGGCAGCGCGGGCAGGCGCCGTAGGGGTTGTTGAACGAAAAGAGGCGGGGCTCCGGTTCCTGATACAGGGTGCCGCACTTTCTGCAGGCGAAGCGCTCGCTGAAATTGAGGCGCTCGGGGGGCTGGCCGGCTGCGCCGTTTGATGAATCGGGCACGAATTCCAGGATGGCTTCGCCACGGCCTTCGCGGTAGCAGATCTCGATGGAATCGACCAGGCGCGAGCGAATGTCGGGAGCGGTGGCGAGCCGGTCTACCAGCACGTAAACGGGCGCGGTGAAATCCACGTCGAGCAGCTCTTCGGGGGTGGAGAACTCGAAGACGCGGCCGGCCTGATAGAGGCGGTTGAAGCCGCGCTTGCGGAGGCTTACCAGGGCTTCGCGCGTGGCGTCGGCGCCTTGCTTGCGGGCCTTGCGAGCGCGCGGCGCGGGTGGTTCGTGCGGGGCATTGGCAGTGTGCGCCGGGGCGGCTGGCGTGGGGACAGCTTCCGGCGCGAGATTCAGCTGATATAGGACGTAGAAGCGGCGACCCTCGGGCAGGGCCATCACCTTGGCGGCAATTTCGTCGAGGGTGTCTTTGCGGACTTCTTCGCCGTCACGGAAGCAGAACGTGTGACCCACGCGGGCATAGAGCAGGCGGAGGTAGTCGTAGATTTCGGTGGCGGTGGCGACGGTCGAACGCGGGTTGCGTGTGGAATTCTTCTGGCGGATGGAGATGGCCGGGGCGATCCCGGTGATTTCGTCGACGTCGGGCTTCTCGATGCGTTCGAGAAACTGGCGGGCGTAGGCTGAAAGCGACTCGATATAGCGGCGCTGGCCTTCGGCGTAGAGGGTATCGAAGGCGAGGCTCGACTTGCCGGAGCCGGAGACGCCTGTGACGACCGTGATCGCGTTGTGCGGGATGGTGAAGCTGATATTTTTCAGGTTGTGGACGCGCGCGCCGCGGACCTGGATGGACTCTTCGCCATCGGCTACGTCGCGACCCGCTTTTCTGGGCGCTTTACTCCCGAGGGCGGGTTCGGCGGGCACGGTGTTCTCGGTGGGTTCCGGTGGCATGCGCGTAAACTTAAAATTATACGCTGCCGCGCAAATGGCTTCAAATTGCAGCTAAACGCCTCAGCTCGTGAGCAACGCCCGTGGGTTTTCTTTGGCGATTCTCAGAAGCTTCAGATCGGCCGCTCTCGGCTTACGAGATCCTTGCTCCCAACTCCGCACGGTGTTGGGATGGACATTCAGAAACGTGGCAAAAATGACTTGCGTCGCGTTCAATCTCACGCGAATTTCGCGGATTTCCTTTGGTTTTAGCATCCGCGGGCGCGATGGCAGTTCCGTGACGCGCAGATTCACCGACGCGCTCTGTTCGTATGCCAGCGCATCTTTCAAAGAAACCCGTAGATCATTGAAAACTCTTTTCTTCGGCATCGATATTTATCCTTGCTTGATTTGATTCACCAACGCTCTCAGCTGCGTGGCAGGGGTTATTTTTGCTTTTCGAGGGTGGCTGAGAGGGTGAGCTTCGAGTTGACCAGGACGGTGATTTCCCTGGACCAGTCGGTGTAGCCACGGCGGGAGACCTGGACGGTGTGCTTGCCGACGGCGAGATCCATGGTGGCGGGAGTGAGGCCGACATAGGCGCCATCGACGGACACGTCGGCATCCTGGGGATCGGAGGTGATGCTGAGGTTTCCATACTGAACGGCCTTGGCCTCGGCTTCCAGTTGCGCGGCGCTTTTTCCTCCGTTCGGAAGATCGCCGGTGACATTTGGCGTGGTCTTGAGGCCCAAGGGCATGCTGGCGCGATTGTTTTCGTTGACGGCAATGGGAAGATTCGTGACGCTTTGCAGCGCCTGGAGTATGGCGCGGTAGTTGCGCTTGTCGCCCTGAAGGAGGAGGCCGGCTTTTTCGCCTTTGGGCGAGGTGTATTGAATGCCGATGAAATAGAGGTGGTTCGAGTCTTCCCCGTAACTTAGCGCGGTGACGAGCCTGCTCAGGACCTGGATTTCCTGATCGTCATGGAGCTTGAAGGTTATGGTGTCGGAGGTGATGGTGAGTTGATTGTGCCAGTCGGTCGGCTTTACGTTCGTGTAGAACGTGCCGCCGTTGTAACGCACGTGCTTGAAGACGTTTCCCTGGGCGTAGGCGGACAGAGCCGAAGCGAAAAACAGCAAGAATAGGCTGACAGTGGGGCGCCTTAACCGCTCGCGAGAATTGTTGCGCTTCACCATCATGACAGTCACCTCTGTCGTTACCTCGGAATTGGGAAAACAGGAAGCAGTCTAAACCGACATTCCCTGGTTGGCCAGTCGGATGCAGGGTAACCGGTGGAAGGCTGCAATGTGGGATTGGGGGGAGCGAGTCGCTGCTAGGAATTGTGATGGGGGTTATCCTAGAATCGATTTCGCGAAAGCCCGTGAAGGAAAAGCCACATTTCGAGCGCGTAATCTGGATTGTGCTGGACAGCGTGGGCATCGGCGAGTTGCCGGATGCCGCCGACTACGGCGATGTGGGGCGCGACACGCTGGGGCACATCGCGGGGTCGCGTCCGCTCGCGCTGCCGAATCTGACGCGGCTGGGGCTGGCGAACATCAAGCCGCTGGCGCATCTTTCTCCGCCGGCGCAGCCGATCGGGAGCTATGGCAAGGGCGTGACCGTTTCTCCCGGCAAGGACACGACCACCGGGCACTGGGAGATGGCTGGCATCTGGCTGGACCAGGCGTTTCCTGTTTATCCGCACGGATTTCCTGCCGAGCTGATGGCGGAGTTTGAACGGCAGATCGGGCGGCGGACGATCGGCAACAAGCCGGCTTCGGGCACGGAGATCATCAAGGAACTGGGCGAAGAGCACGTGCGCACGGGCTTTCCGATCGTTTACACCTCTGGCGACAGCGTGTTTCAGATTGCGGCGCACGAGGACGTGATCCCGATTGGCGAGCTTTACCGCATGTGCGAGATTGCCCGCAAGCTTCTTGACGGGCCCAACCGCGTGGGGCGAGTGATTGCGCGTCCGTTTGCGGGCACGGCTGGGAGTTTTCGGCGCACGGAGCGTCGGCATGATTATGCGGTGGAGCCGCCGCGGCCGATGCTGCTGGACGTGCTGGCGGAGCTTGGCGTGCCGGTGTTCGGCGTGGGGAAGATTCACGATATCTACAATGGGCGAGGGGTGGGGGACTACGTCACCACGAAGAACAACGCTGACGGGATGGCGAAGCTTACCGAAGCGCTTGCTCGGCGCGCCAGCGGGCTGATTTTCGCCAACCTTGTGGATTTCGATATGCTTTACGGACACCGGAAGGATGTGGAGGGGTTCGCGCGATCGTTGGAGGAATTTGACGCGCTGCTGGGGCCTTTTCTTGCTGAGCTGCGTCCTTCGGATTTGTTGATCATTACCGCGGATCATGGCTGTGATCCTGACCCGGTGAATCCGACGACAGACCATTCGCGGGAGTACGCGCCGATTGTTGCTTATACGCCGCGCGTCGCGCACGGGGTGAATCTTGGCATTCGCTCGACGCTGGCGGATATGGGGCAGACGATTGCTGAGAATTTTGGCGGCGCGATTCCGCATGGGACGAGTTTTCTTGACGAGGTTGCGGGTGGGTGACGATTATGCGACGGCCAAGGCGGTTCTGACGAGTTGCAACGAATGGGAAGATGCGAGCAAAAAAGAAAATGCAGATCCCTCGTCACTCGCTCTGTCGGGTGACAACTAGAGGTGACTGCGAAAGGTGAGGAGCGAAAGCTCGCGGGAAAGGCCCCGCGAAAGGTGGGCGCTGCGCGCTGGGCATTCTGTCGGAGCTGAAGCTCCGACCCCCTAAAAACCGAGAGAGATCCTTCGTCGCTTCGCTCTGTCGGGATGACAACGAAAAACAGAGGCTCGCGCGCATTTCGGGCGGGATGAAAGCAAGATGGCCGGCGAGCGGCCGGCGCTACATGGAAAAGCGAAACGCAGATCCCCGGCTGCGCTCGGGATGACAGCTAGAGGCGAAGGCGAGGCCAAAGCTGAGGGCAGAGCCGAGGACGGGTCTCGGGTTCGTTTAGCGGGCAGTGGAGTGCTGAATTAAAGGACCCACCCTTGAAAAGCACAAGGGTGGGGCACCCGCAAAGGCGCGGCGCTTGGGATCACCGTTAAAACGGGGGGTGACGGAAACGGGGATGACGAGAAGCGGTTAGTCTCCGGAGGCGGTCTTTTGGGCGTAGTAGCCGGTGCGGGTGCGGACGGACAGCTTGCCGTGACCTTGCGAGGAGACCAACTGTACCTGCACGGGGCGGAAGGTGCCGTCTTTTTCGGCGTTGGTAGGGTAGTAGCCAATGGTGTATTGGTTGCGGATGTCGCGGGCTACCTGCTCGCAAACGGGCGTTACTTCGTCCAGGGTTTCCGGGAAATAAGCCATACCGCCGGTCACTTCGGCTAATTCCTTGAGCTCTTTGGTGGAGCGGCGCACCATCTTCTTGTCATTTTTGCGGTCGTCGAGGCTGAAAACGCCGATGGTGTAGATGGCCGCGTTGGACAGTTCGGCTTCCTTGATCGTATCGGCGAGGGTCTTGCGGCTGGCGTCGTCGTCGCCGTCAGTGATCACCAGCAGAACGCGCTTGTCCTTGTGGCCTTTTTTAAGGTGCTCGAGCGAACCGATGACAGCATCGTAGAGAGCCGTGCTGCCGCGCGTGTCGATGCGCGAAAGGGCGTTGTCCATGTTCTTGGGGTCGCTGGTGAAGTCGCCGTCGGTGTCCAGGTAGTATTCGTCGTTGAAATTCACGACGAAGGCTTCGTCCTGGGGATTGCTGGTCTTCACGAAGGTCATGGCGGCGGCATTCACCTGCTCGCGCTTTTCGCGCATGCTGCCGCTGTTGTCGATCACCAGGCCCATGGTGACGGGAATATCCTCGCGGGAGAACACGGAGATATTCTGCTCGATTTTGTTTTCGAAGACCTTGAAGTCGCCCTTTTTCAGGTCGCCCACAAACTGACCGGCCTCATCCGAGATGGTCACGTGCAAGACCACGAGATCGACGCTGGCCTTGATGCTGCCGCTGCCCTGGCTGCCCTGCTGGCCAGGAGGCGCGTAGCCGGGAGGCGGCGGGACATTCGGAATCGTGAGGGGAGTGAGCGGGCTCTCGCCGTTTTGGTTCTGGCTGTTTTGGTTCTGGGCCAAAGCGGAGGGGTTGGCAATAAACACCACAAGAGTAAGGATTGCGGAGAACGCAACGAAGGCAGCCACCAGCATGGCGAGCGGCGAACTCGCGCCCGACTGTGAAACCAGCGAAATGCGAGCGAGGGAGTAGCTCCGTTTAGTGGCCGGGAGCGTAGTATCCGTTTTTAGCATCGACGGTGAGCGGTGGGAGACCCTTGGGCGGCCGCAATTTGATTTTAATCTTGCGCCACTTGCCGTCGTGCGCGCGATCCGTTGGAGTGTACCCGATGACATATTGATTCCGCAGCTCCATGCTGATTTTGGTGGCGATGTCCGGAAGCTCGTTCAGATTCTGCACGGTGAAGGACCGCCCACCGGTCATTCCCGTCAAATCGCTCAGAAGAGTTGGTCCGGAACGTTCCTCTGGCGTAGGGCCGCCATCGGCTTCGAAAAGCCCGATGGAGTAAATCTGCACGTCCGCCTCCTGAACGAACTTGCGGACGTCCGTCTCGCTGTAACGACTATGATTATCTCCCCCATCGGATATGATGAGCAAAGCTTTCTTGGTGTTGTGTGCTCCCTTCATCTGGCTGAGTCCCAGGTAAACACCGTCGAAGAGAGCGGTCATTCCGTGGGCGGCGGTGTACATCAGGCGGTTCTGAAGTTCGTCGACGCTTCCGGTGAACTGGCTGACGAGCTGCGCGCGATCGTTGAAATTCACGAGAAAAAATTCGTCCTGCGGGTTGGCGGTGCGGAAGAACTGCACGGCGGCGAGGCGCGACTTGTCGATTTTGTCGGTCATGCTGCCGCTCATGTCGAAGATCACGCCGATGGAGACGGGGGCGTCTTCGCTGGTAAACTTGACAATTTCCTGCTCGACGCCGTTTTCATAAACGCGGAAATTATCGCGCTCGAGGCCGGTGACGAGGCGGCCGATGGGGTCGGTGACGGTGACGTTGACGAGCGTCATTTCCGTTTCGGTCTTGAGGACGCGGCCTTTGCCAATTTTCTGATTTTCGGTGCTTTGCGCGGCAGCCGTCTGCGGGGCGGAACCTTGGGCAGGGAGAGATTCAGGAACAGATTGAGTGTCGGCACTTTGCGCGTCGGCAGACGGCGCGACCGGACCTGTCGAGACTTCTTGAGCGTTTGCGGAAGTAGTACTAGCCAGGGGAGCGAGAAGAATCAACAAGCCGAGGAACGCCCAGTTTTTAGCTGGTCTCGCGGAGCGGTGAATCACGGGTACCTCCGGACGCCCTCACGTCTGCCTCATCTTAGCACTCGTTTCGGCCAAATCAAGAGACGCGAATGCGCAGTGTTGTGGAAGTAATGCTGTAGTTCTACAGTTGCGGCCCGCAAACGAAAGGTTGCACCGTGCTACTATCGCAAAAGCGGTGACAAGGAAATCCGATGGCGCAATCCTCTGGCACTAAAGTTCTTGCGGTTATTCCGGCGCGGCAGGCCTCGGTGCGCTTCCCGGGGAAGCCCCTGGCGAATATCGCCGGCCGGCCGATGATTCAGCATGTGGTCGAGCGGGTACGGCAGGCCGAGTCCATGGACCGGATCGTGGTAGCGACCGACGATGAGGGCATCAAAAAGGCCGTGGAGGGTTTTGGCGGGGAAGCGATCCTAACGAGGCGAGACCACCGCACGGGAACCGACCGCGTGGCGGAAGTGGCCGCGCACGTGGCTGCGGAGATTTATGTGAACGTGCAGGGGGACGAGCCGCTGGTCGATCCCGGGACCATTGATGCGCTTGTCGCGGCGATGAAGGAGGATGCGTCGGCGCAAATCGCGACCCCTTGTTCGGCGATTTCGCAGACGAAAGACATCATGGACCCGAATATTGTGAAGGTGGTGCGCGATTTCGACGGCAACGCGCTCTATTTTTCGCGCGCGCCGATTCCGTGGGTCCGCGAGACGAGCGAGACGGCTGCGGTGAAGCACTGGAAGCACCTTGGGCTCTACGCTTTCCGGCGCGATGCGCTGCTGGAGTTTCCCACGCTTCCGCCAGGCGAGCTTGAGCGCGTGGAGCAGCTCGAGCAGCTTCGATGGATCGAGAATGGCTTTCATATCGCGGTGGTGGAGACGGAGTACGATGCGGTCAGCGTGGATGTGCCGGCCGACGTGGCACGGGTGGAGAAGCTGCTGGCGGCCCGAGCCAAGGCGTAAGGAAAGTTTTTTTCCGGGGTTTCCCTGTGTTTCTCGGGGCTTTCATCGCGGGGTAATTCCCTGCAATTATTGTGATTTGAAAAGGTGATTTGACTCCGATGGCGTTTCTGCGCATAATGCGTCGTACGCCGACTCTCCCGGAGGATTTCTAGCGCTTTGCGGACCGGCCCGAAGTATATATTTGTTACGGGCGGCGTGGTTTCTTCCCTAGGCAAGGGCGTTGCGGCGGCATCGATTGGGTGCCTGCTTGAGAGCCGCGGTCTCCGAGTTACCCTCCAGAAGTGCGATCCCTACCTGAACGTTGATCCGGGGACGATGTCGCCCTATCAACACGGCGAAGTGTTCGTGACCGACGACGGCGCCGAAACCGACCTCGACCTCGGCCACTACGAGCGGTTCACGTCGGCTCACCTGACGCGCGATCATAACTGGACTACCGGGCGCATCTACGAATCGATTATTGCCAAGGAGCGGCGCGGCGATTACCTTGGCAAAACCGTGCAGGTGATCCCGCACGTGACCGACGAGATCAAAGCGGCATTCCGCAAGGTTGCCGTGGGCGTGGACGTGATTCTGGTGGAAATTGGCGGCACCGCTGGTGATATCGAGTCGCTGCCGTTTCTGGAAGCGATTCGCCAAATGCGGCTTGAGCTTGGGCCGGAGAACGTGGTGTTCGCTCACCTGACGCTGGTGCCCTATATCGCCACCGCCGGGGAATTGAAGACCAAGCCGACGCAACACAGCGTGAAGGAGATGCTCAGCATCGGCATCCAGCCGGACATTCTGATCTGCCGCAGCGACCGGCAGCTTTCGAGCGACCTGAAGGCCAAGATTGCGCTGTTCTGCAACGTCGCGGAGTCCTGCGTGATTTCCGCACCCGATGTGAGCAACATTTATGAAGTGCCGATGTCGCTGGCCTCCGAAGGCCTGGACGAGCAGATTTTGCGGCTCCTGAGGCTGGAGGCGCCGCCGCGCGACCTGAGCCCGTGGCTGGCGATGCTCGAAACGCTTGAGAATCCGCATGGCGAGGTGCGCATCGGGGTGGTCGGCAAGTACGTGCAGCTTGAGGACGCTTACAAGAGCCTGCGCGAGGCGCTCTCGCATGGCGGACTGGCGAACCGGCAGCGCGTGGTTGTGGAGTGGGTGGAGGCCGAGGATATCGACTCGCCGGCGACGGCCGAGCGGCGCCTGCGGCACGTTGATGGCGTGCTGGTACCGGGGGGATTCGGCAAGCGCGGGATCGCCGGGATGGTTCATGCCATAACGTATGCCCGCGAGAAGAAGATTCCGTTTTTCGGGATTTGCCTTGGAATGCAATGCGCGACGATTGAGTATGCGCGGCAGGTCTCGAAGCTGGAGCGAGCCGATAGCACGGAGTTTGACGCTTCCACACCCAATCGAGTGATTTACAAACTGCGGGAACTGCTTGGCGTGGACGAGATGGGCGGGACCATGCGGCTGGGCGCGTGGCCTTGCAAGATCGAGCCGGGATCGTTTGCTTACAAGGCCTACGGGCAGACGGAAATATCCGAGCGGCACCGGCATCGCTATGAGTTCAATTGCGAGTACGACGAGACGCTTACTCGCGCGGGCTTCCGCATCACGGGTCGCACGCCTGACGGCGTGTACGTGGAGATTGTCGAGGTGCCGGACCATCCCTGGTTCGTCGGATGCCAGTTCCATCCCGAGTTCAAATCGAAGCCGCTGGCTCCGCACCCCTTGTTCGCAGCGTTTATTCGCGCGAGCGTGGAAAACCGGCGGCAACGGCTGGGCATGACCGCCGAATCTCACTCTACGGAAGTTCGCCCGGCTGAAACGCGGGTGCGCGCCGCTGATTCCGCCGCCACCGACTAACTGAATTTCCCTCCAAGGCCAGACGCAGTGCAATTCCAGCTGTCAATTTAGAAGCGAACGGTACATCCAATTTGGATCGCCAGCCATTTTGGTTGCGAACCAATATGGGAGTTGCCGACCCTCTTGCGCGCGCTCAGGATGGCGACATGAAAGCCTCCCTGGGGAACGCGCAAGGCTGGTTCATGAAGCGGAGCGCGCGGGAGTGCTTCGCATTCAGCGCATGCCTCATGCTTCTCACCGCACCAGCCAGCCACTCGCAAAACGCGAGAAAAGTGACGGCGGTCAGGATGGAGGACGACCCGGATCACAAGATGGTTGGCGTGGCTTGCCAGGTCAACGGGGGCCGGAGACGCTACATTTGCGTGATTGACAGCGGCGCCACCAATACAATCATTTCCGACCGGGTGATCAGGGCGGAAGGACCGGCAATCGCGATGACTACGGGCAACGGAGTAGTGCGCGTCCGCCAGAGGGAAGTGTCGTTAAAGATTGCCGATTTGCTGGAGCTGCAATCGAAGGCCTTCGTGCAGTCGATGATGCTGCAAGGGGTCGATATCCTCGTCGGTCAGGACGTCCTGAGGCAGTTCCGTTCCGTGATATTCAATTATGAGGCGAGGCAAGTGGAATTTGAGTGGTAGAGGGGACCAACTACAGCGGATCAGAGGAGAACAGTTTCGTCGGGGCACACCGATTTCGGAGCAGGAACTTCCATCGGATTATGAGGGAGCCTTAAATGGAGAGCCCGAACTGACTCAGGCGCCTTTCGCCTTGGCCAGGACGACATCCACAATGCGCGCCTGCCTTACATCAAACAGGTAGTAATCGCCGGTGGAACGAGCGCGGTAATCGGAGAGGCGCTTCTTTCCCTTTTCCAAACCTTCGACGGTTTCTACCCAAACAGGACTGCTCGGTGTGGGGCTCTTCTTGAAGATGATAAAAGTCGCATCCATGGGATGCTCCTTTAAACTCTCTGATTAACTCAAAAGTAGACCCCCGCCGAGCGCATGTCAAGAGTACGTTTTCCCGCTTTTACCGCTACTGCCGCTTCCCGCAGGGGCTAGTCGACGCACCTGGTGAGGCTTGCGGTTGGTGAAGCTGGGCCTTCCGAGCAATTCAAAGTTGAAAACGTAGCGGAACCCGCATACGCTGTTTCCTCGCGTCGGAAAGGCGCGCTCATTTTGACGAATTCTTCGCAAGGTTTCTCGATTGGCAGCGTTCAGGCGGGGGTGTACGCGCCCCTTTTTCTAATTGCGGGGCCATGCGTGATCGAGAGCGAAGCTCATGCGATGAGCATGGCCGAGCGACTGGCTGCGATCGCCTCTGACCTTGGGGTGCCGTTCATCTTTAAGGCGTCTTACGACAAGGCGAACCGGTCATCGGTTGCTTCGTATCGAGGTCCCGGGCTGCACGAAGGCTTACGGATTCTTGCTGGTATCAAGAAACGGCTGGGACTTCCGATTCTTACCGACGTTCACGATGTTTCGCAGGTTGGGCCTGTAGCGGAAGTGTGCGACGTTCTGCAGATTCCCGCGTTTCTCTCGCGGCAGACCGACCTGCTGGTGGCGGCGGGGCGTACGGGGCGCGTGGTGAACATCAAGAAGGGGCAGTTTCTTTCGCCCCAGGAAATCGGCAACGCGGCGGAGAAGGTTGCCAGCACGGGAAATGAAAAAATTATTCTTACGGAGCGCGGGGCTTCGTTCGGGTACCAGAATTTGGTGGTCGACATGCGCTCGTTTCCGATCATGCGCAAATTGGGCTATCCGGTGGTTTTTGACGTGACGCATTCCGTGCAGCTTCCCGGGGGAGAAGGGAAGTCGAGCGGCGGACAGCCGGAGTTTATCGAGACGCTCGCGCGCGCGGGGGCGGCAGCGGGGGTAGACGGCATTTTTCTCGAGGTGCACGATCATCCGGCGAAAGCGCTGTCGGATGGCACGAACGCGCTTCCGATCGAGCAGTTTGGACCGCTCGTGGAGAAGATCATGCGGTTGAGCGCCCTGGCGCGCGAGTGGGACTCGGCCAAAGAACTGGCGGCCGCCGGGAATGGGCGGAAAGAGGCGAGATGAGCTCCGCAAAATCGATTGGTCGAGCGAAGCCGGTGCGTCCGCTGAGAGCGAAAGCTGCCGCCGGTGGTCCTTCGGCCAAGGCGCGCGCGGCTAAAACAAAGGGCGCGGCGCGAGAGCCGCTCGCCACCGCCAAGCGAGTGTTTCGGATTGAGGCGGAGGCCATCGCCGGCTTGAGTAAGCGGCTGGACGAGCGTTTCGAGAGGGCCGTGGAACTTTTGCATGCTTGCAGCGGGCGCGTCGTGGTGACCGGGCTTGGAAAGTCGGGGCTGATCGGCAGGAAAATCGCCGCCACGTTTGCGAGCACGGGGTCGCCGTCGTTTTTTCTGCACGCCGCAGAAGCGCTGCACGGCGATCTTGGCATGCTTACGGCCAGCGACGTACTTCTGGCTATTTCGTCGAGCGGCGAGACGGAGGAACTGGTCGAATTGCTCGAGGCTGTGAAGCGGCTGGGCATTCACCTTATCACGATGACGGCGGCGCCTGCGTCCACTCTAGCTTTGGCGAGCGATATCGTGCTGGACATCACTGTTGCGGAAGAGGCCTGCTCACTGAATCTTGCACCAACGGCTTCGACAGCGGCCGCCATGGCTATGGGAGACGCACTCGCCATCTCCCTGCTCGAGCGGCGCGGGTTCAGCGAAGATGATTTCGCCGCTCTGCATCCCGGCGGGAAGCTGGGGAAAAAGCTGCGGCGCGTGGAGGCGCTGATGCACACGGGCGAGGACCTTCCCCGCGTGCGACCCGGCGCGAAGATGCCGGACGTGATTTACGAGATGAGCCGCAAAGGGCTTGGGCTGGCCGCGGTCACCGAAGACGATGGCCGGCTGCTTGGCATTATCACCGACGGCGACCTGCGGCGGGTGATGCAGAAGCGGCACGAGAATGTCCTCGATCTTTCCGCCGCGGATTGCCTGACAAAGAACCCCGTGACGCTGCCGCGCTCGGAACTGGCTGCCGCGGCGCTGCGCCTGATGGAGGAGAAGAAAATCACGTCGGTGCTGATTGTCGATGACCGGCAGCGGCTTGAAGGCGTGGTCCACATCCACGACCTCTGGACGCTACAGCTTTTCTAGCCATCGGGTGTTTTTCGTTCACCGTCTGACAGCAGCTTTACACCAGCGTTCCAACCTGTGGCGTTGAGAGGCCGGATGCCGATTCGTGAAATCAAGTTTCCTCCGAAGGTGATGCGCCGGGCGCGGAAGATCCGCGTGCTGCTGATGGACGTGGACGGCACGATGACAAGCGGGGCCGTGTGCCTGCAGTCGTTTCCCGACGGCAGCGTTGCCGAAATGAAGATGTTCAATGCGCACGACGGCGCGGGCATCAAACTCGCGGGGATCATGGGGATTCGCACGGGCCTGATTACCGGACGCGATTCGGCGGCCACCACGCGGCGCGCGCGCGAAAGCTCGATGGAATTCGTTGTGCAGGGACAGCCGAAGAAACTCGAGGCGTACAAGGCGATCCTTCTGCGCGCCGGCGTGACGGACGAAGAAGTGGCCTACGTGGGCGACGATCTTCCCGATCTGCCGCTGCTCGAACGCGCCGGACTTGCGGTCGCCGTGGCGGATGCGGTGGTGGAGGTGAAGCGCGCCGCGCACTACATCACTACCGTCGACGGAGGCAGGGGGGCGATTCGCGAAGTGGTCGAACTTATCCTCAAATCACAGGGCCGCTGGACGAAGGCAATCCCGCAAGCCATCGCGTAACCCCTGCGCGCTTAAACCGGGCAGCGATCTGTCTCATTCTGAGACGATTTTGGTTGATTTTCCTTGTAAAACTGTACTTTTGACCAGTCGTTTTCGAGCCCATATGCGGTATATTCTTGCGCCTCAGCCAGCTTGTTGGCTTGCCCAGCGCCATGAGCCAAACTGCGGAATGCCGCTCTTCGTGTGTAACAACTGCCGCTCAGGCAGGCATCTTCCTTGCGGCAGTGATTCTGTGCGGCGCCGCATTCGCTGCGTCTTCTCCTTCTTCTTCGGGCGGTTCGTCGTCTGCATCGCCCTCGCCCGCGTCCGAGCCGTCCGCATCCATGCAGCCGATCGCAAACTCAACCGATCAGATATGTGCGGTGAGAGGCGCGGAGATATCCTGCGTTCCTGTGTTGCCCACCAATGTTGAGCCGGAAGAACTCCGAATGTGGCAACTGGTGAATCAGGACCGCACCTCGGCCTCTTGCGTCGATGAAACGAAAGGGAGCGCGCGCCCGCTTCAATGGGATGAGAGGCTGGCGATCGTGGCCCGCGCGCACTCGCAGGAGATGGCAAGCAGGGGTTACTTCGGGCATGAGGGAATGGACGGCAGCCTGCCACACGTGCGAATTTCGCGAATTGGCGTCCAATGGCGGGAAAGCGCCGAGAACATCGCGAAATACCCGGACATAATCGCAGCGGAAGCGGCCTTCATGAATGAGCCGAAATTCCAGCCGAACCATCGCGCCAACATTCTGAACCCGCACTACACGCACGTGGGCATAGGAATTGTGAAAGGGCCCGACGGAATGTTCTACATCACTCAGGAATTCGCGCAGTTCCGGTAAATCACGCCAGATGCAGTCCGCGGCAAGCTCAAACCTATTGTGATTCTCTTCGTTTTTGGATTAACGAACCGATTGGGATCGCGCGTGCGGAATGATGATGTCGCCGGAGTGCTCCAAGGAAGGCGTGGGGCGTGCATCCGCGTGTTTCGGTTTGAGCAGCGGGCAGACGATGATGGCGACGATCCCTCCGAGTACGAGCCAAAGCAGGAGTGCCGCGGCGATGATTGTGATTAACATGTGGCGCCTGATCCAAGGGTGCGAGAAAGCGCCGAAGCCGGATATGGCCTGAAACTCTCAATTTCTCTAGGTATATGGTCCTGGAACTGCCCTGCTTCCTAGTCAGAATGAGCCGATAGTTCGCGCGCACGAGCGAGCGACACAATCCTTTCCCCGGGACTTACAATGGCTCGGGAGGAACCGAGACATGAAAAAGGGGATGAGTGCGAAATACGTTGGTACCGCCGGTGCGAGCAGCAGGGCAGGGGCTATGGGGGCGATTGCCGTTGGAGCCATGGCCGTCGGCGCGTTGGCAATAGGAGCGCTTGCCATCGGCCGTCTGGCGATTCAGAGGCTTGCGGTGGGTGCGATCAAATGCAAGTCTCTGGAGATTGGGGAACTCAGGGTGGCCCGGCTTAGAGTGGGTGAGCTTGCCGTGGAGGGTTCGCTCGTGCTGCCGCCGAAGAGCTGAAGAGTCTATGTATCAATGGCAAAACCCTTCCCTCGGCGGCTGAACAGGCAGCGGAACAATGCGACGATCTCTTCCTCAGGGGCTAAAGCCCTGTTGAATGCTTGGGCTTCACGTCGGAGCTGAAGCTCCGACCCCCTAAAAACCGAGGTTTTTCCGCAGCCCGTGAAGACGCATTGATTTCGGCATTTGCGGCACGGATGAATCCGTGCCCTGACGAAAAACGCGGGTTGTCACACGGACTCTGAAGCCATGCCCTGACGAAGAATGACTTTGCCACACAGACTCTGAAGGCCGAAGACGAGGCGTTTGCAGTTTCTGGTGTGGGCTGCCCCTGACCTAAGTGCGGCAACGCGCGGGTTAGTGTTTCTCTGACTCGTCTGTCGCGGAGATTGCGCTGGAAATTCCCATCAGGCGGTCCTTCAGGACGTCGCCCATGCCCGCCAATACTTGAGAGCATGTGTCGCGCATGCGCTTTTCGGCATTCTTCGCGAGGCTATCGAGCACGGCCTGGGAATTCTGCCCGAGCTTGGCGGCCGACGCGAGCAGCCACGCGTTGGTGGCGTTCTCGAGGCGCGCCTTGTAGGCCTCGACGGATTCCTCGGAGGATTGCTTCAACTGGAGCATCCACTCCCGTTTCTCGGCTTCGCGCTTGGCTTCCCACGACTCGAGCATGGGAATGAGCTGGGACTGCAGGTAGGTGGAGGCCTGCTCGACGCCCTGGGTCATTTTTTCGTCGAGCGCTTTCTGAAACTCCGCGAGGGATGTCTCGCGATTGAATTCCATATCCGAGCGCGACTTTTCGATGGCCTCACGCGAGGTTTCCTGGAAGCGGCGGAGGGAATCGTGAGTCACATGCTGCACGCGGTCGGTGAAGGCGGCATTGGCGATTTCGGCGGTCTCATTCAGCTTGAGGCGTTCGCGCTCGGTTACTTCCTTGCCTGCTTCTTCGATTTCCGCGCGGCTGTGTTCGACGTAGCTGCGGCGGTAATGATCAAGTTCGGAAGCGACGATGCTCGATACTTCGGCGGCCTTGTCGCGCATGGATTGGGTCGACTGTTCAACAACCCGTTCCATGGTGGAATTCATCGCGGCCTGGGCTTTTTTCTGGTACCACTCGGAGCTTTTTAGCAGCGCTTCGTAAGCGGAGTGCTGCATCTCGGAGCTTTTCTGATCGAGTTCTTCTTCGAGCTTGTTGATGGTCACGCGGCAAGTCTGTTCGAGTTCGCCGGGAAACCGCGCAGTTTCCTGCTTCATGCGATCGAGGGCTTCCTGCACAGTTTGCTCCGACGCGTGCTGAAGTTGCTCGCGCGAGAGCATCTGAAGCTCCGAGGCCATCTGGCGCGACCTCTCAAGCTCCGATACCACTGTTTGGAGAGTGTTCGAAGAAACTTCCTGGACACGTTCTACGACTGTGTTGCCCAGATAACTCACCTGCTCGGAAGCCCGCCTTACTTCGTCGCGCACGGTGTCTTGCAGGCGAGTGGCTTCCTGTCCCGCGAAGGCAAGTTCCGCCACGGCATTCTTGACGGCGGCGTCGGATGCGGCTTGCACGCGCTCCTGGATGGAATTGTGAATCTGCGCAGCCTGCTCGCTGGATTGCCGCACCTGTTCGAGAAGATTGTCGCGAAGCTCGGCGGCGCGGTCCGAAGTGTTGCTGATTTCAGAAACGGCCTGCTGCACGCGTTCGAGCCGGGGGGCGATTTCCTGGTCTATCTCCGCCGAAAAATGCTGCATCACTTTTTGAGCTGAATTCTGAAGAACGGGCTCGAGGCTCTGTATGCGCTCAGAGATTACCTCTTCCGCTCGCCGTGCAATGGCACCCTGCTGCGCGGCCACCAGTTGATCCATCTGATGGCGCGTTTGTTCGATGGTCGTTTTTGCGGCTTCCTGGAGCTCCGCCTTCGCGTTTTCCGTCTGCGCGCGCTGCTGGGCAAGTTCGGTGCCGAGGGATAAAACCGCAGACTCCGCTCCTGAAACGACTTCTTCGATCAAGGCGCGCAGGCTGGAACCGCGTTCCGCAATGTCTTTTTCCGTGCTGGCAAGGGCCGCCTGGGAAACTTCGCTGAGGCGTTCGCCGAGCTTTTGCGAAGAGCCCGACAGCATGGCTTCGAGTTCCTCATGCCAGCGCCGGCTGGCCGCTTCCGCTTCGGCCTCGGTCTGCGCCACCATCTGGCTGCGCACGCCTTGAGCGGTTTCTTCGAGACTCTTTTTCCATTCATCGAGATGCTGCGCAGCCGTCTCGGGAGAGGCAAGCACCTGGAGCGAGGGAACATTTGCCTCGCGCTCGGCGATCACGCGGCCTACCACTTCTTCGACGCTCTGCCTCAGATCGTGGGCGACGTTCTTCGCCACTGCTTCTTGAGCCGCCTGAGCGGCTGCTTCCCTGGCAGATTGCCGGACGCGCTCCTCAAGCTGTTGCGTAGTGGCCTCGCTGGACTTCCTGGCCTCCTCGATGATTGCGTTGGCCCGGCTGGCGGCTTGTTCAGCTGCGTGGGTCGCCGCCTCCTGCGCGGCTTTGCGCGCTTCTTCGGTGATGGACGCCGTCTGAGTGGCGGCTTGCGCGGCCGCTTCGCTCACGGCCTTTTGCACGGCGTCGCGGACTTTCGCTTCAACCTGCTGAGCGTTTTCCTGGGCGGCTGCCTGGCTGGCCAATCGCGCCTCTTCGACGATGGCGGCTGTCTTGTTCGCGGCCTGGAGGACGACCTTCTTGACCTCCGCTTCAGAGACGCGCTCCATCGAGGATTTGATGGCGTGCTCGACGGTCTCGTGCATCTGCGCGTCGAGCTGCTGGCGGACGATGGTCATTTCCTCGTTGATAGCAGTCTGCGCGCCGCGGCGGAGGGTCTTGTCGAGGGTGTCTTTCGCTTCCGCCACGATTTTTGCCATTTGCCGCGCGATCACGATCTGCTGGTCCTGGCCTCCCGCGGCGGCCGGCGACGGCATCACGTGGATTTTGGCGTCAGCTATTGGCGCGGTAGGGGGCGTCGCCACGGTCTGGCCGGCTGGAGTTGGAGCGGGCGAAACTGCGGAAGCCGGAGGTTGCGGTATCTTGCCCGCGGCGGGCGGCACAGGTGCGGCTGGGCCAGCGTGCATCGGAGGCGGCGGTGGAGTTGCGCCGGGAGCCTGAACGGCTTTTTCCGGGGCGATGGCGGCTGGAGCGGAAGATTTCGCTGGTACCACGGCGGGTTTTGCTTCGACAATCACTTCGATTTCAGAGGACGCCCCTGTGACGGGTGTCTCTTCGTCAGTGGAAGGAACCCAGTCCTCTGGAGGAAACGCGATTCCCCAAACATTACCTGCGGATTCGAATTCAAGGCCGATCTGAAACAGTTCACGGACGGTCCGCGGCCTCTGCACCCAAACCACGTGCCCCGGAACGACGCGCGGCGGGAATGCCGGTTCCATTCGAGGAATCTCGAGGGTGACCACGGAGTTCTTGGGAACATAGTGCTTGGACTGGTATTTGCAACCGTGGCAGTTGACCATCACGGTGGTGGTGCGCTCTTTGAAGGGCTGGCCGAGCGCGTCGACGCCTGATACCGTAATGGGAACCGCTTGTACGATGCGCGTGCTCCGGCGTTTTTGCGTGCCGGGATCGCTCGTTGGCAGAGTGGACTCGCTCAACTGAAATCCTCCGAGAGGGAGAAGGTAAAGCGTAGCACCCTGCTTTCCGATGGTCGAGAGGCGTTGCTTAGCACTTGTGCTAAAGGGTACATTGAATAATACTCGGTCGCCGATCCTCACCTCGGGTGCCGCTGTTTGCCGCCAAGAGGCAATTTCGGACAACCAAGCAAGCCCCAACCACGTCTCACGCGGTGGGTAAATCACAGATGAGGGGTTACTTAGCCTTGAATTTCATCGCTCGCAGAGTGACGTTGTGCTTTTTGTTCCTGCTTGTTTTTTCCAAAGTAGCGGTGGCCCAGAGTGGGAGCGTGTACCTCGCGGGCGGTTCTGCGACCGATTCTTCTTCAGGGCCGCTGAATACCCTTGGCGCGGGCGTCACTTTAAATACGCCCAGCATGGGAGGATTTTTCGGCACCGTCGGAGGGGATGTGATTTTCCGGCATCGCATCGGCGCCGGGGCTGAATACTCCTTCCGGAAGGATCGGGGGCCCTATGCCGGATTGGCGTACCGCCCGGTGTTCTACGATGTGAATGCCGTCTACTATCCTCTTTTGAACGAGGGGCGCCGGTTTATACCCGAGCTTCAAGGCGGAGTGGGCCGCAGCAAGTTGATCTTCTACGACACGCCGTCATTTTGCATGATTGCACCCCAAGGCTGCCCGCTCTACCAATGCGCAGATCGAGACACTGAATCACCTTCAATTGCACTTCTCGGGAGGATTGCGCGTTTCGATTTGGAAGGGCCTTTTTGTACGGCCGCAGGTTGATGTCCGGTGGATCCATGATTTCACCGATTTCGGCAGGCCGGTGGTTGTGGAATATACGTTTGCGGTCGGCTACACCTTCAATTCGATCCGGCCAAAAATCCCGACGAAGCATTAGGAATGGCGGACAATTCACAGGTGTGCTCGGGATTATAAGCAAGACTCTACAAGTAAGTATGTATACCGCTTTGGAACACCCCTCTCTGAATTCGTGTCAGTAGCTGAACAAGATTCACCTACACTGCACGTAGCGAAGGTTCTGAAAATTCCTGTACAGGTGTAGCGCCGTAACCGTCGCCGAATCTTGGGAGACTCTCGATGTTACCCACCGATGCAGTAGTCACCGGTTCGTACGATTACCGTCTCGTTCTACTTTCCGTAGTAATTGCTATTTGCGCTTCGTATGCGGCGCTTGATCTGGCGGGCCGAGTCACGGCCACGCGAGGCAAGGTGCGGATGATCTGGCTTGCCGGCGGGGCGGTTGCGATGGGGCTGGGCATATGGTCGATGCATTACATCGGCATGCTCGCTTTTAACCTGCCTCTGCCGGTGGAGTATGACTGGCCCACCGTGCTCGTTTCACTGGTTGCGGCAATCCTGGCCTCGGCGGTCGCTCTGTACGTGGTGAGCCGGAAGACCATGCACGTGTGGAACGCAGTGCTGGGCAGCCTTTTTATGGGAACGGGCATTGCAGCCATGCACTACATCGGCATGGAAGCGATGCGCATGTCGGCGATGTGCCACTACTCGGTTCCGATGATGTCGCTCTCTGTTGTGCTGGCCATCGTGATTTCGCTGGTGGCGCTGTGGCTCGTTTTCCTGTCGCGAGATCAAGCGAAAGCAGTGGGATGGCGGAAGATTGCCAGTGCGTTGGTGATGGGCGCGGCGATCCCGGTGATGCATTACACCGGAATGGCCGCGGCCGTCTTCATGAAAACGGATGTGCCGCCGGACCTGTCGCACGCGGTAACCATCTCCGCCCTTGGTACGGCGGGCATCACGATGGTGACGCTGATCGTTCTGGCCCTGGCGATCGTCACATCGCTGGTCGACCGGCAGTATTCCGCGCAGGCATCGCAGCTTGCCTCGACCGAACAGCGCTACCGGCTTCTTTTTGAGCGGAGCCTCGCCGGAGTGTACCGGATCACGATGGACGGACGCATCCTCGACTGCAACGACGCGTGCGCGCGGATTCTGGGATACGCCTCACGCGATGAACTTCTATCGAGTGCCGCGGCTTCCTCGTATTCCAGTCCCGACGACCTTTCCCAGTTTATTGTCCCGCCTGGGAGCGGAAAAGAGCCTCACGAACTTTGAGCGACGGCTGCAACGCCGGGACGGGCATCCCGTGTGGGTGCTCGAGAACGCGAATCTTATTCCGGGCGGAGCAAGCGCCGGGAATCTGATCGAAGGCACGATGTTCGACATCACCGAACGCAAGCAGGCGGAGTCAGAGTTGCAGCAGGCCAAAGACGCCGCGGAGTCCGCCAGCCGGGCGAAGAGCGAGTTTCTGGCGAACATGAGCCACGAGATCCGCACCCCCATGAACGGAATCATCGGCATGACCGAGCTTGCGCTGGAAACCGAACTGACGCCGGAGCAGCGCGAATATCTGAGCATGGTGAAGACGTCCGCGGACTCGCTGCTGACCGTCATCAACGACATTCTGGACTTCTCGAAGATCGAAGCGGGAAAGCTCGATCTCGACACCACCGACATTCATCCTGCGCGATCACATGGAGGAAATCGGCGCGGTCTTTCGCGGTGAGCGCCGCCACCAAAGGACTCGAGCTCGTTTGCGACATCCGGCCGGATGTTCCGCTCGATGTTGTCGGGGATCCCACGCGGCTCCGGCAGGTGATCGTGAACCTGCTGGGAAATGCGATCAAGTTCACCGATCGTGGCGAAGTGGTTCTGCACGTGGAGACCAGGGAGAAAACGAGCCAGGGCACTTTCGCTGCATTTCGCCATTCAGGATTCGGGCATCGGCATCTCCAGCGACAAACAGAAGCTGATTTTCGAAGCCTTCGCGCAGGCGGATAGCTCCTCGCGGCGCAAGTACGGCGGCACCGGACTGGGCCTGACGATTTCCTCGCGGCTGGTGGAAATGATGGGCGGGCGCATCTGGGTGGAGAGCGAACCGGGGCAGGGAAGCACGTTTCATTTCACCGCTCTGTTCCAACTGCCGCAGAGGGCGGCAAACCGCAAGGACCGCGAATCTCCAGCTACGCTCGAAGGAATCCACGTGTTAGTGGTGGATGACAACCCGACAAACCGCCGCATTCTGGAAAGAACGCTGAGCAATGGGGAATGCGCTCGAGCCTGGCGGATAGCGGATGGACGGCTCTGGCCGCCTTGAGGCGGGCGAAAGAGCAAAACGACCCCGTCTCGCTGCTCCTGCTCGATGCGCAAATGCCCGGCATGGACGGGTTCACTCTTGCCAGCAAGATCCACCAGGATCGCGAGCTACCCACTTCCACGGTAATGATGCTCACGTCGGGCGGGCAACGCGGCGACGCGGCGCGGTGCCGGGAAGTGGGAATTTCCGCTTATCTCACAAAGCCGGTTCGCCAACTCGAGCTCCGGGAGGCGATTCTGAAAGTGCTGGGAATGCAAAAAGAAAAAACGCAGGATCAAAAATCAGATTCGAAACAGGACGAAGGGCTGGTCACGCGGCATTCCCTGCGTGAAGCGCGCCGGCAAATCAGCGTTCTTCTCGCGGAAGACAACGCCATCAATCGGGAACTTGCCGTCCGGCTGCTGACCAAGCGAGGGCACAAGGTGACGGTCGTGGAAAACGGAAAGCAGGCGGTGGCCGCCATGCAAACCAAAACATTTGACGTGGTGCTGATGGATGTGCAGATGCCGGAAATGGACGGCTTCGAGGCTACGGCTGCCATCCGGGAAATGGAGCAGCGGCCGGCACACGCACGCCGATCATTGCCATGACCGCGCACGCCATGAAGGGCGATCGCGAGCGATGCCTGGCTGCCGGCATGGACGCGTACATTTCCAAGCCGATTCAGTTCGAGGAGCTTCTCGAGGTGACCGAATCGCTGTCGGGTTCGTCGGCACCGGCGGCTGGTTCTGCCGATTCAGGATGGAACCTTGAAGTGGCCCTTGGGCGGGTGGGGGGCGACCAGGTGCTGCTTGCCGATCTGGCGAGAATATTCTGCGAGCAATGCCCGCGACTGCTCGCGGAGGTCCAGAACTCCGTTGCCGGACGAAGAATTCTGGACGTGAAGCGCGCGGCGCATTCCCTGCGAAGCGCGATTGCGACCTTCGCGGCCGAAGCAGCCTCCGATGTCGCCGCAAAGCTGGAGGGATTTTCGCGCGCCGAGGATTTCGAAGATGCCCCCGCCCTCGTGGCAGAGCTGGAATCGAAAGTGGAGAGGCTCCGGCGGGAATTGAACGCTTTTGCCTCAGCCCATGAGGCCGAGGCCACTCCACCGGCTGTACAGGCTTGATAAGGAGATCTTCGCTTGAAAGTGCTGATTGCCGACGATGATCCGGTGTCGCGGCGACTCTTGCAGGTGACGTTGAGCAGCTCCGGGTACGAAACGGTGCTTGCGGAGGATGGCGCGGCGGCGTTGCGCGCCCTGGAGGGCGACGATTGCCCCAGGCTGATCGTGCTGGATTGGATTATGCCCCACCTGGATGGCGTGGAAATTTGCCGCGCGATTCGCAAACGGGCTCTTGAGCCATATCTTTACGTGATTCTCCTTACCGTGAAGGGCGATCAGAAGGAAATTGTGGAAGGGCTCGAGGCCGGAGCGGATGATTACGTGACCAAGCCCTTTGACGTGCTCGAATTGAAGGCGCGCCTGCGGGCCGGCCGAAGGATTCTGGAATTGCAGGAACAGTTGATCGCATCCCGCGAGCAATTGCGCTTTGAGGCGACTCATGACACGCAAACCGGCCTGCTGAACCACTCGACCATTCTTGCTACGCTTCGCATGGAAGGGGTCCGGGCGGAGCGCGAGGGAACCGCGCTGGGAGTGATCATGGTGGATATCGATCACTTCAAGGCCGTGAACGACCGCTACGGCCACATGGCGGGAGACAAGGTGCTTTGGGAAGTCGCACGCAGGCTGCAGGGATCGATGAGGCCCTACGATTCGGTGGGTCGCTACGGGGGCGAGGAATTTATCATTGTGGCGCCGGGCTGCGGAGTTGAGAAGGCAGCCGCACTGGCGGAGAGGCTACGCCGGTCGATTGCCGACGAGCCGGTCCAGTGCGCCGAAGGCCCCGTATCGGTCACGGCCAGCTTCGGGGTTTCTTCCGCGCGGGATGCCGGTGGCCCCGACCAGATACTTGGAGCGACCGACGAGGCCCTCTACAAAGCGAAAATTCAAGGACGAAACAGGGTTGTGGCTGCGCATGCTTCCAGCAACAGCGTTGTGACAGCGAATCGTAAGCCTGGGTAAACGGACCCAAGGCATCTCGAATTGCTAAGATCGATTGCTAGTCGCTATCAATGTTGACGGCGTAGTAGGCGAGCGTTGTTGTGGCCACTTCCTTGAACCAGTGGGGCGTTTTCGCGGGGATCGTAATGACGTCGCCTTTGCTCAAGTGGTAGGTTTCCCCGCCATCGATGGAATCCGCGCGCTTCTGGCCCGGGCCGGCGTCCTTGGGATTCACCATGGTTCCCCCGACGATCAGCGTTGCCTCCCCATCGGCAATAATAAAGACGTGGTTGGTATGCTCGTGGTACTCGACCGAGCCGGCCTTACGCCGTTGCGCGAGGACGACCAGCCCAGGGTCGCTCACGATTGCTCCACCCTTGGCCATTACCGCGGAGACTTTGTCGTGGTCGATGTAATGAATGGCCGCGGGGACCCCGCTTCCCATGGAAACCGTCGCGGCGCAGAACAAGCCACCCGCCATTAAAATTTTTGCCGGTGAAAGCGCAAGATTCATTTTGGTGTCCTCCTTTTTTCGATCGATTGCTTGCCGCGTGGAAGCGGCAATTTAGACTGATTATTGCAGTTCGAATTCAGCGCAACTTCACGAACATTACCCAGTAGAGTAGCTTGCCTTTCGTATCCATGTGGCTGTCGGAGACGAAATCCAGCCGGCCATCCGCTTTGATACGGAACATGGTGAGCCCTGGCAAGACCGTGCGAACCCGGTCCCCGTCCTTCACCGCAAGGGAACTCTGATTTGCCACAACTAGCACGCGGCCAGAGGGGTCGATCGAAAAAGTGCGCGGATGGAAGCCATGTGTGTCTGCGCTTTGGATCAACGCCGGCTCACCGGTGACCTGATTGATGCGAAAGACACCGATGGTGTTTTCCCCTCCGCTGAAAACCGGCGTGCCGTGGAAATCCACGGTATCCTCGCAGCGGTTTCCGACGTAAACGAATTGTCCGCTCGGATGCACATGAATTGTGCTCGCGGCTTGCGTCGAATGAGTGCTTTCCGAATCGGCCACGGTGCTCTTCACAAAGACAGGATCTTGGCTGAGCATTCCATCGCTTGAGACCTTGTACATCTCGAGCTTGTTCTGCGCTTCGAGCGTGAGGAATACCCAGGGCTTCGAGGGATGGAAGTCCAAATGGCGGGGCTGAAATCCATAATCCGCCACCCGGCGCGATGGAGGCGAGTTTGGCGAGGACTCCGTCGTGATAGCTCATGATCTTCAGTGCGCCGGGATCCTCCTTCTTTCCATTGGCGGGCTTATTTCCGCGCGTCACCAGGATCACAGACTGATTGGAAGGATTACCCGCACCTGATGGCCATATACGCCTACATCGAGGGGGCCGGCGGGCCTTACTTCGGTCGAGAGGGTTCCGTCCGGCGCGATCGAATAGACGGCGATTCCGCTTGGATCGTTGTAAGCGACGAGGATGTGCGTGCCGGTGATATCGCCGGTGATATAGACGGGGCGCGAAATAAGCTGGATGGCGCGCCATGTGGTTGGAGCGCGCCGGAGAATCCACGCGGAAAGCCGTCACGCCGCTCTTTTCTCCGGAGGATTTTGCTTCGCTGGTGCCGCGATTGCTCCATGCTATGTAAAAATAGCGCCCGGATGGGTGAAGCCATCCTTCCTGCACGTATGCCGGGAAGCGTTACGGAGCCTCTGCCGCTCAGCGTGGCACCCTGGACATCCACGCTGTACGGATCAGTTCCTCACCGACGCTGGCGTACAGCGCAGACCGGCTCTGCGACGAACTGCCTGAGGTCTCCCGGCTGGCGAATGTTCGTACCGGGGTTGCGGAGGGAACGGAAGTCGTGCCGAAAACGGCCGATCAGAAGCGTAAAATAAAGCAGTGGACGAATCGCGTAGGGTTTTCATGGCTGGACCTCTCGAGCAAGATTTCTCAACTTGCGACCCGTATGGCACCGGATTTGTCAGCGTGATCCTCATCCGTCCTTTGGAGCCGAGGCGCAGACACTCTACACTGATATTGGTTCCGTTTTCACGGGAAATTTTGAGGGGGAGCATGCCCGAATCGTTCCTTGCTCCGTTGCGACGTCCGTCATGGTACACTGAAGTTCCCACCCGCCGCACGCTCGCGTGCGGCCTGAGCTTCCTTACGACTATGCGAATCAACTACTCTTCACCTCGAAAATGGGTGGTCAGTTCGATTGTCGTTGTCGGCCTGCTGTGCGTTGCCGGCGCAATTGCCGGCCTCTACGTGCTGGCTCCGGCTCTTCACCGGATAGCGCGGACGCGCACCGAGGAATACCTGCGGGAGCGATTCAAGAGCAGCGTGCAATTTACCGATTTTCATGTTTCGGTTTATCCGCGCATTCATTTGATCATCGATGGGCTGGTGATGCGGCATGAGGGCAGGACCGATATCCTCCCGCTGATTCAGATCAGCACAATTACGATCGACGCTAATCTCGCGAGTTTCCTTGCCGCGCGCCCGGTGATCTCCCATGTGACTCTGGACGGCCTGCACATTAACACCCCGCCGCATTAGCCGGGAGGAAAGCCGATGATTCACGGATCGCAGGTTGATCTGTCCGCGAAGTTTCCGGTTACGATCGCGAGGATTACCGCGGATGAGGCCCTGCTCGTGATTCTGCGCAGCGACACGAAGCCGCCTCACGAGTTCGAAATTCATCAGTTGGAGATGGATAACTTCGACTTCAACAATCCGGCGTCGTTTCACGCTTTATTGACGAATCCGGTGCCCAAAGGCGAAATTCATTGCGACGGGCAGTTCGGCCCCTGGCAGGCCGACGATCCCAGCCAGACCGCCGTAAGCGCGAACTACACTTTCTACAACGCCGACATGGGCACACTGAAGGGCCTGAAGGGGACTTTGTCGTCGGAGGGAAAATTTTCCGGGCCGCTCGATTACCTGAACGTGGAAGGGAAGACCGACATACCCGACTTTGCGCTTCGGACGAGCGATCATCCCATGGCGCTGCATACGGATTTCTCCGCGGTGGTCGACGGAACCAACGGCAACACGTATCTGAATCTCGTTACGGCGAGGTTTCTGCATACAACGCTTGTGACCAAGGGCAAGGTCGTCGATGAGTATCCGAAGGTAAAAGGCCGGACGATCGTGATGGACACGCTCTCTAAATCCGCCCGCATCGAGGATCTGTTGTTTCTTGCGGTGAAATCCAATCCGCCGGTGATGACGGGCACCGCGAACCTGAAGGCGAAGATCCTGATTCCTGAGGGTAATGAGGATTTGATCGAGCGCCTGAAGATCGACGGGCAATTTGGCGTGGGCGAAGCGGAATTCACCAGCGATTCGGTGCAGGGGAAGATCAATAGCCTCAGCCGCCGGGCTCAGGGAAAACCCAAAGATACGGACCTGACGGCTGTTTCCGAACTGCAAGGCGCTTTCAAGATGGGCGGCAGGCGAAATCGATTTTTCGCGCTTGAGCTTTTCGGTGCCGGGAGCAGATATCGACCTTGCCGGCAGTTACGGCGTCGACTCGGGCGGCTTTGAATTTTCGGGGCAAGCTTTTGTTGCAGGCCAAGCTCTCGCAAACGGTCACCGGCGTGAAGTCGTTCTTTCTGAAGGCGGTCGATCCGTTCTTCAAGGGGAAGAACGGCGAGAAGGCCGGCACCGTTCTTCCCATCAAAATTACCGGAACGAAAGATCATCCTGCCTTCGGCCTGGATTTTCACGATAAAGCGAACAAGCACGAGGGGAAAGACCAGTCTGGCAAAGATCAGGTCAACCAGTCGCCGGGCGATAAAGGCCACAGTAATACTGCCCGCGCATCGTTCTGAGCTCTTTTATTGTCCCCCGCTATTTCGGTTATTTTTCGTTGAGGGCGTTGAGGCCTGCCTGGGCGCATTGCTCGTCCTGCGCGCTCGTGCCGCCGCTGGCGCCGATCGCGCCGATTACCTTTCCGTCCAGCAGGATGGGCAGGCCGCCCTGTACGGCCGTGATGTGATCCAGGGTGATCACGTGCGGCTGGCCCATATCAATGGTGTCCTGGAGCGCCTTGGTCGGCCGCTTGAAGTTAAGCGCGGTGCGCGCCTTGCCTTGCGCCACCTCGATGCTTCCGATCTGGGTGCCGTCCATGCGGCCGAGGTACACCAGGTTCCCTCCGTCATCGACGATTACAAAAACCATGGTCCAGTTGTTCTTGGCAGCTTCCGCCTCGCTGGCCGCGGCCATTTTCTTCGCGAGCGCCAAACTCACGGTTTTTTCTCGACGAACTGCGCCGAAGCAGAGTTTGCGAATGCAATCGATAAGGCCATTCCCAAAATCAAAGCGACCACTTTCAGTTTCATATCCGAACCCTCCTTGTGGGCGAGCGAGAATTTAACATGATCGCCGCGCGAGAGAGAATGCTTTCGTTGAAAACAAAATGTGAAAGAGGTGGAGTCTGATTGAAGCGACCGCGGGGGCTAGAGTTCGCTAAAGATCGCGGCGGCCTTCCATGGCTTTCGACATGGTGACTTCGTCCGCGTATTCGAGGTCCGAGCCGACGGGGATGCCCATGGCGATGCGCGTGACGCGCACTCCCAGCGGCTTGATCAGTTTCGACAGATACACGGCGGTGGCTTCGCCTTCGGCCGTGGGATTGGTCGCGATGATGATCTCTTCGACCGTGCCGCCCTTGAGGCGTTCGATCAGGCTCTTGATTTTGCAGCTGATCGGGGCCGATGCCTTGCAGCGGCGAAAGCGCGCCGCCGAGCACGTGGTACAGCCCGTTGAACTGGCGCGTCTTCTCGACGGCCTGGATGTTGGTCGCCTCTTCCACCACGCAGATCGTTGCGCGGTTGCGCGTCGCGCTCGTGCAGAAGAGGCACGGATCGGTGTCCGTGATGTTGTTGCAGACCGAGCACTCGCGAATTTTCTCTTTGGCTTCGCGGATGGCGTCGGAAAGCGCGAACGCCTGCTCGCGGTCCACGCGCAGCAGATAAAATGCGAGGCGCTGCGCCGTCTTCTGCCCGATGCCGGGCAGGCGCTTCAGTTCGTCGATCAGTCGCGTTACGGACGGAGCAAAATCAGGCATTGACAGGCACTCCACGCTCACGGCGTTCGCATGCAAAGCGTCAGCTGGAACGAAATAAGATGTGAAGGGAAGGAGACAGATCGGAAAACTTACGGCGCCGCCAGAAGTCGCGAGTTCTGGCCTCCGGCTTAGAACAGTCCGGGAATTTTCAGCCCGGCATGCCCGGGCATGCCGCCGGTAATGTCCTTCACTTGCTTGGACAGCTCTTCGTCCACGCGGCGCGTCGGCTTCGTTCACGGCGGCCAGCACCAGCTCCTGCAGCATTTCCTGATCTTTGCTCTTGAAGACTTCCGGCTCGATGCGCACTCTCGGTCAGCTGCTTCTGGCCGTTCATCTTCACTGACGACCATTCCGCCGCCCGCCGAGGCTTCCACGGAGATTTCGCCGATCTGCTTTTCGAGCTTCTCCTGCACTTGGCGGAACTGCGAGAGCATTTGCTGCAGCGCTTTGACTTCCATGGTCTTATTCCTCGCCCGGGCGCTTCACGTTCGAAATTTGTCCGCCAAATTTTTCGAGCATCGCCCTAACGATCGGATCCTCTTCGAACCGGGCGCGCAACTCCGAAGTTTCGCCCGCTGCCGGCTGCTTCGCCGTTCGCATCCAGTTTAACACAGACGCGCAGCGGCTGGCCGACCACTTGATTCAAAACTGTGCGCAAACGCTCCATCGGGTCGCGCGCCTGCAACATTTCCGCGAGCGCGCGGCTCTCGGTCGGGAAAAAAAGACGCAACTTCGCCGCCGTCGATCTCCCATCGCGTCGCGTGCTCGACCATCGACCACAAAAATTTCTGCCCTTGCAGCGCCGCTTTGATCGCATCACCTGCGCGGCCACAATCCGTTCGGCCGATCTTCCGCGACGCGCGCTACGATCCGCGGTGCAGCGGGATGCCGGCACGGGCGCTGACCGCCGTCGCGGCACGGGAATCGTCGTCTGCGCCGGCTCCGCGGAGCGTGCGGTTGGCCGGCACCGATTGCGGTTGCAGCGATAGCTCACGTCCGCGGCTGGAGCAAAACTTGCCGCCTTCGCGTCGTCCGTCGATGTAGATGCGGATGCCTTCGGCTCGGGCGCCATGCGCGACGGCCGCTGGCGCCGCCGCGAACTATCCGCGCGCGGAAGAAGTCGACGCGCGACGCAGGCCGCGCTGGAGAAAACGGCGAAACGGAAGCGCGCCGCTTGCGCTGCGGGGACCGCGCGCGCCGGTGGCGCAGGCGGCTTCGGACTCTCGGCGTTCCGCTACTCCGCCGCGCAATTCCGCAACGATTTCTTCCAGCGGCGCGAGCCGCTGCGCATTGATCAGTCTCAGCAAGCCAAGCTCGAGATGCAGCCGCGGGATCGGGCTTCGCGCCGCAAGTCGTCGTCGGTGGCCAGCAGCAGATTGAAAAAGCGCGTGAGGTCTTCTTCGCTGAAATTGCGCGGCTTGTTCGGCGAGGCGCGGACGTTCTTCGCCGGGCGCGGCAATCAGATCCGAATCCGCGCCGCAGACGCGCGCCACCAGCAAATTGCGGAAATGGCGGATCGCTTCGCGGCAGAAATGCTGCAGATTTTGGCCGTCGGCGATCAGGCGGTGCACCAGCCCGAGCGCCCGCTCGGCCGATTGCGCGGCAATCGCGCCGACGAGTTCGTCCAGCACGCTTTCGGCGACGACGCCCAGCAGTTCGCGCACTTGCGTGTCGGTGATGGCGTCGCCGCTATACGCGATCGCCTGTTCCAGCAGCGAAAGCCCGTCGCGCAGGCTGCCTTCCGCCGCGCGCGCCAGCACCGCGACGGCGCCGGTATCGATCGTCAGATTTTCCGCCTTCGCGACGCGCTCGATTTCGCCGGCAATTTCCTGGAACGTGAGCGCGCGAAACTGAAAAAGCTGCGCGCGAGACTTGATCGTCTCGACCAGATCTTCCGCCCGCGTGGTCGCCAGAATGAAAACGACGCGCTCCGGAGGCTCTTCGAGAGTCTTCAGCAGCGCGTTCGAGGCTTCGTCCGTGAGCTGATGCGCTTCGTCGAGGATCACCACTTTGTAGCGGCTGGACGCGGGCGCGTAGCGCACCATTTCGCGCAGTTCGCGAATCTGATCGATGCCGCGATTGGAGGCCGCGTCGATTTCGAGCACGTCGAGCGAAGTCCCCGCGGCAATTTCCCGGCACGAGTCGCAGGTGTTGTCCGGCTCGGCGGTCGGGCCCTTCACGCAATTCAGCGCCTTGGCGAGGATCCGCGCCGTGGTGGTCTTTCCCACGCCGCGCACGCCGGAAAAAATGTACGCATGCGCCACGCGATTCGACTGGATCGCGTTCGCCAGCGTCTTGGTGACGTGCTGCTGCCCCACGAGGTCGCTGAACGTCTGCGGCCGGTATTTGCGCGCGATTACCTTATAGCTCATCGAGAATGAACCTGCATCATAGTGGATTTCGACCTGTTCGGGAATCTTCGCGTGCTGCGAGAAGAGGAACTTCGGGTACTCCGCGGCACACGAGACTGACCCGTTACCGTTGCTCCCTTCCGGGCCTGGCGGGGTTCGCGGGGAATCGTTGCACAGAGCCCGAAGTTCCACCGATCGGCAGTCGCGCAGAAAAATATTTGCTGCATGACTGCTTCGCGGAGTCTAACACACGCGTTACCCGTCTGAAAGTAACCACAGCAAATCGCGTCGGAAATTTTTGAAATTCACGCGCGGAGTGTGCGACCATTGGCCCCGAAATGGCTTCGAAACGCGCCGGCCACACATGCAATTTGTGAATTTGGCTGCGAAGGCATAAAGGAGGAAAGGCCATGGCCGATCCTATTTCGCGCAGAGGACTGCTGCAGCTCAGCTATCGCACGGCCACGGCATTGGGAATCGCGACGCTGGCGGAATCCGCAGAGGCTCGAGCAGCTGGGGATGATAAAGATCACCGCGAACCGTCTGCCACAATTGCACTTGGCTCCGGCTTGCAGATGCACTACCGCGAAGACTGGCTGGGCGCGCCATGGGTCGAGCCGGAAGCGGCCCTTCTGATTCACGGCAATCTCGAATCGAGCGAGGTCTGGTTTGGCTGGCTGCCCAAGATGGCGCAGCAGTTTCGCGTGTTTCGTCCTGATTTGCCTGGTTTCGGGCAATCCACTGCTCCCGCGGATTTCGATTGGACTCTCGAGAACCTCGCCACGGTGTTGGCGAATTTGCTGGACAAAGTGGGTGTTTCATCCGCGCACATTGTCGGCGCGAAGACGGGCGGTGTGATCGCCATGCAATTCGCTGCGGCGTATCCGCAGAAAACGCGCTCACTGACCCTCTGCAGCGGGCCGTTTGCGCCGGTTGATCCGAAGTTCGAGCACGCGCCGCAGAGTCTACGGCTGGGATCCTCGGCCACCGCCCAGGAGATCGAATATTTCAACAATTTGGCGGCTTCGGTAAGTAAGGAGACGAAAACGGGAGTGCAGAGGGTGCTTGCAAAGATTAATCTGGATAATGTGTTGCCGCGAATCAAGGCTCCGACGCTGGTGATCACGAGCGACCGCAGCGCCTTGCAGTCCGTCGAGACAGTGCTGCGCTATCAGCCAAAAATTCCAAATTCACGCTTGCTCGTGCTCACCAGTGACGCGTACCACGTGGCTGTCGCGAACGCCGATGAATGCGTAACCAATACACTTTCGTTTATTCGCGACGCTAACAAGCCCACGGCCTGATCCTCGCGCTGCTTACAGCAAGAAGAGAGACGCAGATGCCGGACGCGAAGAGCATCAAAGTCCTTGCCATCGACGGCGGCGGAATCCGCGGGATCATTCCGGCGGTCATTCTGAGTGAACTGCAAACCAGCCTCTCCGCCGACCTCTACACGGTGTTTGATTTAATCGCCGGGACGTCGACCGGCGGCATTATTGCCTTGGGTATCGGCACGCGCTGTAAGAACGGCGGACCGTATTCGCCCGATGAACTTGTCGATCTGTACGTGCAGAATGGGCCGGCGATCTTCAAAAAGAATCCCCTGACCACTGAACTGCAGGTCATCGGACCAAAGTATTCCCCGGATGCGCTGGAAGCGACGCTCGCGCAGTATTTTCAGGACACCGAGTTTCAAACGGCGCTTACGCCCCTGTTGATATCCAGCTACGACTTGCAGAACCAGCTTCCGTTCTTCTTCAAGAGCCACCGAATTGCCGGCGATTCGAGCTTCAATTGGAAAGTTACGGACATTGCCAGGGCAACTTCGGCCGCACCGACGTTTTTCCCGCCGCTACACCTGGTTAGCGGAGACCAGGATTACGCGCTCGTAGATGGCGGCGTGTTCGTCAACAATCCGTCCATGGCAGCCTACGCTGAAGCTCGCTCGTTGTACCCGGCGGCCCCAAACATCGTGGTTGTTTCCGTGGGGACAGGTGATCGCCAGGACCAGATTACCTACGCGACCGCAAAGGATTGGGGGCTTCTCGGATGGGCCAAGCAGATCGTGCCCGTTTTTATGGATAGTGTCTCGGAGGCAGTCGATTACGAGTTGAGGTCATTGCCCGGGTGCACGTATTACCGTCTGCAGGTTCCTCACCTGCAGGACGCATCGAGCGATATGGACGATGTCGATCCGGAAAACCTCGCGAATCTGCAAACGGTAGCCAAGGAATATGCGGGCTCTATTTCGGGCGTTTTGGCGAATATATGCGACGTATTGAGAGAAGGCCGCGGCGGCGACGTTCCGGGCATCGGCCGCAGCCCTGCTTGACTGGAACTCAAGGTGCTTTCAGAAGCGAGATTCCAGGCATCCCTCAGAATTTGTACGTCGTAAAAAAGTAAACGATGGTGGTACGGTCGCCGGGGGAATATGTGGTGAGATAACCCCCTGCGAATAAGTACGCGTAGCCGGCGCCGACGGTAATATTCCTGAGCAGCGCATACGTGGTCTGGATCTCCGGCTCTTGCCCGATGTTGTCATGCAAGGCCCCGGTCGCAGGGGTTTTTACGAGCACGGTGCCCGTCGAGCCATAGAGCGAGTCGTTGGTATTGGCCAAATAAAGGTCGCGGAAATCGAAGCTTACATTGAGGCGCGACGTCGGCTTCACGCCTACACCTGTGCGCCACTGGCGAATATTGCGCCAGCCGAACAAGTCGACCAGGCCAAAGACATCGTGGTTGCTGGGATAAAGCTGATCGAACGTGCCGACGACGCCGTCTTTTTTCTTGTTGTCGCCGGAGGCGTAGTCGTATTGAGCCGAGAATCGGGGCTTGAGCGGCACCCGGATCAAGGAATACCCTACGATTCCATAACCGCCCCAGGCTTCGATCTTATCCGTCGAGTAGTTGCCGCCCTGCCTGGCGGTCTCCACGGTGTAATCAAAAGCACGCGGCAGCTTGCCGGTCCATCGAAAACCGTAGGTCCAAAGGTTTTCGTCGCCCAGCTTGCCTTCCTCACTCGTTACCACCGGCAGCGCTTTCCACAACACATACGGCTCGATGGAAGCCTTGGGCACCAAATCAGAGAGAGAGCCGTAGGCGCCGTGGAAGGTGAATCCGCCGGGGTGCGTGTCAAAGCTCGTGGGGCGATTCACTACCACCGCGGAAGTGAAAATGTCCACGTGAGCTTTCTCGGGGCCCAGGGTGAGGCGAAGGGCGTCGAATACGCGAGGCGCGTTCGTCCAATCACTGACGCCGATGAGGCGCTCTTGACCATAACGGAATTCCTGTCTCCCGATGCGGAGACGGAACCAGCTTTTCTCTCCGCTGCGGAATTCGAGATACGCCTGACGCAGATCGAACACATCCTTGATCGACGTCGTTATGTGAGCCGGCTGAATGCCGGCTGCTTCCGAGTCCTGCGCCTGGACGAAGGTACTAAACCACGTTGTTGGTCTCAGTTCGATATTCAGGCGCAGGCGGCTTAAGAGGAAACCATCATTGGCGCCGGCGACGAAGCCGTAAGCCGTATGACTTTCGGGCCTGATGCGGTATTCGCCGCTAAAGCGCAGCCAGCGCGGGAACTCGTCGTTCACGAGTGTGGCCGGAAATGCGGTCGGAGGCCCATCGCTCGCAGGGGGTGGTTTGGGGGGTGTCGGTGGTGGCGTGGGTTGGGCCGCGCTGGCGACTGTAGCTGAGGCGGTTGTCGGGCTTGCCGCGCTTGCCGTGTCTGTCGCGCTTGCGACGGTGGTCTGGCTAAACGCCACGCCCGGAATTGCCAGGGCCAGAAGCAGGACGGTCAATAACGCGGCTGACCGCACCTTGCTGTTAAGGCCACTCCCCCACTTTGCAGTTTTTTTCACGAGTTTTTCTCCACCCTTGGATAGCGGCACTGACGTGCCTGAAGAAGCCGAACAGCCAGGAAAGCTCCCCCTATAGACCCGCTTATCGGCACCGACTGAAACCGGATTAGAGAAAAATGCCGCGGCTCCCACGGGCTGCGGATTCTCGAAACAGGTAAGGTCTGGGGTTCTTTTGGCCGATTTACTGCCTTAGATCAGAGACTCTGGATAAGCTGTGTTCCTGCTTCTGTCGAAGGCGGAGGACAGGCTGTGCATCAGCGGGATTGGGTTGGAGGAGAAATGAAACTAACGCTCGGCAAAAAGCTTGGCACAGGTTTCGGGATCATCCTCGTGCTGATGATATTCAGCACGACACTCGCCTACCTTGAAGCGTCCCGAATTGAAGCTGTGCAGGACGTCAACTTCGATGTCCGTACCCCAACCGTCATCGCCTGCAAGGACTTTCAGCGGGACATGAATCAGATGGCGAATAAAGGGCGCCAGGCCGTGCTTAGCGCCGGAGATGCGGCCGCGTACAAAGATGGAAAGAAACTTTATGACGAACAGGCGAAGCTGGTTGAGAAGGACATTGCCCGCCTGGACGAACTCGCTCCTTTATGGAATCAGGCGGATCGCGACCGTTTGAGCGCCTTGAAGTCAGACTTCCCGAAATTGCGCGGGCTGCAAGATCAAGGGATCGCCATTGCGGGCAGCGGCAGTAAAGATGCCATTGTGAAGGCGGGCGATTTCATGACTCAGAACTCGACGGTACTCAGCATGAGCCTGAAAAAGAGCTTGCAAGGCATGGTCGACTCACAACTGAAGTTCATGCAGGATGGCCGCGACCAGCTTAAGGCCGACAGCCGCAGCTTGATATGGACGTTGCTACTCTCCACATTTGGGGCCCTGCTCGTTGCGACCTCTGTGGCCGTCTACCTGGGGCACGGCATTTCCAAGGCTACCGGCGAGGCGCTGAGGAGCGCTGAGGCGATCGCACTGCGGTGATCTGAGCGGGGCCGAACTGGAGGTTCACAGCAAGGACGAGCTCGGCGACCTGGCAGTTGCCCTCAACCAGATGAAAGACAACATACGTAAAATGATCGGGGCAATTTCAGAGAATGCGCAGAACGTGGCCAGCGCGAGCGAGGAGCTTTCGGCGACAAGCCAGCAAATCAGCGCGAATTCGGAGGAAACATCCGCACAGGCCGGGGTGGTGTCAAATGCAACTCAGCAGGTGAGCCAGAGCCTGCAAACCGTCGCCACCGGGGCGGAGGAAATGGGCGCGAGCATCAAGGAGATCGCCAAGAACGCGACGGAAGCGGCAAGAGTGGCGACGTCCGCCGTGCGGGTGGCTGAAGACACCAACGCGACCGTTTCAAAACTCGGCGAGTCGAGCGCGGAGATCGGACAGGTGATCAAGGTAATCACCTCGATCGCGCAGCAGACCAACCTTCTCGCGCTGAACGCAACCATTGAGGCGGCGCGCGCGGGTGAGGCGGGCAAGGGATTCGCGGTGGTGGCCAATGAAGTGAAAGAACTCGCCAAGGAAACCGCCAAGGCCACCGAAGACATCGGCCGCAAGATCGAAGCGATCCAGACGGCCACCCGGCCTCGGTTGAGGCCATTGGCGACGATCAGCGCGGTGATCAAGCAGATCAACGATATCTCGAACACCATTGCAACGGCCGTCGAGGAGCAGAATGCCACCACTAACGAAATGGCGCGCAACGTGAGCGATGCAGCCCAAGGGAGCGGTGAGATCACATCCAACATTGCGGGGGTGGCCCAGGCGGCGGAGAGCACCTCGCGCGGGGCTGGAGACACGCAGAAAGCAGCTCAGCAGCTCGTGGAAACCTCTTCACAGCTCCGCCGGCTGATCGAGCAGTTCAATATCGAACCCGGAAAATCAGGAAACGGCAAGCAGGCCCATGGACGCACCCACGCGGTGAATTAACCGATGGCGCGATCCGGTGGTCTGATCCCCCCTCAATCCTTCGGTAACCGGTATGCGATGTACTCGCTGGCGGTTTCCCCGCTGATTCCGATGACGATGTACTGCCTGCCGTTGAGCATGTAGGTCATCGGTGAGCCCACCTGAGGATCCGGCATGAAGACCGCGCCTACTTCCTTGCCCGTCGCTTTGTCGTACGCGTGCAGCAGGGCCCCTCGCCCTTGCGATGGAAGCGTGACGGTGTTGGGATCGCCGCAAATCACGAGCGTCTTTGTGACGAGCGTGCCCGCGATGTCTGCCTGGCCGGTGGGCGGGATGGTCAGGCCCTTGAGCGCGGGACTATTGCGAATTTCGTCCGGCGTTGTACCGTGCGGAATCTGCCACACGAAGTCGCCGGTGTCGAGATTGATGGCTGTAATGGTTCCATAGGGAGGCTTGATCAGCGGCAAGCCTTGCACTGGCAATTTACTGACATTGTTGATGGCGCCCATGTCCACCACGTAGTTCATATCCTGATGTGCCCGGGCTTGGGAACAATAAGGCCCTTGACCCTCAAGCACGCATTGCACGCCTGCACGTAGAAGATATGGGTTTCGGGATCGTAGGAGCCGCCGGGCCAGTCCGTGCCGCCGTGGCTGGTGCCCAGCGTGAGCGTGCCGAGTTGGCTATCTGTGTGGACGATGGGAGGCGTGAATATCGGCCCGAGCTTGTATTTCTCGCTGATCTGCAATGCCTGGCGCGCAGGTCGGGCGTGAAGTCAATCAAATCGTCGACGAGAACGCCCCCTCGCGCGTAGTGTTCGGCTTCGTGGGTATCGGCTGCGTCGGGGAATACCACTCACCCGGACGGTCCCTTTCTCGACCGGAGTCTCCACGAACGGCCACACCGGTTTTCCGTTACTTCGATCAATCGTACAGATTCCCTGCTTCGTCGGCTGCGCGAGGGCTTTGATCTGCTGCGGCCATCTACCGTGATATTGGCGAGCACCGGTGCGCGCGGGATATCCATGTCCCACAGCCGTGATGGATGAGTTGGTAGTACCACTTGCGCTCGCCGGTTTTCAGATCGACGGCGACCAGCGAGTCACCGAATAATCCGTTGCCGGGTCGGTGGCCTCCGTAGTGGTCTCCT
>CAVOOP010000031.1:0-14593 GCA_963697575.1 uncultured Acidobacteriota bacterium | reverse complement strand
GAGGTGAGTCCCGCACTGGTTATCGACCCCCCGCTTGTTGGAGTTACCGACCAAGTCAGCGAGCCGCCCGTGGGAACAGTAGGTGTGTACATTGCGCTGAATGCAGTCATGGACCCGGCGGCAACTGTGACCGAAGATGGATTCACCGAAACACCGATCGACGGAGGAGCGCTATTAGGGACACCGAGTGGTGAAGAGCAGGAGACCAGCATCAAGGCTCCAACGAGACCCCACAACCCTATGGCGGACCCCAATAGCCTGGTTTTGCGTTTGATGGATTGAATGTTAATCAAATTCACATTTTGACAGCATGGACAGTCTTTTGAAGGCTCGATTGTGTCTGCCCGTTGTTCGGGATAGGAACATCGTCATCCACCACGGAAACAGGGAGACGCTGACAGAGGTATCGGCACAAGTGGCTGTCGACTTCAGCCGTCGAACGGGCACGACACCGGCCGTGACAAGATTTGTAGCCGTCAAGTGGCTTGCCCTGGCCAAGCCCCATGCAGTGTCTAGAGCCGAGCTGGGTGTGGTCGGTTACTACCGGGTGGCGAGCGTATTCGCCGTCGTGAACCCCCCGTGACTTCCCAAGTCGAAGATGCTTACTATTACGAGCATCTGAGTTATGATTGCTCTGGCTTTGGAGCGGCTCAAGTGTTGCGGCTACGCGTTAATAGAGAAGTTGCTCGGTATAAGAAGCTAAAGCGAAAATTATCACCTGCTCTAGATAATTAAGTCGGGAGCTGAAAGTGCAGGGCATTCCCATTGACATTTGCGGTAGAAGCTAGATAATCGTCCAAAGTCTTCTGTGGCACGTGCGCGTCGCATGTAAAACAAGCTGGTACCTTGAGAGGATATAAGGTTGAACTTCTCTGAAGTGCCGGTGGCAGCGTGCCGCCGGCGAACTGACGCGTCCACTCGCGGTGCAACAGCGGAACCTCCGCTCACACGCAGGCCCTGCCGGGCGAACGCACAAAACCAGCTGTGTTGAACTGCCAAGTTACTATAGTTTTAATACATATAGGAGGTCCACCGTGCCTCTGATGTTGGCGTTGCGTAAAGTGGGGAACCAGTGGTCGCTGTTGGTTCTGAGCGAATTGCTCGAGGGGCCTCGTCGCTTCAGCGAGATCCAAACTGCCGTTCCGAAAATCTCAGGAAAGTCGCTTTCTCGAGTGCTTGCAAAGCTTCAGGCGGACGGCCTGATTCGGCGCGAGGTTACCCCCACGCGGCCGCCGCAAGTGATTTATTCGCTGATCCACAAGGATCCAGCGTTACGAGAAGCGATCGAGGCACTCTCGAAATGGGGAAGAAATCAGAAGTCCAGGCGTGCTAAATGAGAGGCGTGCTCGACAGGAAAGGAATAGCACTGCCTCTTGAAGTGTCATTCATGGGCTGGCACCCGCACCGTTTGCTTTGCGACGTGCTGAACTGACGCGTGTTAGAATAAGAGCATGACTCAATCTCAGGAAAGGCTTTGGATCCTTCAGTGTAAGAATGGCAAATGCGAGGGGTTCTTCGATTACTTTGGCCTTCTGCGTTCCGGTAAAGCTATCAGCTGCACTCACTGCGGTAAATCCTCTCAATATGGCGTCGCCGATTTCGTGAGGCACACCGCTGAAGAATAGGTAATCGCCGGCCACTTTGCCCGTGCTGGCGGAAACAACACCAGCGAAGACCCGTGGCAAAATAAATTTTCCTCAGGTTTATTCGAAGTCGCGAAGAGTCATTGCCATTTGGCTTAATCGCGCGTCAGCCTTCCCGAACACGCTTTCCGGCTCGAACCCTCCCGACGCGTTTCTCGCGCCCGCGCACACGCCAGTGAGGATTTCAATTCCCTGGTCGACAGTGCCGACCGGATAGATATGGAATTGACCATTTGCCACGGCCTCAATCACCTCATCGCGCAGCATCAAGTCGTCCACATTTTCCGCGGGAATGAGCACGCCCTGCGTGCCGGTGAGGCCCTTCAGGCGGCAAACGTCGTAGAACCCCTCGATTTTTTGATTCACGCCGCCGATGGGCTGGATATCGCCCTGCTGGTTCACCGAACCCGTCACGGCAAATTCCTGCCGGATGGGGATTTGCGAAAGAGCAGAAAGGAGTGCGTATACTTCGGTGGAGCTGGCGCTGTCCCCATCGACTCCCGAGTACGATTGCTCGAAGCAGAGGCTGGAGGAGAGCGAGAGCGGCTTATCCTGCGCGAACATTCGCCGGATGTAGCCGGAGATGATCTGCACGCCTTTATCGTGGAAGCGACCGCTTAAGTTCGATTCCCGTTCGATATTGATGATGCCGGTCTTGCCCAGCGCGGCCGATGCCGTGATCCGCACCGGCTTTCCGAAGGCGTAGCCGCCGATTTCCAGCACGCTCAGCCCGTTCACCTGGCCCACGCGTTCGCCGGTGGTATCGATGAAGAGCAAATTCTGCTCGATCATCTCGCGAATTTTGGTTTCGAGCAGGTTGTGACGCTCGATTTTAGCATCCAGAGCCGCTCTCACGTGCGCCGCTGTGATTACCGTGGTCCCGTTGAGCCTCGCCGCATAGGAAGACTCGCGCGCGAGATCGGCCAGATCGAAGAATCTTGTCGTGATTTTTCCACGGCGTCCCGCAATCCGCACGCCATGCTCGAGAATTGCCGCAACAGCTGTCCGGTCAAA
The DNA here is from genome assembly GCA_963697575.1 of uncultured Acidobacteriota bacterium. Classification (GTDB taxonomy): domain Bacteria; phylum Acidobacteriota; class Terriglobia; order Acidiferrales; family UBA7541; genus Palsa-295. Next base: position 11,936 of record CAVOOP010000031.1, on the reverse strand, counting down.
GGGCAGCAGCTTTTCGTCTTCGGAGAGTTTCCGCAACCGGCCGCCGTAGTGACGCAGAACTTCGTCGGTCCACTTCATCTCTTCGTCAAACTCCACGCGCACCTTGAAGATCTTTTTGAAATCATCTTCGAAGTCGTAGAGAAGCTCGTACATGTCGCGGTCGCCGATCAGAATGATCTTTGCGTGCACGTCGATCGGCTCAGGTTTCAGCGCGGCCGTACTGAATGGAAAGATCGTTTCCACCGGTTGGATTTCGAGTTTCCCGTGGTTGAGGGTTCGCTTCAGCGTGCGCCAAACCCCTGATTCGGTCAGGGTGTCGAGCGCGTACATCACCAGAAATCCGCCGTCGGCCCGCAGCAGCGAGCCGCCCCGGAGGTCCATGAAGTCGGAATTCCAGCCACCGCGCGTGTCGTAGCTGCGATGAACTGTTCCGAAAAGGTTCGCGTAGGTGGGAATCGTTTCGAAAATCACCGGGCACGTGTCCTGTTCACCATGCGCCAAAATCACATTGACCCCGTAGACGCGGAATGGGTCGCGGTCCGCTCGCTCGGCCCGCAGTCCGAGCCCCGCCTCAGCGGGGTTCTGTTCCTCTTCCCCTTCGCGTTCTTTGAACGGCTCCAGATTATCGAGGACGTGGTGCCGAACCTCCTCAAGATACTCGGCGATACTCGTGCTGACGTATTTTTCCTTCAGTTCCTCGATCACACCGTCGACGAGCACGGAAGCTGCTTCCTGCTCGAGATAGCTCATTTCGCTGGCAAGCTCTCGCGAAAGCGAAAGGGTTTTCCGATAGACGACCGTGAATTCCTGGCGGAAGAGGTCGTATTTCCGTTCAAGCTCTTCAGCGGTGACTGTTTCGATCTTCCCTTCCTGAACCATTTTGGGGATTTCCTCGATTGGCACCATCTGCCCGTCGAGAACCGGGAAAATTTCCGGGAGTGCGACGGCGCCCACCTGCATGCGGCCCAACGCAAACTGTTCGCGCGCGATGCGACGAGTGAAGTCATCCATCAGTTCCTTTTCGCGTACGGTGAAGCGCTCTACGATCCTGGTTTTCTGCCGCTGAAAGGGCTCGCCTTCGAACACCTGCGGAATGCGGCGGCGCAGAAAATCAATTCCGGATTCGACTTCCTTTTTGAAAGCGTTGGCTTGACCGCGCGGCAGGGTCAACAGTCGCGGGCGATCCGAGTTCTTGAAGTTATTTACATAGCAGCGATCGGGCGCAGGCTCGGTCTGCGGATGCATTTCCTCGATCATTCGCACGATCATTCCGCCGCGGCTTGATCCGGAAAGACCGCAGACGAACAAATTGTAGCCGGAGGCGGTAAGCTCCACACCCATGCGCAGCGCGCGCAAGGCGCGTTCCTGCCCCAGATCTCCCGACACAGATTCCACTTCCGCTGTCGTTTCGTACGGAATACTCGCGGGGTCGCAGCGCCATCGCAGTTTGTCCGGCGTTAAACAAGGGTGTCGCGGATTGGGCTTGGCAGTCATCTGATCGTTGGATCGTGAAGGGCGCTACTCTAGCACGGCGGCGGTTTTCTTCCCACACGCTTCAGAATCGGGTTTCCGGCATTTCCACCGGGCACGTAGAGGTTCAAGAGGGTAGCCGCAATGGCAATAATCACGGGTCCCAGGACGACGCCCAGCAGTCCGAACGCCTCGATGCCTCCGAGCACCCCGATAAAAATCAGCAGCATGCTCATTTCCGCGCGCCCGCTGATCATCAGAGGGCGCACAAAGTTATCGATCATCCCAAGAACCACGCTGCAGATGCCCGCGAGAATAATGGCCTGCGCGGGGTGTCCTCCCAGCGCCAAACTGAGAGACAGCGGAACCCAGATGAGCGCGGTGCCGATCAAGGGAATGAAAGAAAAAAATCCCATCAAAACGCCCCAGAAAACCGGCGAGTGGATCCCTGTGAGTGCGAAGGCGACCGTCCCAACGATTCCATGGACCGCCGCGGCGGTGAGGGTAGAGAGCACGGTCGCGAAGATGAGGCTGTGCGTCTCGTTCACCACTCGCACGCGCTGGGCCTCTTCAAACGGCAGCCCGTCTCGAATGCGGTTCACGATCGCGGCGCCGTCCCGGTAGAAATAGAACATCGAAAGAATCGTGAATGTCGTATCCATCAGGAATGTTGCGGTATTCCTCAGGATTCCACCCACGCGGCCCGCGGCGTAGCTTGCTGCTTGCTCCGCGTAATTGTTCACTGCGTCGCCCAAGTCGGACGGTATCAGCCGGGGAAAACGGCGTTGCAGATCGCCCCACAGCCGATTCACCCAGGTGTAGTGTCCTAATTCCACTCCCAACTGAATCGTGCGCACCGCGTCCACAGCCTGCCGTACAAATGCGCTCAGCACAAACATCATCGGCACGATGATGATTAAAGTGACGCCCGCTGTGGTGACCAGCGAGGCTCTATTCGGGCCGAGCTTGTGAGCGAGTCTTTCGTACACCGGATAGGTGATCACAGTCAGTATCGCGGCCCACAACAGAGACGAGAAAAACGGCTCGAATACACGGTAAGCCAGATACCCGACCAGGGTCAGGAAGGCGTAGAAAAATACGATGCCGAGCCGTTCTTGCCTGCGTGGATCGATCTTCAAAGGAATCCCATCGTAATGAATTCAGCACAAGATTCTACCGTCTTAGAGGCTCAAAATCTGCCTCATTGGGTGCTTGAAGCGAAGTTTAGTTGTGTTCGGTCTTCCGGGTTTTTCAGTCGTAACCGGCGAAAGCCGTGTTTTTTCGACCGGCCGGCAAATGGCAAATTCTAATCGCGGCGAAGCTCTCGCAGTGGATTTTGCAACAGCAGAGATGTTCTCGAGAACGAGCTACGAGGTCAGCCGCATATCGCTGGACGTTCCGCCTGCCGCCGGAACGTAGCATTTCATGGTGTAGTCCATCACCATGCGGTCGGCGTTGAATCTCCAGCCGAGCGTGCGAATGGCGCGCTTCATGCGCTTGATCCAGCCGCGGGGCAAGCCGTCGCGGTCGCGCTGGTAGTAGAGGGGAATCACTTCCTCGCGCAGCGCGCGGTAGAGGTCCTCTCCGTCGCGCTTATCGTGAACGTCCATATTCGAGTGCGTCCGGCCCGTTCCGATCGCGAAACCGTTTAGCCCGTCGTACGCCTCGGCCCACCAACCGTCCAGCACGGAAAGATTTAATCCGCCATTCAGGACTACTTTTTGTCCGCTGGTGCCGGAAGCCTCCAGAGGCCGCCGCGGATTGTTCAGCCAGACGTCCACGCCTTGCACAAAATGCCGGCCCACGTTGATATCGTAATCCTCGACGAAAACGAATTTGTTGGCGAATTGGCCATCGCGCATGAGCTCCGCGATTTCCTGCAGAACTCGCTTGCCCAGTTCGTCATGGGGGTGGGCCTTGCCGGCAAAGACGAATTGCACCGGCCGCTTCGGATCGTTGACCATCGAAGCCAACTTCTCGATGTCTCGCAAGATCAAGTTAGCCCGCTTGTAGGTGGCGAAGCGACGCGCAAAACCCACTGTCAGCGCGTCGGGGCTTAACACGCGGCCTAGCCTGCGGATGGTCTCTTGCGGTTCGCTGCGCCCTTCCGCCTGTTCCATGGCCCTGCGGCGCACAAAATCGAGAAGCCTCGATTTGAGGCTTAGATGAGTTTCCCAGAGCTCGCCGTCGTCGACGTTTTCGATTCCTTCCCAGATCTTAGCCTCGGCGCTCCGTTCGTGCCAATCGGTGCCCAGGTGCCGGTCATAGAGGCGGAACATTTGCGGAGCCAGCCACGAGGGGACGTGCACGCCGTTCGTAATATGTCCGATACGCGAGGGCTCTTCCCGGTCGCTGAGTTGCAACCCAACCCACATCTCCCGGGATACCTCGCCGTGCAGCGCCGAAACGGCGTTTGCGCGCCGCGACAGCTTCAAACCGAGGACGGTCATGCAGAATTCCTCGGATTGGTTTCCGGGGGTCTCGCGCCCGAACGCCATCAGGCCCTCGTGTGAAAGCCCCATCGCCTCGCGCAGCGGACCGAGGTGTTCCTCAATAAGGTCCGCGCCAAAGCGGTCATGGCCTGCCGGCACCGGAGTGTGGGTGGTAAATACGACCTCGCGCGCAACTCGCTGGACGGCCGCGTCAAAGGGTATTCCTTCTTCCTCCATGCGGCTGCGGATTGCCTCAAGCACTGCGAAGCCGCTGTGCCCCTCGTTTAAATGAAGGACTCCCGGCGTAATCCCCATTGCCGTAAGCGCTCGATATCCACCGATGCCAAGTAGCAGTTCCTGCCGGATGCGTATGCGCCGGTCGCCGCCGTAAAGACGGGATGTAAGCTCGCGATCCTCTGGCGCATTGCCCTCGACGTTTGAATCGAGAAGCAGCAATTCGCAACGTCCCACTTTTACGCGCCACACTTTTGCTCGAATGGCGCAGCCGCGCGTTTCGATTTGCACCGCCACCGGCTCGCCATTCTTACCGATGGCCGGTTCCATGGACTGCTGGGTGATATCCGTCGGAAGATAGTCTTCCAGCTGCCAACCATTTTTGTCGAGGTGCTGCCGGAAGTATCCTTGCCCGTAAAACAGACCGATGCCGACGAGTGGAATTCCGAGGTCCGACGCGCTCTTTAGGTGGTCTCCGGCCAGGACGCCCAACCCGCCGGAATAAATCGGAATGGACTCGTGCAGTCCGAACTCTGCCGAAAAATAAGCCACGGGCCGGGGACGCAGAATTCCCGCGTGCCGCGCACCCCAGGTGCGATCCTTCTCCAGATATTCCCGCTGGCGCCGGTAGGCGTAATTGATCCGTCCGTGAAGCACGAGTTCGCCGGCGCGGCGTTCGATCTTGGCGAGCGGTATTTCGGAGAGCAATGCGATGGGATTGTGATTGAGCTGGCGCCAGCGCTGTGGATCGAGATCGAGGAACAACCCAGTCGAGTCATTGTCCCAGCTCCACCACAAATTTCGCGCGAGCGACCACAGACGCTCTTGGGCCGGCGCGATGAAGCGGTCGAGAGTGCGCGCTTCGCTGACGACCGGCGCGACTTGCGCGGCGGCCTCCGCCAGCATGCGGATTTCGCTTTCAAGGAAAAGGCGCGGCTCGCGCGTCTGCACGATGAGTACGCCCTGCAGATCGCCGCGATCGATCAGCGGAACGCCGAGAAAGGATTGCAAGTCGTCTTCGCCGGCTTCGCGAAAATACTTAAAGCGCGGATGGTTCTTCACCTGCTCAACCGCCACCGGGCGAACTTCTTCCGCCACAAGGCCCACCAAGCCTTCATGAAGGGCGAGCCGAAGAGTTCCGATGCACTGTGGGCGAAGACCAACCGTCGCGGCCATCACCAGATTGGCGCGATCCGGTTCGAGAAGGTACGCCGAGCACACATCTGTTTCGAAACGCTTGGCGATTAGCGCGACCACATTCATGAGGGTTTCAGCAGGCTTGCCTCCCTCATTCGCAAGATGGCTGATTTCTTCCAGCGTCAGGACATAGTTCGAATCAGGTGCGTGCGCCGTTGGGCCCAAGTGTCATTCCCCTTTAGGCATTAAAAATAATGACCCAAGTTGAGCCCGTCAACCTTATTAAATCTATCGGCTTCATTATAGTTTCTTTGTTCAAGGGACTCGCGTTGCTCAAAAGGCGCGAATTAGGAAGTTGCGATGCCAGGATCTCGGCCCGGGAGCTCGTTTCCCTTTCAGCGTAACCCATTGGTCTATATGCCGTCGGGCTGTTGTGATTTTGGTGTTCCAGCACTGTGCTATTTCTAAACTTGATTCTTTCGAGCACGTCTTTGAATTGGATTCTTATGCTTCCAGTGGTCACAATTCTTGGATGATACCGAGTTCTGAATTAACCGATCGCCACATTCCGGCATTTGCTCCCGTCGTCCCGCTGCGCCACGTCACGCGTCCGCTGAGGCTGTCGGTGGTGCCAGCAAAGCTTGCAATGAAAGACACGTTGATCGCCTCGGCGTTCTTATGCGCCTACATGACACTCTATATGGCAGCAGGATTTGTCGGGCTCTCCGCCGTCGAGTGGGTCTGGGCCTATATCAGCAAGTGATTTCGAAGGCTTCGGATTATTGTCCTGCGCCAAAAGGGTTGCATGCAGCCACGGACCCCTGATCCAGTCCCGTTGTAAACCAGTGCATCCGCTGTTGTGAAGTTCCGTGCGTGAAGCTCTCGGGATTCACGCGCCCTGTGGCCATTTTTTGCAGCCGGTCGTCTCCCACGGCGGCCGCCGCTCCCAGCGCGGATTCCACATCGCCTTTTTCGAGCAGGCCGCGCTGCTGCGTCGTGTGAGCCCATATGCCCGCGAAGCAGTCGGCCTGCAACTCCAACTTCACGGAAAGGGGATTCGCCGCTCTCGAATCCCGTTCCGCCAGTTGCCGCACGCGGCCCTCGATTCCCAACAGCTTCTGCACGTGATGCCCGAGCTCGTGGGCCAACACATACGCCTGAGCGAACTGCCCGGGCGCGCCAAACCGCTGGCTGAGTTCGTCGAAGAACCCCAGATCGATGTAAACCTTCTCATCTTCCGGGCAATAAAACGGGCCTGTTGCGGATTGGGCGTCGCCGCATCCGGAATCGATCTCATTGCGGAAAAGCACCAGCTTGGCGTGATGGTATTCTGTGCCCGTCTGTTGCGGCAGCACCTGGGTCCAGGCGTTCTGAACGTCATCTAGAACAAATGAGATGAATTGCACGAGCGGTTTTTCCTGCTCGTCGCGCGCCGGGTCGGGCTGGCTGACGGAAGTATTCGACTCTCCGACACCTCCGCCCAGCAGCGCAAAGAGATTCGTCCGGAACACGAAGCTCAGAATCAGCAGAATGATCGTTCCGCCGATGCCAAGATGTATTCCACCGAATTGGAAACCGCCCCCACCGCCGCTTGAGTCGCGGTCGTCCTCGATGTCGGAGCTCTGTCCTCCCGGCGTCCACTTCAAAAGAGTTTCTCCTTACCGAACCTGGTGCGACTCGCGAGCAAGCTGGGAGCCTAGTGTAATGTCAAAATTGATATGCCGCGCAGAAATTCAAGCGTTCGCGGAAGGAAAAGGAATAAATCTTCACATCACACAAAATCGCTGCCTTGGAGTACGAAGCCATGATCGCTCCGCATTTTCGCCGCTCCAATTGCAACCTGCCCGCCGTTAGATGTAAGCTCTCCGCCGGTGAAGCCCTCGAACTCGAATTTACAGTTCGGTTGAGGGGAAATTTTGATGCAGGGTTTTGCGTAACAACGGCTTTGCGTAACGACGCTTCCGAGGATGTCCGAAGCGCTGCTCCTGTGTGAAAGGAGACGAGTGATGCCACGCACTTATAACGCTTATCTTTTCCCCTTGGTTTTGTTTTTTGCTGCGACACTCCTGACCCCACCGGCCCTCGCCCAGGTCGAATTGTCCGGGCAATGGCTCCAGAAAATGCACGAGGATTGGCCCGAGCGAAGTCCCGGCCCGCACATTGGCGATTACACCGGAATGCCCATCAACGATGAAGATCGCATGAGAGGCGACACCTGGGATGCCGAGAAATGGGTGATGGTGGAGCACCAGTGCCAGCCGCATCCTTCGGACTACGCTCCTCGCGGTCCCGCCAATCTGCGCATCTGGTCCGTGACGGATCCTCTGACGCAAGGGATCACGGAATGGCATTTCACCACGAGTTGGATGCTCTCGCATCGCGTCATCTACATGGATGGGCGTCCGCATCCCCCCGACTGGGCTCCTCACACGTGGCAGGGATTCTCGACCGGCGAGTGGGAAGGGGACGCACTGAAAATAACGACGTCCCACTTAAGGGAGGGCTGGGTGCGGCGGAACGGCCTTGCCCGCAGCGAACACGCCACGGTGATCGAGTACCTGGTTCGCCACCACCGCTTCCTTACGATGGTCACCATTGTGAAAGACCCGATCTATCTCACCGAACCGTTCATACGCACGTCGGACTGGGTTACAGCAGAGGGGAATGAGACGTATCCCAATCTGTGTATTCAGGGCGTCGAGATCGAACACGATAAGGGATGGGTGGCCTATCATCTCCCGGGACAGAATCCGTGGCTCGGCGAATATGCCGAAAAGACCGGCATTCCATATCAGGCTTCACGAGGCGGCGCGGAAACCATGTATCCGGAATACCAGAAGAAGCTGGCAACGATGGGCTCCGCCAAGCCGGCAGCATCGCCGGAAAAGGGCGGTCGATGATGCGGTCGATGACGCGCCTGATGCAATCTCCGTCAAATCATCCCGCGACCGCGAGTTCATCGACAGCCGCCCGCAGGTTCCCATCACTTGCCGCTGTGGCATTGGCGCTGGCGATCTTTCTTTCGGGCGCGCCCGCTCAAGCTGCCCTGGCTCGGGGCAAAGCCGCCCAGGAAGAGAATCATTCGACAGTTGGCGAAGGGCACGTGCACATATTCCACGCGCAAGGCAATGTGTACATGCTGGTCGAGCCTACAAACAACGTCACGGTTCAAATTGGCGACAAGTACATCATCGTCGTCGATACCGGTGTTCCGGAGCTCAGCGACGAGGTAATTGCCGCGATCCGATCGCTGTCCAGCCTTCCCATCATGTTCATCGTAAATACCAGCTCGGACGACGACCACATCGGCGGCGATGCCAAGCTCTCCCAGGCTGGATGGGCCCTGCCAAACGCCGGCAGCACGGGCTTAGACACTGCCGTGTCGAAGGCAATCGTCACGCGCGTCAGCCTGGCGCCCGGCGCTCCGATCGTTGGACATAAGAACACGGTGAACCGGAACAGCGACCCCAGGCTCGTTTCGACGTCCGTCACATACGGCCAGGAAGGTTTCCAGCTCTTCAATAACGAACCGGTGCTTTTCTACTACATGCCTGCCGCGCACACCGACGGCGATACGATTGTTTTTTTTCGAGGCTCGGAAGTCCTAAGCGTCGGCGATCTCCTTTCGACGGTTAGCTACCCGGTAATTGAGTCCGACAAGGGAGGCAGCATCGACGGTGTTATTAACGCGCTCAACGAGATCATTTCGATTCTGGTTCCCAGGGAAAACGAAGAAGGGGGCACCTACGTCGTGCCGGGCCACGGCCACCTTTGCGACCGAAACGATGTCGTGAATTACCGCGACATGGTAACCATCATTCGCGGACGCATCGAAGACATGGTTAAAAAAGATATGACGCTCGCTCAAGTGAAAGCCGCGAAGCCGACCTTTGATTATGACCGGCTTTATGGCGCAAGCACCGGCCCCTGGACCACCGACATGTTCATCGAAGCCATCTACCGCGACCTGACCAAAGAAAAGAGCCAGCAGAGCCGGAAGTAAGAATAGAGGCCACGACACCATGTTACGCAATCGCGTTTTTTCGAGTCGTTCATTCCTTTGCCTGGCGGCTGCGGGAATGCTCTTGCTTATTCTGCGCTGGCCTGGCGGCGCGCATGCTGCGCCACCGCAGGCTGGACGCGCCGGGAAAATTCCGCCAACAGCAAAGGCCGCGGCAGTTATCGATATGACCGGCTATTGGGTTGCCATCGTCAACGAGGACTGGCGCTGGCGCATGCTGACGCCGGCGAAGGGAGATTACGCGAGCCTCCCGCTCAACGCGGAGGGTCGCCGAGTCGCCGATATGTGGGACCCGGAAAAGGACGAACGCGATGGCAATCAGTGCCGGGCCTATGGCGCGGCCGACATCATGCGCATCCCGGAGCGCTTGCATATCACTTGGGCGGACGACAACACCCTGGAAATGGATACCGACGCGGGCATGCAGAAGCGTCTCTTCCACTTCGACGGTCCGAAATGGCAAGGCGGCCAACCGCAGTGGCAGGGCGATTCGGTCGCTCGGTGGGAAAAGCAGGTTCAATATGGAGGAGACGCCGCCTACGGAGGCCCCAGTCCAGGGAAGGGAGGCGATCTGGAAGTAATCACCACGCACATGCGGGCAGGATATTTGCGCAAGAATGGCGTGCCTTATAGCGAGAATGCCGTGCTCACCGAGTATTACAACGTGTTTTATCCCGAAGGCCCGCAGGGCACCGTCTACCTCACGGTAACTTCCGCCGTTGACGACCCGAAGTACCTCTCCGAGACATTCGTTACCAGCGGCCAGTTCCGGCGCGAACCCGACGCCTCAAAATGGGACCCCACGCCGTGCCGCCCCCTGTGGCCGCTGAAAGCGCTCCTTCCACCGGTGGGTTGGAACGAGAACGGCCCGACAGGCCGCTAACGCCTGCGAAGCTGCTTAACGGGGGAAATCGAAAAGGGCTCTAAGTTCTGCTCGAAGTTCGACGTGCTCGGCGCAAATCAGCTAAAATTGCCTGGCACTTCCGTGGGGCTGTAGCTCAGATGGATAGAGCAGCAGTTTCCTAAACTGCGTGTCGGGAGTTCGACTCTCCCCAGCCCCACCACTCTTACTGCTGTTGAATGAGGGATTTAGCAGAGCTGTTTGTTTCCTCAATTTCGGGCCAAAACGCCATTCGTAGTAAATTCGTAGTACTTTTTCAAAAGTTCTCCGCCTTTTTCGCCGAGTAAAACTCAGCATCACCATGCAGGTGCGAGCGACCGTTGCAGTAGGCGAAGGGAGTACTGGGCCAGTATATGTCCGATAAGCCGACTAATCAGGACTTTGCGTCAAAACGAGGCAAATCGTAGAATCCAGCAAACACTAAAAGTGTCAGTCAAAGGTTCAGGATGCGAACATTCGATGTCGGGCGTTGCGAACATTGTGGACAAACGTTTGGCTATCTTCTCAATCATTGTGGAATGGGTGAGGATTCATACGCATATTGCGATAAATGTGGAATGACGGCACTCCTTTCGCATTGGTGCAAGAGCGTTCCTAAAGCGCTTCTGGGCCATCTTCCTCAGGGGGAAATCTTCGTTGGCGTAGAACAATATCTGCAACCATGCGAGTGCGGCGGGAAATTCAAGAAGGGAGCCTCACCTCGTTGCCCGCACTGCCACCGATCACTTTCTCCTGAGGGCGCGACTGCTTACATCGAGGCGAATGCTCCGGGGACGAAGAAAGGCTGGAGATGGCAACGGAACTGGAGCGGGATGTATTGTATCGGAATTGAAAAACACGTCGTAAGGGACAATTGGAAGGACGCGGTGCCCGAGTAACGCGCTTACCGGACAAGTCCCCTACCACACACAGAGATGATGCCCCGGAGCGGTGAAGATCGCCCTTTCGCCGGGAATCTTACGTTCCCTCAGCGGGATTCGCATGCGGCTTTTGTCCGTGAATGTTATGAAGATGGTTTCGTCTTCAGCCATCTCTACGGTTCCGACGACTTCGGGAATTAACTGGCATAAGCGGTCTCGATAGCCATTCATCCCAAATGTGAACACGGCATCGCCATCATATATTTCCGGCCACACCAACGTCGTGAGTGCACCCTTTTCATCGAAGCCCAAAATCAGATAATCCAATACGAACTGAACCGACGTAAGGCGAGAGCCGGACACGGTCTGTAAAAGTGCTTCCCTCTCGTCCAAGATCATTCCTTTTCGGGGCGACGTTTCATGATCTCACGTAGCCGGAGAAAGCGGGCAAACTCCTGATAAACGCGCTAACCGGAGAAGTGAAGTTACACTTTAAGATTCTACTGCCGCATCCCATTTACTGCGTCATCCCGCTCTGGCCCGTCATTGAATAACGACTTCCGGTTGCGGGTCCTCCGGCTGAGTCTGATGCAACCGCCTGTACTCCTCCAGTTTCTTGATTGCATCACTAATCCAGCAACTCTGTGATGAAATCCTCTACTTCTGCCCCGCTCATTTCTTTGGAAATCAGGATTCTGATAGCCAGTGCTCCCACGATATTCCAGTGATCGATCATCAATGCCTTCGCCTGCTTCCTCATCCGTTCAAACTCGGCTGCGGGATCGGCAAAGACCGAAAGATAGTGCAGAGCCGTCTCGTGATCTCCCTTAAAATGGACCTTGCGGATGTTCCGCGGAGAATGAATTCGTTGAGCAGCTTCA
>CAVOOP010000030.1:0-5431 GCA_963697575.1 uncultured Acidobacteriota bacterium | reverse complement strand
AGGGTTGGACGTGAGGCGCCCTTTGGCGCCATTACAGGCTACTTTTGGGGGTTGACGTTGAGCAGCATACCCGGCATCTGGCCTCCGGCCTCAACCTGCGGCATTGAGCCGTTCCAGCGCGAGATCCAGCGGTCGGTAACCGCGAGCTTTTGCCACTCGATGATTTGCGGGCTGATGGATGCTGCCCGCAGGCGGTTGGACTCGGCTTCTCCCTGGGCGATGGCGATCGCGACTGGCCTGTCCTTTGGCGGCGGCGACCTGCTTGGCGGCGTCCGCCTGGGATCGGAGCAATTCGTTTTGCTTCTGCTGCGCGATGACCGGCCGCTGGGCGGCGTTGATGGCGGCGACCATGCTTCGGGCGGGCGCGGCGATCCGATGAAGCCGAATCGCTCGATCACCACGCCGATGTCCTTGACCTCAGACCGGAGTTCTTCGCGCGAGCGCTGCTCCATCTCGGGCTTCTTCTCGCCCATGATTCTCCACCGCGTAGTCGCGGCGACGCGGTTCATCGAATCGCGCGCGACGTTGCGAAGGAAGCCATGGGTGAACTGATCGATGTCGTCGCTGCGGAACTTCACGTAAAAGGCGGGCACCTTGGCCGGATCGAGATGGTAGGACAATGAAATGTCGCCGTAGACCGTCAATCCCTGGAGGGTGTTAAACGAAAGCTCTTCGTTCATGGGCTTCCCTTCGTTCAGATCGTGAGTCCATTTAGCCGTCTGCACGAAGGTAGGGTACCAGACTACCTTCGACCCCGCCGGATTGTAGAACACCCAGCCGGTGCGGATGGGCAGAGGTTCCACGCCGCGCTGCGACCCCGCCAGGTCAACCTTGATTCCGACGTTTCCAGGGCGAATGCGCGTCGCGCATCCGGCCGCGAAGATCGCCGCCAAGAGTATGGCCAAACTTGGTAATTTCGGTAGCCACGCTTTCCTCATGATTCTCCGCTCATTTTCCTTTTCTTTGTCTTTCCGGTGTCTGAAGACTTGAAACCGGTAATACCAGAACGCGCCCACGAGAAACAGGAGTCCTAGACCGCCCCAGAAAAAAATATCGCTGGGCTCGTTCATAAAGCTGAAGGCGAAATCCATGGCCCAAATGGAGGCGGCGATTTCTATTAAAAGCAGCGCGGCGGCGATGAGCCTTTTCACGCGGCTGCCCTCGGGGAGCGCGGGTTTGCGACCGGTATCCAGTTGCGATGTTCACTATGGAGTTATGGTGCACGCTTATGAAAAGCGTGTCAATTCCCAGCACTGCCGACTCGGGGCCGGAAGGGCGATCACTTAGACTTTTCGCGACGGTACGAAGGTAAAGCGTTCCTTGAGCCGTAAGAACGGCGACTCGAAGAAGCGGTACGAGAGCGCGGCGAAGATCATGGTGATCGCGAGGGCCATGGAAAGTCGCACGACGAAGGGGGGCTCCGCTGCCGGGCTGTGCCGAGTGCCAGCGGAAAACGAGCGCCTCGGAGAGGCGAAGTCCGAGAAGGTGGTATGCGTACAAGCCGTAAGAAATCTTTCCGAGGTATACGAGCGGCTTTGGGAACCAGTTCGAGGGCGCGCCGAGGATTCCTGTCAAGAGAAGCGTGCAACCGAGCGCGACGGAGCCGAGGCCATCATGAGTTGCCAGAGCGAAACGGCGTCGCGCGAGCCGAAAAGCTGGAGAGGGCCACCCGCCATGAGCCACAGGCTTATTCCGGCGAGCAGCATGAGAATCCGCAGCGCTGAGTTCAGATTGGGGCTGCCTCTGCGAAACGCCAGGGCCAGCAGCCCGCCGATGCCGAAGAATTGAAACTGGACCAGGCTGTTGGTCCAGATGCCCTGTTCGAGGCTGGTGCCGGCGCGATAGAGCACGTACATCCAGAAATAGGAGACGGGGATCACCAAAGACGACACGAGCAACAGAGAGCGGATTCCTTTTTTTGCAACGGAGGGCCAGAGCAGATAAAACTGTTCCTCCACGGAGATGCTCCACAAAGCGCCGGCGGGATTCATGATCTGCCCATGCCTCGCGGTATAGAAATTCCCCAGCAGGAACAGATAAGCGAAGAGACGCCCCGTTCCCCAGGCGGCTCTCCGGGCGAACGACTCCGAAAAAATAGCCGAACGCGAGCATGGCGAAGTACAGCGGCCAGATCATACAATGCGGCGCGCGTAAAAGGCGCGCAGGTGAACGGTGCCGGTCCGGCGGCGCCCGCGGAGCAAAAGTTCGGTGATGAGATAGGAGCTGAGCAAGAAGAACAGGCAGAGCCCGAAGCCACCCGATAACGCGAGCACGGAATAGGGCTGCTTCGACGGCAAACCGTGAGCCAGAAAAACGCAGAAGAACGCGAAGAAACGCAGGGCGTCGAGTTCCGGACGGTAAAACCGCTCTCGAACGGAAGGCTCGGCCTCTATCGCGTCGGCAAGGGGCAATTCCTGTTACCTGGCGTTCTGGGTGCCAACGAGAGGATCGAACTCGGTGCCATCCGGCAGAGTTACCTTCGTGAGCCGCAGGTTGGGCGACCCCGTTTTTCGAGGCGTTGCCCATCACGGTGATCCGGTACGCCGGCTTTCAGCGAGTTGCGGCTCCATCCGCGCCGCACCAGGAAGTTGAGGCTGCCCGCTTCGCAGAGCCAGCTCACCGTGTGGCCGCTGTCGTCGGTGACGTCCAACCGAACTTCGGAGTGCGGGTTGATGAACTGGAAATCCGTGACGACGCCTTTCAGCGTGATTTGCTTCGTCACGTCGTAGGCGGAGACGCCGTGGTGCGCGAAAGCCGGGGCCTGGAGGCAGCAGCAACAACAGCGAGGCGATCGCCATCGGAAACACGCGATCTTGGTCTTCATGCCAACCCCTCGGTTGGATACCGCGGATACCGCATCGCGGCTCGTGCGCAGCAATGCGTCCCGCTATTTCGTTTGCCCCTGCAGTTTCAGCACTTCGTCGAAATTCACGTAATCGGCGCAGGCGTGTTCGAGAATTTCCCAGTCCGGACGCAATTCGAAGGTTACCTGCGTGATCCACGGCTTGGTGAACGTCTTCGGATCTTCCATGGTGATGTCGTCAGCCAGGGTGTTCTGGCTGGTGCGGCGGAAGCGTTCGATTATGTGGAGCTGGTCGCTGTGGCGGCGGCCCTCGCGATCGAGCCACGTCTTGTCGTTGAAGCCGATCGGTGTCCACCACCAGCGTGTCCGCCTTCCCATTTGCCGATCGAATTCCCCATGTAGGTGGGATTCAAATCGGCGGGATGGCCGCGGCCGTCGACCCAGACCTCGCGCAAACTGTGATCGAACTCGAAGCGCATCAGCACGCGACCCGGGATTTGAATGATTTCCATGGGGAATATCTGGAGATAAATGCGCGGAACACCCGGGGGGAAACATCCCGGCGCGCCCAGCTTGGTCGGATACACGGGATCGGTCGAGTCAGGAACCGACCCGCGGCCCCTGGGAAGGCCGCGTGGCCAGAAAGCGTTCCTCGCCCCACGGCGTCATGGGAGGAATCTCGCCGTGGAAGGTTGAGTCGATGGTCTGCAATCCGCCGGGTCCGCGGTGTTGCGCGTCCCACACGCCGGAAAGATCGACCGGCTGTCCCGCTCTGGCGTTTGCCGATGGAGCGGCCTTTTTTTCGGCATTCTGGCAAATCGCCGCATGCGAAAGAGAAAGCATCGCGGCCAGCAAGGAGGTGGAAAATGCCAGCGAGCTTGCCAAACGGCACTGCATCGAATTCTCCTGTGCTGGCTTCCCGGTATTCGTCGCCGCAAGGCGCTGGGAAGCGCGCAAACCGTAGGAAAGGTACTCCGGGAAACGCGGCTTGTAAACCCTGACTTCGCCGCCTGCGATCATCACCGCTAGTACGCTTGTCTTATTTGCTGGGCGGCAGGGCTTTCAGGGAGGGGGACCACGCCAGGCACGCGGCCGGAATACTGGGCGAGCGCGCCTTCAGCATCGCCTCCATCGCATCGAAGCAGGATTTTTCCTTTTCGTCCATGCTGATGAGTTCCGTGTCGGACTGCATGCGCTGCATGGCGGTCATTTCGCGGGAGCCCTCGTCTTCCAGGCCGGAATCGGACTCAAAGTCCATCTTCTTGGTGTTGCGCCGGTCGTTGTCGAGGAGCTTGTCGTTGTAGATGGCGTTCAACGCGTCTGTCGTGGATTTTTCCGTCGCTTTTTGTGCCTTGGCTCCGGCCGCGTCGATGGCGGCAAGGGTAGTTTTGTCGCCCACGGGCTTGCCATTGTCGATATGCGGCACGGTATCGTCCGTTTCAATCGCCTTTAACGCGGCGAGCGCGGCCTGGGAGTAAGCGGCGCCCAGCGCGGAGGCCTTCGACTCGGAGCTCTTGGGAGGTTTAGCCGACTGCGCGGCGGCCGCGATCGAACATCGCCAGCAGGATCGACAACGATAACAACGATGTGAATGCCGCGAAGCGCGGGCGCCTTCATCATTGCGGCGCCTCTGCGGGCGCGGGGACAGGAGGTCTCTTCGTCAATTCGGTGCCCGAGACGATGGCATTGCGAACCTGGCCGAAGAGGTCCGTGAGGGTGTTCGGCGTGTGCGGAATCAAGACCGTGTTGCTGTGGTCGTTGGCGGCGATATCTTTCAGCGTGTCGAAATATTGGGTCATCAGCACCAGTTGCATCACGTCCTGCGGCGTTGAGCCCGGCACGGTCTTTGCGAAATCCTCGACCGAATCTTTCAGCCCGGCGATGATGGCTTTGCGCTGATTGGCGATGCCTTCGCCCTGCAGCCGTTTGGATTCCGCTTCGGCCTCGGCCTGCTTCACCAGCAGCATCTTGTTGGTTTCGGCGCGCGATACGGTGGCTTCGCGTTCGCGCTGCGCGGCGTTGATGTCGTTCATCGCCGCTTTCACTTTTTGGTCCGGCACGATGTCGGAGATCAGCACCTTCACGATCGAATATCCATATTCCTTCATCGAGGCGTCGAGGTTGTCGCGCAAATCGCTGGCAATGTCCGCCTGATTCAAAAACGTATCGTCCAGCTTCATTTTCGGCACGTGACCCAGCACCACGTTGTAGACCATGGACTCGATCTGCTTCACCGGGTCGGAAAGTTTGTAGTATGCCGCTTCGACGCCTTCCGGAATCACCTTGTACTGAATCGAGACGGGAATCTGCACGAAGACGTTGTCTTGCGTTTTCGTTTCCACCTGCACGTCGAACTGCTGCACCTTCATGCTCATCCGGCGCACCACGGCTTCGATATAGGGAGTCTTCCAGTTCAGCCCGGGCCCGGCTACGCGCGCGAATTTTCCCAACCGCTGCACGATGGCCACCTGTGCCGTTTCCACCGTGAAGAACGAGCCGAACACGGCGACGAGCCCCGCAATGAGCAGCGCAAATCCCAACAGCAGGAACAAGGTAGTGAGGACGTCCATGCGCAGTCTCCTGACCCGTATCGCGGGGAAGCTGATTGAGGGTGCATTCTGCCTGATC
>CAVOOP010000029.1:0-241149 GCA_963697575.1 uncultured Acidobacteriota bacterium | reverse complement strand
TACTTCAAGTTGATTACTTCTTAAGGCCTCAAAACGAGGCAAAAAAGACCGTTTTCGGCATTTTCCGTCATGTTTTCGGCACGTTGTCAGGGCATTCGCGCGGCAGGACGGCGCACCGGCTACCGATTGCGATACCGCGCCAGGCCGCCTCGCCGCATCCAAACACCAGTCAAAATCCCGGCGAAGGCTGGAAAA
The DNA here is from genome assembly GCA_963697575.1 of uncultured Acidobacteriota bacterium. Taxonomy (GTDB): domain Bacteria; phylum Acidobacteriota; class Terriglobia; order Acidiferrales; family UBA7541; genus Palsa-295. Next base: position 240,954 of record CAVOOP010000029.1, on the reverse strand, counting down.
CTGGCCCAGGGTACCCTGGACTTTTGGCTGCGCGTAATCTAAAAGAATACAGAAAATAAGACGATGATCCGCAAACAAGCCGGGGCCTCGCGTTGATTCGGATGGCGCAAAGGCGATGCGCATCCGCACTCGTCGTCGCAGTACTCGCCGTTGTCACGGCTCAGCTGCTTGCTGCGGTTGCAGCGAAGTGTCAGGCGAATGGGCCAGCCGTTCGAAGCCTGGTGACTTCCGCGATCGACGAAAGCAAGCTCGTCCGACTTGCGGGCAATACCCGCCCTGAAGCGAATGCCATCAACGATCGCGGCGCGGTAGCTGATGATTTCGCGCTCGAGCACATGGAACTCCAGCTGCGCCTGCCGGCCGAAAACGAACAGGCGCTCGAGCAATTAATCGACCAGCTTCACGACCCGAATTCTCCGAGCTTCCACCAGTGGCTCACCCCCGAGCAATTCCAGCAGCAGTTCAGCCCGGCGGCGGCGGACGTCAGTGCCGTCACTGGCTGGCTGCAGTCGCACGGATTCACTGTGAATGTGATGTACCCAAGGTCGGTCGACTTCTCCGGGACCGCCGGGCAAGTGCGGAACGCGTTTCGCACGGAGATACACCATCTTGACGTCCACGGCGCCGCGCACATCGCCAACATGAGCGACCCGGAGATTCCCGCGGCGCTGGCGCCTGTGATTGCCGGTGTTTTCGCGCTGAACGATTTCATGCCGCATCCCATGTCCCGCCCGCGCGCCGCATACACGGTGGGCGGCGGCGAATACGCCCTGGTGCCAGCCGATCTAGCCACTATCTATAATTTCAATCCACTGTTCGCCCGGAGCAATTCAGGCCAGGGGCAGACGATCGTCGTTGTCGAAGACAGCGACGTCTACAGCACCGCGGACTGGAGCACGTTCCGTTCGACGCTGGGACTTTCCACCTACACCTCCGGCTCGTTCGCCCAGATCCACCCGGCACCCCCGAGCGGCAGCAACAACTGCCGCGATCCTGGGGCAAACGGAGACGACGCCGAAGCCACCCTCGACGCCGAGTGGGCCAGCGCGGCAGCCCCAAGTGCTACGATTCAGCTGGCCTCCTGCCGCGACACCACCAACTTCGGCGGCTTCATCGCCCTGCAAAATCTGCTCAACGCGAGCACCACGCCGCCAGCCATCGTGAGCATCAGCTATGGTGACGCCGAATCGGACCTGGGCTCGGCGAGCAACGCCGCCATCAGCGCTCTCTACCAGCAAGCAGCTGCTGAGGGCGTGTCTGTATTTGCCGCCGCTGGGGATCAGGGCGCGGCGGGCGCCGACCCTGATGTTTCGAGCGCCACGCATGGAATCGGAATAAGCGGCTTCGCGTCGACACTGTACGACGTCGCGGTCGGGGGTACCGATTTTGGCGACACGTACGCGGGAGCGAACGCGACGTACTGGAGTTCATCAAACGCCGCAAATTTCGGGTCCGCCGAATCCTACATCCCGGAAATTCCGTGGGATAACTCGTGCGCGAGCGGCCTGATCGCAAGCTTCCTGAATTTTGAAAGCAGCTCCGGCTCCTCGGGACTCTGCAACAGCGCGAGCGGAGCCAATTTTTTGACTACCGCGGCCGGCAGCGGCGGTCCCAGTGGATGCGCCACCGGCGCGCCCGCGACCACGGATGTTGTGGGGGGAACCTGTGCCGGCTACCCGAAGCCCTCCTGGCAGTCGGTGGCCGGTAATCCCACCGATGGCGTGCGCGACATTCCCGATGTGGCGCTTTTCGCCGCCAATGGAGTGTGGGGACACTACTACATCATTTGCTACTCGGACACGAGAGGAGGCGGGGCCCCCTGCACGGGAGCGCCCAGCACGTGGTCGGGTTTCGGCGGCACATCATTCGCGTCGCCCATCATGGCGGGAATTCAGGCACTCGTGAATCAGTCCACCGGGAGCCGATGGGGTGATCCGAACCCAACATATTACTCACTGGCAGCAACCGAATACGGCGCCAGCGGCAGTGCAGCGTGCAACTCGACACTGGGCAACAGCGCGGCCAGCTCCTGCATTTTTTACGATGTGACCCAGGGCGACATGGACGTGAATTGCACCGGCACACAAAACTGCTATCTGCCCTCCGGCACTTACGGAGTGCTCTCGATCTCTGACGCCACATTTCAACGGGCGTATGCAACAAACACCGGATGGGACTTCGCCACCGGCATCGGTACGGTAAACGTGTCCAACCTTGTGGGTGGCTGGCCAGGCACGCAACTGAAGATCAGCACGCAAACGCTGCCAAACGGCGCGGTGGGCACATCTTATTCAGCCACCCTCACAGCCAGCGGCGGGACGACCCCCTATACCTGGGCGCTTACATCCGGAGCGCTGCCCAACGGCCTGGCCCTGAACTCCTCGACCGGCCAGATCAGCGGCACGCCAACCGCAACGGCAAATGCCAGCGCGCTGACGTTCAGGGTGACCGATTCGAGTTCGCCGGCGCAAACAGCCAGTGTTTCGCTGACGCTGACCATTGCTTCGGCCTCTTTGTCGATCACCACAGCGGCGCTCCCGAGCGGACAGGTGGGCACAGCCTATTCAACCACGCTGGCGGCGAGCGGCGGCATACCACCCTACACGTGGACGCTGACCTCCGGAACGCTTCCATCCGGGTTGACGCTCAATTCCGCCACGGGCCAGCTCAGCGGCACGCCAACCGCGGCAGCGATCGGCATTTCCCTGACATTCGAGGCCACCGATTCCAGCTCGCCCGCGGAAACGAGCACTGCCAATCTAACGCTCACCATCGCCCCGATTACACTGACCATCATCACCGCCACGCTTCCAAACGGCCAGGTGGGAACACCGTATTCGGCCACGCTTCAGGCGAGCGGCGGCGCGCCTCCTTACACGTGGGCGCTCTCTTCGGGAGTCCTGCCGACCGGGTTAACGTTCCATTCGTCCACGGGCCAGATCAGCGGAATTCCAACTGCGGCGGCAAACGCGACGGTGCTCACATTCAAGGCGACCGATTCCAGTTCCCCGGCGGAAACGAGCACAGTCAATCTCACGCTCACGATAGCCCCTGCAGCGTTGACGATTACCAGCGCGACGCTCCCAGGCGGCCAGGTGGGAACAGCCTATTCCGGCATGCTAGCAGCCAGCGGCGGCACGACGCCTTACACGTGGGCGCTGGTCTCCGGCACGTTACCTGCAGGACTCGCTCTCAACGGCCTTACCGGCCAGCTCAGCGGAACACCAACCGCCGCAGCAAACGCCGTTGCCCTGACCTTCAAGGCGACCGATTCCAGTTCGCCAGTGGAGACAGCGAGCGCGACTCTGACGCTCACCATTGCCCCGGCAACGCTGAGGATTACAACCAGCTCAGTATCGAGCGGACAGGCCGGCACAGCGTATTTGCAAGCCCTGACGGCGACCGGTGGTACCGCTCCCTACTCGTGGCTGCTGACTTCTGGCGCACTGCCCGCCGGATTGGAATTGAACGCGCAGACGGGCATACTCAGCGGTACTCCCACCGCGGCGGCGAATGCCACACCGCTAACATTCAAAGTGACCGATTCCGGCTCACCGCCTCAAACCTCGTCCGTCAACCTGACACTGACGGTGATATTTCCTTATACCGTGGGCTTCGGCACGAACGCGCTGACCGTCGCGTCTCCAGGGGGATCGGGAAGCACGGCCGTGACGCTCACGCCGGTTGCGGGCTTCACGGGAACCGTCAATTTGACCTGTTCGGTTACATATAACGGCGCTGGAGCAGCCACCGATCCGCCAACGTGTTCCTTGAGCGCCGCACAACTCAATCTTTCAGGCTCGTCCAGCAGCAGCACGATCACGGTTACTACGACGCCGGCGACGAGCGCCGCGCTTACGCCTGCCAGCAACCATGATGCAGGGGGGTGGCTGCTGCGAGGCGAAACGACATTCGCCACGGCTATGATCCTTGCGATGCTCGCGCGAAGGAAAGCGGGATTCGCGATGCTGCTTCTTCTCTTCGCCTGCCTGGCAGGCTCCACCGGCTGCGGTGGTGGAAGCGCAGGCAGCGGCACCAACGCGTCCGCAGGGGCGACCACGAACCCTGGAACAACGACCGGGACCTACACCGTTGCCGTCACCGCCTCAGACTCCACAGCCCCAGGCTCGATTTCTGCCTCAGCCGAGGTTACGCTTTTGGTCCAATGAATTCTCGACGCCCAGACACCAAGGTTCATTTTGTCGTCCAAGCCTCGAATCCCAGCGGCGAGGTTTCTATACGAGCGTCGCTCCAGCCTGCCTGGGCTGCCATACGGCGAATCTCTTCGAGCGGATAGGCCCGCTTGATCAACATGCTGCGAAACACGAACATCATGAACCATCGGTTGAGCCGGCTCACTCCTAATCCGTCGACATATCGCTGCAGTTCCGCCACGGGCACATCGCGCCGCATATCGATGAGCAGCGCCGTGCCGCCTACCCGAAGCACACGGCGCATCTCCTCGAGCGCCTTCACCGGCTCGGTGAAGTTCTTGAACGCCGCGCGGCACACCACGAAGTCCACGGCCGCATCGTCGACCGGCAACGCCGCCGCGTTGCCCAATTCGAACCGCACGTCGACGCCCTCCACCGCCGCGTTCCGCCGCGCGATTTCTACAAACGTCTTGCTGATGTCCGTCGCGCGCACCCGCAGGCCGCGCCTGGCAAGCTCAATCGAAAGAAATCCGGGGCCCGGGGCGACCTCCAGCACGGTGCCTGCGGCGGGAACGATTGCCGCGATGCGGGCCGCCAGGGCCTTAAACTCCGGCATGCCCTTGCGCGTAGTGCGGTCGTACCAGCGGGCCATGCCGCCTTCCATGCCGATACCCTTGTATGCTTTCACAGCAGGAGTCATTTGTTTATCCTCCATGAGTCTTATAAAATAAGATACAATGAAAGTAAAGCATAAGGAGCTTCCCGTGCCAAGCCCAAAAAAGCCGCGGCGCACTGCGACGCACCAGCACGCCGCGTGCGCGGATTCCGCCACAGTCTCCGCACCGATCAGGCCGGCCGACCGCATCGTTCTGGAGATTCGCAAATTCATCGCCGCCTCTATCTTTTTCAATACGCAGGCCGCGGAGAAAGCCGGCATGGGGCTTACCGACGCGCAGATGGTGCACATGCTGCAGCTTTACGGACCATCCACGCCGGGCCGTCTCGCCGTGTGGACAGGACTGAGCAGCGGAGGCGTAACCGTAGCCCTGGATCGCCTTGAAAAGGCAGGCTGCATCCGCCGCCAGCCCAACCCCGGCGATCGCCGCAGCCTCCTAGTCACGCTGGTGCCGGCGCGACTGCGGAAGCTCGCCAGTTTGTATCGCGGAGTGGAGCGCGAGACGCGCAGCCGGCTGGCAACGCTGCCGCAGGGCGATCTTGAAGCCGTGATCCGTTTCTTCGAGGCGCTGCAAGCCGTCAGGGCAAACAGGAGAGCCTCAGGCTCATCATCGGGCGCCCGGTAAAACTTCCGCTGCATAGGTCGACGGTGCGACGGGGCCAGAAAAGAAAATGCAGATCCTTCACTGCGTTCGGGATACAACGAAAAGAAGAACCAAACGCCCGGCAGCCAAACGCGCATAGGCTTCACGCTCGCCCACGAGTGCCGCGGGCCATCGAGCAGGATCGATGCGCTTTGCGGCAAATAGCTGGTTCGGAAGCGGTGTTTTTCTCATCGAATGAAACAGCGCTGAATTGGTGCCCCAAGTGAAGCAAATGCAAGGAGATCGCTGAGTGCGACGCAGAAGAGCTACGTTTATCCTAATCGTGCAATTGATACTGCTGGCGGCACACGCATTTGTTTATGAGACGTGGACGGCCTTCACGACGCCGGTGGACCCTCCGGGAGTGCCGGGGCTCGCAATCGTGTTCGCATTGCTTTCGATTTGCTTCGTGGTAGCGTCGCTGCTGGCCTTCCGTTACTACAATATTTTCGTACGGGTCTTTTACACGCTGGCGGCAGGCTGGCTGGGCATCCTGAATTTTTTCTTCTTTGGCTCGTTTGCGTGCTGGATCGCATATGCGGGGGCGCGGCTCGCCGGGCTTCCCTGGAACCGGCGAGGCATTGCGCTGGTGGTGTTTGGGATCGCCATAGCCGCCGGATTGGGCGGCATCGCCAACGCTTCGTGGACCCGTGTGAAGCATATTCGCGTCAGGCTGCCAGGTTTGCCGGAGGCGTGGCGCGGACGCGTTGCCGGCTTCGTGAGCGACATGCACCTGGGACCCGTGAGGGGCCGCGGATTTTCAGAGAAGATTGTCGCGCTGCTCAATCGCTTCAAGCCGGACGTGATATTCATGACGGGTGATGTTTACGACGGCACGGCGGCGGATGTGAACGGCTTCGCCAAACCATTCGCGGCTTTTTCAGCGCCGCTAGGCTGCTATTTCGTTTCGGGGAACCATGAGGAATTCACCCATCGAGAGAACTATCTGGAGGCGCTGCGAAGCTCCGGACGAGTGCGCGTTCTGGAAGCAGAAACGGTCACGGTGGACGGGCTGCAAATCGCCGGAGTGCCCTATCACGACCTGGCCACGCCGGAGCGTTTTCAAGCGGCTTTACGGCACGCAGACCTGAAACCGGGCGTTCCCAGCATTCTTCTCGCGCATGCCCCGAATCGCCTGTGGGAAGCGGAAGCGGCGGGGGTCTCTTTGCAGCTTTGCGGGCACACCCATGGAGGGCAATTCCTTCCATGGACGAAGGTGGTGTCGCGAATTTACGGGAAGTTCGCGTACGGACTGCAGCAGTTGGGAGCGATGTCGGTTTACACCACCTGCGGCGCCGGGACGTGGGGTCCGCCCGTGCGCCTGGGCACCAATCCCGAAGTAGTCTTAATTCACTTTGAGTGACCGCCGCGGCGGTGGACTGAACCACCATCACCGCGGAAGTCGCAAAGGACGATGTTGCCGGGGCCTAGGGTGTTCGGACCGCATGCCGACCGGCGCTGTCTAGGCGTGCATCAACACTGCTTCGCGCGCGAGAGGCGACGGCTGGTGACACGGTACAACCCAGTTTTCCTCAACCTCCACGGCAACGGCACGCTGCATCAGATCGATGCCAAGAATGAGGTGCGTGGCGTTTTTATAGCGCAACAGAGTGCCGGTAACCCCGCGCATGGGGCCCAATTCGACGCGCACCTTGCTGCCCACCTCGAGACGCGCCCACGGCTGGATAGGCTGGCCGGAAGTGATGGCCAGACGAACGCTTTCGAGCTGGTCGGCGTCCACGGGGGCGGGCATTTTGCCCTTGGCTACAATGTGAACCACGCCCGGGGTCCTTAAAATCGCGAGGCGTTTCTCGACATCAAACCGGCAGAACAGGTAGCCCGCAAACACCGGCAACTGAAGGACTTTTACTCTGTCTGACCAGAGCCGGCGCGACCAGTACATGGGCAAGAATTCCTCGTATCCCTTCTGGCGCAACTGTTCGGAGACGATCTTCTCGCAGCGTGATTTGACGCGAAGTGCGTACCATTCGAGATTGGAATTGGAAACGGACAAGTTGCCTCCCCAGGCGCTTCTTTGTTTGGTGCCACGAGTAGAGTAGAAGGCCCTCTCGGCCACACCAATGGCTCACAAGTAAGGCTTCAGTAGTACGGATGTACTTTTCGCGGTGAAGAACGGGGTGTGAAGATTCAGGGCAATTGCCTTAGAATTAGGCCTCTTGCACGATGTGACTGAACTCGATCGCCTGCGTGTCGTCCTGGTTGCTTCGCGGAACCCCCTGAATATTGGAGCGGCGGCGCGCGCCATGAGTAACTTCGGATACGCGCACTTGCGCGTGGTAAATCCCTATGAACCGGCGTTTCGCGAGGCGCGGTCGGCGGTTGGCGCGGCGGATCTGCTTGCAAGTGCGGAGGTTTATGCCGATGTGGGGGAAGCGGTCTCCGATTGCACTTTGGTGGTGGGGACCACGGCGGTGCGGCACCGGGTGCTGCAGCAGAAACTTCACCTGCTGGACCACGGCGCGAGGCTGATTCGAAAACGGCTGGGGTCCGGCCGCGTGGCGCTGCTCTTCGGCTCGGAGCGGGTGGGGCTTTCGAACGAGGATCTGAGCCATTGCCACTGGCTCATGCGAATCCCGACCTGCAAGGATCACATTTCCATGAATCTGGGGCAGGCGGTGGCCGTGTGCCTGTATGAGCTGGCGCGAGCCAGCAAGGCCGGCGCAGGATCGGCGAAAAAGGAGCTTGCGAAGGCCGAGGATGTGGAGCGAATGACGGTAATGCTGAATGAGGCGCTGCGCGCGAGCGGGTATCCGGGACCGCAGGCGTCGAACGAGTTGAAAATCCGGCGCCTGCTGCGCCGCATGAGTCTGTCGGCGGTGGACGCCGAGGTATGGCTCGGAGTGTTCCGGCAGATCCTTTGGAAGGTGAAATCGGAGCGCCCGGAAGACGGCTCGGTGCGCGACGCTCGCTAAGCCGTCTGGCTGCGCGCCTGCTGTTTCACGCACATCCGGTTGGCAAGTTCCACCACGTCTTTCAGGTGCGACCACTCGTCCTGATTCATCAGGCGGCCTTCGCGGCTGGAGAAATAGATGGAGATGGAACCGTCTTCGGATAGCGGAGAACGAATGACCAACATGGTCTTCTGCTGTTCGGGCAAGGGTTCGGACATTAGGGGCGTCTCCTGGATTTTTTCTGCCACTTCCCGCGGCTAAATGGCCTTGGATTCTACCACTTGTTGGTGAAAATGCGAGGACAGGAAGGCTGCTGAAGGAAAACGCTCGGGCAGCCTTTTTTTTTCACGGCAGAGACGCGCCGGGCAGCCGGAGGAATAAAATGCACATCCCTCAGGTTGTTCGGGATGATATGCGCGTTCTATGCATATCTATTGCATTCGGGTGAAAGCTGCGGCACGACAAGGTAAGTAACAGAGTTCGGCGGATTGCTAAGGCTCCTGGTAGACGCCCAGGCGATTGTTTTCTTCGCCCGCCTGCAAGGGGCGGATACAGATGTCCAGGCCTGTCGCACTGCACTGGAACACCTGGTAAGCGGGCAGGTCCTCTGGACGCACGACGTAATCCCCTTCTTCCATGTCCACGGCATCTTCGTAATCGTCCATGACGTAACGGTTTCCCGGCGACGCCCTAACGCGAAATACCTCCGAGCCTGGTTCGTAGTTCCCGTAGCTGAAGCAATACCCGATGCAGGCGCGGTCGGCGATGTGCTGCATCAGGACGCGCCAGTCGGGGAGCGGAAGGATGGTTGCGAGCACCCGCTGGCCGGGCGGGATCGTGCGTACCGCGAGCTCGACGCGGCGCTCGATGCGGTTGATTGTTCCGGTGTCCTGATAAAGGAATGCGAAAAATATCCCGGCGATCGCAAGCGATGCTGCCAGGTGCCACCGGCTGGGGCGCATCACTCCCAGAATGCAGCAGGCTACCGCCGCGGAAATGGAGGTGAGGCGCTCCGTAATGAGCGCGATGGCCACGCGATGGGGAAAATGAACTCCCCGCGGGAATAAGAAGACAGCGAGCTCGATCACGATGTAGAGCTGCACGGGAAGCGCATAAGACTTCCAAAACGCAGGCTCGCGGCGGCGTCGGACTACGTCCACAAGAAGCGAGCCCAGGATGAAAACGATCAACAGCCTTTCCGGAATCACGTACCTTCGCGCAAAAAGAATGAGCTGATCGGCACCGCTAAACCAGTAGAAGGGATCCGGCTCAGCCTCGAAAATGTAGTGGTGCCAGAAGTAATAATGGACGAAGAAGATTGCGCCGGCTGCTGCGAGAACCAGAGCGAACTGGTATCGCAGCGGCAGGCGCTCCGCGATGGCGATATAGGCAAACGCGCAGGCGAGCCAGATGAGCCCGAAGGGATGAGCCATGAAGATAAGCGCTGCCAGAGGAATCGCTGCAAACCTCTCCGCCGTCTGGCCGCGCCACAGAATCGCAAGGCAGAAAAACGAGAGGCCCAGCGCGAGGTAATAGTTCAGCAGGCCCATTTCGAAGGTGTAGCCATATGTGGCCAAGGCTATTACAGGCGTAAGAACCCATGGGGCGCGCCCCGTGGCTGCGGAAACAAGGGCAAAAAGGCCCCAAAAGAAGATAAGGACGCACAGAGATACCGTTATTTTCTCTGCCGCCGCCAGGCCAAGCAGCGACCCCAAGCCGCTCAGCAAAAGATCGAAAAGCACGTTTGTCCATTGGTGGGCGATCCACAGACCAGGGGCTTGTCCATGGGCGATCAATTGAGCCAGCCAAGCGTTGTAAACATGGCTGCCGAGATCGGAGGCCTCAATGCGACGGTGCCATAAACAAGGGACGAGGATGACGGCTGAGAGGAACAGAAATCCAAGCGGGGAGTTACGCACGCATCGGACGGCGCATGCCAGGGCGGAACTGCCGCGTAGCGAGACGGGAACGCTGTCAACGTCTTCGGTAATGGCTGAAGTGGTGTTCAGGTCTGCGCCCAATGTAGATGTCGCGGTTCAAAGCAGCCGATTGGAGGCTTTCGGCTCCATAAACATATCATGACTCGAAAGTGCAACAGCGGGAGGGGAAAGGCATGCGATGGATTGAGAGGTGATGCGATTTCAGGCTAAACCCCGGAAGCCCAGCTGCCGCATATGGTCGCCCGTCGCTGGTGCCACTGTGCCAGGCAGCTGGGGCCCCGGATACTACTGTGTCCCAATAATCATGCGAGATTCCAATTTTCGCTGTGCCTGGCATCACGGGGCAACGTGTGCTGCATCACTTTCCGGCCCTATTCAGCCCCTCACGCATTCACCCCCGGGGTAAAGGGCGAGGGAGGGGACATGCCAGCGACGCCGTGGGGAGCTTGCGATCCTCGCTGTTCCAATCCTCGGGTGGGAAATGGATGCGCCAGAAGAAGGGCGACGGCTGAATAAACTCCAGTCCCACCTCTGTCGCATCCCCGTCTCTCTTTCCGAGGAAATTAACCGTGCATTCGATCTCTTCGCGCGTGGCTGGGTTTACCAACCAAAGCTGCCGGCGTATATCAAGGGCCGCTGTCAGGAAAACAAGGCAGCCGTGGGCGTTTACGCGAAGGGTCCGGCTAGCCTCCTCGAATGGCGAGTCTCCACTCCTGGCGCGAACAATCACCGGTATCGCTATATGGATGCGTTTGGAGCGGCGCCTTCTGGCAGTCCCTCCTTCCACAGCTTCGACCACCGGTTTGCTCTCCGTCATGCGAGCAGCCCGCGTGGTCGCGCGTGCGACGGAAGCATCGTGGCAGTCTCGAGGTGCGATGCGGCAGTCGCCTCAGAATCGTTGCCCATGCCGGTACAATCGTCCGGCAAAGTGTAAAGTTTAGGCCGTATTGAGACAGAAGGGATTGCAACCGAGGGACTAAGGAAGGAGTCTCTACAGGTTTTGACCGGACACAAAGAAGGCGGGCCGACATTTGCCGGCCCGCCTTCTTCGACTAGAGGCTAGTGACGTTCGCAGCCTGCAGACCCTTGGGTCCACGGGTAACTTCGAATTCAACCGCCTGGCCTTCGTTCAGCGATTTGTACCCCTCAGCCTGAATCGCTGAGAAGTGGACGAAAACATCCTCGCCGGACTGGCGCTGGATGAACCCGAATCCCTTGCTGGCATTGAACCACTTCACTGTTCCTTGTTCTCTCACTTATTTACTCACTTTGTTTTAAGCTATTTGTGCTTCTCGACCGCCTCCAGCCGCAAAGCAAAAGCGCCGCTAAGTTGTTAACCTGCAGCCCCCTCTGACGAATCTAAAGGTTTTACGGGAGCAACAAACGCAGCCCAAACCTAGCACAATATCGGCTTAACTCCTAATGAAATCTTAGCGCTGGGGACGCAACATTCAACCCAGGACGATGCCGGGACGGGATCACCTGCCGTTTGTCAGTCTGGCTCCGCGGGAGTATGATGGCACACTCCTGAAGAGCTGTTGTGGTTTGCACCCGCTGAAAAGCTCTTCGCTGCGAGGCTCACCGTGAAAAAACCGCTTGTGATCGCTGGCGTCGTTATTCTCATTTTGGTGGTGCTCGTTGCGGCGCTGCCGTTTCTGATTGACGTGAACCGGTTCAAGCCGACCCTTGAGACCGACCTTTCGACGGCGCTTGGCCGCCAAGTACAGATCGGGAACATCCAACTTGCCTTGCTCTCGGGTGCCGTAAAGGTAGACAACATATCGATCGCGGAGGACCCTGCCTTTGGCACCGCTCCCTTTCTGCAAGCGAAGCAACTTGCGGCGGGTGTGGCGCTTCAGCCGCTGATCTTCTCGAAGAAGCTCGAGATCAGCTCCTTCACTATTACCGATCCCCAAGTGACGCTGCTGCGCAATCCTTCGGGCACTTGGAATTTCTCGAGCTTAGGCGGCGGGTCGAAACCGAAAAGCGGCGCCGCATCGAGCCCCACGGACTTCTCGGCTCAGAAAATATCGATTGTGAACGGCACGGTGACCGTGGGCAGAATTGGCCCAGGCGGAAAGTCGCAGACCTACCAGAACGTCGATTTGAATGCGTCCGACCTTTCCTACACCACGCAGTTTCCGTTCCATCTCGCGGCGAAAACTCCCGGGAACGGTTCCGTCAAGATTGACGGGAAAGCGGGGCCGATCAGCGCGACGGATTCTTCTCTGACGCCCCTTGAGGCGCAAATCGACGTGGAGAATGTGGACCTGGCCTCGACCGGATTTGTGGATCCGTCTTCAGGCCTCGGGGGATTGGTGAGTTTCAAAGGCAGCGTTGCCTCCGACGGGAAGCAGATCACGTCTAAAGGGTCGGTGAAGGCTGAAAAGATCAAGCTGGCCGCGAACGGGTCGCCGGCTAGCGTTCCGCTAAACGTTGACTACGACACCGATTACAGCCTGAAGGATCAAACCGGCAATCTGAAGAGCGGCGAAGTCCACGTCGGGAAGGCGCTCGCGCACCTCGCGGGCACATTCAACAACTCCGGGACCATGGCTTCCATCCAGATGAAGCTGAACGGCCAGGGAATGCCGATCGCCGATCTGGAGGGGGTGCTGCCTGCGGTAGGCGTGACTCTACCCTCCGGCGCCTCGCTCCAAAGCGGAACGCTTGCTGTGAATCTTACGCTGAGCGGACCTGCCGATAAGCTTACGATCACCGGGCCCGTGAATCTTTCCAATGCGAAGCTGGCCGGATTCAATTTGAAACAGAAGCTCGGCGCGCTTTCGTCACTCATCGGTGTGGGCGGAGCGGGTGGATCGGACACCGACATTCAAACGCTTAGTGCGAACGTGCACATTGATCCGCAGGGGACGCAGGCGCAGAGCATCAATCTGGTGGTGCCATCCCTAGGTACGGTTACGGGAACGGCGAACGTGAGCGCCGCGCAGAAGCTGGATTGTAAAATGGTTGCGAAAGTGAATGCGTCCGGAGGGGCTGCGGGTGCGGCTGCGTCGGCACTTTCCGCCTTTACGGGCGGAGGCGGCAGTGCGAAGACCCTTACCGTACCGTTCACGGTGAAAGGCACTACGTCGAACCCAATATTCGTTCCTGATGTGTCGGGAGCGGTGAACAATCTCGTGAAAAGCAACGTCGGCAGCGCGGGAAGTGCCGCGTCGGCGGCTTCCGGAGTTCTTGGGGGCTTCTTAAAAAAGAAAAGCCAGTAGTTATTGCAAGACTGCTTCGGTCGATATTCGCTATAGCAGGTTGCGGAAAAATGCCAAAGTCTTTTCCTCGGGGGCTAAAGCCCTGTAGAGTGCCGGGACTTTATGTCGGAGCTGAAGCTCCGACCCCCTAAAAACCTCAGGATTTAGTCGACAGTCGGGGAAGGCACCTTCCCATCCCACGAATGTTCGCTTCGACCTGCGGCGCAATCGAAGAGAGATCCCTCCGCTCCGGCTCGACAAACACCGTCGAACCTCCGGTCGGGATGACAAATAACTGAGCGGAACCCACAACCCAACACTAAGACCCCAACACTGCTGTTGTGGATCGTTGCGGCATGGCTAGCAACAAGCGCTGACGAAAGAACGACATTGCCACGCAGACCTGTTCAGCTCCGCCCCGCTAAAAACCTCGGGATTTGGGTCGACACTCGGGGAAGGCACCTTCCCATCTCACCAATGTTTGCTTCGACCTGCGGCACAATCGAAGAGAGATCCCTCCGCTCCGGCTCGACAAAGACCGTCGAGCCTCCGGTCGGGATGAGAAATAACTGAGCAAAACCCACAACCCAACACCAAGACCCAACACACTGCTGTTGTGGATCGTTGCGGCATGGCTGGCAACAAGCGCTGACGAAGGAACAACAACCGAACGCCAGGGCGCCCAAGGTTAACGAATCGGAGTGGTGTTTTTCGCGAAAGAGCTTTCCGTGTCGCGAAAGAGATTGGTCAAAGCGCGCGCCACGAAGCGGACCATAATAGCGATCAAAACCAACAGCATCGCTACGATTGCGGCGGCCGCGTAAGGATAGCGTGCCGCATACCACAGAAGAAACGCCACCATGGCGTCTTCGCCCAGGCTCAACGTGACATTGGAGAACGGCTCTGGCGAATGCGTGACCGCGGCGCGTGCCGCAGTCTTTCCCCCGTGCGCCGCCAGGGCGATCAGCGAGCCAAGCAAGGTGGCCAGTATTCTTTGCCACTCGGGCAATTGCGGCGTTGCCGCATAGGCCAGGAGCGCGGCGACAGGGATGCGCACAAAGGTGTGCATGGCGTTCCACAGAAGATCGAACACGGGAATCTTGTCGCCGACGAATCCGACTAAAAATAGAACGGCACAAACGGCGAGAACGTACCAATTTGCCAGCAGGTGCAGACCCGGCGGCAGGATCAGGACATTCGCGTGCGAGAACGCGCCCAATACGAGCATGGTCGCGTACACATTGACTCCCGCCGCAAAGCACACCACTACAAGGAATGCCGTCAGCCCCGTTCCGGCCGGCAACTGTGGGATCAGGTGGACCAGTTGCATCATCGTAGCGATCGCGACCCCTCAGACTTCGCGGTTTGCTCGAAGCGTCGATTAGCCGATTCAAGGTATCACCGCCTTGATTCTCGCGCCATGCGTGCATCCTTATTATGACTTTTAAGGCAACCGGGCGGGAGTCTTTACCATATTCGATAACGATACGAGTCATATTCAAAATGATACTTATTGGACGTGCGTTGAATTCGGGTGCCAAGCGGTGAGTTGGCCCCATTTGCGCAATTGGTCCGCAGATTGCTTGGTTGGAAAGTACCAAAATGGGTGTGCTGTACCTTAGGCGGTAGTGAAGATGAAGCGAATCCTGTTTGTCGATGACGACCCGCTGGTGTTTGAAGGCTTGCAGCGGATGCTCGCGCCGCAGAACGGCCAGTGGGAAATGTCTTTTGCTCCCGAGGGAGAAACGGCGCTGGTGCTGCTTGCGGCAACCCCATTTGACGTGGTGGTGTCTGACCTGCGGATGCCCAAGATGGATGGCGCGGTGCTGCTGAAAACGGTGCGGGAGCGGTGGCCCAGCGTCGTTCGCATCATTCTTTCCGGCAAAGCGGATATGGAGGACGCGGTCCGCGCCGCTCCGGTGGCGCATCAATGCCTCCTGAAGCCGTGCGACCCGGCAATGCTGCGCTCGGCGATCGAACGCGCCACGAACCTCTCCGAACTGCTCAGCAGCAAGCTGCTCGCGGGGATCGTCGGGTCCGTGCAGGACTTGCCGGTGATGCCGCGCGCCTACATCGAGCTGCGGGACGCGCTCTCAAATCCAAACTACTCGCTGAAGAAAATCGTGCGGATTGTGGAACAGGATGTGGGGATCTCGGCAAAAATCCTGCAGCTGGTGAACTCGGCGTTCTTCGGACTGCCCAAGGATATTTCGAGCGTGCACAACGCGGTGTGCTACCTCGGCGCAGAGATGCTGCAGAACCTGGTACTGTCCGCCGAAGTGTTTCACGTTTTCGAAAAAGGCAAAGCCATCAAGGAATTTTCCTTCGAGGACCTGCACATACACTCGCAGCTCACGGCGAAGATCGCAGGGAGCCTGCTGCCGCCCTCACCCACACGAGATGCGGCCACTATTGCCGGATTGCTTCATGACGTCGGAAAGCTAATTCTCGCCACGCGTTCGCCGCAGCACTTCGCGAGGGCAATTCAGGGATCGAGGGTGGAGAAACTGCCGCTGTTCGTGGTGGAACAGCAGCTCATGGGAGTTTCTCACGCGGAAGTGGGGGCCTATCTGCTGGGGTTGTGGGGGTTGCCGGCGCCGGTGGTCGAGGCGGTGGCGCACCATCACGTTCCAGGAAAAATTCCGAGCGCGTCGCTCGATGCAGTGGGCGCCGTCCACATCGCGAACGCGCTGGCGAACGAGCATCCCGTGTATCCTCCCGCAAAGGAGCCTCTGCCGCAGCAAGGCCTCGACGAGGAATTCATCAATGCGTTGGGACTCGCGGATCAGGCCGCGCACTGGGAAGAGGTGGCCAAGGCGGCGGCATTGGGCTTACGCAGCCCGGCCACCGTAGCACGATAGAAATCAAGCGCCAGAGTCGTCTGAAATACGCTCTCAGCGGCAAACCTTCTACAGAATCCGGCTACAGCATCTGGCGCAGGACGTATTGCAGGATTCCACCGTGCCGGTAATAGGCCACTTCGAAGGGCGTATCGACGCGCGCGAGAGCGGTGAAGGTTTTCGCCGCGCCCTTTGAATCGCGGGCGGTTACTTTGATTTTCTTGCGCGGCTCGAAATTCTGCGCGAGGCCCTCGAAATCGAAAACCTCGAGGCCCGTTAGACCCAGAGACTTGGCGTTTTCTCCCGGCAGAAACTCGACAGGCAGCACACCCATGCCCACCAGGTTGCTTCGATGGATGCGCTCGAAGCTCTCCGCGAGGACCGCTCGCACGCCCAGTAGAATCGTTCCCTTCGCCGCCCAGTCCCGCGATGAGCCTGAACCATATTCTTTGCCGGCCAGGATCATCAACGGCACATGCTCGTCGCGATATTTCATGGCCGCATCGTAGATGTACATCTTCTTGCCGCTGGGTTGGTGGATGGTCCAGCCACCCTCGGTGCCGGGCGCGAGCTGGTTTTTCAGGCGGATGTTGGCGAAGGTGCCGCGCATCATGACTTCGTGATTGCCGCGGCGGGCGCCATAGGAGTTGAAATCCTTTGGCTGGATGCCGTTGGCGATCAGATATTTGCCCGCCGGGCTTTCGGCGGGGATCGATCCGGCTGGAGAGATGTGATCGGTGGTGATGCTGTCGCCCAAGAGCGCGAGCGCACGCAAGCCGCGCAAATCGGAAAGCGGGCCAGGCTTTGGCGGCATGCCTTCGAAATAGGGCGGGTCTTTAATGTAAGTGGATTTGCCGTCCCACGCGTAAAGGTCGCCTTCGGGAATGGGAAGCGCCTGCCAGTGAGCGTCGCCCGTGAAAACGTCGGCGTATTCCTTGCGGAACATTTCGCTGGTGACCGAACTGCGCATGGTCGATTCCACTTCCTGCGGCGTCGGCCAGATATCGCGCAGGTAGACCGGCTTGCCCGCTTTGTCGTTCCCGAGCGGCTCGTTGACGATGTCGAAATCCATGCGGCCCGCGATCGCGTACGCCACAACAAGCGGAGGCGAGGCGAGATAATTGGCGCGGCACTGGGGATTGATGCGCCCTTCGAAGTTGCGGTTCCCGCTAAGGACCGACACAGCGACCAGATTATTGTCCTTGATGGCCTTGCTGATTGTTTCGGGAAGGGGGCCGCTGTTCCCGATGCAGGTGGTGCAGCCGTAGCCGACCAGGTGGAAGCGCAACGACTCGAGATAGGGCCACAGGCCGGCCTTTTCAATGTAGTCGGTGACCACTTTCGATCCGGGCGCGAAGCTCGTCTTGACCCACGGCTTCGAGGTGAGCCCGCGTTCGACCGCTTTTTTCGCCAGCAGGCCTGCGCCGAGCATCAGCGAGGGATTCGACGTGTTAGTGCAGCTTGTGATGGCGGCGATCACGACGGAGCCGTCCGAGAGGTCGAACGAATCGCCGTTGTTCTGCACGTACGCATGCCTGGGCGCTTCGGTGAGCGACTTTTCGAAGGCGACCTTCGCTTGCGTCAGCGGCACGCTGTCTTGCGGGCGCTTGGGACCAGCCATCGTGGGGACGACGGTTGCCAAGTCGAGCTCCAGCTTGTCGGAGAAAATGGGGTCGGGCGTGTCGTCGGTGCGGAAGATACCCTGCTCTTTTGTGTAGGTCTCGACGAGTTTTACCTGGGACTCGCTACGATCGGTGAAGCGCAGGTAGTTGAGCACTTCCGCGTCTACGGGGAAGAAGCCCATGGTGGCGCCGTATTCGGGCGCCATGTTGGCGATGGTGGCGCGGTCGGGCAGCGTGAGACTGGAAAGGCCCGTGCCGTAGAACTCGACAAATTTTCCGACGACGCCTTTCTTGCGGAGCATCTGCGTGACGGTAAGTACCAGGTCCGTCGCGGTGGCGCCTTCGGGCAAGCGGCCGTGCAGCTTGAAGCCGACAACGGCCGGGATCAGCATCGAGAGCGGCTGGCCGAGCATGGCGGCTTCCGCTTCGATACCGCCTACGCCCCAGCCCAGCACGCCGAGACCGTTGACCATGGTGGTGTGGGAGTCGGTGCCAACGAGCGAATCGGGGAAGGCTAAGCGCTTGCCATCCTGCTCGGCGCTGAAAACAACGCGCGCCAGATATTCGAGGTTCACCTGATGGCAAATGCCGGTGTCCGGCGGGACTACTTTGAAATTTTCCAGGGCCTTCTGTCCCCAGCGGAGGAAGGCATACCGCTCGATGTTGCGCTGCATTTCAAGATCGGCGTTGAAGGCGAACGCGCCCGCGGAGCCAAATTTGTCCACCTGCACGGAATGATCGATTACGAGCTCGGCGGGAAGCAACGGATTGATCTTCTTCGGATCGCCGCCAAGCTTGCGGATCGCATCGCGCATGGCGGCGAGGTCGACAACCGCCGGAACGCCGGTGAAGTCCTGTAGCAGCACACGCGCGGGCATGAAGGAGACTTCTTTCTCGACGGAGCTCGAAGCGTCCCAGCCGGCGAGGGCTGGAATGTCGCCCGTGCGGACAAAGCGGTCATCCTCGTGGCGCAACAGATTTTCAAGGAGCACCTTCAGTGAAAATGGCAGGCGCGCCACATTGCCGACGCCGGCTTTTGCGAGCGCGTCCAGGCGGTAAATTTCAAAGGAATCATTGCCCACGCGCAGTGAGGCGCGGGACGAAAAGGAGTTCTTCGAGGCTGTGCTCATGTGACTTGGATTCTCCTGGAATTTGCAGCGCTATTTTAGCGCACTCCGCGGGGTGCGCCGCGTTTTTTCGGGAATTGCAGAGCGAAACGGCGAGCAAGATCTCCGCCGCGAGTCATATTCCCTTTTGCTTGCCTGCCGCAGCGGAAGCAATGACTGTCACCAACAGCATTCCTGCTATGACTCCCAGCGAAGCGCCGCTCGAAATAGTCACATAATCGGATGCCAGCATCTTGCCCGCTACAAAGAGGAGAATTACCGCCAGCCCCTGATGCAAATAGCGCAGCCGCGCCAGCACTCCAGAGAGCGCGAAGTAGAGCGCTCGAAGGCCGAGGATTGCAAATGCGTTGGAGGAGTAGGCAATAAACGGGTCGCGGGTAATGGCGAGCACCGCCGGAACCGAGTCGGCCGCGAAGAGTATGTCCGTGAACTCCACGGCGACCAGCGCGACCAATAGCACCGTGGCTTTTCTCCGCCCGTCCTCCACAATCCACAGTTTGTCGCCTTCATAATCATCCGCGACCGGCGCAAGCCACTGAGCTA
Source organism: uncultured Acidobacteriota bacterium (assembly GCA_963697575.1). Lineage (GTDB taxonomy): Bacteria > Acidobacteriota > Terriglobia > Acidiferrales > UBA7541 > Palsa-295. The sequence goes on along the minus strand of CAVOOP010000029.1, from coordinate 221,291 downwards.
TCCGCATCAGCCAACGCTTTTCGAGCGACGCCGTTCGCTGCTCCGGCCAGAGCATTCGCACTCCGGCAACCAGCAGAATGCCGCCGAGCACGAAGAGCACTGCGTGGAACCGTTGCAGCAACTCGATTCCCGCCAAGACGAATAAGCCCCGCATCACCAGTGCGCCCGCGACTCCGTAAAACAATACCTTGTGCTGCGAGCGGGCCGGAACTCCGAGCGATGTGAAGATCAGGATGAACACGAGGATGTTATCCGCGCTCATCGATTTTTCGAGCACGTAGGCGGTCAGGAATTGCAGGCCGGCTTCCCGACCGAGCGAAGAATAAAGCCAGGCATTGAACGCAAGTGAAAGCCCAATCCAACAGGCGCTCTCGATGAGCGCCTCTTGGAGGTTCAGCTCGCGAGGCTTGCGGTGAAAGATGGCGAGATCCGCTGCCAGCGCGGCAATTACGACCGATCCAAAAATTACCCAGTGGCCGAGGGCGCTAGGAGGCATGTGCGGTTTGTCGCGGCGCGTTCAGAAGTAAAAGGATACACTCGGTCGCCCACTTCGCTGGCTCAAACTTCGAATCTCAAAATGCCATTTCCGCAGTATCCTTACATTGCAACCATTCAAAATGTCCGGCGGTGAAAGCCGCCGCACGGAGGCGTGTGTGAAGGACGCGACCCTGAACGCAAAATCTACGCCTGCGCAGCATGTGCAGACGCGAATCGAATCCGACAGCATGGGAAAGATCGAGGTCCCGGCGGACCGGTATTACGGCGCGCAGACGGCGCGTTCCCTGATTCACTTCGACATCGGCCGCGACACGATGCCCCCGGAACTGATTCGGGCTTTTGGAATCTTGAAAAAGGCCGCCGCGCTTGTTAACCAAGACCTTGGCAAACTCTCCGCCGACAAGGCGCGCCTGATTACGCAAGCCGCCGATGAAGTGATCGCCGGGAAACTTGACGAGCATTTTCCGCTGCATATCTGGCAGACCGGCAGCGGCACGCAGACCAACATGAACGCCAATGAGGTGATCTCGAACCGCGCCATTGAGATTACCGGCGGCGTGATGGGCAGCAAAAAGCCCATTCATCCCAACGACGATGTGAACATGTCGCAATCGTCGAACGACACATTTCCGACGGCGATGCACATTGCCGCGGCGTCTCGGGTGGCCGAAGTGCTCATTCCCGCGGTCGAGCGCCTGCGCCATGCCATCGACGCCAAGGCGCGCGAGTTCAAGGATGTGGTGAAGATCGGGCGAACGCACCTGATGGACGCGACGCCGCTGACGGTAGGCCAGGAAATGTCCGGCTGGGCGAATCAGCTCGAGCGCGACATCGAGCGCCTGGAGCAGGTGCTGCCGGGGCTCTACGATCTCGCAATCGGAGGGACGGCTGTGGGAACGGGCCTCAATTCCCACCCGGAATTTGCGGAGCGCGCCGCGAAGAAGATTGCGGAGCTGACCGGATTGCCGTTCAAGTCGCACCCGAACAAATTCGCCGCGCTTTCCGCGCACGACGAACTTGTTTTCGCGAGCGGCGCGCTCAAGACGCTGGGCGCCTCTCTGATGAAAATCGCGAATGACGTCCGATGGCTTGCCTCCGGCCCCCGCGCGGGCCTCGGTGAACTCATGCTTCCGGAGAATGAACCGGGCTCTTCGATCATGCCGGGCAAAGTAAATCCCACGCAGTCCGAGGCGATGACCATGGTAGCCGTTCAGGTGTTCGGCAACGACGCCGCCATCGGCTTTGCCGGTTCACAAGGCAATTTTCAGCTGAACGTATTCAAGCCGGTGATGATCCATAACTTTCTGCACTCCGTGCGGCTGCTGGCGGACGCGTGCCGTTCATTTACGGATCACTGCGTGGAGGGAATGGAGGTCGACTTTCAGCGCATCGAACAGAATGTGAAGAATTCTCTAATGCTGGTGACAGCTCTTAGCCCAAAGATAGGCTATGACAAAGCGGCGCAAATCGCGCACAAAGCGCATCATGAACGATTAAGCCTCCGCGAAGCGGCACTGAAGCTTGGGTATCTTACCGAAAAAGAATTTGACGAAGCAGTCCGCCCGGAAACGATGACGCACCCATGAGCCGTAGCACCAATCCTGAATCTTGTGTTTGTACTGGTGTGAACCAGCGATTTCCCAATACGGTCCGCGATTTGTCGGCAATTTTCGTCACAGAGTGACTGTCTCAACTCATCCTGTGGAAAAATTCATGATCGTATGACGATTTCCTTTGACACTTTCGCAGCTCTTCATTAGATTCGCTGGACCTCTCGCAGTTCCCCCCTTCCTGAGGAGATTCCATGCGCATTCTCGTCGCCGAAAGCGATGCGGCACTCGGTACATTTTTACAGCGGAGTTTCGACGCCGAGGACTATGTTGTCGACCTTACCGGAGACGGTGAGGAGGCCAAATCCCTGGCGCAGCAGCGGGAGTACGCCGCGGCGATTTTGGATGTGAATCTGCCGAAGCCAGGAATTCTCGACGTGGTGGGGGAGGTACGCGCGAAGCGGCGGCATTTGCCGATTCTCGTGCTCTCGAACCGCACGCGTCCCGAAGACCGGGTGCAGGTGCTCGACCTTGGCGCAGACGACATTGTCCCGAAGCCGTTCGCATTCTCCGAGCTGTCGGCGCGGGTGCGGGCGCTGGTGCGACGCGGCGGCCGAACCCCTGAAACGATCCTGCAGATCGACGACCTTGAGCTGAACCGCGTGGAGCACAAGGTGAGACGCGCGGGTCGGCTGATTGAACTCACTCCCAAGGAGTTCTTACTGCTGGAGTATCTGATGCGCAACGCCGGCAAGCACGTGACGCGTTCGCAGATCGTCGAGCACGTGTGGAACCTGTCTTTTGACACGATGACGAATGTGGTGGACGTCTATATCAATTATTTGCGGAAGAAAATCGACGCCTCCTCCGACCGCAAGCTGATACATACGGTGCGGGGAATCGGCTATCGACTGCAGTCAGGGCCCGCCCCTGAACATCAGCCGCTCCTTTCGTACAAAACCATATCCCAGGCTTCGTGACAGTTCATTCATCAAGTCATCAAAGAGATTAGAAATCGCTGGCGTGAAATAATCGCGGAACCATCGGAACTAACGAGAGCGGCAGCCTGACGGAGGCCTACTATGGCAGCGGCAAGCGCAGTCTTTGGCACGGGCAGGAGCGGAAGAGTTTTGGTGGCGAGCCCGCAGCGGACGTTTCGGATCAACGTCATGAAAGGGCTTCTGTGCGGAGGCCCGCAATCGTCGGAGGCCGTCGGCGGCGCTGATGCGCTGATGCAGCTCGAGCGCAGTGAATTTGGCACGCTGGTGCTCGACCCGCAGATCGATGATCTAGACGTGGACGAACTCCTGGTGACGATTCGAAGCCGCTTTCCTGATCTCGCGGTGATGGTTCCGAGAACCGCGGGAGACTTCGAGCAATATCCGCTCACTTTTTCGGGCCAGTTCGAAGCCGCGGCGGGAGAGGCGAGGCTTGATGCTCACGAAGGCCTTTCCGGACCCTCTGAAATGGAGGGTGCCGCCGATTCCATTTCCGTACAGACAGGCTCCGGCACGGACATGCCCGCAGGCCTGCGAGTCGAGCCGCTGCCCGGCATGATCGGAGCGAGCCCTAGAATGCAGCAGCTCTATCGCCTTGCGCGTCTTGTGGCCCCGCGAGACACGGCGGTTCTGATTGTCGGCGGCACCGGCACCGGCAAGGAGTTGATTGCGCGCGGGATTCATGAGCTCAGCAAGCGCAGCCGGGGGCCTTTCGTGGTCGTAAATTGCGCGGCAATCCCCGAAAGTCTTCTTGAGGCGGAGCTATTCGGATTTACCCGCGGCGCTTTCACCGGCGCCTTCCAGGCGCGGCTGGGCCGGATTCACGCGGCGCACGGAGGAACACTGCTATTGGACGAAATCGGCGAGTTGCCGCTAAGCATGCAGGCCAAGCTCCTGCGATTCGTTCAGGAAGGAGAGGTGCAGCGCCTGGGAAGCGCGGACCTGTTTCGCGTGAATACGCGGGTGGTCGCCGCCACAAACGCCAACCTGCGCCAGAGAGTTCGCGAGAAACAATTTCGCGAAGACCTTTACTATCGCCTCGCGGTTTTTCCGCTGCATCTTCCTCCGCTAAACAGCAGAACGGGGGATGTTCTTCCGCTAGCCCAGCATTTTCTGCAACTGCTTTGCAGCCAGGCGGGAGTACCGCAGAAGCAGCTTGGCCCGGACGCCCTGACAGCACTCTGCCAGTACTCGTGGCCGGGCAATGTGCGCGAACTTCAGCATTGGGTGGAACGCGCTTTTGTGTTATCCGACGGGAACGCGCAGATTCGCGCCGAGGATTTTGAAATGCTTGGCGAAGAATACTGAGTAAGGCCGGGCGCGGGCCTGCAAAGGGCTTCCCAAACAACGGCGCGAAAAAGCCGGACGCGATGACCTGAGAGAATTCTAAGGCCCCTCCCTCCTTCGTGGAACCCGCCGTGCTAGATCTTCTTTGCCATGTCACCCAGTGCCGCCCCGGCAAAGAAGGCCCGGCCCCTGAGCCCGCAGCGAGCTTCGTCGAAGCATTCTCTCGCCGCCGCCTTCGAGACGTTCACCAATGCCGCGGGATCACTGGAGCGCTCCTACAGCCATCTGCAGGCCGAGGTGCTCCGGCTGCGCTTTGAGCTTGAACGCACCAATGGCGAGCTTACCGCCAGCCTCGAAGAAAATGCCCACATGCGCCGCTATCTGGCGCGAATCGTGGAAGGGCTTCCGTGCGGTGTCGTCGTGGCAGATTCGCAAGGCGAACCTCGCTTGATGAATCCCGCGGCGCGGCGCCTCCTGCGAGCAAAAGGGATTGACTCAGGCGCTGGCGCTGCTCCGGGGCACGGTGCCGCTCTCACACTGATTCCGTGGCCACTCCGCCAATCGATGGAGAAGTCTCAGTGGGGAATAGAACGCGGAGATGAGGAATTTACAATCGAGACGGACCAAGGGGCGCGAACCGTCGGACTGTCGTGCGCCGTATTGGGCGAAGCAGGAGACGCTGGTTCGTCCGGTGAGTCGGTTTTTCTGCTGCGCGATGTAACCGAAGCGAAGCGCCTAGCAGCCGAGAGCGAATCAGTCCGCCGCAAGGAATCCCTGGCGGAGATGGCCACGCTGCTGGCGCACGAAATTCGCAATCCGCTGGGAAGCCTGGAACTTTTCGCGGGTCTGCTTGCGGATGCCGCAGTCAAGCAGCCTGAACTCCGCCGCTGGACAGATCATATTCAAGCTGGACTTCGTTCACTTTCCGCTACGGTAAACAACGTCTTGCAATTTCACAGTCAGCCAGCTCCGCAGCTCTCGCCGGTGAATCTCGGGCGGATGCTCCGCGAATCCGTAGATTTCCTGCGGCCGCTCGCGCGCCAATCGGGCCTTCGCATCGACCTGCAAAGCCTGGTCGGTGAAGTAGAAATTCCGGCTGACGGCCACCGCCTCCAGCAGGTGTTCTTCAATTTAGCTCTGAATGCGTTCCGCGCGATGTCCCTCGGTGGCACGCTGCTGGTTCGAGCCCAGTGGCACGACGAGGCGCATCTTTTTTCGTCAGGGCACGGATTCAACCGCGTCGCAGCCGAGCAGGAATCAACCCGTGTTCAGCCATTGAAGGACGGTGCGGATGACGAGAAGGATTGCGGCGAAGTCCGAATCGACTTTGAGGACACGGGCAAAGGGATCGCAGCGCAGCACCTGCCGAAGATATTCGACGCCGGCTACACCACCCAGCCGGGCACGCCGGGACTCGGTCTCGCGGTCTGCCGCACCGTGATGGAGCAGCATCGAGGCCGCATTTCAGTGGCAAGTGAGCCCGGCAAAGGCACGACGTTCTCGCTGATTTTGCCGCAGCAAGCGGCGCGCAGGGGAGTGGTATGAATCACGTGCTGGTAGTTGACGACGAAGCCCCGATGCGGGAAGCGCTTGAGGCGCATTTCTGCCGCGATGGCTGGAACGTGACCGCCGCCTACGGAGCAAAAGACGCGGTTGCGAAATTCCGGCGGTCGCCCTGCTCGCTAGTCGTTACGGACATGCGTATGCCCGACGGCGATGGACTCGGCGTTCTGCGGGGAATCCGCGAAGTGGCGCCGCGGGCTGGTGTGATCTTTCTTACCGCGTTTGGTTCTGTACCGGAAGCCGTTCGCGCGATACATGAGGGCGCCTGCGATTACCTCGTCAAACCGGTGTGTTTCGACCAGTTGAGGCAGGCGGCGCATCGCGTGCTCGCGCAAAGCTCGCCTGCCCCATCCAAGGCGGCGGAACAGGGCGCTCTGATCGGACAGTCGGAGGCTTTGCGAACCGTGATCGAGCGTGCCCGGCAGGTTGCATCCACCGGAATGGACGTTCTGATCATCGCCGAAAGCGGCACTGGCAAGGAGCTGCTGGCGCGCTTTATCCATCAGGCTAGCGGGCGCCGCAGCCGCCCCTTCGTCGCGGTGAACTGCGCGGCCTTCCCTGATACGCTCCTCGAGAGCGAGCTTTTTGGCCACGCCCGCGGAGCGTTTACGGGGGCGGTCGCATCCAGACCAGGAAAATTCGAGCTGGCTCACACGGGCACGCTCCTGTTAGATGAAATCGGCGAACTCCCCCTCCCGCTACAACCCAAATTTCTGCGCGCGCTTCAGGAGCGCGAAGTTGACCGCCTTGGCGACACGAAGCCTTTGCGCGTCGATGTGCGAGTGATTGCAACGACCAATCAGCCGCTTGCCAGCCTGGTGGAAGCCGGACAATTTCGTGCGGATCTTTTTTATCGCTTGAACGTAGTGCCGCTGACGATCCCACCCCTGCGTGAACGCACCGGCGATATCGCTCCGCTAGTCGATTATTTTCTAAGCAAGCACTCCTCGAGCCTTCCCGCTGCCGCGCCGGTCTTTTCTCCCGAGCTTTTATCGCGTCTGGAAAGGCACTCGTGGCCTGGAAACGTCCGCGAACTCGAAAACTTCGTGCGGCGGATCATCGCGCTTCATCCCGGCGAGACGGCCGGCCCCGATGTATTTGACGGCAACGCCTCGGACGGTCGCCCAGCTTCCGCGTCGGTGAAGGCGCTCGCATCTGCGGCCGTGGGGAGCACCATGCGCGAGATGGAGCGCAATCTCCTGGAATCCACGCTCGACGCGCAAGGCGGTAACCGCACGCGTGCCGCGAAGGTTCTAGGCATTTGTCCGCGCACCATGCGCAACAAGATTCGGGAATTCGGCCTGCCGGCGCGCAGGTATTTGTGAAACGTCGCCGATGCTACCGGAGGAGTTGGAGGCTTGCATGAACTTGATCGACACGCCTTACATCGCTTTTCTCGAGCGCTATCTGGACCTGGCTTCGTTCCGGCAGACGCTGGTCGCCGGGAATCTGGCCAATATCGACACGCCAGGGTATCGCTCGGTCGACGTGGCGTTTCAGAGCGAGCTCGCATGGGCCAGCCTGAACAGCTACGAGCAGCCCATGCGCCCGATGGTCCGCCGCGTGAACGGCCTCATCGAGCGCCCCGATGGCAACAATGTGAGTCTCGACCGGGAAGGCCTGCTCCTCGCACAGACACAGCTCCAATATAAAAGCGCCATCGAGCTGATCCGCGCCGAATTCCGGGGCATGCTGGGCGCGATCAACGACGGGAAGGAATCATGAATCTCTTCGGCGTACTGACGATCAGCGGCACCGCTTTGCTCGCCGAGCGCGAGCGGGCAGAGATTCTTGCAAGCAATCTTGCCAATGCCGAGACCACGCGCACGCCGCAGGGCGGACCGTATCAACGCCAGCACGTGGTGTTTGCCGCACAGCGGCCTTTTGGCATGCCGTTCGGGCAGCAACTGGCCACGATGGTGGATTTCAGCGCACGCGGTGTGCAGGTTGATGGTGTGGTTCCCGACGCCGCTCCGCCCATCCGCCGTTTTGAGCCTGGCCACCCTGACGCCGACGCGCAAGGCTACGTTTCGTCACCGGCAATCAACCCCATTGAAGAACAAGTCAACCTGATGGGCGCGGCGCGGTCGTATCAGGCCAATGTTTCGGCCGTACTCGCGACGAAGAACATGATTGCGTCGGCGCTTGAGATTCTTTCCTGATAGCGACGTTTAGCGAGGTCAGCAATGGGAACCCCGATTCAAGGCTTGCCGGGCGGAACATCTTCGCTACCGGAGGCAACTCAGCCTACCGCAGGCACTGGTGCGGCTCCCGGCGGCGACAACTCGGAGTTCTTCCAGAAGCTCGACACGATGATGAACCAGGCGAGCGGCATGCCCAACGACTACGAAAGCCAGGTGACGGCGCTCTTGCAGGGAAACGGGCAGGACCTGCATTCGGCCATGATCGCCGTCGAGAAGGCAGATCTTTCTTTTCAATTGATGATGCAGGTCCGCAACAAGATCATCCAGGCATACCAAACGATTTCGCAAATACAGTTTTAAACATCAAGTCGGCAAGCATGCAGCTAACACCATGGCGAGGCCGCATTGATCTCGAAAAAGGCGATTGAGCCGCGCACACGTGGACAAAGCACTGAAGCAGATCGAAAACTTCCTGCGCGGCCTTTCCTGGCGGCAGAGGATTCTACTTGGGGTTAGCGCAGCGCTCGTCGTGGGTGTCATCGCGCTATTTGTGCGCCTGTCGCAATCCGCCGATTTCAAGCCACTCTACTCCGGGCTGTCGGCCCAGGACGCGCAGGGCGTGGTGCAGAGTCTCGTGGCGAAGAATATCGCTTACCAACTATCGACCGACGGCACCAGCATCAGTGTGCCGGCCGACCAGCTCGATAAGACACGCCTTGCGCTGGCATCGGAAGGGATGCCACAGACAGGGCGGCTCGGCTTCGAAATTTTCGACAAGCCCAATTGGGCCGGCAGCGATTTTTCCGAGCAGGTGAATTATCAGCGCGGGCTCGAAGGGGAACTCGAGCGCACGATTGAAACGCTGGGTAACGTGCAGTCCGTGCGCGTACACCTCGTGCTGCCGCACGATTCGCTATTCAGTGGTCATGAGCGGGGCGCGAAGGCAGCGGTGGTGATGAAGCTGCGGGGCGGGGCGCTGAGTGACGAAGAAACCAACGCAGTCACTCATCTGGTTGCCAGCGCGGTTGACAATCTTTCACCTGAAAACGTAACCCTGATCGGAGCGGACGGCCGCACGCCGCTGGTGGCTAAGGGGCGCAACGGAATCAGCGGCCAGGATGCTTCGGTTGAACTGGAAGCCGCCATGGCAGAGAAGCTGGTGGCAACGCTTGCGCCGGTTGTGGGTCCCGACCGCGTGAAGGCCAGCGTCACCGTAGCCTACGACCAGGGGTCGGGCGACACCACGCAGGAAATCTATGATCCCACGAATGCCGCGCTCGTAAGCTCGACTCTGCAGGAAGAAAATTTTGGCGGGTCGCCCCCCGCAGGGATACCCGGTACGCCGAGCAACGTTCCTTCGGCCCCGGGCAAGTCGGCGCAGAAACCAGCACCGCCTCCCGCCGCCGACCCCAACGCCAAACCGGGCGTACCCGCCGCAAACCCGGTGAATCCCATTCTCGCTTCTGCTACCGATTCCGAGGGCCAACACAGCGAAAGCCGCACCTACGCGGTCAGCAAAACGCTCCGCCACCGGGTCGATCCGTCCGGGCGAATCGAAAAAGTGGCGGCAGCCGTCATCGTGGATGACGTAATCGAGCAGACCAAGGATGCCAAGGGGAAAATTCAGGAGACGCGCCGCAAACGAACTCCGGATGAAATGAAGCAAATCGAGGCGCTGGCACAGGCGGCGATTGGTTTCGATGCGACCAGGGGCGATCTTCTTTCCGTGCAGAATGTTTCGTTCGTAAGTTCACCGTATGAATCGCCTGAGCCATTGCCGATCAGCGAGCGTGTGCGGGTGGTCTCCGAGAAATGGATCTGGCTGGTCCGCTACCTGATGATGCTGGCGCTGTTTGGTTTGATCTATCTCCTGGTGCTGCGTCCAGTAAAGAACCAGTTGCTTGCCTCATTTCATCAGCCTACGGCTGAAATCGGTTCGCGCGTACTGGCAGGAGCCATGGCCGGGGCTGGTGCGGCAGGAAGCGGCAACGCGGCTGTCGCCTTACCGCACGCAGCCGCGTCGATCAGTGACATCGACCTCGAACGTGAGCTTAGCCAGACAAACTCCGAAGTGGAACGAGTGGTGAAAATGAAGCGTCACCTGGTGGAAAAGGTAAAAGGCGAGCCTGGCGCCGCTAGCCAGCTGATCCGGCATTGGATCAATGAGAAGGAACACTATTAATGTCGCCGGCTGAAAGCACGATCACCGGACTGCAAAAGGCGGCGATTCTCCTGATCCTTCTCGGTGACGAAGCAGCGACGCAAATATATAAACATTTGAACGACACAGAGCTTCAAATGATCACCGAACAGGTCGCCACGCTCGATACGGTATCCCCGAAGCTAGCCGACGACATCCTGCGCGAGTACCACCGGCTGTATCTTACACAGCAATCGCTCGCGGCCGGGGGGCCGGAGGTGGCGGCAAAAATGCTCGCCCGAGCCTTCGGCGACGAGGCAGCCAAGGCGCTGCTCGCGCAAGTGATGCTGGCGCGCGAGCAAACCGGGAAGAATTTCGACGCCCTGCAAAAGGCCGACCCGCAGCAACTCGTGAAATTCGTGCAGACGGAACATCCGCAGACAATCGCCATGGTGCTCGCGCACCTGGGCATCAAGGCGGCCGGGGCGCTGCTCGTGCTGCTGCCCGAAAAGCTGCGCGGCCAGACGGTAAAGCGCCTCGCCGAAATGCAGCAGTTTTCGCCGGAGATGGCGGAAAAGATTTCGCTCGTGCTGCACCGGAAGGTGCAAAGTCTGGGCGACCAGGTCAGGCGGTCCTACGGGGGTGTAAAGACGGCGGCGGAACTGCTGAACCGCATCGAGCCGGCGGTAAGCAAGTCAATACTGGAAACCGTCGAGGCCGAAGACGCGCGCCTCGCACTGAACATCCGGAATCGGATGTTTACGTTCGAGGACCTGCTCGGCGTGCCGGAATCCGGGATCCGCGACCTGCTTTCGAGCGTGGACAAAAAATCGCTGGCCACGGCCCTGAAAGGCGCGCCCGAAGATCTGAAAAATCACATCTTCAAGACCATGTCGTCGCGGGCCGTTGAAATGCTTAAAGAAGACATGGAAGCGCTCGGACCGGTGCGGTCGCAAGCGGTCACATCAGCACAGCAGGAAATCGTGCAGGCCGCTCGCACGCTGGAAGCGCAGGGAAAGCTCGTTCTTGAACAACGACCAGCAAGAGGCTTACATCGTCTAAAGATTTCCGCGGTGGAGGAGAAGCGCCGTGCCTGTTTCGCCATTTGTGTATCGTCCAGCGCCGGGGTGGGCGGCGGCCCACGAAGCTGACGGCGCCATGGGGCAATTCGCCGGGCCTGGCATCTCTGGTTCGATGCCGGGGTCGTCGCCGGGAGAAACGGGGCGGCGGGAAGAGGAATATCGCGCCCGAGAAAAGCAAGCCTGGGAGCAAGGCTTCCGCGAAGGAGCCTCTCGCGAGCGCGCTGAAACGGAAGCTAGCCGCCGACCAGCAGCGCAAAACGATTGCAGCTGCGCTCGAAGCGTTCGTGCAGGAACGCGAGTCTTATTTCCATCGCGTGGAAGGAGAGGTGGTAGCACTGGCTCTGGCGATGGTCCGCAAGATTCTGCGGCGGGAATCTCAACTGGACCCGCTGCTGCTGAGCGGGCTGGTTCGGGTCGCGCTCGAGAAAATGGCGTTGACCCAGAATGTTCGCCTCCGCGTTCATCCCTCGCAGATTGCCGTTTGGGAGGAATACTTTAAGCAGCGAGGCGACTTCTCGGTGAAGCCGGAGCTCTCGGGAGACGCCACGCTTGAGCGCGACCAGTGCGCGTTGGAAACCGAACTGGGCGTCACTGATCTGAGCCTCCAGACGCAGCTCAAAGAAATCGAGCAAGGTCTTTTTGATTGCTCGCGCAGCGGCCGGGCGCAAAATGACGGCGCTGAAGATGAACTCCCACTCGAACGACACGCCGCTTCTCGCGCCCTTTTTCGAACGGCTCAAGCAGATATCCACCTGGCGCTCGACGGGCCGCGTCACCAAGTCCGTCGGCTTCCTGATCGAGTCCGAAGGGCCCTTCTGTTCGGTGGGCGAGAGCTGCGAAATCGTCACAGCCGACGGCGCGGTCGTATCCGGCGGAAGTTGTCGGCTTCCGCGGGAGAACGGTCCTCTCCATGCCGGTTGGCCGGTTAAGTGGATTCGGTTTGGAGATCGGGTGGTCGCGGGCGGAATGCAACCGCTACTTCCAGTGGGCGAAGGACTTCTGGGCCGGGTGATCGACGCAACCGGCGAACCACTCGACTCCCTCGGCTCTTATCGCGCAACGAGCTACCGCGCGCTGCAGGGCGCGCCTCCACAGCCGCTTGACCGCACGCCCATCCGCGAGCCGCTCGGGTGCGGAATACGCGCCATCGATGGAATGCTCACCTGCGGGCGCGGCCAGCGCGTCGGAATTTTCGGAGGCAGCGGTGTTGGCAAAAGCACCCTGGTCGGCATGATGGCCCGCGGCACGCAGGCAGACTTGACTGTGCTCGCTCTGGTTGGCGAACGCGGCCGCGAAGTTCGGGAATTCCTCGAGGATTGTCTCGGAGAGGAGGGCGTCAAGCGCGCTGTCACCGTCGTCGCGACCTCCGATCAATCGCCCCTGCTGCGCCTTCGCGCTGCGCTGGTGGCTACCACGATCGCGGAATATTTTTGCTCGCTCAACCAGCACGTGCTGCTGGTCGTCGATTCGCTCACGCGGTTCGCGATGGCGCAGAGAGAAATAGGACTCGCCGCGGGCGAGCCGCCCACCGCGAAGGGATACACACCCTCCGTCTTCTCCATTCTCGCGCAGCTTGTCGAGCGCACCGGCCACTTCGGCGCCGGCAGCATCACGGCGTTTTACAGTTTGTTGATGGAGGGGGACGACCAGCAGGACCCACTGGTGGACGCGGTTCGGGCGCTCCTCGATGGCCACATCGTCCTCGACCGGCGCTTAACTTCCCAGAACCACTATCCACCCATTTCGATCCTGGATAGTCTCAGCCGGCTCCTCACGTCTGTGTGCACTCCGGAGCATCTGGCTAGAATTCAGCTGATGCGGCAACTGATCGCCGCATATGCCGCGTCGGAAGATCTAATCCGCGTAGGAGCGTATCAGAAAGGGACCGATGCGGTTCTCGATAAAGCGCTGCAGGTACTACCCGCACTAAACGGATTCCTGCGACAAAAGAAAGAAGAGAAAACCACCTTCGAACAGGCGCGGGATCAACTCCTCGCTCTTCCTTGCTAGAAAATGTCATTCCACTTTTCACTACAGCCCATTCTGAAACTTCGCAAAAGTTACGAACGGCTGGAGCGCCTCCGTCTTCTGGGAATCCTCGCTATGATCGTGCGGGTGCGAGAAGAATCAGCCGCTCTTGAGAAGGAATCGGCAGATGCGCGCAGCCGCCTCCAGCAAACGCTCGGCACCGGTTTGGCCGGAGTCGAAATTCACCTGGAAGTTGCCTGCGAGAGGCTCCGGGCGGATCGCCGGCGCGCCCTGGAGACTCGCCTTGCGGATCTCGCGCAAAAGCACGCGAAGCAGAGACTCATCTATCTCAACGCGCGGCAAAAGCGCGAAATACTTGAAAATCTTCGAGACCGCAAGTGGGACGAATACCGCCGCGAGCAAAACCGACGCGAACAACGCGAGCTCGACGAACTGCACCTTCTTCATCGCGCCGGAACGGACCATGAATAAACGTTCCGCGTACCTTGCAAACCTTGCCGCGTCTTGCAGAATGCGGAGGCGGCTTGAGGAGACTTGGCCAGGTGCAGCATCGAAAACTGCCCGTAAAGGCATTTGTTTCGGTTTCTCCCGTGGTCCGTCTTGGGCCGGTTCCCATCCCTTCAGTTGGCGGTTCACGTGCCTTTTTGTCGATGGCCACAGAACCGCCCATGCTGAGCATCACTTCATCACCGGTCGCAATGCAGAGTGCCGCTCCCGCGCCGGCCTTGTCCGGTTCTTCAATCGCGAATCAAAACACGACGCCTTTCGCTAGCGCCCTCGCGGGCTTCAAATATTCCAACCTGAGGCCTAAGAGCGCAGGTCCAAGCGGGCCTCGCAGCTTCGATAGCGTCAATCCGCCGGTAGCGCAGAAACCGTTAGGCGGAAACATTTCACACATTTCGTCTCCCGCCGCCGCGCCAACCGTTGCCAGCGTCTCAACCGCTGCCCGAGTGGCTCAGGTGATTTCATTTATTGCAGTTGTACCGACGCCGCAATCACTGAATACCGATGTCGATGCATTGTCTTCTTCTCTTCTTAGTGCGTCGCAGGGAGAACCAGAGCCGGTTGCGCAAAGTGCGGTCCCGACAGGGCTCGGGCCTCGGCCTTTCATGCCGACTGCGGGAGCGAATGTGGAATCGGGAGTTTCGCAAGTGGCGGCGAGCGACGCTCACAATCCAGCGTTGAACGCGATTGTACCCACCGACTCACCCTTCGGGACGCCTGCCGCTCCTGGCCGCGCCGCGAACGCGTCGCTAGGCGCGGCGCCGCAAACCCCATCCGGCAAATTGGAGTTACAGCTGCGGCTTCTATCCGAAGATGCAACGAGAGATACTGAAGCAGATGCACCCGAAGGAAAAGATACAAGCACGGCACCCGGTGCGCCGTCCGAAACAACAAACGCCGACACCAGCGCGGGCGACGCTAGCATCTCAGTTGAACCGACGTTAGCGCTGCCTGCGGCAGTGTCTGCACTGAACAAGCCGGATGACACGTCAGTGACTGCATCGAAGGGGCCGCCCCACAAATCCAGCAGCAATAATCTTCCGCCAGAACCGGGCGGATCGGGCGCGTCTGGCGTCTCGAAGCTTTCGGATATAACGGTCGTTGCTCAGCAGCCCGCGACAACGTCAACCGCCTCCGACGCGAGCCCGGGCAACCAACAGGATGAAGTCCGCCAGGAGATCGCACTTGAGATTACCGCCCGGGTGCATTCTTCGTTTGGAGATTTTGCAGCTTCACCTTCGCACCAGCCTACAACTGCAATTGCGGTGCCTGATGGAGCGATAGGGGCGGCAAGCGACCCGCTATCGTCCCAGTTTCCCGGTGGTCCCAACGGCAGCTCCGGTTCGAGTGGCCCCTCGAAGCCAGCCGACTCCGGAAGCGGACCGTCAAGCGGAGGACATTTGGGAGGTGGCGATGGCGACTCACAGAACGGGGTTTCCAACTCTTCGGCCACAGCGAGTGCCGCGACTCTCGCGAACACAGCGACAATCCTCAATGCCCCCGCAGACGCATCTCGTCACGCCACGACGGAAGTCGTTACGCCTCCTGCCTCATCAGTTGATTCCAGCGCCCGCTCCGATGCACCGCGGCCATCAAGCGCCGAACTTCTCTCTGCGCAGCAAACACTACCGGCCGCTTTGCCTTCCTCGCTTGGCGACGTGGTGCAGGCCAGCCGCTTGTACCAGCGAGTAGGCGGCGCGGAAATGCACATTGCGATGGACACCGACCTTCTCGGCTCGATCGACCTGCGCGCCATCGTTCACCAAAGCGGCCTTACAGCAACGATCGGAGTGCAGCACGCCGACGTGCAGGCACTGCTGTCAAGCGAACTTCCAGGATTGCAGCACGCCCTCTCGCAAAAGAATCTGCACGTGGAACAGATCTCGATTTTTGGCAGCGCCGTCGGCAGCCAGTCGAGTTCCGGCGGAAGCCAGCAGCAAAAGAACAATCCATCGTTCGCGTCCCAGGCGCCCCCGGGTTATTCGGAAAGCACGAAGGGCGCCATGGAAGCAAATCCTGCTTTCAGCGAAGCCGCCGCAGTAGGCGACGCCGCCGGACGCCTTAGCATTCACGTGTAGAGTCGCAACGGAGAAAGGAGAAGCAATCATGGCATCGGGAACAATTCCGCTAACCGGGACATCGGGTGTTGCGGGCGGCTCAGGCAGCTCCGGCGCGTCATCGACTACATCATCAACCACATCGCCGGCCCCGAACGACCAGCTCACGGGCGAATCGTTCATCCAGCTGCTGACGGCACAGCTGCAGGCACAGGACCCGCTCGATCCGGTCGATCCGACTACCTTCGTTACACAACTCGTGCAGTTCAATCAGCTCGAGCAACTGATCGATATTAATCAGACCCTGTCGCAAACTGCGGCTGCGCCTTCGACCGCCGCGACACAACAAAGCGCTTCACAAGCAGCGGCTCTGTAAAAGAATTTCAGTCTGACAACTAAGTCCATCGTGCAAGCCAAGGAGGAAAGAAATGGCATCATTTGCAACGTCGCTGTCGGGATTGCAGGCCAATTCGCAGGATCTATCGGTGATTTCCAACAACCTCGCCAATCTGAACACTACTGCCTATAAAGGAGCAACCGCCGCGTTTCAGGATCTGTTCTACCAGGAGGTGGGCTCAAGTGGGGATGGAAATCCCCTCCAGATCGGAGTGGGAACCACAGTCGGCTCAATTCCGGCCAATTTTACCGAGGGCAACATCCAATCGACTGGTGTTCCCACGGATGTAGCCATACAGGGCAGCGGTTTTTTCGTCGGCAATAACGACGGCCAGCAGGTGTATATACGCGCAGGCAATCTTTCCGTTCAGCCCAATGGCACGCTCGTGTATTCGGACGGTTCGATCATTCAAGGCTATCCAGCCGTAAACGGCGTCATTAACACCAATCAAACCCCCGGCGCACTGACCATATCAAGCGGCACAATCAATCCCCCCAATCCCACCACCAGCGCACAGCTCTCCGTCAACCTGGACTCCGGCACGGCCGTCGGCGGGGCCTTCAGCACCGCGCTGACCGTGTATGATTCGCTGGGTGCGCCGCACATCCTCACCTATAACTTCACCAATACTGCGGCAGGCGCGTGGAATTATTCCATTACGATTCCCGCCGCGGATGTGGGAGCAACAGGAAATCCGGTAGTTGTAAAGAATGGCACCCTAACCTTCAACGGCGCGGGCCAGCTCACGGCTCCGGCCGCTGACGTCACCGGAATCGCGATCGCGAAACTCGCCGATGGCGCCAACACACTCACGTTCAACTGGAACCTGTACGACGCGAACAACAACGGGCTTCTTACACAAGTCGCGGCACCTTCCGCCACCGCTTCCACTCTTCAGAATGGCTTCGCCAGCGGTTCCCTCACCAGCTACACCATCGGCTCTGATGGGACAATTCAAGGCACCTTTAGTAACGGCCAGACCCAGTCGCTCGGTCAGATCCTTCTCGCCACGTTCGCCAACGAGCAAGGGCTTTCGCGCAACGGCTCGAACGAATTCCTGTCCACCCTTGCCTCGGGCGCAGCCAATGTAGGCGTGCCCGGCACAGGTGGGCGCGGGACGCTTTCGGGAGGCTCGCTCGAGCAATCCAACGTAGATATTTCCACGCAGTTTGCCGATCTGATCGTCGCGGAAAGCGGTTACCAGGCAAACGCGAAGGTCGTCACCACGCTAGACACGATCGTGCAGGACACGATCAACTTGATCCAATAGACGAGTTGCACGCATAACACCTAACGAACAGGGGCGTGTTCTGTGGCGCACGGCCACTTTGCGGCTTTCGGTGCGGTCTCCGCGAAAGCGAGCAGTGTCGTCGGGGTGCTGGCCGGTCTTCCGGCCGACAGACATCTCGCGCGTGTCACGCGAACGAAGTGAGGGGTCTGCATTTTGTGTTAGAGCGCCCAGTCGCGGCCCAAAGAATAATTGCGGCTGTATCCGCCGCCAGACTTTTTTCTCTTGAAGTTCCGCACGCGGCCAATCTCTCAGACCGCCGCTGAATCCGTCGTGAATTCGGCCTAGCCGAGATAATTCTCATTAAGACTTTCCCATTCAGGCCCGGCCCACGCGATTATGTAAGAAAGCAGGCCGCCCTTTTTTTGCCCTAACTTTGCGCGAACCACCGAATTAAAGCTACTTGACCGCGCGGCGCAGGAAACACGCTCCTGGGCGCGAGACGCGTTGTTCGGCTGCCCGATTGCTTTATTGTCATCGAGCCCATGACCGAAGCTGCCCACGCCCCAGCCGCAACTCCCGCCGTTAAAAAAAGCGGAAGCAAGCTCCCGCTAATCATCGGCGCAGCAGTCGTGGTGATCGCGCTCGGAGCCGGAGGCTGGGTCTGGCACAGCCGTTCCGTGAAGGCACAGGCAGCGGACGCGCAGCAATCCGATGCTCCCAAGAAAACCGAAATCAAGTCGGTAATGCATTTGGAGAGTTTCGTCGTAAACCTGCAGGGAGCCTCGGACAATGGATACCTTCGCGTCGGGATCGACCTGGGGCTCGCTGCAGAGCCCAAGGAAGGCGAAAAGGATGCTTCGCCGGTGGGCCGACTGCGTGATGCGATCTTGACGGTTCTGGGCACACGCACCATCGACGAACTCCTGACAGCCGACGGCAAAACCAAGCTAAAGCAGGACATTCTCAAATCGATCAACGCCAGTGTTCCGGAAATCGAGTGCAAGGAAGTTTACTTCACCGAATTTCTGGTGCAGCACTGACCATGGTTCCGTCTCTTCCGCAAGCCAGCGTGTCAACCGAAGAAAACGCCGGAGGCCCACAGGCCGCCGGCGCCCAGCTTGCTCGGTTATCGCATTCAGCGGACGCAATGGCCGGCTTTCTTCATGTTCCGGTTCAGCTACAGGTGGAAGTACCCGTGATCGCGATGACTGTGGGGGAGCTGTTCAGGCTGGATAAGGGTTCGCTTGTGAACACGGCACAGCTCACGGGAGCGAATGTGCCGCTCGTCGTGGGGGGCCGACTGCTCGCATGGGGCGAATTTCAGGTTATTGGTGATCGCTTGGCGGTTCGTGTCGCGGAGCTGGCATGAACGCTCTTGCCTGATGGCTTAAACAAAGGAGGACATGCCCTTGCATTGGGAGAGTTTTTCGGCCGCAGTCCGTCGGACGGGCATAAACGGCTCGCTTCCGGGCAACTCTTTCGGGGCCATGGGGCCGCGCGACCTTTCGTCAGGATATGGGCGTTCCGCAACGGCGAGCAAGCTTGCTGACAGCGGCACCACACCGCCACCAAGCCTGTTGCGAGGCCTGTTCGAATGGATCAAGACCCTATCTCGGCGCGTGTTCCCAGCGCACGAGCCACGGCGGCTGCGGCTTTGCGAAACGCTTTCTCTTGGCAACCGCGGATACGTCGCTGTGGTGCGGTATCACGAGCACCGGTTTCTGGTGGGCGGCACGAGCGGATCTATTGTGCTGCTAGCCGAGATTAAGAAGTCCACGGGCAGCGAGAATGAATCGCGTACTCCCGAATAACTCGTCTCGAGTTACCTGCTTATGAAATGTTCGTTTCATCAAGACGCGTTTGGGAATCGGGTTTGCGTTATTAGCCACAGGGCCGGCCTGCGCAGCCGCGCCGCGGCAGGCTTTGCCCGCGCTGCCGCTGAACTTTCCTCCGGCATCGGACGGCACCACCTGGACGATCGTCGTCGTCCTGACGCTTTTGACGGTTCTTCCCGCGCTCGTTTTATCCATGACGCCGTTCGTGAGGATCCTGATCGTATTTCATTTTCTGCGGCAGGCGCTGGGCACGCAGAACACACCCAGCAACCAAACGCTTATGGGGCTGGCTCTCTTCCTCACCTATTTCATCATGCAGCCGGTGGGCGTGCAGATTGACCGCGTCGCTGTCGACCCGCTCGCGCACCACCGCGTCACCGCGCTTGCAGGCGATCGATCTCGCCTCCGATCCTCTGCGCGAGTTCATGCTCAAATTCGCGCGCGAAAAAGATCTCGCATTACTCACCGACATGGCGCAGCTGTCTCGCCCGCGCGAGCCTTCCGAACTGCCCATGCGCGTGGTGATTCCCGCCTACATCCTTTCGGAAATGAAAGTCGGGTTTCAGATCGGCGCGGTTCTCTACCTTCCCTTCATGGTGGTGGATATGGTCGTCGCCGCGGTCACGACGTCAGTCGGAATGCTTCAACTGCCGCCGGTCATCATCTCAACGCCGCTCAAGATTCTGCTTTTCGTCGTGGCGGACGGCTGGAATCTGGTGGTCGGTTCGCTGCTGAAAAGTTTCTCGTGAGGCGGATCGGTCCGCGGTCGAAGTGATCGGCTGCCAAAGGTAAGACGAATGCCGATGACGGAAGTGATTGAACTGACGCGCCGCACGCTGGAGGCCGCGTTTGTCGTGAGCGCGCCGATTCTGGCGGCGGCGATGGTCGTAAGCGCGTTGATCAGCCTCGGTCAGGTGCTTACGTCGATGCAGGACCCGACGCTCTCGACCGTCCCGCGCATCGCGGCGGTCGGAGCCTTCGCCTTCTGGCTGACGCCCTGGATGATGCGGAAGCTCGTGATGTTCACGGTTGCTCTGTTTCATGATTTTCGCCATTTCGCGCAATGAGGTATGAAGGTGAAAAGTGATCGAAGCGTTTCTCAGCCGCGGACTGCTGGTCGCGCATCCGCGTTGGCGGCCTGATGAGTTTCGCGCCCTTCTTTGCCAACGCGGCCCTTCCCGAGCAGGTGAAGGCGGGCCTTACGCTTGGTGCTCACCGCCCTGTTACTGCCGGTGTATGCATCCGGCACGCCCCGGCTTCCGGGCTGACCGGATGGCTAGAGATGGCCTTGAGCGAAGTGGCGCTCGGCATGATTATCGGGTTCACCACACAATTTGTTTTCGAAGGCATGGAGCTCGCCGGAACGATCGTCAGCTTTCAGTTCGGATTTTCGCTGGTGAATGTCATCGACCCCAACTCCCAGGTGGAAGTTACAGTCCTCTCGACGCTTCACGATCTTGATCGCCGTGCTGATATTTCTGCAACTCGGCGTACACCGCTGGCTGCTGCGTGCCACGGCCATGAGTTTCCGGATGATTCCAGTGGGCAGCCTAGGCTCAGCACATTTCCCGGTGGTCGACTTACTCAGAATTTCAGGCGCGATGTGGCTCATTGGCGCGGAGATAGCTTTTCCGATCTCTACTCGCCACCATGCTCACCGACCTGACGATCGGTTTCGTGGCGAAAGCCTCGCCGCAATTCCCCGCGCTTATTTTTTGGCATATCGCTCAAATTTCTGCTTGGGATTTCGGTTCTGTATGGCTCCGTCGCGTTCTGGCCTCATCTTGCTCGATCGATATTTCTACCACGCGTTGACGAACCTCGAATCCCTGCTGGCATTCAATCACTGACACGGCGAACGAAGTTACCGCGAACGCCTACCGCGAGGACGACGGAGCGACGAAAGACGATTTGGCGGACCCATCATGGCCGATGAGCAGCGAACAGAACGCGCAACCCCGCGGCGCAGGGAGAAGGCCCTCGAACGCGGTCAGATTGTCCGCAGCCGGGAACTGCCTTCGGCCCTCACGCTGCTGGAGTGGCCGCGCTCCTGCGGTGGGGCAACGGCGGTTTCCTGCCGGCTTGGCGGGATCTGCTCCGGCATCTTCTCGCGGCGGGTTCACGCGCGGATTTAAACAACATGGCCTCCATCCTCGGTTGGACGGCTTGGGGAACGGCGCGCTGGGTTTTTCCTCCGTTTGCCCTTGCGTGGGGTGTTTCGGCGATGGGCCTACTCACTCAGGGCGGTTTCGTATTCACGCCGCTTGCTTTCGAGCCCAAGTGGGACCGGCTCAATCCCGTGAACAACATTTCGCGGATGTTTTCGCTTGGCGCCCTGAGCACGCTGCTGAAGTCGCTGGTCCCGGTCGGAGTCCTGCTCTACCTCGCTGTGGGCATCTTGTCGCGCGATTGGATGCAGCTCACGCACACCTCGCAGATGGGACTTCCCATGGCGCTCGCGTGGCTCGTCACCGTGCTCTACGAGTTTACCTGGAAGGGAGGCATGGTGTTGCTCGTATGGGCGGGCGTCGATTATGCGCTACAGCGGGCGAATTACGAGCGCTCCATGCGCATGAGCAAGCAGGAAGTGCGCGACGAGCATCGCGACCTCGAGGGCAATCCGGCCACCAAGGGGCGCATCAAGCGGCGGTTCCGAGAAATGCGGCGCCGAAAAATGATGAGGCAGGTGGCGCGCGCGACAGTCGTCATCACCAATCCGGACGAGTTTGCGGTAGCCCTCGAATACATTCCGGAGAAAATGCCCGCTCCTATCGTGCTAGCCAAGGGCCGCGGCGAACTAGCCCAGAAGATCAAGCGAGAGGCACGCTGGTACGAGGTTCCCATCATTGAGAACAAGCCGCTCGCACAAGCCCTCTATCGCAGCGTGGAGGTCGGCGGAATCATTCCCGCGAAGCTGTACACGGCGGTCGCCGAAGTCCTGGCATTCATTTATCGCGCGCAAGCGAAGGCGCGCGCCGAGGCCGCCGCGAGGCCGAATGGAGGCGCCAATGCGGGCCATCCCTTTCCTAACGTGCCTGATCCTGGCTCCAACGGCACCGCGGAGATAAGCAAAATCATGGCATCGGCTCCCACGCCCGTAGCGACCGCCGCCAAAGCTTGGCCGCGACTGGTTTCTGCCCATCGGGCGGTGGCTATTGTTTTTGTCATGGTCGTGCCGGTGCCTGCTTTCCTTCTCGATATTCTTCTCGGCGACGAGCATCACTCTCTCCGTTCTTGTCTTGCTCGGGGCGCTGCAAATCCTGCGGCCCGCGCAATTTTCTGTTTTCCCAACGATGCTGTTGCTGCTCACGCTGTTTCGCTTGTCTCTCAATCTGGCGAGCACCCGGCGCATTCTGCTGCACGGCAACGAAGGCACGGCGGCCGCCGGGAAGGTCATCGAATCGTTCGGGCAGTTCGTGGTGGGAGGAAATTACGTTGTCGGCTTTGTGCTGTTCCTCGCGCTAATCGCGATTCAGTATCTCGTGATCAACCACGGCGCGGTGCGCACGGCCGAAGTGTCGGCGCGTTTCACCCTCGACGCGCTCCCCGGCAAGCAGATGGCTATCGACGCCGACCTCAACTCCGGCCAGATCGACGAGCGGGCCGCACGCGCGCGCCGCGAACAAATCACGCGCGAAGCCGAATTCTACGGCGCCATGGATGGCGCCGCGCGATTCAGCCAGCGCGACGCGCTCGCCACGATTCTCATCACCGCCATCAATATCGTTGCTGGCTTCCTTATCGGCGTTTTTCAACTGGGCATGCCTCTCCAGGAGGCGCTAACAACGTTCACCATCCTCACCGTAGGCGACGGCCTGGTGACGCTGATCCCCTCGCTTCTGGTCTCTGTGTCGGGCGGCATCGTCGTCACGCGCACCACCTCGGACGAGCCGATCGGCGCCGAACTCTACAAACAACTCCTCTCGAAGCGCCGGCCACTCTTTATCGCTTCGGGCGTGATGCTCACGCTGACGCTAATTCCCGGCCTGCCCAAGTTTTCCTTCCTGCTTCTCGCCGCGGGCGCAGCTTTCCTGGGTTATCGCACGAAGGAAATTACGTGCGGCCGCAGCGAAAGAAGCGGAGGTCGAGCGCAAGCCGGGTCGCACAGGAACAGCTCGAAGGCCTCCTCAAGCTCGATGAAATCAGCGTGGAAGTAGGATTCGGCCTGATTCCGCTGGTCGACCAGAAACAAGGCGGACAGATGCTTCCGCGGATTCGCGCGCTACGGCGGCATCTGGCCACAGAGCTCGGCTTCATAGTTCCGGCGATACATATCACTGACAACATGCGCCTGAAACCGCGCGAATACGTCCTGCGCTTGCGAGGTGTCGAACTAGCGCGGGGCGAAACTTATCAGGACTGGCTGCTGGCGATCAGTTCGGAAGCCGCGCCACCGCCGCTCGAAGGCGTGGAAACTCGCGAACCCGCCTTCGGCGTTCCCGCGCGGTGGATTCCAGCGAAGCTCCGCGACGTCGCTCTGGGCGCGGGTTACGCGGTGGTCGAGCAGACGTCCGTGATCGCCACCCATCTTGCCGAAATCATCCGGCGCCACGCGCACGAAGTCCTCACTCGGCAGGAAACCAAGCGCCTTCTCGATTCCCTTTCCGATACGCATCCCAAGTTGGTGGAGGAACTCGTCCCGCGCGTTCTGAGCCTCGGCGAAACAGAAAAAATTCTGCAGCAACTCCTGCGCGAGCAGGTGTCCATTCGCGATCTCGCCACGATTCTCGAGACTCTCATCGACGCGTCCTCCACCAACCGCAATCTCGTGGCACTGGTCGAAGCAGTACGTCAGACGCTTGGCCGCGCGCTCGTGCAGCCGCTCCTTCAGGAAGACGGCAAGCTCAAGGTTCTGGCCCTGGATCCGCAACTCGAGGATGAAATTGCCCGCGCATTTGAATCCCAGGCCGCTCCCGGGCGTTCCTTGGCCATTCAGACAACTTTCCTACGCCGAGTTCTCGAAGGCTTGCGCCGCATCGCCGGCGAGCAGTTCGCGGTAGCTTCGCCAGTCCTGCTGTGCGGAAGCCCTGCTCGCTTTCACCTGAGGCGCTTACTAGAGCCGTTCGTGCCGCGCGTGGTGGTCCTCTCGCCCGCGGAAATACCGCCCATCGTGTCCGTGCAATCCCTGGGAGTAGTGCAATGACGTCGGCACCAAAGAGTCGACCCCGCCCGCAAAAACCGCTGCAGGTGCTCTTCGCCAAGACAAGGCGCCGGTCATTAAGAGCATTTCCAGCCGCGGCTACAAATGCCGAAGGAGAAACATCGTGACCGACATGAGGGAGAAGCCAGCTCAAGCCACTCTCGAACTCAATGAGCCGCAGAGGGAACAGCTCCTTCTCGATCATCTCCCACAGGTGCAGTACATCGCGCGGCGCATCCACGACCGCCTGCCTCCGCAGGTGCTGCTGGAAGATCTGGTTCACGCCGGAATCCTCGGGCTTATGGATGCAGTGCGTAAATACGATCCGAGCAAAAACGTTCAGCTCAAGTACTACGCCGAATTCCGCATTCGCGGCGCCATCCTAGATAGCCTTCGCCAAGTTGACTGGAGCCCGCGCGCCCTTCGCCGCCAGGCGCGGCGTCTGGAGCAAGCAGTCCTTGACTGCAAAGCCCGCCTCGGTCGCGACCCGACCGAACCCGAAATCGCCGCCGAACTCCAGATCACACTCGAGAGCCTCCAACACCTGCTCGGCGATCTGCGCGGATTGGATATTGGAAGCCTCCAGGCCGACGCCAACGATCCCAATGGCGACGAGCTAGCGGCTCAGAATCGCGCCGGCCGCCGATCAGGACAATCCTTACCATCAAACGCTGCGCTCAGAAATGAGCGGCCTGCTCGAAAAAGCCATTGGCGAACTACCCGGTCGCGAACGCCAGGTGCTCGCGCTGTACCACTTTGAGGAGCTCACGATGAAGGAAGTAGGAGCCGTACTGGGAATCGGCGAATCCCGAGTTTCGCAGATTCACACGGCCGCAGTGATCCGGCTGCGCGTTCGCCTGCGCGAATTGATTGGAAGTGGTTCCAGAATCCCCGCGGCCCGCACGCGCGAAGCAATCGCCCCGCGAATCCGCCGGCCAAAGCTTCCATGGAGGTTCCGTGGAAAAGATTCTGAACCAGGAGGAAATCGATCAGCTGTTCCGTGCGGCCCAGGGCGTGGCTGCCAAGAAGCAGCCCGCAAAAAAGCGTGCGGTGCTCGAATGCGATTTCCGCGCAGGCCGGTCAGCTCGGCAAGGACCAAGTGCAGCAGGTCACCATGCTGCACGAAAACTTCGCACCGAACCTCGCCAATTCACTCGGCGCTTACCTGCGGGTGGCCTTTCAAACCAGTCTTGTCTCCGTCGAGCAGCTTGCCTACAGCGATTTTCTAGGCCGGCTGCCGGAGCAAACGTATTTCACCACCGTGCTGCTGGCACCGCTCGAGGAGTGGGCTTCGATTCAGATTGATCTCCCGCTGGCATTTCCCATCATCGACCTACTGCTGGGCGGCACGGGCCAAGGCCTCGCGGACATTCGCGACCTCACTGAAATCGAAGAGCAAATCCTCGAGAGCATCATCGCGATTCTCTGCCGCGAGCTTCAATCGACGTGGCAAACGGTGCTCCCCCTGGAATTCAAGATTGGCCAGCGCCTGAAAAAGGCCCAGATTATGAACCTGATGGGTCCAGCCGAGCGCGTTTTGAATTTGAGCTTCGAGATCCGCCTCACCGACGTGCGCGGGAATCTCAACGTAATCTTCCCGGGCGTCGTTTCGAACATGCTTCTCCGCAAGCTTGCGCAGCAGGGGATGGTCCGCCGAAGGCGCCCTTCCGCCGATGAGGCCGCGCGGATTCGCGAGCGCCTGCTCGACGCCGGGTTTACTCTCCAACTCGATCTTCCACATGTCCCCATACGCATCGGAGACATCGTCGATTTGCAGCCCGGCAGCATTCTACGCCTGCGTCATCTGTTGAATGCTCCCATGTCCATCGCCGTCAACGGTTGCCCGGCGTTCACGGGCGTTCCAGTGAGTTGTGGCACCATGTGCGGCGGGCTGATTCAAAACGTGCTCCCACCCTCCGAGACGAAAGAGGGAGAGCAACCGTGAGTTCCGATCTCCTCCCGCGGCCTTCTTCGGCCGATCTTGAATACGCGCGTATCTGGTGCGATTGCACAGCCCGCGTCATTGAGTCACTCCACGGGTCTCCTGTAACCGGCACCGCGAAAGCCTCTCCGTCGGAGAGTGAGCTCATCGCCGAGGATCAGTGTATTTGGATCCGCTTCAAAGTCACCGGTCGTTTGGAAGGTGAGCACGCCTTTCAAATCACCAGAGCCGATGCTGTGCGTCTCGCCCAGCTCCTGATGTCGGAGCCTGCAGACCCGTCCGTCGCGTTTACCGAGACTCACGCGGACGCGATTAACGAAATCTTCCGCCAGTTCGCCGGCCTTGCGGCTACCTCCTGCAAATCCAAATACGATGGTGAGGTTCAGTTTCAACTGGTTGATCTGAATCGTCCCGAATGGACGCCCGCCTGCAAAATACTGGGCATCGTTGCCGCGCCACAGTTAGGCCCTATTCAGTGGAGCATGTCGATAAGCCGTGAACTCTACGCCGTTATGGGTGTGTTGGAAGTTTCCAGTGCGGCAAAACCGCCGCAGGCCGCGCCGTCTCTGACGGCACCTGCGCCGGAGCAGCCATCTCACAATGTTCTGTCCGCTCCGAAAACTCCGCCGCCGTCTTCCGAAGCGCCTCCACCCAACACTGCCGTCCGCCCCTCGATTGCAACACCAGCCAACCTGAACTTACTGCTTGATATTGAGCTCGACGCCCGGCTGCGATTTGGCCAGTGCGAGATGATCCTGAGGGAAATTCTCGAACTGCGCCCCGGCTCCGTAGTCGAGCTGAATCGAGAGATTTTGGAACCCGCCGAACTCCTAGTTGCGGGGCGCGTAATCGCACGCGGGGACGTGGTCATTGTGGATGGCACATACGGCCTTCGTATCACGGATATTGCTCAGCCAGAGCAGCGGTTAAAATCGGTACAAACCTGACCGGGCGGGCTTCTTCAGATTCCTCAGGAACGCCGCGAGTCTCGCATGGCGAGCGCGGGGAGAGATTGTGGATTGCGAAAATCTGAATTGCCCGTTTCGTAGCCCTCTGCGAAGGATTCTTCGCCGCGGAAAGAACGAAGGCGTTTTGCTTCAGGGACGCTGGTATTGCTGCCTCGACTGCTTCGAGGATGCCATCACCGATGTCTTCAATGGCCTTCTGAAGCTCTCCGACGAGCCGCTTCCGCGCCTGCACCGCGTTCCACTGGGCTTGCTGCTTCTCGGCCGCGGCGTGATTACGGACTCGCAGCTCAAGTCCGCCCTGCAGGCCCAGCGCGATAGCGGCAGTGGCCGTCTCGGCCGGTGGCTAATCCGTCTCGGCGTTGCCTCAGCACAGGATGTTTCCGCCGCTCTTGCCTCACAATGGGGTTGCGGCGTTTTCCCGCTCGAACGCGACCAGCGCTACCGCGAATGTTCTCAGATGCTCCCATTCGCCCTCCTCGAGTCCTCTCATATGATTCCGGTTCACTACCTTCCTGCCAGCCAGTTGCTCTTTGTAGCGTTCTCCGAAGATATCGACCACACCGCTCTCTATGCCGTCGAAAGGCTTATTGGCGGACGCACCGAGCCCTGCATCGTAACGGAAGCGGCCATGGAGCGCGCCTTGGAGGAAATACGGAATGTTTCGCGGCCCGCGGAAATCGTATTCGAAACGCTTTGGGACGCCCCCGAAATGGCTCGCACAGTGCGGGATTATGCTGTCAAGCTCAACGCCGACGAGCTCATACTGGCCCGGCCGCGCCGTTTCCTATGGGTCCGATTGCGGGCGTCGGGACGCTCGTGGGATCTTCTGTTCAGGCTGCCTGCTGGAAAGATTGCGGAGAGTGCAGCCATGTCTCGCTAGGCATTACTACGACTTTAACGAAATATCTGTACTCCGGCAAATTGGACGCGTTTTCCGGGCATGGCGCACACGCTGTAAGCTTAGCTCTCGGTCGCAAAACTTAGTCGTTGCGACGCCGGGTGCGGGCGCTGCGCTGGCGCGTACAACAATCAATTCGGCGCTTGACAGCGAGAAATGAACAACATATCGTTTTTGCGCGCAAGTGGAGCGGAGATGTTGGGGGTTCACTGAGCCCAGCAGTCCCGGACGTGCCTGCCAGGTATCGTGCTTCACCAAGGACCCAATCGCTCACTCAGTTGCCGGCTTCTCTACCGTCTGGGCGTGTCTCGCGCTTTCTGTAACAGTTATGGCCTGGCTGCGCGGCGGACGGGCGGCACCTTTTAATTTCATTTGCAGCGAGGAATGAGAATGCAAACGCTTTACGCGCTTTGCCATTGGCTGGAAAACTCAGGAATGGGTTCATCGATCCGCGAATCGCTCTGGCTTTTCCCGGTGATCGAGACAATCCATATTTTTGGCATTATTTGTCTGGTGGGCTCGACTTCCATTCTCGATCTGCGCCTGATGGGACTCACTTTCAAGCAGGATACGGTCTCCACGCTTGCCGAGCGGTTCCTGCCCTGGACCTGGGCTGGTTTCGTTATCCAGGTCGTAACCGGAGTATTACTCTTCTCATCGGAAGCGACGAAGATGCTGGACAATCGGGCTTTTCAGATCAAAATGCTGCTGATTGTACTGGCGGGCTTGAACGCCTTCATGTTTCACAGCCTGGCATATAAGAGCGTGGGGAAATGGGAGAATGACCCGGTCGCGCCGTTCTCCGCCCGATTTGCCGGAACGTTCTCCATCTTGCTGTGGTTTGCCATCGTCGCGGCGGGGCGCTGGATTGCTTACGTCTAGGTGTTGGCATCATTGCGAAATGCGCTCTGTTAGCCGTCCCGACGGAGTAAGTGATCTGCATTTTACCTTCCGTAGGCTGCTAAGAACGCCATCGCAGTGTAGCGGGTCCGGCGACGGGATGCCGCAGCGGTTCTCCAGTACGCTTTGCCTCCTGATGTGCCGCCTTTAGCTCGAAATACCAGCGGGCCTGGCGGTCCGCGTCGTCCACCAGCATCATCCGATCCTCGTACTGTAAACCGAGCGATTGCTTTTTGATCACTTCTGTATCCTGGCGAATGAACCGCGGACCCAGCACGTGAAGTATGAACGGCACGATGGGAAACCACGGCAGGATGTTCCATGCGGCGCAAAAGTCCAGGCGGCAGAGTTCTGCGCGAATGGGGGTGACGGTGGTGCGGCTGGAAAGCCAGTAACGCCCGGCGCGAATCTGCTCGAAGCGCTGATTTGGCAGAACGAAATCGATCATCGTAGTGGCAGGTTCGCCGGTGATCAGCCTTAGTATCTTGTACGGCGCGCTGTTGGCGGACGGTGCGTGCGCGCTCATACGAAAGCCGTTGGGAATCGGCTCGAACTGCTTCTCTTTATCGCGGATGCTGTGCCGCGTCCGCCACCACCAGGCCTGGTGCACGAAAGGGCCGTGCGCCGGGTCCATCAGGCCGATGATAGCCTGGTCGACGCTGCAGGGCAGGTCCGCCCAAAGGTGCGCGATTTTGTACTTCGGGCTGAACGTAGGAATCTCGGGCGCAGGCGGCAGGGCGGCGTCGGTGACGCGACCTTCAGGGTTGCCCATGAAGACCCAGATGTACCCATCTCGTTCCTCGCATGGGAAGCTGCCCGCGTAGATGCGTTCGCACTTCAGCTTGGAATCGGCGGTGAGCGATGGGATGACCCGGCACTGCCCGGTGTGCGCGTCGAACTTCCAGCCGTGATAGGCGCATTCCACAGAGCTGCCGTCAAACTGCCCGAACGAAAGCGGAAAGGAGCGGTGCGGGCAAATGTCGCGAAGGGCAAAAGGACTTCCCAGACGCGTCGCGGCCAAGCACCAGCGGCACATCGAGCAACGTGGCCCGCTTCAAGCCCCCGGCCCTGGCAACTCGCTGCTCCGCAGCGCGGGATACCAGAATTCCCAAAGCATTTCACTCGCATGGTTTTTAGATTTCGAAGAGGGTGCCTCGCTCATCGTGGGCGTTATCGTAGTACATCCACAGCTGATGGTGTCGCGAAAATTCCGTGAGTGGGCCTATCGCGCAGAGAATAGGACAAGCTCACGCCTTCCCCACAAATTCGAGCCTTCGGCCCAAAATGTGGAAATCGTTGGCGGCGTGCCGTTGGGACTTTCGTACTAGAACGGAATGAACCGACCGGCCCATCGACCGCTGCGGGCGCTGCAGGCACAATGTCTTTAGATTTGGAGCTGGCTCGCTACCCCCCGAGATGGCTTTGAGTCTCTGGCATAAAATCACCCCAATGCCCCCAAGCGGCCGGCTCCCCCCCGGCCGCTTCCTCTTTTAGGAACAAGTTCCCACGATCTCATTGTAGGTGGTTTTGCCAGATCGGCCCTCGCCGCAGTCTGCCGCCGGGAGCCTAAAATTCGAGATCGCGAGGTTAGCGATGCCTGCCCATGGGGCGGTAGCTCGCGAGGGGCCGGGGACGTGGACGAAACCTAGGCGCAATGGGAGGGTGAACGTTCTGCAGCGGGGCACCGCAACTGCCGCAGCAGTCCTGGGGGCGATCCTGCACCCGAAGCCAATGGCCGCGGGCGGGACAGCCAGGATTCAGACACTGTACAGTCGAGCCAGGCAGATATTGCATCGCGCCTCTTTCTGTTGAGAAAGGATCGGCAGCAAGAAACCACCTTCAAATTCTCGCGCCAAAATTCAGAACGGTAGAGAGAGAAGCCCCAAAATCCGAGAGGATTGTGCGCCCGTCGCAGTAGTGTGTCAAGAGGAATTGCATACAATTAGTGGGGGTATAGTTTCAGAGGATTCCGGAGGACTTCAGAAGGATGGGGGCAGGAAAGATCCGCTGGCAAAGCTACTGTGAATTGTTCTTGGAGTCGTTGCCCGTGCCGTCGCTCGATTTTCCCTGGAGTTCGGCAAGCTTCTGCTGCGCGGCCGCCATCTCCTGCTGTTTCGCGTCGATTTGATCCTGCTCGTCCTGCAGGCTGGCAGCGCCTGCTTTGTCGGAGGCGTAATCGGGCTTTGCGTAATACATCTGCTGATCGAGAGTGTATTTGCGCTGCAGGATATCAAGATCGTTCTGCAACGTTTGGAGCTGTTCCTTCATTGCGGCGATTTCGGCCGCGTTATCGGTTTTTTGCTTTGAAGTTGACGAAGGAGTATTTTTCGCGGCATCCGAAGCGGCAGGACCGTTGTCCCCGGCAGACGAGGCAGAAGGCGGCCCTATTACGCTCAGCGCCTCGGGGCTCTTCGGGATGTTATCGTTGTCCCATACTTTTGTCGGTTTGGATTGCTGTTGCTTCTGTTCGCGCGCGCGCCGCGCCGCCGCCGCGACCGGGTCGCTCTGCTGCGTCGACGTTTGCTGCCCGAGGGCCACCTGCGCCGGCGTGAGCAGCAGGAGGAAGGCTGCCAATGTGGCGTATCTCATGATACTTCTCCCATAGCCCCCTACTACTATCCATAGTAATCACTGGCTAATGCAAATGGAGGTTCGAGTTCCCCATAGCCGCTAAAAAGGCACCCTGTACATCACGACAGGCGGCCAGAATCCAGAATAACCGGCACCGCTGTGGCTGATACTGACGTAGTATGCCAGAATTAAAGCCGTCGGACGTTAAGAGGCGGAACTTAAGACCCCTGGATGAACGCCACTGTCTTGCGACGGAAAGTACTTATCCGTTCGTGCCAGGCCCAACCATGATTCAAAAAAGGCTTTTCCCCGGAACCGTGACGGTGGGCCTTCTCCTTTGTCTCGGGGTGACGCCCGCATCACTTGCGGCCCAGGAGCGCCCGGCCCAACTAGCCCAGCAGCAAGCGACTGCAGCGCCGAGCACGCCTCATCGCGATATACGCCCGATCGAAGAGCAACAGCGGGTCACCGCCTATACCCTTCCTCCCGATCTATACCAGAAAGCGCAGACGCTGGGCCAAATTCGTTTCGTGAACAATCTGGTGAACTTCGGTTATGGACTTGTTGTCTTCTGGCTGATTCTGCATTGGCGCCTCGCTCCGAAATTCCGGGATTGGGCGGAAAGCGTCTCTTCAAATAGCTTCGTACAGGCTGCCGTCTTTACAGCGCCCTTGATTGTGACGGTCGCGGTCCTGGAATCGCCGACAGCGATCTACGAACACATCATTTCCCGGCGTTATGGGTTGTCCGTCGAGGGCTGGGGCGCTCTGGCCTGGGACTGGGCCAAGGGCATGTTCCTTTTCCTGGTGATCGGCAGCATTTTGGTTTGGATCCTTTACGGCGTCATTCGCAGAAGCCCGCGTAATTGGTGGTTTTATTTCTGGCTGATCTCCTTTCCGCTCATCGTTTTTCTGTCGTTTGTCGAGCCATTTGTGATCGAGCCGATGTTTTTCACGTTCGCTCCGCTCGAGCAGAAGGATCCTCCTTTGGTCCAGCAGATCGAGAAAGTGGTGCAGCGCGCAGGCCTCAACATTCCACCGGACCGCATGTTCTGGATGAAGGCCAGCGACAAGACGCCCACCATGAACGCCTACGTAAGCGGTATCGGGTCGTCCAAACGGATCGTGGTGTGGGACACGAGCGTTGAGAAAGAGACCACGCCCGAAATCGTATCGGTGGTGGGTCATGAGATGGGGCACTATGTGCTGGGGCACGTGTGGAAGGGGCTGATCTTCAGCCTGGCCGTGCTGCTCGCACTGCTCTATCTGGGTTATCGCAGCGTGGGCTGGGTACTGGCGCGCTGGGGGCCCGGCTGGGATATCCGTGATCTTGATGACTGGGCGTCTCTGCCTGTGCTGCTGCTTTTGCTTTCCATCTTCAGTTTTTTCTCCGATCCAATCACCAATGCGTATAGCCGCTTCACGGAGCATCAGGCGGATGTCTACGGACTCGAAGTCACCCACGGAATTCTCCCGGACGCGGCGCAGGCCGCCGCCGATTCATTTCAAGTGGAAGGTGAATCATCGCTCGCCGAGCCGGATCCGAATCCAGTAAATGTGTTTCTCTTCTACGATCATCCACCCATTTCCGATCGCGTGCAGTTCCTGCTGCACTATGATCCGTGGGCGAATGGCAAGCAGCCGGAATTCGTAAAGTAATCGCGCTTAGGTGCGGGCGTGGAGCGTCATGCGAATACCGTTGCGGGGACGGAGAGTGATCAGCGGCTCGGGAACCACTGGATGGCCCGCGACGAGCCGGAATTTGAATCGTTGCGCCAGCGTCCCAATAACGAGCGACGCTTCAAGCAATGCGAACCCCTGTCCAATGCACCGGCGCGGGCCGTCGCCAAAAGGAAAATAAGCTCCTGCGGGCAATCGATCCTCCAGGCCTTCGAGCCAGCGTTCGGGGCGGAATGCCTCCGGATCGTCGTAGAAGCGAGGGTCGCGGTGCATCACCCACTGCGACATCAGCATGGTCGAGCCGGCGGGGAAATCGTAACCGCCGATCCGGCACGGTTCAACGGAAGTGCGGGCGGTAATGTATGCCGGCGGATACAGCCGCAGCGCTTCGCTCATTACGGCGCGCAAATAAGAAAGACGCCCGAAATCCGAAGCTTCAGGCGAGCGGCCGGCCAGCACACCGCGTAGTTCCTCGTGAAGCCGCGCCTCGGCGGCAGGGTTTTCGCTCAACAGATACCACGACCAAGCCAGCATTTGGGCGGTGGTCTCGTGACCCGCAAGAAACAGCGTCATCGTCTCGTCGCGCAACTGCTGCGGGGTCATTTGCGTGCCGTCTTCATCCATCGCGCTCACTAGAAGCGAGAGTAAATCGCTTCGATGATCCTGGCCATTCCGCGAGCGGTGTTCGTTAATGAAGCTGTAAACCAGCGAATCGAGAAAAGCGCGTTCGCGGCGGGCGCGCTGGTTCCGAGGGGTAGGCCAGGATTCCGGCAGCCTTACGACGGACCGCTGGCGGCCCAACTGGTAGCGCATGAGGAATGTCATCGACTGCCCCACTTCCTGCGCTTGGGCCGGCAAGGTGGTGCCGAACAGGGTGCGCACAGCCACGTCAAGCGTCAGCGCCATCATTTCGCCAGCCATGTCGCGCTGCTCGCCACCGTGCCAATCGCGGATGTGGCGCTCGATGCTTTCGCCCATCGTCGCCGCATACTCCTGGATGCGGCCGCGATGAAAAGCGGGCTGTGCCAAACGCCGCTGGCGCCGCCAGAATTCCCCTTCGCTTACAAGCAGCCCCTGGCCGAGAAGAACGCCGACAATCTTCTTCGTCAGGTCGCTTTTGTGAAACTTCCCCTGCTGAATAACGAGCACCTGCTCGATAAAATCCGGGTGGTTCAAAAAAATGCGTTCCTGGAACGCAACCGGGAGGCGGACAATGTCGCCGTATTCGCGCGCCACGCTGCGGAGCGTCGCCAGCGCATCTTTGCGGATGGCGAGTGTCAAGCCCAGCAAGGGTAAGCCTTTTGCTTTCGGCGGGCGCACTGTCGCAGCGTTGGTCATATTCTCCGGTGCGCTTTTATCTCCTTGCAGCGATACGTCTGCCGCATCTACTTTACTTCACATCGGGTTTAGATTCAGAGTTGCGGGGTGTTTCCGCAGATATACC
The DNA here is from genome assembly GCA_963697575.1 of uncultured Acidobacteriota bacterium. GTDB lineage: Bacteria > Acidobacteriota > Terriglobia > Acidiferrales > UBA7541 > Palsa-295. The sequence goes on along the minus strand of CAVOOP010000029.1, from coordinate 186,474 downwards.
GGCAGCAAGGGGGAAGTCCGCCTGTGCAACGGAATAAAAAAACGAGGCAGGTGGGTCTGGCACGAGCCCTTTCAAAGCTCGGCTACTGCTCCCGCTCGCATGCGTCCCGGCTGATTCGCGAAGGACGTGTTCGACTTAACGGAACGATACTTCGCGATCCGGAGCAGCCTGTTCGTCTGGGCACGGACCGAATTGAAGTAGACGATCAAGCCCTGAAGCCCGGAGCGAGAGTGTACCTGATGCTGAACAAGCCGCGCGGCGCGGTCACCACCGCGTCCGATGAAAAGGGGCGTCAAACCGTATACGCGTATTTGCCTGCCGGACTTCCCTGGGTGGCACCGGTTGGCCGGCTCGACAAAGCCAGCGAAGGTTTGCTGTTGCTGACGAACGATTCCGAATGGGCTGCCCGAATCAGCGCACCCGCAACGCACCTCGATAAAACGTACCACGTGCAGGTGGGCGGCGCTTGGCGCGAGGGTTTAGTCAACGCTTTGAAAGCCGGCGTGCGAGCGAAGGATGGAGAGCTGCTGCACGCGAGGAGCGCTCAGGTTCTGCGCCGGGGCGAGCGAAATATATGGCTTGAGATTGTGCTCGACGGAGGGAGGAACCGGCAGATTCGCCGCATGCTGGAAGCGGAAGGCATGAAAGTTCTGCGCCTGATCCGCGTGTCGATCGGCCCGCAGGCGTTGGGTGAGTTGCCCAAAGGCTGCTGCCGCGCGCTTTCGAAGAGCGAAAAGCAGGCTCTTGACTCCGCGATGGAGACGACCGGCGTTTGTCACTCGCAAGGATCGTTCGCGCCGAGGGCTTAAATCTCAGTCTTGGGCCGCGAAGAATTCTTCTTCGGATCGACAGCGTCCGCTTCCCGCGCCTGCTTCACTGCGTCCCGGTAGCATTTCCAGCACAGATACTTCCAGGACGACCCAAATGGGATCAGCGAATAATCGAGAAAGTCCTCGAGGCATTCCGTGCAGAATGAAACACGTTGAATGTTGTCCAGAATTTTCTTTTCATGCGATGCGCTTCTCATGCAGCTAAAGTAGCGGCCGCCAGCGCAGTCCCCAATCCCGCAGAAGTACCGAATGAATAGCCCGCCAAGGCCCAAAAAGTACTAGGCTTCCAGTCTGGTATTTCCAGATGCCCTGGTAGTACCCCTCTCAGACCATGGATCAAGCAGCGAGCCTGACTGCCCCACGACGCAAGTGAATCGCAGCGGGAAGTTGCGTGGGATCAGACTACGTGTTGTCCGGCTGCATGGTCGCGAAGCGGCGGGCGTCATGGGTCCATGGGGGAGAGGAGTAAATGGCGTGCAGGACATCTTCCGGGCCGGCCGCCACCTGCCACATCGCGGCGTGGCGTTCGTCCATAAAACGCTCCTCGATGCACCGGCGAAGAAGCACAAGCAGCGGGTCGAAAAATCCACGGACGTTCACAAGCACAATCGGATTCAGGTAAATTCCAAGGCGCTTGAGGCTGATTGCTTCCAGCAGTTCCTCCAGCGTGCCGGAACCGCCGGGAAGGGCGATGGCCGCGTCGCTGTCGGTGAGCATGATATGTTTTCGCTCACGCATGTTTTCGACCACCTGGAGTTCGCTGAGCCCCTTGTGATCCCATTCGAGTTCCTGCATGAATCGCGGAATCACGCCAACAATCCTGCCGCCCTTCGACAATACGCCTTCGGCGAGGCGTCCCATGGAGCCGATCGCGCCCCCGCCATAGACAGTGACGATCGAGTGCTCCGCAAGTATTTCCCCGACTCGGCGCGCGGCTTGCAAATATGCCGCGTCCGATTTTTCGCTGGAAGCGCAATAAACACAAACCTTGTGGATTGGCTTCTTGTTTTGCAGGTCCATCTCAACCGCCCAAAGGCGCCTCGTAGGTCAGCGCTAGTGTCCTTCTGCCGGGGAAGGCTGCCTTCCACGGGCAAGCTTGGCTACGTCGTCCAAGCGCGTCGCCGCTCGGCGCAGCGCCGCCGCCAGAGAATCCGCTTCGACGCTCAAGGTGGCGGGATCATTCCGCTCGATTGATTCGGTCACTCCGGGCATCGCTTCCGCCGCGTATCCCAGATAACTTCCCGGCGCATAAATCGTGTGTTTGAACCATGGCCGTCCCGCGAGCCCGTCCTGCGCGAGAAGGCTCTGCTCGACCGAAACAAGGGCTCGGTTGAGCTCCTTGGCTTTTGCCGGATCGAGCCACGCGGCTCCGACGGAGCGAAGAGAAAGCGAAGCCCGCGAAGCGGAAGCGGTTAGCTGCGCCGAGGCTTCGGCTACAGGTTTCAGGCTGGCTGGGCGATTCCCTGCCCTCGCGGCGCGGTTTGTCAACTCGGTCTGCACCCGCGATATTTCCGAAGCATAAGCTGAATAATCAAAGGGCAGTATGTCGGCTTCGTCCAGCCGCAGCGCAAGCGTCCCGAGGATGCGCGCCAACGCCGCGTGATAGGCAAATGTCGGGTCGCCGAAATGCTTCATCCAATAAAAATCGTCATATAGCGAGTGATAGACGCCATAGTCGCCCCCGAAACCGATATCGATCGAGGGGATGCCTGCGTAATCGAGAAAGGGAGAGAAATCGGAGCCAGCCCCCAGCGCCCCCACGGGTGTTTCACCCGCGCTTTCGGGCCTGGATGTTCTCCTATTCTTGTCCGACACTTCTTCAAACGAGTGCACCGTGTGGCCGCGCCAGGCGTCGTAGACGGTGCCTTTGGTCGTTGGATCTTGCACCTCCCGGGTGGCGTCGCGCACGAACTCCTTGAGGGACGGGGTTGCGGCAGCGCTGAAATTTGATCCGGTAACACCGACATCGGTGTTGATGTAGGCGACCGCCTTGGCCTGGATCTCGGCGCGATTCGCGGCGACCCATTCCGTGGAGCCGATCAACCCTGGCTCTTCGGCGTCCCATGCGCAAATAACGATCGTTCGCCGTGGCCTCCAGCCGGAGCGTGCAAGCTCGCCCAAGGCGCGTGCCGCTTCGAGCATCGACGCAGTACCGCTGCCCGGATCGGCCGCGCCGAACACCCACGCATCATGATGATTGCCCAGGATCACCCATTCGTCATCGTTGGAGCCGTGCAGCTTAGCAATCACGTCGTAAATCGGGCGCTCCGCATAGTCCATCACGATCTTCATGTGGGCCTGCACGCGAGTGACGCCTGTGTGATAGGTAAACGGCAATCCACCCTGCCACCCGCGCGGCACGTGCCGACCGCCCATGTTTCCCAGAATGACGCTGGCATCTTTGGCGCTGATGGGCATCGTCGGGATACGGGGCAGTGTTGCCGAATCCGCTGGAGAGACTCGGCTTGCTGCGGGATTGGGACCGACACCCGGCGTCAGAGGATCCCCGGGATAGATTTGCGTATAGAGAATAGATCCGCGCTGCACTCCGGTGGCGGGACGCCAGGGGCCGTCGGGGAACGTGTCCCCGGCCACGAAACCATCGTCCTGGGGGTCGGAATATAGAATAAGACCGGCGGCTTTGTGTTCCTCGGCAAGCTTCGCCTTGATTCCGCGAAAGCCCTGACCGTATCGGGCGAGTACGATTTTCCCTTCCACACTGATGCCGAGGACATCGAGCTCGCGGTAATCGTCTTGCATTCCATAATTCACATAGACAACTGGCGCAGTGACTTCGCCCGAGGGGGAATACGTATTGAAGCCTGCCGCGGCGCGCTTGTCGTACGTGTCGGGATCCTGTTCGAATGGCTGCTCGGGTGTGGCGAGGACTTTCGTTTCAGGAGCCAGCAGCTCAAGTTTTACTTCGCGCGGGAGGGGGAGCCAAGCGTTATAGGCAACTATATCTGCGTCAAATCCGAAACTGCGATATTGATCGCGCAGCCACTCCGCGACCCGGTGGCTTGCCTCCGTGCCCGCCATGTGCGGTTCACTGGTGAGGTGGCGAAGGTTAGTCTCCGCGCGGGCCGGATCGGGTATCGCTTGCAACCGCTGTTCCAGCTGGCGCTCCTCCTGCTGCCGGGACGCGCGGAAGCCTCGGATGCCGCTAACTCCTGGGAACCGCCTGAAACGGCAGCCGTCAGCAGTGCGGTTATCAAGAGAGCCCGACTTCGCCCGGCCCATGGATGCGACGGTCTCATCCTCTTTTCATCTCCACACTCTAAACTTTCATTCTAATCCACTCGCCATGGGCTTTGGCCCGTGGAGCTCGTTGGAGTCCTCAATGAGCAAATGGAGTTGCCAACAGATGGCGCGTAGGGCCGCGGAACAACCATTGAATTCACGTTCGCCATGGCTTTCGGAACTGCAGTACAGGCATTTCAGCATATCCTGCTCTGTTCGAAGCGTCATACGCTACACTGCTAGCACTTGCCTTCACCAGTTAGGACCCAGCAGAAAATGAAAGCCATCGTTTCAGGCGCATCAGGGCTGATCGGCACCGCGCTGACAAAGTCGCTTCGCGACCGAGGCGACACCGTTCTGCATCTCGTGTCGAAAATCAGAGTCACAACCCGCATCCTCTTCTGAAATCCGTTGGGATCCCCTCTCCGCACAAGTCGACGTGCAGGCCTGGAAGGCGCGGATGCGGTTGTTCATTTGAGCGGGGCAAATGTCTCCGAAGGAAGATGGACACCCGCCCGCAAGCAAGTTCTTCGGAGCAGCCGGCTGGACTCAACACGGGTTTTGGTCGATTCACTTGCCCGGCTGCGGCAAAAGCCGCAAGTGTTCGTCTCCGCTTCCGCCGTGGGCTATTACGGCAACCGCGGAGACGAAATTCTGACGGAAACCGCCCGGCCCGGTTCCGATTTTCTCTCCCTTCTCGCGCGTGACTGGGAAGCAGAGGCCACGCGCGCCGCCGAATCGGGCATACGCACGGTGATTCTTCGCTTCGGTGTGATCCTCTCGGGGGCGGGCGGCGCGCTTCCCGAAATCATCCGGCCATTCAAGTTTGGCGTCGGAGGGCCTCTGGGAAGCGGGCGGCAATGGCTGTCCTGGATTGCGCTGGAAGATGCAATCGATGCCATTCAATCGGCATTTGTGAATCCCGACTGGAGCGGACCAATCAACGTCGTCGCGCCCGAACCCGTTCGGAACGCTGAATTCGCTGAAATCGTGGGACGCATCCTTCATCGTCCCGCACGGTTCTTCCTGCGCCGGCTTTCATGTTGCGACTCGCTCTCGGCGAGATGGCCGACGCGCTCCTTCTCGCGAGCCAGCGCGTGATTCCCGAGCGCCTCGTGAAAAGCGGTTACTCCTTCAAGTTCCCGGATCTTGAAGGGGCTTTACGGACCATGCTTCGGTCGAACTAATTCTTCTTTCCCAAACCGGCTCGACCTCGTTTCATTCTGAAACGCTGGCTCCGCTCTCTCTCATCCCACCCGCGATGACGCATCATTCTCTGCCGCCCGGATCGTTCCACGCACAATTAGTGGTAAACATTCGACGTAGCTTAATTTATGCCAGCATCGCCGCTCTGCCAAATTTCCGCGCGAACGACTGCTCCGCCATGGCACATCGTCTTGCGCTAGACGCAGCATGTCATTGCGGCCCTTCGAAGGCATCGTTTGCTCCTCCTTCTGGGTGCCGTGTGCTTTTTGCCGGGTGCGGACATACGGAGGCGGGTTCCACAACCCCTGCGACGGCCTCGCCCTCGCAGCCAACGGCCCCAATCGTCGTGAGTATTTCCCCACTGACTGCAACGGTCCGGACGGCAGGCGGGCAACTTTTTACAGCCACAGTAACAGGCGGATCCGGCGGCGCAACTGGCGTGACTTGGAGTGTAAACGGAATTGCCGGAGGAAACTCGGCGCTTGGAACCATCGTTCCCAGCGGCTCATCGGGGGCCTCCAACACCGGAGTTTATACGGCTCCAGCGGTTCCTCCGTCGCCCGCAATCGTCACCGTTATGGCCACCAGCACAGACGACGATTCCAAATCCGCTTCGGCGAGCGTCACCGTTACTTGCGCGGCTTCAAACACGATGGCACCCGCCGTAATTTCCGTCGGCCTCGGTCAAACACAGGTTTTCACGGCTTCGTTGTGCGTCGCTAGCGGAACGCCTATAACTTGGGACGTGAATGGCGTTGTGAATGGCAACGCAGCAACAGGCACACTTGTAATCGCCGGAGCGAACACCGCTCTCTACACCGCCCCTTTCAGTATCCCGTCGGTAAATCCGGTTACGATTGACGCGTCAGCTAACCCATCGAGCGGCGTCACCGCATCCGCCTCGGCGACGGTAACACTCACCAGCAGTGTTTCCATCAGCGTCTCACCTCCTACGGCCACACTTGCGCCTAGCCAACGGATGCCGTTCACGGCGAGCGTTCTCAACTCCTCCGACACGACGGTCATCTGGGCCGTGAACGGCATAACTAACGGCAATAACACCGTCGGCCAGATTTGCGTGACCGGAACAATTCCGTGTGCGCCACCGGCTTCACCCGGTCCTGGAGACGTGGATTACCTTGCACCATCCACCCCGCCTTCCACGACCCAGGTCACGCTCACTGCCATCAGTCACGCCGACCTTTCGCGCAGTGCAACAGCACTGATCACGATAACGCCGTCTCAGTCCGGTTCAGTCACCATTGCGATTTCGCCGCAGGATGCCTTCCTCGCGCCATCTACCGACACTCCTAGCACCCAGCAGTTCTTCGCGACGCTGACGGGCACTTCTAACACGGGCATTAGCTGGAGCGTTCAGAGCGGCGTCCCAGGCACCGGCTGTGCGGGCGCCGCCTGCGGGTCGGTCAGCGCGACTGGCTTGTATTCCGCCCCGAGCACTGCGCCGTCGCCAAACGGAGTAGCCATAAGAGCGACCAGCGCGGCCGATTCCACAAAGTCAGCTTCTGCTGCCATTGCGATCACCAGCGGACCAACGATTGAAGCGATGCTGCCATCAAGCGCGACAGCCGACCCGGTAGAGAGTTTTCCACTCGAGGTGCAAGGTGCCGGCTTCGCAGCCGGTGCAGGAGGTTCGTCGTCCGTGATTTTGGTCAACGGCGCTTCGCGCGCCACAACATGCTCAAGCGCAACCGCGTGCGCGACCACGATGAACCCTTCGGATCTTCAATCCGCCGGCAGCATCACAATCCAAGTACAGAATCCCGGCTCGCCTGGAGCGCTATCGAACCCGGTTCCGTTCGTCATTGAGCCTTTCGAGGCTTCCGAAGCCGCGATCTCACTGACACCCGGTCAACCCACCGCCTCGGCGGCAAACATTACGGTCGTCGAACCCACCACCGCAGCCTCGTCCTCGCCCCTCAACGTCGATTTCGTGGGTTACCTCACGGGAGGGAACACCTGCGGCGTGCAGGGCTCGCCGCTGGCAGTGGTTCGGCCCAGTTCCGGCACAGCCGTAACGACCGTCTGCGTTCACGGCACAGGGCTCGATCCCACATTTAACTACTCATTCACCGGTCCAGGCGCACCGCCGGGCAGCAGCGACATCGGTGTGACCGCTTCAGCCATCAACGGGCTCTTCCCGAATACGATCGAACTCGATTTGCAGATTTCAAGCAGCACTCTGCCCGGGGTCCGCACGCTTTTGATCAGTAATCTTAACAATGACCGGGCCGTCGCCACCGGCGTGCTGGAGCTGAAATGAAAATAGACCTTCCGTATTGTGGCGGCTTTGTGCGCGCTTTCGTCGCGCTGGCGCTCATCTTTGCGGGTTTCGCTTTCACGAACGCCCCGGGCGCGCATGGGACCACGTTGATGCGCATGTCCGTGGCACAAATGTCGCGCACCGCGCAGGTGATCATTCGCGGACGCTGCGTCACGAACGAAACCACTTGGGATGCAGGCGAAGTCTGGACGAGCACAACGTTCCAAGTTGAAGAAGTGTGGGGCGGCGTATCTGTGCGGATGGTGGGCACCTCACAAAGCATCCGAGTGCGCCTTCTCGGCGGCACGCTCGGTGACGTCACCTCCCGCGTCTCCGGTATTCCTCGCTTCCAGCAGGGGGAAGAAGTGGTTCTCTTCCTTGAACGCACGCGGCATGGCGATTTCTCCGTCGTGAGTTGGCAGCAGGGAACGTTCCGGGTCCGGCGCGATCGTCAAACGGGAGAGGAAGTCGTCACGCAAGACACATCATCCTTCGCCACCTACGATCCCGTTCACCGTCATTTCGAGGAGGACGGAATCCGGAGCATGCGCACAGCCGATTTACGCTCACACCGTCGACGCCGCCACTATTCATCGAGGAAGCCATGAAGCGCGGCCTCGCATTGGCCGCCATCAGCATCTTGATCGGCGCACTCGTCGATCCCACCGCGAAGGCCTACCTCATCGACACCGTAAACCCGCAGTCAGCCGGTTGCCCCGTTCGCGAACTCTGGAATCTTTCCGCCGCGAATGCGATGAATCGGCAGTGGAGCACGTCGCTGCCTTCCGCTCCGGCGACGCTCGTCACTGCCGCCTCGGCCGGAAGCGCAGCGCAACTCACGGAAATCGAGCAGGCCATCGCGGACTCCTTCGGGGCCTGGTCCGGCGTTTCCGGCATCACCTTCAACGCTACGGCCTATCCTGGTCTCCTCTCCCCACTTGCGCGCGTTACCTCCGCCGAGTCCTGCACGAATGACCAAGAGAATAACGTCGACGGTCTCAACACGATTTGCTTCAATCAGGCAAGCGACGGCTTCACCAGCGGCGTGCTCGCCTTCACGCGGGTAATCGCAGCCAACGCTCCCGGCGCTTCCGTCGGCTCCGGGCCGCCAGCCGCCTTTGCCGGCCAGATACTCGACGCGGATACGCTATTCCGAAATGATGGGCAAGCCACGTTCGCCACTCCGTCCGGGCTCGCCTCCGTTCAAGGCGCAGGCGCTTATGACCTGGAATCGCTTCTCATCCACGAACTTGGCCACTGGTTTGCGCTCGACCATTCGGGCGTTTGGCGCTCAATCATGTTCCCGTTCGCGCCCCCGCCGGGCCAGTTCCTTGGCGATCGCCCGACGCCTCAAGCTCCTGACGGGCCCCTTGCCGATGATGACCGTACGGGTATCCGCTCGCTCTATCCTGACCCTGATGACGCGCTGGACATGGGCGCTATTCGCGGCCAGGTGCTGCCAGCAAATCCCTTTGCGCTTGCTCTCGAGCCTGCCCCTCGCTGGGGACAACGGTAACTGGAATCGTCGGGGCACAAGTGGTTGCGGTGGACGCCGCCACAGGAGCGGTAATCGCGGGGACATTATCGGGATGGAGCTGCAATCCAGCGAGCTCCGCCCGTGCAGTTTGACGGCTCCTTCAATATCGAGCGCCTGCCCGTCGGCCACAGCTATCTGATTTATGCCGAGCCGCTTACCGGCGTAGCCACACCCGACGACTTCAGCGGCGCCCTGGACGACTTGTGCACCGCCGCCACGCCCTCGTGCATCACACCCGACGTGAACACCAATTTCAATCCGCAGTTCCTCCCCTCGCCGCCATAGCGTCCTGAGCCATGTCTCAACAGTACGCCCTCGCGCGAAAAAGTAAAACGCGGCTCCCGGGGGGAACGGGAGCCGCGCAGGGGTACAGCGGGAGGAAAATGGGACGCTTTATTGCGTCGGCATGATCTCCTGCGTAAAGCCGATCGTGTTGATCGATCGCAGCGACGGCGTGTCGGGTGGCAGCCACTGCGGGCCTTGCGTAAAGTTCGTGTCGAACGTGTACGCACGGTTGGGAGGGTTATACACCGTGTTGCTGTCTCCCTTATAGAGGCCGACGGCCTGCCGGTTATAGTAAAAGCTTACGAGAGATCCCTTGTAATAGGCATTCTGCGGCCCGTGGGAACCCCGGCTACCGTTACCGGAGGACTCCAATCCTCGAGAAATCTCAGGAAGTTGTGCAGACCGCCGTCCGTTCCATAGTCCTCAGGTTGCCCCAGCCGGCTGTGGGAACGGAATTCCCTTGCCGCCGATAACTGCAACGCGATATGCGGTCTGACCCCTGGACGGCCGGAAGAGTCATAGGGATAAACGAATGAGTTTATATCGTTCCAATTGTCGGATAGCAAGGTTACGGAGTCCGCTGCCACCGATGATGCCACGCTGCTCCCCGTCCACGCACCATCTGTTAGGAGCTTGTAATCACCCTGTATGTAGACGGGATTCTCTGCGGCAATCGTGAGCCCGCAGGGCGGCTGCGGACTGATTCCGTAGCACGAGGTCCCGAGATTCAACGCGCCTTCCGTTGTGTTACCACCTTAAGCGCCCTCCGGAAATAAACCGGCGGATTCTCGCGGGCCTCCTGCGCGTGGATGTAAACGGCCCCGGGCCAGTTAACTCCCTTGGCCGTGCAGAAAGTCGGATCGGCCTCGATCACCACTCCGTTCGTCAGTGGGCGACGTTAGGCCACGCAAACAGGTTGGGAATGGTGTTTTGCGCGTTGCCGTATTGCCGCAAGTGTCCATCTCCCTCGAGGTCCTCGCCCTGGTCCATTACACCGTTCGGGCAACCGTTAGCTGCGTCACTGAGATTCACGAAGTCGTTGTAACCCCATGATCCTGTTCGGCGTTGATGCCCGCAGTGGGATCGATCTGGTTTCCCCGCCGGTCGGAGAAATAGACGCTGAAGCCGGTATTATTTATGAGATTTAATCCAGACTGGTTGGCAGCTGAACCAGGCGGCGAGATTTCCTGCAGTCCAGTTCGATGTAGTTCATCACGCCCTGCATCGTGAGAATGGCCTGCCCGTCGCGTCCGACTGGAAATTCCACCGTGCGCGATACGGCTTCTCTTGCGTCAAACAGCACGTTTGGCCAATAGTCCGTGTTTAGAAGCCCCGCGGTTGCCCCACACAGTCCGCCCCCGGCAGGTGTCGTCGACGGATTGTCGCGCACGCGTTCGATGCGAATGATGGCGCCGGCATCTGGATCTGCACAAGTGGATGGTCGCCATGTAATTCGCGTACGTGAAGGTTGCCCCGACACCGCTGTACGGATTCGGCAATGTGGGGAGCTGCGTTGACGCAACCTTCGGGGAAAGCGGGTTGGTATTTTTCCCCCGGTATGCCCAAGGCCAAAATCGTGGCGGTCTCATCGTGAAACGCGCCCGTCTTGTCCTGATACTCGATCTTGATGCATCCGGTAATTGTCGCCTTTCCATTGCTACCCAATAGCCGTCGACGGCGCTATAACGCGGCGCCGCCGGCTCCCGACTGCGCGATATTGGCAAGGGTGCTCAAATCGACAGGATTTTTCGATGTATCGATTCCATCAAGCGCCATCATGCCAGAGCCCGCGCAGCCGCTGGCAGGAGTGCCGGGCGTCTTGTAATCGTCGAGCAGAATCCGCAGGGTGGCTTGGGAAAAGTACTGCTGGCTGAATTCTCCCGGGGTTGCTGGCCAGTTCTCCAGGCACAGGCCGGCGAATCAAGGAGATGGGTGTGGTAATCCCCCCGAGAGCCGTGGAGGTCAAGCTGAGGGTGGGCACCTTGATCGTCAACTGTCCGTTGTAAGGTCCTATGCCGCTCCATGCCGGATTTACAGACGTATCCACAGCGCCGACAACGCTCGGTCCATTGTCGCTGCTCTGTCCCAAGCCTAGGGGAATCCACTGCGAATTGGTGTATGTGGGGCTTGGCGGAAGCGTCGCCGGATTGGGGACAGTCGCAATAGACACGACTCCGGAATAATCTCCACCCGCTCCGATGACATTGCCCCCTCCGGGCCAGCCATTTTCCAGGTTCGTCCGAATAACTTGTCCGACCACGGTCACTTTGTCGGCGAGGTAAAGAGGGCCCGAATTCGGCGATAGCCAGAGGTTTCCGTTCGTGTGAACTCTGCCTCCAAAGTCGAAGGACGGGCCATTGAAAAATGATAGATCGGAATCGGAATAGACGCCGAATTGAAACACGGGAATGGCCACGAGTTGCACTTGTCTCTTCAACTTGATTTCAGAACCGTTCGTGGTTTGCGCCGCTACCTGAAGGTTCAGCGCAGTGATGAGTCCCTGCATTCCGGCATAAGGACTCGGCGCCAGAATCGTTGCGTTGGAAGCTGACGGCGTGCAGGAGGTGGTAGAGGCTCCGCAAATAATCTGGTACGTCGAACCGGAAGCGTTTGAGAAGCTGATCCCGGTAAGGGAAGGAGGCGTGGAGGTCACCGTCGTGAGGTCGGCGGCGCTCACCGAGCCCTTGGTCGCGAACGTATTTCCCAGGTCGGCGGTCAATTTCTCCATACCGGCCTCGGCGCCGTAAAACGCCGATTCACGGCCGCCGTTATTGCCGCCCAGCCGCTGATCGGTCATCACCATCCAGGACATTCCAACCACCATCGCTGAGACCAGCAGCAGCACCAGCATCACCGTGATGAGGGCGATTCCGTTTTCCTGTCCTTTACGCACAGCGTGTCTCCTTTGGGCAAAGACATTCACGATTCGCGCTCCGCTTATGGCGCCGTCGTCGAAGTGTTGAATTGGTTCAAAAACGAAAGACTGCGCACGCTTACCTGCGTGCTCAGGTTGTTGTGCGCGTATTGAGCGGCAGATGACCCGGCCATCAAGGGGTACTCGGATCGGGCAGCCAGCGTCACGTTGACGGCGCGGATTTGCGAAGGCGTGTCCGGAGCCACGGGCTGGGGAGCGTCACCAGGACCGTTCGCGTAGGTTCCCGCGGGGTCGGTGGAATTCGTGACGTCATAGCTGAATGTAAGGTTCTCGATGCTGTCGGCAACGGGCTGCGCCGGATTCGCGGGAGCTCCGGCGGGGTAACCCGGGTAATTGACCTGGCGCACCAACTGCGGCTTTGACGGATTTGTGGTCGAATCGATGTAGTAGCTCACCAGCCACACGCGGGTTACAGTGGTGGCTGTCGTTGAAGCCGAAATCGCCTGTACCGTGCCGTTGGGGTAGGTTGCCGCGCTCAAGCCGTTCAGGCCCGCGGGATCGCCCGCGGCGAAGTTGATGGTCTGCCCTGAAACGCTCGTGACATATTCAAGCGCCGTCCCGTTTCCGTTCGTAAATAGAATCAGGTTGCCGGCACTGATGGGCGTAGGCGTGCCCGGCATTGTGAAACAGGCCGGATCCATCCTCACCGAACTGCCGTTTGCAGCGATCGCCCCCGCACACACCGGCGCCGCGGCAGAGGTTACGGTATAGGCATTCAACGCTGGCGGGTTCGCGACACCGCTTGAATCCACCAGCGAGTTGTCGGCGTACAGAACGTTGATGATGTCGGTCTTCAGACTGCCATCCAGCACGAGACCCGACGGGCTCAGCGTTTTTGCGTCCTGCCCGATTGCGGATCCCGGGGTAATCACGGGCAGCACAGTGTAGGAAGTCGGGAATGTCGTCGCAGGTGTCGTGCCGGGCCGGTTCAGGTTCGATAGGCCGGCGGTGTTCAGAGGAATGAAGACGCCCTGCGGCGGCACTCCCTCTCCGGCCTGCGTCAGATCGCGCACCATGAAGTGCATCCCCGCGCGCAAATTTTCCTGAGTATTTGCCATCAGGGCCACTGCGTTCGTGGCCTTTTGCGCCTGTACAAGAGCGCCCACAACCGATCCCATCACGACCGAGAGGATCGCAATCGAAGTCATCAATTCGATGAATGAGAATCCCTTAGCCCGTTTCATTGCTCTCCTCACGGCGTTAATCGAACGCCGAAATCAACGTGTTGAGCGTGTACCGCCGCGTAAAGCGCCCTACCGTATAATTCACGGTGACCGTTATCTGGCTCAGATTCGCATCGCCACCGAAGCTTGGAGTAATGGTGATTGTCCGCGTGTAGTTCGAAAGGGGAACTTTGACGTCATCCGCTGTGCCGAGTTTGCCGTCAGGCCCGGGATACAGAATGTAGTCCGCAGGCGCTCCGGTATCGTTGATGGAATTTACGAGCCCATCGGGTCCCGGTTGCAGAATCGGCTGTGGCGTGGAGAAGAACAAGCCTAGCGGATTGCCCACGCTGTTGTTCGCCACCTGCGCCCAGGTAATACTGCTGCTGTACTTCGCGGTGAAGATGGCTTCGACGGCCTGCTGCGCCTTTTGTTCCGCGATGAAATCCGCCTGGGATCCGTTCATGTATGCCAGTGAATCCGCGAGCATCCCCGCCAAGCCTAGAACGCCGATCGCCATTACCGCCAAAGCGATCATCGTTTCGATGAGCGTGAATCCCTTCGCTGAGCGCCTCATTCTGCGTACCTTCATCGGCGACATCTCCTTAGAATTGCTGCCAGGCCGCAGCCGAGCTCGACCCCGTGCCGATGCCCGTCCAACCTCGCACGCGCCCCGTAGACCCCAGCACCGTCACTGCCCGCGCCGTGTTCGTCTTTCCGGCAACACCCAGAAAGACCGTTCCGTCGATCGGGGAATAGGTCGCGCTGTCAACCATTTCGCCATCGCTCTGAAAGTACATCAATGCAGGGGCGGTGCTCGTGCCTTCAATCTTGAATGCGATCGCCGAGCCGTTTCCGAACCCGTCCGGAGTGTCCGGCATTGTCGCGACCAAGGTGTATTGGAGGGTCGCGGGAAGATAGACAGTGCTCAGAACAGGGTTTACAGCCCCGGCTCCCGCCGTCAGCGTGTTCATTTGCGTGAGCACAATTTGCGGCTTGGAAGCGACCGTCGTGAACGCGATCTGCACGTACCTGCGGTTGTCGATCGAGTATTCGCGGGCCTGCCTCATCTGGGCCATCACAATTCGCAGGGCGTCATCGGATCGCGCCGACTGCAGGTTGGGCGTCATCTGGATAACCGCCATGGCCGTGATGGCTATGATGATGAGGGTAACAACCGACAGCTCGATTATTGAAAAGCCGCTTTCGCTGGACGCCCTGCGGCAGTTCTTTGCCTTCCTTAGGTCCATTTCCAACCTCACCCTCGCGACGCTCAAAGCGGGCTCTCACGAACTTCGGGTGAGTTAAAGCACCTGGGAAGCCAGGCCGGAAGGCACTTAAATCACTGTGAAGAGTAGACTTATAAGGGCTGGCTCTGTCGTAAAGCGAGCCGAGAGATCGGGGAGGGGTAGAAAGGTTACCGATCTACGCGAGTAGTACAGGTTTCTTTGTATATCCTGTTACTTGCGTTTGGTTTGCTTGGTGGCGTCTTCTAACTCGCTGACAACTCGGTCAAGTTCCGCCACGAGGTATTCGGGCCCCTTGGCGCGAAGAATCTTAGCTACCTGGCGGTAATACCACAGCGTTCCTTGCTTGCCACCCTTGAAGCGGCTCCACACGGAGCCTCGATGCTTGCGGAAGTCGTAAAGAATCTCGCGGGCGTTATAAAGCTTGTCCGCCGCGGATACAAGAAGTACCGATGAATCTGCGCTGCGCAGGTGAGTAAGATAGGTTTTCTTGCGTTCGAGCCAAGGGGGCTTGGGCTGAGTATCGGCGTCGGTGCAACCCTCGACGATATGCGCCACCCGCGCGCCGAATTTCTTTCGAATTTCGCGCAGGCGCGGCTTACCTTCCTGATCCTCCACGGCATCATGCAGAAGCGCGGCGATGGCCTCGTCCTCGTCTCCGCCATAGGTGAGGACGGTGGAGGTCACACCCAGCAGATGCGCGACGTAAGGCCGCGTGGTCCCTTTGCGGTATTGAGTTGCGTGCAGCCGCGCTGCGTAAGCCAGGGCAACTTGAAACCGCTTTCCCAGAGGCCGCTGCGCACGCAGATTGGAGCGAGTTATGGAGGGAATTAGTCGCGGCTCCGCAACTTTGAGAGCAGCCGCAGAATCTCGAAGTAGAGCCAGATCAGCGTTACCATCAAACCGAACGCGCCGTACCACTCCATGTACTTCGGCGCACCCGCCCGAGCCCCGCTCTCGATGAAATCAAAATCGAGCACGAGATTCAGGGCCGCGATGATCACCACGAATACGCTGAATCCGATCCCGATCGCTCCGCCGCCGTTTACAGCAGTGAAATGCACGCCAAAGAAGCCCAGGATCATCTCGATCACGTAAAAGAGCGCAATCCCGCCCGTTGCCGCGACGATTCCCAGCCTGAACTTATCGGTAACGCGAATGAGTCCCGAACGATACGCCAGCAGCAGCGCGACCATCGTGCCGAACGTCAGGCTGACCGCCTGAATCGCAATGCCCGGGAACCGCACCTCAAGGATGGCGGAGACGCTGCCCAGTACCAAGCCCTCGAGCAATGCGTAAATTGGCGCGGTGACGGGAGCCCAGGTTTTCTTGAAGATGGTGGCAAACGCGAAGATCAACCCGCCGATAACTCCCACAAGCGCAAGAGGGCCGACAGCCTCAGGGGAATGTGAATGGAGGAAAATGTTCCATGTCCACGCGGCGGTAGCGACTGCACAAAGAAGGAGGATTCCGGTCTTATTGACCGTCCCTTGCACCGTCATCGTTTCGCCGAAAGCGGCGCCTGCGCCTCGAAATACCTGTTCGTTCAGGGCAGGGTTGGAAGTACTCATAAGCTGGGCCATGTTGTTTCTCCTCTGGATACCGTCCATTTTAATGGCACAGCACGGTGAGTGCAAATCGCCTCGGTGGCACCAGCACACTCCTGCCGGTGCGATGTCCAGCCAATATAATGCCGTTCCCCGGAACCTCAAATGCGATAGAGCTTTATATAGGGACCGAAAACCCTTAGCATCGCATCGAATACCGCAAGAGGTATCTGGAGTTATGGAAGAAGCACAAGGCCCCGTGCAGTTCGAGGTCCCGGAATGGCTGGAGCAGGTCGAGGGTCTGCTCGAGTCGTTGAACGAGGGCGTCATCATCACCGATGATTGCCACCGGATGCTGTTCGTAAACTCGTGCTTTGAGGAAATGATCGGTCAGCCGGCATCCGAACTCGTTGGCCGGGTAAGCTCGGAGTTTTACTCCCCCGAAGAATTCGCATTCGTCCTGAAACAAATTGAGCTGAGTGCCACCACCGGGCGCAACCGCTTCGAATTCGTTCTCCCTCTTAAGGACGGAAGCCGCATGCCCGTGATCGTGAGTTCGCGCAGGCTGGAGGATCCCGACGGCCGCGAATTCGCCATCGTCACCTTCACGGACATCTCCGATCAGAAGAGCGCTGAAGCGCAGTTACGGGACGCGAACTTCCGTCTCGAGTTGCGCCAGAAAGAGATGGACGAAGATCTGGCCCTCGCCGCTCGCGTGCAGCAGAGCCTGGCGCCGAAATCGATTGTTTGGGGCGGCCTGCGCGTCGACACCTACTACCATCCCGTGCGGACGATCGGCGGCGATTTCGGCCTTGTGAGCCCGCTCGATGAGCAGCACCTGAATCTGCTGGTCTGCGACGTCTCCGGCCACGGCATCGGCTCGGCCCTGATCGCCAATCGCATCTACACGGAAACGGCGACACAATTGCGCAATGGCACGCCGCTCGGCGATATGCTTCATCAGCTGAACCGTTTCGTGATGCAGAGCATCGGCAGTTCCGTCTTCTTCTTCACATTAGCAGCCGCGCGAATTGAGCGGTGCGGCCGTAAGATGGTGTTTGCCGGCGCAGGGCACCCGCCAGGCATGATAGTAAAGCCCGGCCACGAGCCGCGGCTGCTCGAATCGCGCAGCATGATACTGGGGGCACTCCCGGAAGCCGTGGATGTGAACGGAACGATTGAGGCGGACCTGGAACGCGGCGACCGCGTGGTTCTCTATACGGACGGCATCACCGATGTTTTCAATGTACGAGGGGAAATGCTGGGAGTTCCGGGGGTAGAGAAGTTTGTGCGGGAGGCGGCCAGGCTGCCCTTTCAGGACATGAAACAGGGCATCCTCGATCGTGTCGCGGAATGGCGTGAAGGCCCACCCGTAGACGATGTTTCGCTCGTTCTAGTCGAAGTTCTCTGAGTCAATCTTCAACAAAAAAGCTTATGCGCGCCATCCCGAACGAAGTACGGGATCTGCTTTTGAGGTTTCTTCACTCAGGCAAGAATCCGGCTAGGCGTCGATACTTTACGCGGGCTCGATAACCACCCGAACCGCAGGTTTCTTCCCCACGCGAAGCGTGTGCTCACCCGGCGAGACGACTTGTGCTGGATTGGTAATGCGCACCTCGTCCCACTCCACCGCTCCCTGCTTGATGAGGCGTTCTGCTTCTGCCCGGGAGTCCGCCATTCCCACCGCGGGAATCATTGCGGTGAGTTTCATGGCTCCCTGAGACGTCACCCGAAGTGTTTTCATCTCCGAGGGCGCCTGCCGCTTGCTATACACAAGATCGAATTCTTCCCCAGCTTTCTTCGCTGCATCTTCGCCGTGAAAGCCCGCAACGATCGTATGCGCCAGCTGGACCTTCGCTTTTCTCGGGTGCAGCACGCCCGTGCGGACTTCTTCGCGGAGCCGGACGATTACCGGTTCAGTGAAATCCGTCAGCAGTTCGTAATAGCTCCACATCAGTACGTCTGAAATCGACATCAGCTTGCCGAACATTTCATTCGGCGTGTCGGTGATTCCGATGTAGTTCCCAAGGCTCTTCGACATCTTCCGCTCGCCGTCGAGCCCCACCAGAATCGGCATTGTCAGGGCCACCTGCGATGGCTGCGCGTACTCGCGCTGGATATCACGGCCGACGAGCAGATTGAATTTCTGCTCGGTGGCTCCCAGCTCTACATCGGACTGAAGCGCCACGGAATCGTAGGCCTGGAACAGCGGGTAGAGCAGTTCATGAACGGAAATCGGCTGATTCTTCTCGAGGCGGGACCGAAAGTCTTCCCGTTCCAGCATGCGAGCCAGCCGGTAGTGGCCGCACAGCCGCACGACCTCCTGGCTCGGCATCGCGCCGAGCCACTCGCTGTTGTAACGGACCTCGGTCTTGTCAGGATCGAGGATTTTGTAAACCTGCTGGAGATAGGTCTTCGCGTTAGCCTCCACCTGCTCCCGGGTAAGGGGCGGGCGCGTTTCGGACTGTCCGCTGGGATCGCCGACCATTGCAGTGAAGTCCCCGATCAGGAAAATTGCCGTGTGCCCCAGATCCTGAAAATGCTTCAGCTTGCGCAGCACCACCGTGTGGCCCAGATGAATATCGGGCGCCGTGGGATCTACCCCCAGCTTCACGCGCAGTGGTTTGCCGGTGGCGATCGACTTCTCGATCTTCGCCTTCAGCTCATCCTCGCGAATGATTTCGGCAACGCCTTTGTAGATATAAGAAAACTGTTCCTGAGCAGACTTGAAGGTGCCGGCAGACAATTAATTTTTCTCCGAAGTCAAAACGCGGCGACCCTCGATGCGATACCGCCCTTCCAGCACGATGCGGACCGCTTCCGAATAAATCCGGTGCTCCTCCCGCAGGATGCGCTCGGAAAGCGTGGCTTCCGTGTCGCCATCCTGAATCGGCACCACCGCCTGCAGAATAATCGGCCCCGCATCCAGATTCTCGTCCACGAAATGCACCGTGCAGCCGGTGAATTTCGACCCGTGTTCGAGGGCCTGTCTCTGCGATTCAAGGCCCGGGAACGCCGGCAGGAGTGACGGATGAATATTCAGGATGCGTCCGGGAAACGCCGCTACGAAATACGCCGACAGTAATCGCATGTATCCCGCAAGGCACACGAGCTCGACGTTCTTCTCTTTGAGCGCCGCAACAACGAGCTTGTCGAACGCCTCGCGCTCGAGTCCCTTCGAGGGGATCACGCATGTCTCGAGACCCCGAGCGCGAGCCTTGTCGATCCCCTGTGCGCCCTCGCGATTGCTGAGGACGAGCGCGATCTCCGCGTCCGGGATGCGCCCCGCCGCAACACTATCCGCTAATGCTTCGAAATTGGAGCCGCGGCCAGAAAGCAGAACGGCGATGCGCTTTTTCATGTCCGAAAAAATTAACACAGTTCCGCAAGCGGGTAAAACGCCGTCACAGTGGAGAGCGCGCTAGTCGTGGAGAAGTGCGCCCTAAATTGGAGCCCTAGATGGGCAAGGCTCCCGAGTACGCGACGCGAGGCTTGCCTCGCGCGGCTGTTTCAATCCGACCAATCAAGTAGAATTTTTCGCGACGCCGCTTCAGCTCCGCTTCGACGCGGGAAATGTTCTTTGCCGGAACCACGAGAATCATTCCGACTCCGAGGTTGAAAGTCTGGAGCAACTCTTCGCGATCGATACGGCCCACCTGCGCGAGATAGCGGAAAATCGGCAGCACGGGCCATGAGCCGAGATCCACCACGGCCTGCACATTCCGAGGAATCGCGCGCGGCAGGTTCCCGGTGATGCCGCCGCCGGTGATGTGCGCCATGGAGGTTACCCAGCCGCGATCCAGAATGTTTTTCAGCAGCGGCCAGTAGGGACGGTGCGGCTTCAGAAGTTCGGCACCGATCTTGTTGCCCACCTCCGCAACATAAGTGTCCGGTTCAAGCTTCGCCACTTCAAAGACGAGCTTGCGCGCCAGGGAATAACCGTTTGTGTGCAGGCCGCTTGAAGGCAGCGCAAGTAGTGTATCGCCGGGGCGCACACGTCTCGGGTCGAGCTGCTTTTTCTTTTCGACCGCGCCCACAATGAATCCGGCGAGGTCGTATTCATCCGGCGGATAGAAATCGGGCATCTCCGCCGTTTCCCCGCCGATCAGGGAGCAGCCGGCTTTCTTCGCCGCACGGCTCATTCCTTCGATCACCTGTTCCACGACTTCCGCATCCAGCTTTCCCATGGCGAGGTAATCAAGAAAGAAAAGCGGCTCCGCGCCCTGGGTGAGGATGTCGTTCACGCAGTGATTGAGAATGTCGGCGCCAACGGTGGAATGAACGCCGGTAGCGAAGGCAATCTTGAGTTTGGTCCCCACGCCGTCAGCGCTCGCGACCAAAATGGGTTCGCGCCAGTGCTTGCGGTCGAGTTGAAAGAGCGCGCCAAAGCCGCCGATGGGTGCGAGAACGCCGCGGCGAAATGTCTTCCCGGCCATCGCGGCGATGCGCCGCTTGGCTTCATCCGCAACGGAAATGTTGACGCCCGCATCCGCGTAGCGCATAAACGTGGCTCTTTTTCGGGAGGGCTAGTCCAACAGGGTTTTTAGAATATATGAAACAAGCGCCGCCAGCGTACTTCGTCTGGATGAATGAACGCCCGCAGATACGTTTCAAACCGCTCGCCGATGTGCCCCGGTTCCCAAACTTCTTCCGGCGCATTGATCGACATATAGATGATGAGCGGCGTGCCAATAATATTCTGCCGCGGCACAAATCCCCAAAACCGGCTGTCGTAGGAATTGTCGCGATTGTCGCCCATCATGAAGTAGTCGCCGGGTGGCACCACCAGTTCACCGTTTACGACGTGGGAGGATACTTCCGCGGCCCACTGCGGCCGCATCCGTCCACGCCACTCAAGATCATCGGGTGCGGGCGGGAAGTTTTCACCTGGCACATCCACGGCTCCCACTACCCGAAGCGCGTACGGCTCCTTTAGCGCTACTCCGTTTACATAAACCTGTCCCGCGATAATCTTGATGCGGTCGCCCGGCACGCCGATGCACCGTTTGATAAAGTCTGGGTAGCCTTCCTCGGGCAGCGGCGCGCGAAATACGATTATCTGCTGTCCCCTCGGATTGCGCCATAAGGGCTCGTGGATCGAAGTGAATGGAATCCCGGCGTCATAGCCGATGCGGCTCACGATCAGGTGGTCGCCGATCAGCACGGTATTTTCCATCGAACCGCTGGGAATCACGCGCGCCTGCACCAGCGTGCCCTCAATAAAGAGGAACGCGAGGATCACCCAGACCCATGAGATTACTTCGCGCTTAATGCGCTCACTGGCGCTATCGTGTTCTTCAGGATTCTTGGGTGGCGCTACGGCGTCTTCCACGTCAGCCTTCACGATGAGCCTCCACTTCGAGTTGCACCAGCTCAGTCGGATAGCTGCCGGTGTAGCACGACGTGCAAAATTTTCCCTGCGTATCTCCCACGGCGGCGCGCAGCGAAGACAGCGAAAGATATCCCAACGAATCCGCGCCGAGGAACTGCCGGATGTCTTCGACGGAATTCCGCGCCGCAATCAGTTCGTCCCTTCGGGGAGTGTCCACTCCGTAATAACAAGGCGAAATCGTCGGCGGGCAGCTGATTCGCATATGAACTTCCGTGGCCCCGGCGTCCCGCACGAGTCGCACGATCTTGCGGCTGGTGGTGCCCCGGACAATCGAGTCGTCCACAAGAATCACGCGCCGTCCCTCGATCATTCGCCGCACCGGATTTAACTTGAGCTTCACGCCGAAATCCCGGATGGCCTGCTCGGGCTCGATGAAGGTGCGCCCGACGTAATGGTTGCGTATCAGCGCCATCCGAAAGGGAATGCCCGACTCCGCCGCATAACCCACCGCGGCCGGCACGCCGGAATCTGGCACCGGAGTAACAATGTCCGCTTCGACCGGATGCTCCTGGGCCAGCAGCCGGCCCAGTTGCTCCCGGCTTTGGTTCACCGGCCGGCCAAACACCACGCTGTCCGGCCGTGAAAAATAGACGTGCTCGAAAACGCACTGCTGGTTCGGCTTTTCAGCAGCGAAGCGAATCGACTCGACTCCGGCCCGCGAAATCCGCACCATTTCGCCCGGTTCCACTTCGCGCACGTATTCGGCATCGATCAAATCGAACGCGCAGGTTTCCGAGGCCACAGCCCAGGCGCCGTCGAGCCGCCCGAGAGCCAATGGCCGGAATCCGCGCGGGTCCCGGATCGCATACATTTCGTCGCGCGCGAGAAGCAGCAGCGAGTACGCGCCTTCCACCTGGCTGAGCGCGTCGGCAATCGCGCCCGAAAGATTCCTTGCTGAGCTCCGCGCGATCAAGTGCACGATCACTTCCGTGTCGCTGGTCGTCTGGAAAATCGACCCGCGGTGCTCGAGACGCCGGCGCATCTCGAGCGCGTTGGTCAGATTACCGTTGTGCCCTAAAGCAATCTTTCCCTTGTTGCAGTCGATTACCACCGGCTGCGCGTTGACGATGGTGTTATCTCCAGCCGTCGAATACCTCGTATGTCCGATTGCAACCACGCCCGGCAAGCTCGAAAGCACCGCTGGAGTGAAAATTTCCTGCACCAGCCCGAGGCTTTTGTGGAAATGAATCTCACCGCCGTCGCTTGAAGCAATGCCAGCGGACTCCTGCCCCCGATGCTGCAACGCGTAAAGGCCGAGGTAGGTTAGCTTGGACGCCTCGGGGTGGCCAAAAATCCCGAATACACCGCACTCATCGTGAAAGTGGTCGTCGTCGAGCGTGTGAGTTTTTGGAATCATGCACTCTTGAGGGCTGCTGCCAGAGACCCGCTCCAAACTTGCTGGAAGGAACCCACAGTTCCTTCGATCACCGTTCCCCCATTATATTGGATGCGAAACTGACCGCGCGTGACAGTACCGATCTGCCGGGTCTTAACGCCATATTGTGCTGCAATTTGAGTAACTCGGGCAAGCATTTCCGGGGAACACGATACCACCGCACGCGCGCCGCCCTCCCCGAAAAGTGCAAGTTCAGCCGGCAGTTCGCTTTCCGAAGCGGCTGCCACTTTGTTTTCTGTCAGTTGAGCATCGCCCAGGTCCAGACTGATGCCGGCTGCCAGGCCATCGCTTGTGAAACACGATTCCGCCAGCGTTACGGCGATACCGCCGTCGCTCACGTCGTGCGCCGACAAGATAGCCTTTTCGCCCGCAAGTTTCACGAGGCATTCGATAAGATTCTTCTCAGCCGGCAAGTTGATTGCCGGAGGCGTGCCTGCGACCACTCCGTGGATCGTCTTCGCATACTCGGAAGACGAGAATTCTCTCCCGAGTGTAGGCGCCGGAAAAGCCGTTTCGTTGGCGTCCAGCAGAACGATTAGATCACCTTCACTTCGAAAGCCCGACGCTAGGGCACAGTCTGCGTCTTCCAGCAGCCCCAGCACACCAAGAATCGGCGTCGGATAAATTGGCTTGCCAAGAGTCTCATTGTAGAAGCTCACATTGCCGCCGGTGATCGGCGTATCGAGCGCGTGGCAAGCCTCGCCAATCCCGTCGACGGCCTCGCTGAACTGCCACATCACTTCGGGCTTCTCGGGATTGCCGAAATTCAGGCAATTCGTAGCCGCAATTGGCCGGGCGCCGGAACAGGCCACGTTGCGCGCCGCCTCCGCTACCGCGTGCATCGCGCCGACCTTCGGCGACAGGTAACACCATCGGCCGTTTCCGTCCGTCGAGAGAGCCAGGGCGCGCTTACTCTCTTTTAGCCGAAGCACCGCAGCGTCTCCGGCACCAGGGCCCACTCGCGTATTCGTTCGCACCATCGAATCGTATTGCTCGGTAATCCAGTGTTTCGACGCGATATTCGGCGAAGCCAATAGCCTCCGGAAGTTTTCGGTGAGATTAGTCCCGGCCGGCGCAAAGCGGTTAAACGCCAAAGGCGCCTGTGTTTCCCTTAGTGGCGCGGCAATAGGGCGTTGGTAGACAGGCCCTTGCTCCGCGATCGCGTGCGCCGGAATATCCGCCGCAACGATGCCATGATTCAGGACGCGCAGCTGACCATCGTCGGTGACGCGCCCCACCTCCACCGCGTCGAGTCCCCACTTGTGAAACACGTCGAACACTTGGCGCTCGCGCCCGCGCTCGGCCACCAGCAGCATGCGCTCCTGCGATTCGCTCAACAGAATCTCGTAAGGCGTCATTCCGGTTTCACGCTGCGGAACACGGGCGAGATCGATCTCGATCCCCACGCCGCCGCGCGAAGCCATCTCGCAGCTGGAGCTCGTGAGCCCGGCCGCTCCCATGTCCTGAATGGCCACGACAGCACCGGTGCGCATCGCTTCCAGGCACGCCTCGAGCAAAAGCTTTTCCATGAACGGGTCGCCGACCTGCACGTTGGGCCGCTTCTGCTGCGACTCCTCGCTGAATTCCGCGGAGGCAAGCAGCGATGCGCCGTGGATCCCGTCGCGGCCAGTCTTGGCACCCACATAAATTACTGGATTGCCCATGCCGCTCGCCCGAGCAAAGAACAGCTCCTCACGCCGGGCAATCCCGAGCGCGAGCGCATTCACCAGGGGATTATTCGAATAGCACGGCTCGAAGGCGACCTCGCCTCCCACGGTGGGAACTCCGAAGCAGTTTCCGTAGAATCCAATCCCCCGAATCACGCCATCAAGAATCCGCCTGTTCCGCGCGACATCGTCGTCGCTTGCACCCGATCCCGCCGTAATAGGCCCAAAGCGCAGCGAATCGAGGACCGCGATCGGCCGCGCCCCCATCGTGAAGATGTCCCGCAGGATTCCGCCAACACCTGTTGCCGCGCCCTGAAACGGTTCCACAAAGCTCGGGTGGTTGTGCGACTCGATTTTGAAGACTGCGACGAGCCCGTCGCCGATATCGACGACTCCCGCATTTTCACCAGGCCCCTGCACGACGTGCGTGCCCCGCGTGGGCAGCCGCTTCAGATGCGCCCGGCTCGATTTATACGAACAATGCTCACTCCACATCACGCTGAAGACGCCAAGTTCGGTAATGTTCGGGTTGCGTCCCAAAATTTTCTGCGTGCGAGCATATTCTTCCGGCGTGAGCCCGTGCTCGGCGGCGATTTGTGGCGTGACTTTGATATCCGTGTCGATGAGTGCCATGCAGTCCTGAATCCGCCGTGAGCCTACGCGGAGATGGTGGCTTGTCGTGAAAGGCTTGCAACCAGGGAACGGAAAATTACCAGGCCATCGTCCGAGCCGAGCGGCGATTCCACGGCCCGTTCGGGGTGCGGCATCAGCCCGAGCACGTTGCGCTCGTGATTGCAGATACCGGCAATCGCCGCGAGCGAACCGTTCGGGTTCGCCGACGAATTGTCGGGACCGGCCGTGTGCCCGTCCGGTGTAACGTAGCGAAAAATGATTTGCTTATTGCTTTCGAGTTCCGCCAGCGTATCCGGATCGCAGAAGTAGTTGCCTTCCATGTGCGCGATTGGCATCTCCAGCACCTGCCCGGGCTTTGCAGTGCAGGTAAAAGGAGTGTCGGTGCTCTCCACGCGAACATGCACCTGGCGGCACAGGAATCGCAGTCCCTTGTTGCGCATCATCGCGCCGGGCAGCAGCCCCGCCTCGAGGAGAATCTGAAACCCGTTGCAGATGCCGAGCACCAGGCCGCCCGACCGTGCGAATCGGTCCAGCGCGCGCATCACCGGCGAAAAACGAGCAATCGCGCCGGTGCGAAGGTAGTCGCCGTAGGAGAATCCGCCAGGGAGAATGATCACGTCGAATCCGGAAACCTGCTCGGATTGGTGCCAGATAAATTCCACCCGTTGCCCCACCACCGATTCCACCGCATGGTAGGCGTCGTCGTCGCAGTTCGACCCCGGAAATCGCACCACTCCAAATTTCATCGCGAAAATGTCTCCCGCGCGCATTTTAGCACGGGACCAGCGCCTTCCGTAGGAGCCTCGCTGCGGCGCCGCCAGCGCTTCCGCTGTTCGCTTCAAGCGTCCGTCTGCGTCGGATGGGACAGTGAATAGATCGCTTCACTGCAGTCAATCGTTTTCTTTGGACATCCCACATTTCAAGACGAACAAACTCATAGGTGACGTCCCGAACCCGCGAGGCAATCCTTAGGTTTTGAGGATAGCTCTTCGTGGGGTTTGGAGCTTCAGCGCCGCATATGAAGCAATCTTTTGCTAATCCACAGAAGAAGCTAGCGCCGCTTCGATCCTCTGGCCGGACGAGAGGGTTTTGACTTAACGCGGGGTTTTGACTTCGCCGCCCGCTGTATCTCTCTGCGGCGGGCAGCGGCCCAGCCCGGCTTGTTCGCCTGGCGGCCACGCGCGATGCCGAGCGCGTCGGCGGGAACATTTTCGGTGATCACCGACCCCGCCGCCACGTAGGCTCCGTCGCCGACGCGCACGGGCGCCACCAGTGCCGTATCGCTGCCGATGAAGACGCGGCTGCCGATGGTAGTCGGATGCTTCGCAGCGCCGTCGTAGTTGCAAGTAATCGTGCCCGCGCCGATATTGGTATCGCGCCCGATCGACGCATCGCCCAGATAGCTCAGGTGCGGCGCCTTCGACCCTTCTCGCAGCACCGTATTCTTAAGTTCGACGAAGCTTCCCACATGCGCGCCCGCTCGGATGTCGCTCCCCGGACGCAGCCGCGAAAACGGCCCAATCTGCGCCTTCGTGCCGACGCGGCTCGAATCGAGCGTCGAGTGAGCCCCAATCACAACGTCATCATCGACGCGAACGTTCTGCAGCACGCTCCCAGTCCGAATCGTGCATCGCGCGCCAATCCGCGTGTTGCCCAGAAGCTGCACGCCCGGCTCGATCACCGTGTCCGGCCCAGCCGTCACGCCCGGGTCGACCACCACTGTCTCCGGCAAATAAATCGTCACGCCTGAGTCCATCAGCGCGGCCGCGTTGCGCGCCCGGAAAATCCGGTCCACGTCCGCCAGGTGCGCGCGTGTATTGCAGCCCAGAATCTCCCGCGAATCCACCGCGACCTCGGCCAGCACGCGTTCGTTGCGCTCGCGCAGCATGGCAATCGCGTCGGTGAGATAGAGTTCCTTGTGCGCATTCTCCGGACGCAGCGCGTTCAGGCACGGCCAGAGCTTGGCGAGCGTGAAGCAGTAAATGCTGGAATTCACCTCCCGGATGGCGCGCTGCTCCGGTGTCGCGCTCTTTTCTTCTACGATGGCCACCACACGCCCTTCTGTATCGCGCACGATGCGCCCGTAATCGGTGGGATCGTCAATTTCCGCCGTGAGGATCGTAGCGGCCGCCTCTCCGCGGCGGTGTGTGTCGAGCAACGCAGCCAGGGTTTCCGTCCGCAGCAGCGGAGCATCCCCGGGAAGCACGATCGCGAGCTTCGCGCGGCTGCGAATCGCGCGGCGAGCCACTTGCATTGCATGGCCTGTCCCGCGCTGCGGCTTCTGCAAAACCGTTTGCGTCCCGAGCGCCTCCACTACGTCGCCGACTTCTTGCGCCTGACGGCCCACCACCACGATCAGCTGAGACGCCTTCAGCGGCAGGCAGGCGCGCACAACGTGCTCGATCAGCGGGCGCCCTCCCGCGCGATGCAGCACCTTGGCAAGTTCGGAATGCATGCGCGTCCCTTTTCCGGCGGCGAGAATCACGATGGCAGTATCGGAGGCGGCGCTCATGGCGTTCGATATTGTCCCTTCCGCTGCAAGCTTTGGCAATGAAAAGGCCGAAGTTTGCTTACCTTGCGTGCTCGAAAAGTATTAACGATTAAGAAGTGGCTGAGGCGGGCATCGAAAGCGGCGCTTCGAAGGATACTTCCGGCAACGAGGCATCGGTAGTGTCTTCCCAGAGGGTGTGGTCTTCAAGAAGACGCGTAACCAGCTGCGTATGCAGCGAATGGCCAGCGCGGTGAGCTACTAGCCGCGCCTGCAGCGGGCATCCAATCAGCGCCAGGTCTCCGATGAGGTCGAGGGCCTTGTGCCGGCCGTATTCATCCGGAAAGCGCAGAGGCCCGTTCAGGAGCATCGAATCGTCGAGCACCAGCGCATTGGCCAGCGAACCGCCGCGAATGAGTCCCATGGCCTGAAGCTCGGCGAAATCCTTCACGAAACCGAAAGTTCGCGCCGGCGCAAGCTCCCGGCTGAACGACTCCCGATGCACCACCATCTCGACTTCCTGCGGACCTATCGCCGGATGGTCGTAATCGACAAAGCAACTCACCCGGAATTCACTCGCGGGATAGATGCCGATGCGGCGATCGCCGTCGGTGAACTCGAGAGGTTTCACCACGCGAATGTAATGGCGACGGCGACGCAGTTGCCGCGTCCCTGCCTGCTCCAGCATTTCGATGAACGGCTTGGACGAACCATCCAGGATGGGCAGTTCGAGCGCGTCTAACTCCACATAGATGTTATCGACTCCACAGGAGTAAAGTGCGGCCAGCAAGTGTTCCGTAGTGGAAAGCAGGACTCCCTGCTTCATCAGGCTCGTGGCATAGCTCACCCGCGCTACGTTGCGGATGTGCGCTTCGATCTCGAAATTATCCAAGTCAACGCGGCGGAATACGATTCCCGTATCCGCAGGAGCCGGAACCAAGCGCAGCTTACAGTGCACAGCCGTATGAAGGCCGAGACCCTCAATTGTGACGGGCTGCTTAATCGTTGTTTGAAATGGCATTCGCCTGACCAGTGTAGTTGCATTCGCCTGGCCGGAGAAAGCATAATTTTATAGTCTTTGTTTTTAACGCCTTAAAAGGACAATAGCACCGCAACAAAATCTCGCGTGGTAAACACACAACATTGTGCGGCGTACGGCGTGGCTGAAATTGAACTAGAAACCAAAGCGATCTCGGTCAAACGGTGACGTTTAGCGACGGTCCAGTTGAGCTTTGGTTTGAATTCGAGGAACTCTCGTTCGAGGTTAAGAAAGGCTGGGTCAGCTGGTTGGTGCTCCCGAAAGTGAGTTGCAAAGCTGCAAACTGGTCGAAACTGCTGTTTGGCTCACTGGCCTGGTCACTGCTCTGATACTGACCGGGACCTGAGGTCGACGAGTTGGACTCAGGGGGAAGCCCGGATGCTCCAGGACTGGCAACCTGGTTGGGGGCGGAGGTCAAAGTTTGCGCATGGGGTTGGGCTCGATTGCCGGTGGGGCTCGCCCCGCTACCTTCGCCTACTTCCTGCGCACCTTGTTGGAGCTGTTGGACGAACTGTTGCAACGCCGCCGGGTCATTGGCGTAAAGCAGCAGCGCCAGGCGATTGAACAGGCTGACGCTCTGGGGATTAATTCCCAGTTGCTGCAAAGTCTGATCGAGTTGCTGCAGCTGCTGCTCGGAGCCTTGCGGCGCGCCTGCGGCATTGCCATTGCTGGCGTTCGGCCCGTCAGATAGAGCGGCCGCTGCGGGGTCCTGCGGCTGCGTCTGGGTTTGCACTTGGGCGGTGGCCGGCGCTTCAGGCGGCTGCTGAGCGTCAGTTCTCGCCGCTCCAGCGCCCCTGCCAGAAGCGAACCCCTGAACTTGGGCCTCAGCGGCGAATACGATGACTCCCTGAAACGGCTGCCCTTGCGAATTTTGCGGTGTCTCCTGCCCCTGACCAGCCTGTCCGGACAGCGTTACGGTATCCTCGGGTACAGGCGCGGTCTGGGCCTGGTTGGCGTTCACGGAAGTTGTGCTAGCGTTCGCCTGTTCAACAGGCGCTTGCGTGACCGTTGCCTGTAAGACGCCCGCGAGTTGTACTGACAGAACTCCCATGGCTCACTCCGTTCCAAGCCTGTCCCGGACTAGCAGCCGGCGAGTTGTTCTAAAGTGAAACTCGTCACCCCTCTCGTGATCCGGCGCAGGCACCCAGCATTGCTCAATAGTCGTTATCGGCGGCTATCCTTTGGCCTTGAGCACTTTTTGTGACGTTGTTTCGCCTAGGGTTACCGCGTAGAATACTGTTGAGCCTTACCGAATGGCCTCTCCGTTCAACATACTGCCGGATAGTGGTGCGCCGCCGCCGAGTTCGCATCCGCGCCCGCCGTGGCTTCGCGTGCGCTACTTTGGGGGATCGAATTACCAGGACCTGAAGCGCATCATGCGCACCCTTGACCTCAACACGGTCTGCGAAAGCGCGCGCTGCCCGAACATGGGCGAATGCTGGGAACACCGCACCGCCACCTTCATGATCCTCGGCAACATCTGCACCCGGGCTTGCGGATTCTGCGCCGTGCCGAGCGGGAAGCCACTGGGACCGCCCGAGCAGGATGAACCCGAGCGCGTTGGCGAGGCTGTCGCGCGCATGGGACTGCGCTATGCGGTAGTTACCTCCGTCAACCGCGATGATCAGCCCGATGGCGGCGCTGCTATTTTCGCACGGACGATCGAGGAGATTCGCCGCCGCGTTCCCGGCTGCAAAGTCGAAGTGCTGATCCCGGATTTCCGCGGTGACTGGCGTGCGCTAGAAATCGTGATGTCGGCACGCCCCGACGTGCTCAACCACAACATGGAAACGGTGCCAAGACTATACCGGCGCGTGCGCAAGGGAGCGGTCTATGAGCGGTCGCTGGAACTGCTCCGCCGGGCTGGGGAAATGTCGCCTGGTATTTCCACCAAGACCGGTATGATGCTTGGCCTCGGTGAGACCCGCAACGAGGTGCTGAGAGCCATGGAAGAAATCGCCGCGCAGGGGACTCACATTCTGACCTTGGGGCAGTACCTGCAGCCGACCCCGGAGCACCTTCCGATTGAGCGCTACTTGCACCCGGATGAATTTGCCGAGTTCAAGCGCCTAGGAGAGCAGATGAGCTTCAAGCATGTGGAAGCAGGTCCTCTGGTGCGTTCCTCGTATCACGCCTTCGAACAAGAAGAAGCTGCGCGTTTGTGACCGTCAGCTTTGCTTATCCGGACCACAAATAAGACGCCGTTTTTGCCCATTGGATGCGGTGAGGAAGACGCACTGCGGAGCGCCACCTTCTGCACCCACGATGTGACTAAAACGAAATCTTCGCCCCTAGCTGCAATTGGCGCTGCGTGAAGAACCAGCCGTTGTTCGCCGCTGTCAGCGCACCAAACGAAGAGCTGTAGGTCAGCGTGGGGGCGGCTGCGGTTCCACCGGTGGTGTAGGCCGTCCCGGTCGCCGTGTTGTAATTCACGTGATTGAACAGATTAAACACTTCCAAGCTCAGTTGGCCCTGCACCTTTTCAGTGATATGGAAACTCCTGCCGAGCTTCATATCGGTATTCACCGTGGGAGGAAGAAAGTTGCTGTTTTTCCCGACAAAGTCGGCGCGGGTGGACGTCTTTCCCCCGGTAGGTCCGCCGGAACTGATCGTCGCGCCCAAACCGGTAGGCTCATTCCCGGAGATGGTTTCGATATAAGGCAGTCCGGTTTCCGCGATCTCGCTCACAGACACGAGCCATCCAGAAAGCAGCGCATGGGAAAAGAAATTCGAACTGTGGTCGAAATAGGGAGGCTCCCACACCACATCGCCCACGAACCGGTTCCTGACTTCAAGATTCGATGTGCCATATTCTCCGGCCAGGTTGAACGGATTGACGGGACCGTTACTGCTGATATTGGGCGTCGCCGCCGAGCCACCGCTGCCGCCGCTGGCGGATGCCGCGTTGTCCGTATCGCTGGCGTAAGTGTAGCTGAAATTGAATTGCAGACCGCCGCTGATGTGCCGGTTGAATTGCAGAACCACCGCGTTGTAGCGAGATAGCCCGCAGGTGCAAACCTCCACAATTTGATTGTAAGTCGGATTAGGCCGTGCGCCGGTAAACAGGGGCTCGGTTACCTTTTGTCCGTTGAGCGGACCGTTTATTATCGTGTAGGTTATGGAGCCTGGCGTGTGCAAATTCGTATCAAGGCCTACCGGCAGGAAACGGCCAATGCTGCCGATGTAAGACGCCGACACAACTGAATTTCCCCAAAGGCGATGTTCGAGAACCACATCGAATTCTTCGGCCGCGGGCAAGCGCATATCCGATGGGAAAAACGTGACGTTGGGCGTACTCACGCTGGCGGCATAATTGGAGATGATGTTCGGGTAAACAGGCGAGGTCGAAGGGGAAAAGATTGTTGGGCTGAGCTGGGAGCCCGGATTGCCCGTTTGCGTGAGAGCATCGTAAATCTGTTCGTTGCTGATGCGGCCAAAATAAAGGCCATAGCCGCCCCGAAGCACGGTGTTCCCCTTACCGGTGATGTCCCACGCAAATCCGAAACGCGGCCCGAAATCCTTTTTGTCGCTGGGAAACGTGGCTGTCTGAGGAATGGCGGGATTGGGAAGCACGGGAGAAGGCAGCGACTCGTGATCCCACCGCAGACCAAGATTCAAAGTGAACCGCGGCAAGACGCGCCAATCGTCCTGGACAAACAAGCCGGTTTCCAGAGTGGGAACCGTGAATTTGAGGGGTCCGACCGTCTGCAAATACTCGTCCCAGCACGGAATCGAAGCTCCAGCGCTAGATAAGCAGGCGTTGGGAAGCTTGTCGACGGCCGTCAGATAATCGCTGATGTAGTCCCCGAGGTCGTTGTATTCGTACTCACCGAATTGATCGCCGGAAACATACGCATTCAGCAGGTCGCTGGTGCGGGTTAGATCGAAGCCGAATTTGATGAGGTGCTTTCCCTTGGAGATGCTGAACGTGTCGGCACCCTGAATACGTCGTTCGTCCGGGTAATCATAACGGTCAAGGTAGTAAGGGGTGCCAATGTAATAGGTGCAGGCGAGCGTAGTGCCGCTGGCGCCGTAACCGCAGCCGAATATATCGGCTTCGGGCGAGTAACCGAGACTCGATACGGGCTCACCTGGGAGCGAGGGCGTAGGAAACTCAAATTCGAAATCGCGGCTAAAAATGAAGCGTGCTTCATTGGTGGCCCAGGCACCTATCGTAGAAGTCCACCTGGCAATTGCCCGATCATCCTTGACGTAATCGTCGCCATTGCTGTCGATCGCGCGGTCTGTGGTCGCGTTCGTCTGCACGCCGAAGGGTGAATTCCAGCGGACCCTGTTGTAGGAGCCCGTGATGGTATTGTTCGCGTTGGGCTTCCAGTCAAGCTTGGGAAAAAAGATGGTCTGATCGCCCTTTCGAGGGGAGGTTCCGGTCGTCGACGTGATAAAGGCAACGGCTTGGTTCACCTGTGCCTGCGTAAAGCCGCGGCAGTCGAGGATTTGTCCGGTGGGTATTTTCGGGGAAGCGGAACTCCCCTGGATCAGTTTGGTGTTGGCGCAGGATGCGGGTGCAGTGACCGTGATAGGTGTGAAGAAATTTGCAGGATTGAGCGGGATATTGGTAACGGGAAAGTCTCGCCTCTGATCATCGAAGTTGAAATACCAGAAGAACTTGTTTTTGATAATGGGTCCGCCCGCATCCGCGCCAAACTGGTTGCGGATGTCGAGCGGCTTGATGGGCACCGTCGCGTACGTTCCATTGGGCTGCAGTACAGCGCCAGTCGCGAAAGGGACGTACGTACCTCCGATGGTGCTGTCTCGCAGGAAGTAGTAAGCGTCACCATGCAGGGTGTTCGTGCCGCTCTTCGTGACAGCGTTGATTACGCCGCCAACGGCGTCGGCATACTCCGCCGAATAATTGGAAGTGGTGACCTGGTATTCCTGAACCGACTCCAAACTCGTCGAATAGGCCATACGCGTGCGGCCGACTTCTTCCGCAAAGAAGCCCTGGGTGTTCGCAGCGCCGTCCACAGTGTTGTTATCAAACAAGTAGCCCATCCCGCGAAATGACAGGTCGCCGAACGTCCCGTCGGGCACCGCCCCCGGCGTCAAGATGGCAAAATTTGACCATCTCCTGGTATTTACGGGTAGGTCCGCCATTGCAGTCTGGTTGATATCAGTACCGAAGACGCTCTGTTCCGTGTTAACGACCGGGGCTTCGCTGGTAACCGTTACGGTGGCTTGCTGCCCGGCTAATTGCAGCCGCACGTCCACGGTTGTGGCCAAACCGACTTCCACATGCACGGCAGTCTGCTTGTAAGGAGCAAAACTCTCCACCGAGGTTTCGACGTCATAAACACCGGGCTGCAAATTGGTGATGATATAGGCGCCGACGGAGTCAGTTTTGACGGATGTGGCTGCATTCGTGTCCTCATTGGTTGCCGTTACCGTCGCATTTGGCACTAACCCGCCGTTCGGGTCCGTGACCACCCCGTTGATCGATCCGTAGAGCTGTTGGCTGCGCACAGGAACGGAAAAGCTTGCCACCAGCAATAAAGCCACCAGACCTGCAAATCCTGATCGCTCGAGGAAACCCATTAAATTTTTCAT
This sequence comes from uncultured Acidobacteriota bacterium, assembly GCA_963697575.1. GTDB lineage: Bacteria > Acidobacteriota > Terriglobia > Acidiferrales > UBA7541 > Palsa-295. The sequence continues at coordinate 152,023 of CAVOOP010000029.1, read as the reverse complement.
TTTTGTCACACCCATAGCGCAGCACATTTACAAATTGCGGTAAGGTGCCGCAATACTGTGATAATGGTACTGTGGGTGGGGCGCTCGGCGAATGAATGGTCTGTTAAGTGGATTTAAAATTTTGTCGAACCAGAAATGGGCAGAACACGAAATTATTCCCTCAAGAAATTATTCCTTCTCCTGGCGTTTAGTCTGCAAATAAGCTAAGCAATATGATCGAAGCCCTCGTCCGATGTATGTAGTTATTCTTGGCCGACCTCAGACATCGCGGCAATCACAACCCTTCCTCAAGTCCTGTGAATTATTTGGGGGGAGCGGCGGCTTCTGCCTTTTGTCTGGCTAGTTCGGCATAGAATGCTTTCTCTTTTGCCGCCACGTACTCTTTGTACCCGTCGGGATCGATGAACGGATTCGGGCCGCCTGGTTTCAGGCGCGCGTACTTTTCCTCCAAGCCGAAGTAGTTGCCGTGAGCACCAAGGTAAATGTCGCAGGGCAGGGACTTGAGGACACGCCACATGCGCTCGTAGTCTTGCGCGATGTTCGGATAGGCCGGGTTGTTGACGAGCTTGTAGCCGGGGTTCACGTTCGGGCTCCCGATGATGACCACATTATAGGTCTTGCCCTCTTCCCGTACCTTCATCGTCCAGGTAGTGCAGCCTTTGGTGTGGCCGGGAGTGAGGTGCGCGACCAACGTTGTGCCGCCGAGTTTCACCGTGCTGAGATCGTGCAGCACGCGGTCCACTTTCGTCGGCGTGTAGGATGCGGAAGCTCGCAAGCCGTAAACGGGATCAATCTTTCCGCCGGACTCGACCGTGGGAACGTCTGCGTTCATCACCATGTAACTAGCTCCGGTGGCTTCCTTAATCATCGCTGAGCCGGCATCGTGGTCGCCGTGAGCGTGGCTGATCAGCAGGATTTTTGTGTCGCTGAACTTGACGCCAAGCTTTTCGATGCTGCTCTTGATCATCGGCACGTTGGCTTCCAGGCTGCTGTTGATGAGGATGTTGCCTTGGGTGGTGGTAATCAGGTAGCTGGCTAGACCGCGACTGCCGACGTAATAGAGATTGCCGGCAATGCGGAAAGGCGGGAAGGGCTCAGTCCATTCGGGATCGCGCTGCCCCGGCGCCACGCCTGCGAGTGCGAAAAGCAGTACCGCCGAGAATAGGAGCACTCGTCGCGGCATGCGTTTCTCCTGGTGGTGTAGGAAGGCCTGCCGCACCAGAGTATATTGCTACTGCGTGACGAACCGAATGGAAATTTTCGGCCGTCGAAGTAACTTCGCTTTTTGTTCGCTGTATGCCATTGGGCACGCGCGATCTGCGGTATTGTTTGGCGCGGCGAGAACCCTGTAATATCGCGAGTCTCTGGAGGGCGCGATGCCTGCATCCACATGGAAGGGATTTCTCTCGTTCGGGCTGATCTCGATACCAATACGGCTCTCGCCCGCCGCGCGCACCGAACGCATCAGCTTCAATCAACTGCACAAGGTATGCCACACACGGCTGAAACAGCCGCTCTTCTGCCCCACGTGCAATCGGATGGTCGAGCGTAACGAGGTGGAGAAGGGCTACGAATACGAGAAGGACCAGTACCTTCTTTTTACCGAAGAAGAGTTGGACAAAATCGAGCCGGAATCCGCGCGGACCATGGAGATTCTGGAATTCGTCAAAATCGAGGAGATCGATCCGCTTCATTTTGACGCTTCGTACTACGCGGCACCAGAGGAAGCTGGATCGCGCGCGTACCACCTGTTGCTTGAAGCAATGAAGAAATCCGGCTACGCGGGGATCGCCAAGGTGACCATGCACAGCCGCGAAAATATCGTGATTATCCGTGCGGCAAACAATGGGCTCACGTTGCACACGATGTTTTACTCGAATGAAATTCGCCCTGCTGCGGAGTACGGGAACACCGATAAGACGGAATTGAAGGAGCAGGAGCGGACCATGGCGGTGCAGTTGATCGAGAATCTGGCTGCACCGTTTCGCCCCGAGAAGTATCACGACACTTATCAGGAAGGACTGCGCACGCTGATCGCGGCGAAGGCCGAAGGACAGGATGTCGTCGCACCGCCGCACATCAGCCAACCGCCGGCCATCGACTTGATGGCCGCACTGAAGCGCAGCCTTAGCGAAACCAAGAAGCCGGCAGAAGAGAAGAAGTCGCTGCTGCGCGTGGTGCCCAAGACGGGCGAGGCTGTGGCGAAAAAAGAAGAACCAACCAAGAAGTCACGCCGCAAGGTCGGATAAGAAGCTCCGGGCACCGGCAACTTTGCCCGTTAGCGTCAATTCCGTGTGGAAGTTCCGACCTTCTGAAACCGTTGCTTAGTTTGTGGAAGTACGTCGATGAGAGGAAACGCGTGCCATCCGCCTCACGTCGAGTGTAATCCCCTCCTTCTCTAAATAAAGCAGCACCCCAGGGAACTCAAAAATCCAACCACCGCTTTGCTGCGTACTCCTGAAGTAGTTCAAGGAGCGAGCCATGTACGGGCGCATGATCGGATCGTTTGATCTCGAACGCTATCTCCGCAATTCGAAAAAGGTGGATATCAGCGACGTCGATCTGTCGCGGGCTGCGCAGTATCCGCTTACGGAGGACGAAGTTCATTGTCTCACATACATGATGGATATTGAGTCGCACACGATTGTCTACTTGCGCAGCATACTTTCCACCTGCGCGATCGAGGATCCGGACACCACGGCCTTCCTCAGTTGCTGGGCCTACGAGGAACATTTTCATGGAAGAGCCATCGGCCAATTTCTCAATGCGTGCGGTATCGAATTCGGCCAAGACCGCCTGGCGGAAGTGCAGCGCGGCACGGCCTTCACGGAGTGGCTGAAGGATATGGGCGCTTCTCTGGTCTGCCAATTCTCGCGGCACTTCCACGGAGCCTATCTCACCTATGGCGCGATTTCCGAGCTATCAACCCTCGAGGGCTACGGGGTGCTTGCCAGCCGGACGCGAAATCCCATCCTCGCGGAGATTCTGCGGCGCCTCGCAAAAGATGAGCGGCGGCACTTTTCGTTTTACTACAACAAAGCCAAGCTGGAGCTCCAGGCGCGCAACGCACAGAGGCTTACCACGTTCATCATCAAACATTTCTGGTTGCCGGTTGGCGGTGGAGTGAAGTCTGAGGCGGAAGTGAATTGGATCTTGAAGTACATTCTTCGCGGATCGGAGGGCGAGAAAGTGGCGCGCCGCATCGACGAGACAATCGCTAAGCTTCCCGGTCTCGTGTGGTTCAACAGGCTCACCTTGAGCCGCGCCGAGAGCCTGAAACGCCTGAGCCATGAGCAAGCGCCTGCAGGCGCAGTAGCCCTTCCGTCAAGCTAACACGTCTCGAAGCCGGAAATCTCAGGGCTTAAATGCATCGGCGACCAACTGCTTGATTTCCTCGGCCTCGGCGTCGAGTTCGAACGTGAAGCGGGCGATGTCGAGTTCGCCAAGATGCGGAACACACTTCTGCAGGAGAGTCCACGCGGGCGCCTGGTGGAAGTCAATTTCACATAGCTCGTCGTAGCCGTAACCCATGCCGCGCAGGCGGCACAGGAAGTCACCCAAGTTCACCACAGCCACTACGGCGGATGATTCGGAGGCTTGCTCGGGCGTGTGGTGAAATTCGATCACGTTACTGATATCGGTAGGAAGCATCCAGTGCTGAGCCAGGAGTTTCCCGGTATCGCAATGAGTGAACCCGAGCGATTGCTTTTCGGCGTCGTAGAGCGAGATGTTTTCCAGCACAGCGCGTTCGGCGACGCTTTTAAACTCCGCCGGCACGAGCATGCTGTTCACCAGCTCGCCCACATCGTGCAGCAGGCCGCACAAGTAAACTTTTTCCGGATCGGGAAGGGCAATCTTCTTCGCAAGCTGCTGGCTCACCAGCGCGCATCCGAAGGAGTGCTCCCAGAAGGCGGTAGGATCGAGCGGCCAATTGCTTTTAGGAGCCATGCGAACCAGAAACGATGACCACAGGATATCGCGCAGGCGGATGGCGCCAAGCTTTACCACCGCGCCTCGAATCGTCTCGACGGCCGAAGCGCGGGAATAGAGGGCGGAATTGGCCATGCGCAAACATTGAGCGGCGATCGACTTATCGCGTGCGATGAGCTCAGTGAGCTTCTCGATTTCGATCTGCTCGGGCGGCAGTTCGAGGCATTGCAGCAGAGGGCCGAGAATCGCGGGCATCGGCGGCATCGCCTCGAGATTCTTGACGCGCGAGCGGAGGGCTTCGTCAACGGGGGCGTTCATTGGAGACCTCCTCACGCAACAAGGGGTGATAGTAAGCGGTGGCTCCCGGGAAGTGCACCAGGCGAAATTCGTCGCTCACCCCATACAACGACTCGGAATTCCCCACAAAAAAATAGCCTCCAGGCATCAAACCGTTATAGAAGTGGTGGACGGTGCGGCGCTTCGAAGCGCCATCGAAGTAGATCAACACGTTAGCGCAGAATATGATGTCGTAACCCTTCATGAACAGCATTTTGCTCTCATCGTGGAGATTGAGGCGGGTAAAGGTCACGCGGGTTTTCACTTCCGGGATAAGCGCGTAGTTTTGCCCTTCCTGACGGAAATACTTCTGCAGATAATACGGTTCGGTGTTGCGTATCGCGTAGCTCGAATACACGCCTTCTTTGCACTTGGCCAAGGAATGGTCATTTAGATCTGTCGCGTTTATCTCCCATTTCCAATCCTTGAGCATGCCGGCGGATTCTTCCAGCAGAGCCATCGCGAGCGTGTAGGGCTCTTCGCCGGTGGAACTGCCGGCGCTCCAGAGCTTGAGCTTTGTGAAGGATAGCTTTTTCTTGGCTTCGATAATTTTAGGCAGGATGATCTTCCGCAGGGCGTTGAGCTGCTGCGGATTGCGGAAAAAGCAGGTCTCGCCCACGGTGATTTCGTTCAGAAGGTTGCGAATTTCAGCTTCCCGGTCGCCGCCCAAGGTAAGAGCGTCGTAGTAGGGGCGCAGCGAATCCATTTTGAGAATTTTCAGGCGCCGGTCGCAGCGATCGTTGAGGAAATAGAACTTGTTGTCGGGCAGATAGATTCCGCAGACTTTATAGATGAGGTCACGGACGCGGACAAGGATAGGATCGGTTCGCTCCGCAGTTCGTTCGGCTTGCTGGTCTGCTATTGTGCTGGGTGGGCCCGGCATTCATCTTCCTTAGCGGCTGTTTTCTGTCCAGTTGTACCTGTATTGGTGCCGGCGCGCTTTCAGTTGGTTATTCATGTCTTATCCGGAGAACAAACCAAGATCAAGACCTCACCGGCAGGAGTCCCGGGCTAATGGAAATTGCCATCCGGTCGCGTTCCCAGTCACGTTTTGAAATCGGCACTTTGGGACGGCCCTTTAATGGGAAAGACCGGGGGCGCCAGAAAGGGAGGGCGCGCTTGAATCCGCATTGGACGACAGGATTACGAGGTCGACGCGGCGATTGGCGGACCGGCCTTGCGGTGTGTCATTCGAGGCGACCGGGTAATACTCTCCGTATCCCGACGCAGAGAGCCGCTGTGCCGCTATGCCGTATTTTGTGATGAACAGCTTTGTGATTTCCGTGGCGCGTGCGGTGGAGAGTTCCCAGTTTGAGTCAAAGCGTCCATTGTGGATTGGAACATTATCCGTGTGGCCCTCTATGCGGATGCGTGCCTGCAGCGGACCCGCTACCCCCACGAAACTTCCCAAAGTGGATATGGCCGCGGGCTCGAGCGAAGTAGAGCCGCTACTGAAAAATCCGAGTTCGCGGAGGCTCACCACGATCCCTTCTCGAGTTTGTGTGACCGAAACGGTATGGGCTCCGATCTGCTTCGCTAGCGCACTTTCAAGGGCTTCCTGGGTGTGCTCCATGTCTTGATGGTCCGGGTTGGATGGGTGGCCGCCTTCCCGCGTCTCGAAGGCGTGGCCCTCCTGAATGGCCCGAAAATTCGAAAACGAAGGGTCTTCCGGCTGCAGCACGTTGGGTCTCGTGCTGACGCTGTCGAAAGCACCCATCTGGCTGAATGCCGTTTGGATGGCCATGGCCAGCTTTCCGGCCTTGCGGTTGTCTACTTGGGCGGAGGAGTAGAGAACCACGAAAAACGCGAACAGCAGCGTTATGAAGTCGGCGTAGGACACCAGCCAGCGTTCATGATTGGAATGCTCGTGACGCTTCTTTCTGCCCATTGTCCCCTGCCTTTGGCTTGGTCGCGTGCTGGCTTTCCGAAATGAAGCTCAGCAGCTTGGTTTCGAGTATCCGGGGGTTCATCCCCTCAAGAATCGACACAACGCCTTCCAGAATGATCTCGTGGCGCAATTGCTCTTCCCGTTGACGAATCCTCAGCTTGCCGGCCGCAGGAAGGAAAAACAGGTTCGCGGAGCCAACTCCATAGATGGTGGCCACGAAGGCCACCGCAATGCCCCGGCCGACCTCCGAGATGTTGTCGAGATGCTGCATCACTTGAATCAGCCCGAGCACGGCGCCGATGATTCCCACCGTCGGCGAGAACCCACCTGCCGATTCGAATACCCTAGGGATGTTCTCGTCGTGGTCGGCTCGGTTGTCCAATTCGAGTTGCATGATGGAGCGAAGCTCCGTAGGTTCCGTGCCGTCCACGGCCAGCATGAGAGTCTTTTTCAGGAATGGCTCCTTGATCGACTCGAGGTCGTTATCAAGCGACACGATCCCAGACTTACGCGCTTTTTGCGCGTAACCAACCATCTCCTTAAGCACCAGGCGCGGGTTCTCGCCTGTTTCAAAGAACACTTGAGCGAGGCTTCCAAAGGCCTCGATCACGATGGGGAGGGGGAACTGTAGCAGCACGGCCCCGAGAGTTCCTCCGAAAACAATCAGCGCGGCGGTCGGCTGAACGATCTGGCCAATTTTTCCGCCCTCGAGCGCCAGGCCGAGCAGAATCCCACCGAGGGCTACGAAGACGCCGCCGAAGCTGCCCTTATCCACGCCTTCGTTCCCCTTTCAAGCTTGCCTGTCTTGTTGCTCCGCAGACTCGCCGGATTGCCGATTGCTCGGGGCATCCGGAGCCAGAGAGGTGTCAAAGGCGATTCCCGGTCCCGCGCGCCGGTAGAAACGCTCATGGAATTGGCCGATTCGCTGCAACACTTCATCAACCGTTTCGCGGACGACCAGCTTCTCTCCGGTGAGCAGCGTGATCACGGTGTCCGGCGCGTTCTCTATGAACTTAATCAGGTCTGCATTGACGACGAGAGGCTGATTGTTGAGCCGAGTGAGGTGGATCATGATTTTTTCCCAGGCTTCCACCGCCGTGTTACGAACTTTTCCAGGCGGCAGACGCGCCAAGAAAACATCAAAAGCATTCCTCACGAGCCAGAACTCAAGGGCCGACTCTAGAGAAAGGCGATTTACGTTCGCGGCGACACAGAAGTTATCGGCCAATGCAAGGCCGGGATGATTGCGGTGTTTCGGTTCGGTGCAGAGAGTGTGCGAACTGTGACCCGCAAGCGTTACGCGCACCATCACGTTCGGCATCCGGTTTGCCTGAAACCTTGCTGCAATTTGACTACTGGCCTCGGACGTCTTGCCGATTAAACGCCCGCAGAGGCCAATCAAATGTGCGCCAGGAGCTTTAGCGATGCCGACACTTGCACTGTCAATGATCGTTAAAAACGGAGAAGGAGACCTGGCAGAGTGCCTGGAAAGCGTGAGGGGAGTCGTTGACGAGATTATCGTTGCCGACACCGGTTCGACAGACGGCTCGGTAGAGAATCGCGCGTAAGGCGGGCGCAAAGGTGATCTCGATTCCCTGGGAGAATGACTTTGCCAAGGCGCGTAATCGTTCGCTCGCGGAAGTAACATCGGACTGGGTGCTCATGCTGGACGCCGATGAGCGGCTTGATCCGGGCGCCGGCACGCTGCTGCCTTCGTTACTGTCGCATCGCGCGGCTGCGGGCTTTCAGGTCGTCATACGCAACTACGTTTCCACACTCGCACACAAGATCTGGGACCGGCCGGCCAAACCGAATGATTCCGCGTGGGGACCTGCTAAGAGCTACCCGGCTTATGTGGAACATGAAAACGTGCGTCTGTTCCGGCGCGATCCGGATATTTACTTCACGGGCCGGGTGCATGAGACGGTCGGCTGGCAGATCCTTGCCGCCAAGCGCCCCATCGCCACTTCCAATCTGATCATCCATCACATGGGCATGGTGCGCGACGACGAGGAACGCGCTCGCAAAATTCTTTTTTACCTCGAGCTGGGCAGGCAAAAAGTGAGGGACATGCCCGAAAACAGCCAGGCGCACTTCGAGCTTGGAGTCTCAGAGCTGGAGAATCTGGGAAATGTGCAGGAGGCGCTCAAATCCTTCGAACGCTCGTGCGCACTGAATCCGCGGTTTGGCGTCGCTTGGTTCTTCACAGGCGTTTGCCACTTCCGCAGGGGCGCTCCAGGGAAGGCGCTGGAATGCTTCCAGCGCGCGGAGGCTCGCCGGACACTCCACCGCTTGGCTCGCGGAAATTGAGGGCGATTCGCACTATAACCTCGGGCATTACAAGGCAGCGCCGCGAGTGCTATGTTCGCGGCCTCAAACGCGTGCCCGTCCAGCCCGTCCATCGCGAGCAAGCTGGGCCTGGCTGAGGCCCGGTGCGGAAAGGCCGCCTCCGGACTGCGTAAGCTGCGCCAAGCCATCGAACAGGAGCCCGAGAACCCTGAACTGCACGACCGGCTCATCATGGTTGAACTTTGGCTGAACCACATCCCAGAGGGCGCGCACGCCGCCGAGAAGAAACTTGCGGACGTGCAGCCACAGCCGGAGGATTTTCTTCGCGCGGCCAGCATCCGTGCGAAACTCGGGGAGCTTCCTCAAGCCTTGTCACTGCTGCACCGCGGAGTCGAGCTCTTTCCCGATTCCGAGGGCCTCAAAGCGCATTTGTGCCGGCTTGAAACAGGCTCCGAAGCTGCTACACCTTACGTCCCCGAACAAATACGCGGCTAACTGCTAGAGCCTCTAGAAAGGTTAAAGCCTTCTGAGCCGTCAGCCGATTGGCCTAGTGAACAAGACAAAAATCCTTTCCATGGATCGAAACAGCCTTCGGCTTGCGGGAATGCCCAGCCGGTGAGAAAGGCTCCGAGCCGAGAACGGAATTGCAGTAGCATCAGGAGCCATTCACCATGGCGCTTAGCGTTCTAAACAACATTTCATCGATCGTTGCAGAAAACCAGCTGGACATCACCCAAAACAACTTACAAAACACTCTGACCCAATTATCATCGGGTTCGCGAATCAACAGCGGTGCGGACGACGCGGCGGGCTTGGCGATTGCCAATGGCTTGCAGGCAAACGTCACCGGATTGACCCAATCCGTAGCGAATGCCAACGACGGCGTCGGAGCCCTTCAGGTTGCCGACGGCGCTCTCGGCCAGGTCACCACACTTCTGAACCGCGCCGTTACGCTGGCCACTGAAGCGTCTACCGGCACGGTCTCGAGCACCCAGCGCGGTGCGCTGGATGCCGAATATCAGCAGATCCTGGACAAGATCGATAGCATCGGCTCCAACACCACGTTTAACGGCACGACGATTTTCGCCGCGAACGCTACAACCACCACGTCCATCTTCCTGAGCGATTCCAGCACGGCAGGTACGACCACGATCGGTGTCAACATCAGCGGGTTGTCAACGACGGCGCTTGCCCTGCACGGCACTTCGCTGACTGGTACGCCGGGTTCAACGGGCGCCAGCGACCCAGAGGCCACGCTGGCGTTGATCAATACGGCGATCGCCACTGTCGCAAGCGACCGCGGTACGATCGGAGCCGGCGTGAACCGTCTGCAGTCAGCCAGCAACGTAGAGAACAACGAAATTCAAAACCTCACATCCGCGGAGGACCAGATCACCGCGGCAGATATACCTACTGTGGTAGCAAACCTGTCCAAGTACTCGATCCTGGAACGGACCGGTATTTCCGCGCTGGCGCAAGCCAACACGGCACAGCAGCAAGTGCTTAACCTGCTTCAGTAAGCGCAACCGAACGGAGGGCGGGCGTTTCAGGCTCGCCCTTCCCTTTGCCTGACGCGGCGTACATCAACCGAGCCGTTTTCTGCTCGCGGAACGGATTCGGTAGAAGGAAGAATTCATGAGTACGACGAGCATCGGCGCCTCAGTACTCGCCGGGTCGCAATCAACGTCGGACAGCGGAGGGCTCGGCGCCGGAATTGACATAAGCTCCTTGGTTCAGGCCTCGCTAGCCCCGCAAACACGCCGAGCTGGCCGTGCTGCAAGGCGATCAAACGACAATCACCAATCAGCAAACTGCGCTGAATAGTTTCAACAACAGATCTTCAAACCTTACAAAACGCCGTTTTCGCCCTTACCGATCCGGCCGGGCAGCTCACCAATGCAGCACGCCACTTCGTCGAACTCGGCGGTCTTGACGGCAAGCGCCACGGCCGGCACGCCTTCCGGCTCGCACACGATCGACGTCACATCTTTGGCCACTACATCATCCGCCTATTCCAATGCGGTGGCCAGCAGCTCAACGCCGATCGCTACAGGAACACTTACGATCCAAGTGGGATCGAGCGCCGCCCAGACGGTGACGATCGACAATACGAACAATACGCTTGCGGGGCTGGCGGCAGCTATCAATAACAACGGTAACCTCGGAGTTACCGCTAGCGTGATCACCGACGCCAACGGCGCGCGTCTGGCGCTCGTCAGTAATACAAGCGGCGCGCCCGGAAATCTGACGATCACTCCGTCGGCAGGCGTCGTTGGATTCAACACCGGCGTTACCGGCGTTAATGCAGCACTCAATGTAGACGGCATTCCGATTTCAAGCACCACCAATACCGTTTCGGGCGCGATTCCCGGCGTCACGCTGAACCTGACCGGACTTACGGCGGGCACGCCTGTCTCGGTGACCACCGGGCCCGACACCACGCAGCAGGAAGCGGCCATCAACAGTTTTGTTACGCCTATAACACCGTGATTGGCGATATCAACACGCAATCCGCAATCAGCGCTACTACCGGACAAGCGGGGCCGCTCGCCACGGATAGCACATTGGCCCTCACGCTAGGGTGAGTTGCTTTCCGCGTGCCTCTTATTCGGAAACCGGAAACGGCAGTGTCAACAGCCTTGCAGATCTTGGCATCAGCTTCAACAACGACGGCACGCTTTCGGTGAATTCGGGATCGCTCGCGACCGCCTTGCAAAGTAATCCGGCGGCAGTGCAGGCCTTTTTCCAAGAGTCCACCACGGGGAGCTTCGGAGCAAACCTCACCAATACACTGAACGATATCGCCAACCCCATCACGGGCGCGGTGGCCACTGATATCAACGGGCTGACGCAGTCGCAAAGCTCGATCACCCAGCAGATCGCCGACTTTCAGGACCAGCTTGACACCACGAAAACTACAATTGACGCAGGAGTACGTGCAGGTCGACACGACCTTGCAGGAACTTCCCGAACTCCTCGACCAAATCAATCAGCAGCTGACCTCCCTGGGGTAACCATGCGCAATACGAGAAATATGCACGATATGAACGATCCGGCGAACTGTACCGGGAATCCGCGGTGCGCGGCGCGAGCCCGGTTGGCTTGATCGTCATTCTTTATGAAGAAGTGGTTCGGTCGCTGCGAAGAGCGCAGCGCGGCATCGAGCAGGGGAATATCGAAGAGCGCACCCTCGGGGTGAGCCACGCAATTCGGGTGATCGGGCATCTGCAGTCGGTGCTCAATTTCGAAGCGGGCGGAGACGTTGCGCGTGATCTTTCCGCTTTTTACAACGCGGCGCGTACACAAATTCTTCGCGCAAATTCAGGCGCACATGCCAAGCCCATCGAAACCCTGGCCACAGGGTTCTCCGCGGTTGCTGAAGCCTGGAAACAGGTGGACCGCGAGGTCGGGGATCCCTCCAGCGGACGCCCGCAATTCCATCCATCTACTCGATTCAAGCGGACGGCTCGACCGTCTACATGAGGGATAAAGCCCATGGATGAGCCTCTGGAAATGGTCCGGCAGATCCACCGTAACCTGCGAGACTGGCTCGAGGTCGTCCGGAAATTCCCCGATCCAGGCGGCGCAACCTCCCGGGACGCTCGAGCAGATTTCGCTTCAGCTGAAGCTCGTGGACCAGGCCGTGCGGGACGCCGAACCAGGCCTCCTGGCAAGCCAAGGTTGGAAGGACGAACTGGCTGCGTATGCCGAAACCCTCACCCTGGTGCGAGCGAGGCTTGGCAATTTCGAGATCATGCTGCAGATTCGCCGGGCGCAGTCGGCGAATGCACGAACGCGAATCGGCGCTATCCACTCGTGGGCTGATTTGGCCAAGCACATTGGCTGACTCGTTTCGGCGCGGCTGCACCGGCTGTAACTGGCGCCGGCACTCTTGCCGGCATGCTTTCATATTTCCACCGCAGGCCATTAAAGTCCTCTCGAGGCGCCTAAAAGTAAAAAAACAAGGGGGCGGAGTGCGAGCCGGTAACGAAGGCTTCTTCAGCTTCTGAACTGCTCCGGAACAACGATCGGCAACGCAAATCTCGAAAGCCACCTGCAAGATTTCCAGGACTCTATTGCAGAAAGCTCAGGATGTTCGGCAAGTTCAGGACTTTACTTTCGGCGTCGAGCAGCGACGTGTAGGCGATCTGCGCCTGGCTGAACTCCGTGGCCACCTGTGGTATGTCGGCGCCATCGAGATTTGTTTCCTGCGTGGAAAGCTGCAATTGCTCATTGGTGAGGAAAGTGCCGGCAGACTGCAATTGATTGAGCGCGGTGTCGTAGGAAAGGCGCTGAGTGTCAAACTCGCTCGACGCTTGGCCAAGGGCGGTAACGGCTGCGCTGATACCCGAATTGCCCTGCACCGCGGTGATCAGTTGGTTGATCGAACCCAGAACACTTCCTGAAGAATTGAGGAATAACTGGCTGCCGGGCACGTTGACGTTAACGCTCTGGCCGTTGGCTACTTGCACCGAGGTCACGCTATTGTTTCCGTTGTAGGTGACGCCAGCCCCGGCGCTTGTGTCGAGGGTGAACGGCTGCGTTTCCACCAGCGTCCCGCCAAAGAGATATGTGCCTCCGGCGGTCGTATTCGCAATTCCTACCAACTGCTGCTGGATGCCCGAGAGTTGCTGCACAATCACCTGCCGGTCCGCGCTCGAAAGGGTTGAATTTCCCGCTTCCGTGCCGAGCGAAATCGCCTGATTGATCACGCTGACCGCCGAACTTAAAGAGGAATCGGCAATCTGCAGCTTGGACTGCAAGTCGCTGACGTTCTGTTGGTAGGAATCGTTTTGAGCCTGCGCGGCGTGATTCAGGATCAAGGCGCTCGTACCCGCGGGATTGTCGGACGGCTCATTGATGGAACGCCCCGAAGCCAGTTCGAGGTCGGATTGGTCGAGTTGCTGGCGAACCTGGTTGAGGCCCGACAGAAGATCGGGAAGAATATTTGGATTGACGCGTATCGACATGATCAGGTCGCTACCGGCACCATTGCGATGGCCGTCTGAAACAATGTCTCCACGACGCCTGCAACGCGCGCCGCCGCTTCGTAAGCATTTTGGTACAGAATCAGGTTCGCGCCCTCTTCATCGAGCGAAACTCCGGAAACCGAGCCAATCTGGTCCTGCAACTGCTGCACGAGAAGATTCTCACCGGAAAGCTGGCTTGAGGCGGTCGACGCCTGGCTTCCCACCTGAAAAACCAGTCCTGAATAGTACGAGATGGGGTTTTGGCCGCTGATCACGTTCGCACTTTGCAGGTTGGCAAGCGCGGTCGCATTCGTGTTGTCGCCCGGAGTGCCATCGGCACTGGCGGCTATTTTATTCGGGTCGGTGATTGCGACGGAGAGATTCAGAGCGGATCCCGGAACGGCCGCGAGCGGCGTGAAGATGTTTCCGCCCTGCGTTTCCGTTTAAATCGAATCCCGCGGCATTCTGGGTGTTCGTGGAAGTGGCGATGCCGTTCGCGAGCGTGTCGAGATTGGAGAGAATCGACGGGATCCGCTGGTCGCGCAGCTGCAGATCTCCTGCGAGAGTGCCTGACTGGATGCTCGACGTGATGTCCGCGCCCTGGGAGTAAACGTCCTGAAAGCCCGTCGTGGCATTGGTTTCCGTATTGAGATTAAAGCTCTGGTTACCTACGACGAGCTCGGCGCCCCCGCTGGTGGTTAAGGTGAGGTTAGAGCCGTCCGCGGTGATCGACTGTACGTCGACGAACTGCGAAAGCTGGTTGATCAACTGCCCGCGCTGGTCTTGGAACGTGTTGGTGTTCAGGCCTTCGCCCGACGTGGACGAGATCTGGCTGTTCAGCTGGGCGATTTGCCACGTCAGCTGGTCGATTTGCTGCACTGTCTGCACCACGCCCTGGTCGGCATCCTGCTGCTGCGCCACAAGCGCCGAGGCCGACTGATTAAAGCCGGCGGCGAGGCTTTGCGCGGCGCTGATCACATTCTGGCGCAGGCCGGAATTTGTAGGATCGGATGAGAGTTGCTGAAAGCTGCCGTAAAACTGGCTGAGCAGAGCTTTGCAAGCCCGACCCGGCCGGCTCATTGAAGAGCGTCTGAATCTGATTGAGACCGTTTGAAAGAGTGTTGAGCTGACCTTGATTCTCGGTTTCCTGAGTCAGACGCAGTTGCAACACGTTGTCGCGCACGCTTTGAATGCTGCCGATGGCGACGCCGGTGCCATATTGGAGATTACCAACATTGACGGGCGGCGTTTCCTCCAGATTCGCCACTTCGCGCGTGTAGCCCGGCGTGTTGACGTTGGAGATGTTGTTGCTGACCACGGCCATGAGCGCCTTGATCGGCGAGTAATGCCTCCGTCGAAATGATATAGGCTGGATGTCAGGCTCACGGTTGATGCCGCCTCTCAGCCGGAGAAAACTGGATGGCAGGCCGGGCGTAGGTTGGAGAAAAGTTCGCCATGGCGTTTGCGATCATGTTGAACGTGCGTCGCGAACCCTTCACCAGAACGAGCAACTGGAGGTTGAGTTCGCGTATTTCCTGCTCGGCGGCCGCCAACTCAACCACGAGTTCTTGCTGCCGCGATGCAAACGGTGAGCTGTAACTGACGGCTACGGATGAAGCTGCAAGTGTATTCTGGCCGGCGCGCTTTACGTTCGCCGCTCTGCTGCAACTGCATGCACAGGAGCGACTGCGCGCCGATGTGATAGTAGATTGCGTCCAGGTTTCGCGCAGCATAAGCTGCCCGGCTGGCGATGAGTTCTTGCTTTAATTCGAGAGAGAGATGGAGGCGCTTCTCGATCTTCGCGAGGAGTTCGGCCGAGATTGGCTGCTTCCTGGAACATGGTCAGGCCACTTGTCAGGCCAGTGTATCGAGCTGATGCCTCTCCGAATCACCCGGATCTTCGTGTTCCGCTCGCTCGCGTGACGCACCTGCCGCCTTCACTTGGAAACGCGGCTTTTCCTTGGGTTGATCGGCGGTTTATTTCCGTCCGGTTCCCGGTAGGACAGTCGCAGATTCGATTCGCGATGCCGGCTCGGCCATGTCGACTTCTTCTTCCATTTCGGGTCTCAGCTAAATTCCCGCGGTCCCCTCGTTCGGGACGGCACAAGTGCCGCGATTGGCGCATGGAGACACAACCCGCCAATCCGGAGCTTAGCGTTTCCGGATGGGGATCACGTTTGCGCCACTGAATTCGTGGTGCGGAAATCGCGGACCAGAGATTGTGCGATCTGCTGGTTGCTCACCGCATACGTACCACTTTGCACTGCCTGGCTCAGCGGAGCCACGCGATCCTGTCGAATGGCCGGCACGCTGGCCAGCGCACCGCTTAAACTGGAAAGCTGCTGCGCGTCTGACGAAAGGTTCGCCTGATCCGCGGAGTTCTGCGCCGTGGACTGAAGAGGCCTCGCCGCCTGAGAGGTATTCGCCGTAGAGACGTTAGCTACCGAATCGGTTGGCTGCCCCGCATTCAGATCTAGATTTGGCTCAATTCTCATGCAGAATTCTCCTGACCTCGGGGCAGCCCCGCTGCTGGATGAGCAGCCTACACTGAATGCATCGGTCAAGGATGAGGAAACTTTAATTGCAAACCTCGCTTTCCGTATTCAACTTTCAGCACTCAAGATGACAATCGGCCATAGCGCCCGCACTCTTGATAAGTTTTTGAACAACGCGGATTCACTTTGGCACAGAGCCCTTGTGTAAATCGCCCCTGTGCCTCGGCTTGCGATCATTTCCCTGGCCGCTTTTCTCCTGCGCATTAGAGAGCAAGTCGCGAACCATTATGCGCCCAGGCCGATGCCGCCAGACCCAGCGATCGCTGTGGAAAGGGTTTGCATGCCGAGTTGGTCGAGGGTGTCGTGGCCGGGGTCGGTCTCATCCGAGCCACTCGAAGCCGCTGTCGCGCATCGCGGACCACCACTTTGACAGGAGCATGGATTCGAATTCCGATCGCGGCCTTGCGCAATTTCTGCTCGTCAATCGACTGTTTTTGCGGACTTGCCGCATTGTGTGGCGGCACGAGTGCGCTGAACTGAGTAAGGTTCGGGACACTCATCAAATCACCTCAAGTTCGGCTTGTAGCGCGCCAGCGGCTTTCACGGCTTGCAGAATGGCGACGATATCGTGAGAGGTGGCCCCAATGGCCTGAAGGCCACGTACGAGATCCTCGACTGTCGCTCCTTCCTTCAGGTGCACGGCTTGTACGGGCGTTTCCTGGGCTTGTACGTTGGTTTGCGGAACGACCTCTGTCGCGCCTGTTTTGGAGAACGGTGCGGGCTGGGACACTTCGAGGGTTGTTGCAATGTTGACAGTAAGGCTGCCCTGTAGCACCGAACACGCGCCGAGGCTGACTTCGCGCCCGAGCACGACTGTTCCGGTTCGTTCGTTCACTACAACTTTTGAGACTTCCGGGATTCTGACGGAAAGATCGCCAATGCGCGCGAGGAGTGCCGGCATACCGTCGCGCGCGATGCCTGTCGTGTTTACCTCGATGAGGCTGCCGTCGATCGCGTGTGCCACGCCGTGTCCAAGGTCCTTCTCAATAGCCTGCGCGGCGTCTTGTGCCACACTGAAATTCGGCTCGCGCAGCAGCAGCGAAACCCGCGTGAGATGCGAGAGGTCGACGGAAATATCGCGCTCGACGATGGCCCCGTTTGAAATCATTCCCACCGTGGGCTGATTCACTGTGGTGGTGTTCCCGTGAGCTCCGGCAGTGTATCCGGCGATCGTCAGGGCGCCTTGCGCCTCCGCATAAACCTGACCGTCGCTCGCGTGAAGAGGGGTGAGCAGCAGAAGGCCGCCCTCGATGCTTTTGGCGTCGCCGATCGATGAGACGGTAATATCAATGCGGGTACCCGGGCGCGCGAAGGGTGGAAGCGTAGCCGTGACGAACGCGGCCGCTACGTTTCGAATCTGCACCGAGGCGACGGGAATCTGCAGCCCCATGCGCTGGAGTACGTTGGCTAGCGTCTGCGTGGAGAACTGCGTTTGCTGGCTGTCTCCTGTGCGCTTCAACCCAGCCACCAGGCCGTAGCCGATCAGCAGATTGTCGCGGACACCTTCGACGGTGGAAATATCGCGAAGGCGCACAAGCCTTTCTTCCGGCTTTGCGCCATTTTGCGGTGCTTCCTTTGAGGTTTGCTTCACATCCGGCGCCACAGTCGCGCGTGCCGCGCAGGACAACAGGATCACACCGGCGACGGCGATTGCAGACCGAACGAAAATGCGTTTCCCTTTCAATATGCCCCTTTCTGTTGTCCGTATGGGACCCTATTCCTAGAAACCTACGACCCGCAGCAGGATGCGGATGATGCCGTTGGGCGGATGAGTGCCTTCCGTGATAACGCCTTTCCCGGTGAGATTTACTTCCAAATGGCTGATCGCGGTGGAAGAAACGATATTGCCGGGCGAAATGTCCTGCGGGCGGACGACTCCGCGCAGGACCATCGTCTGGCGCTGATCGGTGACTTCCACGTCGCGCGAGGCTTCGATCACGAGTTGGCCGTCTCGCAGCACCTCGACAACGTTGGCGGCAAGCGTGGTGGTCAAGGTCGTAGACAGGGCGGTCTGGCCTTTCCCATTCAGGGCTTGCGACGAACTCGGCGAGAACATGTTGCCTACCGGAGATGTCGCGGCGGGCAAGCCGAAGAACGCAGCGATGCCCGAGGAAGCGGAGTAGGTCCGCTGGGTCTGCACGCTGCCCTGGAGGGCGGAACTGGTGTTTTCAGCCAGCTGAATTTGGATGACGTCACCGCGGTAGCGGGCCTTGGCGTCGGTAGCTAGGTCGCTCATGAGGCCATCCGGATTCCACAGGCTGCCCGACGATGACTTGAAGGGAATCGACCAGTCGCGGGCGCGATCGAGGTAGGCGTCAAGGGCGTCCGGCTTGTGCTGGGAGTGGAATTTCAGCCTGTGCAAAAATTGGGCCTCGACGGTCGTTGCTGTGGCGCCACAGAGAAACCCAGCCGAAAAGCAGGCAGTGAGGAGTGTTTTGGAGAATTTCATTTTGCAGGGCTCAATCTTGAAGGGTTCGGGCGCATAGCTTGAGATCCTTAGTAGTCGACTTCCACGGTTTGCGGAGCCACCACGGTCGCGGTAAGGATTTTTCCGCTGAGAATGGTGTGCACGCGGATTCGGTCTCCCTCCCGCCCGAGAGCGAGAGGGATGGCCGTCGTGGCGATGCGCATGCCATCGCCCTGTACGACCAGTTGGACGGGCTGGCCGGCCTTTACGAGAATCGGATTGTTGCTCGAAGACCGCTGATGGCTCTGAATGGCGGCTTCGCGACGCTGCCGTGGCGCTGTGAGTTCCCTTGAGGCTGCCGCGCTGCCAGAATCATTCGCCCCAGAAGGGGAGGTAGATGCATGTTCCTTGCTGCGATCGGTCACCGAAACGGCGTCGTGGCTGCCCGTTCCCTCGTCTATACCCGTCGACGACTGTGGCTGGATTGCCCGGTCGAGGACGACCCAGAACGGGGGGACGCGAGGCTCGGAAGTGATTAAGACATGAACGCGTGTCGTGCCTTGGGGCATGGAATCAATTCGTGTCACTTGGAATTGTGGGGCGCCTTCCGTCGCAAAGACGGGAGACGACAGAGAGAGATTCTTCACGCTCAGCGAATCGCCTCCTTCGAAATGATTCGCGCGGACGGCTTCGAGGACGGGCGCCAGCAGGTCGCGCGTGGTAACCTGCCGCGACCACCGAGTTACGTCAACCGTTTCGGGAATCATAAGCAAGGGCGCTGCGGGAACGGCGGCTACCCGGCGCAGGATTTCGGAGCGCCGGAAGATTCGATGCGCGCCGGGCAGTGGAGCGACTCCGAGCTTGATTTCATGCAGCCCCGCATGGACAGAATCCGGGACGCCTTCGGGAAGCAGATCCGACATTGTGACGACATCTTCGTGCGTGACCACCAACGATTTGAGCGTGACGCGGTCTCCGTGCCAGCGCCGACCCGACCTGAAACGTTAATAGCCCGGCCAGTGCTGTGGCTGCCGCGACTGGGGACGGGGTACGCCTGCTCGCAAGCTGGTTCAATTTTTTCATCGAGGACTCAATCGCGGGCTGCATCGCGAGCCTCAGGGATAGCTTCATCGGGCTCGGCTAGGTTGTTAATTGGTTAAGAGTTTGAAACATCTCGTCGGCTGCGCGTACGACACGTGAATTTGCTTCATACGAGCGCTGGGCGAGGATCAGGTTGACGAATTCCTGAACGACGTTTACGTTCGATTCCTCGAGCGAACCTTGCTGAATCGTGCCGAGGCCTTCCGCCCCTCCCGGCGAACCGACCAGGGGATCACCTGACGCTCCAGTGGTAGCGAAAAGATTTTGGCCGAGACTGTTGAGGCCGCCGGGATTCTGAAACGTGGCCAGTTGGATGGTGCCGACTTGCGCCGGTTGTTGCTGGCCGGGTTCGGTGACGCTTACCGTGCCATCATTGCCTACGGTGACCGTGAGCGCATCTGGAGGAATGGTGATGGCGGGCTGAAGCGGATTCCCATCGGAGGTGACGAGGTTGCCCACATTGTCGACGCTGAAATTTCCCGCGCGTGTGTATGCAATCTCCCCACTCGGAAGAAGTATCTGGAAGAAGCCTGCTCCCTGAATGGCAAGATCGAGTGGGTTGCCGGTGGCGTTGAAATTTCCCTGTTGCTGAATCACTTCGGTGGCGGCGGACCGCGAGCCGAGCCCCACTTGCAAGCCGGCCGGAATGATTGTTTGCTGTGTATTTGGTGCGCCCGGCGTAACAACAGTCTGGTAGATGAGATCTTCGAACTGGAGGCGGCGGCTGCGGAATCCGGAAGTGTTGGCATTAGAGAGGTTGTTGGCGATGTTGTCGAGGTTCATCTCCTGCGCCTCCATGCCGCTTGCAGCCGTATAGAGCGATCGGAACATTTTTGCTCCTATGGGAACTTCAGTCGCGGGCCAGGTCCTGCACCGCGGTGCGATTAAAATCGTCGAGAAAAATCGAGAGAGTTCTCTCGAGCATCTCCGTGTGGCGCTGCAGGACCATCAGGGTGACTGTTTCTTTGACGGCGCTCAGATTTGAGCCTTCGAGCATTCCAGAAGCCATGGTCGAATCGGTGGCAGGTTTTTCACTTCCCACGGGAGCCACGAAATTTGTGTTTCCTTCAGGCGTCAGGTCCGTGCCTGGCGCAAAAGAGGCGAGTCGGATCTGGCCGGTGACCGAATTGTTCACCGTGACGGTGCCGTCGGACGCGACGCCGAGGGCGCCTTCCGGCACTTGGATCGGGCCCGAGTTCCCGAGCACCGGATCGCCATCCTGCGTCACAATCTGGCCTGCTGCACTCACGTGAAACGAGCCGTTCCGCGTGTAGCGGGTTCCGCGCGACGTTTGCACGGCAAAAAAAGCAGCACCGCGAATCCCCAGATCGAGAGTATTGCCCGTTGACTGAAGGCTTCCCTGCTGTATATCCAGGTTGACGCCGCCCAGCACGCCATAATTATTGATGGCGATATTCAACGGACTAAGAACAGCCGCGCCGGCGTTCGCGGTGACCGCCTCATAGAATTCGTGCTGGCCGCGGAAACCGGTGGTGCTCACGTTGGCCAGATTATTCGCGACCACGTCAAGCGCGTCCATGCGAGCGATGAGTCCGGTGAAAGCGGCGTAGTATCCACTGTCCATGTGTTGTTCCTGGGGCGGAGAATGCACGGCGTTCTCCAACAATCAAACGCAGGGCAATACAAGGAGACGTGTTGATAACGCGAGGGCTGCGGTCGGCGGGCGTTACTCCCAGACCGATGTCAGCAAACGTTGCACGGCAGAGAATGAGTGGGCGGCAAGAGTTGCCAGGTGATGTATAAAAATGAAATTAAGGTTCTCGACTTAATATCCGACACTTTTCGCGTTCTCTGAAGGTCGCCCCGAATGCTTAGTTACTGATTTCCAGGGTTAACCAGACCGGCTTGCCATCGTACGTCAGGGTGACTTCGATGCGTTCCTGGCTGCTCGAGTAAACGTTGAAATCGGCGCCCACCACTACAGTCGGCACCGAGAGCATGCACTGGTCTGAGAGCCCCGAGATCTTGCCTTTGAAATTTCCCGCGACCATGTTGCAGATTTCACCCATCGCGTCGCAAACTTGACTCGGATCGCCTTGGCCGCCCAGCATTTTCGTGGCAATGTTCGCGGCGACATCCTGGGGACAGCGAATCCGAAAAACGGCGCAGAGCGCTCCCGCCAACCCGACCATTGCGGAAACCTCACCGACCTGTGGCTCCGGCGGGAAATCACCCGGCTGCACTTCGGTGCCGACCATCATCTGGAACACTTCATGCGCGGCCGCCTGGATCAGGGGATACCACGTAGCGTCCGGGCGGAAGTGGGACGTCGATTTCTCAGAGAGAGCTGGGTTCATCGCGCACCTTCCAGGAGCGGAGTCACGCGCTCCTTGACCTGATCGGGAGTAAATGGCTTGCGGATATATCCCCGGGCACCGGCGGTCAGGGCTTCAACCACGCGAGATTCGCTGCCTTCTGTTGTGATCATCACCACTGGCGTGTTCTTCGCGTTGTCCAATGTGCGAAGTCCCTGCAGAAACTCGAGGCCATCCATGGCAGGCATATTGATGTCGCTCAGGATCAGGTCTACGGCGCACTGCTGGATAGCGGCCAGGCCCTCGACGCCATTTCCGGCCTCTAGCACTTCCAGGATCTCGATGCCGGCCTGGCGAAGGCTTCTCTCAACAATCTTCCGCATAACAGCGGAGTCGTCCACGATTAACACACGAATGGGCTTCATTCTGAATCCTTTTTGCGTAAACGCATAACCGCTGCGGAGGGATTCCGCTGTTCGCGAAACGCTGAAACAATAGAGGGGATGAACGACACAATGTCGCGCACAAGCAAATCGGTGAGTTCGAGGAATTCTGCATCCTCAGGTCCGGACGATTCGAGTGGCGCCTGGTATTTCTGCGGAACGACTGAATCGGACTCCAGCGAGTCGAGAAACTTTGCGAGATGAGCGATTTCCTTTTGCGACATGCTCCGGTTGCGCGAGAACGTTTTGTGTCGCCCGCCAAAGGTGGAATTCGATTCGCGCGCATCGGGAATGCGGTTTGACCTGCGTTTTTGCCGCAGCAGTGACCAGAGGTATACCAACGCTCGCAGCCGGGCTATTCCAATTACGACGACGGCTTGCTCAAGCGTGGTTCCCAGGGCGTCGGTCGAAAGCGAGGGGTAGGCGGCCAGCCTGACCACCAGAGCGCGCAGGTCAGGATGAGCCTGCATTTCCTCGCTGATGCGGCAGAGGTCTACGGGAGCCGTATTGAGAAGACCGGTCAGAAGCGCGGCCGGGTCGGAGGAAGGCGGCTGGTTTTCAGATCGTGAGCACTGGTGTGTGTGAGATTGAGGGGCGCGCTCATGGATATGATTTGGAAACACCGAACTGCTCATATCTCGCGGTAAAGCTCTCGCCATACCGTTGCCTTGACCTTCCATAAAATACCTCGCTGGAGTTATCGGCTATGCAGGGGGAGGCTTTAGACGGAAGTTCAAGGTGTTTGTGAGGAAAGATAGGAAGGGCAGCGTGCTGACGCCAATAGGCCTTCGAGTCGACGTCACTCTGTGCCAAAAGCCGCATTCATTCTTGGACCCTCGGAAATTGTTTCAGTCCATGTGGATCTTTCGGATCGATCGCGCCTGATCAGCCAATCGAGCACGCCCGCCAACCCCCGCTACCCTCGCCATAAGTCCCGTGATCGTCGTCACTTCCCCGCGTGCCTCGTGTCACGGGCTTTTTGCGCGCCATCGCATACGCTTTCCAACGAAGCGTTGTTGTGTGGCAGTGAGTGCGGAGGGCGTATGGTTACAACGCGAAAGTTACTGCTGTTTGCAGTGCTATCCACGACTGCAGCGTCCGTAGCCCATAGTCAAGGCTTCGGCACTGTGCGCGGCACCGTCAAAGATGCCACCGGTTCGGTAATCCCAGACGCAGCGGTAACACTCATGGCGACGGCGTCATCCTGGACGCAGGTGAATCGAACGGATATGGCCGGGGGCTTCATCATCAGCGCCGTGCCGATTGGCGAATATAAGCTCCAAGTCGAGCAACCAGGCTTTGCAATGATCAGCGAGGCGATCCAGGTGACGATGGGAAGCGCTCCGGAGTTGCAATTGACGATGACCGTGAGCGCGGTGACGAGCACTGTGGAAGTCACAGCTTCCTCCACCCTGGAAGCTACCGCTCCCGATGCCGCCAGCCCTCCTGTGATGGAATCGGGCGAAGATATTCTCAAGCTTCCCGGCGCCGATCGCATGAGCAGCCTTCAATTCGTCACGGAAACGACCCCCGGCGCATTCGTCTTGCACGATCACCTGCACATTCGAGGCGGGCATCAGGTGAACTGGTCGATCAACGGCGTGCCGGTGCCTAACACAAACATGTCCAGCAATGTGGGCCGCGCACTCGATCCTAAGGACATCGAGGAGGTCGAGATCAACCGGGGGGGTTACGGCGCTCAGAATGGAGACCGCACCTATGGGCAGGTAAACGTGCTCACCCGCTCTGGTTTTGAGTTCAACAATGACGCCGATCTCACGCTCACCTATGGCAGCTACAACCAAAGCAATGACCAGATCGGTTTCGGCGGGCATACTGCGAAATTTGCATATTATGCAAGCGTCAGCGCCAACCGCACGGATCTTGGTCTGGAACCTCCCACCGAACAAGTGATCCATAATCTGGGAAGCGGCGAAGGCTTCATCACATCGATGGACTACAAAGCCACACCCGCCGACGAACTTCGCTGGACGGCTTCGGTCCGCAACGACCACTTTCAAATCCCAAACTTCCCAGCACAGGAGGCGGAGGGATACCGCGACACGGACCAGGAACTGGATTCGTTCGCAACGTTTTCCTGGGTCCACACGATCAATTCAAGCGCGCTGCTGACCGTCTCTCCCTTTTATCACTACAACAACGGAGATTATAAAGGCGGCCCGACCGATCCCCTCATTGCATCGAGCGAAAACATCTCGAACTACTTCGGCAGCCAGGTGGAACTGAACTATGTCCACGGTCCGCATAACCTGGAGGTGGGGGCTTACGGCTTCTTCCAGCACAACAGCACCTCCTTTAGCCTGGCAACCAGCACCGCATCCGAGCTTGTGTCGGAGGTCCCGATCGGTGGGGTAGGGGCGGCATTCGCCAACGAGCAATACAAGCCGTGGAAGTGGCTGACCCTGGATGGGGGCGTGCGAGTGACGCATTTTTCTGGCTCCACAACTGAAAATGCCGCTAACCCGCGCGTGGGAGCCTCGGTTCAGATCCCGAAGGTCAACTGGGTGCTTCGCAGTTTTTACGGCACCTACTATCAGGCGCCCCCGCTTTACACAGTGTCAGGAGCGCTCTTTGGGTTTCAGGCCTTGGAGTCAGGCTTCGAGTTTCTGCCCCTTCACGGTGAACGTGACATTCAGAGGGAGTTCGGGCTCACGATCCCCGTTCGCGGCTGGATTTTCGACTTCGATCACTTCGCCACGAGTGCCGTAAACTTCCTCGACCATGACGTGCTCGGCAACTCGAATATCCTTTTGCCCCTGACGACGCCCAACGCCCGCATCAATGGCACGGAGGCAGCTGTTCGGTCGCCTGCCGTGGCGAAGTCTCTGCGCTTTCACCTGGCCTTCTCGAACATGTCAGCGGAGTTCAAGGGAGCCCCGAGCGGCGGATTGATCGAACCGGTTCCGGCTCAGTGCTTGACCGGCTACTGCTATCTCGACCACGATCAGAGAAACACGCTGACCACGGGAGTCGAATATCAGCTTCCTTGGCAGTCGTGGTTTTCAACCAATGTTGTTTATGGCTCGGGCTTTCTGAAGATCGATGGCCCGGCCCATTTGCCGCCACACATAACGGGAGACATTGAATTCGGGAAGTCCATTCGCGAGCGCTGGTCGATTGGATTGACGGCTTTGAATTTGTCCAATAGCCGTTATCTGTTGGGTCTGGACAGCACTTTTGCCGGAACCCACTATAACGCCCCCCGCGAGATCATTGCCTCCGTGCGGTATCGTTTTCACTTCTGACTCGGAGGTCCTAGGATCCGTTAGGCGGGACGTGAAGATTCGCGTAGACGGTCATTGCGAAGCTCAGTGCAACGATGAGCGCGGCAGACCAGCCCAGCAAGTAGGCGCGTTTGCGTTCCTCGGGAGAAAGCGGCGGGCGGTCCATCATGATCCTTCCGAGGATGAACCCGTGATCGAACCACCCAAGTGCGCGAAGTTGTCGATTCCCGGGAATAACAAGCCCCACACCAGTATGTAAATCAGCCAGCGGATGATGTGCTGGCGAAGCATCTTCATCCCGGCGCTGCGGCGGCCCGTCGTGATGGCAAGCAGCACGCCGATCAGACCAAGGATTGCCCCCGATCCGCCCACGCTGAAATGGTTGAAGTAACTGCTGAGCAATACCCACCGATGCCCGAAGTGACGTAAATGAAAAAGAACGCGCCGAGCCGTATAGCTCCTCGATCTGCGGACCGACGTCCATCAGAACCCACATATTGAAGCCTATATGGAGCAGGCTGCCGTGAAGAAACACGGCCATCACAAAACGCCAAGGCTGCTGCAGGTTATAAGCGAGCGGCAGCGACGCCCCGAACCTCTGGAGAACCTGGCCGTCGATCCCGCCAAGGCTATTCAGGATGCCGAATGCTCCGCCGCTTGGCTGCGAAAGACCGCTTAGGCGAAGCGTCCACAAAAAACTGACGATGTAGAGAAGGCAGCTGAAGCCGAGGATGCCATAGGTGGCCGGCGACGTGGTTGGCAGCACGCTGCCGAGCGAGCGGCTGGCGGCCGCGACGGAGAACGTCATGCTGGCGCCGCACTGGTGGCAACGCGTGGCGCCGGCGCCGACCAGCGTGCCGCACGAGGGACAAAGTTTGGGGCGCGGCTTTTCCGGCTCGCCGCCAGCGAAGAGGCCCTTCATCTTTTGGCGGAATCGCTCCAGCTTCATGCGCTGACGGGGTGAAAGTGGCAATGAGTATCCTTCGAGAATAAGATGCGTTCTATAATGAATCGTCTCTATCATACAGAAAAATGCGCGCAAACAAATGAATGAGCCAATGGACGAGCCAGTGGACGAGCCAAAGAACGGGCCAATGAATAGGGATCACGCGTGAAATCTCTCATCTTCGGGGAGAGCGCTTCCAGAATCTTAGGCTGCTCAACGCCTCGACATGCGGCCCGGCATCCCACGGCTGCCCTGCTCCCGGCGCTTTGCGGGTTTTGGCCGCAGGCTGCGCGCACCGCACCTATCAGACTCAAGTTCCGGCGCAGGTTCCGGCACAGGCCCCCGGCCAGTCCATATCCCGCCAGCCACCGGCCAGCCGCACCATCGCACCGTCAGGACCCCCGCCGCCAGTGGAGCGGCAACCCGCCGCGCCCGGGACTTTACGTCGAAGAGGGCGTGGCTTCGTGGTATGGCATTCCGTTCAATGGCCATCGAACGTCGAACGGCGAAATCTATGATATGCACGATATGACCGCGGCACACCGCACGCTACCCTTTGGCGCGTAGTGCGCGTGACCAATCTGGCGAATGGCAAACAAACCGAAGTGCGCGTCAACGACCGCGGCCCCTTTGTGGCCAATCGCGTAATCGATTTGTCGCTGGCGGCGGCGCAAGCAATCGAGATGGTGGGTCCTGGCACGGCGACGGTTCGGCTTGAGATGGTTTCCGGACCGAATCCGCTGGAAGGATTCTTCGGAGTACAGGTGGGCGCATTTTTAGTACAGGACAATGCGGAACGGCTTCGGACACGATTGGTGGAACGCTACCCTCCGGTTATCATCGTTCCGTTCGACGCTACCGAATGGCCGGTTTTACCGCGTCCGCGTAGGCCGCCTGCCGAGCGAGGCTGCCGCACGCGCTCTAGCTGATCGTCTCCATTCGACGGACCAGTTCACTGCGTTTGTCGTCCGGCTCGACGAGTAGCGGCGTGCGCGATGCGAGCCTTTCGCTATACTAATTGTCCGCTACTTAACTCCGATCTATGTCCGTATGACCGAAACAATTCCGCGCAGCCATTACCCAGAAACCCGCATGCAGCGCGCATCCTGAACGGATTCCTTCTGGCGATTGCATTTTTGTTGCAGGGTACGGGGCCGGTTGGCGCCCAGTCTGCTGCGTCTAACAAGTGGACTGTTACGATTGTCCTTCCCGCAAAAGTTGTCGCCGGGCGGCCCGCTACGCTGGCGGTGCTTGGCGTTGATGGCCGGCTTGCTTCCGATGTAACACTCGACCTTGGAAGCGGCCAGCACGTCGTAACGGATGCCACCGGGCGTGCTTCATTTATCGCTCCCTCTGCGGGCAGCGCGCTGATTGCAAAAGGCTCTGGTTCATCGACTGCCGCGCTTTTGGATGCGAATCCGCCGGAGAATCCGCAGGACGCGATCTGGGCGCCGCCGTGGCGTCCCTGCACGAGCCATTTTCCATTTGCGGCAGCCGTTTTCGCAGCGATGCCGACGCGAACCACGTGAGGCTGAACGGCGAGCCGGCGCTCGTCATGGCTTCATCGCCCGAATGCCTGTCCGTTATGCCTGGCCCAAAGGCGGCTGCCGGTCCCGCGGAGATTTCGGTCCAGACCGCCAGCGGGCAGTGGGCCGCGCACACGACTCTTGTGACGTTCGAACCCCAGTTTCCCGAAGCCCGCTCTACTGCCAGGCCAGAAAGGGCGGTTAAGTGTAAATGCGCGGGGCACGGATGAGCCGCTGCGTATTGTCGTCGAGAACGAAACGCCGGGCATACTCCGGTTCCTGAAAGGAGATGTGCGGGAGTTGGTGACCAGCGGCGGCAAGGAAAATTGTGCGTCCCTGGAAGTGGAGGCGATCCGTTCGGGAGATTTCTCCCTTGATGCACGGCTTTTACCCTCACCCGACGTGAATGCCGCTCGACGATACCTGGAGGCCGCAGCTCCTCTGGCGGAGAAGGCGGACGAGCAGGAAATCGATCGGCTCGCCCGCGTGCTGGGACGCAACCCTCGGAATCTTGAGGGCCCGCGCCGCGATCTCGACAAAATTATTATCCGCATCATCGAGGGCGACCTGCGCACGATTCTTGCGGCAGCACGCGCCAAGCTCTAGTCCTGTAGCGCGCTTGCAAAGCAAAGACAATGCAGATCCCTCGCGTCATTCGAGATCAAGGGCTACAGGCAGGGACAGTATCCGTTCAGTTGGTGCTGGGTTCCAGGGCTTTCGCTTCGACTGCCGGCAACGCGCCTTGCGACATCTGTTCGAGGGAATTGCGCGCCCGCGTGAGACGGCTGTCCGCTTCTTCGTAGCACTGCTGGGTGTGGCGAAGATGGGTTCCGATTTTCTCGTACACGTCCGCGAACGATTCGAACTGCTTTTTCAACCCAGCCATGCCCGCCAGAAGATGCCGCGCGTTTTCTTCGATTTTCTGTCCCTGGAGGCTGATGGCGACGGCGCTCAAGCACGCATAAAACGTGTTCGGCGATACCGGAAAAACGCGCTTCTCGCGGCAATATTCATCGAGCCGGCCGTACTTGGCATCCTGGGTCATCAACAGCTCGTAGTAAACCCCTTCCGACGGCACGAACATTAGCGCGTAATCATAGGTATGCTCACTGGGCAGTATGTATTTCTCCGCGATAGAGTCGGCGTGCCTGCGGACCGCCAGCGAAAACTCGCGCCGTGCTTCGTCGCCGAACTCCACGAGCCGCCGATACGCCTCGAGTGGAAATTTTGAGTCGATCGAGAGCAGGCGCTCTCCACTGCGCACGATCGCATCCACAATGGCGCCGGTGGAGGCGAAGCGATATTGCGTTGAGTAGGCGCCCTGCGGAAGGGCATCTCCCAGTAGACGCTCGAGGGTCACCTCTCCCAGCGTGCCGCGCGTCTTTGCCCCGCCCAGCACGGATTGCAAGGTCTGCGTTGCTTTCGAGAGATCCTGGCTCGTCTGATGCACCTCGCCGATTTTCTGGCTCATCTGCAGCAGCACGTCGGTGGAGGATTGCAGCCGCTGCGCCACGTCCCTCTGGGCGTCGGTGGCGAGTTGGCCCGTGGACGCGACGCCACTCTGCAATTCCTGGCGGACCTGCCCCAACTGCTGCGTCATGGCCTGCACAAGATGATTGATTTGAGCCGTTACGGACTGGCCCTGCGCGGCCAGTGAGCTTTGCATCTCCTGCCTCACGGCGGAAAGCTGCGCTTCGGAACGCCGCCCGGCGGTCCAGGCGATCGCGCCAACGAGGGCGGCGGCGAAAATTCCAACAACAAGCGCTACAACGAAGCTCATCGAAATGCAGCCTCTCCGTTTGCAAATACTGTGAAGGATTCTTTCAGGACTTTAACGCGAACGCCGCAACGGGGAAAGGGGTTCGTGGCGTGCAAGCTAATCGCGCGTGGACCCGGTGAGTTGAACGAGCTGGCCGGAATCGGGCGAGGGCCCTGGGGCGATCGTCTGCGGCGCGCGCCACGAATCAACTACCGATATCTGGTGCACGCAGGAAACCGTGCAGCGGGGCGCGCAACCCTTCTTGGTGAGGAATTCCCGATCACGCTGCCCGGCCGTGTATTCCGCAAGCGGAATGCCCGGGTAGCCGCGCTGTTGGGAGCAATAGTGCACCAGTCCGTCTTCGCAAATGTAGAGGTAGCGCGAGCCAGCCCGGCAGCGCCAGTTATTCTCCTGCCCCGCGCGCGATATTGTGCTGGAATTTGTTCACGCGCGTGAACGAACGCTTTCCCAGCGACATGATCTCTTCGAAAATTTCGGTCTGGCGCGAGCCCAGCGGCTGCAACTGCCCGTTGCCGTCATGCAGGATGCCGACGGTCGAGGTGAAGCCCAGCTGCAGCGCGCGATGCGCCACCGTCAAAGCGTCTTCCGGATTGCGGACGCCGCTCCCAAGCACGGAATTGATATTCACCTGAAACTCCGCGTGTTCGGCGAGCAGCGCGAGCTTCTGATCCAGCACTTTCAGGCTTTTCTTCGAAACGTCGTCGGGCTGAACGTTATCGATGCTGATCTGAAGATATTCCAGGCCAGCGCGGTTGAGCCGTTCGATGCGGTCCGCTACCAGCAGATAGCCGTTGGTAATCAGCCCAGCCATCATTCCGTTCTTGCGGATGCGGGCGATGATCGCGTCAAGGTCGGGATGCAGCAGGGGTTCCCCACCGCTGATCGTGACGATCGAGGTTCCCATTTCGCCCAGGCGATCGATGCGCCGGAACATCTCTTCGGTCGCCACCGGCTTGGAAAAATCGTCGAACTCGTTGCAATACGTGCAGGCAAGATTGCAGCGGCGAATGGGAATGATGTGGACGAGTAAGGGATGCCTCGTGGACACAAGCCCCTTGGCGATCATCCGAAACTCCCGCAGCTTGCGGTGCGCGGCCAGCAGTTTCCTTCGAATTTTGGTCCGGGAAGTCACGGTCTTGCAAAATGGGCCGGGGACTGGCACATGGGCCGCCGTTATTATGCCATAGCAATGAGCTAGTCTCGCGTGGCAGGCGCGGCTGCTTTCAGACCGCAAAACCTCGTACTGGACCGAGCCGATGAAGAGAGGGTCACCGCGGAAATCGAGGGCGAAGAACACCGCAATGAAGAACTACGGAATCACAACCGCCACTTCGTTGGAATAACCACTCTCCATACCGTTCTCGACGGAAGTGACCACATAAAAATAGTCGCCGCTTGCGAGTCCTGAGTCTGTATAAGTAGCGCTGAGATCGATAGCCGTGTTCACTTTCGCATAGGGGCCGCCCGATACGGTGCTGCGGTAGATGTTATATCCGGTCACCTGTGAAGTACTCGCGGTCCAGGAGAGTGTGACCGAATGCGATCCGACCTGCGCGGTGATACCCGTGCCGGACATGCTCACCTGTACCGCAGGATTTGTCGCGTCGCTTGCGACACTGAGAGAACCCGCAGCATACCCCGCGACCGTGGGACCGAAATTAACAGAGACGGTAACCGACTGGTTCGGCACGAGCGTCACGCCGGAGCCGCCGCTCACGCTATAGCCATTGCCGGAAGCTGATACCGCCGAAATATGGAGATTCGCACTTCCCTGGTTGGTTAGACTGAGAAGCTGGGAGGTGGCCGCGCCAACCTCCACACTCCCGAAACTCAAGTTGGAACTGCTCACGGAGAGAATCGCGTCATCAGTCGGAGACGAAATCCCCGCAGTTGCTGTGGTACTACCAGATAAGGCTGTGGCGGAAGACTGGCGCGTGGTCGCGACGCAGCCTCCCAGACCGGTGGTTGCAATCAGTGCAGTTGCCAAGATCAGCTTGCGAAACCCGGGGAAGCAGCTCAATTGCTTCAATATCAATAGCTTCACACCTTTTCTTGAAGTCTAATGCCATTGGGGATTGTCGACGGAAGAAGGTGTGAAGTACTACTGGACAGGAGGACATACGAGGGACAGGGTGGTGCACCTGTACATGAAACACCCGAGTACCCGTGCTGTTCGGTTATGTTTGTACAGGACTCTCAGTTCTCTCGTTACTACATGTGACGTGACCTAGACGGCCTTTTGGCGGACCGCCGAGCCAAGCGTGCTAGACTTTTGCTTTCGCCGCCCGACTCGGTCGAAACCCATGGAGAACGGAAACAGCGCCCAGAAATCTGCACTCTCCGCGCGCTGGTCAAGCCGGCTACTGATTCTCACAGTTCTGGGCATCCTTTTTCTCACGCTGTTCCCCTTTCGATTCGTCCCGCATGCGAGAGTACCGTCGAATCGGTCCCCTTTTCTTCTCGGCGGGCGTGGGAAAGACCCTAGTGGGCGCAACGTTCTCTTGAATGTGCTGCTTTTCGTTCCCTTAGGGTTCGCACTTTCGGCAAAATTGCGTGAACGCGGCCGGTCGCACCGGGCAATGCTAGGCTGCTCCGTACTGATTTCCGTGTTGCTCTCTTACACCATCGAATTCCTGCAGCTGTACACGGCTGGGAGGGATTCCGGCTGGGAAGACATTCTCACGAACGGGGCCGGAGCAATTTTAGGCTCAGCGCTGTTTTTGGCATGCGGCCGCGCCGCCTTATGGCGTCTTTCGAAAGGCCAGGAATTACTCACAGAATTTTTGACGCCGCGCCGCGCCGCGGCGGTGATTGCGATTTACTTCGCGGCGTGGCTTTTAATTTCCGCTCTGGTACAGATGCAGACCCGCCTCGGGAACTGGCACTCCGACGATCTGCTGCTCGTCGGAAATAATGCCGGCGGAAGTGCCGCGGTGGGAGATCCGCACGCCTGGAAGGGCGAAGTTTTCAGCCTCCAGCTCTGGAATCGGGCGCTTTCGAGGAGATCGGTTCGGAGCCTCAGTTCGAGCGGCGCGGGTTCTGATCTCCAGTACGGGCCGCTTGCCTCCTACGATTTTTCCACGCCGGGTTCGTTCCGGGCGCAGCAAAATGTTCTTCCGGGGCTTTCCTGGTTCCCAGCCTCACCTTCCGGCGCCGACCCTCCGTATCTTCGTCTGGATGGCCGGAGTTGGCTTACTTCGCGGGCCTCCGTAACCGGCCTGGTTACTGCGGCACAATCGACCAATCAATTCACCCTGCGGATACTCTTTAAGCCTGCGGAACTGGTCGGGATCGATGCCCCGATTGTCTCGCTGTCCGCGCATCGGCCCAACGTCGCCGATTTTGAAGTTGGACAGCAGAATACGACTCTGACTCTTCGTTTGCGCAATTCCCTTTGCGGGAACCGCTCCCCGTTTGTCTGGATGGAGCGCTCCGCGATCAACACGAATCGCCCGATCGATCTGCTTTTCTCCTACGATGGCGCAACGGCGTCGCTGGATCTCAACGGCGTGCTGTCGCGCACCTATCGACTGGGCCCCGGGGCTGTTGTGGGCCGGCTCGTTCATGATGTAAGGCCAAGCGCCTTGGACCTTTACGCCTGCGGCTATTACTTTGTGCTTTTCTTCGCCGGAGGCGCATTGAGCGGCACCGCGGGCAGAAACCTTCGCTCCATGCCATTGCGGGCGTGCTTTCTCGCGCTTTGCATCGTGGCGCCGGCATTTGTTCTCGAGATCGTTTTAGCTGGCGTCAGCGGGCGTCCTTTTTCCTCGCTGCTTGTGCTGATTTCGACAGGCGTCGGCGCCGCGGGAGCCGTCTGGATCAATGCTGGAGTATCGCCGCGGATGATTCAATAATGAGAGCGGCTTCGATATCTCACAGTTTTACACCAGCCGCAAAATCACCGGCAAGCGCCAGCAACTCCTGCTAGAATTTGATTTCTCACAGGGGCTGGGCTAGGTTCGTCATACTTTTGTGTTTTTGAGAGCCGTTAAGAGAGGCATGCGACATTGAATAGCAGCGATCCAGGAGCGTTTCATGGCTGATGCAGTCGCGGAAAAAGTAATCGCAACGCTGGCTTCGGTGAAACGAATCCCGGCGGACAAAATCACTCTGGAGACAAATTTGCAGGATTTGGGCATCGACTCACTGGACGTTTTCACGCTGCTCTTTGAACTGGAGAACGCATTCAAGATTTCCATCCCAGATGATGATGTTCGGTCCATCCGCTCGGTGAATGATATCGTGGAAGGTGTAAAGAAAATTCTCGCGGCCGCCCCTCCTGATGCGTCACTTGGTTCGGCCACGCCCGCCACTTGAACTTGCCCAACCTGATGACTCCTTCAGAAGCCTTGCTCTTCCGTAACGACATGCGGCCTCGCCGCCCGCTGACTGGCTCCCGCGAATGATGCCGCGCCGCGTGGCTATCACTGGCCTTGGAATCATCTGCCCTCTGGGTTTGAACCTGAGCGAAACCTGGAAGTCCCTCAGCGAAGGCCGGCCCGCGATAGGCCCGATCCGGGGAATTGATTGTTCGACGCTTCGCTTCCAGAATGGCGCACAGGTTCGCGGATTTGACCCCCTGAAGCACTTCGAGGGCGGCAAGGACGCGCAGATCGACCGTTTCGCGCAGTTCTCGGTGGTGGCCGCTCGCGAGGCTCTCAGAGACTCAGGACTCGATCTCTCGCCGGAGTTGCGCGAGAGAGGCGCGATCGTGTGCGGTTCGGCGGTTGGCGGCCAAGCTGCGCTCGAGACAGGTTTCGAGGATCTCTACGTCGCAGGGCGCGGACGCGTTCATCCCCTCACGATTCCCAAGACCATGGCGAACGCCGGAGCCAGCCACATCTCCATGGATGCACGTGTGAGCGGGCCCACGTACACCGTTTCGACAGCTTGTTCTTCCTCCAACCATGCGATCGGGCAGGCCTTCCGCCTGGTCCGCGAAGGCGATGCTGAGATGGCTATAACGGGCGGCAGTGAAGCCCCGTTCACAATTGGTCTTCTGAAGGCGTGGGAGGCCATGCGGGTGATCGCCCCCGACACCTGCCGGCCGTTCAGCAAGGACCGCCGCGGCATGATCCTCGGCGAGGGCGGAGCGATGATGATTCTGGAGCCCTTGGACGCGGCCGAGGCGCGCGGTGCACGAATCTATGCGGAAATCTGTGGCTCAGGCATGTCGTCCGACGCGCACCATCTCACTCAACCGACGGTAGAAGGTCCCGCTCGCGCCATGCGAGCCGCATTGCGCGACGCCGGCCTGCAGCCCTCGCAAGTCGGCTACATCAACGCTCATGGCACGGGAACGCCCGGCAATGATCCTACGGAGACGCGCGCCATCCGGGAGGTTTTTGGTGCACATGCGGACAACATTGCGGTGAGTTCCACCAAATCGCTTCACGGACACGCCTTGGGCGCGGCGGGCGCACTCGAGTCCATCGCCACGATTCTGGCTCTTTATCATGGGATCCTGCCCCCGACGGCGAACTACAATGAGCGCGACCCGGAATGCGACCTCGACTATGTTCCCAATCAGCCGCGTGCCGCCCGCGTAGAAGCGGCGCTGTCGAATTCTTTCGCTTTCGGCGGATTGAACGCCGTCGTAGCCTTCCGCGTCTACCGTTGAGACTTACTTCACCGCGCCCAAACGCTTGCGAGCAGTCATTCTGATGAGAACGCGAAGAATCCCTCCGCGTTGCGTAGCCCGAGATTCCGCGCGCAGAAGTGGTGTCTTATTTAGAAGAGGAAGTGAAACAGATACGGAAGGATCAATCCCGGGTTCCACGGAAGCGGGGTGTATTCCCACCCCCGCGTCAGCTCATCGGCCATCGAAAAACAGATCATGATACCCAGCCAGAAGAAAGCGCCCACGATAACGATCCTCGTTAGGCCTGGGTTGTATTTCACGTGCATAAAGAAGAGAACCACAAGAAGCATCTTCACTACGGCGATGGCAAGCGCGACCACCGTATTCCACCGGCCCAGGTCCACGTAGGCCACTGCCGTAGTGAGACCCGTGCCAACCAACAGAGCGATGAAAACGCCCACATAGGTCGAAACAGGCACCACGTGGGGAGTATGCTCCAGTTGCTCGCCATGACCGGCCATCAGTGGCCTCCCGTCATATAGCGCCCGCCAATCAGGTATAGGAGCGGGAACAGGAAGATCCACACGATATCGACGAAGTGCCAGTAAAGACCACTGATCTCGAGCGGAACGTAATACTGAGACGTAAACCTTCCGCGAGCGGCCATCGCAACCAGCACCGCGAGAATACCCAAACCGACCACCATATGCAGCGCGTGCAGGCCAGTCATAAAAAAGTAGAAGCACATGAACATCTGCACTTCGGGAGCCGCCGAGCCCCATTCGGGACGATACTGAAAACCAAAGCCCGGAACGATATGCTCCACATAATCGTGGTACCACTCGAAGCGAAGCTTGAGCCCCAGAAACAGGGCGCCCAGAATCATCGTCAGGATCAGGTAAAAGATGATGCTCGACTTGCTCTTGCCCACCTGCGCCGAGCGAATCGCAAGAGCCATCGTCAAGCTGCTGCAGATGAGCACGACGGTGTTCGTCGCGCCAAACTTTACCTCGAGAAGGTGGCTCCCAATGATGAAAGACGGCAGATGCAGCGCGCGATAGATCGTGTAGGAAGTGAACATCCCGCCGAAGAAAAGAATTTCGGTGGCCAGGAAAATCCACATTCCCAGCCGTCCGGCCTCGTGCTGCTGCTCCAGATCCTCGAACTGGTGCGCGAACCCGGTGGGGTTCGGATGATGCAATGCCGTATCACTCACTGGCCACGTCCGCGGTGGGGTAGTTGTATGCGTCTTCGGTCACAATCGGAATGTGATCAAAATTCTCCGTCGGCGGAGGTGAAGCCGTCGTCCACTCCAGGCCCTTCGCTCCCCATGGATTGGGGCCCGCTGGCGGTCCGTAATTCCAGGACCAGTAGAAATAAATGAGGGGAATCACATAACCGATTGCCAGGATCGACGCGCCTGCCGACGACATCACGTTCAGCACCTGGAACTCCGCCGGGTAAATTCCGTACCGGCGCGGCATGCCCAGGTATCCCAGCATGAATTGCGGGAAGAACGTCAGGTTGAATCCGACGAAGATAATCAGTGCGGCGAAGCGCGCCCACAAATCGGGGTAAAGCCGGCCCGTAATCTTCGGCCACCAGTAGTGAATGCCCCCCAAATACGCCATCACTGCGCCGCCCACCATGATGTAGTGGAAGTGCGCAACGATAAAGTAGGTCCCGTTCAGATGAACGTCCGTTGCAAGGGATGCGAGGAACAACCCGGTCAGTCCGCCCATCGTGAAGAGGCCGATAAACCCGAGCGCGTACAGCATGGGAGCTTCGTAGGAAATGGACCCTTTATAGAGAGTCGCGGTCCAGTTGAACACCTTCACCGCCGAGGGAATTGCCACCACGAAGCTGAGCACGGAAAACACCAGCCCCGCGTAAAGCGACTGGCCCGTGACGAACATGTGATGGCCCCACACCACGAAACTGATGATCGCGATCCCGAGGCTGGAAAACGCTACAAAGCTGTAGCCAAAAATCTTCTTCCGCGAGAACGCCGTGATCAGTTCGCTGATCACGCCCATTCCAGGCAGGATCATGATGTACACAGCGGGATGCGAATAGAACCAGAATAAGTGCTGGAACAGCAGGGGATCGCCTCCGATCGCGGGATCGAAGATGCCCACGTGCAACAGTCGCTCGGCTCCTAACAGGAGCAGCGTCACCGCGATCACGGGAGTTCCCAATACGAAAATCAGGCTCGTTGCGTACATCGCCCAGATGAATAAAGGCAGCCGGAACCAGGTCATACCCGGAGCGCGCATCTTGTGGATGGTCACGAGGAAATTCAGCCCCGTCAGAATGGACGAAAACCCCGCAATAAAAATCCCCAGCGCTGCCGCAATCACGTGCGTGTGCGAGTAGGAACTGCTATAGGGTGTATAGAAGGTCCATCCGGTGTCCACCCCGCCGGTCATCACGGCATACATCACGCACGCCGCGCCCGTGACGAACACGTACCAACTCATCAGGTTCAGCTTCGGGAAGGCCACGTCGCGAGCCCCGATCATCAGGGGAATCAGGAAATTTCCCAGCGTAGCGGGGATCGAAGGCACCAGAAAGAAAAAGACCATAATGATGCCGTGGATCGAAAACAGCTTGTTGTAGGTTTCCGGCTCGACCAGCGCGCCCTGCGGCTCGATGAGGTTGAGCCTCATCAGCACGGCGGCCATGCCGCCTACGACGAACGTGAGCGTAATCGTGCCGAGGTAGAGCAGCGCAATGCGCTTGTGGTCGAGCGTGAGCAGCCACGACTTTACGCCGTAGGTTACATTCAGGTAATTTACGCGAGATTCGGCCGGAGCCTCGTGGATATCCGCGATTGCGGTACTCATTTATTCGCCCTTTCTTGCAGGCCGAGCGACTTCACATACGCAATCAGCTGCAATATTTGCTCCTCGGTGAACTGCCCCTGGAATGTCGGCATAATCGGCGCGTAACCCGCCACCGGCACGGAGTTCGGCTGCAGGAGCGCCTGCCGGATCAGGTCTTCGTCCACCATGCGCATCTCGCCGCCGGCCAGCTTTTCTGGCTTGCCGAATATCCCTACCAGCGACGGCCCGCGTCCGGTTCCATCCGCCACATGGCAATAACCGCATGTGTAATGATTGAAAATCCGCTCGCCCTGCTGTGCCATTGGTTCACTTCGTTCGCTGTTCGAGAGCCACGCGGCATAATCCGTGGGAGACATCACGTACACCCAGCCTATCATCTCGGTATGATTGGTTCCGCAGAATTCCGTGCAGAAGAGGTGATACGTCCCCTCTTCGGTGGCCTCAAACCAGATGGAGGTGTACCGGCCCGGCAGCACGTCTTTCTTTATGCGGAACGACGGGATGTAAAAGCCGTGAATCACGTCCTGGGAGGTCATGGTGAGCTTCACCGGCACACCCACCGGCACGTGCAACTCGTTGATCTCGCGCGGTCCCTCGGGATGCTGCAAGTGCCACATCCACTGCTTGCCGATCACAAAAATTTCGGTAGACGTTGCAGGCGGGCGTGAATTGCGGATGTAGAGGCTCGACGCCCACACGAACACGACTACGCAGATCAGCGACGGAATAATCGTCCA
Organism: uncultured Acidobacteriota bacterium; assembly: GCA_963697575.1. Classification (GTDB taxonomy): domain Bacteria; phylum Acidobacteriota; class Terriglobia; order Acidiferrales; family UBA7541; genus Palsa-295. The sequence continues at coordinate 113,167 of CAVOOP010000029.1, read as the reverse complement.
CGCTAGCTCCAACACCAGTGAAGAATGAACTTCAGGCGGCTTTTCGTCCGGGGTTCGCCTGCGGTACTTCACCATGAAATAAAAAATGATCGAAAAGATCAGCACGGTGAAGAACAGCGTGATGCCTGTCAGCAGATAATAGACCTGGTCAACCTCTCCGGCGATCGTCGATGCCGCGGGCGGCTGCATCGGAATCATAGCCGCTATGGCCGCCAACCCACTCCATCCGAATTGAATTAGACCCGTCATCACGATCCGTCGATTTCCTTTTAGGCCTTGTTAGGTCTTGCTCCGCTTATGACTCGGTTCAAGCCCTGCCGCCGGGCAGCGTATAATGCTCGCCCCGGAACATCACAAACAGAAAAATTCCGCCAATCACCACCGTCAGAAGACCGGCCAGTTGAATGACCCGTGAAATCAGCAAACCGTATTTCCCGGTGTGCGGATCGTAGTGATAGCAGAACAGCAGAATCTGATCGACCGGCGAGCTGATCTTTCCCTGCGAGGCCTCTTCCAGGCCCAGTCGCATGTCTCGCTCGGGATATTGGATCCCGTAGAAATACCGGGAGAGCCGCCCTCCGGGCGTCAGCATCATGATCACGCTCGCGTGTGCGTACTGCTTGGACTCGGAGTCATAGGCGTAGCGGAAGCCCACGGCACGCGCGAGTTGTTTGATCTGCGGCTCGTCGCCAGTCAAAAAATGCCAGTCTTCGGCCGCGTCCGGGCCGCCCGTACATTCCCGCATACATGGCCTGCTTGGCCTCAGCCAGCACGGGACGCTCGGTCGGATCGATGCTGACGGTCACCACCGTGAAATCCTTGCCGATCTCCATCGGGATTTGCTTCAGCGTCCTATCCAAGCCGTTCAGCACCTGAGTGCAGAGCATCGGGCAGTTGTAATAAACGAGGGTGAGGATCACGGGCTTGCTGCCAAAAAACTGGGCAAGCTCTACTGTTTTCCCGTGCTCGTCGCGAAATGCCAGATCGAGCGGTATCTCGTCGTTCAGCTTCTGGTCGATTCCCACGTCCTTCAGTAATTCCGGACGCTGCCCGAGGTTCTGCATCGGATCCACAAGTTGCGCACCGGCCTTCGGCGCCAGCGCCAGCCCTGCGAAAACCAGCAACGCGGTCCCCACATAAGCGGGCACCGCACGCGATGAAAACGGTGCGCGCGCGGGAACTCTTCCGTTTTGCAATACTGATGCCATTACTGCTTTGACTCTCCTCTTACTTCTCCGATGACTGTCCGCTCGCCTCGCCGTTAACTTCCGGCGATGCCAGGTACGCGCACGGCCCTTGCAGATCAGCACCGCCGGCTACGGCAGGCGGTGCCACCTCGACAGCCGCGGCGCCCGTCGGTCCGCTCGCACGAACGGGCAATCCATTCTGCAGCACCAGATCCATAGCCCGGTCGATGGGAATGCGCACCACGTGCAGGCGCTGGTTGATCCAGCCGTAGCTGTTGAGTTCTTTTACTTGAGCCTCGCAATAATCCTTCAATTCCTGGTGAGGCTGCGCCTGCAACCGGGGGCTTGGCGGAAGTTCCCGGGGCCTGGCAAACGGTCCAGCCGGAACGCTCACCGTTTGCGTCCGCTCCATGTAATTGAACGTCCATTTCATCGCAAACAAAGTGACCGCGATCACCACTGCCATCCAGAACCCGAACTTCAGCAGGTCCGGTATATACGCGTCACTCTGCTCGTAACCGGCCCCGGGGCCCGCCCCCTGGCCGCCCTGGTGCGGCGCCTGTTTAGTCTCCATGCTCATGCAGGAGCACTCCTTCAAAGCGCGGGTCGTGCAGAGGCAGCAGCGGCAGCTTCTTCAATTGCCACGCGAAGGCCGCGACCCACAGGCCGCCAATTCCGATGACCGCAAAAACATCGGTGAAGTGGACGTGGGGCGCGAGCTTCTCCCACGACGGAACCACGATCCAGTAGATGTCCACCAGAGTGAGCAGGATCATCCAGCCGGCCACGATGGAAAGCACGCGCAGTCGCCGCTTCACGCCGCGCTGAAGCAGCAGCAGGAAGGGCACAAAGAAATGCAGCACGATCAGCGCGACGCCCACCGGCGCCCAGCCGCCGAAGGCGCGCTGCTGGTACCAGGGAATTTCTTCCTTCAGGTTGCCGGCCCAGATGATGATCAACTGATCGAAGGAGAGATAGGCCCACAGCATCACGAACGCCAGCAGCATGTTGCCGAGATCGTTGAACCGGCTTGGCGCCGACCGAATCCTTGATCGGAGGAAAGTCGGAAAGCATGCGCAGCATGAACAATGTGAAAGAAAGCGCGATCAGCGCCTCAATGGCGATAAACAGCAGGCCATAGATCGTCGAATACCAGTGCGGCTCGAGCGACATCACCCAATCCACCGCCGCGCCGCTCACCGCGAAGCCCCAGAACACCAGCCCCGGCCCGCTGATTGCATTCATGCGGTCTGCCAGCACGGGGTTTCCTGTCTGATCCTGTTCGCGAGACCACTTGTTCAGCAGGCCGACCAGAAGCAGCCAGACTCCAAAATAGACGAAGTAGCGGACCACGAAACCCGTGGGATTGAGCCACCAGCGCTTATCCTGAAGAACCGGGTCGGCCTGCACAATCGCAGCGTTTGCCCAAAGGTAAAGTCTGGCCATTCCGAAGAGCACGGGAATAAACAGGATGGCCATCAGGCGAATCGTGCGGCGACCCCGCCTCGAGAATGCGACGGATGGGCAGTCCCCACCAGCCCCCTGTAAGGTGATGGAGCATCAGGATAGCCGTGCAGCCAAGCGGGATGGAGATCCAGTAGACAAAGGCAAAAAGATACGACCGCAACAACTGCTGCCGTATCGCGCATGCCGATCAGCAGCACGAGAACCACACCGATGATGCCGCAGACCAGCGCGTTCCGCTGCAGGCGGTCGAGTGTTGGCCGAACTGGGTCCGATGATGTCATTGCGGTTGCGGTAGCTCCGATGGCGGCTGTACGTCGCCCTGCCCGGTTCGTTGCTGCGTCAACTTCTGGCGCTCGGCTTCCGGCACGTCGCTCAAATGCGCGTTTTGGCTGGCCTGCAGCACGCGAATGTAGGCCACGATCCGCCAACGGTCCGCCGGGTCGATCCGGTCCGCATAGCTGTACATCGCGCCCATGCCATTTGTGATCACGCCGTAAAAATGGCCTGCCGGCGCCTCGCGCAGCCGTTGAATATGGTAGGAGGCGGGCAACGGGAATCCTCTTCTCACAATAAAACCGTACGAGTTCCCCACGTAGTCGTGGCAGGGCGAACAATAAATGTTGTAGCGCTCCTGGCCGCGCTGCAAGTCCGCTTTCGTGATCGGGAATGGAAACTCGTCCGCCTCCACTCCGTTTTCCTTCCCGGTGTAGAACAGTTCGTCCAGTCGCAAGTGCCCGCGCGCCACGGTTCCCTCAACCACCGGACGCTCGGAGCGCCCGTCGCTGAAAAATGTGGTCGGCTCGTAAGGCAAATATTTCGGCTGGATGTGCATGTCGAGCCGGCATCCCACCATGCATAGTGCGAGCGTGGCGATGCACGCGATCTTGCCCAAAGGCTCGCCTCGCCGCTCCAAAATAAATTTCGTTTCAAGCCTCAACTTCGAAAACTCCTGTTGGCTTCAGCTCTTCCAGAAACGCCTTCGTCTGTGTTACATCGAACTTTTTGTCCCGCGCCGTAATGCAGAGAAAGAAGCGGTCCGTTGATGCGCGCTCGAAACGCGCAACGTTGAAAACCGGATGGTATGGCTGCGGAAGTCCGTTCATGACGATCATTCCGAATACCGCCGCCAGCGCCGCGCCTAGAATCGTCAGCTCATACGTAATCGGAATCCATGCCGGCCAGCTGTTCTAAGGCTTGCCGCCGATATTGAGCGGCAGGCTGATCACGTTGGCATACCAGCACATGAAGAAGCCGCTGCAGCCGCCCAGAAAACCGCCGGTAAACACCACCATCGGAAGGCTGGTCCACTCAAACCCGATCGCCTCCGCCAGACCCTCCACGGGTATCGGCGTATAGGCGTCTATCTTCCGGTAGCCGGCCGCGTGGGTGCGAAGCGCCGCCTGCAACACATGTTCAGGCGTCTCGAATTCAGCCATCAGTCCGTAGATCGGCTCTGGTCTCGCCATGCGACAAATTATCCGTGAATCTCCGGGTTCGGATTGCGCACGCGCGCCAAGTATGTCGTGCGTGGCCGCGTGTTCAAATCCACCAGCAATCCATAGTTGCGCGTCTGGGCCTTGAGCTTCGACACGCGGCTGTTGGGATCGTTGATGTTGCCGAAAACAATCGCTTCCGCCGGGCAGGCCTGCTGGCACGCCGTGATGATCTCGCCGTCGCTGCATGGTGCGGTTCTCTACCTCGGATCGGATCTTCGCCGCATTGATGCGCTGCACGCAGTAGGTGCACTTTTCCATCACGCCGCGGCTGCGCACGGTCACGTTCGGGTTGCGCACGCCAAACAGGCTGGGCGTGGTGTAGTCCGAGTACAGATAAAAATTGAACCGGCGCACCTTGTATGGGCAGTTGTTCGAGCAATAACGCGTGCCCACGCAACGGTTGTACGTCATGTCGTTCAGCCCTTCGGGGCTGTGCGTAGTGGCGCCCACCGGGCAAACGTATTCGCATGGCGCGTTTTCGCACTGCATGCAGGGCAACGGCTCGTAATAAACCTCGGGGTTATCGAGGCCGCCGCGGAAATACGTGTCGATGCGAATCCAGTGCATCACGCGGCCGCGCATCCACCTGGTCCTTGCCGACCACCGCAATGTTGTTTTCCGACTGGCATGCCACCACGCAGGCGTTGCAGCCGATGCAGCGATTCAGATCGATCGACATGCCCCAGGCGTAACCGTCGTATTTGAAATCCGGATAAAGCGAAGGGCCGTGATAGTCGACTTGGTTCGATTCATTCTGCGCGAAAGTCGGGATTCTTACGGAATTCATCGAGCGTGGCGATCCGCACCAGGTCGCGGCGGAGCGCCGCATCGCTTTCCTCGTGGCATCCGCCGGGTGCCCGTCGATATCGATCGTGTACTGGTGCTGCACCGAAGCAAAGCGTATTTCTTGCCGGTTTTCGATATCTTCAGGCCGGCGCGCCATCCAGGGCGCGGCGGCGTCCGCAGCAGATACGCGTTGAATCCGGGGCCGGTGCCGACCTTGCCCGCGCGCGTGCGCCCGTAGCCCAGATGCAGGGTCACGGAGTTATCGGCGTGACCCGGAACGATGAATATGCCCGCCTGCACCTCCCGGCCCGCAAGCTGCAGCTTCACGTAATCGCCCGTGACAGACCCAATTTGCTGCGCCGTCGCCGGACTGATCATCGCGGCGTTGTCCCAAGTGAGGCGCGTGATGGGCTTGGGCGTCTCCTGCAGCCAGGCATTGTTCGCGTATTCGCCGTCGCCAATCGTGGGATCGGGCCGGAACACAATTTCAAGTGATCTCGCGTCTCCGCCCGCCGCAGCGCGGCGGCCTGCTGAGCGAAGTCGGAGCGCAGCGGTAACCGTAGATCGCGGGCAGGGCGGTGCCGGCCATCACTCCGTCATGCAGCGACGTTTCCCAAAGTGTCTCGAAGGCCTTGTCCTTCTCGGCGCGCTGGCCCTGCCAGTAGTCGCGGACCAGAGTCGTGCGCGGATTTGTCGGCATCGCCTGTGAGCAGCGCGACAATTTCGTGCGCCGAACGCCCGTCGTACAGAGGCGCGATCAGCGGCTGGATCGATACTCACCGTGCCATCGTAGGCGCGCGCGTCGCTCCAGGATTCCAGATAATGCGTTGCCGGGACGTGCCAGTGGCAGAGCTCGCCGGTTTCATCGTTCATACAGCCCGGAATGAACGCGCAGTCTTGGCCTTCAGCATCGCCTGGCCGAAATTCAAATCGGCGGGCGCGTCGTAAACCGGATTGACGCCGAGAATCGAGCAGGAACTGCACCTTCCCGGCGTTCAGATCGTTCACCAGGTCGCGCAAGCGATTCCATCTGGTTCACGGGATTCACTTCGATCGACTCCGTGTAGGCGACCGTCTTGCCCACGTTGCCCAGCGCGGCATTCATCGCGTGCGCCAGCGCGTGCACGAACGGGGCTGCTGTTCGCCGGCAATCACGAGCGATGCCCCGCGATGCTGCGTAAGATCGCGGCCGACGGCACTGACCCAATCCGCCGGAACTTTTACGCCGAGTTCGTTCCGCCGGCGACTGACACGCCCACAGCCGCCGCCAGCTGCCGCGCGAAGCCTCCACTTCGCGACGCACGCAGCGGCAGGCGATGGTCCGCCATCGCGCCGGTGCTCGTGGGCATGCTTTCGACCACATACAGGCGATTCAATTTCGAGGACGGGCCCGCTGCGAGATCCCGCCGCGAAGAAAATTCGCGCGTGTAGCGCATGTGGCCCGAACCCGCGTCAGGAAATCCGCGTCCAGCGAGACGATCACGTCCGCCTGATCGAAATGATAAACGGGATTCACGGGCTTGCCGAAAGCCAGCCGCGCGCCTTCGCGCACCGAATCGCCGCCGCACGGCTCATACTGATGCCACTTGGCTTCCGGAAACTGCGTGAGGAGCTTCTTGATCTGCGCGCCCAGAGTGGGCGAAGTAACCGTCTCCGGTCAGAATCCGCAGGCCCGTGCCGTGGGTGCCAAAATTTACCCGCGCATCGCCCATGGCAGCGGAGAAATCTGCCCAGCTGCTCAGCCGCCCTTCATAAATCACGCCTGCGCAGCCGATCCGGATCGTAAAGGTCCAGGATCGAAGCCTGCGTAAACACATCGGTGCCGCCCAGGCTGCCCGGATGCTCGGGATTCCCTTCAATCTTCGTGGGCCGGCCCATGTGGCTTTCCACCAGCAAGCCGGTGGCAACGCCCGCCTGCGTGCATCGACGTGGCATAGAAGAGCGGCCGGCCGGGAATAATTTCCTCCGGCGGCCGCACGTAGGGAACGATCTTTTCGGTGGGCAGCTTGGTGCAGGCGCTCAGGCCAGCCATGGCCGCGGAGGCCGCCATCAGCTTCAGCACGTCGCGGCGGTTGACGCCGTCGATTGATTCTCGGCTTTCCCCGGGAAACTCGTTTTCCAGGAAATTGCGGTATTCCTTGGTGTCGGACAATTGCTCGATGCTCTGCCAGAGGCGCTTGCCGCCGTCACGCATCGAGTTTCGCCCGCGCCGCCGCGAGGTCGATCGGGATTTTCGGATATGAAGTCTTGGCTCATCGTCTCGTTTTCACCGGTGGCACGTCGAGCAGTGTTGCAAACTCTGGATCTTGTATTCCTTCACCAGCTTGCCGCCCGAGCTCCAGTCTGATTGGCGGGCGGCTCGTAGAAAGGATTGAAAACCTGCGATTTCGGCCGCACGTATTTCTCCGGCTGCCGATGGCAATCCAGGCACCAGGACATATAAAGCGTGCCTTGCGCGATACGTCAGCGGCATCTCCGCGATAGGCCCGTGGCAAGTGGTGCAGCCGATGCCCTTCGCCACGTGGATGCTGTGATCGAAATAGACGAAATCGGGCAGCGCGTTCACGCGAGTCCAGGAAAGAGACTCGTCGGTGCGGTAACTCGCGCGCACCGGCTCGAGCATCGACGCGTTTGTCCAGATCTGCGAGTGGCACGTCATGCAGGTCTGCGTCGGCGGAACGCCGGCAAACGACGACTTCTCCACCGACGTGTGGCAGTAGCGGCAGTCGATTCCAAGCTCCCCGGCATGGTGCCGATGGCTGAACGGAACCGGCTGCTGCTGGGCCACGTATTGATCCGTGTACCACGGCGACATCGTGATTTCCCAAAGCACGAAGCCCAGCAGCCCGATCAGCACGACCGCGCCAATAGATGCTGGCCCGCGATAGATAGTTAGCGCTGCGATGAAATATCTGCGGCATCGCTTCTCTAACGGCTCTCGCTACGCATGTATTTTCTCTTCGTCGGTCTGGTGCACCAGCGTTCGCACCTCCACCATCGAAATCATCGGCAGGAAGCGAATGAAGAGATAGAACAAAGCAAAGAACAGGCCGAACGTACCCGGCCAGCGTCGCCCAATCCCACCGCGTGGGGTAGTACATGCCCCATTTCCCAGGGATAAAGTCTCGGTGCAGGCTGATGACGATGATCACGAAACGCTCGAGCCACATGCCGACGTTGATAATCAACGCGATCATGAAAAGCGCGGAACGGGCTGCGGCGGATCTTTCGGGCCCACAACGACTGCGGAATAATGAGGTTACAGGTGATCAATCCCCAGTAGACAACCGTGTAGGGGCCGGTCATGCGGTTCATCAGCATGAACTTCTCATACTGGCTCCCGCTGTAAAACGCCATGAACGCCTCAAAAATGTAGGCATAGGCCACAATCATGCCGGTCGCCAGCATCACCTTGGCCATGATGTCCAAGTGGCGGATCGTTACCAGTTCTTCGAGGTGGTAATACTTGCGCAGGGGAATCGCCAGCGTCAGCACCATCGCAAACCCTGAATAAATCGCGCCGGCAACGAAATAGGGTGGGAAAATCGTGCTGTGCCAACCCGGAACGATGGCGATGGTGAAATCGAAGCTCACCACGGTATGCACGGAAACTACCAGAGGCGTAGCAATTCCCGCCAGAAGCAGCGAGGCGAACTCATACCGCGACCAGTGGACTGCGGAGCCGCGCCATCCCATCGCCAGGGCACCGTAGACCACCTGCGAGACCCTGCTCTTCGCCCGGTCGCGCAGGGTTGCCAAATCGGGAATCAGACCCACAAACCAGAACAACAGCGAAACCGTGAAGTAAGTAGATACCGCAAACACGTCCCAAACCAGCGGACTGCGGAACTGAGGCCACAGCCACATGGGGTTGGGGTAGGGCATCATGTAGTAGAACATCCACGGACGCCCCATGTGCAGCAGCGGAAACATGCCGGCGCACATTACGGCAAAAATCGTCATCGCCTCGGCGAACCGGTTGATCGACGTGCGCCAGCTCTGGTGCATCAGCAGGAGGAAGGCGGAAATCAACGTTCCGGCGTGACCGATTCCGATCCACCAGACGAAGTTGGTGATCGCGAAGGCCCACGCGATGGGAATGTTGATGCCCCAGATCCCCACGCCGAAGGCAAACAGATAAGTTATGACGACGTTGAGAAGAAGAAGAAGGAGAACGGCGACGGTAAAGCCTCCGAGCCATCCCTTGGTCATGCCGGGCGTGAGCACAAACGCACTGATCTTGTCAGTGACGCTCGTCAACGTCTGCCCCGGCCCGATAATGGGGTCCGGATCAGCCACCACTATGTTTTTGTGAGAACCCTCAGGATCCACGCAATGTCCCCAGCATCACCGAAACCGAGATCTCCCTGCGAAGCAGGTTCGGAATCATCGAATGAAAACGGCCCACACCCCGTGCCGCTGATGACTCGCATTGAGAAAACAACCTGCTTTTTATAAGTTGCGTATCGTTTTCCCCTGCAAGACCTTGCTCGACTTCCCTTTCAGCCTCGCAGGCTCATTTAGGACGGATTAGAATAAAACCGGAAGCGTAGATACGCAAGATCAAATCAAAAAAATCTTCGCGGCTGCACAGGCAATCTTTATTCCGGCCCGACGCAAAAAAACAGCGCGATCCTAATAAAATCTTAATCTTCCCGGCTCCGGCGCGAACGCCAGTCTCCCGATTGGCGCCGTTCTCTTTTTTTTTAGGAACGAAGACAGCCCCAAGAGCGGCAATTAGCGGGAGCCAATCCCAGCCGGCTAAGCCATGCGTGCTGTAGCAACTTAAGACATGGGCGATCAATGAGCAGAAACGGCGAATAAACCGGATTGATAGAATTGACCCATGCCATTTTCCATGCGGCTTGCGGCCTTCCTATTGATTGTGGTGTCCCCCGCGAGCGCCGACACCATCGTCCTGAAAAATGGCCGCCGCATCACCGCCGAAAACGTCATCGAGACTGGCGACCGCGTCTCTTATCAAACGCCCGCCGGAGAACTCTCTTTCCGCAAGTCCATCGTGGCGCGCGTCGAGCGCGACGCGTTCACCTATTCCTCCGCCGCGCGCGCATCCTCGGAACCGCCCGTTTCGGCCCCGCAAATCGAACCTGTGCGCGGCTACGAAGACATCGTCCGCCTGGCCATTCACGACAACGCGATCGATTTCGCCTACCTCTCGCGTCTGGAATCCGACGCCCGCTCTGGCGGCGCGGTCCCTATCGATAAGGTTGCCGCCGCTCACCATGCCGCCGCGCAGTTTCTGATCGCCAAAGGCGACACCGACGATGCCATCAATCAATATCGCCAGGCGCTGATCTTCGCGCCGGAAAATGTGGGGCTGCTGCTCAATTTGGCCGTGCTGTACCTGCATCAGAGCCAGTTCACGGCGGCCCTTGATCCGCTCGAGCACGCGCGCCGCAAGACGCCCGATTCGGCTCCCGCAGCCGCCGACGTCGCGAAATTAATGGGCTGGGCCTACTACGGCGCGAACAAAATGGACCTGGCCATCCAGGAGTGGCGCCGCGCCGAGCGTTTGCGTGCCGACCCTGAAGTCGAGCAGGCCCTGCAAAAGGCGGAGCGCGATAAGTCCGAAGAAGAAGGCTACCGCGAAGGCGAGACCGCGCATTTCAGCCTGAAATATAACGGCAGCGCCGCGCCGCAGCTCGCCAGCGCCATCCTGCGCGCCCTCGAAGACGATTTCCGTGACATCGAATCGCAGCTCGACTACACGCCCCCGGAACAAATCGGCGTGATCCTCTACACGGGCCAGGAGTTTGCCGACATCACGCGAGCCCCCAGCTGGGTAGGCGCCCTGAACGACGGCCGCATCCGCATCCCCGTGCAGGGACTCAGTGGAGTAACGCCCGAACTCGCCCGCGTGCTGAAACACGAACTCACGCACAGCTTCGTCGGGCAAAAATCACATAACCGTGCGCCCACCTGGCTGCAGGAAGGCGTCGCGCAATGGATGGAAGGCCGCCGCAGCAGCGCCGCCTCGAGCGCTTTGCTGGAGACGGCCGCGCAGAATGGAATCCCCTCGCTCGCCGCGCTCGAAGGCTCTTGGTTGTCGCTATCGGGAAATTCCGCCGCCTTTGCCTATGCGTGGTCGCTCGCGGTCGTGGAGTCCATCGTCCAGTCCGGCGGCGTCACGGACATCAGCCGCCTGCTCGATCGCATCGCCACGTCCTCTTCCACCGAAGCCGCGCTACGCGAAACCCTGCGCTGCGATTATGCCGACCTGCAGCAGCAAACCGTTGATTACCTCCGCCACACCTACGTCCGCTAATTAGAATTAGGGCCGAAGTGATTCCCGTATCTTCACAAGACCGGAGGGATCGAATCGCCTCTATAGCGGGCAGTATCGGAATTCTCGACGATATCGTTTCCCCGATTGTGTCGAGGGGTGCCGACCGCGTTCCGAAAACCGCTCGGCAATCACGCAAGGAATAGTGCAGGCAGGCGCGCACAACTTGAGCGATGCTGTGGCGGGCCCCGTCTCGGCGGCCCGCGCACGCTGAAATTCGTGGGTTATGAAACGGTGGTAGAGCGCTGGTACGGTGCTTCGCGCCGACGACTTCGAATAAGACGACGAAGACTTGTCGTGGCTGTCGCTCGCATCGCCGGACTTGTCGATCTCGATCGAGCCCTTGAAGTAGGCGCCGTCCTCGATCATGATGCGGGCGGTCGTCAAATCGCCGACCACCGACCCATCCTTCTTGATCTCGATGCGGTCGCGTGCGCGGAGATTGCCCTTCACGTTGCCGTAAACCACCACCTCGCGGGCGATGATATCGGCAGTGACCTTCGCGCTGGCTCCCACCGTCAGTTTGCGATCTTCCAGCTGGACCAGCCCTTCGACGCTTCCATCGATGTGCAGATCCTCGTTGCCTGTAATTTCGCCCTTGACATGCAGACTGCCGCCCAGCCGCGCGGTGCCGCCGCTCGTCGTCGAGGGATACGTCGAATCCAAAGGTGCCATGGTGTTAGCCTCCCCAGAAAATGATGGTGCGCTTGCGATTGATGGTGCCGTGTCGAGCCAGGCTGCTGCGGAAGCGGCTGCCTGGCGGGAGATTCGTTCTTCTTATCCCCTCCCCACATTTACCCTCCTTGGGCCCGAAAACCGATCAAAAAAAACAGCTGAAAAATTGACCGGGGCCTTTAATCTAGCCCTCGGCCATATCGGTGCCAAAGCCAAAATGGTACAGCTGTGTCTCGATAGGTAACTCTGGATCTTCCGGGGCTGGGGAGCTACACTCGCCGGAAACGAAGGCTAGCACGCTGCCAAGGCGGCACGCAACCATAGAACGCGAGTTCGAGTTTTCGGTATGAGTCCCCTGCTTTTCGAGAGGGAAAGCGGGCTTCAGTCGAGCAAAACCATTAGAGGAAAAAGACGCGGCGAACGCCTGAAAGACGGGACTGCCGGACTTGAAGAAACCGCTCCTCAGCCGAAGCTAATACTTCCTCAGTACGCCCGACGACCTTGCCCTGTATCTTTACATTCGCCGCCGGCATAATGATGGGGGTCATCTGGTCGTTGGCAGGCTGCAACCGTATCTTGCCGCCGGACTCGCGATAGAAACGCTTCACCGTCGCTTCATCCTCGCCCACCAGCGCCACCACGATTTCGCCCGGGTTCGCCACCTGTGTCTGCTCTACGACGATGTAATCCCCGTCGAGGATGTGGTCGTCCCGCATTGACTCGCCCTTCACCTGTAACACGAAAGTATTCTGGCCGCGCGCGAAGTCCGCCAAAGAGATTGTTTCGCGGTCTTCCACCGCTTCCACCGGGCGTCCCGCCGCGATACGGCCCGCCAAAGGCAACTCCACCACGTGGCGGTCGAGCACCTGCTCGCGGATCGGTTTCGGCAGCTGCACTACCTCAATCGACCGGCTTTGGTTATATCCGCGGCGGATGAACCCCTTCTTCTCGAGCGTGGAAAGATGCTTGTGGACCGTCGCCAGCGAGGTAAGCTTCATCGCGTGCGCAATCTCCTCGAAGCTCGGCGAATAGCCGTTCTTGTTGAGAAAACCCACCAGGTAATTGAGCACTTCCTTCTGCCGTTTCGTCAGCGCCATCGTCTCCGCCTCTTTAGCGTTCCGATTCCCAAGAAATGTTCCTAAGCGGCTGGGTTAGCCGCCCTGCTCGAACCCAATAAATCTTTGCCCGCCACTGTAGGCGAATTAAAAGCGAAAGTCAACGAATATGCGGCACCCTCCCCTTCGGAGGGTGGACGGGTCATCAACCACGCTTACGGGGCTTATATTCGCCGAACGCAATCCTATCGGGATGGGCCGCGCGGTCAATGGAACGAAAGTACAGGTCAGATTGTGTGTATCGGGAAGCTCTATCCGAAGGTGCTCGCGCGGTATTACCTACTCCGCGACAAAGAACTTTTTAAGACCGAACGTGTTTATAAGCCTGGGTAAAATCGAGCCGGCCAGTTGAGCCAACCCACCACCTGAGGAGGAAGTCTCATGAAGAATTGGATTTTCAGTTCGCTCGCCACCGTCGCCCTGATTCTGGCTCTGGCGATGCCCGCGTCGGTTCCGGCAGCTCCGGCGGCAAAAAACCCTCAACCCGCTCCAGCCCCTGCGCCGGCGGCCGAACCCCACCCTGAAATCCGGGATGCCCTGGCAGCTCTGCGCAATGCACGGGCACACCTCGAGCACGCCGCCCACGACTTTGGCGGCCACCGCGCCGACGCACTTCGAGCTACAGACGACGCGATCCGCCAGCTTGAAATTTGCCTGAGATACGACCGGTAAGCGGCGCCGGTAACGGCGATAGACGCGGCCAGGCCTGTCCGAGGTTGATTCAAGGCCAGGCCCCGAGATAAAGGCCATTGCGAAAATATGGCGCTGCTTCGGTGAATCCGCGTCAGTTGGCGGAAGAACCACTTCGAACAGGCGCGGAGGAAGCCGAAGCAGCAGCCAGCGGGGGCGGCCGCATCCCCGTCTTCACTTCGTTGACTATATCGGCGGCCAGCTTGGTGCTGATGGCGCAGCTACTATCGTTAATTCGGCACTGGGCGATTGTCAGATTGCACCCGCAGGTGCAGCTCTCCGAATTCAGCCTCTTGAGCACGGCCGTCTTTTGCTCCGGCGTCAGCCCTTTCATGTCGACGCCGGGCAGCTCGGTGGCCCGTTCGGCGTTCTTCAGGAAGATCTGACCGGTATCCGCAAAGGTTTCTATCTTCGCGCTCACCGGTAGGTCAAGCAACGCGCGCACCTCGTTCTCAATCTCAGCCGGTTCCAACAACCCCACATGTTTTTGAACCACCCGGCCCTCGGTGTTCACCACAAACGAGGTGGGCAGCGCCGGAACTCCGCCGTATTCCTTCGCGATTTCAGTGCCCATCACGACAGGGTAGTTGATTCCGTGCTTATCGGCGAACTCCTTCACATAGGACGGGGCAACATCCTCATCAACGGAAACTCCGATCACCTGCAAGCGGTCCTTGTACTTGTTCTGGAGCGCGATCAGGCCCGGAATCTCCTCCGGCAGGGTGGGCACCATGTCGCCCAGAAGTTCACAAGCACCACCTTGCCGTGGAATTGCGCGGTGGAAACGGTGTGGCCGTTCAGGTCGCTTACCAGGAAAGGCGGCGTGGGAGACGGGATCCTTGGCGAAGCGAATCACGCGCGGCTCGTCACTCTGCTTGTTGACCGCTCCGCCGACCGCGGGCGCAATGGTTACCCGAGCTTCGGGTTTCGTATCAGCTCCGTATCCGCCGCTGCGCCGCATGCGGGCAATGGCAAAACCGATCAACACGCCAGACGTTCCCGCCACGGCGGCCAGCACAATCACGATGATCAGTGACTTCTTCACGGTAAACCAATCCCCTATCCATTATGCGGGAGAGGGCAGCAGGCGCCAAACTTATCGCGCATCCCGCCGTAATTGCCGAAATTGGGGGACGTGCGAAGCCTGCCGAGGGGAGGCGTGCCAAACTGGGACGCCGATTCCCCATTTGACTCTCGGACGGCGTACCACGAATGCGGCAGGCGGTCTAAGTAATTGAAACCAGGACGCGACGGTCCAAGCGCCGAGCGCCAGGATTGGGTAATGCGTTTGCATTACGTACGGCGTGGGTCGCGTTCCACACGATCCGCACCGCTGATTGAATGGGGAGGAAGGGGCCTGTTCAACTGGTGGAACGGGTCGTTCCCACCTGCCTCTGAGAGGGAAGCTAGGATGGATGACCCCATGATTCGGTCACGCCTAGGCCGAATCAACGGAACGCGGCCTTTGGGGGTTCTTGTTCCCAAGCAAGAACCCCCTCCTTTTTTGCCCGCCGTTTCGCGGTAGAGGGTAGCCAGCGACGTGGTTCGATACCATTTGTTTGTCGACAAAGCCGCCTTCTTCGCCGCAAGTTACTGATTAATTTGAACCGCCTGGTTGCGCCCGCCGAATTCCACCTCGGTTACCTTGTTGCCATCGGTCAGGATTTCCGAATTGGCGGCCTTGGCTGGCAGCGTCGTCCAATGCACCGGTACGGTCGCTACCACTTTGTTCCTCTGGAGAATCTGCAACTCCGGTTTTCCCTCTTCCGCTTTCAACTGATACTGGCCGGGTTGAATCTGCGTGGTGCCGATGGTAATCGGCTGCTCGGGATTCCAGTCCGTCGAAAGGGCATGAGCGGCCCAGAGCGGAAAAGCCGCAAGCGAAAATGCCGAGGCGATAATGACTTTCCTGTTTAACTTCACGGTGATGCTCCTCTGATTGGATTCAGGTGAACGCCGGGAATAAGGCCCAGATTCCCTGTAGATGAGGGCGCACGTGCAAACGTGCGGCGCGCCCCTCGAATTTAGGACCGAGATGCACCGTCGCGGGTTTCAAAAGTGGCGAAACAAAATTGTAAACATATTGTAAAGTCACTAAGTCATTATATGAAAAGGGGTTGTCAGCGATGTTCCCGGGGAGGCTCAAAGCAGCCGGGAAAAAGGTCAGGCGATTTGCGCTTCAGGAGGGACCCGCCGCAACACGGGAATGCGCGCCTTGCGCAGGATGTGCTCGACTACGTTTTCCCTCAAGCGCGAGGCGTCGTAGTCGAAATGCAGATGGTTTGTTTTTTCGTCGAAGCGAAAGCGCTGCAGGCCGTAAGTATTCGCGAACTTTCCGAGCGCGCGATACTGCTCGGGAGCCAGCGGCTTCTGAAGCTCATACGTTACGGTCATGAATGTCATGCGCCGTATTATACCATCTGGCGGGCCGCCAGCGCCGGTCCGCTGCAGCATCTTACAGGTTGACGTGACGCAGGCGCAGCGCGTTGGTGATTACGGAGACAGAGCTGAACGTCATCGCGGCGCTCGCGATGATCGGGCTGAGGAGCAAGCCGAAGAAAGGATAGAGCACGCCTGCCGCGACCGGAATCCCCACCGAGTTGTACACAAACGCGAAAAAAAGATTCTGGCGGATGTTGCGCATAGTGGCGCGGCTCAGGTTTCGCGCGCGGGCGATGCCGCGCAGATCGCCGCTGCAGCAAGGTTATACCCGCGCTCTCCATGGCCACGTCGGTTCCCGTGCCCATGGCGATGCCGACGTTGGCTTGGCTAAGCGCGGGGGCGTCGTTCACTCCGTCGCCTGCCATAGCGACAATGCGACCCTGTCTCTTGCAGTTGCTTCACGATTTCGGTTTTTTGATCCGGCAGCACGCCGGCGTGCACTTCGTCGATGCCAAGCTTGCGCGCGATGGCGTCCGCGGTGGCGCGGCTGTCGCCGGTGAGCATCACGAGGCGGATTTTTTGCCGGCGCAGTTGCTCGATGGCCTCGGGCGTCGACGCCTTCACCGGATCGGCGACAGCGATCAAGCCCGGCGCACTTGCCGTCGATGGCGATGAACATTACGGTTTGGCCGTCGCTTTCGAGCGACTTGGCGCGCTCTTCCAGATCGCCCAGCGCGATCGACAGCGTGCCGAACAAGGCGCGGTTTCCCAGCGCAGCTTCGACTCCGTCCGACCATTCCAGTGATTCCCTGGCCGATGCGGTAGTGGAAATCGGCAAGTCGGCCGGATCGATTTTGCGTTCCTTCGCCGCGGCCAAGAATCGCGGCGGCGAGTGGATGTTCGCTGGCGCGCTCGAGCGTCAGCGGCAACACGGAGCACGTCGACTCTCGCTCGATCCGGGCAACGCAAAAATCCGCGGTGACGCGCGGGCCGGCCCTCGGTGAGCGTACCGGTCTTGTCCACGACGAGCGTGTCCACCTTCTCGAGGGTCTCGAGCGCCTCGGCGTTTTTCACGAGCACGCCCGCCTGCGCTCCGCGACCAGTGCCCACCATGATGGACATCGGCGTCGCCAGCCCCAGCGCGCAAGGACACGCGATGATCAGGACCGCAACGGCGTTCAGCAAGGCGTGCGCCATTCTCGGCTCGGGCCCGAGCGTGGCCCAGGCAACAAATGCGATCACGGCCGCAAGCAGCACGGCGGGCACGAAATAGGACGCCACGCGGTCGGCGAGGCGCTGCACTGGCGCGCGGCTGCGCTGCGCCTCGCTCACCATGCGCACGATTTGCGCAAGCATCGTTTCCGCGCCCACGCGTTCGGCGCGCATGACGAAGCTGCCGGTTCCGTTCAACGTGCCGCCGATTACGCGATTCCTCGGCGCCTTTTCCACAGGGATCGACTCACCGGTCACAAGCGATTCGTCGACCGAACTCGCGCCTTCGAGCACCATTCCATCGACGGGAACTTTTTCGCCGGGGCGCACGCGAAGCATATCTCCGCGCGCGATATGCTCGATGGGAACGTCGAGCTCGGTGCCGTCGCCGCGAACCAGGCGCGCGGTTCCGCGGTGACAGCTTCAACAATGCGCGAATCGCGGACGACGTGCGGCTGCGGGCGCGCAACTCGAGCACCTGCCCGAGAAGGACGAGAGCCGTGATCGCGGCCGCCGCTTCGAAATACACCGGCACCCCACCCAGCGAACGGAACGATGACAGGAAAGATGCCGGGAAACAATACTGCCACGACGCTGTAAGCGTAAGCGGTCCCTGTGCCCAGCGCGATCAACGTGAACATGTTGAGGCTTCTATTTACCAGCGAGGCCCAGCCTCGCTGAAAAAATGGCCAGCCTCCCCAGAGCACTACCGGAGTCGCGAGCGCGAACTCGATCCATCCCATCGCGCGCATCGAAAGAGCCCGGTGAACCGGCTGGCCCGGAATCATGCCGGACATGCCCAGAAACAGCACCGGAACCGTGAGCGCTGCGCTGAACCAGAAGCGGCGCGTCATCGAAACAAGTTCCGGATTTTCCTCTTCCTCGACGGTCGCCGTGCGGGGCTCGAGCGCCATTCCGCAAATTGGACAAGAGCCCGGCTCGGCGCGAACAACCTCCGGATGCATCGGGCAGGTGTATTCGGTGCGAGTCGCCGGAGCCGCGGGAACATCCGGCTCCAGCGCCATTCCGCACTTGGGGCATGCCCCGGGATGTTCCTGGCGAATTTCCGAGTCCATCGGGCAGGTGTAAATTACGGTGCCCGGCACGGACCGCTTTTGCTGTGACGATGTTTCATGGGCAGCCGGCCGCCTCGCTGTGGGTGCGATGGCGGTGAGCGCTCCTGGCGGCGCGGCCTTTATTTGCCCCAGTTGGACGAATTGCGCGGTCGCGCCAGGACGCGACATCGGTTCATGCGATTTTGCGTTCAGGTACCTTTCGGGATCGGCGCGGAATTTTTCGGCGCATCGGGCGCAGCAGAAGTAGACGCTCTTCCCGGCGTGCTCGGCTTTCGCCGGCGCCCGCTCCGGGTCGACCGTCATGCCGCACACTGGGTCTTGGCTCACAGGTAGCTCTTGATGGTTGCGATTCTCGTCGTCGGTTCCGTATTGAGTCCCTCTCGAATCGATCGCATCAACCCCTCCGCCAGCTAATGAAGAGAGGCCAGGAAGGAATCAGCCATCTCGTGAACGCGGGCGGCGCAGCCGGAATCGGGAACAGAGGATTCCAGCGCCGCATGAAAATATTCGGCGGCCTTGGCCTTGCGGCCGAGTTCGGCGTTCAGGTTCCCGGTCAATAAAAGGAACGACGCATTATGAGGGTAGCGCTTCGCCAAAGGCTCCACGGCCGAGAGCGCCTCTTCGTACTTCAAATCGTACTGGCGGATCAGGCTCGCGAGAATGAATCTTGCATCGACGGCCATGAGTACGCCGTCTTCGGCGCCCAGTTGCATCTGCCGGACTCCCTGCTCTCTGTCGCCCCCCGGGATGCCCATGAAAATGCGCAGCAGTTTCACAATCGGCGAGAGCGTTTCCACATAATAGTTGTAAACGCCCAGCACGGCGGTGGCGTCGGCCTGCCGCGGGTCGAGCTCCAGCGCGCGCAGCATTTCCGCGCGTCCCTTCACGGACGCGCGCGCCACATTGCGATTTTCCCCGCGCAAGCCGTAGACGCGCGCCCGCAGCGCATAGCCAAGGCCGGCGTAGACATGCAATTCCGGCGTATCGGATCTAGCGAGCAGCGCCTCGGCGGCCTCGATTTCTCGCCCGGATACAAGAAGGTAGGCGTCATCGCCGGGATCTCTGCCGCGTTTCCACGCGTCGACCATTCCGTACCGGATCTCGCAGGAAACGCAATACCGTTTCCACCACAGGGCTTCCGCTTCGAGCAAGTACCCGAGCGGATGATTGGGCTGGTCCTTCTGAATCCAGCGCGCAATCGGAATCGCCGCGTCGGGATTGCCGCTGTACATGACCTCCATCGCCTCGCGGGCTTCCGGAGGAAGAGAGATACTACCAGCTCGAGTGGCAGGAGGAAGGAGCGCGGCGAGAGCAAAAAGCACGCCGGTCACCAGTGCGATCGCGGGCAATCGGGCAAACCTCATTTCACCCTCTTGAGCCAGCCGGCCAGCCACGAGGCGCTCACATACATCACGAAGCATTCCAGCGCAAACGGCAGAAAACCCAGATAGCCGGGCGCAGGCATCTCGAAAATCTTCCATCCCTGGCCGATCGGAAAAATGTAATGCCACTTTGCCGCCGCCCAGTTGTTCCAGAATTCCCACAGCCAGCCGCAGACCCATCCGGCAAGAAAAAATCCGTAAACGCGGCGCCGGAATCCTTCAGAGAGGTCCCCAAGAAATGACGGCAGCCGGAGCCGCTTGTTCAAAGGGTCGAGCAAGAGGATAAACCCTATCCAGACAGGTAAAAACAGATACGCCGCAAGATGACTCGGAACGGCCAGAGGCAGAATCAGACAACCCGCACCGGCGGCCATGAGCGCATTTTCAGCCGCCGCGGAAACCTTCCAGGGCTTCCCGGGAAGCGGTGGGAGAATCGCCTGCACAAGGTCGGAGGTTTCGAAAATGGCCGGAGTGATGGTCGCGAATGACCATCCGTAGCCGAGGAGCGCGCCCGTCCAGCCGGCCGGCACTCCCGTATAAACCCAGTTGCGGAGCCGCAAGTTGTACGCCTCGAAAATCAGCCACAGCGGAATCGAAAGCAGCGCCATCCGCGCCACCGTGACGGGAGCGTCGTTCAGCCGCGAACGATTCGTGAGCGCCAACACCGCAGCGTCCACAATCAGGATGTACGCGCTCCATGCAATCGGCGTGAAGAATGTCGCCACCGGTTCGACGCCGCGAAACATTAGCCACTCCGCACCCGCGAGTGCAGCGATCCCGAGCCAGCCATGCACAGGAAACGGTTGCCGGCGACGCGTCAAGAAAAACCCGGCTACGAGCGCGGCCACGGTAGCCAGCGTGATACCAATTCCAATGACGACCATGCCCCGATATTACAGGCGGCTATGCGCGCCGTGAAAGTGAAAGCATCCCGCTCGCCGGGATCTCCCGGCGTGGCCGAAGTCCTCGCCTCCGGGATATTGCGCGAGAGCCCAGCGCCTCTGCCTCCCCTGGCAAGAAATCGCCAATAGCGATACAATCCGCGCCATTATGATCAATCAAGCCAAAGCACGCCGCGAATTCCTGAAGTTTCTAGCCGCAAGTCCCTACGTCGCCGCGCTCGGAGGCGTAGCCGGTTTTCTGCCTCAAGCCGCGCGACCTCAGAGCGCCCAGGAATCGTCCGGCCTGATCGCGAAGCCCTCCGAAGCCCTGAACGTGTTCGACTTCGAAGAGGTCGCTCACCGCAAGGTGAGCCGCGGGCATTGGACTTACATGGCAAGCGGCGTCGACGATGATGGCACACTGCATGCCAACCGCGAAGCCTTCAAACATATCGAACTCCGCCCTCGCCGCCTTCGCGATGCCACCAAAGTCGATATGCGCGTCGACCTGTTCGGCACCACCTACAACAGCCCGATTTTCACGTGCCCCACAGGCGGCGAAAGATCGTTCCATCCAGACGGCGAACTCGCCGTAGCGGGCGCGGCGAAGGCCCGCGGCACGTTGCAGGTCCTCTCCACGGCCACCTCTACAGGCGTCGAGGACGTGAACAAAGCGCTGGGTCGGCCGGTCTGGTTTCAGCTGTACGCGCCGGACTCCTGGGCCGTTTGCCAGAAAATCTTGAACCGCGCTCAGGCAGCCGGCTGCACGGTGGTAGCGCTAACCGTGGACAACACCACCGGCCGCAACAGCGAGACCTTCCTTCGCACCCGCGGCGACTTGCGCCCCTGCGCCGCCTGCCATGAGGTGAAGGGCAACAATGTAGATACCGGCGGGCATGGCGCGATGTACCAAGACATCGACATGACCGGCGTCCATGCCACGAATCCAGCCATGGACTGGGCTTTCGTCGACCAACTACGCAAATTCTGGAAAGGCAAGCTGCTCATCAAGGGGATCGACACGCGCGAAGACGCGCGCATGGCCGTCGATCGCGGCCTCGACGGCATCCTGGTCTCAAACCACGGCGGCCGCTCCACTGAAACCCTGCGCGCCACGGTCGAAGCCTTGCCGGAAGTGGTCGCCGAGGTTAAGGGAAAAGTCCCAGTCTTCGTCGATGGCGGCTTCCGCCGGGGTACCGACGTGTTCAAAGCGCTGGCGCTGGGCGCCACAGCCGTCGGAATCGGCCGGCCCATGCTCTGGGGCCTGGGAGCCTTCGGCCAGGAAGGCGTCGACCGTGTGCTCGAAATCATGCAAGGCGAATTAAAACTTGCCATGGGCAATTGCGGCACCCGAACCGTAGCCGAAATCACCCGCTCCTATGTAGCCACTCCGGACTGGAGAATCTAAAAAACCTCTTCTGCATATTTTGCTGCACCAACCCCCGCCGTTTCGTTGCTGCGTGAAATTTGGCGTTTTCCCCGTGCGTAGTACGATGTAGATGTCGATGACACCCGCAGCCAACGGACCCGCAATTCGAACCGATCGCGTCTCCCGCCATTATCAGATGGGCGCCGCCACGGTCCGCGCCGTCGACGACGTCTCTATCACGATCAAACCAGGCGAATTTGTGGCGCTCCTCGGCAGCTCCGGCTCCGGCAAATCGACGCTCCTCAATCTGATCGCGGGCCTCGACCGCCCCACCGGCGGCGGAATCTACGCCCACGAAAATGACCTGGCGGATATGAGCTCTCAGGAACTCGCCCGGCACCGCAGCCATACCATCGGCATCGTGTTTCAAGCATTCAATCTGCTTCCGCGCATGACGCTTGAGGAAAATGTCGAATTGCCGCTGCGGCTCGCAGCCGTAGACCGCGCCGAAAGGGCCGCGCGCGTCCATGAAGCAATCCATCATGTGAAGCTGGGCGCGCGCCTCACGCATCGTCCCAGCGAACTCTCCGGTGGCGAGCAGCAGCGAGCGTCCCTGGCCCGCGCTTTGGTCAACCGCCCGACGATCCTGCTTGCGGACGAGCCGACAGGCAACCTCGACAGCGCCACCGGCGACGAAATCATGAACCTGCTGCGCGAAATCAACGAGTCGCTGCGCATGACCATCGTTATGGTCACCCACGAGCAGCCACGAGCCGAGCGTTTCGCGCATCGAATGATCCTGATGAGAGACGGAAAACTGGTGAGTGACGGGGAAGGCCGGGTAAGCCGTTGAAATTTCGGGACCTCATCGAACTCGCCTGGCGCAATCTGCGCGAGGCCCTGCTGCGTAATTCGCTTACCACGCTGGGAATCGGCGTGGGCGTGGCGTCGCTTGTCGCGATGCTTTCTCTGGGCGTCGGCTTGCAGGAGATGGCCAACCGTCGACTCTCGCGCTCGGGCCTGTTCGACGCGATCATCGTAGCCCCACGCACGAATTTCAGGAGCTTTGGACGGGGTGCTCAGGATGGCGCGTCTCCCCCCGTTCCCTCGGGCCCGCTAGACGACGCAGCGCGAAAGGCGCTCGAGCGTTTGCCCAAGGTCATCGAAGTTTATCCGGAGATACGCTTCCCCACGGAGATCCGCTTCGGCGGTGTTCCCTACTCAACAGTCGTTGCCGGCGTGCCGGAATCGGGCCAGCGCAGCGGCGCCTATGACGGCATGACCGGCAATTTCTTTTCGGGTCCGGCCGCGGACGAGGCCATTCTCCAGATCGAGTTTGCCCGCCAGCTTTCGCCGGTGGCCAGTTCGCTGCTCGGAAAAGAGCTCGTGCTGCGCTATGCCGAACGGCAGGCACTGCCCGCGGAGCCGGACGCAAATGCTCCGCGAGCCAATGCCAATGGCGAAGACGATCCCGGCCTCTCCGGAGGGTTTTCGGTGGTACCGCGCGAAGAAAAGCTGCGAATCGTGGGGATCGTCGACACCGAACCCGCCAGCGGTTTCGGCGGCGTCGGACGCGGGCGCGTCATGATTCCTTTGCAGGTGGCGGAAAAACTCCGTGTGGCCCAGACCAACGACTTCAGGACGATGCTCGGCGCCCGCCCGGGCAAAAACTCCTACCAGAGCCTGACCGTCCGGGTGAAAAGCCCGGCGTTCGTGAAGGATGCCGAGGACGCGATCAAGCCGATGGGCTTCGCCACGTTCTCGCTGCTGGACGCGACCAGCAACCTCCGCCAAGTCTTCGCCGTCTTCGATCTGCTGATGGGAATTTTTGGAAGCCTCGCGCTAATCGTCGCATCGCTCGGCATCATCAACACCCTCGTGATGGCCATCCTCGAGCGCCGCCGGGAAATCGGCATCCTGAAAGCACTCGGCGCCGATGACAGCGACATCCGAAGGCTCTTCTTCGTCGAAGCGGGCGTGATGGGCCTGATCGGGGGTTTCCTGGGCGTGGCCCTTGGCTGGCTGATCGGCTTCGGAATGAATTTCGCCACCAATGTCTATCTGCGCCGCCAGTCTCTGCCGCCGCTAACGGTTTCTTCCGTTCCGTGGTGGATGGTAGCCGCAGCCATCGCGTTTTCGATCGCGGTAAGCCTGGCTGCAGGCCTCTACCCAGCCTCCCGCGCCGCCCGCCTCAATCCCGTGGAGGCCCTGCGGTATGAATAACTCTTTCGGTTCCGATATTCCCGCCGCAACGGCATACGGCGAAAATAAATACCCTGCCCCAAACAAATTTGCCGGGCTGTGGCGTTTTTCCACGGTCCCTGTCTACTTCACCGGCCTTCTGCTTCTAATCGCGCTGTTCTGCGTGCCCTGTGCCATCGCCGCAGGCCGTACGGATTGCCTGTCCGCTCCCAGCAAAATTCTGGGGCATCCCGTCTCCTATTGCGTCTTTCTTCCTCCCAGCTACGACGCGGACAAGGCGCACAATTTCCCCGTCCTCTATTTCCTCCACGGCCTGGGAGAAAGCTCGCAAACCCTGCTGAACGAGGGCGGCTGGAACCTCATCGAAAATTTATGGGAGCAAAAGCAGATCGGCGAATTCCTGATCGTCACCCCCAGCGCGGACCGCAGCTTTTACATCGATTCACGCAACGGCAAAGTGCGCTACGAGGATTTCTTCATCCGCGAGTTCTTGCCCTTCATCGAAAGCCACTACCGCATCCAGGCCGAACGCCGTACTCGCGGCATTACCGGTATCTCCATGGGCGGCTACGGAGCCCTGCGCTTCGCCTTCCTTTACCCGCAGCTTTTCGGCTCCGTAAGCGCGCACAGCGCCGCTCTGATCGCCAAGCTGCCGGAAGTGCAAGCCTCCGATAATCCTCAGGCACAGTCCCTGGGCCGGGCGATGGGCATCGCGTTCGGCACTCCCTTCGATCGCGCTTACTGGAACCAAAACAATCCGTTCACGATCGTCGAAGACGGCGCGCGCCCCATGGGAATGAAAATCTACTTCGACTGCGGAACCGAAGATGAATTCGGCTTCGACACTGGGTGCGCAGGCGTTCCACGAATTACTGGACGCCAAGAAAATCCCGCACGATTTTCATCTCTACCCCGGCGGGCATGACTGGAGCTATTTCGCCGAGCATTTCCCCGCCTCGCTGGCCTTTCACTCCCGAGCCTTCGGCCTGCCCACCAGCGGGAAATGACCTGCTCCCGCAGCGAGTACGCCGAAAGCAATTTTCGGCGCGAGAGCCTTTGCGCCCATAAGAATTACGGATACAATGGTGCGCACCCAATCCGGCAGGGAGATTACAGTTGCTGACGATTCAGGCGGTCCGCGACGCGCGCGAACGCATCCGCGATTCGATCTATCTTTCTCCGTTCGTGCGCTCCGAGACGTTTTCCCAGATCACCGGAAACTCGATCTTCTTCAAGCTCGACAACTTGCAGATGACCGGGAGCGTTCAAGGAACGCGGCGCGCTCAACAAGATCCTGCTGCTCACCGAGGAAGAGCGGCGCCGCGGCGTGATCGCGGCGTCGGCCGGAAACCACGCGCAGGCCGTCGCCTACCATGCGGCCAAAAGAGGCATCGCAGCAGAAATCTGCATGCCGCTAACCACGCCGATCACCAAAGTGTCGGCCACGCGCGGCTACGGCGCGGAAGTGGTGCTGGTCGGAGCCGAATTACGACGAGGCCTGCCAGGAAGCCCATGCGCCGCTGCCTGGAGCGCATCTCACGTTCATCCATCCCTTCGACGACGAAGCCGTGATCGCCGGGCAAGGAACCATCGGGCTCGAAATGCTCGAGGTAACCGCAGATTTGGATGCCGTGATCATTCCGGTTGGGCGGCGGAGGCCTGATCGCCGGCGTCGCCTGCGCAGTGAAGGAAACGAATCCCAAAATTCGGGTAATCGGAGTTCAGACGTCGAAGCTGCCCTCGATGAAGGCGGCGCTCGAACAGCACAAGCTTGTCACTCTGCCGGCAAACAAAACGATCGCCGACGGCATTGCCGTGCGCCGCGCGGGCGACGTCACGTTTCCGCTGGCCGAGAAATACGTGGACGATGTCGTCACCGTCGACGACGAAGAGATCGCCAACGCGATTCTCGTGATGCTCGAAAAGGAAAAGACGCTCACCGAAGGCGCCGGGGCAGTGGGCGCCGCCGCCGTGCTGAACAGAAAGATCCCGATGCGCGGAAAGAAGCTAGGCGTGCTGATCAGCGGAGGCAACATCGACGTTACGCTGCTCTCGCGCATCATCGAGCGCGGCCTGGTGAAAGACGGGCGGCTGCTGCGCATCCGCATCCACCTGCCGGACCATCCGGGCGCGCTGCAACGACTCGCCACGGTGATCGCCGAACAGAAGGCCAACATCATCGAAACCCGGCACGACCGCGCCTACTACGGAGTGGTACTAGGCGACACGGTGATCGACATCACGATGGAGACGCGCGGGCCCGGAGCACATCGCCGAAATTGAAGCGGGTCTGGATGCGGCGGGCTATCCGCACGAGCGCGTGCAGTAGCGAAGCGTTCTGGATAAACTCCGCAAAAATTATTGCTGCTGTTGGTGCTCCTGCTGCTGAGCGGGTTGCTGGGGGCGCACGGCCGTTGCGGGCGGCGGCGGGGGTCCGGCGGTTGTTTCGTTCAGGCGCTCATGCCCCGATTCATCCAGGGCCGGGCGAACGCAAACATCCACCGACAGCCGCTGTCCGGCACGTCCTTTGTAGACGCCGCGCACCGGCGCCACATCTCCGTAATCGCGGCCGTAGGCTAAGCGGACGTGCCTCAGGCCGACAGGATTGCCAAGCGTAGGATCAAAACCCGTCCAGCCTTGATCGGGAATCAATACTTCCGTCCAGGCGTGCGAAGCCTGGCCTCCGATCACTTCTTCCTGCTTCGAATAGGCGACGCTCGTCATCGCCCGGGACCAGATAGCCCGAGACATAGCGCGCCGGAAGTCCGCGCATGCGAACCACGCCCAGCAGCAGGTGGGCGAAATCCTGGCAGACGCCCGCGCCGACCGACAGCGCATCCTCGATCGACGAATGCACGTGCGTCGCGCCCTTCACGTAGCTGAACCGCTCGTGGATCAAGATCCGAGGCGGCCTGCGCGAATCCGCTTGACCGTGCCGCCGCTGGCTTGTCCGCGGCTTCGACGATCGGCTTGAGGGCCTTCAGATGCGGCACGTAGGCGGTCGCGGAAATCGAAATCGAAATATTCTTCGTCGATTTGGCCTCGTATGGGCGTCGAACTCGGCGAGCGTCTGTGGCTCTCGCCGAGGCTTCTACGGCGTCGTGCGCCAGCACGACGGACTCCGCCTCGACCTTCAGGCGGCGGTGCTCGGCAAGCACGTTGAACTGATGGACCCAGTTGCCGTACGCATCGCGATAAGACGTGCCGCGCGAACTCGGCGTAGTGGTGAGGCGGAAGGACAGGCAACTCTGCTTCTCATCGTGGATCGGGCCGCAGCCGGACTTCGTTATAGCTTTCCGAAACCGGGCCGTCGTAAAGAAATTCGGTTGTATGAAGAAGCCGGTAGCGGTTCATGCCACCACCGCGTAGTAGAAGTAGGTTCGGGCGATGTCATCGCCGATCGCTCCGCACATGCGCAATAGTTCGCTCAGATACCCGTGAAGGCCCTGCTTGAAGATTTCGCCGATCTTGTCGTAGCTCAGGCTCTGGACGATCCTGCCCGCGTAGCGTTCGGCCTCGTTGGCGTAGGAGTCTGGACCGGTTCCGCTGAGCGCGCGCAACCCGACGCGACCTCGCTGACGCTGAAGCGGATCGAGCGCGGATGAAGCGGATGCAGGATCAGCATTTCGGCGACTTTTTCGGGCTCGATCGAGGAATGATACTGGCGGTGATATGCCTCGTATGCGCCCACGGATCGCAGCACGGCCATCCACTGATGATTGTCCGAGCCGCCGACGGCGGGAATTTCCTCGAGTAAGATTCTGATACTGAACGTCCACGAGGCGCGAGGTCATCTCCGCGCGCTCGAGCGACCAGCCGATGCGCAGAAACTCCCAGCCTTCGTCATGCGGCAGCGTCGCGTCGGTGACGCCGTGGAAGCGGTGCGCTCCGAATTTGATCTCGTCGCAGAAGCGGTGCGGGCCGGCGGCGATTTCGTCTCGCGGATTGAAGCGCGCCACGTTGTAATACAGGCCGTTGATGTCTTCCCACATCTCGCGGGAAATGCGGTCGCGGATGGTGCGGGCGTTTTCGCGCGCCTTGGCGATGCACTGGACGATGGAGCTGGGATTGTCCTGGCGGAAGGCGAGGAATTCGAAGACGTTCTCGGCGTTCGCCTCGTCGTAGAGCTGGCGAAAGCGGTTCTCCTCGCCGGCCATGATGATCAAGGGCTCCCAGCGCAGACGGTACGACTGCGACTGCTCGAGGAGCATGTGGTAGTTCACGTCGAGAATGCGCGCGGTGTCTTCGGCGCGCTCGATATAGCGCGCCAGCCAGAACAGCGATTCCGCGATTCGGGAAAGCATTACTCTTCTCCCCGCAAAACCCAGGTGTCTTTGCTGCCGCCGCCCTGGGAGGAATTCACCACCAGCGAACCTCGCTGCAGCGCGACGCGCGTCAGGCCTCCCGGGCACGATCGTGACTTTCTTGCCGTCGTACAGGCAGTAGGGCCGCAGGTCGACGTGGCGTCCGCCAACGGTTCTGGTGGCGGGATCGTAGGAGGGCACGCGCGAAAGCGCAACCACGGGCTGCGCAATGTAGTTCCGTGGGTTCGCCTGAATGCGTTCGCGAAATTCCTCGATTTTCTTGGCTTCCGCCTTCGGCCCGATCAGCATTCCGTAGCCGCCCGATTCGCCGACCGCCTTCACGACCAGCTCGGGAAGATGGTCGAGCACGTACGGCAGATCGTCCGGCCTCGCGCAAATGTAGGTTTCCACGCTCCTCAGGATGGGCTCTTCGCCCAGGTAATAGCGGATGAACTCCGGCACGTACGCGTAGATCGCCTTGTCGTCCGCCACGCCATTGCCCACGGCGTTTGCCAGCGCGACGTTGCCAGCGCGGTAAGCGCCCATCAGCCCCGGAACGCCCAGAATGGAATCCGAACGGAACGCAAGCGAATCCAGAAATTCGTCGTCCACGCGGCGGTAGATCACGTCCACGCGCTTCAGCCCGTGGATCGTCTTCATGTAGACGATTCCGCCGTCCACGATCAGATCGCGGCCTTCGACGAGCTCGATGCCCATCTGCTGCGCCAGGAAGCTGTGCTCGAAATAGGCGCTGTTGTAGATGCCCGGGCGTCAGCAGCACGATTTGCGCGTCGTCCTCGCCGCGCGGAGAAAGGCTGCGCAAAATGCGCGACAGCTCGGCGGGATAGTGATTGACGGGAAGCACTTCACAGGCCTGGAAGGCGTCGGGAAGCGTGCGCGTCATCACCAGGCGATTTTCCAGCACGTAGGAGATGCCGCTGGGCGTGCGCACATTGTCTTCCAGCACGCAGAATTCGCCGGTTTTCGAATCGCGCACCAGATCGATGCCGCAAATATGCGTGTAAATGCCGCGCGGGACTTCGATGCCAATCACTTCCCGGCGAAAATGCGGGCAGGAATAAACCAGCGAGCGCGGAATCTGCCGGTCCGTGAAGATACGCTGCTTGCCGTAAACGTCCTGCAGGAAACAAATTCAGCGCCACCACGCGCTGCGCCAGGCCGCGATCGATGCGTTCCCATTCCGAATGCGGGAGGATGCGGGGGATCAGGTCGAAGGGAAACAGCCGCTCGGTGCCCCGGCCGTCGCTGTATACGGTGAACGTGATGCCCTGGATCAGGAACGAAAGGTCGGCGAGCTTCCGGCGCTCTTCGAACTGCGCCGGCGCCATCGCGCCAAGCTTGTGAAAGAGCTTGGCATAATGCGGGCGCGGCTCGCCTGGCGCGACGAACATCTCATCGTAGAAATCCCCTGTGTCGTAGCCTTCGAACAAACCATGACGCACGGTGGGAGATGGAACGGACGCCATCCCCGCTACTCTAGCAAGTGGTGCCGCGGGCCAGTACTACGGAAAAATTCTATCGCAACCCATCACTAATTTCTTGGCGGCTCTTACTGCGACGGGTCATCGTATACAGGCGAAGTACCAACTTTTTCCGGGGCGTCCTATTGCCGCGGAGCTGCCGTCAGCAATTCGACCCGCCTTATGACATACAATGACGGTGGTGGCTGTTGCCGGGGCTTGTTTATCTTTTGAGACTTATCTCAATGCGGAGATATTGGCCGCGCTGGCTCGCCTGACGGCATAATGGCTCCGGCGACAAATACGGATTCGAACGGAGAGCGATGAAGATACTGGTTACTGGCGGGGCCGGGATACATCGGCAGCGTTACCGTGGAGCGTTTGCGGGCGAAAAGGGAGCAGGTTGTCGTTCTCGACGACCTTTTTCGCGGACATCGGAGCGCCCTTGACCGTGACGTTCCCTTCTATCAGGGCCGAATCGGGGACCGCACCTGATCGAACGTATCGCTAAAGAACACGAAATCGAGGCATGCGTTCATTTCGCGGCCCTCGCCTACGTGGAGAATCGGTGGCGAAGCCCGCAAAATATTTCGAAAATAATGTGGAAGAAGGTGTCGCGCTGATGGGCTCTCTGCTCAAAGCGAATATCCGGCGGTTGGTGTTTTCTTCCACCTGCGCCACCTACGGCGAGCCGAAACAAACGCCGATCTCCGAAACGTGTCCGCAGTGGCCCAAGAACCCCTATGGATGGTCCAAATTCACCATGGAGCGATTGCTGGAGAGCTACGACCACGCTTATGGATTGAAATTCGTCGCATTGCGCTACTTCAATGCCTCGGGCGCGACGGAACTCCGCGGCGAGTATCACGAACCGGAATCGCATCTGGTACCCGAATGTGCTGGCCGCCGCGGCGGGAGCGGAAGCCGGAAGTCGCGGTGTTTGGGAAAGATTATCCGACGCCGGATGGAACCTGCATTCGCGATTACGTGCACGTGGCCGATTTGGCGGACGCGCATATTCTCGCACTCGAGCACTTGCGCAAGGGAGGCCAGTCGGATTTTATCAATCTGGGAACCGGGCATGGTTACTCGGTGCTGGAAGTCATCGAGGCCGCGCGGCAAGTTACGGGCAAGAAAATAAGTATCCGGCATGACGTCGCCGCGTCCGGGGGACCCCGCGCGATTGGTCGCCGACGCCCAGAAAGCAGCCGCCGTTCTGGGTTGGAACCCGACCTATGACCTAGCCGGCATTCTCAGATCGCAATGGGAATGGCGTAAGAGGAATCCAAGGGCTATGCGGCTCCCACGTTAGAATCAAGACTGGCCTGCCTGCCCTATTCAATCGGCTTTGGCAGAGCATGATGGTGACCGACATAAAGAAACTATGTAAAATTCACTCCCGTTATCTCCATTATTTTTAGAACACTGCAGCGTTTTTTGACCTTCCATGTATAATGCGCCGGATCGGTTGCCTGTGGAGGGTGATCGGCGATCAAATTAGAGTCAATCAAAATCACTGATGTCCTTGGGGTGCCCGAAGGCTGGGCAAACGGACGACCTTAGTGTCTGCCTCAAGGGCTAACCCGAGGTCGCATGAGAAAAAAGCTACTGCAGCAGCTTGTGTTGGTGCTTGGTCCTCCTTCCCTGTTTCCCACTTATTCTCTTTGCGCAGGACGTCGCAGTTCCTCCATTGGCCGCCGCAACCCTCGTAGCACCCGACATTCACGTGGATCGGCTTGCAGCCGTGGAGCAAGCGGCTGCCGACGCCAAGAGCTCGGGCGACAACGCGTGGATGCTGACGAGCTCGGCGCTGGTGCTGATGATGACCGGGCCGGGACTGGCGCTGTTTTACGGCGGGCTGGTTCGCAAGAAGAATGTGCTCGCCACGATGATGCAGAGCTTCGCGATGATGGCGGTGATCACGGTGCTATGGGCGATCGTGGGCTACAGTCTGGCGTTTGGGCCGGGCAACAGCTTCATCGGGGAGCTTCCACAATTTGTTTCCTGCACGGAGTGGGCGCTCAAGCCGGATGCCGACTATGCGGCAACGATTCCCGCGCAGACGTTCATGGTCTTCCAGTTGATGTTCGCCATCATCACGCCGGCGCTGATTACCGGGGCGTTCGCGGAGCGCATGAAATTCAGCGCGATGCTCGCTGTTTATGACGCTTTGGTCGCTTTTCGTCTACGACCCGATGGCGCACATGGTTTGGGGCAAGGGCGGACTGCTAAACGCGTCGCTCGGGGGACGCATTCCGACGCTCGATTTCGCCGGCGGCACCGTCGTGCACATCACCTCGGGAGTCTCGGCGCTGGTCTGCGCGCTCTATCTGGGGAAGCGCCTCGGCTATCCGAAGCAGTCCATGCCTCCGCATAGCGTGGTGCTGAGTTTCATCGGCGCTTGCCTGTTGTGGGTGGGGTGGTTTGGATTCAACGCGGGAAGCGCGCTGGCTGCCGGCAGTCTGGCGACCAGCGCGTTTGTAGCGACTCATTTCGGCGCAGCCGCGGCGGTGATTGGCTGGAGCGGCGCGGAGTGGATGGTCCGAAGGCAAGCCCAGCGCGCTTGGCGCGATTTCCGGCGCGGTAGCGGGACTCGTGGCGATCACGCCCGCTTCGGGATTCGTGAGTCCCGATGTCAGCCCTGGCGATCGGACTGATCGCAGGCGCCTTCTGCTTCTGGATGGTGACGGTGGTGAAATCCCGCTTCAGCTATGACGATTCGCTGGATGCTTTCGGCGTGCACGGGGCCGGAGGAACGATTGGGGCGCTTCTCACTGGAATTTTTGCGTCGAGCGCGATCAATCCGATTTTCAAAGACGCCACGGGAAACGCCTCCCTTCGGGGCATTGGAAGGCAATTGGCATCAGATACTCAATCAACTGGCGGGTGTCGCCATTGCGTGGGGCTGGCGATTGTCGGAACGCTGGTCATTTTGAAGTTTGTGGACCTGGTGATCGGGCTTCGCGTGACCGAAGAGCACGAAGCACAAGGCCTCGATCTTTCTCAGCATGGCGAGGAAGGTTACTACTGGGAGACTTCGGCCTAGCGAGGCAGCCAATTTCCACGTAATCTTTCAAGGCCGATGCTGGGCTCAGGAAGAAGCGAGAAGAACGATGACAAAAGTTGAAGCGATTATTCAAACGGCGAAGCTGGATGCCGTGAAGGACGCGCTGCATGAAATTGGCGTCGAGGGAATGACGGTGTTGGAAGCCCGGGGGCATGGCCGGCAAAAAGGGCACACGGAGTTCTACCGGGGCCGGGAGTATACCGTCGACCTGATCCCCAAAATCAAAATCGAGATGGTTTTGCCGGACGACATGGTGGAAAAAGCCGTGGACGCCATCAAGGCCGCGGCGCGCACCGGAAAAATCGGGGACGGCAAGATCTTCCTCTCGAAGGTCGACGACGCCATCCGCATCCGCAACGACGAGCGCGGCGACGGCGCTCTGTAGAGCAGCGCTTACCAGACGATTTCGCCGGGTTCGCCCGAACGAATCGGCTGGCCACCTGAAAGCGCTAATACGAGCCATCCAAGGCTTGATTAGGCAAAAGGCGCTGGAATGTATATCCTTGAAAGCCGAAAAGATCCTCGGAACAGGACAGTATTTCGATTCGCATGGCTACGGGACCCTCACTGGCGACTGAACTCAAGGAGCTTTACGCGGCGGAATCCGCCCGCATCCAGCGGGATTTTTCCGCCTCCAGCGATGGACGAGCAGCGCTGCTGGGCCGAACAGCGCTTGTAGATACGATCGCGCGCCGCCTTTGGAATGAACTAATCTCGCCCGAAATCGAAGGCCCCCGCAATTTCGCTCTGGTAGCCCTCGGCGGTTTTGGCAGGCGCTGGCTCTTCCCCCACTCCGATATTGACTTGCTGTTCCTTCACGCCGGCGGGGACACCGAGAAAAAATTCAAGACCGCGATCCGGAGCTTCTCTCAGGAAATCTGGGACCTGCATTTGAAGCTGAGCCCGGCCACCCGAACGCTGGCCGAGTGCGAGCGATTCGATCCGAACAATGTGGAATTCGCGATCTCCCTGCTCGATTGCCGCTACCTGGCGGGCGATCCGCATCTCTTTTCCCGGCTCCACGACAAACTGATTCCGAAGCTCGTCTCGCGCGAGTCCCGCTTGATCGTCCAGCGGCTCACCGATCTGACCCGCGGGCGATACAACAAATTCGGGGACACTGTTTTTCACCTCGAACCCAACGTCAAGGACGGACCCGGCGGCTTGCGCGACTACAACCTGGCTTGCTGGCTCGCGCTTATTTCAGCGATTGAAGAAAGGGGCGCGTGGCCGGATGAGGCTACGCTGCTTCCGGCACCCGCTGCGGCAGCCCTTCGAAGACGCGCTCGACTTTCCTGATGTCTGTCCGCTGCTTTCTGCACTTTCGCTATGGGCGCGACGATAACACGCTGGCGTGGGTGGCGCAAGATGAAGCCGCCGCCCTGAAGATCGGAACGCCCAGCTCGGCGCCGATGGACGCGTCCGAATGGATGCGCATCTATTTCCGCCATGCGCGGCAGGTCCACCGCGTGGCCGCGCAGCTTCTCGATGAGTTTCCGGCGACGCGCGCTTCCCTGTACCGGCAGTTTCAGAATTTGCGTTCGCGTCTTTCGAACTCGGAATTTGCGGTGGTCGACGGCAGGATTTTTCTGCAGCGTCCGGAATCGCTGGGCGATCCGGGATTGCCGCTGCGGATGTTCCGATTCATGGCGCGGCACGGCCTGGCTCTCAGTTCGACGACC
This sequence comes from uncultured Acidobacteriota bacterium, assembly GCA_963697575.1. Taxonomy (GTDB): domain Bacteria; phylum Acidobacteriota; class Terriglobia; order Acidiferrales; family UBA7541; genus Palsa-295. The sequence continues at coordinate 78,409 of CAVOOP010000029.1, read as the reverse complement.
GAGCACCAGATGGAGGAGGTTCTGGGTCCCTGGCGGCCAATCCGCCCGAGGGCGCGGAGCTCTGGCACTACCTGCAGGAAATTCTGCTGGCGCCGCACGCGGCCGATGCTTTGCGGACCATGCACTCGCTCGGACTGCTTACGCTCGCTCTTGCCGGAGTTGAAGGGCATCGACGCGCTGGTGATCCGCGACTATTCCCACCGCTTACGGTGGACGAGCACACCTTTGTGGCCATCGAAAATCTTCACAAGCTGCAGGCAGTCGCATTCGAGTTGGGACCAGCGCTACGCGGAACTTCTCGACGAGCTGGAACAGCCGGACCTGCTCTACCTCGCCCTTCTGCTGCACGACACGGGCAAGGCGCTGAAGACCGACAGCCACGTGACCGGCAGCGTCGAACTGGCCAAGACCTGCCTCGACCGGCTCGATCTGGATGACCCCGACCGCGAAACCGTTCTTGTTCCTGATCGACCGCCATATGGAATTGAGCGCCGCCCTGCGCCGGGACATTTTCGATCCCGAGCACGATCCACCAATTCGCGGAAAAGATGGAAACGCCGGAGCGCCTGAAGATGCTCTGCCTGCTCACCTATGCCGACATCAAAGCGGTGAATCCGGAGGCGCTCACTCCCTGGAAGGCGGAAAACATCTGGCAGCTCTACATCGGCACCGCGAATCACATGCTGCGCACCGCGGACGAGCGCCTGCACGTGGACGAGGACGACGAAGTGCTCACCCATCTTCGGACGCTGGCGCCGGCGGCCGGGAAAGAAGCTGGAGAGCTTTCTCGAAGGACTTGCCGCGCAGGTACCTGAGGACGCAAGCGGCGGGCGAAATTCTGCAGCCAGATGGAGATGGCCAGCCACTGGACGAAGATCCCGTGCAGCTGTCGCTGACGCGGGGCCGCCACTGGTACGAACTGACGCTCGTGACGCGCGACCGTCCGTTCCTGTTCTCGCAAAATGGCCGGCACCCTCGCCGCCTGGGGAATGAACATCGTGAAAGCGGCGGCTTTTTCCAACCGCGCCGGCGTCGTGGTGGATACGTTTTTCTTCACGGACCGGTTTCGCACCCTGGAATTGAATCTGCCGGAATGGGAGCGTTTCAAGGCGAAGATCCACGACGTTCTGGTCGGCAAAGCGGATCTGGACCGCATGCTGAAAGACCGTATACGCTCGGAGAAAAATGCCATTGCCAAGGTGAAGATCGAAACCAAGATCGAAATCGACAACGAGTCTTCGCCGCACAGCACGCTGGTGGAAGTGATCGCGCAGGACCAACTGGGGCTTCTGCATCGCATCAGTTCGCAATTCGCTCGCGAGGACTGCAACATCGAGATCGCCATTGATCGAAACGGAAGGCCAGATGGCCATCGACGTCTTCTACCTCACCTCCGCGGGGCAGAAACTGACGCCCGAGATCCCAGGAGCGGCTTCGCGCGGCGCTGCTGCAGGAATTGGCCGCCGAATAGGCGGCTGGTCTCGGGAATCCAGGCGACTCTTGTAGCCGCTCGCGTGTACCTGCTCAGGCAAGTTCGTGCATCCAAATGAAGTAGCCGGCGCGTATTATTATTGGTGTAGGATTAGCGGAGGGTCTGATCGATGCTCATCAAGAAAAAAGCCAGACTTAACCTACTCGGATGTGACCCCCAAGGCTCTCTACATGGGGCGGCGCAATTTCCTGTTGGGCCTGCTGGCGACCTCTGGCGCGGTCGCGGCTTACAAGAACTTCCCGAGCCTTGTGGCTGCGGCCGGGCCGACCGGTTCGGTGCCCGTCAAACTGAATGGCCTGGTCGAGGGTCCCTTCAGCAAGGACAACATCAGCGAGAAGATCACCCCCGAGCAAGACGTGACGCACTACAACAACTACTACGAGTTCGGCACCGACAAGGCCGATCCTGCCAAGAACGCGCAATAATTTCGTGACCACGCCCTGGAGCGTCTCGGTGGAAGGCGAAGTGAAGAAGCCGCGCAAGTTCACCATGGACGAAATTCTGAAGCTGGCTCCGCTCGAGGAGCGCATCTACCGCCATCGCTGCGTGGAGGCTGGTCCATCGTGGTGCCGTGGATCGGCTATTCGTTCAGCGCTTTGGCCAAGCTGGTCGAGCCGAACTCCAAGCGCGAAATACGTCGCGTTCCAAAGCTATTACGACAGCAAGCAGATGCCGCTTGTGGCGGGACGCCGGAATCGAATTGCCCTACGTGGAAGGCCTGCGCTTGGACGAAGCCATGCATCCGCTGACCTTGCTCTGCGTGGGGATGTACGGCGAAACGCTGCCCAACCAGGACGGCGCGCCCGTGCGCATGGTGATCCCGTGGAAGTATGGATTCAAGAGCGCCAAGTCGCTCGTGAAGATCCGCTTCGTGAAGAATCAGCCGCCGACCACCTGGAACATCACGAACGCCGAATGAATACGGCTTCTATTCCAATGTGAATCCCACTGTGGACCATCCGCGCTGGAGCCAGGCCAAGGAGCATCGCCTGGGCGGCGGCTTTTTTGACCGGCCGATCCCGACGCTGATGTTCAACGGCTACGGCGACCAGGTCGCCAGCCTGTACGCCGGCATGGACCTGGTAAGAACTTATTGAACTTTGAAGGCGACCTTCGTGATCAATGCGATCCTCACCAGCAAATGGACCAAAGTGGCGGTGTTTGCGCTTTGCCTTGTGCCGCTGGCGCATCCTGATCTGGCGAGGGTTTCATAACGAACTCGGCGCCAACCCGATCGAATTCATCACCCATGCCACCGGCGATTGGACGCTGCGGTTTCTGGTGCTCACGCTGGCCATCACGCCGCTGCGCAAGATTCTGCATCAGCCGCAGCTGATTCGCTTCCGGCGCATGCTGGGGCTTTTTGCATTCTTCTACGTCTGCCTGCATTTCTGCGACGTGGATCGGGCTCGATAAGTTCTTCGACTGGCCGGAAATGTGGAAGGATGTGCAGAAGCGGCGCTTCATCACGGTGGGATTCGCGGGATTCGTGCTGCTGATTCCGCTGGCCATCACGTCCACGGCAGGCTGGATCCGGCGCCTGGGCGGCAAGCGCTGGCAGCTGCTGCATCGCCTGATCTATGTGACCGCGATCCTGGGCGTGATTCATTACTACTGGCTGGTGAAATCGGACGTGACGAAGCCACTGCGAATACGCATGGGCAGTGGGGATTTTGCTGGCGTGGCGCGCGGGCGACTGGCTCTATAGCCGCTGGAATCGCCCGGCCTCGGGAACCGTCCGAAGCACCCATCCCACGTCCGCCGAAACCGCGTAGCCGTCTGGAGCATCCTGAACGGTACTATTTATGCGAGCAGCATAAAAGGGCCCACCGATCCAGAATAACAATCCAACAGGAAAACAGAGACGAATCCTCTATCCTCATGAATCTTGGGCGGAAATTTGCGTCGGTGCGCGGTGCGGTGTTGATGCTGGGTTATGGCAGTATTTTCGGCTAGCGGGTGTGGCCGGACATCCAGCAGTAACGAGTCTGATCCCGCAACTCCTGCCGTGCTCCGGCGCGGCCCGAATCGGCCGTCATCTCAAACGCCCTCGAGATTGACCGTTCCGATGTAAATGTCCTTACTTACCACCACAACAATGCCCGGACGGGCGAGTATCTGAGCGAAGCACAACTCTACTCCGGCAAACGTGAATTCCAGACACTTTCGGCAAGATCGGTTTTCTGCGCGTGCGGGGCTTGTGGACGCTCAACCCCTCTATGTGGCAAACCTCGTCTTCAGAGGCCTGCCTCACAGGGTGGTTTTTGTTGCCACCGAGCATGATCTGGTCTACGCGTTCGAAGCGGATACGTTCTCGCCGCTGTGGCGAACCTCTGTATTGGGCGCGGGAGAAACGACCAGCGACAATCGCGGCTGCCAACAGGTGACTCCCGAAATCGGCGTTACGCCGACTCCTGTGATTGACTTGAAGCATGGGCCCTATGGCGCGATCTATGTCGTTGCGATGTCGAAAGATCGACAGGGCCACTACTTCCAGCGCCTGCATGCACTCGATCTTGACGACAGGATCCGATTGCCCGGCAGCCCGCGAACAATTACAGGCACGTTTCCCGGCACGGGGACCGGCAGCACGAAGGCGGCCGCGCCATTTTGACCCTAAACAATACGAAGACCGCGCCGCCCTGCTGCTTTCCAAAGGCGTGATCTACACGACCTGGTCGTCGCATTGCGACACGGAACCGTATGGCAGTTGGGTGATCGCCTATGACGCGTCAACGCTTCAACAGGCAGCGGCGCTCGATCTCACTCCGAATGGCACCGCAGGCGCCATTTGGATGACGGGAGACGGCCCGGCGGCCGACGACGCCGGGAACATCTACCTCCTCACAGGCAACGGCACATTCGATACTTCCCTCGACGCGAAAGGATTCCCGTCTCAGCGTGATTTTGGCAACGCGTTCGTAAAGCTCTCGATGCGCGGCAACCGGCTGTCGGTGGCCGATTATTTCACGATGCATAATACGGTGGAGGAATCCGAACGGGACGAAGACATCGGCTCCGGAGGGATCGTCCTGCTTCCCGACATGAAAGACGCGTCCAGGAAAATGCGCCACCTTGCGGCGGGCGCGGGCAAAGACCGGACCGTTTACGTCGTGGACCGCGACTCGATGGGCAAATTCGACGCCAAGCGCCGACAATGCATATCAGGAAGCTGACCGCGGCCATCGCGCGGAATGCAGTTTGCCACGCCCGCATACTTTAATGGCGTGCTTTACTTCGGGGCTTTCGGTGATGCCGCTCCGCGCGCTTCCCTTCGCCAATGGATTGGTCCAGCGCGCTCACCGCGTCTCAGACGAAGATTAAATTCGTCGATCCGGGCACGACCCCGAGTGTTTCGGCGAATGGGACTGAGAATGCGATCGTCTGGGCTGTCGAAAATTCGATTCCCGCGGCGCTCTATGCATACCGGGCGTCCGACCTGAAGACGGAGCTTTATAACAGCAACCAAGCCGGCACTCGCGATCAATTCGTGAACAACAAATTCATCGCTCCCATGATTGCCGAAGGCAGGGTGTATGTGGGGACGCCGACAGGTGTCGCGGTCTTCGGATTACTAAAGTAGATTCCTCCCGTTCGGCCCAGCCCTGCAAAGAACAAATCTGCGCCGAGGCGAGTTAATTCTTAAGCGCCAGATAGGCCTTGGTGAACCCGTTGCGCTGGTTCGTTACCGTGAAGCTGCCGTCCGGCTGGGCGGATACCTTGATCCAGTAGGCTTTGCCATTGTGCGGCGGCGGCGGTGGCGAGCGCGGTTCGCGCGCCACGTACTCGTCCGCAGGTGGCGGCATCGGCTCGATGGGCATCGTGGTCATCGGATCGTCGAGCGTATTGGCGATGAACAGCCCCGGGACGGTGTACTCCTGCCCGCTGAGCAGCGAAAAGTGCAGCTGCCACAGATTCTCGAGCCCGGGTGATGTATAGAACGTCTTCATGACCTCGGGCGACCCGCCCTTGCGTATGCCGTTGTTCATGAGAATCACTCGCGGGCGCAGCGCGTGCACGAGCACCGCGGTGTCCGAGACCACCAGGGAGTGGTTCGACACGATGAACACGTCGGTAGTGCCGATCCGATTGTTCGGGCACATCAGCTCGAATTCCTTGTTCCAGGTCAGGTCGCCCAGGTGCACGATCCGGAACTTTCCCAACGTGACCACGCTGCCGACCGAGTTGGGATTCTCAATGCCGCCGTCGTCATCCTTGGCGCGGGGCACGAAGCTGGCGCATTCCGGGATTCGGCTGACCGCCCCCCGGTAGCGGCCTCGTGATGACCTTGCCCGCCGCTGTCACCACGCGCCAGTCGAGGCCAGCCACCGCAATCCGGTCCCCGGCCGACACGACCGTGTGCTTTCCCTTGGCATAGATGGTGGGATAGACATTTCGGAACAAAATCATCGGCGCGGCCATTCGGGTGCTGCACGTTGGGGCCGTGATCGATGAAGTTCCGGATCTCGATCCGCGCCGCAAGCTCCGCCATGCCGCCGAAATGATCCCCGTGCCAGTGCGTGGTGATCAGATTGTCGAGATGGGTCAGGCCGGCGTCCTTGACGGCATCCATGATCCGGTTGGCATCCCTCGCATCCGGGCCGCCGCTGCCCGTATCGATCAGCACCGATTCGCCGGAGGGTGCGACGAACAGCGCCGCATCGCCGCCTTCCACATCGATGAGGTAGATGTCGAAGGTCTTCGAGGTATGAACTTGCGCCGAAGCCGGTACCGCCAAAAGTAAATACCCGAGAATCACCGAAAGTGAAAGGCGCATCCAAAGCTCCTTGATGAAAAGCCGATAGCCGCGTTTCCCGAATTCACCAGTGCTGCAAAAACTCCCGAATCATACCAGTTCGCCAAAATCAGTTCGCACAAAGATTGTCTGTGCTCAAAACTATTCGGGGATCCGATTTCTGGCTCACCTGTCGTCCGGAAATACGAAGGACAGTTCGATTGCAGGAGGCCAGTAAACATTATGCATCTCTAATTTGATGGACTTCGCTCTAAATCCGGCCGCCCGTACAGTCGTCCCGAATTGTGCTCGGAGCCTAGCCTTCGAGCATGGACACGAATAAGAAGCACACCAGAACAACCCTGGCCCTCATCGGGTCTTCCATTTTCACTCTAGCCTTCTTGGCTCTCGCGGGCGCGGCAAGCGCCGCCACTGCGGCGACCGCCTCCTTTGTCGCATCGAACACTGTTTCACAAGGGAACTGGCAGGGCACTTATGGCGGCGACGGCTATTCCCTCGCCAATGGCCCACAGTCCGTCCCAGCCTATGCGTCTTTCGCGGTCGAGAATGCCTCGAACTGGACGTGGAATGGCAGCACGACCGACCCCCGTGCATTGCAGTGCCCCGGTTGCGCCGGCCGCCTGGCCGCAGCCTGGTATAACTTCTCGACTTTCACACTCGATATCAACCTGACGGACGGCAACACGCACCAGATTGCAGCTTATGCCGTCGACTGGGATAACTACATGGGCGGGCGCTCCGAGACCGTTCAGGTGGTCGATGCCAATTCCAACGCCGTGCTCGACACCCGCTCTCTCTCCGGATTCTCCAACGGCATCTACCTCGTGTGGAATATCAGCGGCCACGTACACATCAACGTCACGAACAACAACGCCGGCAACGCCGTGGTCAGTGGTGTCTTCTTCGGAAACTCCACGGTCAGCACCGCCGGGGCCAGCGCCGGGGCCGCAGCACGCTTCACCGGCCTCGACACCACGACCCAGGGAAATTGGCATGGAACTTACGGCGCGGGCGGCTATGCTATCGCCAACGACAGCCAGAGCCTCCCAGCCTATGCAACCTCCGCGGTTCTGAACCAGTCGAATTGGACCTGGGCAACAGGCACGAGCGATCCACGCGCATTGTCTTGCGGTTCCTGCACCGGACGGATCGCCTCCGCCTGGTATAGCTCCTCCGCCTTCAACTTCGATCTCAACTTCACCGACGGCAATGCCCACCAGATCGCCCTCTACGCGGTCGACTGGGACGGCTACATGGGCGGGCGCTCCGAGACCGTTCAGGTGGTCGACGCCAACTCCAATACTGTGCTCGACACACGCTCCGTCTCCGGATTCTCCAACGGCGTCTACGTCGTGTGGAATATCACCGGCCACGTGCACATCAACGTCACGAACAACAATGCAAGCAACGCCGTAATCAGCGGGCTCTTCTTCGGAAGCGGTACCGCCGTTAACACACAGGGTGCCACTGCAAACTTCGCCGGCCTCGACACCTCGACTCAGGGAAATTGGCACGGAACCTACGGCGCGGGCGGCTATGCCATCGCCAACGACAGCCAGAGCGTCCCAGCCTATGCGACCTTCGCGGTTCAGAGCCAGTCGAATTGGACCTGGGCCTCCGGCACGAGCGATCCTCGCGCACTGGCTTGCGGTTCCTGCACCGGACGGATCGCCTCCGCCTGGTATACCTTCTCCACCTTCAACTTCGATCTCAACTTCACCGACGGCAATGCCCACCAGATCGCCCTCTACGCGGTCGACTGGGACGGCTACATGGGCGGCCGCTCCGAGACCGTTCAGGTGGTCGACGCCAACTCCAATACCGTGCTCGACACACGCTCCGTCTCCGGATTCTCCAACGGCGTCTACGTCGTGTGGAATATCACCGGCCACGTGCACATCAACGTCACGAACAACGACGCAAGCAATGCCGTGATCAGCGGCGTCTTCTTCGCAAACGCCGGTGCCGCGGCGCAACCGCCGGCCGGACAGGCACAGATTGCGGTAAGCCCGTCGACCACCAACTTCGGCAGCGTGACTATCGGCAAGACGATCTCGCAGACGTTCACCATCAGCAATCCAGGAACGGCTGCGGTGAATATCACCCAGATCGCGATTTCGGGGGCCGGCTATTCGGTCGCCAATCCTGCGCTGCCGATGACGCTCGCACCCGGACAAACTGCTCCGGTCACCGCCACGTTTGCCGCACTCCTCTCCGGCACCGTCACCGGAACAGTCACAATTTCAAGCAACGCCTCCACAGGCTTGCAGAGCATCGCGATGACCGCCGTAGCGACGGGAACTGCGCCGGCGATTACGACGCAGCCCGCCAGCCAGACAGTAGCGGCCGGCCAGGGCGCCACCTTCTCGGTGGCCAATACCGGCACCGCGCCGCTTTCCTACCAGTGGCTGAAGAATGGCGCGGCGATCACCGGGGCGACCGCGTCCAGCTACACCGAGCAGGCCGCGTCCACCTCAGATACCGGCTCTCAGTTCAGCGTCGTGGTAAGCAACAGCGTAGGAAGCGTGAGCAGCAATGCAGCGCTCCTTACGGTAACCGGAACCTACATTCTGAATGCGAGCTCGGCCAGCCTCAGCTTCGGCAGCGTGAACCTTTCCAGCAGCAGCCAGCAAAGCGTGATCTTCACAAATGCCGGCACGGCGAACATAACCATCTCGAACGTGACGATGGCGGGAGCAGGGTTCAATGCCAGCGGGCTTCCTGTTGGTACGGTCCTCGCAGCGGGGCAGACTGTGTCGCTTGCCGTAACGTTTGATCCGGCGGTAACGGGAAACGCGGCGGGCAGCGTCACCGTCGCGAGTAACGCTTCCAACGGGACCAAGGTCATCGCGTTGTCTGGAACAGGAACTTCCGCCATGCATTCGGTGGCACTGTCGTGGTCGCCAAGCACATCCGGCGTCGTAGGTTATAACGTCTATGTAAGCACGGTCTCGGGTGGTTCCTACACCAAGCTCACTTCTAGCCCGGTTGCTGCAACCGATTATACGGACGCGAGTTTGCAGACCGTACAAACGCGCTACTACGTCGTGACATCGGTAGACTCCAACAACGACGAGAGCGCCTTCTCAAACCAGGTCGCCGCCCTCATTCCTTAAGCTCTTGATCCAAGGAACGGGTCCGCCGTGCGGGAGGCAGCCCGCACGGCAACCAGCAGCACAACGTTTGGTAATGAATGGGCAAAAACACTACGCCCCCGTGGACTACCCGGTTTCTACGAACGGAAGCGGCTAATGTTGCGAATCTCCTTGCGGTAATCCGGCGCGGAAATTTCCACCGTGCGGCACATCTCATAGAGCCGGGACCGGATGCGCCTGCCGACCCTCTCCGTAAGCGTATCTTCTAAAGCTGGCGCGCGCACTCCCATAGAGCGCGAAGGCGCTGGCTGATTCGGAGCATTCGGCGCAGCATCGGAATCAAGGAAATTGGTCGTGAGGATGGTGACACGCTTCTCATTGTAACGGGTGTTCAGCACGTGGCCCACTGTCTCAAGCGCCCACGGGGACGGCTTACTCGATCCCACATCGTCCAGTACGAGAATCTCGGTCTTCAGCACCGGTTCGAGCACACTCATCTCGGTCGACTGCTTCACCGGATTGTAGCTATCCTGAATTTCCTTGAGCAGCTCGCGGTAGTCGTAGAAAAGCCCGCTATGCCCCCGAAGCACCGCGTGCTTGAGCGCGGCAATGGCGAGATGAGTCTTCCCCGCGCCGCAAGGCCCCATCAGCAAAAGACCGTGCTCCGAGCCCACCGGGAATTCCTCGGCGAAGCGCTGCACCACCAGTTTGGACTGTGTAAGGCTGCGATTCCACGCTTCAAGTTGCTCGCGGGATACCTGCTCGATGTCGTTGTCCGTCTCGAAATTATCAAAGTCGCAATGGCGGTAGCGCTCCGGCACGCGGGCTCTGGCGAGCGCGCGTTCGGTCCGGTCTCCGGTCGTGCAGTCGCACGGCACCGCCCACACCATCTTCGGTTCGCCGACGGCAGTCCCGGGCCGGGCCGTCTCCTTCGCGGCCAGCGCCTGCGCGCCCTCAGCCCCTCGCTCGACAACTTTCCAGCCGCTGCCTTCACACAGCACACAATCCGCTCGCGCCATGGCGCAAGAATAAGCGCCGAGCGCCGAGAGCGCAAGCGCATGTACGCCCGGCCCGTGGATACGCACATCAGATTTGCTGTTACGGAACTTGACGCGTCGTCGCCTTTTCCACGCGAATCGGGTGGCGCGGAATGGTACGGACAATGGCGTTGCGGGCGGCTCGCGGATCGGAAGCGTTGAAATTGCGCGCCACTTCCGTGCGAACGAATTTTATGAAGGCTTCCATCTGCGACTGCATCTCCGCCATCTTGTCGCGCATGTTCAGGATGATTTCGATGCCCGCAAGGTTGACGCCGAGTTCGCGGGTGAGGTTCAGGATCACTTCGAGCCGCTCGAGATCGGAGTCGGTGTAGAGCCGCGTGTTTCCCTGCGAGCGCGACGGCTTCAGCAACCCCACTCGTTCGTAGAGACGAAGAGTTTGCGGATGCAGCTTGTATAGCTCGGCGACGGCGCTGATCATGTAGCCCGCTCTGGCTTTTTTTCTGGGCCGTGGGGTCATCGGCGTCTCCCTGGATCCTCGTACTAAATATTACAAAACCGCGCGCACAAAGATTTCCTGGCGCGGGTCTTCCGGATCGACTTTGCTGAGCTCCTTCATCAAATTGCGTATGCGCTCGTCCTCGGGTTTGGGAACCACGATCTGCACTTCCACAATCTGATCGCCCCGCTTTCCCTGCTGGCGTATCGACGGCGCCCCCTTTTCCCGCAAGCGCAGCTTCTTGCCGCTGCCCGTACCTGGCGGAATACGCACCTGGGAGCGCCCGTCGATCGTGGGCACCTCCACTTTCGCGCCGAGTGTAGCCTCCGGAACGGTGACGGGCACCACGGTGTAAAGGTCGTCGCCGCGCCGCTCGAAGAACGGATGTGGCTCCACGCGGAGAATGATATAGAGATCGCCCTGCGGGCCTCCGTGCAACCCGGCATTGCCGCGCCCTGGCACGCGCACCCGCGAACCCGTCTGCGCTCCCGGCGGAATGCGCACGTCGAGCGTTTCCACCTTCGGGACGCGCCCTTCCCCGCCGCAGTTGCGGCACATCGTGCGCAGCTTGCCGGTGCCCCCGCAGCGCGAACAGGTGATCTGGAAGCGCATCTTGCCGCTCACCTGGGTCACCTGTCCGGAACCGCCGCAGGTGGGGCACACCTTCTCATCCCCTGGTGCGGTGCCCGTGCCGTGGCAAACGTTGCAGACCTCCAGCCGCGAAAAGCTGATCTTTTTCACCGTGCCATGCATGGCTTCGGCGAACGTAATGTCGATCTGATATTCGAGGTCGGTGCCAGGTTCGTGCTCTTCGGCCTCCTGGGCGGCATTCGCGCCGCGGAAAAACTGGCTGAAGAGATCGCGAAAGCTCGTGCCCGACCCGCTCTGCGCGCCACCTGCGTTGCCGCCAAAATCGAACCCGCCGAAATCGAAATGGATGTCCTGTGGCGCCGCCCCCCCGTAGCCGGCTCCGGGTGGAGGAGCCCCGCCGGGTCCAGGCACGTTGAAGCCAAACTGGTCGTACATCTGGCGCTTTTTCGTGTCGGAGAGAACCTCGTAGGCTTCCTGAACCTGCTTGAACTTCTCCTCCGCCGACTTATCGCCGGGATTCAGATCGGGATGATATTTGCGCGCCAGCTTGCGATAAGCCGCGCGTATATCCTTCACCGACGCCTTGCGCGGAACGCCTAGAAGTTCGTAATAATCTTGTTTGGTCGTGGTCGCCATTTTAAGGCTCGAATCTTGTAGCGCTGAACCCGCGGGAACTGCTTCGGCAAACTTCTAGAGCTTTGCCCACCGCGTGTTCCATTCAGCGATCTCATGCGCTTCGCGCTCGAGTTCCTCTTTTTTCTGCCGCTGGCCTTCCGTGCGGCCGCCCATACTCGCTTCCTTCTGGCTCGCACGTTCCATCCAGCGGTCTAGCACACGAATTTTCTGCTCCACCGTCGAGGGATCGGACTTGAAACGCAGGAAGTTGCCCGATATCTCCACGGAACGCGGCGGGAAATCCGCCGTGACTTCCTGCTGCGCGTCGTAAAAGAGACGCCGCCAGTCCGCGCTGGGGCTTCCTGAAATGCCCACTTGCACCATGAACACGCCGTCGCGGATTTTCTGCACTGCTTGAGGCGGGCTGGTGCGCTGAATACCGTTCGTCGTCAAACGCATCTCTCCTGAAATATGGGCTGACGGATGACGGACACGCCCTCGGCGAATTTCGTTGCCGAAGGCATGCCCGCCTTGCCTTAATTGGAACGCGGCCAGTTCAATTGGGCTTCTGGGATTCGTCGACGTCTACAAATTCCGCGTCCACCACGTCGCTTTGTCCCGGCGCAGGGCCCGCCGTGCCCGAAGGTCCGCCATTGCCATGTGCGTCTTGCGCTGCGCCGCCGGCCGCCCCCGGCGCGCTCTGCTGCGCTTTGTAGAGCGACTCGGCAATCCGATGGGAAGCCTTTGTCACGCCATCCACCGCCGCGTTCAGCTTGTCGAGGCCGCCTTCGCTCAACGCGCGGCGCGCCTCTTCGATTGCTTCCTCGGCCGCCTTCACGTCGGCCTCGGCCAGCTTTTCACGGTTCTCCTTGATGAGCTTCTCCGTCTGGTAGACAAGGTTGTCGAGCCGGTTGCGAGCCTCGACTTCTCCCAACCGAGCCTTATCCTCGGCCGAGTGGGCATCCGCTTCTTTCTTCATGCGCTCGGCTTCTTCCTTGCTCAAGCCCGTCGAAGCGGTAATCGTGATCTTCTGCTCCTTGTTGGTAGCGGTATCCTTCGCCGACACGTTCAGGATGCCGTTCGCGTCGATGTCGAAGGTCACCTCCACCTGCGGCATCCCGCGCGGAGCCGGCGGAATTCCAATCAAATGGAATTTCCCGAGAGACCGGTTGCCGCTGGCCACCGGGCGCTCCCCTTGCAGCACGTGAATCTCGACCGACGTCTGATTATCCGCCGCCGTTGAAAACACCTCGGACTTGCGCGTCGGAATCGTGGTGTTGCGCGGGATCAGCACGGTCATCACGCCACCGAGCGTTTCGACGCCCAGCGACAGCGGGGTCACGTCGAGCAGCAGGATGTCTTTCACCTCGCCGCCCAGCACGCCGCCTTGAATCGCCGCGCCCACCGCGACCACTTCGTCCGGATTCACTCCCTTGTGCGGCTCTTTGCCGTTGAAGAGATTCTTGACGATGTCGACCACGCGCGGAATACGCGTGGAGCCGCCCACCAGAACCACTTCGTCGATCTTGTCAGGCGTTAGGCCCGCGTCGCTCATCGCCTGCTTCACGGGACCAACAGTGCGCTGGAGCAAATCCTCCATCAACTGCTCGAGCTTCGCGCGCGTCAGCTTCAACTGCATGTGTTTGGGACCCGAAGCGTCGGCCGTCAGGAATGGCAGGTTGATCTCGGTTTCTTGAAGTTGCGAAAGCTCGATCTTGGCTTTTTCCGCGGCTTCCTTCAGCCGCTGAATCGCCATACGGTCTTTGCTCACGTCGAGGCCCTGATCGCGCTTGAATTCCGCGACCATCCACTCGACGATCTTCTGGTCGATATCGTCGCCGCCGAGGTGCGTGTCGCCGTTGGTCGATTTCACTTCGACCACGCCTTCGCCAACCTCAAGGATCGATATATCGAATGTGCCGCCGCCCAAGTCGTATACGGCGATCGTTTCGTCCTTCTTCTTGTCCAGCCCGTAAGCGAGCGCTGCCGCCGTCGGCTCGTTGATGATGCGCTGCACTTCCAGGCCGGCGATCTCGCCCGCCTGCTTGGTCGCCTGGCGCTGGCTGTCGTTAAAGTACGCCGGGACCGTGATCACCGCCTTGGTGACCTTCTCTCCCAGAAAATCCTCCGCCGCAGTCTTCAGCTTTTGAAGAATCATGGCGGAAATTTCCGGCGGGCTGTAGGACTTGCCGGAAATCTCCACGCGGGCATCATCGTGTGGGCCCTTTACAATTTTGTAGGGAACGCGCTTGGCTTCTTCGGCCACCTCATCGTAGCGCCGGCCCATAAACCGCTTGATGGAATAAACCGTGTTCTCCGGGTTGGTAATGGCCTGGCGCTTGGCCACCTGGCCGACCAGGCGTTCGCCGCTCTTGGTGATTCCGACAACCGACGGGGTGGTCCGCGCCCCTTCCTGGTTGGGGATAACGACCGGTTCGCCGCCCTGCATCACGGCCACGACCGAATTGGTTGTACCCAGGTCAATTCCGATAATCTTGCTCATGTAATATGCTCCTCCCGACTGAATCTTCAGCGGGACTCAATCTAGAAAACCTCCTTATCATAGCCATTGAGTGTTACGTTGTCAAGTTTTATGTATCTACCTATATTTCATATGGTTAAAGGTAATAGAGACCTTGCCGTCCACTCTGTTCAGACGCATAAATCCTTAAGAGGCGGGATAGCATGGATTTGCCGTCCACCCATTCATTCAAATCGGCTTTGCACTCTCTTCTGCGATGTCGCTGACAAATTCGGGAAGATGCTGTATCCGCAATATTTCGCGGTACAATAACGGCCGTCTCTCCGTCTAAATTGCAGGAGGCCCTAATTGAGGCACGGAACAAATGATATGTCGACGCGTGTCAGGTTTATGAGGCGAAGCGCGCGCCACCGGTTAACGCAAACCTTGGTGGGCTCGGTCTCGCTCATAGTAGTACTCGCACTCGGCTTGTCACCCCACAGGACAGCCAGGGCCTCAGGAAGTTCATCGGCCACGGCTAAGCCAGTCGGTTCCACTGCCGCCCCCGTGAAAACGTATGGATCCAAGAGCGCGCCCATAACCCTGGAGGTTTTTGGCGACTACGAATGCCCCTCTTGCGGGGGCTTCTACGAGCAGACGCTGCGCCCAATGATCAGTGACTATGTGGCCGCGGGGAAGGTTTATATAGTCCACCGCGATTTCCCCCTGATGATGCACAAATACGGCTACGAAGCGGCGCGCTGGGCCAATGCTGCCGCATCCATCGGAAAATTCGCGGAGGCCGAATCCGCGCTCTACGATAACCAGGCCGCTTGGGGAGAGTCCGGCAACATTGAAAAATACATGGCCGCGGCGCTGTCTCCGGCCGATTTTAAGCGCGTGCAGAAGCTGATGGTCGGCTGTGAAATGAGCGTTCCTCCGGCGAGCCATTCGTGCCCTTTTGATGCCTATATCGAGCAAGACAAAGCCCTGGGAAATCAGGTGCCCGTAATGGCGACGCCAACCTTCCTGATCTACCACAAGGGGCAGAAATTCCCGGCTGGCCAGGGTGTGGTCTCCTGGACGGTCCTCAAGCAGTTCTTCGATCAGTTGCTGGCCCAGGGATGAGTGTCGCGGTGCAGCCTCTTTCACCGGCGAGTAAGTCTCCCGCGCGCGGGGGGCGAGTTCTGCTGCTGATCGGGAGGCTCGGTCTCGCGGCCCTTTTTCTGTTTGCCGGTTACTCTAAGCTCAAGCCTCAAATTCCCGTTCCCTGGTCGATCAATTCGATAAAAACGTCGCTTTCCATGTTCGCCATGCAGGTCGATTCTTATCAAATGCTGCCGCCCTCACAGGCAATTCGAGTCGCGCATTTCTTGCCTCTGTTCGAATGCTTCCTCGGCTTGTGGCTTTTGAGTGGGATCGGTGTGAGGTTCTCTGCGCTTGTGACGACCCTGCTGTTGACGGGGTTTTTCGCGTTGATCGTCAGAACGTATGCGCTGGGGCTCGCAATCAACTGCGGCTGCTTTGGCTCAAGCGAACAGGTTGGCCCGAGGAAAATGGTCGAGGACGGATCATTTCTCGCCTTTTCACTGGCCGTGACGATCGGCGCTTTCTGGCTTCATCGCTTGCGCAATCGCGGCGTCTCTCCGGCCGTCGAGGGAGAGATGGTCGCTACCTCTCAGGCGATTCGGTAGCGCAGGCGCTTCGGGTTGCGCAGGGCGGCAACTGCCGCGATTTGCTTCCCTTTTTCTCTCGGCAAATCCATCTGATGGAGAGTTGCATGCACCGGACGTCGCGTTTTTTTCTTCTTTTCTTCTCATGCCTCCCGCTTCCCTTCGCCGCTGCCCTGCCCACCCTCGCCCAGACCAGCGCGGGAAAACCACTTACGGTCGAGAGAATCTATAGCGGGCCAAGCCTGAGTGGCAGCCTCACGCAGGGAATCGAATGGACGCCCGACGGAACGCGCATTTCTTATCTCCGGCAGAACCCGCAATCCTCGAATGGCGGCGAAGAGCTTTGGACCATGGACGCTTCCACGGGCGAACGCAAGGTGCTCGTGAAAGCGGATACACTCGCCGCCGTGATGCAGCCGGAGAAAACTTCCGCGATCCAGGCGACCGGCCTGGGACGTATCCAGGCGGAAAACTACCTATGGTCTCCACGCGGCGATTCCCTTCTCTTCATCGGCAGCAACACCCTGGTGATGCTCGACCTGAAGACCTCAGCCGTACGGCAGATCGTGAACGGCGGATCCGACCTGGAGGATCCCAAATTTTCGCCGGACCAGAAATGGATCAGCTTCGTGCGCGACTCCAATCTCTGGGTCGTGAATCTCACCCGGGGCGGCTTGCGGCAATTGACGGCCGGAGGCACCGAAGATCTCCTGAAGGGCAAGCTCGACTGGGTTTATCCGGAAGAGCTCGATTGCACGACGGCGTATTGGTGGTCTCCGGACTCCTCGAGGATCGCCTATTACGAAATGGACGAGCGCCCCGTCACGCGCTATCCCATCATGGACATGAGTTCCCCAGTGGGTGCGCTGCAATACACCCGTTTCCCGCAGGCGGGTGAAGCAAATCCCATTGTGCGTGTGGGCGTAATTCAGGTGTCCGGCGGTGACACCACGTGGATGGACACGGGCGCTGACACCGACGTTTACCTTCCGCGCGTGGACTGGCTGCGCGACAGCCACCACCTGGCAATCCAACGCCTCAATCGCGCGCAGAATCGCCTGGACCTGCTCTTTGTGGACATTTGGGGCGGTTCGCAGGGCGCGATTCTCACCGAGACGGACAAGTACTGGGTAAATATCAGCGACGACCTGTACTTCTTCTCCGATGAAAAGCGATTTCTCTGGTCCAGCGAGCGCTCCGGTTTCCGCCACTACTACCTCTACGATCTGGCCGGAAAACAGCTGCAACAGCTCACCAGCGGCGATTGGGGAATTACCGGCACCAGCGGTTTTGGACCAGGCGCGGCGAGCCACCCCGCCGTGGATGAAGTGCACGGTTATATCTACTTCCTTTCGAACAAGGACAACATTCGCGAAACGCAGCTGTACCGGGTTTCACTTGCGGACAAGACCATCACGCGCGTCACCAAAGATCCGGGCACCCACGACGTGATCCTCGCGCCGAACGATGCGGCGTTTGTCGACAAATACTCGAACGCGATGACTCCGCCTCGCCAGGACCTCAATCACGCCGATGGAACCCTCGCCGCGGTGATCAATGAAAATAAAGTGCCGGAGCTTAGCGCGTACGCACTATCTCCCGCCGAATTCGTGGACGTGCCCGCGGACGACGGCACAAAGCTTTCCGCCATGATAATCAAGCCGGCCAACTTGGACGCCTCTCACAAATATCCCGTCCTGATCGACGTCTATGGTGGCCCGCAAGTGCAATACGTGAAAAACGAATGGGGCGGCTCCAATTTTCTGTGGCTCGAAAGCATGGCGGAAAAAGGCTACGTCATTTTCTCCCTGGACAATCGCGGCTCCTACAACAGGGGGCACGCCTTCGAAACCCCGATTTACCACCAGATGGGCAAAGTCGAGCTGGAGGACCAGCTGGCCGGTGTCAAGTACCTCAAATCGCTTCCCTACGTCGACGGGACTCGCATCGGTATCTGGGGCTGGAGTTATGGCGGGTACATGACGCTTGAGGCGTTATTCAACGCGCCCGATGCATTCAAAGCGGGGGTTTCCGTTGCGCCGGTCAGTGATTGGCGCCTGTACGACACGATTTACACGGAACGCTACATGGGCACGCCCAAAGATAATCCGGCGGGTTACCAGGAGTCGTCTCCCGCGAACCAAGCTCGCGATTTACGCGGAAAGCTCATGTTGGCTCACGGCACCGGCGACGACAACGTGCACTTCGCGAACACGTCTGAGGTAATCAACGAGCTGATCCAAAACGGCAAGTATCCTACTGATTTGGCGATCTTTCCGGGTCGCGGCCACCCCATCGCAGACCGGCCCGCGCGCATTCAGCTCTTCAACCAGATTACGGAATTTTTTACGAATAACTTATAGGAACACGGTATTATGCAATCCGAAAGATCGAATTACCCTCGGACTATAATTCGCAGTGGATCTTGCGGTGTCATTATTGGGACTCCAGTTTCATCAACGGGGTAGCAAAATGGAACGACCACCATTTCTTGCTCTCACGGCTCTGGTTTTCGCACTCTTCGCAGTCTTTTCGCCGATTGCAGATGCGACCCTTCCGCCCGTGGGGGCTGCAGATCCCGAGCCAATCCCGCCGGCCATCCTCGACAATGGATTTGCTGAACTCTACAAGCTGAATTTTCAGGGCGCCCGCGCGGAGTTCCTTTCCTACCAAAGAATGCAGCCGGGCGATCCTCTGGGAAAAGTAGCTGAAGCGGCAAGCTATCTGTATGAGGAGTTCAACGAGAAGGGCGTTTTCACCTCGTCATTTTTCCTCGACGATTCGAAGTTCCTGGGGGGCGTCGACGGGAAGCCTTCCGAGAATCGCAATGACGCCTTTATGACCGTCAATCAGCAGGCGCGTGAGATGGCCCAGGGTGTGCTGAAATCAAACTCGCGCGACGCCCACGGCTTGCTGGTACTCACCATGGCCGACGGCATGGAATCCGATTATGACGCCTTAATTGAGAAAAAGCAGTTGGCTGGACTCAGCATGATGCGCCGCGCCGAGAGCGAAGCGAATCTGCTTTTGTCGATCGATCCCGATGCCAAAGACGCCTATCTCGCCCTTGGCGCCAGCAATTACGTGATCGGCTCTCTACCGGGATACAAGCGCCTTTTCCTGAAAATTGGTGGTGTTCACGGCGACAAAATGCGGGGAATCGAACAAATGAAGCAGGCGGCCGATTACGGTCATTATTTGAAACCGTTTGCGCAAATACTCCTGGCGCTGGGTTACGAGCGCGAACATCAGTTTGACCGGGCTCGCGTGCTCTTGGCCGACCTCACGCAGGAGTTTCCGGAGAATCCGCTTTTCGCTCACGAGCTCTCGCTCATTCAAAACGGTCCGCAGAACAACCGGTAATCGCGAATCGCCCCCAAAGAACCGCAATCACGGCGCAGGAATCCGGTCCGTTCCCATATAAGGCCGCAGCGCCTCCGGGATCAGGATCGATCCATCCGCTTGCTGGTAGTTCTCCACGATCGCGATCCACGTGCGTCCCACGGCCAGCCCGGATCCGTTCAGCGTATGGAGAAATTCCGTCTTGCCCACTTTGGGTTTGTAGCGAATACCCGAACGCCGCGCTTGAAACGCTTCTGTGTTCGAGCAGGAGGAAATTTCCATGAACTCCCTGCTCGAAGGCAGCCACACTTCCAGATCGTAGGTTTTCGCCGAAGCGAAACCCATATCCGCGGTACAAAGCTGCATCACGCGGTGGTGCAGCCCGAGTTTCTGCAGAATCGCTTCCACATTCCGCACCAGCGATTCCAGCTCCTCGTAGCTCTGCTCGGGCCGTGTGAACTTGAACAACTCCACCTTCTGAAACTGATGCTGGCGTTTGATTCCTCTCGTGTCCTTGCCGGCCGCCCCCGCTTCCGCGCGAAAGCATGCCGTCCACGCGCACAACTTCAACGGCAGCGTGTCGGCGTCCAGCGTCTCGTCGCGATGGAGGCTGGTCAATTCGACCTCCGCCGTGGGCGTGAGCCACAAATCGGTCCCCTCCAGGTGAAACATTTCCGCCGCGAATTTGGGCAGTTGGCCCACACCTGTCAGCGAAGCCGTATTCACGATAAAGGGCGGCAGGATCTCCTTGTATCCGTGTTCGCGTGTGTGCACGTCGAGAAAGAAGTTCGCGATGGCCCGCTCGAGCCGCGCTCCCAGGCCCTGGTAAACGGCGAACCGCGCCCCGGCAATCTTCACGGCCGCCGGCAAATCGAGTATGCCGGTCGCTTCGCCGATTTCCCAATGGGGCTTGGGAGCGAAATCAAATGACGGCGCAGCGCCCCACCGGCGAACCTCCACATTGTCTGCGGAGTTTTTGCCCACCGGAACGCTCGCATTGGGGATGTTGGGAACGGTCAGTAGAAAGTTTTTCAAGGCTTCGTCAAGCTGCGCGATGCGCTCGGCGTCCCGCTTCACCTCCTCCGATACTTCTTTCATCCGCGCCAGAATCGCGCTCGCGTCTTGCCCGGACTTCTTGAGCGTGACGATTTCGTCGCTGGCCCTGTTGCGCTCCGCTTTCAGCCGCTCGGTCTGCGTGATGAGCTGCCGGCGCTCCGTATCGATGGTGCGAAATTGATCGAGGTCTATCGCGACGCCCCGGTCGGCAGCCATCTTTTCAATTACGTCCAGATGATCCCGTACATATCCCAAATCAAGCATAGGCTCAGCAGGATACCGGAAGCCGGCAATCGTGAGAAGGACGAATCGGGTTCGTTTGCCGCACGCACGATTCGGCGGACCCCGGGTCTCGCAGGGCTTGCCGGATTGGATGTATTGCCACGGATCATGGGTAGCAGCCAGTGCTAAAACCGTCTAAGCTGGAACTTCCGGAGCGTAGAGGATGATCGCCGAAGGCCATACCGCCGAGCTTCTTGGAACACTCACGTACGTCGCCCCTAAGCTCGACGAGTTTCAGTTCGTCAAGTTCTGGAGCGAAGGCGAAGTCGCTCATCTTACCCTCGACCGCCCCGAGCACAATCTCCTGAACGAACGAATGCTGGCCGAAATCGCCACCGGCAT
The DNA here is from genome assembly GCA_963697575.1 of uncultured Acidobacteriota bacterium. Taxonomy (GTDB): domain Bacteria; phylum Acidobacteriota; class Terriglobia; order Acidiferrales; family UBA7541; genus Palsa-295. The sequence goes on along the minus strand of CAVOOP010000029.1, from coordinate 57,207 downwards.
CTCTTCGGTGAGCGAGCGCGGAGAGATAAAGCTCATCGTTGTGGATTCGGCTGCGAAAGCCTTCTGCGGCGGCATCGAACTCGGTGAATACACGCAGCGGCGCGTCTTCCAGCTGCTCGACGCGTTTCACGGCGCGTTCTCCGCAATGCTCGACACGTCCAAACCCGTGCTAGTGGTAGTCAACGGACCAGCATTTGGCGGAGGCGCGGAGCTTGCCGCGCTGGGCGACCTGGTGATCGCCACCCCCAAGGCTCGCTTCGCTCAGCCGGAAATCAAGCTGGGCGTTTTTCCGCCGCTGGCGGCCGCCATTCTTCCTTACATCGTGGGCCCCAAGCTGGCTCTGGAACTCGTGCTAACAGGCGAAACGATGAGCGCTGAGCGCGCCCGGGAATTGGGCCTGGTCAACTGGGTGGTTCCCCCCGACGAACTCCAGAACAAAGTGGACGAAGTCATCGCCAAGGTGACGGCGCAGTCGGGACCGGTGCTCACCATGGCCAAGAAGGCCATTCTGGGCAGCCTGGGCATGCCGCTGCGCGATGGCGTCCGCAACTCGATGAAAGTTTTCCTGAATGAACTCGCGGATCTCGAAGACTCGCAGGAGGGTTTGCGAGCCCTCGTGGAAAAGCGCGCCCCGAAGTGGAAGAACCGCTAGCCTCGCCTTCGTTTCTCTTTTTCTAAATTGCCGATGGAAATTTGACGGGGTAGTGAGGGAGGGGGGCGGCTCGCGGGACTACCCAGTACATTATTTGAAGCGATGCTTTACTTCTCCGGTTAACGCTGCCGGGTCAGACGGTCGGCCATGCATGGCAATTCGGCTGTGAGCCATTAAAACCCAACGGTCACTATATGGCTCGGTTCTTCAACGATCATCAGAGCTTGTCGATAGGCGTGCTCAAGCGATCTATCGCGGCATCGGCATCCAGATCTGATTTCATCCAGGAAAGCGATTTGAACGATGTGGTCACATATGCCGTCCGCAGATCGATCAAAGTTCCGTTGGGAATAACTGCGCCAATTCCGTTACAGGGAAGCCGCGAGACTGGACCGGCACATGTCCGGTAAGCCGACTTATCAGGAGTTACGGCCGAGAGTAGCTTTTTTCTCTTTGTGGCGGTGCAACCCTAGGCTTTTGGCAAGTCCTTCCAAAGAGTCCTCTGCCACGAGCCGGTAGTGAACCGGGTGTACCTTCGTTGCCCTTGTTATGGTCGCCGAGTCACAAAACACGACGTCGACGCCGACGAGTTCAACCGCCTCTCCCGTTCGCACGAGGCATTCACGAAACGTATGGCGCCGACCGAGTGCCGACGCAAATACTCCCCGCGCCGTTTTCAGCAGGCTTTCGCTGATGGATACGACTGCCACGATAGACGGCGTGCGCAGTTCTCGGACAAGCTTGACGTACTGTGCCGCGCCCGAATACGTGATCGGGACTGCCGGCGCGCGAAGCCTTCCTTCCCGCGTCATTTCGTCGACCACGTGACTCGGGGCAAAAATTTGTGCACCGACCGCTAAGCTTGGCTCCGCCGCCAATTCCGCAACTGCACAACCCCTAACAGGAAACGCGATTTGGTTCTGCACCTCGCGACAAATTAGCTCACGCAGACCGGCTTCATCCTCTACCACCAGAATGTGATCGGGAGGCTGCGCCAGTAGCCGCTCGCGAACGTGCGCAGTCAACTCTTGGAGTGAAAAGCCCATGTCCTTGGCGCGCATAATTGTTTCGTTCACTAGTGTGTCCAGGCTGGCAGGAGGCGTTTCCGCACGCGCGACGAAGGCCCCGACAACTAATCGGCTGCCGCGCGATCGCGTCAGCCATTTTCGCCGCACCAAATCTTGATAGGCTTCGCTGACGGTGTTGTGATGAACCTTTATGCGCCGTGCCAGAGCCCGAACGCTCGGCAGCTGTTCACCGGAGCGAAGCTGTCCCGTCGCGATGAGGGCGACGATTTGTTCCGCCAGCTGTTGCCTCAGGGGAACGTGGCTGTTCTTACTGAGCGTGATCTGCATTGTGCTAGGCAGATTCTACATGCTCCACCTTCGTCGTAAGCGCACGTTGTCACGATTGTGACAGTTTTCAAACTGTCATCCCCTCAGTTGTCGCCGGTCCGCTGCCCCCTTACTCTCGGAAGTGGCTCGGCGAACCAGCGAGCAGGAGGCGTCAAATGGTCCCCATCGCAATCATCGCAGCGGCATCGGTGCTGTTCTTCGCGGCGGAACGTTTGTTTCCAGGAAGAGAATTGCCTGAATCTTACGGGTGGCACGGCCGTGCCTTGTTTTTAAATTTGTGCCAGGTCGGTATTGTTTTGCTCTCAGGCGTTAGTTGGAACCATTGGCTACAGCAACGATCCTTGCTCCACATCGCGGCTTCAATGTCGCCTTTTCTGCAAGGCTTGCTGGGCTGGTTCGTTGGAACATTCTTTTTCTATTGGTGGCACCGTGCTCGCCACGATTCGGACTTTCTGTGGCGTGTTTTTCACCAGATTCATCACAGTCCGGCACGGATCGAACTGTGGACGGCATTCTATAAGCATCCGCTTGAGATAGCGGCGGACTCTATCCTCGCCAGCGCGTTGATGTTTTCGCTTTTGGGCGCGTCCACGCGCGCTGGTCTGTGGTTCAACGTGTTCGCCGTGCTGGGCGAATATTTCTACCATTGCAATCTGCGTACGCCCCGCTGGTTGGGCTATTTTCTCCAGCGGCCCGAGCATCACTCCATCCATCACCAGTTGGATGTTCACGCGTTCAATTACGGCGATATTACGTGGTGGGACCGTCTTTTCGGTACCTTCCGCGAAGCCGAGAAATTTGTGCCGGAGTGTGGATTTCCAAACGACCACGAGCGCCGTTTGGGCCATATGCTTCTTTTCCGTGATAGCTACTAGCACATGGAGATCCGTTGAATCTTACGACAGGGGGAGCCGAATGCGCTGGTCCGCCTATGTCCTGATTATCTTGCTGTTGTTGCTCCCCGCAACTGCGGGCCTAGTAGGCCACACTATTGGGCCTACTCTTCTCCATCCAATGCGCTTGAACCGGCAGCGGCTCCAGCAGACCGAGGAAATGCTGAAGCGAACTAGCGCCACAAAAGAAGACTTCGACATTCGTGCGCCCGACGGCGTGGAACTGCGCGGCTGGAAAGCTCGTTCTTCATCACCGAATGGCGATTGGGTGCTGCTCTTTCACGGCGTTTCGGACAATCGTACCGGCGCGCTCGGCCAGGCTGAGTTCTTGCTGCGCCACGGGTACGACGTAGTGGTAATGGACTCTCGCGCCCACGGAGAGAGCGGTGGCGAAATCGCAACTTACGGTTGGCAAGAGCGTCATGACGTGGTCGCCGTTGTCAACGGGTTGTATTCAACCGAATCTGTCCGGCATCTCTACGCGTTGGGAGTTTCGATGGGCGCGGCCATCGCTTTGCAATCGGCGGCCATCGAACCGCGCATTGAAGGCGTAGTGGCGGAAGACCCATTCGCTGACTTGCGCGAGGTGAGTTACGACTATGCGGGGCTGCATTTCAGCCCGCTCCTGGGCAAGACACTCTTTCGTCCAGCCTCCATTTTTGCCCTGGAAGAAGTCACGAAGACTGGAGGGTTCGATCCTGACGACGTTTCTCCGAAGAAAGCTGTGGCAGCACGCCCGTTCCGAGTGCTTTTGATCTGTGGCACACGAGACGTCACGATTCCGTGCCGGCATGCCGAGCAAATCTATAGTGCGGCCCGTGGTTTCAAAGAACTGTGGATTGTAACTGGGGCGGAGCATGCCTCGGCTCTCGGCCAAGCTCCAGCGGAGTACGAAAAAAAAGTCGTCCAGTTTTTGCAGGACGGGACAGGGCAAACACGACCGTTTTGATAAATTACCTAACGATTGTGGCGACTTTCAGTCTCAAGTCCCGATAAACGCGGTAATCGGAGAAGTAAAGCATCGCTTCAAATAATGTACTGGGGTTAGTCCCGCGAGCCCCTCAGGTGGGGTACTTTCACCCCCCTCCCTCACTTACCCCGATGGAAATTTGACACCCCGCCCATCGCGGCTTACACTCTGCGTGAAATCAATTCAGCTGGCTCGGGGAGATTGGAAGGCCGTTAGAATCGGCCACGGTCCCGCCACTGTGATCGGCCGGCGCTGCGATGCATTTGCCACTTGTCCCGCGAAGCGGTACAGGGAAGGCTGCCCGGTTACACGAGGGCAACAGCGCCCGAAGTTCCCTTCTGAATCCCCTTCTGTTTGTCAGGGGGGCCAGGGAAGGCCGAAAGTCAGGATACGCCCCCGGGTCAATGAAAGCTGTCACCCTTCGCGAGAGAGGGTACGGCCAAAAGCCTCGTTCTATTCGCGAGGCTTTTTTATTTGCAGATTCGGTACGGGGAGAGCGGATTGTTCGAAGCACGTGGCCGGCGTTATTTCTGGGTCGCAGCGCTGATACTCCTGATGACGCTGTCGCAGGGCGCTCAGCGGTCGGTTGCAGCGTTACGGCCGGCAACGGGAGCGGACTGGCAACCGGCTGGCGCGGACAGCGTCGTGATAGACGAAGTAGGAAGGCAAATCAAAATACCCGCGAAGGTAAACCGAGTCGTTACGCTCGCTCCCGATCTTACCGAAACAATTTACGCGCTCGGCCTCGAAGGCCGGCTCGCGGGCGATACGAATTACTGTGACACTCCACCCGCGGCAAAGCTGAAGCCTCACATTGGCGCGCCTCTCAATCCGAGTCTGGAGGCGATCGTGGCGCTTCATCCCGACCTGGTGCTCGCGTCCACATCCATTAACCGGCGCGAGACGGTGGACGCGCTGGCAAAGCTGGGCGTTGCTGTCTATGCGAGCGATCCGCACACGGTCCGCGGGATGCTCGCGTCGGTGCAGCGGATTTCAGATCTGATGGACGCAAGCGCAGAGGGAGACGAGCTTGTCGCCCCGCTGCAGGCAAGGCTCGATGCGTTGCGAGGACGCCTTTCGGAATTGCCGCTCGCGCACGTGTTATTCGTAGTCTGGCAAGACCCGCTGATCAGCATCGGGCAGCGCACCTTCATTGGCGATGCGCTGCGCTGGGCGGGAGCGGAATCCGTGATATTGTCACGCCAGAATTGGCCGCATATCAGCCTCGAGGAAGTGGTTCGCCTGCAGCCAGATTACATCGTGTTCACCAGCAACCACACGGGCGCAGGGGTTACGCAACTTGCGGACCTCCGCGCCCGCGCCGGATGGAAAAACTTGCGGGCTGTGGAACTCGGGCAGGTCCTTGTGGTCAGCGACGAATTAGCGCGCCCCTCGCCGGGCATGATCGATGCTATAGAGCAACTCGCTGGAGAGCTTCATCCGGGAGCGTTTTCACCCCAGGGCATAAAACAAAGTTTCGAAGGCACCGGCCGCGAACATGCGTCGCGCGTCATTGCGCTGCGTAATGTCGCTCAAACTGGCACGGAAGAGGGTTGTTTCTCGTGCGTCCGCTGACCCCCGCGCGTGTGTTCAAGGCTTGTGCGGTGCTCTTGGGCGTGCTTTTCGTGGTAGTGGTGATCTCGCTGCGCATGGGCGCCTATCCCATCGGCGTCACTGATATTGTGATGACTCTTTTTAAAGGGGCCATCGGCCGCACAGGAGAGATCCCGTCGGAGTTTTCGCTCGTGGTGTTTGGCTTGCGGCTTCCGCGTATCGCGCTGGGGATTCTCGTGGGTGCGGCGCTTTCGACCGCCGGAGCGGGGTTTCAGGCGTTGCTGCGAAACCCGCTGGCCGATCCCTACGTGCTGGGAGTTTCCAGCGGCGCGGCGCTCGGCGCAATCGTGAGCCTCATTGTGCTCCCGTTTACGCCGGGAGCGGTGCAGGTTGCGGCGTTTGCGGGCGCGGCAGCGACGATCACCGCGGTCTACTTTCTGGGACGACGCGGCAGGCAGCTCGATAGCGCCACGCTTCTGCTGGCGGGAATCGTGACAGCGTCGTTCCTTTCCGCGGTCATTATGTTTTTGATGACCATCCTCAGCAGTCGCGACCTCCGCGGCATGGCCTTCTGGCTGATGGGTGACCTTTCCTCCGCTCCAGCCGTGGATTTGCGCTGGCTCTACCTGGTTTTGGTCATCGCGGCCGGGTCGATTTACACCACCTCTTCCGATCTGAACTTGATACTCACAGGCGAGCAGGAAGCGAGACACCTGGGCGTCAACGTGAAACGCGTGAAGCTCGTTGTTTACGTGGGCGCGTCGCTGCTTACCGGGCTTGCCGTGTCCGTGAGCGGCGCAATTGGCTATGTAGGCTTGCTCGTACCCCACGTGATGCGCATGCTTTTTGGCACCGACTACCGCCTGCTGATCCCAGCGTCCGCCATCGGCGGAGCGATTATCGTCGTGGCCGCGGACCTCCTCGCTCGCACCATCGTCGCTCCCACCGAACTTCCCGTCGGCGCCATGACTGCGATAGCCGGTGCGCCGGTCTTTATCTACCTGATGCGCCGGAGGGTTCGGTGAGCGCCGTGGAACAGAATGGCGTAGCCGGCCCGGCCCACGCCGTTGCCGCGCCGAGCGCTGCCAAGCTGCGCCTGAAAGTCGAGCAGGCGAGTTTTGCCTATTCACCCACCGATAGCTCCGCGCCCACGTTCTCGCTGGGGCCTGCAAGTTTCGAGGCGCATCCGCACGAGTTGGTCTCGATCCTCGGGCCGAACGCCAGCGGAAAATCCACTCTTTTGCGATTGATCGCCGGCTTGACGAAACCCCTGGCCGGCCGCGTGGAGGTCGAGGGCCAGGAAGTAAGCACGCTCGATCTGCGGACCCGCGCGCAGCAGATTGCCTTGGTGCAGCAGGAAAGCGAACTCCTGTTCCCGCTGCGCGTCTGGGAATACGTCTTGCAAGGCCGGTATCCGCACGGACGCCGCCTTCGCTTTGAATCCGATAACGATTGCCTGATGGTAGGAAATTCACTCAGCCAGGTGGGAGCCGAGGCCTTCAGAGACCGCTGGATGCACGAGCTTTCCGGCGGAGAGAAACAGCGCGTGATTCTGGCCAGGGCGCTCGCGCAGCAACCCGCCCTCCTTTTGCTCGACGAGCCTACCCAGCACCTCGACATCGGCGGCAAGTTGGAATTGCTGCGACGGCTGCGGCGTCTCGCCGATGAAACGCGCCACACGGTTCTGGTGGTCACCCACGAACTGGACTTGGCCGCGGAATTTTCCGACCGCATCGTGCTGCTGCACAAGGGCAAGTGCCTGCGCGTCGGAACGCCGGAGCAAGTCTATGAACGTGAACTCCTGGAAGAGGTTTTCGAGGCGCCCCTCGAAGTCGAAATGCGGGCCGGCGGGCGTCCTCGCGTTTCCTTGAAGGGAGATCGCTAAGAGGGTAGAGCACTAAATAGGTTTGCGTTTGACTTCTCGCGGAGGCTGAGGTCCGGCCTCCGCAAGCGGCGCCGGACACAATTCTCTGCGCGCCGTAGACAATCACCCGAGACTCCGTGCACGGGAAGACGGTGAAAAGCCGTCGCCGCCGCGCGACTGTAAGGCGAAAGTTCTTTCGGCGCAGGTCACTGACCAGGCCTCCTGGCGCAATTTTCTCGGAGGCTTGGATGGGAAGGCCGCGCCGCCGCCCTTCTTCACCGGGGGTAATTCGCCGAGCCAGGAGACCGGCGGAGTCTCAATCCGGATTCGCACGCACATGCGTGCCTTCCCGGACAACCTTCAACTCCCGCGCGAGAGGGAGAGGAGGATAAAATGAGACTGCATCGACTTCTGGCCATAGCTGCCGGAATTTTCCTTGGAACGTTGTTGATTCACGCAGTATCCGCACAGCCCCAATCCACAGCCACCATCACCGGAACCATAACGGACCCAAGCGGCGCAGCCGTTGTGGGCACAACGATTTCTGCTCACCTCGTCGACTCGAAGGCCGTGCCAGCCAGCGTCCAGAGCGGCCCGGACGGAAGATATTCCATCGATCTGCCACCGGGGACCTACCACGTCACAGTGCGAGCGCCGTCTTTCGCAATTGTGGAACAACAGCTAGCTCTTGCCGCCGGCGAAAAGCGGATGTGGGATGTGCGATTGTCACTCGAGAAAATGTCGTCGAATGTGATCGTCACCGCCGCCGCTGAACCCGAACTCGCCGCGCAAACGCCCTACCTTGTCGACGTAATTACCAGCCAGCAGATCGGCCAGCAACAGGGAATCTGGCTGGCGGATGCGCTTTCCTCACAGCAGGGCGCGTCGATTACTCGCCTGGGCCCTTATGGAGGAATCGCTTCCTATTTCCTGGACGGCGGAGATTCCGATTACACGAAGGTGCTCGTGGACGGAACGCCCGTCAACGAGCCCGGAGGTGCGTTCGATCTGTCGAATTTCACGCTCAGCAACATCGATAAAATCGAAATCGTCCACGGCGCTTCCAGCGCTCTCTACGGCTCGGACGCGATGGACGGCGTGATTCAGATCTTCACCCATCGCGGCTCCACGACCACGCCTCAAATCGCCATCGAGGGAGACGGCGGCACATTCGGCACCGGCCACGGCGCCGGCCAGCTCAGTGGCCTCATCGACAAGTTCGATTACTCCGCGTCTACGGATTATTTCTCCACCGACGGGCAGGGTCCCGGCGACTATTTCCGGGTCGCGACCTCGTCCGGCAATTTCGGCTGGAAATTTTCCGACTCCGATTCGGTGCGCCTGACGCTTCGCAATACCATCAGCGACGCGGGACAACCGGGCCAAACCCTGCTACCTGGCGGGGCGACTCCCGGACAGAGCAGCGACATCCACGATTTTGCCGCGAACCTGGCCTGGAACCTCTCCACCGGCGATCACTGGCATGAGCAGCTATCGGGTTTCGAATCCCGATATCAGTTGGTCGAAAACTCGCCTCCCTATGGAGCGTTTCAATCGGAATACAATCGCGCCGGGGCGATCGCACAGTCGACTTATGATTTCCGGAACGGCAGTTTCACTGCGGGTTATGAAAATGAAGTCGAAAATGGCCCCACCGCCGGGCGACACAACCAGGCGGGTTATCTCGAAGAGCGTTACCAATTCGGCAAGCGGCTATCGGCGGTTGTGGGAGGCCGCGTGGAAGCTAACGGATTTTTCGGGACGCGCACGGTGCCGCGTGCCGGTGCTTCTTACGCGTTGCGATTCGGCAGCGGTTTCTGGGGTGCCACCAGGTTGCGCGCGTCCTACGGCGAGGGCATCAAGGAACCAGCGATTCTACCGCTCGACTGCAGCCCTCAATTAAAGCCGGAGCAAAGCGTGACGGTTGATGCGGGCATCGACCAATACTTCGCGTCCGACCGCCTGCACTTCTCCGCCACGTTCTTCCACAACGATTTTCGCGATATCGTCAGCTTCACCTATTCCGGCCCGCAGAATTGCCCGGCCTACGGCGGCAGCTACTTCAATACCGACAAGGCCCGCGCGGACGGAGTCAATTCGTCCTTCGAAGTCAAAGCCACCCGCTGGCTGAACATTGGCGGAAACTACAGCTACGACGATTCGAAGGTCCTTGCGTCTCCCAACGCCTACGATCCTGCGCTGGAGCCCGGCAACCGTCTGTTCCTACGGCCGCTTCATTCCGCCAATCTCGTCGCCAATGCCCATTTCCTCCGCATGAACTGGAACATCGCCGGATTTTACGTAGGCCGGCGCACCGACAGCGATTTCCTCGGTCTGGGCCTTACCAGCAATCCCAGCTACGTGCGGTGGGACCTTTCGAACAGCATCGATCTGGGCCACGGATTCTCGACGGTCGCTCACTTCGCCAACCTCTTCGACCGTCACTACCAGGATGCAATCGGATACCCGGCGCTCGGCTACAACTATCGTCTGGGACTCAAATACGTGTGGGGAGGCGAGAAGTAGGCTTCACTTCCGGTGGCGCACCTCAGGGGCGAGAAGCCCCTGAGACCGGGCGCGTTCCTTTTGCTGACAAGCTCCGATGCACCCGGGCTTCTTCCGACTCCGACCCTCCCCCGGGCGAATCCTACTGGGGAGACCACGGCTTGAGGATCGGCTTGTACCCTTCCTGCTCTAAATCGTGTTGAATCCGGATCGCGGCGCTTTGAGTCGTGTAAGGGCCCACCGCCACCCGGTAAAGCGGATCTGTACCGCGATGAAAAACGAACGATGAAAAATTCTTTTTGCGTAAGTCGTTCGAAAGGGCATCCGCGTTGGACTCTTGGCCCATCGCTCCCACCTGCAACACAAACCCGGGAGTATCCAGCGGAAGCATAGGAGGAATGGCATTTTGCGCCGCCGATGGCGCTGTGGTCGTCGAACTAGTCGCGCTGTCCGAACGCGCCAGGGGCTGGCTTATGGCCGTGCTTGGCTTCACCGGCGTCCTTGGCCTGCCAGCGTGCCAGTAGTAGCCCATGATAAAGGCGATCGACGACAGCACAACGGCCGCTACGAATATCGATGCCAGGTGCAGTGCGCTGCCTTCCGGCGCGACGTCGTCATCCTCAATGGCGAAAGGCCGCTGAAAGCGGGGTTTGAGGGCTGGCTGCAGAGGAAACAAGGACGATTCTGCCGGGCGCTGTTCCGCATACCGTTCCGGCTGCCTGTCGTCCATCACCCGGATCGGTCCAGCCGTCTCCGGGTCTTCGCTTCGCAAGTTCGGTTGCGCCTCTTCGGCTCCAACCGCTCCGGATCTGGAGGCCGAGGTAGCGGACACCCAATTTCTCAACTGCTCGCGCGAATTGTCCGACAATTCCACGAATCGGAATCCGGTGCGATACCCCGAGTCGCTCGTCCAGACTATTTCCGCCTTCGCCTGAACGCAGCAGCTTCCCTCGGGCATATCGAATTCAAGGGACAGGGCGCGATCGGGATTGTGGGCAGCGAAGCCCTCGACCGCCAACCCCCCTTCTGATAGATCGAAGAGGAGGCTGTATTTCGACTCGTCCAGAAGGACGAGTTGGGGGGCACTCGGCGTTAATCGTTGGTACTGGCGGCGATCCGGGACCATTCAAGGTCCTCCTTGCGTGCCAAAGCCATTTACAAACATAGTAAACCAAAACGGAGCGAAAACGATGGCCTTACACTAAATTGTCTCGGCTCACAATGCAATGGGAGATTGAGATTGACTCCCATCCAAGCGCAGCAGGAGTGTTGGCCCTGGCGTCGCAAACTGCCAGTTCCCCTGTTGCCTGGAATCAGAAAGTTAGCGCCTTCGTCCTCAACTCTCAGCAAAAAAACAGCGCCGGTAGCGCCCCCGCGTCATACACCGGACGAGTTCCACCGTCGCGGTTCTCGGGCGGCTGCTGGCCTCAATTATCTTGACTAGACACTCGGATAGGACCACAGTATTTTGAACAAAATGCCTTGGAAAATCATCGATCGGATCCTGTTGCCGGCGGCTTTTTTCCTCATCGCTTTCGTGGCCGCCCTCACCCTTTGGCAACTGCTCGTCAGCCATCGGCGAGCGGAGATTCACGGGGTCACGGACGAGCAGGCCTCCTTCGTAAAATCCAAGTTGGAGTCGGAGTTAAGCTCGCGCATTCTTCCCCTGGAGCGGCTGGCCAGGAATGATACCTCCGGACCCGGGAAAAATAACTCCAGCCTTGAGTCCGACGCGAGTCTCGTGATGAGCGCCTACCCGGAATATCAGGCCATCGAGTGGGTTGAACCGAGCCTCAAGGTGCTCTGGGTCACTCCGCGGGCCGGCAACGAAGGCGAACCGGGTACCGATCTGAGTGCCGTCCCTCGCAAGCGCGACGCACTGCGAAGCGCCGCAGACAGTGGGAACACCGTCGTGTCACGTCCTGTCACGTTGTCCGGCGGCAACAAGGCGATGTTGATCTGCGTGCCTGTGAATTCCAATAATAAGCTGGCCGGTTTTCTCGTCGGAGTTTTTCGTTACCAGGATCTGATCCCTTCGATTCTCCACGATGTGGCCCCGGGATATTGGGTCTCGTTATCCGATGGTCAGGAGGAAATTTACAACAGTGGTGCGCGGCTGGCGCCTCAGGACGCCGAATGGCTTCAGACCGCCGATGTGAAGTTCCAGCAATTGACTTGGCAGGCTAACGTCTGGCCCAAACCGGTCACGAGGTCCTACACATTATCGGTGCTGCCACGGGGGGCTTTCATCGGTGGCATCATCATGGGTGGTCTTCTGGCTTTTACGGTTTACCTGGCGGAAACGGCGCGCCTCCATGCCCGGGAAGTCGTGGCCAGCAACAAGGAATTGAAAAAAGAGATTGCCGTGCGCGAACAAGCCGAGCAGGCATTGCGCGAAGCGCAGAAGATGGAGGCGGTCGGCCGCCTGGCGGGCGGAATCGCCGCATGATTTCAATAATCTGCTGATGGTGATTCGCGGTCATGCCGCGCTTTCCCTCAACAGAGTTGGCTCCGATGGCGCGTTGCGCCGGGAGTTGAACGAAATACTCAAGTCCACCGACCGTGCCTCCTCCCTCACGCGCCGCCTCTTGGCATTTAGCCGCAAGCAGGTTTTGCAGCTGCGCGTGCTGGACCTGAACACCCTGGTAACGCAGGTAAAGGAATTGTTGCCGCCCGTGCTCGGTGAGGACATTCAGCTGGTTCTGGACTTGGACCCGGAGGCCGGACGCGTGAAGGCGGACGCCGCGCAAATGGAACAGGTGATCATGAACTTGGTTTTCAACGCGCGCGACGCCATGCCGGAAGGCGGCGAATTAACTATCCAAACGGCTCATACCGAGCTCGATGAAGCTTGGGCGCAGCGCCACCCCGGAGCGCAAATCGGCCCGCACGTAATGCTGGCCGTGCATGACACGGGACGTGGTATGTCCGAGGATGTTCTGACCCACATCTTCGAGCCGTTTTTCACCACCAAGGATAGGACCAAAGGCACCGGCCTGGGCCTCGCCACCGTGTACGGCACGGTTCGGCAAATCGGCGGCTGCATTACCGTTGCCAGCAAGGTGGGCGAAGGAACTGTGTTTCAGATTTTCCTCCCGCGCGTGGATGACCCTGTCGAAGTCGTCGAGGCTCCCCCGGCGGCACCGCAGCCCGCGCGCGGCGCCGAGACGATTCTCGTCGTCGAAGATGATGACGCCGTGCGCCGCATGACGCGCGAGTTCCTCAAAATAAAGGGCTACACGGTGATCGAAGCCCGCAGCGCCGCCAACGCAATTCAAATCATGGAGGAGCGGAACCAGGAAATCGATCTGGTTCTCACCGACGTGCTCATGCCGGGAATGAAGGGCCGCGAACTCGTGGAGCGTCTCACGCAAATCCGCTGGAACATCAAGGTGCTCTATATGTCCGCCTACACCGAAGACGCCGCAATCAATATCGGCGTGCTCAATCCGGGCACCGAGTTCATCGAAAAGCCTTTCGGCCCCGATGACCTTGCCAACAAGATACGAGAAGTTCTCGCCCGCACCTCTACCGCGCGGCTGACCTAGGCGTCGGTACTTCGCGCCGGTACTCCGCTAACTTTAAGAGTCCGTCTGGCAATCCCAAATCCTTGTGGGTCGTGGCTTTTCAGCCGCGACATAAGCCTCGGCAAATTAGTCGGGCTTTACAGGTTGCGGAAAAACCCCGGTTTTTAGGGGGTCGGAGCTTGAGCTCCGACATAAAGTCCGGGGATTCAACGGGGCTTTAGCCCCCGAAGCTCCTGACCCGTGAGTTGGCACACAGACTCTTTAAGCTCGGGTTATTGTGTTGAATTGCTCGCCGGTAAGAGGAACCACCGAGAGCCGGCCTTGCCGTACGAGCGGGCTGTCGGCAAACAGCTTATTGGCCTTTATTTCCGCCAGGGTCACCGGCTTTTCAAGCGCTTTCCCTGCCTTGATCGTTACGCCCGGTTCCTTGGGATCGGAAGCGTCCACGGAAACAACCGCCGCCGTTCCCACGGCGCTCTTGCGCACGCCCGTCTCATAAATCACCAGCCGGTCGCCGGGCTTCATTCCCCGAAGATTCTTCAGTGCGACGGGATTGTGAACGCCATCCCATACCGTTTCTTTGTCTCGGACGAGATCGGCAAAGGAGTAAGCCGAAGGTTCGGTCTTGAGCAGATATTGAGATGCCATCGAAACCTCGCAGGTATTCGGTCACGAATCGTCAATTCTACACTCGAACTTCGCAGAACAAGCACTGTTGCTTGTGCTCGGATCGTCGCTACCGGGTATAGAGCCTCTGTGACAACCCTCGTTTTTCGTCACGGCACGGATTCATCCGTGCCGCAAATGCCGAAAAATCAATGCGGCTTCACAGGTTGCGGAAAAAATCCGGTTTTTAGGGGGTCGGAGCTTGAGCTCCGACATAACGTCCGCCGATTCAAGGGGGCTTTAGCCCCTGAGGAACAGATTTTCGCATTTCCCCGCGCCTGTTCAGCCGCTGAGGGACGTTTGCCAGTTCTCACGCAGACTTTAAAGCCACACTGGCCAGCGGACCCGATTCCATCGCAATTTCTGTCTCCTGTTTCAACGATCTCGTTCTATGCTTCAGAAGCGTGGCTCGCACGAGGCTATTCCCGGCTTTCTTGAAACTCGAAGGGCGGCTCTGCCTCGTAGTGGGCGCTGGCCCCGTGGGCGAAGAGAAGATCTCCGGCCTGCTTTGCGCGGGCGCAAATGTTCGCGTGGTGGCGCCCAGCGCGACGGCCCAAGTCCGTGAGTGGGCGGCTGCCGGCGAAGTCCGGTGGGAACCCAGAAAATTCCGCGCCGCGGACCTTCGCGGCTCATTTGTGGTCGTGGCGGCAACATCATCCGCTAAGCTGCACGAAGAAATCTTCCAGCTCGCGAGGCGGCGCGGTGTGCTCTGCAACGTCGTGGACGATCCCGCCCGCTGTGATTTTTATTACGGTTCCGTGGTGAAGCGAGGTTCGCTTCAAATCGCGATCTCCACCGCCGGTCTCAGCCCTGCGCTCGCGCAACGCCTCCGAAAACAATTCGAGCAGCAGTTCGCCGCCGAGTATGGGTTGTGGGTCGAGGAACTGGGCCAAACGCGCGAGCGGCTGTTTGCCAGGCAGATCGAGCCGGAGCGCCGCAAAAGTCTTCTGCATCGCCTGGCCAGCGAGTTATCGTTCGAGGAATTCTTGAGGCGGCGAAAAAGGGCCCTCCGGAAGGAACGGAAATAACCTTCGCTTTCCGCGCCCGGAAGCATTGAAAATCCCTATAGTTCCTATCGAATCTTCGACGAACGCAAACCCAGCATGCCTTGCTACACTTCTGCATGGTTCAGCGGCCAGGCGACATTCCCACCCCACACCTCCACGACGCCTGGCCGCTCTTTTTCTTTCTCCCGAACAAGTAAATCGGCAACGATTAGGAGCGCTTTCGGCGACGGAGTTCTTCGCTGCGTTCAGCCGCTTCTTTCACGAGGAATCCCATTTTGGGGTGAGTCGGCTCGATATCGGGAGCAATACCCTGCTCGCGCAGTTCCTCCGAGGTGACCGGCCCGATGGATCCAACAAGAATTCGCGCAAATTGCCGGCGGATCGTCTCATCGAGACCCATTTCCGCGGCGACCTGCATCAGATGGACAGCCTGAACGGATGTGGTAAAGAGCGCCACATCAACTTGGCCTCGGCCGATCGTCTCAATGGCCGCGCGCAGCGGGGCAATGTCTGCGGGCAACGCCCATTGATACACCGGCACGCGCGTCACAACTGCGCCGCGCTCCGCAAGGCCTCGCAGCAGATCGGGATTCGTGGCGCCATATTCCTGAAGCGCCACGCGTGCCCCCTTCAGCGGAAGAATCGAAGCCTTTTCATCGAGGCTTGCGAGCAGTTGGCGCCAGGTGTTTGGTTCCGGCACAGCAACCGTAACGGGAACGTCCAGTTCCTTGAGCGCCGCCGCAGGTTTAGGTCCGCGAGCCACGATGGGAATCTTCCGCAGATGAGCAGAAAACTCAGCGAGAGGGTAAACGGCACTTACGACGCGCGCGAGTGCCCGCGTGCCTACCCCCGTGAGAAAAACCGCCATGTCGAAGCCGCCATCGGCAAGTGTGCGCGCAAATGCCATGGCTTCGGTATTGGATTCCAGCGGAACCTCGCGCATCGAAGGCGCGATGATGGGCTGGCCGCCATAGGTCGCAATTAACTTGCCCATTTCCGTCGCGCGCCGGCTCTCTAAAGACAGCACGCGCAACCCCGCGAAACCACCCGGCCTGCACCTGGCTTTCCATGAGGAATATGATGCATTCTTTCCCGATTTTCCGCCATCAGCGGGAAGAAGTGCGCTCACGTTAAATGGTTTACGTCGCCCCGGCCATGAGATGGAGAGCCTGTATTATGAGCTGGATAGCTCGGGTATTCGTGGCACGCAACACGTCACCCCGCGCCACAAAGTGACGTTGAGGCAAATATCTCCCGTCATGTTTCCATGATATACTTCGCGCGTTTGGCTACCGATGCATCTCATTCAAAAGGATTAAGCAGTCCAAGCCGCTTGAGGCATAGTGCCCTCGGTCGGATTGGAGGGGCAATCCCGGTTTGGTGACAAGGTTCATGATGAGCTTATCTGAGGTGGTTGCGTTGTGAAGGCCGCCGACACGATTTTCCTCGGCATTGCCGCCATCCCCGCCATCTACTACTTCCTGGTCCTTTACAGCACCCGTCGCTTTTTCTCGTCCGCCAAAAGTCGCGGAAAATCCCCCACGGACTTTACACCTCCCGTCAGCTGCTTGAAGCCGATTCGCGGCCTCGACGTGGAGGCTTACGAAAACTACGCCAGCTTCTGCCGCCAGGACTATCCGAATTACGAAATTCTCTTCTGCGTGGATGAAGACGACCCAGCCGTTCCCGTGTTGAAAAAGCTCATGAGCGATTTTCCCGAGCGGCAGATCCGCCTCCTTTACGGCTCCGGGCGCAGTGCCATCAACGACAAAGTCGCTCGCCTGGTGCGGCTGGTGAGCGAGGCCCGGCACGATATGCTGGTGATTACCGACGGGGATGTCCGGGTAACGCCGGACTACCTGCGCACGGTCGTAGAGCCCTTCCGGGATCCCAAGGTCGGCGCGGCCACCTGTTTCTACGTTTCCACGCAGGAAACGACGTTCGTCGAGAAAATGCAGTCGATCGGCATGGTCTCGGACTTTTTCGCCGGTGTAATGGTGGCGTGGCAGCTGGACGGCGTGAAGTTCACCCTGGGACAAACGATCGTCGTAACGCGCAAGAGCGTCGCCAGCTTCGGAGGCTACGAAACCATTGAAACGCGCCCGGCCGACGATCTGCTCGTAGGCCGCTTGATTGCCGAACAGGGCTACGAAGTGAAGCTGCTTCCCCACACGGTGGAAGCTGTCGCCGATTTCGAGTCTCTAGGCGACCTTCTCTATAAGCGGGTCCGCTGGATGACGGTAATGCGAGGCATGCGGCCTTGGGGACACTTGGGGCTTGTTTTTACCTGGGGACTGCCCTGGGCGCTCGTAGCCGTGGCCGTTCATCCGACCGTCCCGGTAGCGGTGGCCTATCTTGGAAGCTACCTGCTGCTTCGCATCGCCATGACGTGGATGATCGGCGTGCGCGGTCTGAAGGAATCCAACATCTGGAAGAAAATGCCGCTCATCCCGCTCTGGGATGCCACCGCGTTTCTTATTTGGCTGGCCAGTTTTGGACGCAAGACCATCCGCTGGAAGGGCATCGATTATTACATTCGCGGAGGGATGCTGGTTCCCGTGATTCCCGGCACCGCGCAGAACGCCTCGGACTAACCACCCCAAATTTTCAGTGATAACCGGATGGGTTCCGCTAGCGTTCGCTAGTCGTCCGAGGCGCGGTCTGCAAAGGCCCGCGGATTGAATGGCGCAATGGAAGGAGAGGCGCTGGCTGCCGCTGCGGACGTCAGGCGCCGGCGCTGATTGGTCGACTTTCTCCAATCGACTTGCGGCATGAACAGCGACGTGTCGATGCGGTCGCGGTATTCAATCGCGATATTCACCAGGGAATCCAGCAGCGAATCCGACAACAAGTGGGGCTGCAGGCCGAGATCGATCAACTTCGAGTGTTTGGCGTTGTAATAATGGGCCTCCGCCTCCACTCGCGGGTCGGGAAGGTGATCGATTTCCACGTTCAGGCCCAGTTTTGCGGCGGCGACCTGCACCATTTGGGCCAGCTCCAGCACGGAGAACTGCTCGGTGAACTGGTTGTAGACGCGACACTCGCCAGGCGCCGCGGGATGCAGGCAGGCCAGCTCGACGCAGCGTACCGTGTCCCGAATGTCGAGAAACCCGCGCGTCTGCCCGCCTTTTCCATACACCGTCAGCGGATGTCCGGCGGCCGCTTCCACGCAAAATCGGTTGAGCGCCGTCCCGAATACCTCGTCGTAATCGAAGCGGTTGATCAGCGCTTCATCGAGTTCGGATTCGTCGGTAACCGTGCCATACACCACGCCCTGGTTCAAATCCGTAGCGCGAAGCTTCCACGCCTTGCAGGCAAACAGAATGTTGTGGCTGTCGTGCACTTTCGAGAGGTGGTAGAAAGAGCCCGGCTGCTTGGGATACGGCAGCACGTCTTTCCGTCCGTTGTGCTCGATCGTGATGTAGCCCTCTTCAATGTCGATATTCGGCGTGCCGTACTCCCCCATCGTGCCGAGCTTGATCAGGTGGCAATCGGGGCGAAGTTCGCGAAGCGCGAACAGCAGATTCAGTGTCCCCACCACGTTATTCACCTGCGTAAACGAGGCGTGGCGCCGGTCGATCATCGAGTAGGGAGCCGAGCGCTGCTCCGCGAAGTGAATCACCGCGTCAGGCGCGAAGTCCGAGATGGTAGACGCCAGAAACTCATAGTCGGTCACGTCCCCGACGTAGAGTTCGATCGTCTTGCCTGTATGCTGATGCCACGCCCTCAGCCGGTCGGGAAGCGGCAGGATGGGGGTGAGCGTTTGGACGCCCAGCTCATAGTCCCATTGTCTCCGGGCAAAGCTATCCACGATGGATACGTCGTGCCCCTTCTTCGACAGATACAGAGCCGTCGCCCACCCGCAATAGCCGTCGCCACCCAGAACGGCAATCTTCATTTCTCCCCCTTAAAGTATTAAGATCGTCCGACTTAGCGCGGTTCCAGTCGTTAGGATGATTTAACCCAGGAGCCCCAAAAAGTTCCAAATAATCGACCTCAAGCCCGTTCCAGTACTATCTTACAACGGGCACGGGGGCGGGAAAGCAAAAGAAATATACTTCTTGGTGACGGCGACCAAATCGGCAGGCAGCTAAATCGGAGCAAGTACGCCGTCCGCTGCCTGCTCATTCAGAGCAGCAACCACCGGCGATGTCTGAATCCGCCACCGCTTCATCCACAGGAACAGCACCAGCAGCCCCCAAAGGTGATAGCCGAGGTTCTCCCGCCGCTCCATATGGCGGTTCACGGCCGCTTCCAGCCCGCTTTGCTTGAAGAATTGGGAATGCTCTGCCCCTGCGCCCCGAAGCGTGTCAAGCAGCAGGCCGCGCAGCGGTCCCCTCAGCCACTCATGCGCGGGGATGTCGAACCCCACCTTGCTTCGCCGGATCACCGACGAGGGCAACTTCTTCTCCATCAATTTCTTCAGAATGAATTTCTGCCGCGACCCTCGTATCTTGAAAGACGATGGCAAAGTGGCCGCAAACTCCACAATGCGGTGGTCGAGGAAAGCCGGACGCACCTCCAGGGCATGCGCCATGCTCATCCGATCCACCTTGCTGAGGATGTCGTCGGGCAGAAAATACTTCTGGTCAAACCACAGATATGGCGCCACGCCGTCGCCACCGGAAGCCACCTGCCTCAATTCCCCCAAAATGCCCTGCAGCGAGGCCGGCAGCCGCGGATACACAAGCTCGCTCTTCTGCGCGTCTGAAAATGTCCCATTCCAGTAGACATGCGCCCGCTCGGGCGCCATCAGCGAGCCTTCCAAAAAGCGCTTCACCTTGTATTCGAAGCTGATTTTTTCGTCCGCGGCGGGCCACAGCTTCATCGCAGCCAGGGCGCCGCGCAGCGCAAATGAAGGCGCCCGCCGCGCCTTCTTGGCAAACACGTTCGCCCTGTAGGTAAGATACCCGCCGAAAAGTTCATCCCCGCCCTCACCGCTCAGCGTGACGGTGACCTTCGTCTTGCTCATTTTCGATAGAAACCACACCGGCAGCGCCCCGGCATCGGCGTTCGGCTCATCCGCATAGTGCGCAAATTCCCGGATAGCCTCCTCCAGATTTACATCCGGATTCAGATCAAACTGCTCGTGGTCGGTGCCGTATTGCGAGGCCACCTCGCGAATATAGCGGCTCTCGTCGAAGCTCCGCCCGCGAAACGAAATCGAAAGCGTTTTCAATCGCGACGAAGAGGCGTTCGCCGCGTAGTGCAGAATCGTCGATGAATCCATCCCGCCGCTGAGCCACACGCCGAGCGGCACATCCGACAGCAAATGCTCGCGCACCGACTGCTGCAGCAGCGAGTCAAGCTCCTCCTCGGCGGATTCTAGCGAGCGAGCCTGCGGGCTCGGGAGCGGCAGCGTCCAGTAAGCTTCGGTCCGCATCTTGCCGTCGCGCCATTCCAGAAAATGCCCCGGAGGGAGCTTCTCGATTCCCTCCACCATCGTGTACGGGCAAGGCACGTAATTCAGCGAAAGATAACAATCGAGCGACGCCGCGCTCAATCGCCGCTCGACTTCCGGATGAACGAAGATGGTCTTGAGTTCCGAGCCGAAAAGCAGGTCTTCCCCGCGCCGCGCAATGTAGAGGGGCTTGATGCCCATGCGGTCGCGAGCCAGAACCAGCCGCTTTTGCGAGGAGGTCCAGATCGCCACCGCAAACATGCCGCGGAGCCGCGAAAAGCAGGCCGTATCCCACTCCAGAAACGCTTCCAACACCGTTTCCGTGTCGGCTCGTGAGCGAAAACGATGGCCTCGCGCTTCTAACTCGGCCCGCAACTCCAGGTGATTGTAGATTTCGCCGTTGAAAACGATCACCGCGTCGCCGTCCGCGGAGAAAATAGGCTGGTTCCCGCCCTCGAGGTCGATGATCTTCAGCCGCGTGGCGCCCAGCGCCACAAGTTCGCCTTCGTACACGCCCTGTTGATCGGGACCGCGATGAATAATCGAGGCGACGGCGCTCTGGATTCTGCCGGGGCCGGGAGCCCAGTTTTTATGAGTGAATCCCGCTATGCCGCACAAGTTCCGTGCCCCCCTACCACCCGTTTCAGAGAATGCCGGCTCCTTCCCGAAAAAAGCCGCGATACACCAGCAGGAGGGAGCGGTCTACTCGTAACGCAAAGATTCGACTGGCTGAAGGCTCGCGGCCTTCTTTGCCGGAAGGTATCCAAAAAGCACGCCTGTAGCGCAGGATACTATGAAAGCCGCAGCCACCGAAAGCCACGAGATCGGGATCTCGATTCCGCCCGGCACGGGAAGAAATTGCACCAGCGCCTCGATCGCAAAGGGGATAGCCACCGCGAAAGCGATGCCGATCGTGGCCCCCACGCCGCTGATCAACACCGCTTCTATCAGGAACTGGTAGAGAATCTCCTTGCGCTGCGCGCCAATGGCCTTGCGAATCCCGATCTCGCGCGTCCTCTCGGTCACGGTCACCAGCATGATGTTCATAATGCCTATCCCGCTGATCACCAGCGCCAGCAGCGCGATCAGAAGCAGCACCACCGTCAATGCCACGGAAATGTTGCGGGCGGTCTGAAGGATCGAGGCCAGGTTCTGCACGTTGTAGTTGGCTTCCCGCCGGTGGCGGCTCCGCAGGATTCGCGCCACGTCTTCGGTTACCTGCGGAACGTCCTCCGGGCGCTCCGCTTGCGCATACAGGGTCACGATATAATCTTCGCCGGCGTAATATTTGATCAGGGGAAACGGCACCAGCACGGAGTCGTCCCGTATCTCCGACTGCCCGAACGTCCCTATCCGCTCCCGGAATGTCCCGATCACCGTAAAGCTCAGCTCTCCCACGTGAATTTGCTGGCCCACGGGATTGTCGGTGGGCAGCGCGATCTGCGCCAGGTGCTCCGACACCACGCAAACCTTGCTGACCGTTGAAAAATCGGCATCGTCGAAGTAGCGTCCCCGCAGGATCACCAGCTTGCGAATCTGCTGAAATCCCTGCGTAACGCCGATCAGCTTTACGGGCCACTCCCTCCGGCTAGCCACCACCGTCATCGGTATGTCGTTCGAACCCGAAACGTGGACTACCTGCGGAACCCCCTGTTCGACGGCGTGAAGATCGCCCAGTGTGATCTGGTCGGCAAGGCTGACGTTCTGCGACGTATTCGATTGCTCCAGCCACGCGTAAACGATGTTGGAGCCCACCGCTTCGATCTGGTCGCCGATGTAGCGCTTTCCGGCCAGTGCGACGGTGACCACCAGCACGATGCACGCGCTGCCGATGATCACGCCCAGCATGGTAAGCGTAGCGCGCAGCTTGTTGGCGCGCAGCGCCTCGATGGCCAGGTTGGAGGTTTCGCCCCAGTTCATGCGCGACTTGGCGGAATAGAGTTTCGGCTTGGCCGGTTTTTCCCTTCCCTGTTGAAGAAAGGGCTCCCGGGCTGAGATCGTTTACGGAATCAACCTTACAGTATTGTGATTCGATAGAACAACAGAACAACAGCAGGTGGCTTGGAGAGTGCGCCAGAAGCGTGAGTTTGTAATCCGCGTCGCGCCGTTATAGCCGGTTTCGATTCGAGAAACTGCCGCTTTCGGGATCGAGATCGTCTTCCGGAACCTCGGTGGTTAGCTCGCCTTGATCCGGGTCGGGCGCGTTTTCAACGGCGTTTACGAGCTCCGCTTCGAAATCCTGCCCTTCCTCAACAAGTTCTTCGACGCTCTCAGAATCGGCGCTCTCCACGTCGGATAGCCCTTCCAGGTCGCCCGACTGGCCGGCCGACCCCGCCCCCGGCCCCTTCGCCATCGGACGAGCTTCATTGAGGCCGCTGGACGGCGGGCTCGAACGGCGAGCGGCTTTCTTGAAGGGCTTTTTCGCGGCGGCCGGCTTTTTCAGTTTTGCCGGTTTCTTTGGCGCCGGCTTCTTGGCCGCGGACTTTTTGGTCGCGGGCTTTTTAGTCGCAGGCTTCTTGGTCTTGACCGGTGCTTTTTTCTTCGCTGTCTTCTTTTTCTTTTTGGGCATAGTGGCAGTGTATCACCTGCAATTTGCGCAACTCAACGGCACACAAATGTTTCGCGCCATACGTCAGACGGCGCGCCGCTACCGCACCATCAGGTTCGGGAACACGTAATTGAACAAGACGGCGATACCGATGAGATAGGCCAGCATGATCAGCGTCCAGCCCATGTTGTGCCGGATCACCTGCCCCTCGCCTCTTACAAGCTTGCTCGTCGAAACGCCCACGCTCGCCGTCTGCGGCGAAATCGGCTTGCCGACCTCCGCTCCCACCGAGTTGAACGACGGCAGCAGCAGGACCGGCAGATTCAGCAGCCTTCCGGTCATCGCCTGAACGGGTCCGAACATCGCGTTGGTGGTGGTATTGCTGCCCGAGAGAGCCACGCCGATCCATCCCAGCACCGGCGCCAGCAGAACGAAGAACGGGCCGATCTTGGAGAGCCCGTAGGCCAGCGAATTCGCCATTCCCGTGAAAACGAAAATGAACGCCAGGGCGAAGGTGAAAAATGCCACCAGCAGCGCTCCCCACATCTGCTTGAAAGTCTTCGCAAAAATCGCCCCTAGCGGGTTTCCCTTCGGCCGCAGCACCAGGTAGATGGCGATGAAGGAAACCAGAGTCGAGGTGCCTCCCGCGAACGGCGTGAAGTTGAACGTCGAAAGAACCGGCTTCTGGGTGATCGACGAAATCGGCCGCGATCGAAAGCTTAACCCAGCTGATCGCGGGCAAATGCGACCAGGGCCCCGTCCAGCTCACCACTACGCCGATCAGTACGAGGTAAGGTAGCCAGATCGACAAACGACTCGCGAGGCGACGTGTACATCTCGACTTCCGCCGCGGAGACCACCGCGGGCGTCAACGGCACGCCCCCAAACCCGCGGATCGTCTTCGGACGCCAGATTTTCACGAAAACGAAGAGTATCCAGAAGGAGGCCAGCGCCCCGCGCAAGGTCGGGCAGATAGGGCCCCAGAAATGCGCCACGGGCCACTGGCCCGCGATATACGAAAGCGATCCGATGATCGCCAGGGGCCACGCCTCGGCAACCCCTTCCCATCCGCTCACAAGGTAAATCAGCACCCAGGGCGGCAGGAGCGCCAGCACGGCCACGATGTTGCCGATTGAACTGGAAAGCGCCATCAGCGGCAGCCCAGTGACCGCCGCCAGGCCCAGAATGGGGGCCCCCAGCGCGCCGTACGAGACGGGCGCGTTGTTGGCGAGCGCCGCTACCCGGATCGCGTCCAGGTCGGCTATTCCCAGCCCCACCAGGATGGGCACCACCACCGCCCACGGGTAGCCAAAGCCCACCAGTCCTTCGAGCAGCGCGCCAAACGCCCAGGCCAGCATGATCGTCTGTATGCGGATATCCGCCGTGGCGTGGTGCACCATCCAGTTCTTGAAGCGCTCAAAGAGCCCCGTGAGCACCAGCGTGTTGAAAATCATCAGGCCCCAGAAGGTGATCCAGTCGATCACCCAGAAGCCCGTCAGCCCGCCGTAGAGATAGGAATGCAGCATCCCGCCCACCGGCGCATGCCAGATCAGCGCTCCCACCATTATGGTGACGCCGCCTGCGATGATCGTCGCAAGCCACGCGGTCATTCGCAGAATGGCCAGCATGAAAAGCAGCGCGAGCAGGGGAACCAGCGAAGCCACTACCGTGAGCCAAAGATTTCCCGTCGGATTGAGAATTTGTTGAAACATTTTCCGCCTTTAGTTGCGATAGGAGTTCACGGCCGCGAAACCAGCCCCCGCCGGCCAAATAGCGCACACCGTTATAGCCATCCACCTGACTAAATGCAACAAATAGAATATCGCCAGCGCGCCCGGCGTCCCGTCTCCTTGGGCATCCGATTGGAAGCCGCGCGTTTATATGTGAGGGAAGCACCCCGGAACCTCGCCCCAAAACACCACACCATTTGCAATCGGACAAGTCTCCACGACGGTGCTACCGTGGCCTTGTCAACTCGAAAAAAACATGAAAAACGGCTCAAAAAAGACGAAAGCTCACTCGACCAAGATGACGAACAGAAACATACGTATCTTATTGAAAATAAAAGAAAGCGCATATACCCACTCGACACCATAAGAACGCGCGACGTACCCACTTTTTGAGGGTAAATTTAAAGATAAATTGAGGAGAAAAAATGACCCGCTTTGCCGGCCTCGAGCCATCGAAACATGAGAGCTGATCAAAAGGAATGCCGCCCCTCCCGGTATTGTCTTTTTTCCACAAGTACAGTACTCGTGGGAAGCCTGTTTTACCCGCGAAGCAGGCAAATGCTGTATTGCGCTGACCGTCGCAACTTAGGGATGATCATGGGCCGGGGTCGCTCGAATCTGGGCTCAAAGACTATGGACTCGACATACCTCTCCTTTTATCGCTTCTTCGGTCTGCATGAAAATCCATTCAATGTGAATCCGGACCCGGAATATTTGTTCCTGAATCAGCGAACCCAAAACGTCCTGAGCGATCTGCTGGGGGCGATCGAAGCCCGCAAAGGGCTTATGGTTATTACTGGCGACGTGGGGACCGGCAAGACCACAGTCCTCAACTACCTGATGCGTTGGCTGAAGCAGCAGAGAACGCCCGTCGCGTTCGTTTTCAACCCCGGGCTCCAGGTGCGCGAGCTCTTCGACGTTATGCTCGCCAGCTTCGCAGTCCCGCCAGCGTTCGGTGGGGGAGCCAGCGCGCTTCTGCGGCTAAATCAGTGGCTCCTCGACCGCTATCAGGGTGGCACGAACGCGGTATTGATGATCGACGAGGCTCAACGCCTTCCCGTTCATATGGTGGAGGAGATCCGCATGCTCCTCAATCAGGAGACCCCGCACGAAAAGCTTCTTCAAATTGTGCTTTGCGGGCAGCCGGAGCTGGAAGCGAATCTGAACCGTCCGGACTTCCGTTATATACGCCAGCGGATCAGCCTCCGCTGCGAGATGACGGAACTTAGCCAGGAAGACACCCGGGAATACATCCAGAAGCGCCTTCACACGGCCGGTGCAACGGACCCGAAGATTTTCACGACGGAAGCCATCGCCGCGGTACATTCCTATTCAAGCGGAATTCCCCGTGTCACGAATCTGCTCTGCGAACACGCGCTCATGCGGGCCTATCTCGAGCAGACAAGGCCCGTCGGCGCTTGCCTTATAGACCACGTCGCGCGCCAGTTGCAGCTCGAGGGCGCGAGGCCCGCGGCGCCGGCCGTGGCCTCCCTGATCGGCGGGAAATTTTCCGAGGAATTCCCGGAAGAAACTCCCGTTGAAGGTAAGTTGCAGACTTCTGCGTCCCTGAATCGCGCGATAGCAATGGAATCTGTTCCTTTAGCGGACGCAATGGCGCGGGCGGAAAAAGATTTTCTCGAGGCGTCGGCCGTTAAAGACTTCGCCGCGTATCAACTGGACTCGGTGCTGTCTCCTGTTCCGGACCCGGCGCCGGACAGTCTCACGAACAGGCGTCTGCAGGTGGTCGGCTCGCCGCCTCAAACCGTCAAGGTTTCCTCGAAATTGGTGGAAATGTCTCGCGGCGGCGTCCGAAAGCCCGAGGCGGCTGCGGCTGAGGAACGGGTCACGCTTGAGAGAAGTTCTTCCCAATCTAAAAAGACGCATGTGGCCTCTCCACTGGCCGACTGGGCCAGGGAGATTCGCGCTTTTCTTCTGGAGTGGAAAATCCCGATCGAGGGAGCGCTTCAGGAGTCGTGGCGGCAACTCGAACCGATGCGGGCCGGCCTGTCGCGTTGGTCACGGAATGCGCGAGAGTTTTTTCTCGCCTCCGGCTGGGAGACGTATGCCGACTCTCTTCTCCGCTGGCTCCAGCAGCCGATGTCCACCGTAAAAGTGCAGCGCCGCATGCGCGAGTAGCCCGGCAATGCCTAACGCTGAATGGTGATGAAAAGAAGAGCGAGCAAATACACCCACAGGGCGTCCAGGAAATGCCAGTAAATGGCCAGCGCCCCCACCGCGGTCTGCTGGCGATGCTTTCGAGCAAGCCGCCGCGCAAACAATGCCACCAGGGCTAGCGCAAGCACCCCCACCAGCAAGTGCACCGCGTGCGCGGCCGTGAGAAAATAAAAGAAAAAACTGCCGGGGTTCGACGCCACATACAGCCCGCGCGCAACCAGTTCCCGCCACGCGATAATCTGCCCTGCTACGAAACCAAAACCAAGCAAGAGCGTCGCGAGCAGCCACCGAGCGCAGGCTCTTGCGCCTTGGCGCTTCGCCGATGAGCGCGCAAATTCTATCGTAACGCTGCTCGCCAGCAGCACCACGGTGTTGACGTAGAGGATATGCGGGAGCGCGATCGAGACCCAATCCTTCGAGTGCACCCAGCGCGACTCCAGCACGTGGGTAAGCGTCGCAAAGATCGACATGATCGAGAAGACTACAAACACGCTGGCTGTGCGGTAGGCCGCCAAGGGAGTGGCCCACCGTTCGGGATCCGGTTCGGGGTCGTGCCGGTCGTCGCGCGGGTAGTCGATGTCTCCGCCGCCGGGCCCGTTGCCGTTGTTGCCGCAGTGGGGCGCTTCCTTTTCCGGCGCGGGTGCCGCCGGCGGAGGAAGCAGAGTGCTGGCCATGGTCGATTCTCTCCCGATCGTCCTCGTTTGACCTCATCGCGCGAGGCGCCCGTTTATGCAGCATATCAAATGATCCTGAGGGAATTCACCGCACTGCGCATGACGGGCGGCGCGCCGCGAATCCGGCGCGAGCCTTGCACGGAGAAGCCGCGAGGTATAGATTACGGCTCGGCTGGCGAGGCCTGGTGTCTGTAGCGAACCGGGACGACGGATCGCCAGCAACTCGGAGTCAAGGCAATGCGAGAGAATCCCCCGCGCGATTTGTTTGCACCTATTGTAAGAAGCGACGTACTCACGGGGCCTTTCCTCTTGATTGCGCGGCTGTTTACCACGGGAATATTCGTTTTTTATATTTACGAGCTTGTCACCCGAATGCATGCGCCAGGCACTTCGCTTTATCTTGCCATCGCGGCGCAATCGGCCGGCATTTTGACGGTAGCGCTGGGGTACAAGACGCGCTTCGGGGCGCTTCTGCTGGCCGTGTGTATCGTTGCGTCCCTGCTATTTCGCGATGGATTGGGACTGCATAATTTCTTGTCGACAATCGCCGAGAAGGACCTGGCCATTGCGGGAGGCTTTTTGTTCGTTTTCGCCTATGGGCCCGGCGCGCTGTCCTTCGACAGACTGCGCGGATCTGCCGAACCGCGTGGAAATGGAAGCAACGAGCTGGTAAGGGGACCGCTGCTTCTTCTGGGCCGAATCTTGTCCGTGTTTGTTTTCTTTTTCTTCGGCATTTCGAAGATCCTGCACACGCCCGAGATCAAGGCCTACATGGCGCGGCACAATGCCCACGTGCCCACAAATCTCGTTTACCTGGCGATACTCACCCAAATCGTTCCGCCCCTTCTGGTGCTTCTTGGCTACAAAACGCGCTATGGGGCCCTAGCACTGGCGGGATTCTGCCTGATCGCGACCTCGCTTTTCCACGCCGACTTTGGCAATCCATCCGAGGTGGAGCATTTTCTGCTGGACTTCGCGATCGCCGGCGGCTTCCTGTTCATGTTCGCGGAGGGGCCTGGGACGCTTTCGCTGGACGCGCGCCTGGAAAGAGCCAAGACATCACAAACAACGAAGGCAGCGCTGGCGGGCGCTTAATCTGGCCGGACGAGAGGGGCAATGCAGTCGCGAAGGAACATTCTTATGGCCGGGGCTATGGCGGGAATTGGTGCGATGGCCAAGCCGCTCACGACCCTTTTCGCCACCGCCGCGCAGCCGATTACGCGGGTAAATTTCAATGTGCCGCCGGGCGCCTGCGATTCTCACACCTGCATCATCGATCCGGTGCGATTCCCGCTGGCTGCTTCGCGCGGTTACACGCCCGAGAGCGCTTCGATCGCGGAAATGCGCTCGATGCATCGGGCTCTGCGCATCGAGCGCGTGGTAATCGTGCAACCCAGCTTTTACGGGACGGATAATTCCTGCACGCTCGATACGGTCAAACAACTGGGCAGCCGCGCCCGAGGCGTGGCTTTGATCGGCGACGACACTTCCAACGCGGAACTCGACGCACTCGAGCGCGGCGGAATTTGCGGGATCATCTGCGCCGGCGGCTCAGGGCAATTGGAACCCGAAGCCGTGCGCGCGCGCTTCCAAGCGGCCGTCGAACGAACCAAGGGTCGCAAGTGGCATATCGAATTCCACGGTCGGCTGTCGGAGATCGAAGCGATCCACGATCAGGTGATGGAATCTCCAGTGCCGGTGCTATTCGACCACTTCGGCGGAGCGCAGCCTGCGTTGGGTGTCGGCCAGCCGGGCTTGGACAGGCTGTTGAGCCTGACACGCAGCGGCAAGGCGTATGTGGATGTGTCGGCACCATACCGGATTTCGAAACAGGCGCCGGATTACCCGGACGTCGCGCCCATCGCCCGCGCAATCATCGCGGCGAATCCCGAGAGAATCACCTGGGGAACCGGTTGGCCGCATCCCGCGCAGATGCCCGGCCGCGGCGTTACGGAAATTACGCCGCTCTATCAGATTGACGACGGGCGCAACCTCAATCTGCTGGCTGCCTGGACTTCGAGCGCCGCGCAGTTAAAACTCGCCTTGGTTGATAATCCGGCGCGGCTCTACGGTTTCTGAAGCGCTCCCAGCAAAAATATCTTCTATGCCGCCATCATTTGCCACCATCCTTGCGCCAGCGAGTCGTAACTAAGTAAGATGTGTCCGCGTTGATTCGAAACAAATCGCGGGAAATTCGTTAAATCGTCCAAATCATGAATAAAACCAACAATCGAACCTACAGGATTGCAACCATTCCGGGGGATGGAATCGGTAAAGAGGTGGTTCCCGAAGGGATTCGCGCCATCGAGGCGGCCTCGCGGCGCTTCGGATTTTCCGTGTCGTGGCGGGAGTTTGGCTGGAGCTGCGAAACCTACGTTAAAACCGGACGGATGATGCCCGAGGACGGTCTCGAACAGCTCCGCCCTTACGATGCGGTGTTTCTTGGCGCGGTAGGCTATCCCGGAGTGCCGGATCATGTGTCACTTTGGGGGTTGCTCATCCCGATTCGCCGGGGATTTCAGCAATACGTCAATTTGCGCCCGGTGCGCTTGTTGCGCGGCATGGAGGCGACCGTCAAGAACGTCGAACCGGGGCAGATCGATTTCTACGTGGTGCGCGAGAATACCGAAGGGGAGTATTCGGAAATCGGCGGCCGCATCAACCGGAACACGCCGGAAGAGATGGCGATCCAGGAAACCGTGTTCACGCGCCGGGGCTGCGACCGGGTGATGCGCTACGCGTTCGAACTGGCCAGAACGCGCAAGCGGCACGTCACTTCCGCCACGAAATCGAACGGGATCATTTACACGATGCCCTTCTGGGACGAGCGCTTTGCGGCGATCGCGAAGGAATACCCGGACGTTCGCATCGACCAGTTCCACATCGATATTCTCACCGCGCATTTCGTGCGGCATCCTGACTGGTTCGACGTCGTGGTCGGATCGAACCTTTTTGGCGATATCCTGTCCGATCTGGGGCCCGCCATCGTGGGTTCAATTGGCATTGCGGCGTCGGGAAATTTGAATCCGGAACGCGAGTTTCCATCCATGTTTGAGCCGGTGCACGGTTCGGCCCCGGATATCGCGGGCAAGGGCGTCGCGAATCCTATCGGTCAGATATGGTCGGGCGCGATGATGCTGCGGCATTTCGGCGAAGCGGAAGCGGCGGATGCGATCGAGCGGGCCATCGAAGCGGTGTTGGGAGGCGGAGGGCCTCGCACGCCGGACATCGGCGGAAAAGCGAAAACGACGGAACTCGGCGAAGCGATAGCCGGGGAAGTTTCGGGCTAGAAGCAACCGGAAGCAAACAGCCCGGGCGGAGGAGGATTCCATGCGAAGGCGAAAGTTTCTCGCTTCGACGCTTGCTGCGTCCGCGCTGGCCGCCACATCGCGGAGCGCCATCGCGCGCGCCGCGCAGGAAACCGGCGACGCGAACAAGCGCGAATTCTACGTATTGAGGCGTTATATGCTCTCGGCCGGCCCGCAGCGGAAACTAACCGATGATTATTTTCGCGACGCACTCGTGCCGGCGCTTAATCGCCTCGGGTTCAGCCCCATTGGAGTCTTTAACGTCACAATCGGCCCCGATATGCCGGTAATGTGCGTATTCATTCCGGGCTTCTCTGTGGAAAAACTCGTTACCGTCGATGACCAGCTCAAGGATGACGACGGATATACGAAGGCCGCCACGGCATTCCTAAACGCCCCCGCAAAGGAACCCTCGTTCAAGCGCATCGAAAGCTCGCTGATGCAGGCTTTCGAAAAAATGCCTCGGCTCAGCCTTCCTGCGGCAAGCGCGTCGCACAGCCCGCGCGTATTTGAACTGCGCACCTACGAAGGAGCGAGCGACCTGGACCACGCGCGAAAAATCGAGCAGATGAGCACCGGCGAGGTGGATATCTTCAACAAAGCCGGCATTCCGCAGGTGTTCTACGGAGACACGCTGATCGGACAGCGGCTACCAAACCTTAGTTACATGATCTGCTTCGACAGTCTGGCGGAACGCGACAAGAAATGGAGCGAGTTCTTTAATTCCGAGGGGTGGAAGATCTCATCGAGCAATCCACGCTTTAACTTCGAAAACATCGTGTCCAATACAACGAACATGATGCTCGCGCCAACCGCCTACTCGCAGATTTAACAGGCGCGCTTCGTGAAGAGATTCGGCCCGTCAATGCGCGTCAATTCTTGGATGCGCCTACCGGCTGCGGTTCTACCACCAGCGGCGGGCCGGCGGCAGGGATGGCCTCGGGTTGCGGCACTTCCCCTTCCCAATCGCAGTTTTCGCGAATGCACGCGCGGAAATTGCCCAGCTTGGTGCGCTTCTCAACCACAAATGGCGCGCCGCACTTCGGGCATGGCTCGGCGATCGGCTCATGCGGGGTGGTGAAGTCGCAATCGGGATAGCGGCTGCAGCCGTAGAAGATGCGGCCCTTGCCGCGCCCCTTGGAGGAACCGCGGCGAACGAACTCCCCTTCATTGCACTTCGGGCACTTAATTCCCAGCGTGATGGGGCGCGTGTATTTGCACTTCGGGTACGTTTCGCAGCCGATGAAGTCGCCGTAGCGACCCGCGCGGCGCAGCAATTCGCTTCCGCACGTGGGGCACTTTTCGCCGATGGGAACGTCGGGCGCCTTCGGTTTCTTGGTGCCGCTCACCAGGCGCCGCGTGGTCTTGCAATCGGGATAACCGGTGCACGCAAGGAACGTGCCGAAGCGGCCGCGCTTGATGATCATCTCCTTGCCGCAGTTATCGCAGTATTGCGTGGCCGTGGCCTCCTCGTCGCTGGGCTCGCTGCCGGTGTCGGCCAGGTCGCGCGTGAAATCGCAGTCGGGATAGCGGTTGCAGCCCAGGAAGAAACCATGGCGGCTAATGCGTTCGAGCAGTTCGCCCTCGCCGCATTTCTCGCACTTTTCCCCGGTCGGAACGCCTATTTTGTAGGATTCGAGGGTCTTGCCGGCCTTGCCCAGGTCCTTGACGAAAGGCCCCCAGAACTCCCTGACCGAGTCTTTCCAATTCAGTTTGCCTTCTTCGATTTCGTCGAGTTCGTCTTCGAGCCGCGCGGTGAAACCGACGTCGAAGATATCCTCAAATCCTTTAATGAGGAGGTCGCTTACCTTTTCGCCGAGCAGCGTGGTGGTGAAGCGGCCCTGGTCTTTGTTCACGTATTCGCGCTCGACGATCGTCGAGATGATCGTGGCGTAGGTGGACGGGCGGCCGATGCCCTTTTCTTCGAGTTCCTTGACGAGCGTGGCTTCCGTGTAGCGCGGGGGCGGCTCGGTGAAGTGCTGATCGGGGCGGATATTTTCAAGGCGCAGCTGCTCGCCTTCGGTCAGACGCGGGAGAGTGCGGCTGTCGGTATCGCCCGCGTCTTCCTTTTCTTCTTCTTCCTTCACCACCTGGTAGACCGCGAGATAGCCGTCGAATTTCACCACCGAACCACTGGCACGGAACGTGTAATCGTTCGCGGAAATGTCGACGGTGGTCTGGTCGAAAACGGCCGGGACCATCTGCGAGGCCACGAAGCGCTGCCAGATCATCTGGTACAGGCGGAACATGTCGTCGGGCAGAAACGGCCGCACGCTTTCGGGGGTGCGGGCAACGTCGGTAGGGCGAATGGCTTCGTGCGCTTCCTGCGCATCTTTCTTCGATTTGAAGAAGTTGGGCTTCTCCGGGAGATACTTTCCGCCGTAGCTCGAGCCGATGTGGTCGCGGACCTGGGCCAGCGCGTCATTGGACACGCGGACCGAATCGGTTCGCATGTAGGTGATCAGAGCAACCGCGCCCTCGGCGCCGAGCTCGACGCCCTCATAGAGGCGCTGGGCCAGCATCATGGTGCGTTTGGCGGTGTAGCGCAGGCGGTTGTAACCGGCCTGCTGCAGCTTGGAAGTAGTGAACGGCGGAGGCGCATAGCGGCGCTTTTCTTTTTCCGTTACGCTCGCCACCACCCAGTTGGCGCGTTCGATTTCAGCAAGGATGCGCCGGGCCTCGGCCTCGTTGGGAACTTCGAGGTCTTCGCCCTTGTGCTTGATCAGCTTGGCTTCGAACGCGGGCGGCTCGCCGGCTTCGAGCAGGGCGTGAATGGTCCAGTATTCCTTGGGGATGAAGGCGCGGATCTCGCGCTCGCGCTCGACGATCAGGCGCAGGGCGACCGTCTGGACGCGTCCGGCGGAAAGGCCACGGCGGACCTTGTCCCACAGGACGGGAGAAACTTTGTAACCGACCAGCCGGTCGAGAACGCGCCGGGCCTGCTGCGCGTCGACCAAGTGCTCGTCTATGGCGCCGGGCTTTTCGAACGCCGCGCGTATCGCCTTCTGCGTGATTTCATTGAACATCACGCGATAGAACTTGCTGCGGTCGGATTTCTTTTTGGCAAGCGCTTCAAGAAGATGCGCGGAGATGGCTTCACCCTCGCGGTCGGGGTCGGTGGCCAGGTAGACGTTTTCAGCACCCTCGGCGGCTTTTCTCAGCTCGCCGATGACTTTGGTCTTACCCGGGATCACTTCATAAGTGGGCTCGAACTCTTCCTCGGGAGTCCGGGCGATCGTCTGAATGACCTTCTTCTCGCTCCCCTTGCCGTCATCTCCCGCCTTGGCCTTCTTTTTACGCTTGCTCTTGGTTTTGCCCACGCCGTCAGGCTGGGCGGGCAGTAGTATGCCGATGGTCTTCCTCGGCAGGTCCATCACGTGACCGTAGGAGGCCTTGACGGTGTAGTTCCGGCCCAGATATTTGTTGATGGTCTTCGCCTTGGCAGGCGATTCGACGATTACAAGTGATCTTGCCATGCTGTTCGATTGTTCCTCGCGGGAGAGGTTCCCGCTATTGAATGCAACTAGTAAGATGCTTTCCCCATCCTCGGAGAAGCTACCACATCCTAACCTGCTGTCGGGGCGATGATTACAACAGGACTTTTAGGAATTGCTTACCAGGTAACTGCCGGACGACGCCTTTCATCTCCAGGTTGAAGAGAGCGGCCAGGACGCCGGAAGAGTTAAGTCCTGAAACTTCAACAATTTCGTCCACATGCCGTGATTTATCAACGCTCAAGAGATCGTAGAGTTGCCTCTCGGTCGGCGGCAGGCTCCCTTCGATCAGCGTGGTGCGTTCTTCTGTTGACGCCGTTTCTACCGGGACCAGTTCCGCGCGCACCGGCGTCGGAAGTTCCTCAACCACGTCCTCCCAGCCCGTCACCAGCTTGGCACCTTGCTTGATCAGTTGATTCGGGCCGAAGCTCATGGTTTGCGTGGCGTTGCCGGGCACGCCGTAAACCTCCCGGCCAAATTCCATGCCGAGCCGCGCGGTGATCAGCGACCCAGAATACTGCGCCGCCTCCACCACGACAACTCCCAGCCCCATCCCGGCGATGATACGGTTGCGAATGGGGAAATTCTGGGGTGCCGGAAAAGTGCCCATGGAGAACTCGCTGATGAGGACTCCGCGCTGCTCGATCTCGGCGAAGATTTTCTTGTTCTCCTTCGGATAGATTACGTCAATCCCGCAGCCAAGTACCCCAACGGTGGAACCGCAGGCAGAGCTGAGCGCGCCTTTGTGCGCACTGGCGTCAATGCCTCGCGCGAGTCCGCTGGCGACGACCAGGCCGCGATCCGCCAGGTCCCTCGCTAGCTTTTCAGCCATTTGATTCCCGTAAGGGGTGGGGCGCCGCGTGCCGACGATGGAGATGATGTGGCGGCTTAGAAGGGCTATGTTGCCGCGAACATAGAGCAGGGTAGGCGGGTCGTAAATCTCTCGCAGCCTTGCCGGATATTCCGGCTCATCCCAGGTGAGCAGGCGGCAACCGTACGCCTGTGCCTGAGAAAGCTCCTTCGCGGCGTCGCTCATGGGCTGCCGCGAATGGATTGCCTGCGCCACCGCAGCAGGAAGGCGCTGCGCTTCCAGCGCTGTGAGAGAGGCATTGAACACGGCCGCGGGGGTGCCGAACTCGGCAAGGAGCTTTCCGGCCAGGCGCGGCCCTAAACCGGGCGTGAGGGCCAGCGCCACCCAGCCCAGGTATTGGTCGGATTCCATCGAGAGGGGTGCTCCGGCGAAGCCTAACCAGACTCGCGGGAATGTCAAGCTAGGGAAAGTACTTACACCAGGCCGGACCGCGCGAGAACGAACATGACCGAGGTACATGCAATTCAAGATACCCGTACACGTTTCGTCGGATTGTTGCTCATGCTCGCCACGCGTGAGACTGAGGCGGATTCAAAATGCCCCACGGCAAATGAAGCCGGCAGGTGAACTTCTGAGGAGGAAATCATGTCTGACGAAGCACTTAAAACACTGTATGTGGACGAGTTGCGCGACCTTTTAGATGCGGAGAACCAGCTTATCAAGGCCCTTCCCAAAATGGCTGAGTCGTCTACTTCGGATCAACTGCGGTCCGGCTTCGAGCATCACTTGGAACAAACCAGGACCCACGCGACGAGGATCGAGCAGATCCTTGAAGCGCTGGGCGAGGCGCCGAAGGGAAAAAAGTGCAAGGGAATGCAGGGAATCGTGGCGGAAGGAAAAGAAATTCTCGGCGAGGATTACGAAGGCGAACTCATGGACTCCGCTATCATTTCGGCCGCGCAGCGTGTCGAGCACTATGAAATTGCCGCCTATGGAAGCGTCCGCGAGTTTGCGCAACTGCTGGGAGAAAACGAGGCGGTGTCGCTGCTCAGCAAGACCCTTGAAGAAGAGAAAGAGACCGACCAGAAATTGACGGAGTTGGCTCGTACCATCAATCAACAGGCCGCCGGATCAGCCGCTGGTAGGGCCCGTTCTGTCGGGGCTTAAACTTCTTCGCTGTGGGCAATCCCCAGCCCCCGCAGTGATGCTGCCCGAAGCTTCATACGCCGGGTCTTACGCCGTAATCGCGAACAAAGCGACGTATCTGTATTTTTGAAAGCCCACGGCGCCGAGGGGACGGAGGTCTCGGAGCGCAGCTTTGGCTCGAATTCCATGTGCTATATTTGTTTCGAATCAGGCACAAGGGGAGGATTTTGGGGAAGTTGCGCATTTCGGTGGTTGAGTTTCTGAATACGGCTCCCCTCGTGTGGGGTTTCACCGAAGGCCCGCTCGCCGGGAAATACGACCTATCGTTCACTGTACCCTCGCAATGCGCGGAGTCGTTGCGGCGCGGCGAAGCCGACGTAGCCATCATCCCAGCAATCGAGTATCAGCGAATGGACAATGTGGTCGTGCTACCCGGAATGGCTGTGGCGGCAAAGGGGGAGATCCGCAGTCTGCTCGTCGTGGCGAAAAAGCCTATCGAACGCGCCAAGCGCATAGCCTTGGATACGAGTTCACGGGCCACGGCCGCGCTCGTCCGCATTCTTGCGGCAAGCTATTGGAACATTACACCCGAATTCATGGACGCCGCTCCCAACCCCTCCGAAATGCTAGAGTATGCAGACGCGGCCCTGATTATCGGCGATCCGGCCCTGCACATCGCCGTCAAAATGGACATCCTCAGCGGAAAAATGCCAAGCGGCGAACAATGCTGCCAGGGCGACCCGGACGAAGTGCCGGTGCCGGGGTTTGAAATGATCTTCGTCTACGACGTTGCACAACAGTGGCAGGAGATGACCGGAAAACCTTGCGTGCTGGCGATTTGGGCGGGCCGGCCGGACGCGATTACGCCGGAGTTGGTTGCCGATTTCCAGGCCTCGAAGGAATACGGCATGCAGCGGGTGCGCGAAATCGCGGAAGCGGCGTCAGTGAAGCTCGATCTTCCAATCTCGGCTCTCGAGCGCTACTTGACCGAGAACGTTGATTTCAGCCTGGATGAAGCAAATCTCACTGGACTTGAGCTTTACTTCGAGAAAGCCGCGGCCTTGGGCCTGATCCCCCGCAACAAACCCCTTGAATTCGCAGACCTTCCGGCAGAGCCGGCCGCACGCCGCGACTTGTAGTGTCCCTGAAGGCGCAATGACGATGCGGGAAATCGTGGCGCGATGCTAGAATGATGGACTGTCTATGGGACTGACGCCACAGGAAGCCCTCGATCTTTTCAATTCGGACGATCTGCTCGGCATCGGGATGGCCGCGAATGAAGTTCGCCGGCGGAAGACCGATCCGCGCATCGCCACGTATCAGATCGATCGCAACATCAACTACACGAATTTCTGCACCGAATATTGCTCATTTTGCGCGTTTTATCGCCCACTGGGAGCCAAGGACGGCTACATCCTCCCGCTTGAAACGATCTACGAGAAGATTCAGGAAATGGTCGAGATGGGCGGTACGGGCGTCCTGCTGCAGGGCGGTCTGCACCCCGACCTGCGCATCGAATTTTACGAGAACATGCTGCGGTCGATCCACGAGCGCTTTCCGCAAATCCATTTGCACTGCTTCTCGGCGCCCGAGATCACCTGCATCGCGGAAGTTTCCGGGCTCTCTCTGCACGACACGATCTCGCGCTTGCGCGACGCCGGGCTCGTTTCGATTCCCGGCGGAGGCGCCGAGATTCTGGACGACGAGGTTCGCGCGCGGATCTCGCGGTTAAAATGCGGCTCCGATGAGTGGGAGGCCGTCCATCGCACGGCGCACGCGCTGGGCATGCGCACCACCGCGACCATGATGTTCGGCTGCGGAGAGGAAATGCGTCACCGCGTGAATCATCTCGAGCGGCTGCGCCGCATTCAGGAAGACACGGGCGGGTTCACCGCGTTCATCCCCTGGATCTTCGCGCCCGAGAACACACCGCTGGGGAAGAAAATTCCGGAAGCCACGGCGTTCGATTATCTGAAGACGCTCGCGATCAGCCGGCTTTATCTCGACAATATCGACCATATCCAGTCCAGCTGGCTTACGCCAGGAATCAAGATTTGCCAGGTGGGTTTGCAATTCGGCGCGGACGACGTGGGAAGCATTTTAATAGAAGAAAACGTGGTTTACGCAGCAGGTGTTCGCAATCGAACCAACGAAGAAGAACTTCGCCGCATCATCAGCGATGCGGGATACATCCCGGCGCAGCGCGACACCCTATATCGCTCATACATCTTGCGACAGAACCAATAATTCTCGCTTGATCCCAGGCGGCGCGAGAATTCCAGCGGACTACCATTTCCCCGCGGAACGCATCAGTAGGGCCAGTATGCCGATCAGCGCGGCCATCGCGAATACGGGGAGCATTAAAATCAGGCTATCCCCCGATTCTTCCTGCCGCTTGCCGTCTTTTATCTGCACGTATGTCCTCCCAGATCGAAATTTTTTGAAGAACCGTTAGTATAAACGGCGACTCGGAAAGTGCGAAGAACTTTCCCGAATTTCGGCCTGAATCTAGTCTGCGCGCGGCAAGAGCAGATCAACTTCCACCTGCGTGCCTTCCGGAATATCGAGCGGCTCAACGGGAACCAAGACGCCTTTTACGTAACGCGCTCGGACGCTGACGCGAGAGAAAGACCGAGGAGGAGCGCCGATCGTGGCGCGAGCAGTCGAAACAGTGGATGCCGGCGCGGCAAGGCGGCCGATGTTCGCTGCGGACGCTTGCGGAGCGGCAACGCCGGCCGCGCTCGCATTCGAGACATTCCCGGAGTCGAGCGCCACATTGGCAAGCGCATCGGCGTCACGGTTCAACTCGCGCCGGACGTGCTCAATCGCGAAGTAGCCCACCTGCCGAGCCAATTTTGAGGCGCGTTCGTGCAGCGGCTTCAATTCAGGACTCTTCACCTTGTATCGCCCCTGCATCTGGCGCACGAGAAGCTCGGAATCGCTGCGCACCCGCAAAGCGGTGATGCCCTGATTTACCGCGTAATCCAGGGCGGCCAGCAACGCGTAATATTCCGCGACGTTATTTGTTTCCCGGCCGATTTTCTTCGCCAGTTCGAGAACGATCTTGCCCTCGGCATCGCGCAAAACCACCGCATAAGCAGCCGGACCAGGGTTGCCGCGCGAGGCGCCGTCGATATTTGCGATGTGAACTCCCGCTGGCGGCCCAGAGGGTTGTGCGTCCTGAAAAAGCCGCGCGCTCGATGGCGGCGAAATTCTAGTTTTCATTGGGCAGCGCGCCGGCCTGGCTCGCCGACGCCGACGTACGGAAGGACGGCTCGATGTAATAGATGATCCTCGTGCAAGTCTCGCAGTGGAACATTTCCTCGCTGCCCAGGCGACGCATCTCCTGAAATACGTGGGGGCGGATACGCATTCCGCAGGCGCCGCATTTCTCGTCGCGCACTTCGGCAAGGGCAACACCATTGTGCTTTTTGGCAATGCGCTCGTAGTGGTCCAGCAGGTTTTCGGGAATGGCGGCAACCACGGCGGCGCGCTCAGACGTCAGTTCCGCGAGGGATTTTTCGGCGGCCGCCCGGTCCGTCTCAATGCTGGCGCGCTGGACGCGAACCACGGCTTCCACTTCCTTGAGCGAGGCTTCCGCGCTCTTGATGCGGCGGTCGTATTCTTCGCCGGCAACCATTTGCTCAAGGAGACGGTCTTCGGCCTTGGCGATCTCGGCCTCCGCCATCTGCACTTCGTGCTGCAGGGCCTTGTAGGCTTCGTTAGTCTTCACCTGGGAGGTTTGGTCGCGATACTTGCGAACGCGATCCTTGAACTGTTCGACGTCGAGCTCGTATTTTTTGCGGTCCTTGAAGGATGCCAGCTGGGCCGCTTTGCTTTGCTCGAGCTCCGCTTTGGCGGACGCGGCGCGGGCATCGGCATCCGCCAGTTTCTTAGGGAAGGCCGCGAGCCGCGCTCGAACCTCATTGAGACGCACATCTACGTTCTGCAGCTCGAGCAGCTTCTGGAGGACCAGTTGCACGGTTTACCCATTCTAGCACATGCGATCTCGGGCTATTGGGGGCACCGGCACTCCCGCGGGCGCTCTTGGCTTAATCCCCCAAAAGCCACTACCTGGCAGCGGGCTTATAATGAAGGCATGAGAATTCTTCTTTTCAGCGGCAAAGGCGGCGTCGGCAAGACAAGCCTCGCCGCCGCCACGGGCATGAAGCTGGCAGAGCTAAATTACCGCACGCTGGTGATGAGCATTGATCCCGCCCACAGCCTCGCGGACTCGTTTGACCTGAATGACGATCTCTTCCACGCGCACACATCCGATCCGCTGGCCATCACCGAGAAGCTTTCGATTCTCGAACTCAACATCCAGAAGGAGATCAAGCGGCACTGGCAGGAAATCTCTTCCTACGTGAGTTCGGTGCTGCGCACCACCGGAATCAGCGGGGTGGAGGCGGAAGAACTGGCCATCCTCCCCGGCATGGAAGAGCTCAGCGCCATGATGTACATCAACCAGTACCGGCGCGAGCAAAGCTATGACGTGATCGTGCTGGACGCGGCGCCCACCGCCGAGTCCATGCGGTTTATCAGCATGCCGACGACGCTCGACTGGTACATGAAGCACATTTTTCCGTTTCAGAGGAATCTGCTGAAAGCCGTGAGGCCCATCGCGAACCGCGTGGCGCCGTTCGAGCTGCCCACCGACAGCTATTTCGTGAACATCCGCAGCCTTTTTGAGAAGCTCGAAGGCGTCGACGAGATCATGGAAGATCCCAACATCACCAGCGTGCGGCTGGTGACCAATCCCGAAAAGATGGTGCTGCGCGAAACGCAGCGCGCCTTTGTATATTTCTCGCTGCACGGGCTGACGGTCGATACAGTGATCGTGAATCGCGTGCTGCCGGCCGACGTGAAAGACGCGTGGTTCAGCGAATGGCACGCATCGCAGGAGAAAGTGCTGCATGAAATCGAGGAGTATTTTGCGCCGGTGCCGGTGAAGCGCGTGCCGCTATTCGCTCACGAGGTGCTGGGAAGCAGCGGCTACAGGAACTCGGCCAACTGCTGTATCCTGGCACGGAAGATCCCGCGGCGGTGACGCGGACCGAAAAGCCCTATACGTTCGGGAAGACAAACGGAGTTTACGAGATCCGCGTGCTCCTGCCGTTTGCCACGAAAGGCGAAGTGGGGCTGTTCAAGAAGGGCGATGAGCTGGTAGTGGAGGTGGGCACGCTTCGGCGCCACATCGGCCTGCCGCGGTCGATGGCGATGCTGCAGCCGGCGCGAGCCAGACTTGAAATCAAGTGCTCACGGTTGAAATGAAGGAGGCAACACAATGAACGAGCAACAAGAGACTCAACAGGCCGGCAGTGAACGCGTGATTCACGAGCGCTGCGTCTGCCATGAAATGCTGGATCATTTGAGCGAGGCTTTGGGCGTTTCACCCGCGGTGAAGCAGCACCTGGCGAACTCGCGGATCGAATTTCTGAAGGCGATTCGTGGCGTGATTGACGACCGCATCGAGAGGCTATC
Source organism: uncultured Acidobacteriota bacterium (assembly GCA_963697575.1). Classification (GTDB taxonomy): domain Bacteria; phylum Acidobacteriota; class Terriglobia; order Acidiferrales; family UBA7541; genus Palsa-295. The sequence goes on along the minus strand of CAVOOP010000029.1, from coordinate 15,443 downwards.
GAGCAAAGGGCAGCAGGGCACGAAGATCGCCGTCGAATAGGCGGCACAGTCTTTCAAACGACAGCGCTACCCCCTGGCGGCGTCCGCGCATAGTCTCTACGCAAATCACGACGGCGCGTCTACTTCTGCTGTTTTGTCTTGAGATAGTTGATCAAGTTTGCGATTCGTTGGTTCGACTTGAGCTTCGTTCAGTTCCTCTGCTTCCCGGAATGTTGTTCCCCAAATAGGCATTTCCGCGGGTCCGTGCGCCTTTATCTTCACGCCATTGCGCAGCACGTTTGAGACGTAGGCGTCCGGAAATCCTTCATGACGGTTGGCCAGGGTTGTCAGATCTGGCGTTTCCTGCATAAAAGGCGCAGGAGCCGGTCCATTGCCCTTCAAATCGTTCCCATGGCACACGGCGCAGTGTTGCTTGTAGAGCTGCCCTCCAGCGGAGGCGCTGGAGGCCGCAGTTTCCGGCTTCGGTGTTTGCTTAGCCTGCGATCCGGACAGACCAAGCACGGAGAGCAAGAGCGCGCATTGCATGACGGCATTCTCATGGCATTCGCCTGGGATGCTGAATCGCCTGAAGCAATCTAATTATGCGCCCTGAGGAAATTCGGGTGTGACCCGGGTCACGCCACCTCGTACGATCAGTCACCGGCGATGACTCGTGTGCTGCGAGCCACTGCGTGCGGAGTCGTTGAATTTATTTGTCATCGCGGCAGAGCGAAGCGAAGTGACAAGGGCTATCTCTTCGTTTCGCTCTACAATCGCCCTCCCTCAGCCAAGCTTCGAACTCCAGCGGCCGTGGGAATCGCCCGCCCATGATGACCGTTAGTAGGTCGCCCGCGCGGTGCGAACCTGCGATGAACCTTTCGCCGTGTCCGTCCACGAAAACAGCAGCTCGTTCCGGTCACGCGCAACTCGCGGATAGCGGCTGCCGGACGTATCGGCGATGGTCACCGGGGCGGAGCGCGCGCCAGCCGGAGAGATTCGGCCGTACTCGGAACTGCGAATGATTGTTAGTAAATTCGATATAAGTGACGGCGGCGGAGCCGTCCCCCAGCATTTGCACTCCGAAGCGCCCCAGAGAACTCGCGTCATCTATACGGATCGCCGAGCCGAACGTGCGTCCGGCGTCGTGCGAGAACGCCACGAAGGCCCGACCTTTATCGTCCTTGCCGTTAAACCATGCCACCGCCACGTCGCGGCCGCTTGCGCTGACGGCCGGGCCGTTGATGGGGCAAGCATTGATACGCCATGCATCATCATGCACGGCGGTGGGCGTGCTCCAGTGTCCGGCCACAAAGCGCGAGACGTAGATATTCCGCACCTCGTCAGCGCTGCGGTTGCGAAAAGCAACGATGACGCCCTCGGAGGTTTCCGCGGCAGCCGTCGAGCAGCATTCGCACACCCGCGATTTCACCACCTGCTCGTCGATCTGCTTGCCGTCAGGGCTGTAGACTGACGACCTCAGGCTCATGTCGCCTGTTTCTTTCTCGGGATCGGTGGCGCGACCGTCGATCCACACCAGGCCGAAAGGCTGCACCTTGCGCCGGAAACAGGGACGCGAATCCGTGCTCGGTTTCCGTGCCGTCATGGTGGGGACTCACGGGCTTCGACCATGTGCGGCCTTTATCCTTCGACCACGACAGGCGCACGTTGGTGGCGTCGGGTTCGGGGCCGTTGTTTTCGATCCAGTGAGCCACGAGCGTGCCGTCAGGCAGGACACGCACCGAAGGGACATCGTAGGCATTCACGAAGAAGTTGCTGCTTGAAATAACCGTCTGGGGCGACGGACCAGCCCGACGAGATACGCTCGGCAAACTTGAGCGTCGCGCGCTTGCCGGCAACCAGCAGCCAGCTCAAAATCACGCGGTCACCTTGGATGGTGAACTGCGGCTCGGTGCTACTCGCACCGGCGGGTGACGGCAATGGCTGCACGACCATTGCGGATTCGGGACGAGCCAAGGTGAACGAGAAAACCCCAACAAAAGCGAGCAGGAAGGCACAGGCGAATCGTCTCTTCATGGGCACATTCATTTTACCGAATCCTTTCAGACAACTTTCATAAACGTCTTTACCGCAAGAAATGACGGCCACACCACCCACAGGGTTCCTGATTCGCATCTGGAGCTCTCGATTCGCATCTATTGGGGGAACGCGGGAGGCGGGGTGATCGTCTGCCAGCCTTCGCCATTGAGTGCATCGAGAAAGGCAATCAGATCCTGCCTGGTCTGCTCATCCATATAGAAGGGCGCGAGGCGAGTGTCAAGGTGCGGATTCGGCAGTCCTCCCTTTGCATAGAGATCCAGGACCTCATCGAGTGTCTTGGACCGGCCGTCGTGCATGTAAGGCCCCCGATGAGCCAGATCGCGTAGCGTTGGCACCTTGAATTTTCCTAAGTCGCCGCGCTTTTTTGTAATCGCTTCGAGCCCGGGGTCGGGATTGGCCTGATCCATCCCGACGCCCAGGTTGGCAAACTTCTCGTTTGTGAAGTTCAGGCCCCGAGTGGCATTCGGCGCATTCGCCTTTGCTGTTGAAGAAATCCAAGCCGTCTTTCTGCTGCTTGGTCAGCGCGGATTTATCGCCGGCGGATAGCGGTCGTAGGCGGAATTTCCCGAAACGATGGTGCGCTCGAAGCTGGCAATTGCCTTGGTGATTCGATCGAAGGTAATGGCGCTGTCGCCGAAAGCGGCGGCAAAGAGCGGGGCGTAGCCTTTGATGTCCTGGAGCCTTTCTGCACCTGATCGGCGGTCATTCCCATTTCGTCCGGATTGGTGATGGGACAATCACCTGCGCCTCCAGCGTGGCCGCCCGGCCGTCCCAGAATTGCGATTTGCCCCAGGCGCGGTTGATGAGGGTGGGGGCGTGGCGAACTCCAAATTTTCCATCGACGCCGCTCGATAGCGCGCGCTTGCGGAAAAGGCGTGGCCCGGCTCGTGGCAGAAGGCGCACGAAACCAGGCCGTTTGCGGAAAGCCGCCCATCGAAGAACAGCATCTTTCCAAGCTCGACGCGTGCCGGCGAGTAGGGGTTATCTTCCGGCCAGGGAACGGGCGGAAGGCCCAAGGGAACTGGTGGTTCATCCGATTTTGATAAAACGGTGCCAGGGGCAAAAACGACGCAGAAAAGCAGAGGCGCATATAGAACCGCACTTTTCTGACTTTGCTGGCCGCGACAATCACTCACTCCCTTTCTGCCCGTTCGGCTTCAAGATGCGCGGAACGTGCGGGGTGATGAATCGAAATCGATGCCCGATAATCATCTTCACCAATAGATGGTCGGTACTGCGCGTGACGCCCAACTCCCACCCCGAAATTGAACTCCCAATTCGGGCCGAAATCATAATCAATCGCGGGAACGATTTGGTGTTCTTGCTCATAGACAGGGTCGAACCCGGTGACGGGTCCCAAAGATCCGTAGTATTCCAGGCCCGCGCTGAGTTTTCGGGTGATTGAATAGGCCGCCTTGAAGTTGGGAGAGAAGGCCACGCCCTGTCGTACGCTGGGCCCGTGAAAGGACCTTTCGAGGGCCGGATTGAAGGCCAGGTACCAAGACCCAATTGCTTATCGACGATGGGGCGGATTTCCCACGTCCACGTGTCCGCGGAAAAGATGGGCCGCTGGTAACCAATTTCCGTCGAAAGGCTTACGCCAACCGGCCAATGCCAACTATCGGGAACACGCACGCGAGGACGGATGTGGTCGCCCACCCACTTGTAACCCTGGTGGGGACCGTAGCTGGTGAAAATGTAAAATCCGGTTTCAAACCAGCTCGTCCAGCCTTGAGTGATCTCCACCGTTTCGTGCACTTGATGCTCATCGGGAAGCACACCGTCGACCGAGGTCTTGAATCCCTCAAAGGTGAAATTGCTGTGAAGCTCGACCATCGTCCGCCCCGGAGCGACCGTATCGGATCCATACACCTGGATCTCATAGTTGCCTTGGGCATGGAGCGGCACAGACGCCACACCAGCCAAAACCGCGACCTGAATGCACTTTATAAATATAGATTTCACCGGTGCTATTATGCCCGCCCCGCGGGGGAATGGATAGATTGCTAGAGCGTACGATTCGCCGCCGGCCAGGCCATGACGCCCCATCGTAGCCAATTATTTAGAGCCTGAACTTTGCCACAGTGATGGTCAATTTGGACCGCATTGTTTCCTTCGACTAATTGTTTTATGGCAAGACTTAAGCGCCGGCGTGTAACTGGCGGGACACCGTTATGCTGTAATGCAGCCCTGAAACAATCACAAAGGTGGCGACAAAGTAGGGGCAGATCATTCGCAGGAACCATAAAAAGTGGTTGTCCCACACCGAAAGCACCAGCACCAGAAAAATCAACGACAGCTCGAAAAACGTGGTGGCCTTTCCCCAAACGCTGGGAGGAAAAGGACGGTAGCCGATGGTAAGCAGGATCGTGGCGCAGGCCACGAGAAGCAGAACGTCACGCCCTAAAACGAGGATTGCCAGCCACCAGGCGATCCTCCCCTTCAGCGCCAGTACGAAATAGGAGGAGGAAAGCAGTAGCTTGTCAGCGATGGGGTCAAGATAGGCGCCAAGCGGCGTTCTCTGGTTCAGTTCGCGTGCGAGAAGGCCGTCGAGGCCGTCCGTTAATCCCGCCACCAGAAAAATTGCGAGCGCCACGCGATGATCGTCGTATTTGATCGCAATAATGAAAAAGGGAAGAAAGGCCAGGCGCAGGAAGGTGAGCTGGTTGGGTACCGTCAGAATGCGGTTCTTCATGTTATTTCACAGACAACGAAACAGAAGCTCAGGCGAACTGCCTCAGGTAATCCTCCACGGAGCGGCCGACTTTTTTCTCGAACATTTCAGCCATCGAAGGAATCGAACCGCGAGGTTCGTCGAGCGCGATCCGTTCGATCCTCAGCATCGGAAAGAATAGCGTCGGCAAGCCGATACGATCGCCATCCGGATGCACCACCTGGCGCACGAAATCATCGAATGAGCCTAAGTCAATACCGCGCACGGTGATGCCGGCATTAGAAATATCGACCAACTCGCCCCACAGCCTTTCCTTGGGACTGTGGAGGCTCACCACGACGATCGACTGCGGCTTCATTCATTCTCCCTAGCGATCTCGACGAATTTCGATGGAAGTGTATGGTACCGCAGCGGCGGCACGAGGCGCCATGGAGCGGGACGCAAAAGAGGCACCCGTGCCGGCGTTTCTCTAAACGGCGATTGTTTGAAGGTCGGGAGCGAGCTGCAGCGTCGGCTCGGTGGCCTTTTGAACGTCCTCAGGGGTAATGCCAGGCGCCACTTCGCGCAACAGCAGGCCTTGCGGAGTCACCTCGATCACGGCCAGTTCGGTGACGATCAGGTTCACGACGCCCAGGCCGGTAAAGGGCAGGTTGCACAGTTTCACGATTTTGTGCTCGCCTTCCTTGGTGGAGTGCTCCATGGCGATGATGACGCGCTTGGCGCCCGCCACGAGGTCCATCGCGCCGCCCATGCCCTTGAGCATTTTGCCCGGGATGGCCCAGTTGGCGAGGTTGCCCTTTTCATCGACCTGCAGCGCGCCGAGCACGGTGACGTCCACGCGGCCGCCGCGGATCATCGCGAACGACTCGGCGCTCGAGAAGTAGCAGCAACCCGGGATTTCCGAGATGGTCTCCTTGCCCGCGTTCACCAGATCGGGGTCTTCCTCGCCTTCGTAAGGATAGGGTCCGATGCCCAGCATGCCGTTCTCCGATTGCAGGACGACTTCCACGCCGGGCGGCAGGAAATTCGGGATGAGCGTCGGCAAGCCGATGCCGAGGTTGACGTAGTCGCCGTCGCGCATTTCCTGCGCGACGCGGCGAGCGATCATTTCGCGTTTATCCGTTTGTGGCGGCATGATTCCCCTTTACGCGCGCTTTCGCGTGGTGCGGATTTCGATGGGCTTGTCGTATCGCTCGCCCTGCAGGATGGCGTCGATATAGATGCTGGGCGTGTGGACGCCGTCCGGATCGAGATCGCCGAGTTCGACCAGGTGCTCCACTTCCGCGATCACGTGGTCGGCGGCGGTGGCCATCACCGCATTATAATTTCGCGCGGTCTTGCGATACACAAGATTGCCCCAGCGATCGCCCTTCCAGGCCTTCACCAGAGCGAAATCTCCGCGGAGCGAGGGCACCAGAATGTGTGGGCGGCCATTGAACTCGCGGACTTCCTTGCCTTCCGCCGCCAGCGTACCGTAGCCGGTGGGCGTGAAAAAGGCAGGGATTCCGGCGCCGCCGCAGCGCACGCGCTCCGCCAGCGTGCCCTGGGGATTCAGCTCCAGCTCGATTTCCTTTTTCAGCGCGAGCTGCTCGAAGGTCTTGTTGCCGCCGACGAAGCTGGCGATCATTTTTTTCACCTGCTTGTTCTTGAGCAGCAGATCGATGCCGTACCCGTTGATGCCGGCGTTGTTCGACACGATCGTGAGGTTCCGGGTTCCCTGGCGGCACAGCGCACGGACCAGATTTTCCGCCACGCCGGATGCGCCGAACCCGCCCATCAGAATCGTTGCGCCGTCGTGTATGCGGGCAACCGCCGCTTCCGCACTTGCTACCCGCTTATCCATTCGATGCAGATCTCCTTCGGGAGTGGCGAATCGCCGATAGACGGAAACGCCCTAAGCAATCTCGGGCAAAACTGGAATCAATGGCCTGGAGCGCATTCCAGACGCCGACCGTGACGGCTGGAAGAAGTCAGACTACCGCGTATCCCTCGGTGGGAACCATCGATTACCGCAGCCCCGATTCGCCCGGCAATTTTAGGCATAAAGGCAGTCCCGTGCAAGGCGTGGCGCTGTATGGTGATGGCCAGTTTCCGATGATCCGACTACGCCGGGGTTAGATCGCAGTTGTGATAAAACCATCCGCAGGAGAGACCGTAGATGACCAAGGGTACTCTGTGGGGTGCTGCACTCGCGTTGCTGTTGGGAACCACGCTGTGCGCACAGGACATCGTCGTTAACCGGCAAGGCACACTTGCGGCAGGCGAAGGGACGGCACGGCCACTCGACCCATCTCCTCACACCGTTCAGTTTATAACCGCGGACAAGGATGTAAAGCTGGAGGTGCTCGATTGGGGTGGGAGTGGCCGGCCACTATTTCTGCTGACCGGTTTGGGAGACACGGCTCACGTATTCGATCGGTTCGCTCCGAAGCTCACGGCCAGCTGTCACGTCTATGGCATCACTCGCCGTGGCCTCGGCGCTTCCAGCGCGCCGGAACCCAACGCGACGAACTATACCGCCGACAGGCTGGGTGAAGATGTGCTGGCCGTCATCGATGCGCTGCATCTCAACAAACCCGTAATCGCGGGGCACTCCATTGCAGGCGAGGAGCTAAGCTACATTGGCTCGCGTCATCCCGAAAAGGTCGCCGGACTCATTTACATGGAAGCCGGTTATCCTTACGCTCTCTACGATCAAGCCAACGGCGAACTGGAATTGGATTCCATTGAATTACGCAACCGGCTACGCCAGTTCATCGAGGGTTATTCCATGGAGCCGGTGAAAGATTACGACAGCCTGATCGCCAATCTGCAGCGCGTGGAGAAGGAGGTCAAAGAGCAACAGCGAGATACGGGGGACCTTCCCCCAACTCCGGTGAGCACTAGGATGACTCCGGCTCTCTTCGCGATCATGGAAGGCCGGGAACGTTTCACCACCATCCACACACGTGCCCTCGTGATCTTCGCCGATGGAGACAATCTCGTTCCGGTATCCGGAGATGATCCCCAATCCCGTGCCCAAGCCGCGAGACAGGCGCTGATGAAACATAATAAAGAGCTGCAGATCGCAGCCTTCGAGCGGCAAGTCACTTCAGCCCACGTGGCCCGAATCCCGCATGCGACTCATTATATCTTCCGCTCCAACGAGGCCGATGTCCTGCGTGAAATGAACACTTTCATCGCAAGCTTGCCAAACTAGCCGCGTCAAGCTCTGCTAACTTCTGATCACAGCGCCTTTCAGGAGGCGGATTCGGCCGGCCACCGCTTGCGCGGCTGCTTCTGGGCCTAGCTTCAATTTGGAGGCTCCCTCCACCTCGGCTACCAGGGCCGAGCCTACTACCGCCGCGTCGGCGATGCCGCCGAGAACCGATACGTGCTCCGGCAAAGATATGCCGAAGCCTACCGCAATCGGCAGCTTGGTGACGCGGCGGGCGCGGCGCACCAGGGCCGGCAATTCCTCCGGGAGGGACTCGCGCGTGCCGGTGACGCCGGTGCGCGAGATCAGATAAAGGAAGCCGCTGGAGCATTCGGCGATGGCGGCCAAGCGCGCGTCGGTGGAGGTGGGGGCGGCCAAGAAAATTGTGTCCAGCGCCTGTGCCCGGACGATCGCGCGGTACTCTGACGATTCCTCCGGGGTTAAATCCGTCACCAGGACGCCGTCGATTCCGGCGGCGTTCGCCGCTTGGGCAAATTTCTCGAGGCCCATTTGCAGGAGCGGATTGAAGTAACTGAACAGAACCAGCGGCACTTCGGTGCGGGCGCGAAGGCTCCTGGCCAGGTCGAGAACGCCGGCAAGAGTTGTGCCGCTTTGCAGCGCTCGTTCGCTGGCACGCTGGATTACGGGGCCGTCGGCGACCGGATCGCTGAAGGGCACGCCGAGTTCGATCACGTCGGCGCCGGCTTCGGCGGCGGCGAGGATAATTTTCTCGCTCGCGTCGAGCGTCGGGTCGCCGGCAGTCAGGTAGGCCACCAGGCCGAGTTCGCCCGCAGCGGAGAGTTCCTCGAAGCGCCTTGCGATCCGGCTGGCGTGTCTCGCGACAGAGCCTCCGCCAGACTGGTTTGCTTGCGGCTTCGTGATGGATGCGCCGGGGATCGTGGTGTCAGACATAGCGCGAGAGGAAGTCCATATCTTTGTCGCCGCGGCCCGACAGATTGAGTATGACGATTTCGTTTTTCTTCATTTTGGGGGCGCGGCAGATGAGTTCGCCCAGCGCATGGGCGGATTCGAGCGCCGGAATGATTCCTTCCTTGCGGGCGAGGGTGCGCGCCGCTTCGATCGCGTCTTCGTCACTGATGGCGGTGTATTCGGCGCGGCCCAGTTCGGCCAGCCACGCGTGCTCGGGGCCTACGGCGGGGTAATCGAGTCCGGCGGACACCGAGTGCGTGGTGGAAATCTGGCCGTCGGGAGTTTGCAACACGTAGGTGTATGTTCCCTGGAGCACCCCGGGCTTGGCGCCGGAGAAACCCTCCGACGCGGCCAGCCGGGAGGCGTGCTCTCCCAGCGTCTTTCCGCGCCCGCCCGCCTCCACGCCGACCATCTTCACCGCGGCGTCACCCAGAAAGGCGTGGAACAGGCCAATGGCGTTGGAGCCGCCGCCCACGCAGGCGAAAAGATAATCCGGCAGGCGGCCTTCGGCCTGGAGGATTTGCTCGCGCGCTTCTTCGCCGATGATCTTGTGAAAATCGCGCACGATCTGCGGGTAAGGATGTGCCCCGAGAACCGAGCCGAGCAGATAGTGGGTGGTCTGGACGTTGGTGACCCAGTCGCGCATGGCTTCGTTGATTGCGTCCTTGAGGGTGCGGCTGCCGGAATCGACGCCCACCACCTCCGCGCCGAGCAGCCTCATGCGGAAGACGTTGAGCCGCTGGCGCTCCATGTCGTCAGTGCCCATGTAGACCTTGCAGGAAAGGCCGAGCAGTGCGGCGACGGTGGCAGTGGCGACTCCATGCTGTCCCGCGCCCGTTTCGGCGATCACGCGCTTCTTGCCCATGCGCACGGCCAGCAGGCCCTGCCCTAGGCAATTGTTGATTTTGTGCGAGCCGGTGTGCAGCAGATCTTCGCGCTTGATGTAAATACGCGGGCCGCCGAATTGTTCCGTGAGGCGCGAAGCGAACTGGAGAGGCGTGGGCCTGCCGGCGAAATCGTGCAGCAGCTTGCTGAGCTGCGCCTGAAATTTGGGATCGGCGGAGGCCTCCGCGTAGGCGCGTTCGAGTTCTTCGAGGGGCGCCATAAGCGTCTCGGGAACGTACCGGCCGCCATATGGCCCGTAGCGGCCGCGCGCGTCCGGCACAACCTGCGAGATCGAACCTGCTGAAGTTGTCGCCATTATCATGTACCTTTCGCTGCTTTGCTCTTCTTTGATCTGCTTTTGCTTTTCTGTGCCTCACGCACGGCTTGCATGAACGCCTTCATGCGCTGCGGGTCTTTCTTGCCAGGCCTGGACTCAACACCGCTGCAAACATCGATTGCGTACGGCCGGGCGGTGCGAATCGCGTCGCCTACGTTCTCTGGGGTGATGCCTCCCGCCAGGAAAATCCTGGCGTCCCCGTTCGCCTTTGGCGCGAGGCGCCAGTCGAATGTTTTGCCTGTTCCGCCCCAGTGCTGCGCGTCGAAGCCGTCCAGCAGGAACGCTTGCGCGTGCTCGAATCGCACCAACTGCGCGGGCCGAAACGATTTTCGCACGCGAATGCGCCTTCATCACCGGAAATATGCGGCTGAGCCGTGAACGTGCGGGGGATTCGTTACCGTGAAGCTGGAGGTGGACGAAGCCTACCATGGAGGCGATGTCCAATATCGTGTCTTCGCTCTCGTTAACGAACACGCCGACCGCGGAGATTTTTTCTGGCAAGCGCTGCACGATGCGGCGCGCTTTTGCCGGAGTGATGTAGCGCGGGCTGGGCGGATAAAAATTGAAGCCCAGGAAGTCGGCGCCCGCTTCGACGGCGCGGCGTGCGTCTTTCCAGTTCGTGATTCCGCAAATTTTGACTTTCACTTTCGTCGCTTCGGCATGGCAGGCTCAGGCGGTAGCGGGTTCCCAGTTCCGATGAGGCGGCGCAAGGATTCGCCGGGGTCGCTCGATTTCATCACGCCCTCGCCTATCAGAAATGCGTCAAAGCCGGCCGAACGCAGACGCACCAAGATCTTCCTGCTCGTGCAATCCCGATTCGCTGACCGCGATGCAGCTCTTCCGGAATCGATTCGATCAGTTCGAGCGAGGTCTCCAGCCGCACGGAAAAGTCCCGCAGGTCGCGGTTGTTCACTCCGATAACTTTTGCTCCGGCGGCGATGGCTCCGTCAAGTTCCGCGCGGGAGTGGACTTCGACGAGCGGCTCCATTTGGAGCGACCGGCCCAGCTCCAGCAGATCGCGAAGGGCTGCATCGCCCAGGATGGCGGCAATGAGCAAGAAAGTGTCGGCCCCGGCCGCGCGGGCTTCCCAAACCTGCCAGGGATCGAAGATGAAGTCCTTGCGCAGGATCGGGATTCCGACCGCTTTTTTTGCTTCCTTCAGGTGGGCGAGAGAGCCAAGAAAGAATTCCTCTTCAGTGAGTACAGAGAGCGCGGACGGCTCCCGCGGCTTCGAGGGATCGGCGCCAGAATGCCCGGCACATACTCCTCGCGAATGATTCCCAGCGACGGAGAAGCCTTTTTCAGCTCGGCGATAATGTTGAAGCCCGTCTGCGTCAGGGCCCGGCAAAATCGCGAGGCGGCTCCGCTTTTTGAACGGCCATCTTGAGCGCCACATCCGGCAGCACGCGTTTCCGATGCGATACGGATTCGCGGCGCGCTTCCACGATGCGATCAAGAATCGTATTTTCGCGTGAACTGGTGGCCATGGGCAGAGCTCCCCTGGTTCATGGGACATCAGATACAGATTCCAGGGTGACACACTGAGTTTACCTTGGAATTAGTCGCATGCCACCATTTCGACGATCTGAGATGGGGAAACCTTGAATGAAGTGTTCGCCGGCGATGTATGCGTAGGCAGCGAGAAGGAAAAGACGGCAGTGTCAGAATCAGCCGGACGGCTGGTTATAAAATGTTATCCGGCTGATTCCCCACGCGCTAATCCGGATCAGTTAAAGAACACGCCGTTGATGACCGCGCTCGTACCTGTCTGGTGCTCGTGTTGATGACTTTCACCTTCGACGTGGCCCGTGCTCCACTCGGAGTAAAGGCCCTGGGTGAAGTTGGTGAACGACCCGGAGTCGTAGAGGACGGCATCCGTGTCCCCGTCCAGGACCTGGATTTGCTCACTTCGCAACTGCGTTCCGCCGTTCTGATCGTCGACCACATACACTTCGAAATTATGGGTGCTGTTTCCGAAGCTGAATTCGAGATAAAACGATTGAATGCCGGAACAGGTGTACCACAGGCTGATTTCCCGTGTGTCCGTCACGGGACGCCAGGCCACCATGGGCGCCCAAGGGGCCGCGGGATTTGAATACGTGTAGTTGCACTGGAAATAGTTCGTGTTGCTGGGGGTGTTCTGCGCCAGCGCCCATCACGCCCGCGGGTCCTTGCACCAAATCAACGTAGGCGTGAGTGCTATTCGGCTTGCTGCCTACACTACCCGGCGTGGATGAGCTCACCAGATTCGGACCAAACGACACGTAGCTGGGAAACGGGTTGCAGGCCAAATCGCACCCTTCGGTGTCGGGCAAGATCACCCCATCTTTGCCATAGACGAGGGAACTGCTCGCCGGCGGCGCGTTGAAATTGCCCAGGCCTTTCCAGGCGCCCTGGGTTGTCGAGTCGATGCCATTGAAGGCCACGGCGTTAATTGTCGAAGAAATTGGAGGTGTGGGAGGCGTCGGGTTGCTCGAACCGCTGGAGCCCGTTGACGTGGAGCCCGATCCGCTACCGGTTGACCCGCTTCCTGAGCCCGAACCTGTTGAACTTGATCCGGTTGAGCCCGATCCGCTACCGGTGCTGGCAGCCTGGCTGGCGTTCGAGAAGATTGCGCTGATTTCGGCGGCACTGAGCGCCCGGTTGTACACCTGCACATCGTCGATGCTTCCGGTGAAATATTGGGCATAAGGGGAGTAAGAGCATGCCCCCACGTTCAGAGCCGACCCGCCATCACCGCCAGCCCATATGCTCATTGCGCTCGAGGAAGTCGGCGCGCCATCGACATAAAATTGAGCGCCCTGGCCCATGGTTACCACTACCGCTGCATGATGCCACTGCCCGTCGTTGATTGTTCCAGTATCGACCACCGTCGCCGGATACGCGTAGATATCTGCCGCCCCGACCCTGAATTCCAGGTGGCCGGAGGCGTCCGTTTGGAATATGTAGCCCGCGGCGCTTCCACCGGCGTTGAATTTCGAGATGATTGCCTCCGTTCGAGTCGCGTTTGTCGTCTTGATCCATACCGACAATGTGGTGCTGTTGTTGAATCCTGCAGCGACATCCGAATAGTTGGACATCGTCACGTAGGAATTGACGCCGTTAAATGAAAGCGCCTGGTTGATTACACCGTTGACGACTGCGGGATTTCCACCCATCACTCCCGTGCCACCGTGATTCGACGTGTCCGCTACGGTCGAGCCCGAGATATTCGCCGTGTCGAAAGTCCAGTGCAAAACGAGTCCGGAGGGCAGCGCGGCCGTCGATGATCCCGAGTTCGAATTCCCGGAGGACGAAGGAGTGGTAGTGCCAGAAGAAGAGCCAGATGCAGATGTCCCTGACGCTGCGGTTGGGCTCCCCGCCGAGGCGCTGCTGCCCGCTCCAAAGAAAACACCGCTGATTACAGCATTTTTCCCGCCGGTATTTGTCACGTTGATGATTACGTGGCCGGAGATATTCCAGACGATGTATATACCGTTCACAAACCCGGAGATGCTTCGCGAATCCAGAATGACCTTTGTCTGCGCGTCCATCACCTGGATCGTTTCCGCCCGGCCCAGACTGTCCCAATCAACGGCATACAAGGCAACTTCATGTGATTCACCGTCGGTCGTGTTGACGTCGATGCTGAACATGGATGTGCCGTCGGCGGTGTACCATGTCGCTGCAATCCTGCTGCCGGAACCCGATTGCAGTGCCCGCGGATCGGTGGAGTTGGCCGCCCATGTCCACGTCTGATTATTCTGGGGAGTGACGCTGGCGTAGCCCGGCAAGCTGGGTGTGACGCCAACTATTTCAGAACCATCCCCGCCGTAGGCTCCCTGCCAGTTGCCTTCCGTGCTCGTGTCCGTTTTGATGAACTGTGCGGTCGCCGACCCGGAACCGCTGAGCACCGGATCAAAGAATGCGCCGCCAATCACCGCATTGAGGCCGCCGGTCAGGATGACGTTGAACGTTACGTGACCGGAAATGTTCCAGACCGCATAAAGCCCGTTCGTGAAATTGGAGAGGCTGCGCGCATCCAGCACCGCTCCCGTTGCTCCGTCCAGGACCTGGATCGTTTCCGCCCTTGACCTCTCGTCCCAATCGAGCGCATAGAGCGCGATCTGATGCGTGTTCCCATCGCTGATATTTACGTCTAATTCGAAGGAACTGCTGCCGGGCGCGGTGTACCAGCAGCTTGCCTGCCTGGCCCCACCTCCCGGTACCAGCAAATCGCGGATATCGGTGCCGTAACTTGTCCAGGTATACAGCGCCTCGTTCTGCGGCGTCAGAGTGACGTAGCTGGGCACTTTATTTGTGGTTGTGTTCGGGATCACATAGCCGTCGCTCCCGTAGATCCCGGTCCAGTTTCCCTGCGTCATGGTGTCTATACGCACGAAGGAGACCTGATTCCCCGTGCCTGCGATTGCAGGCCGCGCAGCCATGAGAAATGCCACAATTAAGCCGGAGAGGATCAGGAGAACCGTTTTTTTGGAGATCATGTGTCCCTTTTGCATCTACGAAATTTGTATTCGTAGACTAAAGGTCGCTGCAGTGGTCTCCAACTGTACGCAGGGAGGGTTTTGGTACATGCGACTACAAGGTTGATTAGACTGATTCGAGGAAACTTGATGGGCTGGAGCTTGACCGCCAAGGAATCCCGAGCGGAGACTCCGGGGCGCAAATCAGTTTATTCAATTCCAGGAACTTCTCTTCCCCAAACTGCTCGTCATCAGAATTGGATCGAGTACAATAAACCAGACTTGTAGAAAACTAGCGAGCCGGCAGAGAACCCCTTCTGCGCCGATGGATGATCCGCGATAAACGCCTCAAGCACGCTGTATTTGATGTGCTTTATTACACCCGAACCCTGCATCTTCTGCAACCGCGCCGCAGCGGTATCGGCATCATTTTCCTGATGCATCGCGTGGCGCCGGCGGGAACCCCGATCCTGGCCGCCGATCTGGCCGTTCAGAGCGATTTCCTGGACGAGATCCTGGGTTATGTGCGGCGGCTTGGCTGGGATATCGTGAGCATTCCTGAAGTTCACCGCAGGCTGCTGGAAGGCCACGCGGGCCGCAACTTCGCGTGCTTTACCTTCGATGACGGTTACCTCGATAACCTGACGGTGGCGCTGCCCCTTTTTCGAAAATATGGCGCGCCCATGTGCGTGTACATCACCACGGGAATGATCGACCGCAAGGCCTTTCTATGGTGGCCTGTCCTGGAACACATGCTGCTCACCCGCGACGAAATCGGGCACGTCGTACACGGCCGAAGGGAAGCACTGCCGACCAAGACCTTTACCCAAAAGATCGATGCGTATTGGAAATTTCTGCCGTGGCTGAGCGGGCCGGAACATTAGACAATACGCAACCTGAACGAAAAGCACAAATGACAAA
>CAVOOP010000028.1:0-17240 GCA_963697575.1 uncultured Acidobacteriota bacterium | reverse complement strand
TCGGCCAAAGGGGATACCGATTTCCATCTACATATCCCGTTTTAATTGGGACGTTAAGATACGCCGTATCATCCATGATCGACATGACCATAAGGGTAAAGAATATGATTTCCATCGAAAGCGGATCCAGTATTCAGTCAATAGGTGGCATTTGCTGCACCGGCACCCCGTTCTTGCGCAAATAGCCAGGTCTTACGGCCGACGCCACGCACATGCAAAGACCCACCCTTCTCAAGCACAGGTGCTCCAGCGCTGCCGGCGTGGGAAAAAGCCGGCAGCGCTGGAGCCCCTGTGCTTGAGAAGGGTGGGTCTTTGCATGTGGTCACGATGCATATGAAACCTGGGTATTTGCGCAAAAACGGGGTGTCTTACAGCGGAAATGCCATATTGACTGAATACTTCGATCGCTTCGATCGAAATGGCATTTCCTACCTTATGGTCATGTCGATCATGGATGATCCGGCGTATCTTAACGTCCGATTCAACACGGGAGAGGAATTTCAGCGTGAGCCGGATGGTTCGAAATGGAATCCGACGCCGTGCCGTCCCCTTTGGCCGAGGATGACAGAACCTGCACGTGGCGACAGGCTGGAAAAGTGAGGAGTCCAGCCGGCGAATATCAACCGATGTGCTTCCGGGCCAATTGGCACACTCCAGTGAGTTGTAGATTGCGTTGGCGCGACTTACTTGGCGAGCGGGTCGGGTCGTATCTGGAAATGCACGATCTCGCTCGTATGCCCTTGCCGCCTTCGATATGCCAGACGACTCGTTCGTTATTGCCGGCCCAAATCCCGCGCCCTTTCCAGCCGGCTTTGGGGTCATCGATGCGTCCAGACATCGAGCGCGTGTAGAAATCCATCGGATACGGCACGCGCATCGTTACGAATTTCTTCTGGTCCGGCAGAAATGCGATCAATGAATCAGAGCCCGTGCCGTCGACGACTGGCACGTCTTTGCCCAGGCCAAGCGTATTCTGGCGGTCTACCCAGCTCAGATAAAAGTAGTCCGAACGGATGTTCGTGCCCTTGAATTTAGGGCCCGGCACCGGATAAAGCGTCCAGCCCTCCGGGCAATGCTGGCCGGTCGCGGTCGGTCCCCGCAGCACCTTGCACTTGCTGCGGTCAAAGCTGGCGAGGTCGGCGCTCTCCCCGAGCGAAACCCAGGCAATCCCCTTGCTGTCGATTTCTATGCCTTGCGTGCCGTATCCTTCGACCCCTGGGGCATTCGGATTGTTGAACGGCGGTTCGTACACCTCGGCCATGCAGGTCGCTGGAGGGTTTGACCCCATCGTGTAGCGGATAATTTTTCCCGGTATCCCCGTTTTGGGGCCGCCATTCACACCCCCCACAACCCAGAAGCTTCCGTCAACCGGGCTGGAACCCGCGCCGTAGGGCAGAGCGCCGCTCAGCATGCGGTCGAGTTTCGGATCGGCTGGCTGGTCCGGCGTGGTATATGGCCCAATTTTTCCGTCACCGTTGTAATCGATGATGCCGGGGCACCATCCGTTGGCCTTCTCGGCGTCGTGCGTTTCTTCCCACACACGCGTCTTGAACCATGCAAACCCGCCGCTATCGGTGTGGGGCGCCGGCTGCATGGTTGTGTAGAGGGTTTCGTCTTTGTCGTTCGCCCAGGCGCGGTGGCTGCCCGCTGTGCCGCACATTCCGGCGGAAGTCTGCTGGTGCGTCTGCGGATCGTACAGGATCAAGCCGCTCCCCCTCACCGGGAAGTTTTTGGCGAACGGATTGTTAGAGCCCTTGCCGCACCAGTTCGGCGGAGTGGAAGGTCTCCCCGTATACCACAACCGGCCTTTGGAATCGATCTGCGGCCCGCCTATCGCCCCGCCGGTAGATTTCCAAACAATCTCATCGCCCCAGAACGGCGACGGCATTTCGTTGTACAGCGCCGGTCCGGGTGCTCCGCTAGACGGGGCGTCTGAGTTGGGCGGCGTCATTGTGCCTTTGGTGTACTCGACTGGATCGAGCCACTCCATGAGCCCGGAGGCGGTGTCTGCGCCGTAGATACGTCCATAGGCGTTCGCGGTGGGATAGTAGGAATCGCCGGAGGCCACATCGTGGATGAACGCACGGTCCGACGCATACTCCCAGATCGAGATCACCACGTTGCGTTCCAGGCCCTGGGGCCGCGGCGGCGCGGCTGGGACTTCGCCTGCCGCAATCCGGTCAGACCAATCCGCAAACAGCGCAAGACCGCGTTCATGCCCAAAGCGAGTGTCGACATCCGCCAGCATCTCTCCGCCCACCTGGCCGGATTTCAGCATGCGTTCCCAGGCCGCGGAACTGTTGGCGAAGGCGCCGACGCTCTTGTTGATCTCGCGCGTGACCTTGTTGCCCATCTGGTGGCAGTCTTCACAGCCGCGCTTGATGTTGAAGATAAACTCCGCCTGGTTGGATACCTCCTGGCCATTGCGCACGTCCTGGATGCTGAGTCCCGCGGGACTCACGTGGGGCGGGCTGGGAACCTTGCCTGAATTGGACATCGCGAGGCAATCTGCGTCGCCTCCCCGGCAATCGATGAAACGCTCCGGGCCGTCTTCGGGTGGCGGAGGCGGAATCTTCATGGGGAAGGCGCTCTTGGGCGGGATCTTCAACAGCGAATACCAGTAGTTCGCGGGATAATACTCCGCCGCGGCACGCGCGTCCGGAGCGATGACTGCGGTAAGGGCCAGCGTCTTCCCGGGCCTGGCATTCACCGCCGGCGAATCCACAAGCCCATACCCTCTCACCCAGACTTTGTAATTCGCGTTGCGCAGTTCAGGCAGCAGATAACGCCCTCGATCGTCGGTGACGACGATCTTGCGAAATTTCACTGGGAAGTCCGTGGTTTCCGCAATCACCCAGACGCCGGCTTCCGGGCCCTCCGAACTGGTTACCACGCCGCCGATATTATCGGCGTTCACCGGCACACGATTCGCTTCGGCCTGACGGGCTCCGCCGCCGCGTCGCGGAGCGGCCTCCATCCGGGCAATCGCGGCAAGGAGAATGGAGACAAAAATAAGAAAAATTATTTTCTCAAGCCTGGGAGCTCTTGCTTTCCATTTCGCCATCACGCGCCCTTCAATGATTCAGCCGAGATTTGCGTTATGACCGAGCCGGTCAACGGCAACTTATACCTGATCGCCTCTGCGTGCAAGGCTCCCGCCAGCCAGCTTCCGACGGCAACATCTTCGGCGCACGCCGATTTGTTCGAGTAACCGCACCGAGGATTGGAAAGTGTCGACCGCTCCTCTGGAGGAGTGGTGAGGGAGGCGGTTTACTCTTTGCCATCGAAGCGCAAGCGCTGGCCTTCGGGCGTGCCCCGAGACGGTAGCCTGTATGTATCCTGCAACCGATGACCGCTCGCAGCCGATCCCGCCTCCGCTTGAACGAACAACTCGCGGCATTCTTGGCTCTGCTTCTGATCGCTAGCGTGGCAACGGGGTGCGCTCGCGCGCAGAATCCAGCGCTTGTCGTGACGGAATTGCGAATTCCCACAAGCGAATCAGGCTATCGAGGCCTGGAAGCTGTGATGGTGCGCCCGAATGACAATTCGCCGCACCCACTGGCGCTGATGACTCATGGCACGCCGCGCGCCGCGACGGAAATCTCCGACTCAACCCCGCTCCGCCTCATTCCACAGGCGCGGGAGTTCGCGCGCCGAGGATGGACGGCAGTGATTGTGATGCGCAGGGGATTTGGCGATTCCGGCGGGGTCTATGCCGAGGATGCCGGGGGGTGTGGCGCGGCTCGCGACCTGGCCAGGCCGACGGAGGAGGCCGCGACCGATCTTCGCGAGGCCGCCTCTTACCTTGCGACTCGCCGTGAAGTCGATGGCTCCCGGATAATTGGCGTCGGAGTTTCTACGGGCGGGATGGCCATGCTCGGGCTGGCGGCTGACCCGCCGCCAGGCCTGAAGGCGGCCATCAGCTTTGCGGGCGGCCGTGGATCGGATGTCCCGGACCACGTGTGCAATCCCGAGTTGCTTGTGAGAACGGTTGCCGACCTCGGTAGGCGTTCCAAGGTTCCCATGCTGTGGGTGTACGCGGCGAACGATCACTTCTTCGGCCCGCAACTGGCGCAGCAGCTTTACCAGGCGTATGCGGATAATGGAGGAACCGTCCGGTTCATCACCACCGGCCCGTTCGGCGCCGACGGCCATGATCTGTTCTCGCAGCAAGGGGCGCCTATCTGGACGCCCATCGTCGATGAATACCTTCTGGGCCAGAATCTCGCGCTGAGGGATACGCCGCTGCCTGATCCGCCGCCGGCGGTGGGATTGCCTTCCCATCTTGGTGGCAACGGACGCAGGCAGTTCGAAGGATACTTACTGAGCGCCCCGCACAAGGCCTTCGCGACCTCAGCGAGTGGCGCTTTCGGGTTCAGCTTCGGACGGCGAACCATCGCCGATGCCGAAACCAGGGCGCTCGAGAATTGCGCCAAGTACACCTCCGGCGGCATTCCCTGCACGATCGCAATGATTGACGACGACAAGGCGCAGAACTGATTTGTTCGGCAAACAGCCTGGTTGACCCCGATGCGCCTTGCTACCGGGGCCAGGGCTTCCTATACTCGTTCAGGCCTACTGGAATGCCAATCACCACAGTCATTGTCGACGACGAACGGCCCGCGCGGGACGAGCTCGCTTATCTACTGAAGGGTTTCCCTGAAATTGAGGTGATCGCGCAGGGCAAGAACGGCCTGGAGGCCGTGTCGCTTATCAAGGAACACGACCCGGACCTCGTGTTTCTCGACGTGCAGATGCCGGGGCTCGACGGCTTTGGCGTGATCAAGAAGCTGGTGGAGCGCAAGCTGCGCATTCCGCAGATCGTGTTCGCGACGGCGTTTGATAATTACGCTGTGCATGCGTTTGAGGTGAACGCCGTCGATTACGTGCTGAAGCCGTTTGACAAGGCGCGCATCGCCAAGGCGGTGCAGCGCGCGAAGAAGATGGTCGAGGCGGACACTTCGCCGGTGGAGCGGCTGGAAACGCTGGTGGGGCAACTGGGGGCCAGCGCGCCCAAGGCTAAGGCGGCGCAGCCGGTGAAGTTGCTCGTGAAGTCGCAGGCGCGGCTGATCCTGGTGGATGCGGAGGACATGATTTACGCGTCGATCGAGGACGGGTCGATCACCATTGTTTCGCGCGAGGCGGAAGGGGTCTCGAATTACCGCACAATTGATGAACTGGCCGATTCGCTTGACCCGGATGTATTCTGGCGTCCGCACCGGTCGTATCTGGTGAACATCAATCACATCAAGGAAGTGGTGCCCTGGTTCAAGTCGAGCTACATGCTGAAGATGAACGACAAGCGCGCCAGCGAAATACCCGTTTCGCGCGGGCAGACCAAGCGGCTCCGGGAATTGCTGAAGCTGTAGCCGTATCGGGATAGCGTGGGTCGCACGTGCTGGTTTTCCGGGTCCCCGGCCATTCGCGTATTTGACTTTTGCCCCTTCTGACGCACCAGTCAGCAGCCCGGAAAATCCTGAATCGGCGCGTATCACCGCAGCCGGCCCCCTGGGAACGCCAATCTCCCGATCGGCGGGTCTTTGCTCCAGCTCAGCGCTTTCGGCGAGAAAGAAAACGGTAGCCGCGTTGACAGAGGGCAGCGAAGGGTCCCTCTTTCTGCTGGTGCTGGCGTCGAAAGGAACCGGCGAGTTATCGCGGCTTGCGCAGGGACTGGTACAGCTCGTTTGCGGCGCGGAATTCCTGCTCCATTTCCTTGCTTGTTAGCTGGGTGCGCAGGTAGTCGACGGCTTGCGATAGGCGATCAAGCGCGCGGGAGATGTTATCGCTGTTGGTTAGCAGGATATCCCGCCAGACGGAGTAGGGACTGCCCGCCAGGCGCAGCGTGTCCTGGAGACCGGGTCCGGCGAGCGACAGGGGAAGGCCGGTCTCATCGGTTTCATCCTGCACCACGCCTGCCAGGGCTACCGAAACAAGCTGCGGCAGGTGCGAGACGATGCCTACCGCCCAGTCGTGCGTTTCGGGATCGGTCCAAATCGGCTGAGCGCCTATCTTGCGAAGAAGCTGCGCGAACGATTTTGCGCGAGGGTCGGAATCATTCTCGTTTGTCCCCTCGCTGCCCATCAGGGCGTAGGGCGCGCCGCGAAATAATTCCGAGTCCGCGTGTTCGATGCCGGAATGTTCTTTCCCCGCCATGGGATGCCCGCCGAGGAATCGCGCGCCGTTTCGGAAGTGCCCTGCCGCAACCTTGCACAACACCGTTTTCGTGCTGCACGCATCCGTGACCAGGGCATCCGGCTCGGCCCCGGCCGCTATGGCCGGGAGCGCTTCGATGGTCGCGCCAATGGGCATCGCGATATAGACGAGATCGGCGCCTCGCAAAGCAGAAGGCAGGTCGGTGGCGATTACGTCGATTATGCCGCGGCTCAGGGCGCTGCTTGATGCTTCGGAATGATCGAAGCCTGTCAGCGCGACCCGCGGAAAGTGTTTGCGCAAGGCGAGGGCGAATGACCCGCCGATCAAGCCTGTGCCAAGAATGGCGGCGCGATGGAAGGGAAGTGTGGTCGGCATAGCGCGTTTTCAATTTGTGACCAGAAGAGTCTGTGTGACAACCCGCGTTTTTCGTCAGGGCACGGATTCATCCGTGCCGCAAATGCAAAAAAACAATGCGGCTTCAGCCGCTGAGGGACGATTTAGCCAGTTCTCACACAGACTCAAGAAGCGACGCCCCACCCTTGGAAGGTCCAAAGAGTGGGGCACCCGCAAAGGCAACTACTTGCCGGCTTTGGCGGCTTCCGGCTTGATCCACGACATTTGCTTGCGCAGTTCCGCGCCCACTTTTTCGATCGGATGCGCCTTCTGGCGCTCGAGCATTTTGTTGTAGGAGGGGCGGCCGGCCATGTATTCGAGGATCCAGTCGCGCGCGAACTCTCCGTTTTGGATTTCGGAGAGCACCTTCTTCATGGTCTTGCGCACATCTTCGCTGATGACGCGCGGGCCGCGGGTAAGATCGCCGTATTTGGCGGTCTCGCTGACGAACTGGTGCATCTTGGCGATGCCGCCTTCATAAATCAGGTCGACGATCAGCTTCACTTCATGCAGGCACTCGAAGTAGGCCGATTCGGGCTGGTAGCCCGCTTCGACCAGGGTATCGAATCCCGCCATGATCAGCTCGCGCACGCCGCCGCAGAGTACGGCTTGCTCGCCGAAAAGGTCCGTCTCGGTCTCTTCCTTGAAGGTCGTTTCGATCACCCCGGCGTGCGTACCGCCGATGGCGCTGGCATAGCCGAGTGTGCGTTCGAAGGCGTGGCCGCTGGCATCCTGATGGACGGCCAGCAGACAGGGTACCCCGCGGCCCGCTTCGTACTGGCGGCGGACCAGGTCGCCGGGGCTTTTGGGAGCGATCATGGTGACGTCGATGGTTTTCGGCGGAACGATCTGGCCGTAGTGGATGTTGAAGCCGTGCGAGAAAAGCAGCATCGCGCCGTCTTTCAGGTTTGGCGTCACGTCGTTTTTGAACACGGCGGGCTGGATCATATCCGGCGTGAGCATCACGATCACGTCGGCGCCCTTGCTGGCTTCGGCCGCGCTCTGCAGCTTCCAGCCATCCTGCTCGGCGAGCTTCCCGCCGGTCCCTCCGGGGCGCTGGCCGAGTACCACGTCGAGTCCGCTGTCGCGCAGATTGAGCGCCTGCGCGCGTCCCTGGCTGCCGTAGCCCAGCACCGCAATGCGCTTTCCCGCCAGCGCCTTCGGATTTGCGTCTTTTTCCCAGTACATTTTCGCCATCTGATTCTCCTTGTCGCTTTCTTTTGTTTTCACAATTCTTCAGTGCTCACTCAGGCGCTGGTTACGGCGCCCTCCGATGCCGAGGACACTAATTTCGCGTACTTGGCCATCACGCCGCGTCTTATAGCGCGGTACGGGCGGCTTCCACTGGGCGCGGCGCTCGTCGAGATTGGCGTCCACGTCGAGCCGGCGCGCGCGAACATCGAGCGTGATCGTGTCGCCGTCGCGCAGCAGGCCGATCGGGCCGCCTGCTGCCGCTTCGGGCGCGATGTGCCCGACCATCAGGCCGTGCGTGGCGCCGCTGAAGCGGCCGTCGGTGATCAGGGCGATCGACTCGCTGATACCCTGGCCTACCAGCGCGCCGGTTACCGCCAGCATCTCCCGCATGCCGGGGCCGCCCTTGGGGCCTTCGTAGCGAATCACCACCACGTCGCCGGGCTTGATCTTGCGCTGCTGCACGGCCTCGAAGCAGGCTTCTTCGGAGTCGAATACTCGCGCGGGGCCTTTGTGAAACACGCGCTCGTGCCCGGAGAGCTTTACGACGCAACCCTCGGGCGCGAGCGAACCGCGCAGGATCGCGAGGCCGCCTTCTTTTTTGATTGGCTGCGCGAGCGAGTGAATCACTTCCTGTCCCGCGGCTTCCTTTGCCGCCTGCAGTTCCTCGAAGAGAGTTTTTGCCGAAGAGGTGATGCCGTCGGTCAGCAGGCCGGCGTCTTTCAGGTATTTCCCCAGCAGTCGCATGCCGCCCGCGCGGTACATGTCCGGCGCTACGAAGCGGCCGCCGGGCTTCAGGTCGGTGAGGATCGGAGTCTTGGCGAAAATTTTGTCGAATTCTTCGAGCGTCAGCGGAATGCCCGCGTCGCGCGCGATGGCCAGCAAGTGGAGAACTGCGTTCGTCGAGCCGCCCGTGGCCGCCACCGAGGCAATCGCATTCTGCAGCGAGGCGTGCGTGATGATCTGCTTTGGTCGAATGTCCTTCTTGAGGAGTTCCATCACTTTGGCGCCGCAATCGAAGGCGACCTGCGATTTTTTCGGGTCCACGGCGGGCACTTCGTTCGCGCCCATGGGCGAGATTCCCAGGAACGTGATCGCGGTAGCCATGGTGTTCGCGGTGTATTGGCCGCCGCAGGCACCCGCGCCGGGGCAGGCGCGGTCTTCCAGTTCGACGACTTCCTTTTCGGTCATTTTGCCGGCCGCGCACGCGCCCACGGCTTCGAAGACGTCTTGAATCGGTGACGTCGCGGCCCTGGAATCGCCCGGGCATGATCGAGCCGCCGTAGAGCGACAGGGAAGGCAGATTCAGCCGCGCGAGCGCCATCACGGTGCCGGGAATGGTCTTATCGCAGCCGCAAAGAGCGACGACCGCGTCGAAGGCGTGGGCCATCACGAAGAGCTCGATCGAGTCGGCGATCACCTCGCGGGAAATGAGCGAGGCCTTCATGCCTTCGGTGCCCATGGTGATGCCGTCGGAAATCGTGATGGTGTCGAACTCGATGGGTGTGCCCGCCGGCGGCGCGGACGCCTTCCTTCACTTTTTCCGCGAGCGCGCGCAGATGGAAATTGCAGGGCGTCACTTCCGTCCAGGTATTGGCGATGGCCACCAGCGGGCGCGCGAGATCGGCGTCGGTGAGGCCGGTGGCCTTCAGCATGGCGCGGGCGGGCGCCCGGGAAATTCCTTTTTTTATTTCGTCACTGTGCATGTACTTGGGCCTCGTTGTTTCTTCTGGCGGATTCGAACGAACACGTTCCACCGCCGCTGCTGGACTTCCGGGCAATAAAAAAGCCCCGCAGCCTGTGTTCAGGTGCGGGGCGCAAGCGTCTAAGCGTGGCTCAGACGGGCGGCCCCGACCGGATCTTCGCTACTACGAAATTACAGGGTGAATTCGTCGCGCCATAGAGTACCGTCTCATCCGCCAATCGACAATTGCTTTCCGCTGTCGCATCCGGAGAAGCAGTCGCCCCGAAGCGTCCAGCGGTCTTATTAGGCCCCAGCGTGTTCGATAAGTCAAATTACTATTTGGCTGAACTCCTATAAAACGAAATTTATGTTCGTAAAGCTGGCGGCCGCGCCAGCTTCGCCTAACGATGCGAAAGGGCGGAAGGGTGATTGAGCCGCCCGCGATAATGTCAGGCCAGCGCGAAGGCTATTGACGCCTTGGCGGAGCGTTTTGTATAGTGCGGAATCCGTTACTGGATGATGGATGCGGAAGCATGTCCGGAACCGTGCGATGAACGCAGCCTTTTCAAAATTCGACTTCGTCTTTAGTACCGCTTCTCCTTCGCGGGGGAGCGGGCGGGCGAAACGCGCGCGGGAATTACGCACTAGGGATACCGCACAATCTTTCGCAAGCCGGCCGCGACCTTCCGAGGGGGACGCGGCCTTTTTTGTTGATACCAGACGGGATGTTCAGGACTGATTCTGGATTGGACCATGGGGAGGCGCACGGTCTTATGAAGATCGACGATTGGCGATGCAAAATCGATGAAATCGACACGGAGCTGCTGCGCCTGCTGAACCTGCGCACCGAGCTGGCGCTGAAGGTCGGGCGATTCAAGAATCAGCGAGGGCGTGGCGCTGCGCGTGCCGGAGCGCGAGCAAGAGCATCTTGAACCGGCTGAAGGCATTGAATCCGGGGCCCGCTCGACGGCGACTGCGATCGAGAAAATCTATCAGCTGATATTCGACCTATCGGTGCGCTCGCAGGAACTGCAGGGATGGCGAAGGCCGCTAACGGAACAGGGAATCGCGGGCCCGCGCGGCGCGGCCCAGGCAGCGGAAGCCGGCTCGCGCATGAACGTCGAACCCAACGCACGCGTGGCGTTCCAGGGAGAACGCGGCGCATTCAGCGAAGAAGCGGCGCTGAAGCTGCTTGGCGACAACATCGTGCTGGTGCCGCGGCTGACGTTCGAGGCGGCATTCCGCGCGATTTTCGAAGGGCTGGCGGACTATCTTCTGGCGCCGATCGAAAACAGCCTGGCGGGCTCGGTGCACCGGTCCTTCGATCTGCTGGTCGATAGCGGGCTGAATATCATGGCCGAGGAGATTATTCCCATCGCGCACAATCTGATCGGCCCGCCGGGCGCGCGGTTTGACGAAGTGCGGGTGGTGGAGTCGCATCCTGTGGCGCTGGCGCAGTGCGAGCAATTTTTCATCGAGCACCCGCGGTTGAAGCGCATCGCGACCGAAGACACGGCAGGAAGCGTGCGGGCGGTGGTGCAGGCTGGCGACCTGACGCGCGCGGCCATTGCGGGGCGGCGCGCGGCGGAGATTTACGGCGGCACGATTCTGCGCGAGCATCTTGAGGACAACCCCGAGAACTACACGCGCTTCTGGCTGCTTTCGCCGTCGACCGTCGAACCAGCGGATGCGAACAAGCTGTCGCTTTTTTTTCAGCTTGACCACCGTCCGGGGGCGCTGCTGCACGCGCTTGAGCCATTCGCGCGCCGCGGCATCAACTTGATGAAGATCGAGAGCCGGCCGGTGCATGGGCGTCCCTGGCAATACCGCTTTTATCTGGACCTGCAGACTTCGCGAAGCAATCCGGACGCCGCGGCGGCGCTTGCGGAACTTGAGACCCAGGTGGTGGAGTTGAGGATTCTGGGCTCTTACGCGGCGGCGCAAATGCCCGGCGGCGCGAAGCGGTAGCCCCGTGCAAGCTGATGGCAGAGAAGGAATGAGGACAAGGAAATGATCGTCAACATGTTTGCCGACGCAACGAAAGAACAGATCGACCACGTGGTCGACCGGATCAAGGAATGCGGGTTTCAGGCGCATTTGATTCGCGGCGAGGAGCGCACGGTGATCGGCATCGTCGGCAACAGCAACAAGCACCGCCCGGAGCTGGAGGCGCTGCGCGCGGCGCCGGGAGTGGAGGAGCTTGTGCCGATTTCGCATCCGTTCAAGCTGGCGTCGCGAAGCTGCCGGCCGGAAGGCTCGGTGCTCGATTTGGGCAAGGGCGTCACGATCGGCGGCACGGAAGTGGTGGTTGCGGCGGGACCTTGCGCGGTGGAGTCGGCCGAGCAGATCGAGAGCATCGCCGCGAGCGTGGCGCGAGCGGGCGCGAAGCTGCTGCGCGGAGGCGCGTTCAAGCCGCGGAGCTCCCCGTACAGCTTTCAGGGGCTGGGCGAAGAGGGTCTGAAGCTGATGCGGGCCGCCGCGGACAAGAACGGGTTGCTGGTGGTGAGCGAGGTGATGGACCCGTCGCAGATCGACGTGATGCTGCCCTACGTGGACGTGCTGCAGGTGGGCGCGCGCAATATGCAGAATTATCATCTGCTGCGCGCGCTCGGGGAAACGCAACAAGGCCGTGCTGCTTAAGCGCGGAATGTCGGCGACGCTCGAAGAGCTGCTGCTGAGCGCGGAATACATCATGTCCGGCGGGAACTACAAAGTGATCCTGTGCGAGCGCGGGATTCGCACGTTTGAGACGTACACGCGCAACACGCTGGATATTGCGGCGATTCCGGTGGTCAAGCAGCTATCGCACTTGCCGATCATGGCCGATCCGTCGCACGGCACCGGGCGGCGCGACAAAGTGGCGGCGATGGCTCGCGCGGCGGTGGCGGCGGGAGCGGATGGGTTGATTATCGAGGTGCATCCGGACCCGGAGACGGGCGCTCTCCGATGGCGTGCAGTCGCTCTATCCGGAGCAGTTCGCGCAGATGATGGACCAGGTGCGGGCGATTGCGCCGGCGGTGGGCCGGAGCATCGCAAGCGGGGAGCGGTCGCCGCCGCGAGCCGCTGAAACGCGAGGCTGAGCTTTCGACCGCTAGGGTTTGGTGACGGAAGCGGCGGCTGCCGGCGGGAGCGATCATGGTGCGGGCGCCGCTCCAGACGAGTTGCAGCCCGGCGAAGATGGCGATGACGGCGATGGCGACTTTCAGCTTGCGCGCCGGAACGCGGCGGGCGAACAGGCAGCCGATGAGCACGCCGGGAATGCCCCCGAGAGCAACTGGCGGAGAACGGGGCCGCTGATCGAGCCGAACTTCCAGTGAAACGCGCTGCCGATCACCGCCAGCACCAGGCCGAACAGCAAGTCCGTGCCGACCACCTCCGGCGGCGTCATTTCCGAATAATTCAGCAGCAGCACCGTGCCCAGCGCGCCCGCGCCAGCGGATGAAAATCCCGACTTCGACGCCAATCGGCAAGCGCCAGCCACGGAAGCCAGTGGGAATTCTTGTGCGCGAATCCCTGATTCTGCACGCGGCGAAAAAACGTGACGCTCGAAGAAGCGGTGAGCAGGACGCCCAGCAGGATCACGACGACCGGGCTGCCCGCGTGCGTGCTCAGCAGGCGCAGCAGCTAGGTGCCGATCAGCAGACCGGGAACGGCTCCTTGCAGCAGCAGCCACAGGTAGCGCCAGTGGACGTGCCGCCCGGCCATGTAAAAGGGCGCGGCGATCAAGCGCAGCACGCCCGCGAAACACGAACGCTGTTCCCACCGAAGCGCGCGGCGGGCAATCCCACGATGAGCATGAGCGCGGGAACGGTGAAGCTGCCGCCGCCAATACCGGTAAGTCCGACCGCCAGGGCAATCAGGAATCCGATTGCGATCTGCATCAGCTGGAGCGCTCTGGCGTGGCCTGCTTCGAAGCGGTGTGAATGCCGCATTCCAGTTTCGCGCCGCCCCATCGGCCGGAGCGCGGGTCTGCGCCTGCCTGCGGGAATGGCGGTGCAGGGCTCGCAGCCGATGCTGCGGTAGCCCAGGTCGTAGAGCGGCAGGTACTCGATTTTATTGTCGGCGGTGTACTTCCAGACCTGGCCCCAGGTCCACGCGGCGAGCGGGCTGACTTTCAGCAGCACTTTGCCGCTGGGAAGCTCGTGGTGCTCGACAATTTTCAGATTCTTGCGCGTGGGCGACTGTTCGCGGCGCAGGCCGGTGAACCACACGTCATATTGCTGCAAGCGCCTCGAAAAGCGGCTCGACCTTGCGCAGGTTGCAGCACTTGCCGGGATCGGTGCGATTCAGGATGCCGAACTGCGGCTTCCTGCTCGGCGACGGATTTTTTCGCGGCGAGATTCTTCAGATTCAGATTCCACGCCTGCGCCATGCGGTCGCGATAGGCGTAGGTTTCGGCGAAGTGGTAGCCGGTCTCGAGAAAAAGCACGGGGATATCCGGCACGCGCTTGCGCAGAAGGTCGAGGACGATCATGTCTTCGGCCTGGAAGCTGCAGGTGAAGCAGGGAGGCGCCGCTATTGTTCGGCGAGCACGCGGTCGATGGCGGCTTCAGCGGAGAGAGTTTCGAATTCTTCGGCGAGCGCGGATTCGGGCACTGGCTCATTTGCGCCTCTCGGTCGGATCGGAATGCGTGTCGCGCCATTTGTGCAGCGCATTCGACGATCTGCGTCGACGGCCTCCTCGTCGCTCAGGCCGTGGTTCTGCGAGCGCGAAGAATGCATCGGGGCCGAAAATGGCGCGCACGGCCTGTTCCTGATTCGTGCCGTCATCAAGCGGCGAAAAAATGGTGATGGCGCCGGACAGCCGGATAGGCCTTGGTGACCGTGACCAGCTCGTGCGACAGAAAATCCATGGGCCCGACCAGCTGCACGTGCCAGCCTTCGTCGAAAAGCCGGCGCTCGACCATTTCCGGCCACGTGCGGGCGGCCCTTCAGCCACACGGCCGCCGAGGGATGCCCAAAGCGCAGCACGCGCTCGTCCTTGCGTGCTTCGGCCCGTGTGCGTGGCGGAAGCGGCCGTTCGCGCCGCGCTGGCCGGTAGCGATGGCTTCGTTCGATGATTCCCGCGGCGACCGTGGCGTTGGTGTGCTGGTCGATGAGAATGAAGCTGCCCATCGTGCGGTTCTCGCGATAGGGATCGAAGAAAAGCGGCAGCGTGGTTTTCACGTCCACCGCGGCGATTTCGTTCATGTCGAGGCTCGTCGGCCGGCGACTTTTCGAGCGTGTTGATGTCGATCGCGCTGGCGAACTCTGCTTGACGCGGGCGCGCACGGTGCGCGTGGTGTGCTTCAGCAAGTAAATCTTGTGCAGGTCGAGCGGATCGGCGTGCATCCACACGACCGTGGCCTGAAATTCCGTGCCGCGGCCGGCGGCGCTGCTCGTCGGCGACCAGCACGTCGCCGCGGCTGATGATCGATTTCATCTTCGAGGGTGACGTTCACCGGACTCGCCGGGCCCGGCCTGCTCCAGTCTCGTCTTCGAAGGCTGACGATCGATTTGACTCTCGTCTTCACGCCCGAGGGCAGGCGACCACGTGTCATTCCCGGGCGCAGAATCGCCCGAAGCAATCTGGCCGGCAAAGCCGCGGAAAGTGGCGTCGGGGCGAATCACGTATTGCACGGGGAAATCGCAGCGGGCCGCAGCGGCGGTATCGCTCACGCGCAGACTCTTCCAGATATTCGAGCAGCGCGGGGCCTTCGAACCAGGGCATGCGCGGGCTGCGGCGGACCACGTTGTCGCCTTCGAGCGCGCTGACCGGCACGGCGTAGACATTCTGCACGCCGAGCTGCTCCGGCAAACTCGCGAAATTCGGCGGCGATGCGCTCGAACACTTCCTGCGAAAAGCCGACGAGATCCATTTTGTTCACGGCGGCGATGATGTGCTGCACGCCGAGCAGGTTCGCGATGTAGGCATGGCGGCGCGACTGGCGCAGCACGCCCTTTGGTCGCGTCCATGAGCACGACGGACGCGTCGGCGGTGGAAGCGCCGGTGGCCATGTTGCGCGTGTACTGCTCGTGGCCGGGCGTGTCGGCGATGATGAACTTGCGGCGAGGTGTGGAAAAATAGCGGTAGGCCACGTCGATGGTGATGCCTTGCTCGCGCTCGGCGCGCAGGCCGTCGGTGAGCAGCGCGAAATCGATGGGGCCGCTCGAGCGGTTGACGTTGCTCTTGCGCACCGAGGCCAGTTGGTCCTCGAGCACGGACTGGCTGTCGTAGAGCAGGCGGCCGATCAGCGTGGATTTTCCGTCGTCGACGCTGCCGGCGGTGCTGAAGCGCAGCAGGCCCTCGGTGGGCGCGACGAGTTGGGTTGGCTCGTTCCCTCGCGTGGGCGCCGAGCCAGGCACTTGAGCGGGCAAGGGCGCTCCGGAGACTCTGAAGACCCGGTGGTGGCTCGGCTGCCGGGGGCGCCATCAGAAATATCCCTCGCGCTTCTTGATTTCCATCGAGCCTTCTTCGTCGTGGTCGATCACGCGATTTTCGCGTTCGGAGCGGCGGAACGAAACCATCTCGTCGATAATTTTTGGCACCGTGTCGGCGTCCGAGCGGATCGCGCCGGTGCACGGCACGCATCCCAGCGAGCGCATGCGGCACTTCACCATCTGCGTCTTTTCGCCGGGCAGCAGGCGGACGCCTGTCTGGAGCAAGATCAGGGAATTGCCGCGCACGACGGCTTCGCGTTCCTTGGCGAAATAGAGCGGGACGATGGGAATCTTTTCGGCGTGGATGTAGAGCCATACGTCCATCTCCGTCCAGTTGGAGAGCGGGAAGATGCGGATGCTTTCGCCCTTGTGATGGCGCGCGTTGTAAAGATTCCAAAGCTCAGGACGCTGGTTCTTCGGGTCCCACTGGCCGAGCGAATCGCGGAAGGAATAGACGCGCTCCTTCGCGCGGGATTTTTCTTCGTCGCGGCGCGCCCCGCCGAAAGCGGCATCGAAGCCGCCTTCGGCGAGGCCGTCGAGCAGCGAACGCGTTTTCAGCAGGCCGCAGCACTTCTGCGTGCCCAGGCTGTAGGGATTCGCGCCTTCATCCAGAGCCTTCTTGTTCATGTGGACGAGCAGCTCCGCGCCGACGTGCTTGGCATACCAGTCGCGAAACTCGATCATCTCGGGGAACTTGTAGCTGGTGTCGATGTGCAGAAGCGGGAAGGGAATCTTGCCCGGGTAGAAGGCCTTCTGCGCGAGGCGCAGCATCACCGACGAGTCCTTGCCGATGGAGTAAAGCATCACGGGGCGGGCGAATTCCGCCGCGGCCTCGCGCAGGATGAAAATGCTTTCCGCTTCAAGCATCTTGAGATGCTCGATCGAGGTGTGCGTTTCCGGCTTTTCGGCGATTTCGGTCATTGGTCGATTTCAGTCATAAAAAAACCCGCTCCCGGTTGATTCCGAGGGCGGGCTGAATTTGAGTTCCGTTGTAGTTCGAGCTTAGCTCATGAACCCTGCCGCCCCGCGGACGCACGCATATGCATGCTCTTACAACAGGTGCGACAACAGGCGGTTAGGGGCGTAAGTTGCATGTTTTGTGTAGCCCTAAATCTACCTTGAGCGGGCTGACCTGTCAATTTAGATTCGCGGACGGAAGCGCACGATGCAGATGATGCAAACGATTCCGGGAGGCTCTTCGCGGGATAGAAAACGCGGTGGTTTGACCGATCCTGGCGTGGCTGACTATATCAACGACAAAGGCAATGGCAATGACATTCTTCGCTGTGCCTGAAGACAAAGTTAGGCAAAAGGAAACCCCATCCGAAGCAGCAGGCAACAGCGACCCCACTCCTTCAGCAGGTTATCTGCCGGGGGAGGGCTGTGGCCCCGGGATGAT
>CAVOOP010000027.1:0-22401 GCA_963697575.1 uncultured Acidobacteriota bacterium | reverse complement strand
GTGGGGCCCGTAGCTCAGCTGGTTAGAGCAGCGGACTCATAATCCGTTGGTCCAAGGTTCAAATCCTTGCGGGCCCACCAACTGTTTTGTAAGCCTTGCGAACACAGTCAGTTGACCCTTTCTTCTTTTGTCCCGTCTTCCGACTTGAGAACATCTGAGAACAAAACTCCCGCGACACGCTCAACGGCACGCCTTTGCGAATCAGGAATAACATGCGCATATGTGTTGAGCGTTGTCCCGAGATCCGAATGTCCCAACAGCGATTGAGCGGTCTTGATCGACTCCCCCACGTCCGCGAGTAGCGTCGCATGAGTATGCCGGAACGAATGCCACGACACCCGTGGCTGTTTGATCCGATCACATGCGGGCGCGAGCACGCGGTTGTAGAGGTTTTTAGGGCTGAGAGGTGTACCCCGTGGTGTCCTGAACACGAGATTATCGGGCGAGCAGTTGCCGGTGCCGACCCGATACGTCTCAAGCAAACCGCTGAGGAGTTCGCTCATCGGTAAGCACGCGATTGCTGCTGGGTGTTTTCGGAGAGCCGAACTCGCCATCGGAAAAGGTCTCTGCAACCTCGATCGTTCCGCGTATCCAATCGATACGCTTCCATCGAAGAGCGAGGATCTCACCGATGCGCATCCCTGTGAGTACGGCAAGTTGAACAACTGTGCTACATGGTTCGTCCAATTCTGGAAGAAGTAGACGAATTTGGCCCGGAGTGTAAAACCTGCGCTGGACTTTCGCGGCCGTATCACGGATACGAATTCCGTGCGCAGGATTCTTTTCCAGGTAACCTCGTTCTATGGCGGTCTGCAACACTGTTGAGAGCGTTGCCCGCACGCCGCGGATCGTGGGTCGAGCGTGTCCCTTCTGTCTCAAGTCCGAAAGCAAACCTTCTACCCGTGCTCGATCAAATTCGCAAAGCGAAAAAGACCCGAGGCCTGGCAAGATATGCCTGTCGAGTTGGAAGACGTAATACCTGACAGTGCTTTTTTTGAGCGCTAATTCTGCGTTGGGCCGCCATTGCACTCGGACAAAATCTTCAAGCGTCATGGTGGCCTGCGGCAAGCGCCGGACCTGATTCGCCGTACCGATTCTTCCTTGAAGGACAGCACGTGCTTGCTGCCGAGTAATTTTGCTGATCGGCCCTAGCGTTTCGGCGCGTTGAATCCTTGCTACCGATCCGTCAGTTTGCAGCACGTCTTCCCTCCAACGAAGAATCCATACCTTTCTGCGTTTACCACGAACAACTAGACTGCCATCCTGATAACGCGGTCGAGCCATTGTTTCCTTTCCGCTGGCTCGTCCGCCTCGATCTGCGTCGGTGAAAATTGTACTCGCTGAGTCAAGCATTTGGCCTCGCTCCGACGCGCTGCCGCTCGATCCACGCGAGTACGTCGCCCTCACGGAAACGCCAATACTTACCCAGGCGGAAACCGGGAATTCGACCTGAAGCGCGGCTGCGAGTGTGCTCATAAACCCATGAGACAGGCACTTTAAGCAACTCGGCAACTTCCTCGACAGTCAGGAGAGATTTGGCCGGCATCGCGAGGGGCGCGACGTTTGCCTCGCTGTTCATTCGCAGCCTGCCGCGGTGTGTTGTTGTATTCCAGCCGCACCTCTTCGGCATTTATCGGATCTCCCGACGTCTCCCGATGTCTCTGTTCGCAAGCAAGACGGTGGGCCAGGACTTCGCGGGCTGGTCGCCCGATACGAGCTGCTTCTTCTACAACTTCGTGAAGCAGCACTATCTTCGACGCCCTGTGTTTCTCCGTGACGTCCAACGGAGCGCCGGCCTCGATTCCTTTCTCTGTGCGCTCCACCAAGATCGCTTCTAGTTCCGCCCGCTCTTCGGGGTCAGCCAGTGCGCGTTCAACGGACGCGACGAAGTAGGCTGGTGAGCGGGGTATCTTTTTCTTGGAGGCCGCCAAGTCCGCGACACGGGCGAGCGCGATATCAACCATCTGCGAGTCGTGGCCTTTGCTCAGCAGGAGGGTTTTTGCTGTTACTGTGTTTGAGTTTTTGGAAGCGGACGCGGAAAAACCGTCGTCTGCCGGGTGGAGATTTTGATGATCGCACCCTACCGCATTCCCTGAAAAGAGCTTGAGATTTTCAACACCTTCCGAAGGAACGGCACGACATGGAGGGGTTGATAAGTACTGTGGGTCTATTTCTTCAACAGTTGAAGGAATAGACTCTTGAAGAATCCTTGGCTTTTTGATGGTTTTCGGCGCAACTGCCTGACGGTGAACTGTATAACGGCAACGGCCTAGAACCACGCGCCGCCGACCGCCAATGAACCGCTCGACTCGCTCACGTTCGACACTCACAAGGCCGTAGGCCACGAGTTCGCGCATCGCCCGCAAGCGGACGCAGCGGCACATCTCGGCCGTGCGGTCAAAAACCGAAGCCCGAAGCCATTGCCCCTTAATCTTTAGATGGCCCGTTTTGCCATCGGCCAGGGCACGCATGGTTCCGTATAGGCTTCGCGCGTTGCGTGAGAGTTCCGGGTTGCGCTTGAGCATGGTCGCCGGCGCGTCTACGATGAACAGCGCCCGCGAGCTGCTGGCCTCGTCCTTTAGACGCGGCGGTTCCTCGTCCCCGCGTGCTGATGGCGGGCGGTGCAAACCGCGGGGAGATTGACCTCCTCCTCCGGGTGCCAGTGATGGTTTGCCGCTGCTCATGTTGACTTCATTTTTGAGGGGGGCCGGAATTGCTGCCCGGCGTTTCGGTTCACGGGGTTAACTTCCTGTGCCTTCGCACACTATCGAAACCTCCGCCATCTTGGCGTGATTGTCTATCTGTTCCGAGAGGCGCACGCGCCGACGGCGGTGCGCAAAGAGCCAGTTCTGAGGCGCATTGAGAAACGTCGCCAGCTTCCTCCGAAGTTCCGGAGTTGCTTTGCGTCGTTCGTATATGATTTCACTGAGGACGCTAGCCGGTACGCCCACCGCCGCTGCCACTTGGTAGCTGTGTAATCCGCTTTCGTAAATCTTGATTTTCAGGTTCACTAACATCGCCAGTTCCTCCTGCTAAATTATTCTTCGGTGAAAGCATGCTGGCACACTCATCCTCATGGGTCAGTAACGCGTCTGAACAAGAATCGCCAGAATGTGTCACGGCGTTTCTTGCGAATGGGGCGGCCAGCGCGAGGGAGCTATATGCGGTTCGGGATCATCCGGCGGAGCTTGAACCGTTCGGCACGCTCGCGCGCCACCACCGCCTTCAAGGCATCAGCATCGAGCTCAGGTTGGCCGGCAACCCTTTGGAGGGGACGGAGCAGGTCCGATATTTCGGAGTAATGTTGGCGGCCCGACTGCCTTTTTACGTCCTCGCAAATGAATGTGATTTCGAGAAGCGAAATCGATCACCTTAACTCCGGGATTACGGAGAAGCTGCTCCAGGTCCTCGCCCAATCTGCCGCAGAAGGTTCGGAAGGCACCAGAAACAAGTCACCGTATTTGCGGTCTTTCTCGATGGTCACGCGGGTCGCACTTCTCGGTAGATTTCCACGAGTGTATTCCGATTTTCGCGCGACCGGTGAAGAACGCAGTACGGAGAAGGAGTCAGTCAGCTGATCGTCTCAATAAGCGAGCCGTTGCTCCAGACTCTCGGGCAGTTTCCGTATCTTTCGCCGCACAACGGGCGAATAACGGTGAAACACATCATTCTTCCTAACAAGACGGGCGCCCTTACCGCTCGCGATTAGCGACAAACAAGTCTTTCAGTATTGATACCGTCCTTCCCGAAGTTTCCTTAGTGCAGCCTGAGCTTGTTCACGATCAGCACTGCCCGTTATTCGACTCGAGAAGGACCTTCACAGGGGCGAGTTCGGCCCTCGGCCGGGCAGTTGCCCGCTCGCCCCAGGCGGTAGAGGGTTGTATTCCGCGAGCCAAGAAGCGAGATCCTTTCGAGCCACGGCATCCGGCTCCGCAGCTGTTCTTTCGCGAAATTCTTTCACCTCTCGGCTTGACTGGTCAAGTCAAATACGCTACATATGAGGCATGAATGCAAGAATCACGACGGCGGAAGCAGCAAAAAGAATCGGCATTGACCGCATTACTCTCCAGCGATGGATTCGCACTCGAAAGGTGAACGCTCCGAGGTTAGTGCTTCGCAATGGCCGGGGAGTTCCGACTTTGGTCGCAGGCTCGACAGAGGTCGGTTGCAGGAGACAAAAGAGAGATTCACCGCAAAGGGCGAGGCCGAAAACAGAAGCCGAAGCAAGAGAGAAAAACCGGGACGTGCCCGGTGGTCTAGACCGCGACACGCCCCTAACGAAATCAACCTGTTAGGAGGCTGACATGGCTGCATCGATTCTATCGCAAGAAAGTCTTCTGCTCGCCCACTCCGCGCTGCGCTATACGCCCGAGTCTCGACTCTGAACAAGACTCAAAGCCCGGAAATGCAAATCCGGGATTTCGCCGAATACTGCCAGCGCCGCGGCTGGACGGCAACCGAGTACGTCGACGTGGGCGTATCTGGCGCGAAGGACCGCGTCCCGAGCTTGATCGGCTCATGGTGGACGCGCATCAGCGGCGTTTCGATGTCGTCGTGGTTTGGAAGTTCGACCGCTTCGCCCGGAGCGTCTCGCATCTGCTCCGTGCGCTCGAAACCTTCAATTCGCTGGGAATCGCTTTTGTAAGTCTCGGAGAGCAGATTGACACGTCGACGCCCGCGGGCCGAATGGTTTTTACTGTTCTGGGTGCCGTTGCTGAACTCGAGCGCAGCTTTATTGCCGAGCGTGTCCGTGCTGGGATGCGCAACGCTCGGGCGAAAGGAAAACAAATCGGCCGGCCTCCTCGCACACAACTCACTCTCGAGGATCGCAAATCGATTGCAGAGGCTTACTGGTGCCGGAAGACCAGCTTCCGCCAGTTGGCGAAGAGGTTCGATACTTCGATAGGGACGGTTCAGCGGTGCGCCTTAGCGTATCAGCAGGTGTTTGCCACCGCTGCCGGAACTCATTGATTCGACGTGTCCGGGACATTCTGGGCGTATAGTCGCGGACTCACCCAGAACCGATCCTGTCCGAGCGCGCTGTTATTCGTGAAGAATACATTTGAACGATCGCACCCACTGCGACGGCACACGACCAGTCTGGTTGCAGCGGGCGTTGAGTTCTGCGCGGAGCGCGGCGTCGGTAGGCGTCCTAGCTCCTATTTGAAGACGTCATCCAACCAGTCGAACATGATCTGGTGCTCAAGGCTCTCGTTGTTGACTCCGCAATGAGCCTCGCCGCCCTCCTTAGCGGCGATGATGTGCTGCGCTTTGGGACAGGTCAGCTTGTCGTAGAACTTCTGACCGTCAACAGCCAACTGTCCCTCGCCTTGTCCGCCGATATTGAAATACGGGCAGGTGATCTTGTCCTCCAAACCCCACAAGTTGTACTTGCTCAGCCCGTCGACGAACTCCGCGATCGTTCCGCCGCCCGCACCATGTCGATAACGTATGTCTCCCTGGGCGATAAACCTGCTCCCAACGCTCGACAGATCGATTTTGCTCTCAAGATTTCTGGGGTAAGGCCGATCCGCCGGTAACCCGAGCATTTCCAGAACCACATTCTGCCAGTTCGGCATGGTCGTGCTCGCAATGCAGGCCTTTATCCGCTTCTCGAAAGCGGCCGCCCTCGGCGCAAAGTACCCGCCCAGGCTCCAGCCCGCTAAGGCAAGGCGTTTCGGATCGACATCCGCACGACCGAGCACCCAGTCACAAACATATTTCAGTGGAACTTCGGTATCCGGCCGATAGAAGAGCTCGGCGCCGGGATTCGAATACATCGCACCACGCTGCCCTGGAATTTCGAACAGCAAGGCGTTGTATCCCCGGCGAATCGCCGCCGCGCCGCCGCCCCAGAAATAGAGTTCCTCCGCCAAGAGTCGCCGCCGCCCAGGCTCATCAACGTCGGCCGCGGCTTATTGCTCGCATCAGCCTTCAGGAAATAGCCGGGAAGCGACTTCCCGTTCTCATACGGAATGCTGACCACCTCGAACGGCAGGTCCATCAGTTTTCCGGCTTGCATAAAGCAATCCCGTTGACGCTCCCAACCCGCGCGACACTTGGGATCCGTTGTGCTTTGGTAAAATCCCATCTCGCGCCAGTACGACGACGCCCGCAGGAACGCCTCCCGCGCACTCACCAGATGCCCGCCCGCAAGCGACTTCCGGGCGATCGCCTCCACCCGCTCCGCCGTGACACGCCATGCCTCCGTATAGCTATCTTCCTTTTCGTCCTCGATCCGCGAGGCGGTCTCGTAGCACTCGCCGATCTCAGCCCCGCCATACGTAATGCACCCCATCGTT
Source organism: uncultured Acidobacteriota bacterium (assembly GCA_963697575.1). Taxonomy (GTDB): domain Bacteria; phylum Acidobacteriota; class Terriglobia; order Acidiferrales; family UBA7541; genus Palsa-295. Next base: position 16,099 of record CAVOOP010000027.1, on the reverse strand, counting down.
CGCACGAACTGGTAATCGAAGTTGCCCTTGAATCGCCTCGGCATCCCGGCAGTGGCGCCAAACATCTGTGTGGCGCCCTTTTTAGTGGCGGAGGCGGTTGATTTGTTGGAATTCGTATCTTGTGTTTTTCCACCATCAGCACTTCCCGATTCAGGAGCTGCATTTGGATTTGTCTTCACTTCAGTCACGGGATTCATTTCAGTCTTCTCCCCCTACTCTTTTAAATCTTGCTACTGACGGGATTGGTTCTCACGAGACTCGCGCTCATAGAGCTGCGGCAGAAAGTTCTCCAGCGAGCCCATCTCTTCGATGGCGTGCTTAAGCCAAGCCCTTCCCTTGGGATTAGGGAACATGAACGCGCTGATCGGCTTCGAGAGCAACCAAAGTTTCATGTTTCCCGGCGTGATCAGACGATGTTCAAAGCGCGTTCCGCCCTCCGTCTCATGGAAGTCGTGCTCCATCCGCACAATCGTCAGGCCAGCGACAACGACGTTGTTGATGAAACCGGATTCGTCGAGCTTCTCTATTGTGGCGGTGACTTCGGTCTTGTAGCGGGGGTTTCGGGCGATGAATTCGCAAATTCGGATCTGCGCACCGGGACCTGTTGAACCGTCCGGCATGCGCCGCACGTAGCGCGCCCAACAGTGATCGAAGGGGTGGAAGACCCGGTATCGGCTCAGAAGACGGCCCCCGATCTCGACTTCACCCTCAAGATGGCTGAACCACCAGACGAGCATCTTGGAAGTAATGCCTTTGAGGAATTCGTCAACCCAGAAACACCTGCGACCGTCTTCGAGAGTCTTAAGTCCGGACCGCGCCGAAGAAAATGGCTTGAGTTCCCATGGGAGCGAGAGCGGCTCGGGTAGCGTTGTCTTCCATTTTGCGCCCCCGTTGTCGTTGGAGATCGCTGACCCAGCAAAATCAGTCACTTCAGCCACGGGGTTCATTTCTGTCTTTCGCGTCCGCGAAACTATGGCACGGCGCTAACAGGTAAACTGTCCACATGGCACAGTGAAGTCGAAGGACACTTGGCCGGGCACGTGGAATCCAAATCCTTTCAAGGGAGGCAACAGAGCGAAACGATTCCATCACCAGAAACGGGGTTGTGGGAAGCGAAAGACGGAGTCCTGAGCGGATTGTTGGCAACTCGGAGACTACATAGAACCTGCAGGTGTACCAAAGGGTTCTCTGGCCAGCGGCCCGTAAGGTATTGAAAACTCGAAGCCCCTTTGACCAGAAATCTGCCGTATCAAACCATTCGCTTTGGTACAGGCTCTTTGTCGTTCGGCCCGACCTGGATTGAGCCCGACATGGTGATGAGAACTCACGCTCGCCCTCCGACCAGAACCGGCAGTATCTGAGGCTCCTCCTCACATTTAAGTCTCGCCGAATCCACTTCAGCATGAAACCGCCTCCTGCTTAATGCCTCCGCGATCATTGCCCGCCGCCGGTTCCATGATCAAGGAGGAAGAAGAAAATAACGGAATGAGACCTTCCACAAATGTCGGATGAGTCAGAACGGTATCACGCAGAGCTGTGTACGGCAGTCCGGCGCCCATCGCGATCTGCACGGCGGTCATGATCTCGGCCGCGCCGACACCGAAGGCCGTGAAGCCGAGAATGCGATCACTTTCGACCTCGACCAGGGCCTTCAAGAATCCGCGCGTTTCCGAAAGCGTCGTGGCACGCATGACCGCCTCCATCGGAATCTTGAACAGGCGATAAGCGATACCTTGGGCCCTTGCTTCTTTTTCGCTCAACCCAATGCGCGCAAACTCCGGATCGGTGAACAGACAGAAAGGAACTTGTCTTCCCCTGGTCACGCGTTTTCCACCGGTGATACTGGCATGAACGACGCGAAAGTCGTCGAGGCTAATGTGAGTAAATTGAGGGCTACCCGCCACCTCGCCGATCGCCCAAACGCCGGGCGCGGTGGTTTCCAGGCGCTCGTCTACCTTGATATATCCGCTATCGGTGAGTTCAACGCCGGCTAACTCCAATCCGATTCCTTGCGTGTTGGGTTCGCGTCCGGTTGCGACCAGCAAATGACTGCCCTCCAGTTTTTTCCCCCCGGCGTTTCCATCCTCGAGGATGATTGTGACCGACTCGCCAGATTTGCCGGATACCCGTTCGATCCGTGCTTTGAAAACCACGCCGATGCCCTCATCCTCGAAGAGTTTTTGCAGCGTTTCCACCGCATCGTCGTCTTCCCGATTCATTGGCCGATCGTTGCGGTCGATCACCGTCACCTTGCTGCCGAAGCGGCGGAATGCCTGAGCCATCTCCAATCCGACATAGCCGCCACCGATGATAAGGAGGTGCTCAGTGAGTTCACTCTAGTTCCAGTGCTTCCACATGCGTGAGGGGGCGCGAGTCCGCCAGGCCAGGGATTGATCCGAAGGAAGCGTGCGTGCCGGTGTTGATGATCACGTTGGTTCCGCGAAGTTGGCGTTTGTTCCGTTCGGAAGTGTGACCTCCAAGATTTTCGCGCCGATGAAGCGCCCCGTGCCCAAGATGAATTCCGCGCCGGTTTTTTTATAGTTCTCGAGATAAATGTCGTTCCATGCGGACACCATTTTGCGTTTGCGTTCGCGAACAACGCGCATGTCAACGGCGAACTCTCGTTTAGGGATTCCGAACTCGTCGCTTCTGCGAAGACAGGAGGCGACTTTCGCGCTGTGGATCACGTTCTTGCTGGGCAAACAGGCGATATTCGGGCACGACCCGCCGATATATTTCCGTTCAATCACCGCGACACGCCGACCTTGACCGGCAAAAGTCCAGGCCGCGACAGTTCCTCCCGTTCCACCGCCAAGAATTACGAGATCGTACTCTTCTGGATTGGTTTTCCGTAAAGATTCGCTTGAAGGAGCCTTTTGCGTCGTGCTCATGGTTTGGTCCCCCAAGGAGGTGCGCTGCCGACCCTAATCCAGAACCACACTTATTGCGGATCGCCCCTCAGCCGAATCGCGTTCTCATTTTGTACTTTCAACAGCGCCCCGGACGGTACATCGATGCGATGACCTCTCGTGAGCACCTTGCCTTTTGCGCCAGCGCCACCGACCCACTCTGCAGCGTAGATGCCTCCGCTGAGCCCCCCGTCCCTTTGTGGCTCAGTTATGTGGATCGGATAGCTAACGCCGCGGATAACAATCTGCCACGCGCACAGCCCCAGTTCAGTGCTTCCAGCTCCACCGGGACCCAAGAAGCCAAAAGAAAGCACCACCAATTTAAGGCCCGAGTCTTTCGGGATTAATACGTTTCCGTTTTGATCCAGGATATCTTGCACAACGCTTGCATCGTAAACTGTGTCCTGAGATGCCCTGTCGGTTTTAATGGCGGCATTGGTCCGTATGATGAATGGCGTTCCCATGGGCACTATCCCAGCGTCCGAGGTGAATATCGTTCCGGACGGCACTTGTGGCGACGAAGGAGGGCCTGCGTGCACCGTTCGAATGCCGGCCCATAGGGCGAGAAGTGCAAGCGCGTTGATGCCGAGAATTCGAGGGTTCATAGCTTTCTCCTTGAACTTTGATTTTCCTTGCTTCGTGCCATCTCTTTAGTGCCCGCAGGCACCCGTCTCCGAAGCAGGTGATGTGCCAAAAAGCCAAAGCTCACTCGAAAAGCGGTAGTTCGATGCAAATGGTTGTCGGGATACAGATTGAATGAATGCAAGACCGACAAATCGCGAACAGCAGCTGACGAACTTCTGATGGATTTCCGCCACTGACGGGTTTTGGTCCCGATTGCCGTCGTATAACAAGAATCCGCAAAGCGGATGTCTCTTCACGTTCGCTTTCCTTCTGTGGCTCCAGATCTCAAGCTTCGCTCTCAAGATCCGTGACGGAATATGCAGCGTTTGTTGTTGGCGTGGTGCAGCTTGGCGCAGTATGGGGGCGCGCCGTGGCGAGCCCGAAGAAAAACTTGCGCGGCGGCCAGCATGCCAACCGTCGGCGCGATGAAATAGATCCAGAGAGTGTGCCAGTAACCTCCGTAAGCGGCGGGGCCAAAGGTTCGCGCGGGGTTCATGCTCATTCCGGAGAGAGGCGTTTCAAAAGTGATGTTCACGGCGTAAAGCGAGCCCACAAAATACGGCGTGTACCGCGCCACCTTTCGTGGTTCGTCACAAGCAATACCGTGATCATCAGGATAAAAGAGATGGCTAGCTCGGCTGCAAATGCGACCTCGGCACCATACACGCCCGGGGCGGTCACTGCATAACGAACCGCGCCATCCCCGGGAGCGCCTCTCAGCAAAAATGTTGCGAGCGCAACGCCGCTCGTTGCGCCGGAGAACTGTGCGACTCCGTAAAACAGCGCATCCCAAGGAGCGATTTTTCCCAGCCGGTAGAACGCGAACGTCATCGCGGGATTGATATGCCCGCCGGATTGCTTGCCCCAGGGACTCATCATGAGCGCGATGACTGTAGCGCCGATGGCCAATCCCATCAGCGCACGGCGGACGATGCTGCTGACGAAAAAATGCCTGACTGGAGAAGAGGGGTGTTGCAACAGAGTGGCAAACGAGCAGGTGCAAAACATGTACAGGCTCATTTCGCCCGCTTCCATCAGGTACTCGGGCCAGTGCGACGCAAGCTGGCCGCGACGCCTAAGGCGTCGCTTGCGGATGCCGTCTTCGGCGTGCTCAATGGGTCGATGTTGTTCGCCGCTTCCTTCACCGAATTATCCCTCTGTAATCGGCAGCCTATGCAGAAAGAAACTGTTTGACGATAAGGGCAGTGTCTTCAGGGTTCTCCTCAGGGAAAAAGTGGCCGCCCTTCATCGCCTGTCCGTGCGCGTGCGGAGCCCATTGCCGCCAAATGCCCAGCGGACCGCCGTCTTTTCCATAGAAACTGTCGAGCGGTCCACCCTCCGCCCAGAGATGCAACATCGGGCATTCGATTCGCTTGCCGGCCTCCTTATCGACGCGATCGTGTTCGACGTCGATCGTCGCCGCGGCTCGATATTCTTCACAAATTCCGTGAACGCGGGCTGGATCGCGATAGGTTGTAGACGTATTCGGCGAGAATCTCCGGGCCGAATGAACCTTGCCCGAAGGGATTGTGGAATACCGCTTCGGGGGCGCCGAGCAGATAGCTCTCTGGAAGCGGCTGCTGCTGCGATAACAAAATCCAAGGCCAATAGGTCTGAGCGAAGCGGGCATCCGATCGGTTCCACGCTTCCAGAATCGGAATCACGTCGAACACCGCGAGGCGTTCCACCGCCTTCGGATGGTCCAAGCGCGAGGCGATAGCTGACGCGTCCGCCGCGATCATGACCGATCAGCGTGAACGTCGGAAAACCGAGTTTGTCCATCACGCCAACCAGTTCCGTCGCCATGGCGCGCTTGGAATAAGGGAAATGATCGTCCGTTGAAGCGGGTATCCCGCTTCGGCCATAGGCGCGCAGATCGACGCAGATCACCGTGTGATTTCCGGCCAGCGCCGGCGCGAGAAATCGCCACATCAGGCTTGTGCGCGGGAAACCGTGCACCATCAGAATGGCCGGCCCTGCTCCGTAACGGCGCACGAAGATTGTGTTGCCTGAAACCTGAACTTTAGAGGTCTCGAAGGAATTGGATTGGGCTGCGCTCCGACTCGCGCAAGGTGGGTTAAAGAGCTCTCGGAGAGAACGCCGATAGATGCAGCTGTGAGAGCGCCAAGAAAGTTACGACGTTCCATTGCTCCCTCCTCGCTCCGGGGACTTTTCGACGTCGAAAGAGTATCCGCGAGATTTCGACTGCTTGCCGTTTTGAAAAGTACGACGTTTCACATCCGGGAACTTCCACGCTCAAGCTTGCCATATTCACGCGATTGTGAGACAGTGCGCGCCGCAGCTTCCAAAATGATGCCAATCGACCAGACTCGGGTTCGGTGTACATCGGGCTATGGTCCACGCAGTGGGATTGCGCCTGCGCCCCCATGCGATCGGCCATGAAATGCTGAGTCTTCGGGCTAATCATTCGGTCTTCCTCTGCGATCAAAAACCACGAAGGCTTCGCTCTCCATGCGGGCGCCAGCACCGGCTCCTGAATGCATTGAAGCGCGATCGGCTGTTGCACAGCACGCGCGATGCGCGTTTGATCGGCGGAGGCCTTGTGGGCAACCGCTCGTTGAAACCCATCGTCCGGCATCCAAATAAAGCCATGGGAATCGGGGGCCAGCTTGGGCGCTTCCGGATGCGCAGGCTCGCGATAGAACACCTCGGCTACTGTCTCACCCTCATCGGGCGCGAGCGCCGCTATGTAGACCAACGACTTCACCCGCTCTTCTCGCACTGCCGCGATCACCGCGCCGGAATAGGCGTGTCCGACCAGGACCACTGGGCCGGCGATTCGTTCCAGTGCACGACTCGAAGCGGCAACGTCGTCTGAAAATGAGGTGAGCGGAATCGGCGCGCAGATTACGTTAAGGCCGTATCCGCTCTAACGGGAGAATGACGTTGCTCCAACAATAGCCGTCGGCCCACGCGCCATGGACCATGCTACTGCCGCGCCTTCAGGAAATTCGTTCATCTTGAGAGTCCACCAGAGATTTGTTTAACTCCCACCAAAACGATTATCGAGCTCGGAGGAAACGAAATCATCGTGGAGTCGCGCTTTCTGCGGCCCGGCGCCTAGTATCATCCGTTTCCATGAAGTCCTTCATGAAGACGGGGCCCGGACCGCTAATATCCGCCTCCGGCCGTGAAATCATCGGAGCCCTAATGTCGAGGAACTGGACCAGATCCTTCGAAAAAATCAGGTCCAGCGTCCAATCGAAGGCAACGCGCAGTTTTTTTTCAAATCCTGGCAGCTTACTCAGGTAGATCGTTCGCCAGAGCCACCATGCGAAAAACCCCGAGAAATTGATGCCCCAAATGTTGGCGACCCCAGTCCTCTGGCCAATCGTCGCGAGTTGACCAATCGTCGAGAAAACAAACCGCTTGTTCTCCACACGACGCACACTCGCGACAACATTGTGCGCCACTACTTTGGCCTCACGGAGCGCATGCTGGGCAGTTGGCGGGTGGAACCCACCCTTTCGCGGGTCCGGCACCGCAGCGCAATCTCCTAACGCCCAGATACCCGGCCGGCCTTGCACCTCGAGGCACTGCGTCACGACCAAACGGCCATGTTCTTTTTCGCAAGGTAAGGATGCAAGCAGGGGATTGGGAACGGAACCAGCGGTCCAAACGAGAGTGTTAGCTTGGATTGCGGTTCCGTCACTGAGTCGCACGGTGCCCCCCGAAAAGCTTTCGACCTTCGTGTTAAGGCGAATTTCCAGCTTGCGCCGCGTTAGCTTTCGTTCTGCGTAAACACCCAACCGTTCTTTCAACTCGGGTAGGATGACGGGGCCGGAATTCACTAGGACGACGCGCAGCATGTCTTCGGTTAGGTTCGGGTAGCGATCCAGCGCATTCCGCACGAAATCATTGATTGCTGCGACCGTCTCGACCCCGGCAAAACCGCCGCCGGCGACCACAAAGGTTACAAGCGGTTTTTTTATCTTGCAGCACTCGCTGTCGGCTTCCTCTAGATGGGCAATCAGGTGGTTCCGCAAACGCATAGCGTCACCCAAACTCTTCATCGTGAGGGCGTGTTCCGGCAAACCAGGGATACCGTAAAAATTCGTGACAGAGCCCAAGCCCAAAACAAGAAAATCGAATTCGAGAGTGTGGTGGTGATGGTCAAAACCATGCGCGATAGAGACATTTCTCTGTTCGAGATCGATTCGATCAACCTCGGCAGCGAAAAAGCGTACACGCCGCAACATTTTCCGGGTCGGATTCACTATCGTCGTGAGATCCAGGTCGCTGGCCGCCACTTCGTGCAACATGGGCGTGAAAAGGAAAAAGTTCTCGCGATTCACGAGGGTGATCTCGACCGATGGATCTCGACCGAGAGTCTTCTCCAGCTCCATGGCGACTGTGAGCCCCGCAAAACCACCCCCGAGAATCAATACCCGTGTTAGCCGAGCGGTTTCCATGGGTGGTATCTGGCCTTGCGTGTTCACGCGCCAGCGCGCGTGGCGAGCTTGCGTCGGAGGAAATCCCGAATCGTGGCAGCGATCTCCGCTATATGGGTTTCCAGAGCAAAGTGACCGGTATCGTAGAAGTGTACCTCGGCGCCGGTGTTGTCTCGGCGGAAGGCTTCGGCGCCGGGAGGCAAGAAAAACGGGTCATTCTTTCCCCATACTGCAAGCAAAGGCGGCTTCGACTTGCGAAAATATTCCTGGAATTTTGGATACAGCTTTAGGTTCGATGCGTAATCCAGAAACAAATCGAGCTGAATCTCTTTGTTCCCGGGGCGTTCGAGCAGGGCCGTATCGAGTGTGTACGACTCGGGCGGAATTTTTTCCGGATTCGCCACGCCGTAGGTGTACTGCCAGCGCGTTCCGCCCGCTGTCAAGACACTCTGGCGGAGTATCTCCCGATTGTCCGCGGTGGGTTCAGCCCAGTATTTGCGGATCGGCCCCCAAGCGTCGCCGAGGCCTTCTTCGTACGCGTTCCCATTCTGCGAAACAATTGCTGTCACTCGTTCTGGATGGGCCATCGCGAGGCGGAAGCCGGTCGGTGCGCCGTAATCGAACACGTAGATAGCGTAGCGGTCGAGTTTGACTGCCCTCGTGAAGGCTTCGATCGTGATCGCCAATCCGTCGAATGTGTACGAATATTTTCGCCCAGCCGGAACCTCGGTAAACCCGAAGCCTGGAAGATCTGGCGCGATAACCCGGTAATCGTCCGCGAGGCGCGGAATAAGTTCGCGGAACATGAAAGATGAGGTTGGAAATCCATGCAGCAGGAGAACCACGGGAGCATTCGCTTGTCCGGCGGCACGATAGAACACCTTTACGCCATCGGCCTCGATCTTATCGATGGTGGTGAGAGGCACGCTGGTCCGAACATCGTCCTGATTCCTCGCTGCGCGTCTTGTGGCTTCATGTAAGGCTGCGTCGCTCATAAAGTCGTCTCCTCACTTCTCTATTCTCCAGCGCCAACAGAAAGTTACTCAGAACTTATCGAGTTTGGCCACGCCGAATACTGCGTGAAAGCGCTCACAATAAATCACTACGGAGTCGTATTTGCCGAGGTCCGCCGAATCGGGGAGATCGTAGTTCTGATTGCCTTCGTTGGCTTTCAACAGGCCTAGTTCCAAACTGTCCAGCTGGCCCTTCACAAAGTCCTGTTTGAGGTTGTCGTCGCTGCTCTGCACAAGCACTACGTGAACGTCTGGGCCATTCGAGGTCATGAAGTCGGTGAGCCGCAGTTCACGCTTGCCATTAGGCGTTTGATAAATTGATGCACGGCCGCTTGTAGGATGCGCTCTGCCAGTGAGTAGCCCAGTGTAGAGAGGTTGAGCTTCGGCGGTTGATGCAAAGGGTGCGGGCTCATCCACCTTCACGTTGACCCATAGCTTTTCTGGACGGAAAGCCCACCAGGCGGCCACGAGGATGGACACTCCGATGGAAAGCAGGATCCACTTTTTGCCTAAGAGCCACGAACCTATACTGCCATTCATTGTTCACTCCTCTCAGATCCCCGACTCGGGCAGTTTCACGCTGCCCGGTTCCCACGTGCGATCCGTTATTCGGAGTTAGAATTTCTCCAAAGGCGCAGCGCCGAAATTCGCGTCAAACCGTTCGCAATAGATTGAAACTGTTTGGAATTTACTGAGGTCCGTGCCTTCAGGGATCGCATAGTTCTGGTCACCTTCGTTCCCTTTGAGCGCTCCCAGCTCTACTCGAGGGGTATTGCTCTTCAGGAAGTTGGCATCGTCGTCAGCGTCCTTGGCTGCGACCAAAATCACATGTACATCGGGGCCATTGGAGGTCTTGAAATTTGTCAGGCGAAGCACTCGCTTTCCGTTCGTTTCCTGATAAATGGTGGCGCGGCCTGAAGTCTGATGAACTTTGCCGTGAAAGGTGCCGGTCTCGAGGGTTTTGACTTCGCTACTTTGCTTCGCGCTGTCCTGTGCGCTCGCCGAGGGTTGCCACACGAATACGAGCGTTAGCACAGCAAACGTTAGTGCTAGTTTGAACCTGGGAAGCATCACATTGTCTCCTTTGTTTTTGCCATCTCTGAGCGCCCGCAGGCGCTGTGATCTCAAGGGCAGGTCGGATGCCAAAAGTCCAGGCGCCAAGGAAGAGGGAACATCAGACTGCAAAGGTTTCTATCGATTGAAGTTTGTAAGAAAGGATCTCGTGCAGATTCCGAAGCTAGCTGATAGTCTCTGGCGGATGTCCGCCAGTGGCAGGTTTCCGTCGCTTCCACTGTCACTGGCAAGTGTTTCGGCGACAGCTTTTGCCGCAGCTGTTTGAAAGCTCAGGCGCTTCCAGCCGCGCGGCCGATGCTGCGCGTGTTCTGGACGGCGGCAGGTCGATCTATGCGGAGCTTTTTCATTCTGTAGACCAGGGAAGTTCGCTTCATCCCCAAGCGCGCAGCCGCACCATTCAGCCCGCCAATCACCCAGTTGCTCGCTTCCAGCACTCGAAGGATATGATCCCGCTCCACCTCCGCAAGACCAATCATAGGAGCAACGGACTGCTTGGAAGGTTGAAACGGCTCCAATTCGGAAATTGGAGCGCGCAATATCGATTGTGGTGAAAGGATCACCGCTCGTTCCACAAAGTTCTGCAATTCGCGAACGTTTCCCGGCCATTGGTAGCGCACCAACGCATCCATAGTCTCGGACGGTATCTCATCAATTCGCTTGTTCATGCGTTGGGAATAGAGCGCCGTGAAATGTCGCACCAACCTCGGAATATCCTCGGCGCGCTGCCGCAAAGCCGGAACGTGAATCGGAAATACCTTCAGCCGATAATAAAGATCTTCGCGGAAATGTCCCTTGCTTCACCATGGCGGCCAAATCGCGATGCGTGGCTGCGATCAGGCGCACGTCAACCTTATGCGTGCGGTTGCTGCCGAGCCTCTCGAATTCCTGCTCCTGTAAAACGCGCAGCAGTTTCGCTTGAAGCTCCAGGGGTATGTCGCCAACCTCATCCAGGAACAGTGTCCCTTTGTCGGCGAGTTCAAACCGCCCCGTTTTTTGGGCGATAGCGCCGGTGAATGCTCCTTTTTCGTGGCCGAAAAGCTCGCTCTCAAGCAGCCCAAGAGGAATCGCGGCGCAATTCAGCTTCACAAACGCCCTTTGGCCGCGAGAGCTCAGGTTGTGCGTCGCGCGCGCAATCAGTTCTTTGCCCGTTCCCGTCTCGCCAAGGACCAACACGCTAGAATCCGTGGGCGCCACCACAGACACCAGGCTCAAAGCCGTCTTTAGCGCCCGACTCTCGCCGACGATTTCCCGAAACTCGGCGCGAATTTCCTCTTCGAGATAAAGCCGTTGTTTCGTCTCCTGGTCCCTGTCTCTTGATAGCGGTCTCATAATTCAACGCATTCTCAACGGCGATGGCTACTTGACGGGATACCTGCCCCAGAAACTCTACGTCCTGTTTGTTGAATGCCCTTTCCGACCGCTTCAGGGCGCTCAGCACACCCACAACTCCGCCTCTGCCAATGAGCGGGAGATCGCAACCCGACTTCAAGCCCTCGGCCACAACCCTTTCGAAGAACAATCGACCCACATCTCCGCCGAAGCTTTCGGGGTCGTCGCGTACCTCTTCCAAACTGTTAAAGTACTGAATTTTGCCGGTTCGGAAAACCTTGCCACAAATTGAACCGTGGAGCGGAATGCCCGCTCCATCGGAGATAGCTCCTCGCGGCTCCGGGTTATAAAGGATACGTCATGCGCAATTCCTCGCGGTGGGCGTCCGGCAGAAGCAAGGCGCAAAAATCGCATCGTGTCACGCTGAGCAGGTTCGTGGAAAGCACATCCACCAAACGCGGAAGGTCCAGCTTCGACGTTATGCTGTTCGTAATTTCGAGCAGCAAATGAAGCCTGTCGCGCTCACGCCGCAAAGCTTCTTCGTTCATGTGCCGCTCAATGGCGATCCCGGTGATGTGGCTGGCGTTCTCGATCAACCGCAGGTCGTCGACATCGGGGCGGCGTGGTTCACGGTAATTGAGGGAAAAAGTACCGAGGGCCTTGCCTTCGCTCGTGAATAGAGGGCGCGACCAAACGGAACGAATTCCATAGGGCAACATGCGGTCGCGATAAAGGTCCCAGGATGGGTCGGTGAGGATGTCGGCTGCATACACCGGCTCCCTCCGATAGACCGCTGTGCCGCAGGATCCGCCTTTCGCGATCAACAGCCATCGTCCCTGCTTGAGCGCTAAACCCGGGAAGACTAGGCGCGGCAGCACAATAGAGTTCCTTCCCATCTTCGTCGGGAAGCCAAATCGTACAGGACATGCCGTCGGCTTGCGATTCCACCAGCTGCGCAATGTTCGCCAGCACTTCGGACAGAGGAGCGCCAGCAAAAATCAATTTTTGCAGGGCGAGGACAGCCTTAGTCGAAAACAGCCCTGAGTCGCCCTCTGCTGGTCCGCTTCGGGGACGGAGTTCTTCGGGAGACCGCATCGCGCCCTCCATGAATGATTATCCTCCTTCGGCCCATTAGATTAGGCTACTTGCCAGTTGGTGCCAAGAAAAGATGGAGGATATGGGCGTGGCGCCGGAAGTAGCGATTCGAGGTGCCGTCGCTTTAATACACTTAGCGGTGCCCTAAACCCACGCTAGAAACTGGGTTCTAAACGCCTGATTTGGCATGCCAGAAAATCTGCAATTCTCCTTACCCAGAAACAGATGTTTGTGGATGGGCTCCGAAGACTTCTCCCGGCGAGCACTTTGCGTAGCTAAACCTGCCTGTACTCGGCTCCCAAGTTGTTACGGCGGCGAGACGGCGAGCGAGTAGTGAACGGGTGCCAGAAACAGATGTTTTCGCGAAATCGGCTTGGCATGAAGCGGAGCTGGTGACCATTGGTTGCTAGACCAAAAACGAAGGGCTCGCTCATACGAGCAAGGACTTGTAAATATTTAAGACAATTGGTTGCGGGGGCCTGCAACCATCCCGAATTGGTTGGTACTACCCTTTTCTGCTGAATTGATACGAAAAGCCGCTTAAGAGGCATGACGACAATCCAAGAGTTGATTGATTCGCCCGTAATTAATTGCGCTTACTAGGACTTACTTACTCAAGGCCAAACCTAGATCTGCTATCTGCAATCATTTGAGACGTTCCGCCACGAGATGGTCGGCAACCCGAATGGCGTTGGCGATGATGGTCAGCGAGGGATTCACGGCGCTCGCCGAGACGAAACACGACGCATCCACGACGTAAAGATTGTCGAGGTCATGCGCCTTGCAATGCGGATCGAGAACGCTCGACGACCGGATCGGTGCCCATCCGGCAGGTGCCGTTCTGATGGCCGACGCCCTCGATCGGGAATGCGCTTCTTGAAGTAAGCGTGGAGCGGAACGGACGTGGTGGCGTGGCCGGCCTTCTTCAGCACGTCGACCCAGCGATCTTTCAGGCGTTCGAAAGATCTCGACGTTATTCGGCGTGTAGGAGAGCTGGATCCGATCCGGGCGGCGTTGTCCGTCACCGAGCTCGGACTCGTTGGTGTGGCCCGTGTCTCCCGACGGGTGAGCGCCGAATGCCCGGGCTGCGAGTTTTGCGACGGAGAGCGGCGTGGTGTTGTGGAAGGTGACGCGATTGTCCGGGATCGGGCAGATCCTCTGTCGTGAGCCACCACGGCACGGCGTGGTGCTTCATCGTTTCCAGGACAAAGCCGGGCGTGAGAGGCGGCGCTCGCCCTTCATCATTTCGGAATGGAAGCTGCCGACGGGCTGCACCTGGCCCAGCGGAAAGGGATAAGTCGGGTCGGAGTCCTTGAGATAAAAATCGTTCGTGCCCCAGGTCTTGGTGTAGCTGTCCTCGTTGCGCTCCGTCGAGAGGGCGAGCAGAGCATCGGCCTGGTGATACATGAAGTTGCGGCCGACCTGATCGGAGCGGTTGGCGAGCCCGTTGGGATGCTTGTCATTGGCCGAGGCCAGAAGAATCACGGCGGAGTTGACGGCGCCGGCGCAAAGGCGAAAAGATCGGCAGTGTAGATCGCGCTCGTCCGCAGCGGGAGGTGCAAAGGCGTCGCGAGCCGACGCCGGAGTGAATCACCTCAACGGCGGTGACCGCCGTGCCGCTCGCATTGGTCAGCAGGCGCGTAACGCGGGAATTCGTCATCAGAGTGACGTTGGGCAGATGCATGATCTGCCGGATGCAGTTGATGTCGGCATCGGACTTGGCGTGGACCAGGCACGGATAGCCGTCGCAGGTGTCGCAGCGCACGCACTTCGAGGCGAGCGGGTCGGCCTCGTCGCGCTTCAGCCCGAGAGGAATGGGAAAGGTGTGGATGCCCAGCTTGCGGACATCATCTTCGATGGTCTGCATGCGCGGCTCGTTGGCGAGCGCAGGGAAAGGATACTTCTTGGAATGGAACGGCTCGGTGGGATCGAAAGAGGAGCCGAAGCCGCCGGGAACGGCGGGCGCCGCGCCGAGGTCGCCATGAACGTGGAACAGTTCTTCGGCGCGGGTATAATAAGGCTCCATATCGGCGTAGGAGATGGGCCACGCCGGAGATATTCCGCCCTTGTGCTGAATGACGCCGAAATCTTCGGCGCGCATGCGAAACATGGCAGCGCCGTAGACCTTGGTTTGTCCGCCGACGAAGTAGGACTGCTGCGGGTGCAGGTCCTTTCCGTCTTTGTCCTGCCAGGTTTCCTTGGTGTGGTAGCGGTTATCGAGAAAGACCGCGGAGGTGTCCCAGTTGAGCTTTTCCTGAGGCATGAAGGGACCCGCGCTCCAGGATGAGAATTTTCTTGCCGGCCTGGGCGAGGTGCAAGGCGAGTGTTCCGCCGCCCGCTCCGGTGCCGATCACGATCGCGTCGTATCGTATAGGCATGCTGACTACGATAGCAGAGCGGCTCAGCTGAACGCAGTTGTCATTCGCTGATGTCAAGACGCGAGATCGCGGCGGCCGTCTCTGGCGATGGTCCGACAGATGTTTACGGCGCAGACGTGGCAATCATGTCCAATGGACTGGCCGCGTTTATCGGTTCGCCAAATCGAGCGCCGCAAGTCCGAGGTCATCCAGTGAGATTACAAGACAAAGTAGCCGTCGTTACGGGAGCGGGAACCGGGATCGGCCAGGCCATAGCGCTGGCATTTGCGGAAGCCGGAGCCGCGGTCGTCGTGGATTATGTCGGCAGCGCATCGGTCTCCGAGGACACGATCAAGAAGATCAGCGCCATGGGTGGAAAATCGCTCGGAGTCGATGCGGACATTTCCCGTCCGGACGATGTCGATGAGCTGATCCAGAAGACTGTCGGCGCCTTTGGCAAGCTCGACATCTTTGTGAACAACGCGGGAATCGAGAAGAAAGTCGCGTTCGTGGACTATCCGCTCGAGCTGTGGCAGAAGATCATGGCCGTCAATCTCACCGGGCCTTTCCTGTGCTCGCAGGCCGCGGCCAAGCAGATGATCCGGCAAGGAAAGGGCGGACGAATCATCAACATCTCGTCGATCCATGAGGATCTTCCGATGCCACACAACGCTCCCTATTGCGCCTCTAAAGGCGGTCTGCGAATGCTGATGCGCACCATCGCTGTCGAACTCGCTCCGCACCAAATTACGGTGAATAATATCGGACCGGGCGCAATCTACACCCCGATCGACCGGGATGTCGAAAGCGACGCCAAACTGAACGATCAGATTTTGGCGGAAATTCCCATGGGGCGCTGGGGCAAGCCTGAAGAGGTCGCTCAGCTCGCCGTGTATCTTGGCTTCCGACGATGCCGCCTACGTTACCGGCAGCACGCACTTCATCGATGGCGGCATGCTGAGAAATGCCGGCCGTTTGTAGCTGTTACTCCCGCCCTTCTTAGTGTCCCACCGCAACCATATAGTCGCGGCCTTCCCACGAATTGCTTTCCGGCCAGAAAAAAGTGAAGCGAAGCGGCGCGTGCTGGGATGCGGTGATTGGAATATCGACGAATTCAATTCCGAAACTAGTTGGAGTGGACGCTGTATCGTTGACCGTCCGCCACTCGTCGCCCGTCCAATGCAGTCGGAAGGGGGCTGGAACCTGGATGCGCAGTGTGTAACCGCTTTTGACGACACGCACCTGTCGATTTGGCTTCCAGATCTCGAATAGCTGACAAGCCTTGC
>CAVOOP010000026.1:0-22374 GCA_963697575.1 uncultured Acidobacteriota bacterium | reverse complement strand
CTCCTCTGACGCGTAAGTCCGAAACATCGAAATGGAGATCCCTCACTGCGTTCGGGATGACATACGGGGATTTTTTTGCAACGTGTGTGAGGAGTAACCGAGGCAAGGGCGAAAGGCATAAGCAACGGCGAGAAGCAGAAACAACGGCGAACAGCAACGGCGAAGAGGGGTCCTTCGCTGCGCTCCGGATGACAATGAAAGGCGAATGCAACGGCAGAGGCAACGGAAACGGCGAAAGGCAACAGCGAAAGACAACAGCGAAAGACAACAGCGAAAGACAACAGCAACGGCAAGCGGCAACGGCTACGGCAACGGCGGCGGCGAAAGGTAGCGGATTATTTCTTTGGAGTGGCTTGCGGCAGCATGGAGACGTGGGCGGCTACGATGCGCCAGCCTTCGGGGAGGCGGACCCATACCTGGCTCTGGCGGCCCAGGACGGCGCGGCCATCGACGGTGCGTTCGAATTCCAGGGTTATGCTGGCGTAGTCCCGGCCGAAGGTGACGATATCGAGGCGCCGGATGGTTCTGGCGAGGTTGGCGGGCGAGCGGCCTTTGCGGAAGGCGGCGATTTCGTCGATGCCATGGAGGTTCTCGGCTACGCCGAAGCGCATGGCGTGAGGCGAAGCCCAGAACATGCGGGTGAGGGTGTCCGCGTCATTGGCTACGAGAGCGGCTTCGTAGAGCGGGTAAAGAGACTTTAGTTCGGCGATGGTTTCGGGGTCGTTGATTTTCATGGGTTCGAAGTTGCGCTGGAATTGGAATTCGAAGAGCCCTGCTGCTGCCGCGAAAAAGCGCGAGGGGAAAGAGCAAAACCGGCACAGAGCAGGATGGTGATTTTCAGGGCGCCCTCCCTCGAAAAATGGCCGCGATTTTACCAGCTATTGAGATGAAAGCAAGCCAGGCACAGGGCACGAGCTTTTTCCTTCGCCTCGGCTTGCGAAAAATGCCAAAAGTGTTCCTCAGGGGCTAAAGCCCTGTTCAATGCCCGGACTTTATGTCGGAGCTGAAGCTCCGACCCCCTAAAAACCGAGTGTTTTTCCGCAGCCTGTAAAGCCCGACTGATTTGCCGGAGCTTATGCGGTGGCTGAAAAGAGTCTGTGTGAGAACTGGCTAAATCGTCCCTCAGCGGCTGAAGCCGCATTGCTTTTTCGGCATTTGCGGCACGGATGAATCCGTGCCCTGACGAAAACGCGGGTTGTCACACAGGCTCTAAAGCCCTGCTGAATGCGCGGACTTTATGTCGGAGCTGAAGAGCCTGTGTGCCAACTGCTGGGTCAGGAGTTTAAGGGGCTAAAGCCCGACTGATTTGCCGAAGCTTATGTCGTGGCTGAAAGCCACGAAGGATTTGGGATTGCCACACGGTCTATCCAAGCTCCGGCCCCCCAAAAACCGCGGAATAAGCCGATGGCGCTGGCTTTTTCGCGTTGACTGAAGCGCGCCGGCAAGAGTGCCGGCGCCACTGAGCATCAACACCGAGAGCAGGGTTGTCACACAGACTGGAAAAGCTCCTCGCCTCCAATGGCGTACGGCCGAAAGTCGAAATGCAGATCCCTCACTGCGTTCGGGATGACACCAAGGAGAATTCTTTGGCGAAGAGTGGGACCCTGGGAGAAGATTGCCACACAGTCCGCTAAACTTAGAACATTTTCCGCGGGGTGGCGCTGCCGCGTTGGCGTTGGCATTGTGGCCCGCGCCGGCAGGAGTGCCGGTACGACTTAAAGGCGCATGTCTGATTGCGGCGAATTGTGCAGAAAGATCCAATCCTTGAACCCGGGTGGGCACCTGCAAGCCGAGCGTGTTCTGACGAGTGACAAAATTTGGCCATGGGAATTTTGTTTATGCGTTGTTACAGTGCCGCACTCGCTAACGGGGCTGCAAAGTGATTGAACCTGGGATATGACAATAGTAGGATAGCGCGGAAGGCTCCACTACTATATTAACTGTAGTAGAACCCCAGGGTCATGGGTATGAGCCGTTTACCAGGCAGAAACACTCATTGCTTAAGAGATTAGGCGAAACACTGTCGGCAAAAAATCTGGGGCTGCTCGCGACGGTCACCCTTACGTATTTTGTCGCAGGGAGGCTGGGGCTGAGGGTGGCGTTTGTCCATCCGTATGTAACGCCGATTTGGATTCCTTCCGGCGTGGCAATCGCGGGTTTTGTTCTATTTGGGTATCGCGTGTGGCCAGCCATCCTGGTGGGATGCTTTCTCGACCACGTAACGCGGGCGGGCCTGGTTCCCAACACTTTCTCAATTCCCGTGGCAAGCGTTCTGGAAGGAATCGCCGGGGCTTACCTGATCAAGAGGTTTGCAAACGGGGCGAAGGCCTTTGACACGGCGAAGGGTGTGTTCCTGTTTGTATTGTTCGCTTGCGTCTGCGCGCCGTTGATTAACCCCACGATCGGCGTGGGCACGAATTACCTGGACGGAAGCCTGAGCTTGAGGGACGCTGGATTTCGGTGGGTGAGTTGGTGGCTGGCGCACGGCATCGGAATCCTGCTGGTGGCGCCGTTTCTTATCCTGGTGTTCCGCGCTTCGCATCATGGCCTGGACGGGGGCGAAGTGCGCGAGTTGACCATGCTGCTGGTGGGCCTGATTTTTGTGTGTTTGCTGGTTTTCGGTCCGCTTTCGGAGTCACTGAACAAGGACCAGGTGGTGCAGGTATGGGTGTGCGTTCCCTTCCTGATCTGGGCGGCGTTCCGGTTCTGCCCGTTGGAAGCGGCGGGAACGACCCTTATCCTTTTTGGCAGCGCGATCTGGGGCACCATGCACGGATATGGGTCTTTCGTGGCGAAAAACCTGACGACGTCGGTGATCCTTCTCGACACCTTTGTGGGGGTAATCGGCACGATGACGCTGGTGGTTGCCGCCATGGTGGTGGAACGCAGGCGGATTGAAGCAGAGTTACTGGGAACCCAAAGTTTGTTGCAGTATGCGGTGGAACGGAAGGAACGCGACCTCGTGGTGACCGTGCAGGCGCTGGAGGTGGAAGTGACCGGGCACGTGGAGACCAAGAGGGCGCTGCGCGAGAGCCAAGAGCGATTCCGGCGACTGGCAGGGAGCACCAATGTGATGGACGTGCAGGAAATTCAAAATCGCAGGGAGAGCCTCGAATGATTATCGGAGAACGGTTAAGGCAAATCCGGGAACAAAAAAACCTTTCGCAGGGCGATATCGAACGGAAAACAGGGCTGCTGCGGTGCTACATCTCCCGAGTGGAAAATGGCCACACGGTGCCAGCGGTGGGAACACTGGAAAAGCTGGCGCGCGCGCTGGAAGTTCCGCTCTACCAGCTTTTCTACGACGGGGAAAAACCGCCCGAGATTCCGGTGTTACCGACGCCGGAGAAGAGCGTGGCAGGCGAATGGGGAACTTCGGGCAAACGCGCGCAGGTCTGGAACAAGTTCCATACCCTTTTGAGCCGGATGGATCAGGGCGACAGGAACCTGCTTCTGTTTATGGCGCAGAAGATGGCGTTCAAGGGGAAAAGCTGAGTTTCTAAAAGAGTGGGGATCCGGGGGCATTCGTTCGCTGGATCGTGCCGGCTTGCCCCCGGATCGTTCGATTGCTTCCCTGCCTGGAAGAACTGCGCGCTTACTTCTCGAAAACCTTCTCGACCTGCCCGACCTTCTTCTGAACCTTGCCGCCTACCTTTTCGTCCTGCCCTTCGGCTTCCAGGTTGGGGTTATTGGTGGCTCTTCCTACTTTCTCTTTGACCTTGCCCTTCACTTCGTGAAATTTTCCTTGTGCCTGATCTTTGGTGCTGTTATTCATGGAATCTCCTTTTAAACAGCCGTTCCGCAGGGTTATGCGATACCACTCCAGCCTTATACTGACAGGATAAGGAGAGACAAGAATGCGAGCCATACCGGAATGTCCTACGGTGGCGGAGAGAACTACGTTAGGGGTGAAGTACCCGATTACCCCTAGTGCGATCTTTGTGTCGATCTTTGTGTCGATCTTTGCGGTGATAGTGGGAGTGCTGCTGTGTGGCGACGGTGCGCAGTTGCACGCGGGAAAAAGAGACAAACCGGGGGCGCAAATAACGGAGGCTGAAGCCCTCGAACTTCAGACACAAATATTTACCGCGCTCAGCAACGGCGACGGCGCCGCTTTTCGGAAGTTGCTGGCGGACGATCTTGTATTCATCCACCTGAACGGGCGTTCGCAGACGAAGGCTGAGCTTCTAGCGCAGGCGGCCAGCAATAAACGTCCCGGCAGAGTGAGCTTCAAACCTCTCGAGACAGAGGTTCATCTCTACAAAGGCCTGGCGGTGCTGAGCGGCAAGGTGGACGTAACGGAAACAGAGACCGCGGCGGACGGGACGACGCAACCGCGTCTGTCGCACGTGAGATTTACGGACGTATGGGCATTCCGTCCCGAGGGCTGGCAGGCGGTGCTGATGCAAGGCACGAACGAACCGGAGCCGAAGAAATAGCGGACCGAGGTTGGCGCGAGAAATTAAGAGTCTGTGTGACAAATGGCAAAACAGTCCCTCAGCGGCTGAAGCCGCATTGATCGTTCAACGGTTGCGGCATGGCTGAAGCCATGCCCTGACGAAAAACCACCTTGCCGCACCGACTCTAAAAGTTCTTCCCCTCCGATGGCGTACGGCCGAAAGTCGAAATGCAGATCCCTCACTGCGTTCGGGATGACATCGGGGACCACAAGCAGGTGGCGTCATGAACTACAAGGAGTTTTTCGCAAAGTGAGAGGCTTAACAGCTGATGACGGTGCCAGACAGGGTCTTCAGCGGTAGCGATATAGTGTGACGCGCTGGATGGGGGATTTCGTGACGCGCTGGCGGTAAAACGGAACCCAACTGCCCGGCGCCCATTTCATTACGATCATGTCGCCCTCTTCGGTGTCGTCGCCCGCGAAGCGCCGCTCGGGGACCCAGCGGCCGTTCACAAAAGATCCCTCTTCGACTGTCGCGAGGCCGGCGAGCGGCGGCCCCGGCGTGGCTGGAGAAAACTTGAGGGTGACGCCCGTGCCGGCCACGAAATATTCATCGGGCCCGGCGGCGATGAAGATCGCGGCGGCGTAGGTGAAGGGCGGAATTTCCGTCGCCTGCGTCATGGGCGCGACGCGCGGCGTGAGGAATCCGGCCTCCAGCGTGTAGTTTCCAACCTGTATTTTCTGCGGCGGATCGCTGGGCGCGAGCAGCACACCGGACATCGTGCCATCACCTTTGTGTTTCTCGATCAGGGGAGCAAGCTGCTCGATGAGGTCGTAGCTATCGATCAGCTCGTTGTCGGGCTTCGGCGACCTCTCGACGGCACCCATGGCCGAGAAGCCGACCGCGCCATGGCGCCCGAAGGCGTAAATCACGCGGGCAGCGCCTATCGATCCGCCCACGGTCTCGGGAACAAACAACGGGTTTCCGGACCGGTCGTACCTGGCGGCATATTCGGCAAAGTTGCTGTAGGCGTCGGGCCCGAGTATATCGATTTGCGGGGCGCCGGCTCGCCAGACGTCCATGAGATCGTCCATGGGGCCGCCGACAGCGGAAAACCTGGTTCGCTCGCCTTTTCGTTCCTGCTCGAGGGTTCTTCCGGCCAGCGCGGCGTTCAGGAACATCGGAATCGGGTATTCGGCTTTGCCCGCTCCGGCGACGCCGCCGATGTACCGCGCAAAATTCCAAGCCATGAAGATTTCGTCGGTCGCGGCATTCTGACCGAACACCTGCTCCCAGGTGCCGGAGGTTTTGAAGCCAGCCTCTTCCCACACGGCGCGAAATTCGGGAATCAGGGAGTCCTTGTGCTGCTCGAGATACTCCATCAACTGCTTGGGCACGGGGCCTTGAAAGGCCTCGTTGGCCAGGGGCGAGCGGTCGCGGGAATCCTCCCTCATCCCGATTTCATTCTCCACCTGGATCATGATCACAGTGTGCTGCTGACCGTCTATCTGCTTGACATGGCGCATCAGGGCGGCGAAGGCGCGGGCATCGGCGTCGCGGTTCGCGTCGCTTAACGGCGTGAGCAGCTCGAGGGTTTTTCCGGATTTGATCTGAGCGCGCGGGAAGCGCTGGAAATCCTTTTTCACCCAGTCGGGCGGATAACTGGAGAGGCCGTTCTTCCAGCTTGCGAACCACAAGAGCGTGAGATGAAGGTTGTGAACCCGCGCGCCCTGGATCACGCCATCGAGCACGCGGAAATCAAACTTGCCCTCCTGAGGTTCGATCTGGGCCCAGGAAACGGGCGTGAGCACAGTGTTGAGCCTGGCCTGGACGAGCTTCGGCCACACGGACTTCATGTACTCGAGGCTGCTCGAACTGTCGTTGTTCAATTCCCCGGCAAGCGCGAGGAACGGCTTGCCGTCGACAATGAGCTGGCTGGCGGCGCCCTGCTTGATCAAGTGAGGAATTTCAGAGGAGGCGGACCCCGAGGAAGCCCGCTTCGGCGGCGCGTTTGAGGCGGTCTGGCCGGAAAGTGTGGGGACCGAAAGCAGCGGCAGGACCGCGAGTAGTAAAAAGATCGAAGCGACGATGCGGCCGCGCGGACGCTTATGGATTTTCACCGAGGAGATGGGCGTCAGTGATATCCGCGTGGGGGACATCCCTAGCAGGCTGCGGAAAAAGGCGAAAATCTGTTCCTCAGGGGCTAAAGCCCCGTTGAATTCCCGGACGTTATGTCGGAGCTGAAGCTCCGACCCCCTAAAAACCGAGGTTTTTCCGCACCCTGCTAGGGGGGACACTCCCGAGGGGGACATCCGCATGGAGGGCATCGGCATGTCAGCACAGGTTCTTGTTGAGGAAATCGACGGTGCGCCGACAGCCCAGCTAAAAACCGGAGTTTTTCCGGAACCTGCTGTGGGGGACATCCCTGGCAGGCGGCGGAAAAATGCCAAAATCTGTTCCTCGGGGGCTAAAGCCCCGTTGAATCCCCGGACTTTATGTCGGAGCTGAAGCTCCGACCCCCTAAAAACCGAGGTTTTTCCGCAACCTGCTAGGGGGGACACTCCCGGGGGGGACATCCGCATGGAGGGCATCGGCATGTCAGCACAGGTTCTTGTTGAGGAAATCGACGGTGCGCCGACAGCCCAGCTAAAAACCGGAGTTTTTCCGCACCCTGCTAGGGGGGACACTCCCCGTCGGGATATCGGCATGGAGGACAGCCGCTTGGAGGCCATCGACGGCATCCGCATCGATCGCATGGGCATCGATGGCATCGGCATGTCAGCGCAGGTTCTTGTTGAGGAAATCGACGGTGCGCTGCCAGGCCAGCTTTGCGGCAGCCTCGTCATAGCGCGGCGTGGAATCGTTGTGGAAGCTGTGATGAGTGCCCGGATAGGAATAGGCGGTGTAATCGACATGATTGGCCTTCAAGGCGGCTTCAAAGGCCGGGCGACCGGGGTTTGAGGCGTTATCGAACTCGGCATAATGCAACTGCAGGGGCACCTTGATTTTCGCGACGTCTTCGGTTGCCGGCTCACGGCCGTAATAGGAGACCGCGCAGGCCAGGCTCGGCATCTGAGTTGTCAACTGGACCGCGACCCCGCCTCCAAAACAGAAACCGACCATGCCAACTTTTCCGGTGCATCCGGGGTCGGCTTGCAGATAGGTGACGCCGGCGCCGAAATCTTCGTTCATCTTGGCGCGGTCCATGTGCTTTTGAAGCTCCAACCCTTTTTCCTGGTCTCCGGGGTATCCGCCGAGCGGGGTTAGGGCGTCGGGAGCCAGAGCGATGAAGTTGAGAAGGGCCAAGCGGCGCGCCACATCCTCGACATAGGGGTTGAGCCCTCCCGCTTCGTGGCCCACGACCACTCCCGGGAGCTTGCCTGCGGGCTTGGCCGGACGCGAGAGATAAGCGTGCATGGTGCCCGAGCCTTTGGGCGAGGGGTAGTCCACGTATCCGGACTTGATGCGAGGATCGTCTTTCGGAACCTGCTGGGCCAAGGCGTAATTCGGCTGGAGGTTTTGGAGAAGCGCGGCGGCGCTTAGCCCGATGGCAAACTTTGCGGCGCGTTCGGTGAATTGGCGGCGCGTGATTTCGCCGTGAGCGAATTCGTCATACAGGTCGAACAGTTCGTGGCTATATTGCGGGGATTTCTTTGGCTCCATTAAAAAAGGCCTCCTCTTTGAATCTACAGGCGTATGACGCGCTCCGCGGGCAAACTACTACAGGCTAAACCGAAAAGGCAAACGGAAAAGCCGACAGGTTTGCGGTGGGCGAGGAAAATTTCGCGGCCCTGAAGCTCAGATACCTGGGCCTGTGGCCGGCGTGTGGTTGCGGCGGAATTGAAGAGAGATCCCTCCGCTCCGGCTCGACAGACACCGTCGACCCTCCGGTCGGGATGACAAATAAATGCGTACGGCCAAAAACCCGGCATGCCCAGACTCGAAATGACTTTGCCACGCCGGCTCTGAAGGCTACTTCGCCTGGGGGTTGCGGCGGATCTGGAAATGCGCCAACTGGCTGGGCATGCTCGCGCCGCCTTCGGTGAGCTGGGAGCCGCGTGTTTCATTCGCGGCCCACAGACCACGGCCTTTCCAACCGGCAGAGGCGCTGTCGATGCGGCCATCGAAAAATCGCGAGAAGAAGCCCATGGGATAGGGAACCTGCAGGCGAACCCACTTTTTGGTTTTTGGTTCGAAGGCGAGGAGCGAATCTGAATTTGCGCCGTCGACAATAGGTACGTCATTCCCCAACCCGAGGGAGTTGTAGCGGTCGATCCACAGGTAATAATTGTAGTCGGACTTCACATCTGGCTGGGCCTTGAAGGAAGGGCCGGGTATCGGATAGAAGGACCAGCCTTCCGGGCAATTCCGGGTGGCAGCGGGGGTTGCGTCGGTCGCGAGCGGTTTGCACTTTCGCCGGTCAAAGCTGGCGAGATTGCCTTCCGGCGCTAAGGGCGTCCAAACCACGCCGCGGGTATCAATATCGATTCCCCTGGCGTGGGACCCGCCCGTTCCATGGCCCGCGAACGCCGGGGGTTCGTAGGCTTGCGCCGTGCAAGTGGCGGGCGGATTGGCGCCGCGCGTCATGCGGATCAGCCTGCCGGGCCGGGGATTCAAAGCGGCGTACCAGATGCTGTCGTCGGCCACATTGTAGGCGATGCCGTCGCCATCATAGTCGACGATAGCCGAACACCAACCCTGCGATTTCTCGGCGTCGTGGGTCTCATCCCAGATGCGGGTATCGAGCCAGCCGATTCCCCCGGGATTTCCCTCGATGGCAAAGAACAGGGTTTGATCGTTGTCATCGGCGAAAACAAGGCGCTCGGTTTTGACGCACTGATCAACAAATTCGAACTGGCGGGTTTTAGGGTCATACACGTCGACACCCACGCCGCCCGATTCGCGCGGAGAAGCCTTCGCGAAAGGGTTGGGGGACCCGGCCTTGCAGTAGGCGGCGTTATCGAGGCGGTTCTGCACGTTGAACCACACGCGGCCTTTGGAATCCATGGCAATCGCGCCGGGATTCACTGGATCGTTCCAGACTAATTCATTGCCGAAGTAAACCGACGGCGCAAGCTGGGATTGCGGCGACCAGGGAGCGAGTTTTTTCCGGTCGCCGTCATTGGGAAATGGAACAGCGATCATGGCCTTCGTATTCTTTGCGGGATCGAGCACGGCAAGGGCGCCGGCCGACCAGTCGGCGCCGTAAATGGGGCCGTTCGCATTCACCGAGGGATTCCTCCTGTCGGTGCTGACGAGGGCGTGGACGAATGCCGCGCGCACGGACCAGTCCCATACGGTGACGACCACGTTTCGTTCAACTCCCTCGGGCCGCGGCGGCACCGGCGGCAACTCGCCTTGAGCGATGCGGTCGCCCCAGTCGGCGAACATCGCCAGCGCCTTTTCGCGACCGAAACGGCTGAGGCTCTCCATCATTCGCTGCCCCACCTGGCCGGAGGAGTTAAAACGCTCCCACGCCGCGGTGCTGGTTTCAAAAGCACCCAGGCTCGCGGGAATCTCACGCGTTGCTTTGCTTCCCAACTGGTGGCAGCCGTAGCAGCCCTTCAGGGCGGAGAGCCATTCGGTTTGGGTGGCGATTACGGTGGGCGCACGAGTGCCAGGAATCGTCATAGGGAAGGCGCTCTCAGGGGGCACGCCGAGCAGAGAAATCCAATAATTTGCCGGAAAATATTGGGCCGCGGCGCGCGGAGTGGGAGCAATCGTTGCAGTCAACGCCAGCCTTCTTCCCGGTGCTGCTTCCACTGGCGCCGAGTCCACGAGGCCGTAACCCCGCACCCAGATCCTGTAGGCAGCTTTGGGCAGATCGGGGAGAAGATACTGGCCGCGGCTGTCGGTAACCACAATTTTGCGAAACTTCGCCGGGAAATCGGAGGTTTCCGCGATCACCCAGACTCCAGCTTCCGGCCCGTGCGAACTGGCGACCACGCCAGCGATTTCGTCCGAAGCGATGGAAACGCCGCCGGCAGCGGGCGTTGGGACCGTCTGGAAGAGCGCGGCGGCGAGGATCAGACCAAAGGCGGAAGACGCAAGGGCCGCGATGGGCCTCGCACAAAATTTTCGCATGGGCTTGAAAGACCTCAAGACATGACCCGCATTGTCCCGATTCGAGGAAAGAAGGGGAAACAGAATTTCACTTTCCCGCAGCCTGCTTGGCTTTCTCTTCCGGGATGGTGACGGCCTTATCGTAGGCCTGGTATTCCCTGGGACTACAGATGAACTCCTGAAAATTTTCCTTGGGCGCGAGGACAAAGTACTTGCGGAAGCCCGGCCAGGATTTGTCTCCCCATGCTTTGGGATCGTAGTAGGTCATATCGAGCACCAAGTGGTCATGGTCGATGCGCTGAAAACGCTCGACCAGATGGAACGCGTCACTCTTGGAATGGCCGACATTCACGGTGATCATCGTTTTACCGTTGTAGCCGATGGTATCGACGACCAACGTGTCGCCTTCCCAACGGGCGGTCGAGTCGCCCTCGTATGTGGGATCAAGATCCGTGGGATGTTCGCGATTGAGCCAGAAGGTGCGCCACTCGCGGTGATACTCGAACATCTGGAAAATGCGGTCGCCTTCGCGCGTAAAAACGAGCTCCATTTCGCCATTGCGAGGCCAGTCGTACACCGCGGGGGATGACAAGGGCTCACAATCCTTGCCGGGGTACTCGCCGTCCGGATCGTTTGCCGGAACGCCGTTGGGGTCCGCGGAAAAGCAGGGTTCGGAAGTGAGGTAACAAACATGCCCGGGCCGGTCCCAACCGGGGATGTGCGTTCCGCCCAAGGCGTCGTGCGAGATCGATTTATAAAGCAAATGCTGCCTGGCCCAGTCTGTCAAAGGCGGCTCGGGAATCTTCTGGTCGAAACTGCCGAAATTCAGAATGCCGGGCCGCGAGCGCTCACCGATCCAGGGTCCGCTCAGGTCGCGGGGATCGAACTTCTGGTCAACTTTTGGGCGAGAGTTTGGCGCGGGTGGGGCGCTCTGGGAGTGGCCGTAGAGGATGGGCAAGAAGAAGAGAGCCGCCAACGCGGCGATCGATCCTGCGCGACGAACTCTCATGCTATACCCACATTATCCCCGCAGTACGCCCGCAGTGTCTTCGGGCATCCTCACGTTTCTTCACGCTTCCTCGCGCTTCTTCTTCCACATCAACTCATTCACAGCTCATAGCTGACAGCCCCAGCGGGTGACAACGGGGACCAATTTGCGCGCGAATTCGCCGGCTAGTTATTCGGCTCGGCTTTTTCCCCGGAGTTCTTCAATGGAAGGACGGCGCCGTCAGGAAACACGACTCTGATGAGCACGCCGACGTCCACAGCACGCTTGCTGGGATGGAAGAAAATTGTGACCTCGTCGCCGGGCTTGAGCGAGTCGGCGCGCCAACCAGCCTCCTTCATGGCGCGGATGGCGGGGCCGCTTTCGACCGTCCAATGTTCCACGTTGCCGGCGTCATCCTTGGCGTCAAAGGCGATCTGGGCGTGCGGATTGGCAAGATCGAAGCTGGTAATCGTTCCCTTGAGGGAACGCGTCGCCGTCATATCGTACGCCGACAAGCCATGGTGAGCTTGCAGGGAGGCTACCGGAATCAGGAGGCCGGCGAAGACGAGGGCCAAAAGTGTCGAATTATTTTTCATTTCTCCGCCGGTGACAGGTTCCTTCACTTGGC
The DNA here is from genome assembly GCA_963697575.1 of uncultured Acidobacteriota bacterium. GTDB lineage: Bacteria > Acidobacteriota > Terriglobia > Acidiferrales > UBA7541 > Palsa-295. The sequence continues at coordinate 10,295 of CAVOOP010000026.1, read as the reverse complement.
TGCCTGAGGGCACGCAAATGGGGCGTCCGGGGCACATTTAATATTACGAAAATTGGATTGTCAAGAATGGGGGCTCGGATGGAAACGCGCGGAGGGGAGGACGCCGGCACGGCTTAGAACTTTCTAAGAATTTGTTTCTACCCATGAATCCTGGGGAAGGCGGGCGTGCCGTTTTGAATCTGGCGATCTGGCAAGGGGATTGCGAGGAAGGGGCTACGTGAACACATTCAACACTGCGGCTGGAACGGAACAGATTGCGGCGGGGTCCGGTGACGTTTCTGCTCTTCTCTTCCAACGAGCCAATGTGCTGCGGCTGATGGGCCGGGACGCGGAAGCGAGAAACGCCTACGCGGAGTTGCTGAAGCTGGAGCCTTCGCACGCGGGGGCACTGAACAATCTGGGAAACCTTCTGGTGGCCGCGGGAGACAAGGCGGAGGCGCGAAAAGTTTACGATGAGGCGCTGACGAGACATCCGGACGATCCGCTGACGCGCGTGAATCTCGCCATCCTTCTGATTCAAACCAAGGAACTCGAAGAGGCGCGCGGGCACTTGCAGCACGCGCTGAAGATCGATCCGCAGCACCGGCAAGCGCACATCGGCATGTCGTTTGTGATGGCGAGCCTCGGAAACCCGGAACGGGCGTTCGGGCACCGGCGCGCGGCCTTTCAGGGGCGCTGCGTCATTACCGTGCCATACCGCGGCAAACAGGCGCCTATCAGCGTTCTGGGTCTGGTTTCGAGCCCTGACGGGAATTCTAAAATACACGATTTCATGAGCGACCAGGCTTTTCAGAAGCATATTGTCGTGACGGAGTTTTACGATTCGCGAACGCCGCTGCCGCGGCACCAACTGGTCGTCAATGCCATCAGCGACGCGGACCTGGCTCCGGCGGCGCTGGTTGGCGCACAGTGCCTGCTGGCCCATACGAGCGCTGCGGTGATCAACTCGCCCGCGGCGGTGTTCGCAACCGGGCGCTGCGAGATTGCCCGGCGGCTTTCCCGCGTGCCCGGCGTGAGAACCGCGAAAACCATAACCGTGCCGCGGGAATCGCTGGCCGTGCCCGGCGCTGAGACCGGGCTTACGGTCATGGGATTTCAGGTTCCTTTTCTGCTGCGAAGCCTCGGCTTTCATGGAGGGGAACACTTTCTGCGGGTAGAACGCTTCGAGGAATTGCCGGCGGCACTGGCGCACCTTCCAGGCAAGGACTTAACCGTAATCGAATATCTCGATGCTCGCGGACCCGACGGCAAGATACGGAAGTACCGGGTGATGATGATCGACGGGCGGCTCTATCCATTGCACGCCGCGGTTTCAAGCAACTGGAAAGTCCACTACTTCAGCGCGGAGATGGAAGACTTTCCGGAACACCGCGCCGAAGACGCCGCGTTCCTGGCGGACATGCCCGGCGTGCTGGGCGCCCGGGCGATGGAAGCACTCGCGGAGATTCAAAAAATGCTCGAGCTTGACTACGGCGGGGTTGATTTCGGCTTAGATGAAAATGGGGAGATTCTGCTGTTCGAAGCGAACGCGATGATGGCTGTGATTCCGCCGAAAGCCGATGCGCGCTGGGACTACCGCCGGCCTGCCACAGAGCGAATTTACAAAGCGGTGATCACGATGCTGACCGAGCGGGCGAAGGGCGCTTCGCCATAGGGCACGGAGGCGGCAACCGGCGGCTTTGCCGGTGTGACAACTGGCGCGTGGCAGGTGCGCCGTAGAAGCAAGTCAAAGACCCGACCCTTAAAGGCGAAGGGTCGGGCAGCCGGCGAGTCAAAAACCCGCCAATCGGGAGATTGGCGTTCCCAGGGACCGACTTCGCCGCGATGCAAATGACGCATGGCGTCGTCGAAGCTTTGACAGGCGGGAATAGCTGAAAGCGAGAGAAGAAGCAGGTCCCTCACCGTGCGCGCTTCGCGCGCACGGCTCAGGATGACACGTAAGGCAGCGGACGGCTGCGGCGGGCTAGAATTTTGTTACTTCGCTGAAATGGAAGTTGCGGACCTTCATGGCGGGGACGACCATGTCGAAGGATTCTTCGCCGGCAGCGACGCACGGCCGGGCCGAGCATCTCGACGTTCGATAGCACTTCGATGACGCTTTGATTGAAGCGGAAATTGCGGATTCCGCCGGCTACGCGGCCATTTTCGACCAGGAACGTGCCGTCGCGGGTCATGCCGGTGAGGATTTTTTTGTAGGGATCGACTTCGCGGATGTACCAGAGGCGCGTGACCAGGACGCCGCGCTCGGTCGAGCGAACCATTTCGTCCGACGGATGTATCGCCGCCGGCCAACACGAGGTTCATGGGGGCTTCGCCGTGTTCGTTGGGGAGCGGGAAGCCATGGCCGGTGGGCTTGGCTTTCATTTTTTTCGCGGTGGCCCTCGCGTAGACCAGATTTTTCGGCACGCCGCGATCGACCAGCAGCACTCTCTGGCGCGGAACGCCTTCGCCGTCGAACGGCGGCCCATCTGCAGGGGATGGTAGGCGTCGTCCCATAGAGTGATGTTATCGCCGAAGAGCTTTTTGCCGAGGCGCCCGGTGAGGCAGGAGCGCTTGTCGCGCACGGAAGTTCCCGCGAAATCGTAGAAAAGGAAGCCGACCAGATCGAGAACGGCGGCGGGCTCGAGGATTGCGGTGTAGTGGCCGAGCTCGAGGTCGCGCGGGTTGCGCGAATCTGCGGCCTTCCGGCTGGCGCTTTCGGCGAGGGCGCCGGGGTCGATCTGGCCGATATCGAAGGACGTTGATTTGGCCCAGCCGGAGGAATTCTCTTCAAGGATCGTCATTGAGAATTCGGCGCGGGTCTGTTCGTACTGCGCGAAAAGCCCCCTGGAGTTTGCCAGCATGGTGTGGACGGAGCCGCTGGAAAAAATTCCCGCGGCGGTTTGTTGCGGCCTTTTCCGCCATCTTGCAGACCCTGGTGACCGCACGGGCGCGAATCGTGGGCGTGGCGGCGGAGGTGGCACCCGAAGAAGCGATTGACCTTCTGATATTTCTGCGCGCCGGGCATTGGGAGCAGGTCGGGATTTTTCGGCTGGTGCCGCGCCAACTGCGCGGCGGAGGCCACCAAGCGGCGAAGGGATTCGTCGTCCGTCTTGTTGGTGGAAGACGCGCGCGGTGCGTCCATCGACTACGGCGCGAACGGAAATTCCCAGCGTCTGTTCGGCGACATTCTGGTGAATGGTGTTGTTGGCGAAGCGGGTGAGCGCATCCGAGCCAAAGTGGATCGCCACTTCGGTTTCATCGGCTTCGCTCAATTTGATAATTCGCCCGGCGAGCGCCTGGAGATCGAGGCGCGGGTCTGCCAGGGTTACGCGGCGCGCCGACTTCGCGGAGGGCTTGGCGCGGCGCGAGGCGGCCTTCAATGCGCTTTTCCTGACGGGCGTCATTTCGCGAACGCGACTCCTACCTTGACGTCGCGAAAGCGCGCGGGCGAGGCGCCGTGGCCGGTGCCCATGGTCTGCTGGGGCTGGCCCTTGCCGCAGTTGGGCGTGCCCCAGAGGGTCCAGTGGTCGCGGGAGCAGATGGCGTCGCAGCTATTCCAGAATTCGGTGGTGATGCCGCTGTAGCTGGGATTCTTGATCATGCGTGCTTTTTTGCCGCCTTCGATCTCCCAGCCTATTTCGGTGGAGAACTGGAAATGGTAGCGGCGATCATCGATGGACCAGGAGCGATTGGTTTCCATGAGGATCGCGCCGTCGGGTGTGTCGGCGAGGAGGTCGTCGAAATCTCCAGGCGCCGGGACGGATGCTGATGTTGGTCATGCGAATCATGGGCAGGCGATTCCAGCTCTCGCAGCGCATGGTGCCGTTCGAGCGGGTTTCGCCGATGGCGGCGGCCGTCTCGCGGTTGCTGAGATAGCCGGTAAAAAGGCCGTTGGTGATGATGGGGGTGCACTGGGCGGGAACGCCTTCGTCGTCGTAGGCGAAGGTTCCGAGGCCGGGGCCATGCTCGAGGCGCGCATCGGCTACCACGTTGACGATATCGGAGCCGTATTTGAGTTTGCGAAGCTTTTCGTGGTGAGGAAGCTCATGCCGGCGAAATTGGCTTCCATGCCGAGGACGCGGTCGAGCTCGATGGGATGGCCGATGGATTCGTGGATCTGCAAGCCGAGCTGAGAGCCATCGAGGATGATGGTGCGCTGGCCTTCGGGACATTGCGCGGCGGAATGCAGGGCGACAGCTTCCTCCGCGACGCGCTGGGCGTGACTGACGAGGTCGAGAGATTCCACGAGTTCGTAACCGGCGAGCATGTGCTGGCCGCCGAAGCTGTTGGGGTAGGAGCGCTTCTGAATTTCGTTGCCGGAGAAGGCTGTGGCGACGATGCCGGCGCCGGATTGCATTTTGATCTGATGGATCGCCGAGCCGGTGCTCGAGGCGAACAACTGCTCGATGCGGCGGAAGGTCATGCAGCCTTCGGCTACGGTGACGCCTTTAACGCGGCGCATTTCCTTGTCGGCGGCGAGCAGGAGATCGATCTGGCGCTCGACGGGAATGCGAAACGGGTCTTTGAGGAAGGGATTCTGCCAGGTGTCCACGTAGGAGGCTTCGGGGGCGAGCGCGACGTCTTCGCGTTTCGCCAGAGCGGAGGCTTTTGCGATGGCGACGGCTTCTGCGGCGCAGGTTTGCACCCCTTCGCGGGTGAGGCGGTCGGTGGAGGAGAAGCCCCAGGCGCCGTCGGCGATGACGCGGATGCCGATACCGAGCGATTCGGATTCGGCGAGCGTGCCGACTTCGCCGTTTTTGGTGGAGATGTCGCGATGGCGGATGTCCATGACGCGGGCGTCGGCGTAGGTGGCGCCGCGACGCTTGGCGGTTTCGATGGCCCAGTTAGCTAGTTCAAGCATGGTCTGGAGGCTGGAGGCGTCGCTGGAGGCTGGACGCTCGATGCTGGAAAGAAGGAAGCTCGCGGGAAGGGCGCCGCGAGCGGTGGGCGCTTCGCGCCGGCGTGTTTGTCGGAGCTGAAGCTCCGACCCCCTAAAAATCGGGAATGGGCGCAGGTCGTTGCTGCGAAGATGTTCTTCCGGTTGCCCGATCCCTCGCTTTTGAGGGTCGGGATTTTGATTTTTCCGATTCCGGCGAATCGCGCACAAAGACCCGACCCTCGAACCCGGAGGGCCGGGCACCCCGAACCCCACCCTGCCCTGGCGAAAGGCGGCATTGTCGCACAAACTCTGAAGCTTCGAGCCGCCGGGCACTGGAGTTGCGCGCAGGCTGTGAGCTGCAAATTCATCGGAACGATCTTAAGTAGGCGTGCGGGCGAATGCAACCGGTGCTTGGCGTGGTGAATTTCGGTTGCCGTTTATGGCGCATTCAGGAAATTTCAGATTGGGCGCTCCGCCAATTCCCGATAGACTCGGCGCATGGAAGCGGCAGGCTTGCGTGAGCGGATCACTGAGGCTATCGGGTACTGGGAGCCGCGGCGTGTGGTGTACAACGCCGTTCTGGTTCTCGTTGTGCTGGGGTATTTCGCCGCTGATTATCCGGGATCGAAAGCGGCGCTGAATCTGGACGAAGTGCTGGTGGTGTTCGTGCTGGCCGTGCTGGCTAACGTCGCGTACTGCGCGGCGTATGTCCCCGACGTGTTCGCGCAGACTTCCGGGTTTCGCGACCAGTGGCGCAAGTACCGCTGGATACCGTTCGCGATCGGGGTGACTTTTGCGGGCGTGATCACGCGCTTCTTCGCGATGGGGCTGTTCGGCAACTCGCGTCAATAACCGAGCGCTATTCCTTCGCCGTGCGGCTCGAGTGAATCCTCTCCACCTGTGACCTTACAGCACGTTTCATTTGCGCGGCCACCTGGTGAACTCCGCTGAGTGACGCGGGCAGCTCTTTCGGAATTTGGCGGTAACTTTTCCGAACGGGGGCGCGGCGGGGCGCGTCGACAGCCGCTTTTGGGGATGCTACTGTTTTAAAGTTTCGAGGGATATTGGCGATTCGGTAGAGGGGCTGTTCATGAAACTTTCCAGGCGCGCGTGGGGATATATTGCGCAGGGTGGCCAGGCGCTGCTGGCCGGGATGTGCATCGGAGTGGTGATTTACTCGGGGGCGGAGGTCGGTTCCGCATATTTAAGGGGATACGAATTCGAGAAGGCGACGCGGAAAGAGGCGGCGCTGGCAGCCGCAAATTCCAGGGCGCCCGAAACGGTACGCGAGGAGATACTCGCGAAGGCGCAGGATCTGGGGCTGGGGATCGACCGGGACGAAATCAAAGTGACCTCGTCGCAAAAACAGGCGGAGATACCACTGGGCGCGGTGGCCGCGATTGTCGCAAACGGGAGCCAGAATGAGCTTCCGGCCGTTGGCGCGGTGAACATGAGGTTTCCTACGAGATTCCCATCGTGTTTCCGCTGCATACGTTCCGCATGAAATTCACGGTTCATGCGGACGAGCATTCGATCTGAATCCGAGTATTCGAAGCAAGAAGGGCCGGCGAGACGCCGGCACTACGGAGGTACGGCGCGCCTTTTAGGGCGCGACGTCATTGCGCAGAAAGAAAACGGGCGGCCCTTGGGCCGCCCGTTTGGGTCTTTGACTGAAGTGCAACGCTGCGTTTCGCCGGCTTTTTCTGCCAAGGCTGCCGCAATCGCGGGCTGCGTGCTTTCAGCCGCTACGCCGCGTGCGAATGCCAGTCAAGGCTGCTGACTACGTGCCTTCGTTCCAGGAGGCAAGGTAATGCTCCTGCTCGGGGGTCAGCTTGTCGATCTGGAAGCCCATGGACTCGAGCTTGAGCTTGGCGATCTGCTGGTCGAGGTGCTCGGGAACCGGGTACACCTGGGCTTTCAGTTCCTTGGCGTTCTTGACCATATATTCGGCGGCAACGGCCTGGTTGGCGAAGCTCATGTCCATCACGGAGGCGGGATGGCCTTCGGCGGCGGCGAGGTTGATGAGGCGGCCATCGCCGAGGAGGTAGAGCTTGCGGCCGTCCTTCATGACGTACTCATCGACAAAGGGGCGCACTTCGCGCTTGCCGCTGGAGAGTTTTTCGAGAGCCGGGATGTCGATTTCGACGTTGAAGTGGCCGGAATTGCTGACCACCGCGCCGTCTTTCATGTTTTGGAAGTGGTCGTGGGCGATGACGGACTTGTTGCCGGTGACGGTGATGAAGACGTCGCCGATTTTGGCGGCTTCGGTCATGGGCATCACGCGGAAGCCGTCCATCACGGCTTCGATGGCCTTGGTGGGGTTGATTTCGGTGACGATTACATCGGCGCCGTGGCCCTTGGCGCGCATGGCCACGCCGCGGCCGCACCAGCCGTAGCCGGCGACGACAACGCGCAGGCCAGCGAGCAGCAGGTTGGTGGCGCGGATAACGCCATCGAGGGTGGACTGGCCGGTGCCGTAGCGATTGTCGAAGAAATGCTTGGTCAGCGCGTCGTTGACGGCGATCACGGGAAACTTGAGGGTGCCGTCCTTGGCCATGGCGCGGAGGCGGATGACGCCGGTGGTGGTTTCCTCGGTGCCGCCGATCACGTTCTTGATGAGCTCGGTGCGCTTGGTGAGGAGCTGGGTGACCAGGTCCGCGCCGTCGTCCATGGTGATTTGCGGGGCATGGTCGAGCGCGGCGGTGATATGCGCGTAATAGGTGGCATTGTCCTCACCCTTGATGGCGTAGGTGGGGATGTTGTAGTCGCGCAGCAGGGACGCGGCGACTTCGTCCTGCGTCGAGAGCGGGTTGGAGGCGCACAGGACCACGTCGGCGCCGCCGTCGCGAAGAGCGATGGCGAGGTTGGCGGTCTCACTGGTGACGTGAAGGCAGGCAGAGACGCGAATGCCCTTGAGGGGCTGCTCCTTGATGAAACGCTTGCGGATCAATTGCAGGACGGGCATGTGCTGATTGGCCCACTCGATCCTGCGCTTGCCCTTTTCGGCGAGGGCGATGTCTTTGACGTCGCCGTTCAGCTTGAGTGTTTCCACGAGATGCTCCCTTTTTTGGATTTGGCGAAAGATTAAGTTCGGTGCTGCGTTTTAAGATTGCCTCAGGGGCTAAAGCCCCTTAACGGGATCGATCGTGCGGCACGGCTGAAGCCGTGCCCTGACGACCACTGACTACAAACATTAACGCCTCGACCGGCTCCGCGTACGGCGGCGCGGTCGAAGCCGTGCCCTGACTAACCCGAAATGCAGATCCCTCACTTCCTTCGGGATGACATGCCAGCGGGCTGTCGCAAGTGGCGCGGCGGCCTGACGACCACTGACTACAAACATTAACGCCTCGACCGGCTCCGCGTACGGCGGCACGGTTGAAGCCGTGCCCTGACTAACCCGAAATGCAGATCCCTCACTTCCTTCGGGATGACATGCCAGCGGGCTGTCGCAAATGGCGCGGCGGCCTGACTTCTTTTCGCGGACTGTGGCCCCGTTGGGCCACGGACCGCGATGTGGGCGTTGCGTTTGACGATGCTAGCCGCGGACTCCTACGGGGCTGCCTACGGCAGCTTCCTTGCGGAGCAAATCGGCCTTGTCGGTGCGTTCCCAGGTGAAGCCCGCGCGGCCGAAGTGGCCGTAGGCAGCCGTGGGGCGATAGACCGGGCGGCGCAAATCGAGCGCTTCGATAATGCCCTTGGGCGTGAGTTTGAAATTGGCGCGAATCAGCTCGGTGATCTGCGAGTTGGGGATCGTGCCGGTGCCGAAGGTGTCCGCCATGACGGAGACGGGCTCGGCCACGCCGATGGCGTAGGCAAGCTGCACTTCCACCTTGCTGGCAAGGCCGGCCGCGACGATGTTCTTCGCGAGGTAACGCGCCATGTAGCAGGCGGAACGGTCCACCTTGCTGGGATCTTTGCCGGAAAGAGCGCCGCCGCCGTGACGGCTGTAGCCGCCGTAGGTGTCGACGATGATCTTGCGCCCGGTGAGACCGACGTCACCCATAGGACCACCGATGACGAAGCGGCCGGTGGGATTGACGTAGATCTTGGTGTTCTTGTCGAACATTTTTTCGGGAAGGACGGGCTTGATGACTTCCTTGATGATGGCCTCGCTCAGCGCGGCGTGCGAAACCTTTTCATCGTGCTGGGTGGAGATGACCACGGCGTCAACGCGCGCCGGACGGCCGCCGATGTATTGGATGGTGACCTGGGACTTGCCATCGGGGCGAAGGAAATCGACTACGTTCTTCTTGCGGACTTCGGAGAGCTTGAGGGTGAGCTGATGCGCCAGTTGGATCGGCATGGGCATGAGCTCGGGCGTTTCGTCGCAGGCGTAGCCGAACATAAGGCCCTGGTCGCCGGCGCCGCCGGTGTCGACTCCCATGGCGATGTCGGGCGATTGCGGCTTGACGCAGGAGAGGATGCCGCAGGTGTCGGCGTCAAAGCCATACTTCGCGCGCGTGTAACCAACGTCGCGAATGACCTGGCGGGCAATATTCTCGTATTCGAGATGACCCTGAAATTCCTTCTTGATGGTGATTTCCCCGGCGATAACGACGAGGCCGGTGGAGAGCAGGGTTTCGCAGCCTACGCGGCCCAGCGGATCGTACTTCAATACGGTGTCTACGACTGCATCGGAAATCTGGTCGGCAATTTTATCGGGGTGACCCTCGGTGACCGACTCCGAGGTGAATAGGTATTTTTCGTCGTGAGCCAAAACAGTGTCCTCCGTGAGGTATGAAAGGCAATCACGAGACCAAAATTGCGCTTTCGTGGGGGCTAATGGACTATTCACGCTAGCATGCGCTTCTTTTGGGTGTCAACGGATTGCACCAGAAGGTTTTAATAGGGAGTTAACAGGGGAAATTGGGGGGCGGAAGTGCGAGCGGGAAAGGGCCGGTGGGACGGGTAGTACCAGGCAGCGTATGTAGTTTGTTGCATATAAAGGGCCTGTGGGGAACTTAGGCGGCGTCGCGGCGGTACAGGAGGTAGGCGCGGATAAACGGGTCGATGTCGCCATCCAGTACCTTTTGCACGTCGCCGCGCTCGACCTTGGTGCGGTGATCCTTAATAAGCTGGTAGGGCTGCATCACGTAGGAGCGGATCTGGCTGCCGAAGCTGATTTCGGGCTTGGAGGCGTCGAGCTTCCTGAGGGCGGCGCGCCGCTTTTCGATTTCCTGCTCGTAGAGCTGGGATTTTAAGACGCGCATGGCGATCTCGCGGTTTTTGTGCTGGCTGCGCTCGTTCTGGCATTGGACGACGATTCCCGAGGGAAGGTGGGTGATGCGGACGGCGGACTCGACCTTGTTGACGTTCTGGCCGCCGTGGCCGCCGGCGCGAAACGTGTCGACGCGCAGGTCTTCCGGGCGAACGTTGATCTCGATGCGATCGTCGATTTCAGGGATGGCGAATACGGATGCGAACGACGTGT
>CAVOOP010000025.1:0-107699 GCA_963697575.1 uncultured Acidobacteriota bacterium | reverse complement strand
CGGACTTCTTTCGCCAGGCCGACAAGGTGGGAACGCTAAAGGCGGGGCTGGACGGCAACGTGGTGATCCTGGACGCGAATCCGCTCAGCGATATTCGGAACCTGGAAAAGATTCATACCGTGATCAAGAACGGCGCGGTGCTCGACGGACGCTACCATAGCGACTACCATCCAGAGTTCTGGCGTTCCGTCGACGACAGCGGCACGTCTTCTTCGACAGCCGATCCACCGTTGCTTTCGAGCGTCTCAAGCAGTTCCGCGATGGTGCACGGCAGCGGGCCCGTCGAGCTGGTCGTAAAGGGTGCTGCATTCAACAGGACATCGCTCGTGTGTTTGAACGGGCGCCCAGTGAGAACGACTTTCGTGAGCCCCAGCGAGCTGCATGCGACCGTGCCTGCCGACCGGCTGCCAACCGCCGGGAGCTACGCGGTTACCGTGACAACGGCGTGGCCGGTGCCAATGCCCGGGGAAAACGGTGGGAAATCGGAGGCGAAAACCCTGGTGGTGAACTAACTTTTGAAGCGGAATGGTGATGTCGAACTAGCGCGGCGGCGGGGTGCGACGACGGTAGAAGGCGCTATCGAAGGAGCGATCGTAGGTTTTCAGGGCGCTGCTCGATTCGAGGACGCGGCCGTGCAACGGACCGCGATAGATGATCCAGAGATCCGCGACGGAACGTTTTAGACGCTGTTCGACATTTTTGACGAACTGCCTCATCACGCTCTTCCCGAAGGGGTCGAAGAGGTAGCAGACGCAGGGAGTATCGGGGATCGCGAAGGTTGCGGCGTCTTCGACGAGAATGGCTCCCTCGATACCGCAGATCTCGAGGTTTTTCGAAGCAACTTCGGCCAGCATCGGCGAAATCTCCACGCCGGTCACCTTGCGGAATCCCATTTCAGCGGCGAAAATCAGCGCGCGTCCTTTGCCGCATCCGACATCGACAAACTCATATCCCCTGGGGGAAATCGGCAGATACAGCAGGTCCCTCCGAAGGCGCACGATGTCGCAGGCATCGTAACCGTGGCTATGAATGTAAGCAGGGCTTACCGCGTCGAGTTTGTAAACCTTGATCACTTGCCGGGTGTCGGTGCCGTGGATGGCATCGAAATCGACATCATCCACGACCGGGCGCGTGCGCAGCTTCTGGACGGTACGATCGATGATCCGCGGGATGCGGCGGGGGGCGAACTGGACGAAACGCGTCCAGACAGATGCGGCGTCACTGGCGAGAGAAGTCATGCGTACCCCGCGGCGGCTGCAAAATAGCGGCCGTCGCGCAACACGGTGTCGATTGCCTGCAGAAGCATATGGCTTTCGGATTTATCGATGGCGCCATTTACGCCCGTCTCGAGCAGTTCCTTCATCAACTGGTTCGCTTTATGCACGGAAAAGATCAAGATTCTGATATCGGGGAAAAATTTCCTGATTACCCTTGCGGCCTCGAAGCCGTCCACGCGCGGCATGGTGATGTCGAGAATGACGAGGTCCGGCTTCAATTGCTTGGCCTTGTCGATTGCTTCCATTCCGTCCGCCGCCTCGCCGCACACCTGGAAATCTTCACGCGACTCCACGAGAGAACGGATCATCTGCCTCACGGCATCGTTGTCGTCGGCAATCAGGATGCGGGTCATGGGAGCGGGGATACCTTGGCACGGAGTTCCTGCGCCATTTCGAGGCGCTTCTATTCGTTCATTCGCGATCTTTTGCAAGCTCCCGGAGGTCTTCCTTAACGAGGTTCAGGCCCGCTACGCAGACCTCGAAATGCTCGGAGAGGCGGCGGAAGAGAGAGGCTTCAGCGCGGTACTCGAACTGGTCGAATGAGGAAACGATCGCGTAGGATTCTTTGCCCGCCTGAACGAAATCGATAAACGAATCGAGGCGGGGGATTCGCGCCTTGCGGGCTTTCGCTACACTTTCGGGAAACAGGCCCGTCATGAAAAGCGTGTAGTCGCCCACATGCTTCCGCACCGCGCGTTCCCTGTCAAAGGAGCTTGCCTCGGCGAGGGGATCGGACTCAATGAGCATTTCACCGACTTCGTCGAGCGGCCGGCCGGAGCGATTCTGAATCCTGCAGAGACAATCGGTGTGGGCGAATTCAACGAGGAGGTTGGCTACGTATTGCGCGACGCCGGGCTCTTCGAGACGAACGTCGTCGTAAAAATGGCGCCAGACGGACTCCTCAAAAAAGCGGCGCAGCGAACGCTGCTCGCTAATATGAGGATCAAGAACCATGCTAGCGGACCATCCTGGCTGAGTTGGCCTTGAAGTTGGGCCTGAATTCGGCTCTACAGTTGGCCATATCCGTTTCCCGTCCTTGGATCATTTTAGCGAGAGCACCGCGGGCTGTGCATACGCAGTTGGTCGTATTTCGGCCGGAAGATTCTTGGGCAATCGGGTACTAGCAGTGTGAAGATCCGCAGAAGGAAGGGCTTCCAATTGCGAAATAGCTACCTCGCGGGCGGAAGCTTCTGACGGCGCTCGTAACGTGCCGCAGCGGGGGGGCTCTTCTTCAGGCGCTTCAGAACATCGGAGATGGTGAACTGGTTCGCCGCGTGCAAGCGGTCGAGTTCCTTCCACTCCAGGGGAACGGCTACGGGGGCGCCGGGCCGCGCGCGGACGGAGAAATCGGCAATGGCGGTGGCGGTATAGTCGTTGCGGAAATAGTCGACGAAGATTTTGCCCTTGCGCCTGGCCTTGCTCATGGTCGCCACGTACGCCTCGGGGACCTCGGTGACCATCTCTTCGGCGATGCCGGCGCAGAAGGCCTTCACCTTTTTCCAATCGTCTTTTTCGGCGAGCGGGACGGTGACGTGAAGCCCCTTCCCTCCCGTGCATTTCAAAAAACACTCCAGGTCTCGCGCCTCGAGCCGGCGGCGCAGATCACGCGCGGCTAACTTCACCGCGTCGAAAGGGACGTCCGGGGCGGGGTCGAGGTCGAAGATGAGGCGATCGGGATAATCGATCTTTGCGACGCGCGCACCCCAGGGGTGCAGTTCGATCGCGCCCATCTGCACGAATTCGATGAGGCCCTTTTCGTCCTCAATGTAGAGATACTCATATGATTTTCCCTTATGCTTCCAGCGGAAGGATTTCACATCGGGCCCTAATCCCGTGCCCGGATTGCGCTGGTAGAAGCAGTCACCCGAGGTTCCCTCGGGGCAGCGCAACAGACTTACGGGATGGCCGGCGATATCCTTGAGGATCCATGGGGCGGCCGCCGCGTAAAATTGCGCGAGATCGCCCTTGGTTACACCGGTATCTGGGAAGATTACGCGGCCGGGGTGAGAAATGCTTATGCCCAGAACATCGAGCCGCTCTGATTTGTTGTTCTTCGGTTCGTTTCCGCTGACGCGCACGGGCTTTTCCATGACCACTTCCTTTGGCCGCTTATCTTCGCGTAATCCATGAAACGACGGGTGCCGGATATGGCCGTCCTCGGTCCATTCCGTGAAGGAGACTTCGCACAGCAATTCCGGCTTCACCCAGCGGGCAGTTTTCAGGACGCTTCGGGGCAGGTTCTTCAGCGGCGGATGATTCATTTCAAGTTTTGACAAGCGGTCGTAGAGATCCTGCGCCGACTTCATGCTGAAACCTGTGCCCACTTTGCCGACATATTTCAATTCGCCGTGCTCGTTGTAGCCGAGGTGCAGGGCGCCGATGGCGCGGCTGCCTTTACGGGCGGCAGTGTAACCGATGATCACGAATTCCTGGCGCTTGATGCATTTGGATTTGAGCCAGGTCTTCTGACGACCCGGGCGGTAGGGAGAATCGGCGAGCTTGGAGACGATGCCCTCGAGCTGCATGGCGCAGGACTTCTCGAACATTTCCGCGCCGTGCCCTGCGACGTGATCGCTATAGTGCAGGAAGTTGCTGTCCGTGGACTTTTTCAGCAGGGCTTGCAGCAAGTCCTTGCGCGCCGTCAGCGCTTCGGCAGTTCGGTCTTTGCCATCGAGGTAGAGGAGGTCGAAGACGTAGGCCTGGATCAATTGCGGCTTGCCGGAGTCGCCCAGGGCCTGCTGCATGGCCTGGAAACTGCTTCGCCCGGTGCTATCGAGGACGACGGCTTCCATATCGAGTACCGCCGATTTTGCTTTCAGCTTGGCTACCGAAGCGCTAATCGAGGGAAACTTCCCTGTCCAGTCATTGCCATTGCGGGTCCGCAGCCGGACGCTGCCGCCGGCGAGGAAAGCCAGCAGGCGGTAGCCGTCGAATTTTACTTCGTGGACCCACTGGCTGCCGTCGGGAGGCGCGGAGACCAGCGTCGCCAGCTGAACGTCCGGGTATGCCTTCATCAACCTGGCCAGGTCGCCGGCGCCTTCGGCTTTGTGCTTTGCCGGCGGAGCGTCGAGCGCTATTTCATCCATAGACCTTCCCGTGGTGATGCTGGAATCGGTGTTTTCCAGGAAGCCGGCCGCCGCGCCGTCTGCTTTTGCAGAGTCGTCTTTCTCTTTGATGAGCAGCCAATTGTCTTTTTTGCCTTCACCGTGGATGCGTACAAGGTCCCAGCCGCCCTTCAGCCTCTCACCGTGGAGTACGAATGAGAGATGCCCTTTCTTCAGGCCTTGATGCGGGTCTCCTTTGGGTTCCCAGCTTCCCGTGTCCCACAGCATAACCGTTCCGCCGCCATATTCGCCTTCAGGAATTGTTCCTTCGAAGGTGCCGTAGGAAAGCGGGTGATCTTCGGTACGAACGGCGAGGCGTTTATCGGCGGGATCGAGGCTGGGGCCCTTTGTTATTGCCCAGCTGAGGAGGACGCCGTCGAGCTCGAGGCGAAGATCGTAGTGCAGGCGCGTGGCGTCATGCTTCTGAACCAGGTAAGAGAATCCTGGCCGCGAGGCTGCTTTGCCCGGGGCTGGCTCAGGCGTCCGTTTGAAATCGCGCTTTCGCCTGTATTCTTCGAGAGCCATTGCTGACCCAGTTTCCTTTGTTCGCCTGAATCATGCAATGCTCGGCAAGCATCCGGGGAACGTCGTTCCGGTTCTATCGCGGCGCTACAGATTTTGCCGGATTCCCCGCCAAGGCTGCGCGCGTTACCCTCGGTAGCTGGTTGGACGCATAGGCGTTCATCACTTCAGGGAGGCGAGTTGGCATGGCTAGTGAAAAGCAGAAGTCGGCGGCAAGACGAAACGTCAAGAAAGCAGCCGCAGCTGCCAGAAAAAAACGCACGATCGCACATCTGCCGAAAGCAACGCGAACCGCGCTGGGAGAGCAGGCGGCGAAGGTGCGCAAAGAAAGAGTTTGAGCACAACAAGGCTGTGGGGCGCGTGGGTCGTGTGCGCTCCGAAGGTTCTGTAGCAACCCCGTGAGTACTATAGGTACTGATACGTTCCACAACGGGTGCGATTTCCACATCCTCAAATTCGGCGCGTCCGATTGACTCCGCCGCCACCCTGCCTAATATTTCATTCACACGCGATAGCTGGGTTCTGAATTTTGATTTCATGTGCGATCCATTGCCCCGCAATCGATCCGCACACGGGCCGACCTCGGGAGCCGAACACATTGAGCAGGGTTTTTGACGCGCGCAAGCACGCCGAAAGGGCAAACAGCGCACGGGAAGCGGGTGCGGCGGCAGGGGGAGTTGGGGAAGCTGGGGCGGTTGCGCAGTCTCCGGAGGCCGACCCGCAAGGATTGGCACCTTCGACTGTCACCACAACTGCCAAGCCAGCGCATTTGGCGGCGCGAACCGGCGAAATCGATGGGCCGCCACAACGAGATGTAGAACGAGCAGTACAACGATCGGTACAACGATCGGTACAACGAACGGTACAACGAGGGCCAATCGTGAGGTCCCTGCTGCGGGCGGGGCGCCCGAGTGCGCGGCCAGCGATTGCCAGTGCGCCGGGCACGTTCCGGGAGAGGCCGAGCGATGAAGCGGCGACCCTGATTTTCCCGCAGGACCCGATCTATCCCGAGAGCGCGAGAGAGCAGCTGATATCCGGGAGCGTCGAGGTTCATTTCCGCATCAGCGCGGAGGGAAAAGTCTACGACGTGAAGTCGGTGAGGGGGGCGCCTGTTTTGGCTCGCGCGGCAATCGAGGCCGTGGAGTCGCGGCGTTACGAACCCGCACGGCTGGACGGCGCTCCCATCGATTCACAAGCCAGGACGAGCTTTGATTTCAGGCTGGACTGAACCGGAGGCTGCGATTTTCAAGGAAGTTTCGGACAAAACCGAGAGGAGTTAAATGTACAAAGCGCATTTCGGACTGAAAGAAAATCCATTCAACATCAACACCGACCCACGCTACCTGTATCTCACGCAGCGCACGCAGGAAGCGCTGGACTGCCTGACGTACGGGATCGAAGCAAGGAAGGGCTTTATCCTGCTTACCGGCGAGGTGGGGACGGGCAAGACCACGATTCTGAACAAGCTTCTCGACTCGCTGCATCAGCAGCGTGCGGCCACGGCTTTTGTCTTCAACCCGCGGATGACGGCGGCGCAGCTGTTCGAATATATGGTCGCGGACTTTGGGGTGGTCTGTAAGTCAAAGGCGCGGAGCCATGTGCTGTTCAAACTGCACGAGTGGCTGCTGGACCGGTACCAGGCGGGCGAGCAGACCGTGCTGGTGGTGGATGAGGCGCAGGTTCTTTCGCGCCAGGCGCTCGAAGAAGTGCGGCTGCTGACGAATCTGGAGACTTCCACGCACAAACTGCTCCAGATCGTGCTGGCAGGCCAGCCGGAGATCGAAGAGAAGCTGAACCAGCGCGAACTTCGCCAGCTCCGCCAGCGCATTGCGCTCCGCGCGAAGACGCTTCCCCTCACGCTGGAAGAGACGTCCGGCTACATTCTCGAGCGCCTGCGCATCGCAGGCAGCAATGGCCAGGAAATTTTCAGTCCCATGGCGATCGAGGCCGTTTACCGGCATGCGCGCGGAATTCCACGGGTGACGAATCTGCTCAGCGAGCAATCGCTGGCGCGGGCGTTCGTCCACGGTCACACGGTGGTGTCGCCGGAAATCGTCGAAGAGGTGGCGCGCGAATTCAGCCTGGACGAGCCGGAGCAGCCGGCACAGCCCCAGCCGGCGCGTCTGCGCGTTACCAGCAGGAACAACGGGAACCATGCCGGCCGAAGGCAAAGGCCGCGGCCCCGCCGGCGCTATAAGACTGCCAGCCACAATGGGAACGGGCATGCGGCACAGCCACCGACCAGCATTACACAGGTGAAACTTCCGCTATTTGTGTACGGCTGCGGACCCGATGGCGAGCCCTTTTACGAACATGCACATACCATCGCCACCAATCCGAACGGCGGTTTGATTTCCCTGACCACTCCGGTGCAGCCCGGGCAGCGGATTCTCATCACAAACAAGGAAAATGAATACTCGCAGGAATGCGTCGTGGGTTTTCTGGGGGCACACCTGGCGCGCGGCGTGGACGTGGCGTTCGAATTCGCCGCGCCGATGCCGGAGTTCTGGGGGCCCAGAGAACTCGCAAAGACCGCCGCGGGCGCAAGCGACGAGGCCTGCGCGTAAGCGGGCTCGTAGAATCACAGTTTCCAAGAACAACCCATATCGTGGAGAGTACGCATACCAGGACACGCCATGTATGAAGAATTTTTTGGATTGACCTCCAGCCCATTTCAGCTCTCGCCGGACCCTTTCTTTATGATTCCGTCGGAGAGGAGCCAGGAAGCCCTGGCGTGGATTTCCGACGCGATACGCTTGCGGAAGGGCTTCGCCGTGATGACCGGTGAAGTCGGCACCGGCAAGACGCTGGTGGTGCGCTGCCTGATCGAGCGTCTGGAGCAGGAGGAGATTTCGTTTGCATATTTTATCGGTCCTCGATTGTCCACGACCGATTTTCTGAGCTACATCGCATTCGAGCTGGGCCTCACCGTGGCGGACCCCACCAAAGGGAACCTGCTGCGAGCGCTGTATGTATTTCTGCTGGACCAGTTCGAGAAAGGCCTCACCACCGTATTGATCATCGACGAGGCCCACCAGATGCCGCGGAGCGTTCTGGAAGAAATCAGGCTGCTCACAAATTTCGAGACGGCGCAGCAAAAGCTGATCCAGATCGTGCTGGTGGGCCAGCCCGAGCTCGACAAGAAACTGGACCAGGTGGAACTGCGCTCGCTGAAGCAGCGCATCGCGGTGCGCTGCCAGCTCGAACCGCTTCGGCGGGAGGACGTGCGGCACTATATCGAGCGGCGGCTGGAGCTTTCAGGCGCCGGATCGCAGGCGTTTACGCTGTTTCCCCCGGAAACGGTCGAAGCGGTTTACCGATATTCGCACGGCATACCAAGGCTGGTAAACAGCATCTGCGACCAGGCGCTGGCAGCCGCGTGCTTGCGGAAGATTCGCGTGATTCCGGCGGAAGTGATCAAATCGGTGGCATCGCACTTCCGGCTGGAGCCGGCTCCGGCGCATAAGCCGGCGGAAAAGCCGTTGTCGCTTGTCCGCCATCCTGAAAGGCTTGTCCCGGAAAGCCCGTCACAGGCGGAGTTCTCTCCAAGTGAAGCGGGAGCGAAAATGCGGGAGGCGACGCCGAGCGCGCTGCGTGTTGACGAGAACGCGATACCGCTCACGCAGACGGCGCTGGCGAAGATGGCCGAAGAGCCCAAAAGGAGTGCAGCCGGCGAGATTTCGATTTCGCACGACCGCAAGTTGCCGTTGAAAGATATAGCCGCGCCCGAGCATCCCGCCCCGGCGGCTGCTCACGAGGCTGCGGCGGCGGCCGTGGGGACCGCGGCGGCTCTGCCAACGCGGAGACCGGCGGAATTGACCGCTTTCCAGCGACAGGAGGCGGCTTCGGCTGCCGCTCCGCAATCGGTGACTCCGGCCGAACAAGAGCGGCGCGATAGGCGGGTATCTCAGTTCCGCAGCTGGCTGAAGCCCGGGCTTCGGCTGACGCTGATCATCGGCTTTATTGCCATCGTACCGGCCGCCTTGGCTACCGGGCTCTATATGGCCCGCCACCAGAAAGCGCCGGTGGTTGCCGCAGCCCCGCTGACCATGCCGAAGCAGTCCGTTCCGGTTGGGGCGGCGATAACACCGGTGCATGCTGTGACTCGGAGCATCGCTGCGAATCCCGTCGCGGAACCGGTGAAACACGCAGTGCCTCCAGCTGCGACGGAGCGTCCCACAATTCCTTCGGAGCCTTATGTGCCACCGCCCCGCCCGAAGACTGCAATCGCCGCGCCCCCCAAAGCAAATCCTGCGGCACCCGCCCGATTGACCTCTGCCGAACCGCCTCCGCCGATGGCAACGCAACCGAAAGAACCCGAGATCGGAAACGCCGTTATTGGCAGCTCTCTTTCTGCCGCGCCCGCTGCTGAAAGTGTCGTGAGCAACGCGGCATCATCGCCCGCGACGCAGCCCAGGGATACGAGCGTCGGAAATGCCGCGCCGGCAAGTCCCGCCGCGGTACTTACGCCGTCTGGGCCGAGCGTTTCCAGCCATCTTGAGCCGCCCAGACTGATGTCTTCGCCTGCGCCCACTTATCCCTCGGTTGCCGAGGCGACCGGTGTAGGGGGCCCGGTGCTGATCGACGCCGTGGTGGATGAAACCGGGAAAGTTACCGACATGAAGGTGCTTTCGGGAAATCCCGTGCTGAGGAAGGCGGCGATGGACGGCTTGCGCTCATGGAGATATGAGCCGGCCCGGTTGAACGGCAAGCCTACGGCAACGCACATACAAGTGAGAATTAACTTCACCCCGCACTGATTTCAAGGCGCGGTGAAGAAGGCGTCGAAATTCCAAAGCCTTTCCTCAGCGGCTAAAAACCCTGTTTGACTTAGCGGCAAAATACTTCGCCAGCACCCTCGATTCCCCGCTCTCAACGGCGAACTGCACTGCCTCACGCGGTAACAGCTGAAAGACTGGCGTATCATCTCGCTACAAGTAACATGCCATTAACATGGGGCTGCGCGCGGCTCGGGTAAAATTGCGCGCTTCGCTTGAAATGAAACTTCACCGGGGAGCTTAATGGAGAAGAAGAATTTTCTGTTTGTATCGCTCACAGGGCTCATCAGCGACATCGCGTGGCAGGTCTCCAAAGAAGGCCACGAAGTCCGCTACTTCATCGGAGATAAAAAGGAACGCGACATCGCCGACGGGTTCGTGGCGAAATCGAAGGACTGGGAGAAGGACGTCGACTGGGCCGACATCATCATCTTCGACGACACGCTCGGCCAGGGAGAAAAGGCGCAGGCGCTGCGCAAGCAAGGCAAGAAAGTCATCGGCGGCACGCCTTACTCCGACCGCCTTGAGGACGACCGCTCGTTTGGCCAGGAGGAACTCAAGAAAGCAGGCGTGAACATTATTCCTTACGGGGAGTTCGTGTCGTTCGACGACGCCGTGGAGCATGTGGTGCAGAATCCCGGGCGCTACGTGATCAAACCCAGCGGCGAGGCGCAGAACGTGAAGAGGCGCCTGTTCGTGGGCGAAGAAGACGACGGGCAGGACGTGATCCGCATGCTCGAGGCCTACAAAAAGGCGCTGTCGGAGGAGATCAAGGTCTTCCAGTTGCAGCGGCGCGTCACCGGAGTGGAAGTCGCGGTGGGCGGATTTTTCAACGGCAAGAATTTCATTTATCCGATCAACGTGAATTTCGAGCACAAAAAGCTCTTTCCCGGCGACATCGGGCCGCCGACCGGAGAGATGGGCACGTCGATGTTCTGGAGCGGTCCAAACCAGCTGTTCAACCAGACCCTGCTGAAGATGGAGCCGGTGCTGGCGTCGGAAGGCTACGTCGGGTACATCGACCTGAACTGCATCGTGAACAACCACGGCATTTATCCGCTGGAATTCACGGCGCGGTTTGGATATCCCACGATCAGCATCCAGCAGGCCGGGATGATCACGCCAATCGGGCAATTTTTCTATGACCTGGCGAGCGGCAACGATCCCAAGCTGAAGACGCGGAGCGGCTTTCAGATCGGGGTGCGCATCGTGGTGCCGCCCTTCCCGTTTGACGATGACGAGACGTTCGATTCGTTCTCGAAGGATTCCGTGATCGTATTCAAAAAGCCGCCGCAGGATGAGGTTCACATTGAAGACGTGAAACAGGTGAACGGGCAGTGGCTGGTGGCCGGCACTTCAGGCGTGATTCTGATCGTGATCGGGACGGGACCAACGATGCGGCAGGCGCAAGCGCAGGTCTACTCGCGAATCAAGAATGTGATGCTTCCCAATATGTATTACCGCACGGACATCGGCGACCGTTGGGTAGAGGACACCGACCGCCTTCACACGTGGGGGTATTTGCGCTAGCGGTTCGCCGCCGGTTTATCGCGATTATCCCTCGGCGTTCGTTTTTTCCGGCAACTCCAGCGAAATGCCTGGGTCTGCCGCGGACGCCTTCCCGGCCTGGACCCACGCAAAGCGCGTCACTACTGAACCCGCCACGGCGGAGATGGCCGCCGCCTTTCTCAGCCTGGCGCGCCGACTGCCGCTTGCCGCCAGCGAAAGCAAACGAAGCGCAAGGGGCAGAGGACCGGAGAGTAAGCCGCCGATACGCGTGAGCCATCCACTCTTTCCCTTTTTCAGCGGCTTGAGGGCGGGGTCTTTTCGCAGCTCGATGGACGCGCCAACAGCCGTTTCCGTCAGGGCCGACGCTATGCCGATGGCGTTGAGCGCCGGCGTCTGGTGGCCTCGCAGCTCGAGAAGCGAAACGGCGCTGCCCATGCCGGAGGCTCCAAAATGGATCGGAAGCATTCCTACATTCCGGTGCCAGACGGGCACCGCCGTGGCGCCGATCAGGACCCCGGTATAAGTGGAAAGAACGGCGCCCGACACAACGGACGCAAATTCGGCGGCATTCCCGACGAAATGTGGAATCCGCAAGGGTGAGTTGCCCCCGTTGTGCTGCCCGTTGCCCCACCCGTTACGTCTGTTCACCAAATCCAGAAATGCCAGGCCCGCGGCGCTGCTGGAAAAAACCATCAGTGTCCACGACCCGACCGACATCGGGCTCTGGATTTTGAAGACGCGCAGCATGTGCAGAAAGCGCGAGGGCATTCCCAGGTCCGCGACGAGAAGCGCCGGGGAAACGCTTCCTCCAATCGCCGCCAAGGCGCGCGCGTCCCGAACGAGCTTCGGGTCGGCACCCGTGATTCGCGAAATACTGCCGATGATTGCTGACGCGCCAGCCACGCCACCGACAAAAAAGTAAATCGGCACTTCCCAGGTCCACGCGGGAACCTTCAGCAATGGAAGGCCGTAATATCCGGTTTCAGCGGAGGCGACGGGCGATTGGAGATTGGATGCTTGAGGAAACGGCGAGCCCCTGGGGCGAAGCCCCGATCCCTCCACGCGGCCTGTAAGTTCGGCTTCGCGCCGCAACTGCTCGAGTTTTGCTTCGCGAGGATCGCTTGACTTCGCCCCGACCGGGGTTTTGACCGGGCCTGCGCTCATCGCGACCGGCCTCCCAGGAACGCGAACAGCGCTCCGCCGAGCATCAAGCCTGCGGCAATGGCGGCGCCCGTCCAGCCCTTGCGCAGGTAAACCGTGGGCACCTCCGGGTTTGGAGGAAGATTATAAGTTTTAGGATCGCCTCGCACGATGAAGAAGGCGTGAATTCCGCCGACGCTTGTGTGAACCGGATCGTACAGCTGCGCGTCGTCGATTCCCTTCTCTTTTAGCTTTTCGACGCGCGCATGCGCTTCGTCGCGAAGCGTCTCGAGATCGCCAAACTTGATTGATTCGGTGGGGCAAGCGGTGGCGCATGCCGGCTTCAGGCCGTCGATTTGGCGGTCATAGCAGAAGGTGCACTTAAATGCCCGGCCATCGGACCTGTTGCGCTCCACCACGCCAAAGGGGCATGCGACCACGCAGTACGCGCAGCCGTTGCAAACGTCCGGCTGAATGTACACGCCACCGAATTCCGTGCGCACGATCGCACCGGTCGGGCAAGCCTCCAGACAACCCGCATTTTCGCAGTGCTTGCAGACATCCGAGGAAAATTCCCAGGACATATCCCCCGGCGCGTTGCCGCCCCTTCCGGGAACTATTTCGCCCTCGACGAATTTCACGTGGCGCCAGGTGGAATGCCCGAGCGCGCCCGTGTTGTCGTAAGAGTGGCCCAGGAAGTTGAAGCCGTCGTTGGCGATACCGTTCCATTCCTTGCACGCGACTTCGCAGGCCTTGCATCCGATGCACAGGGTGGAATCGGTGAGAAAAGCCGTGGTGGTCATGGGGTCTCCGATCGGCTGCGCGGCTCCGCGTCCATGAACTCGCGCCACTCCTCTACAGCGCCCGCCCCGCGCTCGCGCCGCCCGGGGACAACATTGCAAAGCAGCGCTTTCGTTTCCATGATGCGAACATTGGGCTCCTGCGAAAGCGCGATGAGGTCGTTTACCACATCCCCTTTCACCAGGCCTTTGTAGCCCCAGTGATACGGAAGTCCTACATGATGCAGCACGCGCCCGTCTACGGTGACCGGCTTCATGCGATCGGTGACCATCGCGCGCGCTTCGATCAATCCACGCGCCGTGACAACCGTAACCCACCCACCATGCTGGATGCTGAGTTGCTGTGCCAAGGACGGGGAAAGCTCGCAGAAAAGCTCCGGCTGAAGCTCAGCAAGGTGCGTGAGGTAGCGCGACATTCCTCCCGCCGTGTGATGCTCCGTCAGCCGGTAGGTAGTCAACACGTAGGGAAATCGCGCGTCCGGGGATTTCGCGTAAGGGTTTTCGGCGCTTTCCAGTTTCTTCGCAGCGGGGTCGGTGCTCTGCCCCGGATAAACCTGATTCGGAAGAGGAGATTCCAGCGGCTCGTAATGCGCCGGGAGCGGTCCGTCCTTCAGGCCGCTGGCAACCCAGATCCAGCCGAATCCGTCGGGATGCATGATGAATGGCTTGTCTCCCGGAATGGCCGCGTCCCCTTCGGCGCCCGCGGGGCGGCTTATAACCCGGCTCTTTGTGCACGTTAAAATCAGGAACATCCAGACCAGTCCAGGCCTTTGCCTGCTCGTCCCACCAGACGAGCTTTTTTCGTTCGCTCCAGGGACTTCCGTCTGGGCGCGCGGAGGCGCGATTATATAAAATGCGGCGGTCCGCGGGCCACGCAAAGCCCCAGCCGTGGCCATAGAGATCGCGCGGTTCGCGTTTGCGCGCCAGGTTTTCGCCTTCCTTCGGAAAGATCCCTGAATAAATCCAGCAACCGCAGGCGGTCGACCCGTCCGCCTTGAGCTCGGTGAACGATTTCACCTGCTTGCGATCGGCGACGGTCCAGCCGTTAATTTCCTTCAGGACTTCCTCGACTTTCGGCTCCCGGATCGCGCCCTCCACCGGGTAGTCCCAGGTGAGCGCCCGCAAGCCGTCGTTTCGTTTGCGGGCGTCGCGTGCCGCCTTTTCCTTCAGCCTGCGCCCGAGGTGATACATGAACCACGTTTCGCTGCGAGCGTCTCCCGGAGGCTCGACCGCTTTCTCGTGAAATTGATTGAGTCTTTGGGTATTCGTGAAGCAGCCGTCTTTTTCGGCATGAGCCGGCGGCGGGAAAGAGAAACACTTCCGTGTCGATTTCCTCCGGACTGCAGTTCGCCGCGCTCGACTTCCGGCGAGTCCAGCCAGAACGAAGCCGTTTCGACTTCGACCATGTCCCGCACCACCAGCCATTTCAGTTTCGCCAGTGCTTTGCGTTCGAGCCGGGAGTTGGGAGCGCCGACGGCGGGATTCTGGCCCATCACGAACAGTCCTTCGATGTTTCCGTCCTGGCCATTTCCAGCCAGTAACCGAGATGCGAGTGATCTCCGCGTGACGCGCGGCAGCCAGTCAAATCCCTAATTGTTCTCCTTCGTGGCGGCATCGCCGTAATACGCCTTCAGCAGGCTGACAATGTACTTGTCGAAGATTGTTCCACCAGCCGGTTTTCGCTTTGTGCGCTTGATATATTTCCGAATGATCTTCGCGTCGCTCCTCGAAAAACGGCATGGGGAGATAGCCGGGAAGAATGTCGTACAGGGTGGGAATGTCCGTGGAGCCTTGAATGGAGGCGTGGCCTCGCAGTGCGAGAATGCCGCCGCCAGGGCGTCCGATATTGCCCAGCAGCAACTGCAGGATCGCCGCTGCGCGGATGATCTGGACGCCGCTGGAGTGCTGCGTCCACCCCACCGCGTAACAGATCGCGCCGGTCTTCTCGGGCCCTGACGCGGAGCAGAACGCCTCCGCCACCTTGAGAAAAAGCTTCTGCGGCACCCCGCATACCTCTTCGACCATGCTCAGGGGTGTATCGCGAGAAATGCCGCTTCAAAACCTGGTACACGCAACGCGGGTGCTGCAGCGTGAGTCCTGTCTCGTAGATGCTTTCATCGCTTTGTTCGCCACCGCGGTCTTTGGCGTGTCCCCCGCGCTGGCCTCGCCGCCCGTCGGTGTCCTTTTCCGGCGCACCCTTGTATGCCCATGTCTCCGGATCTGTATTGCTTTTTCTCTTCGTCCCAGCCGGAGAAAACGCCGTCCAGGTCTTCGGTGTCGGCGAAACTCTTCGCGCAGGATCACCGAAGCGTTGGTGTAATGCAGGACGTAGTCGCGGAAATCCTTGTCGTTCTCGATCACATAGCGGATGAGGCCGCCCAGAAACGCGAATATCGCTGCCCGCGCGCAGCGGCACCCAGATGTCTGCCATGGCGGATGTCCGGTTGAATCGCGGATCCACGTGAATGACTTTTGCCCCGCGTTCACGCGCTTCCACCACCCACTGGAACCCTACCGGGTGGTTCTCGGCCATGGAGGACCCCATGATAAGGATAGCGTCCGAGTTGGCCAGGTCTTGCTGCGCGGTCGTGGCGCCGCCGCGCCCGAAGGAGGTGCCCAGACCGGGCACCGTGGAGCTATGTCATATCCGGGCCTGGTTGCTGACGCACACCATTCCCAGGCCGGCTGTGAAGAGTTTCTTGATGAGATAGTTTTCTTCGTTGTCGAGCGTGGCGCCGCCCAGATGGGCAATCGCGGTGGTTTGCATCACGGCTTCGCCGTTTTGTTCTTCTGTGAACGTTCGCTCGCGAGAATCCCACACGCGGTCGGCGACCATGTCCATGGCGGTTTCCAGGTCCAGATCCTCCCATTCCGCAGAACCGGGACGCCGATAGCGCACCTTCTGCAACCGATGCGCATGCGTGAGCAGTTCGAAACTTGCCGAGCCCTTGGGGCAAAGATGCCCGCGCGAGATCGGGGATGCGGGATCGCCCTCGATCGAGATGAGCTTTCCTTCGCGATGAAATACAAGCTGCCCGCAGCCTACCCCGCAGTAAGGGCAAACCGAACGCGACACTTGCGCTCCGTGATTCTTTGTGTGGAGGGAGCGCGTGCGCGAGGACATGGCTTCCTCGCCGGTGCCGTCGCCGCCACCGACAATTTGCCGCATCAACGGCCAGCGCAACAACGGCCACCGCAACAACGGCCACCGCAAAACAGATCAGGATGTCTTTCACCGGCTTGTAACCTCTAGTCGCAGTATAGGACCGATGCCTTCGCAAAACATATACGGAGACTCATTTACCCGCGGGCAGTAGCGGCACGAGCCTTGGCAGGCTCTTCCGCTACAACCCTCGTGGGAACCATTCGAACTCCGCTGGCCGCCTCTTCCTGCCCTGCCGATCCGCTTTCGTGGTATTCGGCATCGCCATTTACTTCCCAAACGTTATAAAGCTTTTGCCCGGCGACAATGTTTTTCGCCGTGAGCATGGCGGTCATCATGGCGTGATCCTGATTGTTGTATTTGTGCATGCCGTTGCGCCCGATCAGGTGGAGCGTCGGATATTTCTGCTCCACTTCCGCGGCAAAAGTCTGCACGTTTGATTTGTAGTCATCGTCGTAGACCGGATAGGCCTTGCGCTGGCGAACGACGCACCCGTCCTGGACATCCTCGGGCGTTGAGCAATCCCAGTTGCTGCATTTCCTGCGACGCCAGGCGAATCAGGTCTGCATCCGGGGTGTTCCACACGCCGTCGCCCTCGAAACAGAAGTATTCGAGCCCATAGCATGCGAGGTTCTTATCGGGCACCAGCTCCGGCGACCAGGATTTGAAATTCTGGATGCGGCCCACCTTCACGGTCGGGTCGTGGACGTAGATCCAATTATCGGGAAGAGACAGCCGGTCCTTGGTGATCAACGCGACCGTCAGGAAGTCGCGGTAACGCAGGCCTTCCGCCGCTTGAGCCGTTTTCTCTTGCGGGCGCGGTTCAAGCATTGCCGACAGATCGCGAATCGCGGCGGTGGAAATCAGGTGGTCGCCATACACCACGGAAGTTTCGCCCGCGGCGCCGTGCGCGATCACCTCCCAGCTTCCATCCGCATGGCGGCGGCTGCGTTCCACCGATCTGCCCATTAAGATTTCGCCGCCCATTTCGCGTATGCGCGCGGCGCATTCTTCCCACATCATTCCCGGGCCGAGGCGCGGGTAACGGAACGAACTGATCAGGGTTTTTATGACGTTGGCCTTGTCGCCATTGCCGTTGCGTTGTGGAAGGAGCGCATTTTTGACTGCCGTCGCGAGCGACAGTCCCTTGATTCTTTGCGCGGCCCAATCGGCGGAAATATCCTTGCAGTCCATGCCCCAGACTTTTTCCGTGTACGTCTTGAAGAAAATTCCGTAGAGCCTTCGTCCAAACTGGTTTACAACCCAGTCTTCGAAAGACCTGGGATTGGGAATCGGAAAGGCTCTGGCTTTGAGGTACGACAAAACGCACAGGGCGGACTCGAACACGCCTAGGTTGCTCAACGCTTCCATGGCCTTCAAAGGATAGGAGTAGAACTTGCCGCGATAGAAAATTCTCGATGATGCGGGGGCGGTCAATCAAATTATCGCCGAGGATTTTGCTCCAGAAGTCCTCCACCTCCTTGGACTTGGAGAAAAATCGGTGGCCGCCGATATCGAACCGGAAGCCGCCGTAATTCACGGTGCGCGAGATGCCGCCCACGTATTTGGGATCTGCTTCCAGAATCGTCACCTTCCAGCCGGCTTCGCACAGGAAATATCCAGCGGTCAGGCCCGCGGGCCCTGCTCCAATGATAACTGCCCTTCTCATCTGTCACCTCTCCTTGATCGATCGCCGTTCGAGTCTTCTGAGTTAAAGATCGCGAATGCTGAACGCTACTGGGGGAATTCGGGAAGTACTTCGAACAGCCACGCGTCTTTGTTGTCTTTCTCGTCGGTGGAGGTCCCTTTGACCTTCAGGCGCCCTGCGTGCATCAGCCAGGGTGTGATCACATCGGCCGATTCGCTGGTGTGCAGCAGATAGAAATGGCTGTGCGAACGAAGAAAGGCGCCGGGATCCTGAATGTTCAGGTCCGAGCGGAACTGGTGCCACCGCTTTACCAGGCCATCGTTGGTAGTGTCCGGGTTGACCTCAGAGGGGGGCGTGGTGAGGTACACCAGGCGGCTTCGCAAATCGGGAGACGCACCGGCTTCCAATTCCAGGAACACCAATCCTTCGCCCACCACAATCAGATCGGAATCACCCGTCCTGGCGAGCGACTGCGCTCCATAGGGATCCGCGGGAGTGGCGTGCTTTGGGGCCATCGCCAGGAGAACCACCGAGCCTGCCAGCAGCACGCAGCTGATGGCGGCACCCACACGCAAGTAAGAAATAAGGCTCGCGGTGAGCATTGCGAACCCGATGCATCCGGCGATGGCATAGCGCTCGTTGAAGGTTTTCGTAACTACGAGCGCAAAAAGGAACACGATGAACGGGACCGCCGCTGTGGCGAGAACAATGATTTGGTAATTTGCGGACCGGCCGGTTTCTTCGGCTTCGAAACGCTCGCCCGCGACGTTTCCGGGCCTGGGCTGTTTCCACTCTTTCACTTCAACACGGTCTGCCAGCAGCGGCCGGCCGGTCACTTTAGCCCAGAAAAACAGCGCCGCCATCACCAGCAGCAGGGCGCAATAGAGAGAAAGCCCTTTCCCTCCGAAGGCCACGTCTCCATATGCGGTAAGCAAATGTGCGATTGTTGGAGGAGCGAAAAACTTGGGCGAAGAAGCATCCTTCGATGTGAAACTTATGATGTAACGCATGAGGGGATACCAGGCCAGAACCGACCCGCCCGCCACGCAGATTCCCAGCCAGAGCCTCGCGCGAATTCGTCCATTTGCGAGAGACCAGAGAAGCTCCATGCACGCGAATGCGACGACCAGCAGAAGCCCGTAAAAGTGAAGAGAGACGCAACCGGCGAGCAAGAGCGTGATCGATAAGACTCGCCATGCGGCAAACGGCTTCGCCGAAGGCGTGTCCCACAGCAGCACCGCCAGGGCGAAGCAAGCCGTCACCAGCGTGTATTCGCGCACCTGGGTGGCATAGACGAAGATTCCCGTCTCCAGCGAAAGAACCATCGCCAGAGCCGCAAAGGGGAGCGCCATATACCGCCGCGCAACAAAAAAAACCGCCAGGCCCACCAGATAGCCTCCCGCTATCGAGGGCAATCGCAGAGCGAGATTGCTGTTGCCGCCGGCAAAACGAATTGCCTTCAGGAGGTAGAAGTAGACTGGCGGGGACGACATGGTCCCGTGCAGCAGGGCAAACCATATCGACTTCAGGCCTGGCAGTTTCGACAGCCAGCTGGCCATGACTTCATCCATCCAAAGAGGGCTCTTCCTGCTGATCTGCACGGTTGCGAAAAAATAAGCGAGCGAGCACGCGACAATCAAAGCTGCGGAAACCCGCGACCACAGTACTTCTGAGTTTTTGAGCTGAGCCCGCGACAAAAAGGAACTCTTCGCTTTCGGGCAAATGATGCCGGGAAGAGTAACTGCCGTTTCTTGAGATGCCATATCACCCCTGTACCGAATATCTGACCGGGATACTGTCAGCCCATCGGTGCTGTAGACCGATGGCTGTGCCTTCTCCGCAAAACCACGTGCGGCGTGATCAGCCTAGGGAAACATGCCCATGCTGTGTATACCCGATGGCGCTGAGTGGGCCGCGAGGAAGCCTGTATTCAGCAGATCAAGATTCCGTAGAACGCTTTGCCCGCGTCTCGCGCGAGAGCTGCGGTGCCACTACAGGACCTTGTATCGGAATTCTGCGGAATTGATGGGATGGCAGGAATGCGGCCAAAACCTGAAAGTGGTGACTCGCACTGGCTGTGTAAGCGGTGCGGTGTCGACGCTGATGGTTGCCATCAAATTATGTCCGCATTGCGGTTCGAATCAGGTGCGACGGTCACACCGGACCGGACCCGAGCGCCTGATGGCGGTCTTTCTGAAAATGAGGCCGTACCGCTGCCTCCATTGCTATGAGCGGTTTTACTGCCGGGGATTTGAAAAATTAGAGAATGCGGAAGCTTGAAAAGTCATGGCCGTCTTTCGTCTTTCTGGGACAAAAACAAATAAAGGAGGGGCATAGGGAATGAGCGCCAGCGTGGGATCAGCTCTCGCCAGACCCCTGTGGTCCGGCTTCATGCGCTCCGCAACCGATTACGCGTCCCGCACCACATTGCGTGTCCAGGGAGAATCGATAAGCTTCAAGGAGCTGCAGACGCTGGCGCTGCGCATTGCCGCCACGATTCAGTCCCGCTCGCAGGAGAGCTCTCCCTTTACCGCCGTTCTCGGCTATCGCAGCGTCCCAGCTTTTGCCGGCGTACTGGGCGCTCTTCTCGCCGGAAATGGATACGTTCCCCTGAACCCGAACTTTCCTATCGAACGAACCTTCTCCATGATGGATCAGGCGAAGTGCGGGTCATTGATTGCCGACGCGGGATCCCTCGCAACCCTCGACGCGCTGCTGAGTAAAATCGATTTCCCGGTGCTGGTAATCCTGCCAGATGTGAGCAACGCCGCGGACTATCGCGACCGCTGCCCGGGCCACGAATTTGTCGATCGCGAACACCTCGAATACGCCAGCGCCTGGCTGGAAACCGCTCCTGAAGCCGACTCGATCGCTTATCTGCTTTTTACGTCCGGGAGCACCGGCGTTCCGAAAGGAGTGATGGTCGCCCACAGAAACGTCGCCGCCTTTCTCGACTACATGGTCGACCGTTATGCGATCACCGAACATGACCGGCTCTCGCAGATGTTCGACATGACCTTCGACCTCTCGGTCTTCGACATGTTCATGGCCTGGGAAAAGGGCGCGTGCCTGTGCTGCCCGTCCAGGAAAACCATCATTCAGCCGGCGGCCTACATTCGCGACGAAGCGCTGACGGTATGGTTTTCCGTGCCCTCCACCGCGATTTTCATGAAACAGCTAGGGGCGCTGAAGCCCGGCCAGTTCCCGTCGTTGCGGTTGAGCCTGTTCTGTGGCGAGCCGCTTCCCGTCTCCTCCGCGAGTTCCTGGGAGCAAGCCGCGCCGAATTCGATAATCGAGAATCTTTACGGGCCCACGGAACTTACGATTGCGTGCACGTTGTATCGCTGGAATTCGTCTTCGTCGCCCGCTGAATCTGAGCTGGGAATCGTTCCGATCGGCCATCCGTATCCCGGGATGGAGACCCTGATTGTCGACGCGGATTTGAAAGAGGTCGCCCCTGGAGAGCAAGGCGAGCTTCTGATGCGAGGACCGCAAATGTCCCTCGGCTATTGGAAAAATCCGGCAAAAACTGCCGCAGCTTTCGTGGTGCCTCCTGGTAAAGCTGAACTGTATTACCGCACGGGCGATTGCGCGCGGCGGCCGGTTGGCAATGGGCCGCTCACGCACCTCGGACGCGTCGATTTTCAGGTGAAGATTCTGGGCCATCGCGTCGAGTTAGGCGAGATTGAATCTGTCGTCCGCGATAACTGTGGCTTTGACGGCGTCGTCGCGGTGGGCTGGCCGCCGTGCCCTACGGGATATGGAGGAGTGGAAGTCTTCGTCGAAGGTACGCCAGAGCAGACGCCCCAATTTCTCGATAACCTGAAGAACGCAGCGGCCGCGAAGCTCCCTGATTATATGGTTCCCCGGCGCTTTCATTTTCTGCCGGAGCTTCCGCGCAACGTGAACAACAAATTCGACCGCAAGGCCATTTTGCAGCTTTTGGAGAAGGGATTATGACCCCAGAAAGTGTAATGCGAGAAACCACTGCGAGCCCGGAAGGCGTGCGCCTGTTTCTGATCACGTTCCTCGAGACGAAGCTTCGCGGCCGGGGAGACCGCATCGAGAGCCTGCCCGATGATTGCGATCTGCTTCTGGACGGTTTGATTGATTCCTTCGATCTGCTGCAACTTATGGCGGCTTTCGGGGAGCGATTCGGACGCAACATCGATTTCGACGGCCTCTCCCCGGAAGAAATGACCGTGGTGGGCCCGCTTTGCAGATACATCTCAACTCAACTTCAGTGATACCTCGGCTTCCGCTGCTTCGCGAGCCTGCGCGTGCAATTCAGCCGACTCAATCGGGCGCCTCCCGCGCAGTCTAATTTGAAGGCTGCGGAGGAATCCAGCCGCGATCATCAGCCATGATTTCCACGCAAGCACCAGCGCGTCGGCATAGGCGCCAGACTTGAAACCCTTTTTCACCCAGAACCATGCCGGGCCGCCAATCAACGCATAGCGTCGCAAGCGCGACTTTCGGTTGCCCGGATATTCCCGGCGATTTTCTTTTTGAATCACCGTCGCGAGCATGCCCATGCATGCGCGGATTTGCTTCACGGTGTTCCCGGCATGCATACGGTAGGATGTGACAGGTGGGGAAATGATTTGTACGGTACGGCCCGATTCGCCCAGCTTCACGATCAGATCGAGATCTTCCATGGGGAAAATCCCTTCGCTCCAGCCGCCCGTCGAGAGAAACGTTTCCCGATGGACCACGAGGGCGCTGGCGCTGGCCCGATACGAACGATCCTTCTTAATTAACTGCTCGTATTCGCAAAACTCGATCTTCGGTGGATCGGCGGGCAATTGAGCGGAAACAGGTCCGGAAAAAAATCGCAGGGTGCCCAGCATGATTATCGGGTTCTTCAGCTGGAGCAGGCGGTCGTAAACCGCGATTGCCCATGGAAGCAACACATCGTCGCCATCCAGAAAAACCAGATACGTTCCGTTTGCCTTGGAAGCCCCGGCATTCCGCGCGGCGCATGCGCCCCGGTTCACAGGCAGCTTCACCAGAGCGATCGTGCCGCCATACTTTTCCAAGAGCGCGATGGAACCGTCGCTTGAAGCATCGTCAACGACGATCACTTCTTTCGCGGCGCGCCGCTGGCCTAAGGCCGAATCAACGGCCTCGCGAATGAACGCAGCTTGATTGTGGCTGGTAATTACGATGCTGAAGTCGCCATCTCGCATGTCGCTTGGTCGAGTTGATTGAGCTGAGCTAGCTCGCCAGGCTTGCCGGGGTCTACGATACCTGGGAAAATCAACGCTTCTAGCTCGCCTTATTGCCGACGGGATCACGTTCGCGAGAGATCTTGCCGGCAGACAAGGGCTTGAGGCTGGTTGAAAACTCTTTCACGCTCATCCCGACTTTCAATGGCGTGCCGCATTGTGCGATCGGGACGGCCGGATTGCCCTGCACCACCGTCATCGGCGGCACGGAGCGCGTGACCACGCTTCCAGCGGTGACCACGGATCCCCGCCCGATCACCACGTTCGGCAAAATAATCACCCCCGGCCCGATAAAAACATCCTCTTCGATGGTAACTCCCCGCGTTTCGCGGAAATGCGCGATCACCATGGCGCGAGCGCCCAGCGACGAGCGATCGCCCAGCGAAATCAGGAAAGGACTCGAGGTCTCAAGAACCACGTCGTACCCGATCCATACATCCTTGCCGATTTTCACTCCGCGAGCGCGATGCAGCTTCACGCGAAGCGATCTGGCGCCGGGACAAATCTTCGCTATTTCCTGAAGAATCCGGTTCTTGATTCCTCGCAGCAGCGGCTCTTTCACGCCTGTGCTTGGATCTCCCGGGAGCATTTATTCCACCTCGGAGCGGGCGACAGCGAGCTTCTTCGAAATATAGTCGCGGAAAGCTTGAAACGAGTCGAGTCCGGCAAGCTCCATCGGAGCGACACTCAAGCCGAATTCCTCTTCCACGACGGCAACCAGCGTCACGGCGGAAAGCGAATTCCACGATGCCGTGTTCTCCGAACTGGCTCTCGCAAGTTCCGCCGGCGGCATGTCGGGGAATACGGCGGCGAAACACCGCAACAGGCGATCGTCAACTTCAGTCATCGACGCTGACCTGGTGAAATAAAGCCGGGCAACGTTCGTGAAACGCTTCCCTGGAAAGCATCAAATCCTCCGGAAGCGGTTCTTTTCCCAGAAGCTTTTTGAAAAAGTCCTGAAGCACCTTATTCCGTGACGTCGCTTCATAACGAAAGGCGATCTTCCCGGCGCCCATGCTTTCAAAAACAAACGCGGCCATTTGATATTCAATCCTGCGTGAAAAAGCCCGGCAGCTTATCACCCAGCGCTCCACGAAGAAGGTGTCCGCTTCTTTTCGGCCCAGCAGAACGCCGACCTTCCCAAGCGAGCCGAATTTATCCTGATAATTGGCTCCTATTAAAACGGTGGAGGGGTTGGCCATCTCCGCCAGCCACTCCGATTCGGTGTATCTTCGGCCATTCAGGTTGAACTGGTTCGTCTTGTTGATCAACTCCAAAGAGCGTCTGTCCGTTGGACTTTTCTTGACACTGAAAGTAATGGAGCCTTTTACCGTCGCAAGGAAATCGTCAGAGGCGCGTCCGTCGCTTCCCAGCGAATCGCGAAAGCCGCTTGCATCCCGGATACTCTTGAGTCGAAGCCGGTCTTCCTCCGAGGTCAAAGGCTTTCCAAAAAGCCCGCGCAAACGCCGCAGCAGAAGCCAGAGGGCCTGATAGTCGCCCTTGGGAAAAACAATACATTCCATTCCGGGATACGCGGCTTTAACTTCGGCCACCTCCAACGGACTATCGTCGATGAAGACGACGGAATCGGGCGCCACGTTCCACACTCGCAATATTTCCCGAACCGATTCGGATTTAGCCCTCCAGCTCGCTGCGATCGGGTACACGCTCTCCTTCTTGAGCAGAATGTCTTTTCTCTCCAGCGCCTCTTGGACCGGTAGTGCGTCATTTTTGCTGGCGATTCCCACCAATACGCCCGTACTCGCGAGAGATGCGACGAACTGCTGATACAGCCCGTGAACGTGAGCGCCATCCTCCAGATGCCAGGAAACGCCGCCACTGCCGCTCTCTCCCACCAATCCCGACCAGAGTGTGTCATCGAGGTCGGTCACAATCCCCTTTTTCGGCGCGGCCGGCTGAATGAGCGATGCCAAAGCCTCGCCGATAACCGAAGCGTGATTTACCTTGTACGGGAATCCAAACAGGATTTCAGATTTGGCGTCGAAGCGCTCGCACATGGGCGATTTCTCGTCCAATTCCTGACCGGAAACGATGCGTATCCCAGGCTCACCAGCGAGAGAGCACGCGAATTGTGCGACGATCTGCCGCAGAGCGAGTTCCACCTCCCCGCTGTGTCCAGGAGCCGTTGAGAAAAGCGGGGGCAGTGGCAAAGTCGGCAGGCAAATGGCAGTGGGGGCATGCCTACTCACAAGTCTAAGGGCGCCATCGAGCGCCTGCGCCTCGGCCTTCACAGAATCCACAATCTCCTGGAGATCCTTCGCGAGCCACCCTCCCAGGTTCCTTATGCCCAAACGCGAATCGAGATCCTGCCACTCCACAATGACGGCGATGGCGTCGCACCCGACGCCGTCCAGTCGCCTTACATTTCCTTTCAAGTCCCCGTAAAGCCCGGTCGTCACCTCGATGCTGCGGAGCGGCAGCGCCTTCCGCAGATGGGCGGAAAGAAACGTTTGCAGATGAAGGGGCGTGAAACCGCACGCGAGATTAACGGCATATCGTGCCGTTCCTTGCTCGGCTGGCGCTCGAAGAGATTCCAGGGCATCGATCAGGTTCACGACTCGCCTCGCTCACGGTTGGTAGCCGCGACAATGCCCGCCCCTCCAGGGGCCACGCTAAAGGACGTCAAGGTAGAATCCAGGAAGCATTTCGTTTGGTGTGGGGCCATTCCACACCGTCAGGTAGGCCCGAACGGTCCTTCGCGTGCGAAAGAATCCTGCATGGCCGAATGTTTTCAAGTCGGCGTATCCGCAGCGCGGGACAGTAGCCATCTCCGCCCCTTTGGCCCGTGCCTCACGAAGAAACTGCTGGAGCAAAATATAACGCTCGCTGTCGTTCAACTCGGACCAAAGCACGTCTTCGACAAAGAGGCATTGAGTCTGTTTGGAATTCATGATGGGAGCAACGTACCCCGAGAGCACTCCTTGCCGCCCGGCATTCGCATACCGAGTTGCGATTGATCCCTCGCGAAACAGACACTGCCAGGCGGCTTCCGGACGCGTCCAGATCCTCGTGAGACTTTCCTGCCCTCCCACGCAAGATGCCGAGTCCAGAAAAGAGTCCACGATCGTTGCGGGATGGTCGCGCACAGTGCTGTCTTCACCGCGCGTCCCGGTGATGAGGCCGGATAAATATTCAACCGAAAATACGCACGCGGTCGGCAGCTTTAGCCTCTGGCAGCAGCCCATGATCATCGTGTCCATTGAGCCCCCCACCACGCAGTAATTCACCATCCCGTCGAAACCTGCCTTGCGGGCCCGCGAAACCAGTTCACTCCACAGCATCACGCCGTAGCCTTTTTTCTTGTATGCACTGTCGACCGTAAGCAGCGTAATCAGCAAAATGCTCAATTCCTGCCCTTTGAATCGCACCCGTCTCGGGAAACCCGCAACAAAAGCGATCGGGCTCCCCGCATCGTAAATCGTTGGCGCCAAGGAGTAATCAGCACCGGGATATTGGAAGCACGATTCCAGAAAAGACTGCCCGTATAGAAGAGACTGCTGCTTATTTTCGGACCAAGATTTTGCGATTAGCTCGGCCACCGGTCCATAATCGCCGGAGAAATCCTCGAGCGACCTTGACGCCGTCTCCTTCACTTCAGGCATTGAGCCTCTCCTCGAAAGCAGAGCTGACTTGCGAGCATTTTAGCAGCGCCATGTCGCCCGCCGGCCCGACTACAGCATCTTGCCGTTCGCCGTAATTGTTTTTCTGTAGTCGGTATGGAGACGACGGGCGGGCCAAGGCGACGATCCCAATCCTTCTCATTGCCCTGTCGAGGAGACATTCAACCGCCGCTCGATGTCGCTCTGGATATAGGACGGAAAGTCGCTTCCTAGATCGACCGAGTGATAGTTCTTTTCCACAATCTGTTCGGCTACCGCGGCGTCCCCCGTGGAACTTGTGATGGATGCATCAATCAAATAGGGCTTGTCGTGCTTCAATGTCTTCAGGAAATCACACTCGGGCAGGTGAATGTCGGAATGGTACCGCGCGTTGGATTCGAAGCCGCGGATCGCGCGGCACAGGCGGTCGCTTCCATCGGACAAGGGAATGCCGTAATAGGAGGCGTCCTCAATCGTGATTGGATTGTCGCGCGTGAACACCAGAATGGTTCCACCTGGAGGAACCATCGAAGCCAGCCGGTCGCGGGCGCGAACAGAAGCCAGGAAATCAAACTGTGGCCGTGTCGGCTTCAACGAAAGGAACGCCGGCAGCAGCACCATCGCCGCAACCACCGGCCCTAAGGCCATCAGTGGCTCCCTTGGCCATTCCACGCATCCACCAATCCAGGCGGCGGCTACGCCAATCGCGACAATGAAAGGCGCATAAGCCTGCGCGTATCGAAACAAACCTGCCAGCCGGTTGCACGCCACGAAGACAATGACCGCGTAGGCTACCAGGGCGGCGGCGCGAGCCCGGTCGACCTTGGGAACGATGAACGACAGCGCTGCCAAAGGCAATCCGGTGATCAGCATCAGCCTGATCCAGGTAATCTCCCGGCGCCCGGCCACTCCGTCGCCTACCGACTGGAGGTAGGAACTAAACCGCAAACTGAAAAGGATCTTGTCGATACCAAAGCCCGATAATTTGGTGTAAAGGCCGACGAAAAGCAGCGCGCCCGCAACCAAAAGCACCCACCGACGCACGCTGCTCCTCCCGATGAGTAGAAACAGACCGCCAAGAAGCACGAAGCGCGGGCTCGCGTAGACGGCCGCGCCAGCCAGGGCACCGGCGATCGCGACGGCGATGGAGATGGATGCGCCGCGGCCCTCTGAATTCCAAATCAGCAGCGCCGGTAAAAAGAGAGCCGTGGCGATCGTTTCGGGGCGAATCACGAACAGTTCAGGTATAAAACCCGTCATGCCTATCAACATCGCCGCCCCAAAATAAGACATCACGCGGCCGCGATTCGCGCCGGACTGCCCCAGCGCCCATAGGGAGACCAAGGAGATTATTCCCGAAAGGGTTACCAGAACGCGGCCCCACAGGAGCACGCCCGCCCCGGTGAATCCTGCCCGATAGTAGAGCGCCAGCATGCTCCAGAGAAGCGGTTGATGATGCTGGAAGAAATCGTCGATCGGCCTTTTGCCTTGGCTGATCAGCCATCCCACGTGAGCGTGCTCGGCTTCATCAAATGGGTGGCCGCGCTGAAAAAATAAGAACAAAAGCCAAACCATGCTGAGGACAAGAACAGTCGCCCACGCGAGTGACTCGGTATGATTTTGCGGCCAACCGGGAGACTTCGTCTTCATAGGGTAGTCAGCAGCGGGCATTCATCGTTATTCCGCCGCTATGATTGCAGTCGAGGGTGAGGCGGTCTATCAAGGGAACTCTGTACTTGCGGCGGGAACTATCGATAGCGAGCGTGCCTCCGGCTGAATGAAAGGCAGGTGATCCGAAGAAGGCTTGCGGTTTCGCTCACTCAGAAAAGATTCTTTCGCGTGCCGGCACCCAGCGATAAACATCAATATCAAAATCCTCCCGCTACTTTTTCTTCTCCACGCAATTCTAAGGCCTCCATTCGTACAGAATGCTCCATTCGCCTGATTTATCCCTTGCCGCTTCTGCAGCAATCTCAATCGTGTTGAGGTTTGACGCCAGGCGTTCCCAGCGCCTCATTTTTTGAAACCTTCGGTGGCGAAGTCGCGACGCCGTAAAAAACAAGGAAATAAGCGAATGCCTTTGGTAATACCGCTCACTGAGCAATCGGATGCTACGGACGTCAATTTGCTGAACTTGGCCGAACTTCTTGGGGTGGAATGCGTTCGGCCGCCTTTCAGGGATGCCCTCACACGGCCCGCAGGAGCGGCGGACGCATTTGCACAGAATTCCTGTTTGGCGATCAATGCGGCGCTTCTCCAGCGTTACTTGGGCGAATCGGATTTTACAGAACAACTGGCTGACCAGCTCTGTTCCAGATACGGCTTTATCTTTGTCTACAATTTGCAAGCCGGCCCGTATTGCGAACATGTGATCAGAACCCTCTCCGGTGCCGGTGTGCAGTCCATTCAAAATGCGGCGATCGGAGCGTCTTATAGCGTTGCCGCCGATCAAAAGCAGATCTGCGGTCCTTTTGCCGGCCTCCGCCTTGGTCAGGCGAATCCAGCCACGGACTATGTTTTTGCTGCTTGTTCCCGCCTGGTCTCGCCCCTCACCTCAATTGACGGCCGGCCCCAAATGGTAAAAATGCGCCGAGGGAATACGCAGTTATTCTTTCGTGCCGCGACGGGCGTTGCGGATATTCATAGCGCCGCCACGAATAAAAACCCTGTGGGCAAGTGGTTTCCCGGTTTGATTCAACCGGCGATGCTGCTCCGTTATATGTTCCCGGAGGAGTTCTGGCACCAGAACGAGCGCTATGCTTCCCTGGTGGTGGACGACCCCCCGCTTTGGCCGCGCTACGGATATTTGAACTACGAGAGTCTTCTGAAGCAGATGGACCAGCACGACTTTCATACGACCATCGCCTTCATCCCTCACAATTACCGCAGGTCGCGCCCGGAAACGGTGGCCCTGTTCAGGCAGCGTCCCGACCGTCTTTCGATTTGCTTCCATGGCAACGATCACACGGGCGCCGAGTTTGGGGAACAGAGTCTCCCAAAACTCAATCAGCTTCTGAGGAGCGCGAATGCTCGCATGGAGCGGCACGAAGCGCTGACCTCGCTCACCTGCAACCGGGTGATGGCCTTTCCTCAGGGCGTATTTTCACGGCAGGCAATGGACGCACTGCGAAGCCACAACTTCCTGGCGGCCGTAAACACCGAGGACCACCCCGCCGAATCAGCCGGCCAAATGGAGCTTGGAGATTTCATCAAGCCGGCCATCCTTAAATACAACTTCCCTTTGTTTTTGAGAAAGCCAGTGGAGCGAATCACGGCTGAAGATGTGGCCTTCAACTTGTTTTTTCACAAGCCGGTCTTGATCGGCGCTCATCATGATTCCTTCGAGGATCCCGAGATCCTGGAAAACGCCGTCGAGACCATTAACTCCCTTTGCCCCAGAGTCCACTGGTCGGACCTGACGACCGTCGTCAACAATTCTTATCTCACGCGAAAAGGCGCATCGGGAGTTCGGGAAATTCAAATGTTTTCTAACTCAGGTTCGCTCGGCAATCATTCGGAGCGGCCGGTGCGATTGTCGATCGATCTCTCCGACGGCAGCCCTTTTCAGGAGAAACGCCTTTTTCTGAATGGGCAATGTGACTTGCATGACATCGTGGCTCCCGAGGATCAGCGTATTTCCCTGCTGCTGGGCCCGGGGAAGCGAATTTCGTTCGATGCCTGCAAGGAGGAACCACCGGCGCAGCCCCCGAGCTTTCGCTTTGCGACCACGGTTCGATCGTTCTGCCGGAGGCGGTTGTCCGAATTCAGGGACAATTACCTGTATAAAGCGCCTGCCATGCTGACGGCAGCAAGGACGCTTCAACGCCGCGTGCAGGGCCTGCTGAACCTCGTTCTATAATCGTCGGCGCTGAAACGTCTGGCGCTCGGATGTTCTGCCGCTGCGATTCTCCGATCATTCTCTGGAGCCCCGCTTCACACCTCCTCTTCCAACTGGTTTCCCGGCGCTCTCACACCTGACACCATCACAGTTCTGGCCGGAGCAATCGCGGAGGCGAGAGGCTTTGAAACGCCCGGCGAGCCTCTGGAATCACGAGCGGCACCGATGCGGCAACTGCCGCGGTGGAAAGCAGACACCAGAAGCACAAGGCGTGATGTTCCCGCCATTCGTCCAGCGTATACTTCGCCGCAAGCATCGCATCGAAACCAACCTTCGCTGCCAACGCAATCGCAAAAACGGGCCGCTCGGCGGCGCGGTCCGGCGAACCCAGCGCCGCAAGAGTCATCGTGGTGGCATAGCTTCCGATCGCCAGAACCGCATCTGGTGTGGCAAGCAAGGAGTAGGCTTTCGGGGATGCGGTTACGCGCTCGGAGCCCAGGCCGGGGAAATTCGGTTCCGGGACGCTCTTCAGAATTCCCATCTGATACAGTGCGATAACACTCACTGAGGCAGTCGCGGCCAGAAACAGACCGAACACACCGCGTCTCCGCCGCATGTCACCATTCGAACGGTGGCGAAGAGCCTGGCCCAGGGCCTCCGCTTTCTGCTTGTTCCCCTGGAGAAGCCTCATCGGGCATTCCTGAGGAACAACACGCATCCCAGAGCGGCTAATCCTACTCCGGCGGATACCCAGGCGCTTCGATGAGTTGTTTGCCAAAGCTGCGCGCTGCTTTTATGAGCCTTGTGATCAAAAATTCCGTGCGCTCCGTGATCGCCGGGCACGGGCTCAAAAAGATTGTTGGGCCGGTTGGGACTTACCGGCTCATCGGTCTGCTGTGCGTCATAGCAATTGTGTGCCAGATACGCGTCCAGCCAGCCGGGCGCGACCTTGTTGCCTTCGATCGCTTGTACCGTGGGCCCTCCGACAAAAACCTCGCGGCGCCTATGATGCGCGGCCCATACGATCGCTTCCGCGGCGACTTCGGGCTGGAAAATCGGGGGCACGGGCTGAGGATGGCGAGGAAGTCTCGTCTTGCACCAACTGAACTGCGGGGTATTCAGCGCGGGCATCTGTACCATGGTGAGATGAATGTTGCTGCGATCGTGAATGAGTTCTGAGCGCAGCGAATCCGTGAACCCTGCGATCGCGTGCTTGGCGCCGCAATAGGGGGATTGCAGCGGAATAGAACGATAAGCTAGCGCCGAACCCACCTGCACGATGGTTCCCTTGTTGCGGGGAATCATGCGCTTGAGCGCGGCCATCGTGCCGTACACCGTCCCGAGATAGGTGACCTCGGTGGCGCGCTTGAATTCCTGCGGAGTGATTTCCTTCAAGGGCGAGAATACCGTCGTCATTGCGTTATTGACCCAGATGTCGATGGGGCCGAATTTCTTCTCGATTTCCTCGGCGGCGGACTCGATCTGGTCGCTGGAGGCAACGTCGGTTGAAACTGCCAGCGCTTCCCCGCCGGCGGCCTCCACATCGGCTTGAGCCCCGGCCAAGCCATCTTTTCCGCGCGCGAGGAGGCCGATGCGAGATCCACGCATCGCGAATGCCTTTGCCGTGGCGCGGCCTACACCCGCCGACGCGCCCGTGATAACCACGACTTCCCTTTTCTTGCCGTTTTCTGATCCCATTAGCGAACCTTGGCCCCCCGGCGTCGCGAAAAGGCACCTTTTCGTGACCCAGGAATAACCTGACAGCAGCAGCTTGAACTTGTTATCAGGGTTTGGCCCCACAGGCGGTGGGACTTCCCTGTAGGGGGGAGAATCGCCCGTGCCTGGCATTCGCCCGTTCGCGATCTGTACGAGAATGTGAGATTGTTTTCGCGAAAGTGTGGGAAGCAGGCTCAATGTTTTTCGTCAGGATGCTGGAGAGGCCGACTGAACGAGGACAAGAACAGAGAAGGCCCCACCCTCAAGAAACCTGAGGGTCGGGCACCCGCCCAAAACCTCCAGCAAAAGGGTGGGCTACGCGCCCGGTCTGTATGTCAGAACTGAAGGCTCCGAAGCCCTAAAAAACCGCGGCTTTGGTGGCGTTTGGCTTGGGGCGGGAGACTAAGAGGGATCCCTCCGCTCCGGCTCGACAGACACCGTCGAGCCTCCGGTCGGGATGACAACTAACTGCGTACAACCTACAAAAGCTTACGACCCACCACACTCAAGGGAGGTGCGCCGGAGGCCGAAAAGTCGGAATGCAGATCCCTCGCTGCGTTCGGGATTACAATCGAGAGATTTTCGTTCGCAAAAGCGTGGGAAACATGCTCAATGTTTTCGTCAGGATGCTGGAGAGGGAGGCCGACTGAACGACGAGAACAGAGAAAGGCCCCACCCTCGAGAAAACTGAGGATAGAGTACCCGGAACACCTTGCCCCAAACCCTCAGGCAAAGCGTGGTCCACCCGCTTGGCACCACGCCTTCAAACCCTCAGCGAAAGGTGGGCCACGTGCCGGGTCTGTATGTCGGAACTCAAAGCTCCGAGCCCCTAAAAACCGGGGCTTTGGCGGCGTGTGACTTGGGGCGGGAAACTAAGAGAGATCCCTCCGCTCCGGCTCGACAGACACCGTCGAGCCTCCGGTCGGGATGACAACTAACTGCTTACCACAAAAGCTTACGAACCACAGCAGCGTCAAAGCATCCAAGACACCAAATTACCAAATACGTGTCTGTTTGGTTGCAACCGAGCGATGGGCACGAAAGGTGTGTTTGTGTTGCCACCGAGCAACGGCGACTGCGACGGCAGGAGGGATCCTTCGCTGCGCTCAGGATGACTACCAGAGGCAGAGGCAACGGCGATCGGCGAAAAACAAGCGCAACGCCAAAGACGACCGCAAACGCGGAGGCAACAGCGAACGGCAACGGCGACTGAGCAACATCGCCACAGAGGCTCTCGAGCCCGCACCATCTAAACACCGACGTTCTTCCGCGGCCTGCTGGGCGCGGATGCCTGGCGACCAGTGATTCCGTTTGGGGCTGTCGCGGTGGGAAATTATTTGTGCGAAGAGGGGGAATAGCTATTATGATGCGCGGGTTAAACATTGCGGGGGCGGGTGCGGGGCGCTGGATCATTTCGCGGCGGGAAGAATTGCGAGTTGATCCGCGGCGCATAGGGGGTTGAGGCGATGCGAAAAATGTGGATGAAGCGGGCGATCGGTGTGGCGGTGGCGTTGTGTGGTTTTCTGGCGATTGCCGAGTTGTCTCGCATCGAGGCTCGGGCTGAGGCTGGCGCGGCGGCCGCGCAGGCGAGTGCGAGCGGCGTTACCGTGGGCGCTGACAACATTGGCGGCGTGGTGACGAGTTGAAGGGGCCGGAAGCGGGCGTGTGGGTGATTGCG
This sequence comes from uncultured Acidobacteriota bacterium, assembly GCA_963697575.1. Lineage (GTDB taxonomy): Bacteria > Acidobacteriota > Terriglobia > Acidiferrales > UBA7541 > Palsa-295. The sequence goes on along the minus strand of CAVOOP010000025.1, from coordinate 73,678 downwards.
GAAACCACGGACTTTCCGGTGAAGTTTCGCAAGATCGTGGTGACCGACGATCGAGGGCGCTACCTGCTGCCTGAACTGCGCAACGCGAATTACAAGATTTGGGTGAGGGGTTACGGGCTGGTGGATTCGCCACCGGTGACTGCCCGGCCCGGGAAAACGCTGGCGCTCACGGCGGTGATCGCTCCGGATGCGGTCGCAGCGGCGCAGTATTATCCAGCCAACTACTGGTATTCGCTCTTGAATATCCCGCCCAAGAGCGCGTTCCCGATGAAGATCCCGCCGGCGCCGGCGCAGGACGAGGACGAGCGTTTCATCGATTGCCGGGGCAACGACGTGCAATGCCAGGCCGTGTCCAATTCAGGGAAGCGCCCCAGCCCGCCGCACATCGGCTGGGTCAATTTAAAGGACCTGCGCAACGGCCACGAGATTTCGAACCAGGCGGAGTTTATCTTCAGCGTCAAGCGCGGGTGCGAAGACTGCCACCAGATGGGCAACAAGATTACGCGCGACATCAACAAGAATCTCGGCAACTTCGATTCACCCAGCCTGGCCTGGATTCGCATGCTGCAGTCCGGGCAAGTAGGTGGAGAGATGCTGGCGGATCTCGATCATCATTTTGGGCACGATGCCGGACTGGCGATGTTCGCGGATTGGAGCAGCCGGATCGCTGCAGGAGAGGTGCCGCCGGCTCCGCCGCGTCCGGCGGGGCTCGAGCGCAACGTGGTGGTCTCGATCTGGGACTTTGCATCGGACCGCGCGTTCGTCCACGACGTGGCCGCCGGCAATTCCTACTATCCCACGGCCAACGCCTACGGACGGATCTATGGGACGGACAATGCGTCGGGTGTGGTGGAGTGGGTGGATCCGGTGGAGTACACCAAGGGCACGATGATGCCGCCGGCCCCTGAGGCGGCGAGCGGGCGGTCCTCGTCCTCGCCATCGCCCTCGCAGGCGCTCTATAACGAAATGCCGTCGCCATTCTGGGGCGATGAAATTGTGTGGAAAGCGGCGATCGGCGGGGCGGGCGGGCCAGCAATCGACTCCAAGGGCCGCTTGTGGTACTCGAGCAGGCCGATGACGCAGCCGACCTGGTGCGGCAAGGGCTCGGACAATCCTTTTGCGAAGAATTTCGCGGTGAGGGGCAGCGGCCTGGTGCTCTACGATCCGCAGACGCACCAGCAGACCGTCGCCGGAGTATGCGGGACCGCCGGGAGCCATCGCGCCTGGTCCAACGACAAGGACGAAACTTTGTACACAACGATGCAACCCGACGAACCGTTTCGCGATACCGGCGGCTTCGCGTGGTTCAAGACGCGCGTGTGGGAGGAAACGCATGACGCGGAGAAGGCTAACGGCTGGTGCCCGGGCGTGATTGATTACAACGGCGACGGGAAGATTACCAAGCCCTGGACCACCGCGGACCAGCCGGCCGATCCGAAACTGGATCGCATGCTGAGCGGCGTGATTCCCTACGGGGCAGGATCGAATCCGGTTGACGGCAGTTTTTGGGTTGTGGGCGGGGTGATCGGCGGGCCGAAGACGGCGATACCGGGGAAAATCGTTCGCTACAGCATGGGGTCAAACCCACCGGCCACGTGCACGGCGGAGGTGTACGAGCCGCCGTTCAATAATCCGAAGGTGCCGGGAGTGGAGGGATACGGGACGCAAGGAGTGGAAATCGACAGCAAGGGGATTGCGTGGGTGTCTCTCGGGGAGAGCGCGCACCTGGCTCGGTTCGACCGGAGCAAGTGCAAGGTGCTGCGCGGACCGACCGCGACCGGCCAACACTGCCCGGAGGGCTGGACTTTGTATCCGGTGCCGGGCCCTACCTTCAAGGGGACGACTGTAAGGTCGGACTACTATTATCTGAGCTGGGTGGATCGCGAGAATACGCTGGGGCTGGGCAAAGACGTGCCGGTGATTGACGGAACGGGCTCCGATTCGCTGATCGCGTTTCTTCCGGACAAGAAGCAATTCGTGTATCTGCGCGTGCCGTATCCGCTGGATTTCTACACGCGGTCGATGTCGGGACGCATCGACGACCCCAAGGCGGGCTGGAAGGGGCGCGGGATCTGGGCGGGCGACAATGAGCGGGTTGTGTGGCATATCGAGGGCCAGGGCAAGGGCACGACGAGCGAGGTGGTGCATTTCCAGGTGCGGCCCGACCCGCTGGCGAGGTAAGTGCGGTACGGTTACCGCTTGCCGATTATTTTGGCTGAGGGAGCTGCGGGCGAATCAGGTGGCGGCGCCGATATCGACTGCACCTTTATAGTAGCCGCCGTCTTCGATCATCATCCGCGCGGTGGTGACATCGCCGACAATCGATCCTTTGGGAGTGATCTTCACGCGCTCACGCGCGTGCAGGTTGCCGGCCAGCCCGCCGTGAACAATGAGTTCGGGGACGACAACGTCGCCCCTTACCATGCCTTTTTCGGTGATTGTGAGGACGCCGCGTTCGAGGCTGATGGGGCCGTCGACCTGGCCGTCCACGATTAGATTTTCCTCTCCTCGCACTTGCCCCTTGATGCGCAGTCCCTTCAATATCCGGCTGCTGCTTCGGAACTGCTCGGCGGTTGCGGGATCGTCAAAAATCTCGCTCATCGTTATCCTCTGGCGCTGCTTCCTCCGGCACTACTTTCTCTGGCGCTGCTCGTCCTGAGTCACTGCTGGCGGACTGAACGGCTTGCGTGCTGCGGATATGATACTAACATTGCTTGTACGGCTGGCCGTTCATTTTGAAGTGATGCTTTATTTTTTGCGGATACCGCGTTGCTCAGGCGATTTTTCTGCGGGGCGGGTTGGCGCAATAGCTGCGGCGTATTTCGAAGACGGCTACAACGCGGAGGAAGAGCGAAAGAAGAAGCAGGTCCCTCACCCGTCCGCGCTGCGCGCGTATGGGTTCAGGATGACAATCCCTTTCGCGCGACAAATAACTGCGGACGCACTCAGTCGAGCAGGATGACCTTGCGGAGTTCTGCTACCGTCGTGGTGCGCGGCCCGTGGAGTGGGACGATCTGGGCGACATCGAGCTTGAGGCGAAGGCTGTTTTCATAGAGGTTCACGACATACGGGTTGACGAAGTCCGGCTTGGGGGCGGTGACGGCTTCCGTGTTCCACGCGTCGACCTGAATCAAAATCTTCTCCGCGGGCAAATAGACCATGACGACGGCGTCGTTGTGCGCCGTGCCAACCTGCTGGTAGATCTCGACGGGACGGCTGGGATCGGGGAGCACGTCTTGACCGTTTTCGATGGTTTCAAACTTGGGCGTTTTCCTGGATCGCTCGAGGCGGTCCGGGTTCAGGGTGTGGGGCGCGCGCCAGGCCCGCTCGTAGAAGGCCTGGTTCATCGGCATGGTCACAATCGCGGCGCCTTCGTCGACGTAGGTGCGAAGGCCGCCGGCATGATCGAAATGCGCGTGCGTATTGATGAGGTAGGTAATCGGTTTGCCGGGAATGATCTCTTTGACTTTGGCAATCACGGCAAGCGAGCGAGCCTCGTCCAGCGGCGCATCGACGACGACGATGTGGTCCCCCTGTTCAATGGCAACGCTGTGCCACTGTCCACCCCTGATCCAGTAAACGCCGTCGGCCAGCTTATCGGCGATTACCCTGACGGGGGCCGTCATCGCGGCTCGCATGCCCTCGGGCACGGGGATGATGACCTCGGGATTCGCGCGAACGGCTGATACGGTGATGTTCAGCCGCAGTTTTCCGCCCTGCGTGCGGACGATGTGGCCGGGGAACATCACGCCGCCGAAGTCGCGGTAGTCACTGAACGAGGCTTCGCAAAGCATGTCGCCGAGGATGGGATTGTCGATCCAGGTGTGGATGTTCTGAACCTCATTCCGCGCGTTGATCTTGCCGACGTATTTGTGTTTGCCGGCCAGGAAGGTTACTTCGGAGCCGCCATCGCTCGTGGGCGTGGAGGTGGCATGGTTCGCCTCGGCCGCTTTGAGGAAGCCCTGCGGGGTGGCCCAGATTTCCATGGCGCGCTCCTCGACGTTTTTGGGTTCCGGAATGCTGGTCACGGGCAAACCGGTTGCCGGGCCGCCGGGAGCCCCGGTGATCCAGGAGACGTCTCCGACCACGTACTCGTCGGCGCGCTCCGCGTGGGGCACCTGGCGGAAGCGCTCGGGGTCGACGGTTTCGATGTTGACCCTCTGCACGCGCTTGGCAGCGCTGGCGTAGTCGATGGTCGCGATGTAGCTGCTCACGTCGTAGTCCGGCGGGTTGGCGTTCGGATTGGGCTCCTGTCCGAAGAGATACCACTTGCCGGAACCCGAGTACTCGATCGATGTGATGCGGTCGGCCCCGAGGGCCGCGACCGCCGCGTCGAGTGTGCCGGACTGATTCCCGGCTGCCGCCAACGTTGTGGCTACAGCCGCCACCATTGCAAAAGCTGCCCATGCGCGCATTTGAATCCTCCTGGGGAAGTGAGAGTCTACACTACGAGGCAGCATGGTCACGATCCGGACATTTCTTCAAAGTGACGGTACACTTTTCCGGTACGGAGTTGACGGAGCAACGCATGAAAAACCTCTTTGAAGCGGAGAGAGTGAAAGAAGTGAAGGAGCGGCTGGCCAAGCTGAGCCCGGGCAGCGACCGGCTGTGGGGGAAGATGAACGCGGCGCAGGCGCTGGCACATTGCTCCCTGGGGATGAAGTGGGCGGTAGGAGACAGGATTCCACCGCGGATGTTTTTGGGGAGGATCCTCGGGCAAGTGGTGAAGCCGATGGCGCTTCGGAACGACGCCCCGATGCGGCGGAACTCGCCCACGGCGAAAGATCTTCTGGTGCAAGATGAAAGGGACCTGGATAGAGAACGGGAGCGGTTGTGCGGATTGATTGACCGCTTCGCGTCGGCGGGCCCGAAGGGATGCACCACGCATCCGCACAGCTTTTTCGGGCGGCTAACGCCGGAGGAGTGGGCCATACTGACGTACAAACATCTGGACCACCACCTGCGGCAATTTGGAGCTTAGCAGGCTGCGGAAAAACACCAAAATCTGTTCCTCAGGGGCTAAAGCCCTGTTGAATCCCCGGACGTTATGTCGGAGCTCAAGCTCCGACCCCCTAAAAACCGGAGTTTTTCCGCGACCTGTTAGGCAGACGCGACTTCCCGGCTAGTCCGCTAATGTCGGCTTCAGGCAATACTTCCCTCTTCGCACAACTGCGTTAACAAGGCACTGACAACTGGTCACGCCCCCCCTGAAACGGCTATAGTGTGAGCGTTCCGCACCTGGTGCGGTCCGGAGTGACTCGGATGAGCTTCAGCTTTCCGCAACTGGCCCGCTTTACCGATTTAGCTCTGCTGGTGTTGCGCGTGATGGTTGGGATCGTGTTCGTCACCAGCGGCTACAAGCATCTCAGAGACCCGGGGGCGCGCAGCAAGGACATCGGGATGAGCAAGGGCTTTACGATTTTTCTGGGCGCGGCGGAATCAGCGGGGGGACTTGGAGTGATTTCGGGCGTTCTCACGCAACTCGCCGCTATCGGCCTGATTCTGCTGATGCTGGGGGCCATCCAGAAAAAAATGTTCGTCTGGCACACGGGCTTCTGGGGGAAATCAGGGACGGATGGCTGGAGCTACGACACGATGCTCATGGTGATGAATCTGGTGATCGTGACCACGGGCGGGGGCAACCTTGCTCTTACGCGCCTGTTCAGGTGAGACCGGCGCGCCATGCGCTTTTCGGTGAGCGCTTTGATGAGCGAGTAACAAACGCGGTATAACATCGGCGACGGCGACTTCTTCTTCTCGCGGGACGCAACCTTCACCCGTTACACAACCTTTACCCGTTATAACTCAGGCGCAACCGCGCAGACGCAGCACGGCGGCACAAAAATTATCCAACACAGGAGGCAGCTATGAGCACGAACGCAGTCCGCAGCATCGATACGAAGGCCGCTCCGGCCGACATGAAGTTCGAGATCGTCGTGATACCCGTCTCGGATGTCGACCGAGCCAAGGAGTTCTACGCGAGGCTCGGGTGGAGGCTGGACGCCGACTACGACAACGGTAAAGACTTCCGCATCATCCAGTTCACGCCGCCCGGCTCGGCGTGCTCGGTGATTTTCGGAAAGAACGTGACCCCGGCGGCGCCGGGCTCGGCCCAGGGCTTGTACCTGATCGTTTCCGACATCGAGGCCGCCCGCAAACAGATGATCGAGCGCGGGGTCCAGATCAGCGAAGTGTTCCACAACGAAGGCGTGTACGCGGGCACGGACGAGCCGTACCTGTTTGGCCGGGTCCGCGTGAGCGGTGAGGATCCCGGGCATCAGAGCTATCGTTCGTTCGCCTCGTTCCGCGATCCGGACGGCAACGGCTGGCTGTTTCAGGAGATCACCACGCGGCTGGCCGGCCGCATCGACCCGGCGATCACGACCTTTGCCTCGGCGAACGATCTGGCGGGCGCAATGCGGCGCGCGGAGGCCGCCCACGGCGAGCACGAGAAGCGTACCGGGCAGCGCGACGCGAACTGGCCCGACTGGTATGCCGCGTACATGGTGGCGGAGCAGGCCGGAAGCGAGCTGCCAAAGTGAGCAGCTTCGGCGTAGGCCGCGAACCGGCACTGGCCGGGCAGACCGTCGTCGTGATCGGCGGGAGCCTGGGGATCGGGCTCGAAACGGGCCGGCAGGCCCGCGCGGAGGGGGCCAAGGTGATACTCACCGGCCGCGATCCGGAACGCCTGAAGAACGCCGCGCGGGAAACCGGCGCGACGAGCAGCGTGGCATTCGACGCCACGGACTTCGATCACCTCGGGAAGTTCTTCGACGAACTTTCCGCGCCGATCGACCACGTGCTGGTGACGGGTCCCGGGCCGTACTACGCGCCCCTGCCGGAATTCGACGTGGAAAAGGCACGCCGCGACGTCGAGGCGCATCTGCTGTTGCCGGTGCAGGTTGCGCGGAACGCCGCGGGCAAGGTTCGCCCGGGGGGGACCCTGCTTTTCATGGGCGGCACCGGCGGCCGCCGCACGGCGGTGGGAATGACATTCATCTCGGCACTCACAGCCGCGCTGCCAGCGATGGTGAGGAACCTGGCGATCGAGATCGCGCCCGTACGGGTGAATCTGATCGCGGCCGGGTTTGTGGATACGCCTCTATCGGCGAAGCTCCTCGGCGATCAACTGGACGCGCGCCGCGAGCAGCTTCGCATGACGCTGCCGATCCGGCGCGTGGTCGGGCCGGCCGACATTGCCGCGCTGGCCGTGCACCTGATGACGAACACGGCGGTCACCGGAGCAACATACGACATCGACGGCGGACAACAGCTCGTTGGGGGGTAAGCCCGTGAGTCATGCAGGATACCTCGGGACCTGGCCGGGCTGGTGTTTGCGACGCACGCGCAGGAGAGGCTAACAATCCGCGCGTCCGGTTTTGGCGTTTATGGGGAGTTACGATTGGTTTCTTGGAAAAGCACCGAAAGGACGGCGGGAGCCGGTTTGTAACGGCATGGCCACCGCGACAGAAGCCCGCGCGCCCGTATTTTTTCATCCTCTGAGGAGGACTTAAAATTCTTCAGGATTTATGGACGCAGTAGAATCGTTCGCGCTCATAGGACTGTTGAGTACCCATGTTGGCGATACGGAGAACTCCGGCGACCCTGGGCGAACTGCTGCGGTTTGCGACACTGCGGTGCACGGTGTTGCCATTCATGATGCAGCAGTCACCAAGCTCGGTTTCCAGCGCTTCTTCCCGGTCTGCTTCATCCGACTCCAGCTTCGATTGAATTTGCTTAAAGAAACCGTGCTTCAGAAATGTTTCCGTTTCGCGCGGACCGTAGCGATGAGAACCGGGAATCATGCTGATGGTCCCGGTGTCGTGCTTGGTGCTGCGATTTACAGGAAACCAGAGGGTGAGAAAATCCTGGCACCAGGGATAGTAGCTTCCGTCCTGATGCCAGGTGTAATCGAATCGCTCGTCGGAAGGGAGTTGAACGATCAAGTACATGGGCATCAGATGTAAATCCGCCTTCTTAAAACCAGTCACCTCGGAAACGATGTCAAAAATACCCGAGGAGCCAAGCAGATCGTAGGTTCCGACGCTCGATCCGATGGACTGCGCGGCCTTGTAAACGAAGCCGTGGTCCTGAGCCTCGCGCCTCAGGATCAGGTCGTCGAGGGAACAGTCAGAGTCGGAGCGATCATTTCCAGACTTTTCGAGAACGGACCGGAGACTCTGACAGAGGTTGGCAAGGCTGCTCGCGCTGAAAACCTGCCGGGCGATAACATAGCCATTTTTCGAGTAGGGTTGGCGCAGCTCGCTTCGATCTGCGTTCAAGGTTCGAACGCCGTCCAACTCCGAGCTTCGAGACGTGCTATTTGCGGTCATCTGATCGCCTCATTTTAAAGTGTTACATTCGTTCGTAAGCGGAGCAAGTATCATTCCGATGTCAGGTATCTTTTGGGTCAATAGCCTGGAGCCATCGTTCGGACAACGAACCGCATGACGACCTGGCCTTCTGCCTCTCCAACGTGCTGACGGCAGGAGAAACGAGAAGGAAGGCCTATAAAAGTATAGGCCCTTGAGCGGTCGCGGGATATCTTTTGAGGGCAGCGACGTCCCACAGCAGCAATGACCAAGTAAGAACCTGGTCTTGGGGACAGGGTGTGGCTAAGAGTTTGCCGGGGCACCGAAACTTTTTGATTTTCCGATCGCGACAATGGGAAAACATTTCTCGGAAACGAGGAAACCATTTTCCGTTTCACCCTGAGATTCCGCCTGCCTTCAACTCCAAGCGAAACGCCTATTGGAAGCCCGTGGTAACCGAAAGAGACAGCTTAAGTAATTGGAAAGATACGATCTTCTGCGCTAATTTTCCTTCGACGCTGGCGATGAGGAATTTCGGATGAACAGATCTGGCGCGAACCTTCCGCAGGAAAGCCTCCGGCCATCCAAAAAGATGTCGAATTGCTTGTAAGTTCCTATATCCAAAGAAGCTTCGGTCTGGAGTTCAAACTGCGGCGCTAGCGTGTCGCTTCCGAAACTGGATTTTGGAATCAGGCGTGATAGGCGAAAGGTTTGCGGCCCCAGCCAACCACAGAGAAGCGCAGAAGGGAGCGGGTCCTCCGATGACCCCTGCCGACACAAACCGAGCTTCCTCGTTTCAGACTTCGGGGCGAATCCCTGAGTTGGATGGCCTGCGGGGAATAGCAATCGGATTAGTGATCGTTACGCACTGCCTCAATGTCGCGGCGACTCCGCAAGAACCGAAATACCTGGCGCTCCTCATCGGGTTCTTTTGCAGCGCAAAAAGCTTCGCCTGGTCAGGAGTAGACCTGTTTTTTGTGCTGTCCGGGTTCCTGCTGGGGGGCCGATTGCTGGACACGCGAGACTCACCGGACTACTTCAAAGCATTCTACGCCCGGCGCGCCCGCAGAATTCTTCCTGCCTATCTCGTTTTTCTTGGTTTTATGGCATTCGCGTACGCTTTCATCTATCCCCTGCACCGCTCAGCGATGGCGTGGCCCCTTGCTCATCCGCTGCCTTGGTATCTCTACCTGACATTTACGTCCAACTTCTGGATGGCGTACCACAATACGTACGGAGCCTGGGGGCTGGCAGTATTATGGTCGTTAGCTCTTGAGGAACAGTTCTACCTGGTTGCGCCGTTTCTTATTCGTCTGGTGCGACCAGCGCGCCTGCCGCATGCGCTGGCGACGGGAATTTGTTCTTCGCTGCTGCTGCGATGCGCATTACGGCTGATGAATAACCATGCGCAGATGGCGCTGTATGTCTTGTTACCGTGCAGAATCGACGCGCTCCTGTGGGGCATGCTGGCCGCATACGCGGCCCGGAGGCCTGGAGTATGGAGTTTCCTTGTCGAGCGCGCAGGATGGCTGCGGAGGGTCTTCTTGGTCCTGGGGGCAGGGATCTGTTTGGCATCGTTCTCGTCAAGACTCACCATTCATTCCATCGCATCAACGACGATCGGATACGAATGGCTGGATCTCTTCTACCTGAGCGCCTTAATGCTTGTGGTGGTGGACCGCGACAACTGGCTGGGCAGCCTCACGCGGCGACCGTGGCTCATGTATCTGGGGGTTATTTCCTACAGCCTCTACCTCATACACTACACCGTCTACGGACTAAGCATGGGCTACCTGCTTGGCCGCTCGGGCCCAATTCAGAACGTGACGGATTTATCGGTGGCGCTGTTGGCCATTGGAGTAGCAGTCTGCCTGGCAACGCTGTCCTGGGAGTTCTTCGAAAGACCAATCCTGCATGGTGGCGATCGCGGACTTTCATTTCTAGATTCGCGATCCGGCAGTTCCCCTTGGACGAGCAGGCGGCTGATAAGACACCTGCCGGCCCAGGATTTCGAACAGATTTTAGTCCAGATGGAAAAACTTCTCACAACGGGCGTACGGCCGTCGCTACTTCGGCGCGCCACATTTATGGGGCCGGCGGGTGCGGCAGAAGAGTTGCGGGGAGAGACACCCTGCTCATCGCTTAGATCTCCGGCTTGATCACGGCCATGAGAGATGTGCCGAAGAGTTTCTGCGGGATGGGCTCGCAGCGCGACACGAAATCCAACAGCCGGTTCATGGCCAGGCCGCGCGGATCGAATCCGTTTGAGATTACATTTTCCCCTCGGCGTTTCCGGAGCAGGTAGAGCTTCCGAAGCAGCAGGGCGGGAAACAGCGGGAGCCCCCAGTAGCTCCAATCTTCCACCTTTAGCTGGTTGCGATGAGCAGCACTGCGAAGGGAGGATATGGAATAGCGCCGCTTGTGTCCCGCTGCCACATCGTAGGCGGAGAACAAGGATTGGGCTGCCGGCACATTTACGATCACATGGCCGTCGGCTGCTAAATGGAAGAGGATTGATTGAAGAAACTGACTTTCGTCCTCCGTGTGCTCCAGCACATCGAACAGGAAGATAAGATCGAAGCGCTGCTTCCATTCGGGATTGCGCTGATGAATGTCGTAACAGCAGACAGGGCTGAAATCACTTTGGTTTCGCTTCAGGGCAAAATCATTTAAATCAAGACCGGTGACGCCGCGGGAATAGGACTTTTCAACCTGGGTCTGAATGAGCCCGTGGCCGCAGCCGACTTCCGCTATTTCCCGGGCTCCGGGGATCAGACTGCCCGCTAGGCGCTTGAATACCGCGAAGCGGCGCTTGATCCAAAAATGGTCCAGAGTGGCGAGAGTAAACCAATCGTCTGCCATGCTGACTTCGGCGGGCGCTGATAAATATTGGATGGTTCGCAATGCGGGTGATCCTTTGGCGCTTTTATTTTGAGGGTTCTTGGGCTGTTTCAAAAGCGGAATTGCAAGGGCTGGAACCCGACTGGCAACTTGTCAAAACGGCTCCGATGCTCTAAAAAGCAAAACACTTTTCTGCGACCGATCTTGACGCAATAGCCGCGGCGCATGACGAAGACGGCCACATCGAGGAGAAGAAAAATAAGAAGCAGGTCCCTCACCCGTCCGCGCTGCGCGCGTACGGGCTCAGGATGACAATGAAGAGCAAAAGCATTGCCATGCCGGGCGTCGAAATCGGCGACTTCAAAATCCCGCCCCTTAGAAACGAAGGGTCGGCCACCCGGAAAACCCAAGCCATAAAACTGACGACGCACCGAGGCCCTGTCGGAAATCGCCAGGGACAACATGGTGCACGGCGAGCCGCTATTGGGGCGTCGTTCGCGAGTAGCGATGCACTCCGCCGCGATCCAGGCCGGCGATGTACACATCGCCTGATTGGTCCACGGCGATTCCGTGATTTGGGCCCGTTTTTTCTATCACATCGAGCATTTTGCCGGTCAAGGCGTTGGCGATGTAGATTCTGTCGCTTATTTCGACGTAGAGGGTATCGTTCTTCGTTATGTACAAGGAACACGGACTGGCAAACGGGTAACGCTCATCGCCCGCCATGTACGTCCACTGATCCAGAAAATTTCCGTCGGTGTCGAAGATCTGGATGCGCGTACCGGTACAGCTGGTGTTGCTCAGGCCGCAGCGATCGGAAACGATGAGGCGCCCGCGGGAATCCTGGACGATGGAATGCGGAATTCGAAACTGGCCTGGCGCCGAGCCCAGGCTGCCCCACGTCTTGAGGAACTTGCCATCCCTATTGAATTTCACGACGCGGTGGTTGCCATAACCGTCCGTGACGAATAAATCGCCATTCGCCACGACGAGAGTGTCCGTGGGCATGTTGAAGGTGTCGGGGCCTTCGCCGGCGACGCCATACTTTCCGAGAGTCATCAGGAGCTTGCCATCGGGGCCGAATTTTTTGACCTGGTGCGCGCCGGTGTCGGTGATCCAGATGAAGCCGTTGCGATCGACGCGGATGGAGTGGCCTTCCTTGGCGATTGGTCCTTCGCCCCATTCGCGCAGGAAGTTGCCGTTCTTGTCGAACGTCCAGATAACGCTGGGAGGATCCCCTTCCCTGGGGTGCTGGCCGCAAGCCGCACACCGCCGCATGAAATAGGCGGTTCCCTGGGAATCGAAGTCGAGCCATGACATTGAACCCAGGGGCTGGCCGGCGGGCAGATGCAGCCAGTTCTCGACGAGATGGTACGACGACGCAACCGGTTTCGGTTGAGACTGCGCTAGCGCAGAGGTGAAGGAGGCTGCCAGCAGGAGACCGACGATTGCGTGGACTACGCGTAAGCGAGATTTTGCCATCAGCATCCTCCGTTGGGAAACCGGCACGCATCATTCGCCGCTTCGGAGGCTTTGTCAATATGCGCCGAACTGCTTCTTGCCGAGCCGCGGAGGAGCGGCGCGGGTCGAGCCAAAAACCGTCGATCTTCTGCTGTCGGGCCAAAAACCTTGACAAGGATTGCTTGAAAAGCTACAAGCCGTGCTGGCAAGTTCCGGATCACATTTGAGACGGTTGCTGACGGGAGGATTCATGCGGAGTGGCTGGCTGCGGATGGCGATCTTATGGACGATGGTGTGCGGCGTGGCGATTGGCGTCGCGATCGAACACACGCAGGCGGCCTCCCCAAAGACCAGCGCCTCAGCGCAAGCGGAAGCGAACCGGGTGGCCGTGGATGCGGACGACATCGGCGGCGTGGTCGCGAGTGCGAAAGGGCCGGAGGCCGGGGTGTGGGTAATCGCCGAGACTACGGAGCTGCCAACGAAGTTTCGCAAGATCGTTGTGACCGATAGCGCGGGCCGTTACCTCTTGCCGGAGCTGCCCAAGGCCAATTACAGGGTTCGGGTTCGCGGATACGGACTCGTGGATTCCAAGGCTGTGACCGCAACGCCGGGCACGACGCTGGCGCTGACGGCGGTGATTGCGCCCAACGCTCAGGCCGCGGCGCAATATTATCCTGCCAACTATTGGTATTCCCTGCTGGATGTTCCGCCGAAGAGCGCGTTCCCGCTGAAGAATTCGGACCTGAAGTCGCAGGCTGAATTCTTGTACAACGTGAAAAGGGGCTGTAGCGTTTGCCACCAGATGGGCAATAAGGCGACGCGCGAGATCGAGCCGGGCCTCGGCACATTCGATTCGCCCTCGCTGGCCTGGGAACGGCGACTGATGTCCGGCCAAGTGGGCCCGCAGATGACCAACACGCTCAACAAGTTCGGGCACGATCGCGGGCTGGCAATGTTCGCGGACTGGAGTAACCGAATCGCGGCGGGCGAGTTGCCGCCTGCGCCGCCGCGGCCTCAGGGCATCGAGCGGAACTTCGTCGTCACTTTGTGGGAGGTCGATACCGACCGGTCGTTCATCCACGACGTAGTGAGCACCAACGAGCGGAGGATCACGGACAACGCGTACGGACCGGTCTATGCGACCGACTATTCGGCGGCGACGATCTGGGCGCTCGATCCGAAGACCGCCACAAAGACAATGGTCCAGGTTCCTCTGCGTAAGGAGAGCGATCGCCCGCTCATGGAGCATTTCACCCCGCAGACCGTGGCGGCGCCATCGCCCTACTGGGGCAACGAAATCGTCTGGGACGATCCGAACTTCATCGCCATGCCGCACATGGACAGCAAGGGGCGCATCTGGTTTCACGCGCAAACCCGGCCGGACATGCCGGATTACTGCAAGAAGGGATCGAGCAATCCCTTCGCGAAGAATTTCCCGATGCCGGCGACGGATGTACCCAGGGGCGTCGATACTTTCGACCCGAAGACGGGAAAAATCGAACTGATCGACCTCTGCATGTCGTCGGGCCACATGGCGTTCGGCAACGATCCGGACGAGACGATCTACCATGTGTCGCGGCCCGTGGCTCCGGGCAAGATGGGCGGCATCGGGTGGATCAAGACGCGGGTTTGGGATCAGACGCACGATGCGGAGAAATCGATTGGATGGTGCCCGGCGGTGATCGACTACAACGGCGACGGGAAAACAGGCGCCTACACGACTCCCGACCAGCCAGCCGATCCGACACTCGATCGCGCGATCGGTCCGGCGTATGGCTACGGAATCGCGTTCAATCCGATTGACGGCAGCGTGTGGTATGCGGGGCTGGATAATCCGGTGCCCGGGCGAATCTTCCGCACGGTGACGGGACCGAACCCTCCTGAAACATGCAAAACAGAGGTCTATGAACCGCCGTTTGACAATCCGAAACGTCCGGGCGTGGAGGCGTTTGGAACTTTGGGAATCGCGATCGATACGAACGGGCTTGTGTGGGCGGCACTGACCGGGAGCGGCGATCTGGCCAGCTTCGACCGTAGCAAATGCGAGGGTCCGCTGAACGGCCCGACGGCGACCGGGCAACAATGCCCCGAGGGATGGACTTTGTATCCTGTGCCCGGACCGAAATTCAAGGGTACCGATATTTCCTCGGACCATTTTTATCACAATTGGGTCGACCGATATAACGCGCTGGGGCTGGGTGCGAACGTGCCGATCGTGAACGGGACGGGTTCGGATTCGCTGATGGCGTTTCTGCCGGAAAAGAAGTCGTTTGTGACGATACGGGTTCCCTACCCGCTCGATTTTTACACGCGAAATATGGATGGCCGCATAGACGACCCGAAGGCCGGATGGAAAGGGCGGGGGTTGTGGACAGGGAACGAGGAGAGGGTGATTTGGCATCTTGAGGGAGGCAAGGGGAACACGACCTCCATTGCGCATATACAACTGAGGCCTGATCCGCTGGCCAAGTAGGCTGCTTGGCGCGAGCCGTTGCTACAGCCGAAAAAGGCAGAAGCAGATCATTCACTTCATTCAGGATGACAACCGGGGTGAATGGTGGTTGAACGAGCCGGCTTGACTTGATACTGCTTACCGGGTGCGGCGCTACTGCTTGGGCGACGGGAGCGGGGGCGGAGCGGGCATGGCGGCTAATTTGGCTTGGTATTGGGGGTACATTGTTTCGGCGCCGCCACGGGTGGCCTCGACTGGAACGTTCCACCGGGATGCAAACTCCGTGAGCCACGGATTTTTCCCCGGCAAATGGTAGGCGACGAATCCTCTCGGATGAGGAACAGCCACGCCCGGCAGGCACTGATCGTGCTTGGGCTTAAGATCGAAGTGCTCGTCTTTCACCCAACTCGTCGTCCGTATCAGCGGCTCCGTAAGGTAGACGGAATCCTTCACGACGGCGACCAAGGTGAGCACGTCATGATGCCGCACGTAATATTCGATCAGCGTAGCGGTGGAACTTCGCGGGATTCCGTTTCTGCGTATCCTGCCCTCTTTGAGATGGGTCGTCGTGACTTTTAGCTTGTCGCCGTCCCACTCGCCGGTGGAAAAACCTTCCCAGGTGTGGGGCGCGTTTTCGGAGGGATGCGGGCGCCCGTCCATATAGATGGTTCTTTGCGGGAGCATGTAGGCGAGCACGGTGTGCCAGGCTGTGATGCCCTTCGTGAGCGGGTCCATGTCTCCCCACATGAGCATGTCCGCTGGGCCGCGAGGCGCATAGTCGGCGGGATTCTGCTGGCAGACGTGGTCAATCATTTCCAATTCTTCAGCGTCCCAGGTGTCTGCCTTCAGGCGAGCGGCGTCATTGAGCGGCAAGCCGGTGTAATCGCCGATTTCGGGGCCGCCGCCTCGCTCGGGGGCATCCTCGTGGATTTTTGTGACCCAGCCGCCGGAGAAATCAATCTGCGCGAATGCGGGGGGAATCGCGAGTGCGGCTGAGAGCAAGCCAAGCGCCGTGAAAATGACGACTCTGCAAGGTCTCGTCACTACACTTCTCCCAAAGGACACGCCGGAATCGCAACCTGGCAACGCCGCCCGCGCGATCCAAGCCAATCACGTGGCGGGGATGTGCTGCGAATTCTTTTGGGTGATGTCAACGGCTGCTCGATATTCTCAGTCAACTTGATTTCAGACGTACAGTACTCACTCATTGCACCGCAAGCAATGGAAATGTAACATGTCGCGCGGCTGGGGCACGCAACGGAAATTTCGGCTGAATCGCGGACGCCGGCGCCAAAGGTGAGGGGATTCGAGCATGCAGATTTCTCGTCTTCGATGCGCAGCCATTACCGGCGGGATCTTGCTCGCCGCAGGAGTATTCGCCGCTCCAGCGTTCCCGCAGGACAATTCCGCCGATAAGAATGCATCGACAGGGCCGCAGACGACTCCGGCGTGGGCTTATCCTCTCGACGCACCGGGCGTGAAATTCACGCCGATGGCCAGCGCTATTCCAGCTGATCAGCGGCAGCCCGGGGCGAACAACGATACTCCGATTCACCTGCCCGGCAGCGACGTGGCGTTGTCGTTGAACCAGGTGCGCCATGGCGGGGACTGGCACCCGAACGACCATCCCGCGATGCCTGAAATCGTCGCGACCGGCAGAAGGCCGGAGGTGCTCGGTTGCAGCGTTTGCCATGTTCCCAACGGACAAGGCCGGCCCGAAAGCTCGCGACTGGCAGGCCTTCCGGCTTCGTATATGACGGAGCAGATAGCCGACTTCAAGAATGGCCTGAGGAAAAGCGCCGAGCCAAGGCTGACGCCTCCGACCTTGATGGTGTCGGTGGCAAAGGCCTTGACGGACGATGAAATCAAAATCGCCGTTCAATACTTTTCCGCACTCACTTACAAACCCTGGATCAGGGTCGTCGAGTCGGCTACGGCTCCGAAGACGCGCCTCGCGGGGGGAATCCTCATCCCCGATGAGCCGGGGGCGATGGAGCCTATCGGAAACCGCATCATCGAGGTGCCGGAAAGCGTAGAACGCACCGCGCTGCACGATTCGGAATCAGGGTTTGTGGCTTACGTGCCAATCGGTAGCATCAAGAAGGGCGAGCGGTTGGTCACGACCGGCGGCGACAAGGTGGTTGGCGGCAAGATGGTGACAGGCAAGACAATCCGGTGCGCGATTTGCCACGGCGCGGATTTGAAAGGGCTGGGAAACGTGCCGGGTATCGCGGGGAATTCCGCGAGCTATACGGCTCGGCAGTTGTACGACTTTCAGCACGGGGCGCGAAACGGCACAGGGGCGGAGTTGATGAAACCGGTGGTGGCTAATCTCACGGAGGAAGACCTGGTGTCGATTGTCGCCTACGTCTCCTCGCGGACTCCTTAAGTGCTGAGCAGAGCCCCGGCAGGTTGGGGAAAATGGCAGAACTGTCTGTAGGGGCTGAAGAGTCTGAGTGAGAACTGGCTAAATCGCCCCTCAGCGGCTGAAGCCGCATTGATTTTTCGGCAGTTGCGGCACGGATGAATCCGTGCCCTGACGAAAAACGCGGTTTGTCACACAGAGTCTGAGGCCATGCTGGCTGCTTGGGCTGGCACAATCATCGCGATGAATTGGAGGGTTTACAAATGCTGACTCGACGGGACGTATTGATTGGCGCGGGGATGGCAGGAGCGGTGGCGCTTGCAGATCGCGTGACGAACGTGTGCGCCACCGCATCGCAACCGAGCACGGCCGTCAATTTCAAGGTTCCCAAGGGGGCGTGCGATTCCCACACCCACATTCTGGATCCTCAGCGGTTTCCCTATGCGGCCGGACGAGCTTACTCGCCGGAAGCGGCGTCCGTTGCGGAACAGCGCGCCCTGCATCATGCCCTTCATACGGAGCGAGTCGTCGTCGTGCAGCCCAGCAGTTACGCGGCGGACAATGCTTGCCTGCTGGACGCGCTCAAGCAACTGGGCCCGAGCTCCCGGGGCGTCGCGGTGATCAACGAGAAGACCACCGATGACGAACTCGATCAATTCGATCGAAGCGGCGTTCGCGGGCTGCGGGTGACGTTGGTGGCGCCCGGCCTGAGCCCGGCCGACGCCCGTAAGCGCGTGAAATACGCGCTCGACAGAATCAAGAACCGGAAAGGCTGGCACATGGGGCTGTATGCTCCGCCGCCCATTATCGCAGCCATCCAAGAGGACGTAATGGCGTCTCCGCTTCCATTTTCGTTCGATCACTTTGGTGGGGTGCAAGCCAGCCTGGGATTGAATCAGCCGGGATTGGACGCGTTGCTAAGCCTGCTTCGCAGCGGCAAAGCGTACGTGAAAGTTTCGGCGCCCTATCGAAGCTCCAATATGGGGCCCGACTATGCGGACTTGGACCCGTTCGCCAAGGCCTACATCGACGCCAATCCCAAGCAGGTAATCTGGGGCACCGACTGGCCGCATCCGCAGCAGGTTCCCGGGCTGAAGCCGGAGGAGATCAGCGTTGGGTATCAGATTGACGACGGACGAGACCTCAACCGGCTGGCCCTCTGGGCGCCCGACGCTGCGACGCGAAAATTGATTCTGGTGGATAATCCCGCGAGGCTATACGGATTCTGATAGATAAGGGAACCTAATAGCAACCAGCTTTCCAGCATGTGCCCGGCTTACTTGCTCGCGGAATCGCGCCGTGCGGCCGCGCGCCAGGTAGAAGTATCCGACTTTATTATTCGGATTGCTGCCGTACCACATGCGCCCTTGCGAATCACGGAAAAATTCCCGCATGGCAACTTCGGAATGCGGGAAAGGATATTCGATCACCTTCCCGGTTTTTGTATCGAAGCGAGCCAGCGAATCCATCCAGTGCGAGTCGTACCAGAGATTTCCGTCCGCATCGAATCCCATGGCGTAGGGAGTCGGCGTCAGGCCCGGGCAGCGGATATTCCTTGAACGTTTCTGTCGCAGGGTCGAAGCGCGCCATCTTGCCGGCAGTGAATTCGCCTACCCATACGATGCCGTCGGGGGCTATTTCCATGCGCCGGGGAAAGCCTCTGCTGGTGGGAACCGTCCACTGCGTGACTTTCATCGTCTTGCCATCGACCTTGCCAATCTGGTTTCCTGACCGGTAAACCAGACATCGCCGTTCTTGTCCGGCTTGACGTCGTAGGTGGAAGGCACGTCCGCATCGAAGCGGGTGAATTTTGCCGTCTCGGGATCGAACTTAACGAGCGGCGTGCCGCTCGACCAGACGTTTCCGGCCGGATCCAATCGAATGGTGTGCTTGTTTCCTCCCTCTTGAACGCCTTCTTTTCCCGGGGAGATATGGGTCCTGGTATTCGGTAATCTTCTGCGTGCTGGGATCCCATCGCCCGATCTTGTTGGACCCTTGTTCCGCGAGCCAAACGGACCCGTCGGGAGCAGGCACGGCCGAATGGATGGCGGCGGTGCCCACGTTCGGGACCGGGAAGTCCTGCATCTCACCCGTTTTGGGATCGAGCCGCGTAATCTTATTTGCGACGCCGAAGTTCGGAATCCACACGTAGCCGTTCTTGTCCGGGGCGGCGCTGAACGGCATCCGGCTCGGGCCCGGCATTTCGTACTCGACGTAAACGATATTCATCGCGTCGCTGCTGAAAAGGCGCACTGTGTCTTTATATCCCGGCATGATCCGCGGGAGACTTCGGCAAAACCGAGTCCGGGCCGAACAGCTTGGTCAGATAGGAAGCAATGTCGTCCGCATCCTGATCGGTAACTTTGGCCAGCGAGAAAAATGCATAGCCGTTCGCATGTACTCCACGCGGTCTCTCCAACCCTCGGCGTCCCGCGTCACAGATGCCATTCGAGTTTGAAACAAATGGCAACTGGAACAATTCAGCCACGATCAGATCTTTCCCTTTCGCCTCCGGCCACAACTGCCTGGCCTGATAAAACGAAATGTCGTTCCAGCGGACCATGCCCTTCTGCAATGCGAAATCATACGAGGCCTGCTGGTCGGCAGCCAGATGCACGCTCGTGCGGGAATCGGCGCGGAAACCGACGGCGCGGATTTGCAGGCGATAGTCCCCAGCGGGCAGATCTTCGATCCGATACTGGCCATGGCTGCCGGAAAGCACGATCACGGTCACCCGCGTCTTCGTGTTCTGAGCCTCGACGAACGCGCCTTGAAACGGCGCGCCTTCGGGGCCCTTCACCGTCCCTGTAATCGACGCGCCCCGGCACAGGGAGCCCAAGAGGATAAGGCAGACCTACCAACAGGACGAACTTTGCTGGTGGGCGCATGCTGTCTCGCTCTTCCGTCAGTTGCTAACGGACGCGGTGGTGGCATTGGTTGCCGGGCGGAACTGCACGCGGGCGAGTTTGTTCGTGCGATAGCACGGCATCCACACGCTGGGGGAGTGGTGTTGTTATCGACGCTGATGAACCGCGCTTCGGTGCCGCGGGTCGGCAGCAGATACTCCGTGAACTGCTCGGTGGCTGGATCGAACTTCGCAACGCGATCCGTATTCATCAGCGAAATCCAGACCATGTGATTCTTGTCCACTACCGTGGCGTAGGGACGGCTGTACTGGGGAAGCTGGTATTCCTTTACTTCGTGAGTCTTGATGTCGATTCGGGCGAGCTCGTCCGACATATACTCGCCCACCCAAATGTAATCCGAGTTCGGATCAGCGGACAGCCGGCGAGGGCCGCGCTGTATGGGCGTGGTGTTGTTCGCTCCCATATCCACCGTGGCGGTAAGTTCGCGGTCGCGATCATTTCCGAAATTGTTTTTCAGCGGAGGGAGCGTCACGACGCCGATTTCGCCCGTGGGAAATACCTCGATCACGCGGTCGATGCCGGACTCCGAAAACCATGCATGGCCTTCGCGATCCACAGCGACTCCATAGGTGCTCGCGCCCGCGCGAGAATTGGCGCCGAGACCCGGTTCATCGAAGGCGGTGTATTTTCCGGTGGCGGGATCCAGATTGATGACTCCATGGGAGGTCTCCGCCCAGCAGCACGCCCTGGGCGTCGATCCCAATGGTGCCGCCCACGCGCAGTAACCATCGAATCGGGCCGAGTGAACCGCGTGAACTGTTCCGTCTTCGGGTTGAATTTTGTGAAGGTCCCTTCCCGGCCGTTGGTGAACCAGACGTTGTTGTCCTTGTCGATGGCCATGCCGTGGGATTGCACGGAGTTGCCTTCGGCATCCGCCAATTTGTAGCCGGTAACTTTGCCGGTTGAGGGATCCATTCTACCGATGGTGCGCTCGGGATTGGTAAGGTCGGTAAACCACATGACACCATTGTGGTCCGGAACGGCATCGTGCGCGGCACGGAACTGATGCGAGGAGGGTTCGCCTTCCGACCAGATGGCCCCGTTATGATCCATGATTCGATCCGGCTGATTTCCGGGAGGCAATCAAACTCCGTTACCACGACTTGGGTCGCCGCACCGGTTGGACGCGGAAAAAGCTTGTAATCCAACGGAGCGGAGGCCGGCCCGCGGACACGAGCCAAATACGGAGCCAGTTCCGCTTTGTATGATTGGACGAGCGGCGAGTAGAACTTTCCAATCGGCTATGGCGGCAAACGGGTTGGTCCTGGACATGAACTCCAGAATCGTCATCCAGCCATGCTCATCGAAGCGGTTCTGCAGGGGGAAATTCGCCTGGTGGCAGCCCGTGCAATTATTGGCAACGATCGACTTTCATCCGAAGATCGTCGCGGGTGGCTCCGGGCAGACTGGCGAGAATTTCGTCGCCCATCAACTGGCTGCTGAAATCCTGCAGCGGATTCAGGGTGAAGTTCTGCTGCGCATTCTTTGCACCCGAGAGCGTTTGGTCGGATTTTCCCGCATCGAAACCAACCGCTTGCGCCCAGATGGAGTACTGGCCGTCCGCCAAGGTCGGAAAGGAATAGCGGCCGTTTGCTTCCGTGTAGACGGTGGTGGTGAAAGTCTTATCGGCAGCGCGAGCTGAGACGGCGACACCTTCCATCGGTTTCCCGTCGGAAGAAGTCACCATGCCGGTGAGCGTTGCCGCTCGCGCGGTAATTGACGCGAACATCAAGGCGATAACGAGAATCCCCACGCTTGTTTTCGGCATCGTCGGCTCCCCGGTTCCGCTCATTGGACCACGTTCAGAGGACTTTCAGATAGGCAATTATGTCGTCCAGTTCGCTGGGCTTCAACCCATACCGAAATCCCGGCATGTTTTCCGTGCCGGTGAGAATGAATTGGCGAATCGCCTTCTCCTGATCGGGGCTCGCATCTTTCAAGACGCCCGACAAGCTGGGCCCAACCGACTTGTGAGGCTTGACCAGCTTGGCGGAATGGCAGAGCGCGCAATGCTGCAGGAAAAGGCCTTCGCCGCTTGATTCCTGGGGGTTGAGGCGAGGAGCGGCGCTGGATTTTCCGGATTGCGAGAGAGAGACCGAGGGGAGGCAAAAAAAACTAATCGCGACCAACGACAGACCGCAAACTTGCCACCGAGACCGGCTTTTCATTTCCTCTCCTCGGAGCCGCCTACTGGCAAAAGGGTCGGTGCGCGGCCGCCGGGATCGCCCGATCGATCCCGGTTGGCCAGGCCGCCGGCGCGCCTATTGCTGGGGTATGGCGAGCGGCTTAGTGAACTCCTGCGTCGGCAGGGATGCCATCGGCGGCCGTGGCCACAGAGGGCGGCAAGGCGAAGGATTCCACTTCGAGGCATCCGGCTCGCGCCTGTACTGCCCCGTGGTGATAAACCGGTCCCTGAGATACTTCGGATCGTCCACGATGGAAGTCACGAGCAGATAGGCTTGACCATCGAGGTCGAAGCGATCGTAGTATTCGGTCAACACCATGTTCTCGCTATACGGAACTCCGTTGGTGCGCAAGTAGCCGGCTCGCAGGTGCCTGGTTACAACGGCAAGATTTCCGCGCTTTCCCGGGGGGAATGCGCCTCCGAAGCTTCCGCGCATTTCCGCCTGCTTCTCCCATGCGGCGACGGAGTCTCCCTGCCAATCGGGTGCGCCGCCCTGCCACTTCGACCCATCAAAATGAAAGAGCCGCGATTGCATGCCTGCGTCCGTGTCCATGCGCAGGGTATTTTCGTTCGACCAGGTAATATGCAACCTCGCGGGAATTCGCATGATATTACCGGCACCATACGCCTTACACTGGTTGCCTTCGGCTTCGTCCTTGGCGGCATCCCACTGATTGGCCACCTTGATGCCTTCGGGATTGAGCGGAACACTCGCGTAATCGCCCTTGGCCGGAGTGATCATGCGCCAGCGCCAGTCTTCGTCGACAATGGAGACCCAATACCCGGTGAGATCGATCGGGGCGGAGTCTTTTGCGGAACTTGGCGGCGGGGCGGATGCGCCACCCGCGGCACGGTCTTGAGACCTGGCCACGCTCAGCACGCCAACCACGAGCGCGAGCAGAATAACGGCAAAGGATTGCGCGAGTAGGCGCTTTCGAAGAATGCCGGCGCTAAACTTCTCGATCAAGTAAATACATCGCCGGACTCTCATCTGCCTTCTCCTCCGCTTCCTGGCACCGAGGAACTCTTGCCTTTTTGATTCCGGGCCTTCAGATCGCGGTAAACCGCGTCTATGAATGCGTCCTTCGTGGCGCCATAGTTGCCTATGCCGTCATAGTCCATGGTCGGCTTGGCGGCTTTTACCTGCTCAAGCGTCATTCCTTGCTTCACCATATCGGCAATGCGGGCGCGAAGAACGGTGACCATGTCGCGATAATTGACAATATCGTTTCTGTCGCAGATGGGACCGTGGCCGGGAACCAAATATGTGCCGCCTTCCTCATTTTCCCTGGGAACCAGCAGGTCGATAATCTGGTTTAACCCGTCGACAAACCCGTCGATGCTGCCGCCTTTTTCGAGGTCAATAACCGGGTAACTGGTCAGGGGATTGAACAGATCGCCGGTGCTCACGACGTCGGAGCCGCGGAAGAGAACGATGCTGTCTCCGTCGGTGTGCGCAGCCGGCACGTAATCGATGTAAATGGCCTCGCCATTATAAAACTTCCAGTTTTCGGTCTCGTAGGTGTCTGTCGGCCATCTGTTCTCGGGAACCGGGGCTTTCTTGCCGGTAGGCGCGCTCATTCTGTCGAGCACGTTGATGTGCGCAAGAATCGCGGCTCCCGAAGGGAGCTTCAGGCCGGTGATGTTGGTGGTATCGTGGCCGAAAGGAATGTTCGAACCATTCGGCAAGGCCCATCCCGCACTCGCGATGTTCGCGCTGCCACCGGTATAGTCGTCATCCATGCTGGTGGTGACGATGAAAAAAATCGGCTTGTCCGTAAGAGCCCGGACTGCCGCGATCACCTGGTCGCTCATCTGGGCCACACCGGCGTCGACGAGCATCACGGACTGATCGCCTATCTGCACGGTGATGTTTCCGCCCGCGCCGGCAATCATGTAGACATTGCCCTGCACGTGAAGCATTTCAAGCTTGCCATTGTCGAGCTGAAGGCAAACGCCTCCTGGGGGCAACTGGTTGCAAATTGGGGCTAAATGCAGCGGTCCGATCTGACTGGTATTGAGATTCTGTTGCGCGCAAAGGCGCCCTGCCGCTGAAGTGAACAGCACGACGAGCGCGAAATATCTGGCGCAATACCGAATTTTAGCCGTCATTGTTTTGTTTTCACCGGAAGAGGAGGCGGGGCGGGCATAGTCGCCAGCTTCAATTGATATTCGGGATACATGGTGTCTGCGCCGCCCCGGGATGCGTCGAGGGGAATGCTCCACCGGGAGGCAAATTCAGTGAGGAACGGGTTCTTTCCGGGCAAATGGAACGCGACGTAGCCTCTCGGATGAGGAACCTCAAGATTGGGAACACAATAATTCGGATAGAGCTGAAATCCGGTCTGTTCGACCCAACTGGAACTGCGGATCAAAGGCTCCGTCAGATAAACCGGGTCTTTCACGACGGCAACGAGGGTTAAAACGTCGTGATGCCGCACGTAATATTCGATGAGCGTCGCGGTGGCGCTGCGGGGCAGACCATTTCTTCGCACCCACCCTTGCTTCAGATGAGTGGTGGTTACCTTCAGCTTGTCGCCGTCCCATTCGCCCGTCGAAAAACCTTGCCACGTGTGGGGGGCATTCGGCGACGGGTGCGGCCGGCCGTCCATGTAGATCGTGCGCAAGGGCAACATGTAGGAAAGTTCCGTGTGCCAGGCGGTGATCCCCTTGGTGAGCGGGTCCATATCTCCCCATACGCGCATATTGGCGGGTCCGCGCGGGCCGTAATCGGCCGGGTGCGGCTCGCATTCGTGCTCGATGGCCTCGAGCTCCTGCGCGTCCCACGCGTCCGCTTTCATACGCGCGGCCTCATTGATGGGCAAACCCGCGTAATCACCTATTTCCGGTCCTGGTCCCCGCTCGGGAGCGTCTTCGTGAACTTTGGTGATCCACCCGCCGGAAAAATCGACCTGGGCAGACGCGGGACGGGCTCCCAGTGCCACCGCAACAATTGCAAACAGGGCAAAGATGAGAACTCGAACCCGGCAGACTTTCAGCATCAATCCTCCACCGATAAAACAACTGGAATTATTGCAAAAGACGGAACAGGGATGCAGGGCGACGCGCCAACCATGGCAGGATGTGTCTTGGAATTTATCCGCTGCGTTACGAATCGCGCCCCGTGAATCCCAGCCAGTCTCATTGCCCCAACGCGGTTGCCTGAAGAACAAAGCTGCTTATATGTCGTAGAAAGAACTAAGTCAAGCAGAACATCGACGGCAGAACATCGGAGGGAGGGCTGCGGAGGCATCAGGACCAACGAGCGGCTTGCGGAAATCGCCTTTTCGAGTTGAAAAATCGCCCGGAAGGTGTAGAAGGTACATCACCATGATGGATCGCATATGGAGGCAAAAATGAAAGCCTATGTGAAGCCGCGGATCGCGGGACTGTTGTTTCTTATCGTGCTTATTCAAGGCGCGCTGCTGATTTCCCGGCCGCCCTTGCAAGGCAAATCGCAGGACGAGGGAACTGTTACCCCGGCGGATTACTTGCGCTGGCAGACGGAGTTTAAGAACTGGGGCCGCTGGGGCGCGAATGACCAGCGCGGCACGACCAACCTGATCACAGAGGCTAAAGTGCTGAGTGCGGCGAGGCTTGTGAAGGCGGGAATCGTTGTCTCCCTGGCGCACGCGGTGCCGCAAGTGGCGGACGCGGAGGTGCCCCCCAAGTCGGTATTCCATCGCACGACCGAAGGAATTTTTCCGACGGGCACGATCGACAGCTACCAGGTGAGCTACCACGGGCGCGGCATGGCCCACATGGACGCCTTCTGCCACTTCTTCGGCGCTGACGGAAAGATGTACAACGGCTACCCGGCGTCTGAGAACCTCTCGGCCGAGTCAGGATGCAAGAAAGACGACGTGATGCCCTGGCGAGACGGGATCGTGACTCGCGCGGTTCTATACGACATGCCGCAGTTGAAGGGCGTGGATTGGATCGAACCGGGAACACCGATCACTCGCGCGGACCTCGAGGCATGGGAGAAAAAATCCGGAGTGAAGGTTGGGCCGGGAGACATCATCCTGCTTTACGTGGGCCGGTGGAAGAGAAGGGCGGCGAAAGGTCCGCAGACCGACGGCAAAGTGGCCGGATATTACGTGGACGTGATCCCGTGGATACACGAGCGCGAGCCTGCTTTTATCGGCCACGATTTCAATACCGACTGGAACCCGCGGCCCGGATGGGGAGCCGAGCAGAACATCCCGATAAATCCGATCCACCAGGCAGTGCTCAACTGGATGGGCGTGAACATCATCGAGAACCTCGATCTGGAACAGGCTGTTGAGACCGCGAGACGGCTGAAGCGCTACGAGTTCATGCTGACGTTTGGGCCAATCCCGGTGGAGGGCGGAACGGGCTCGCCCCTCAATCCGCTAGCCGTCTTTTAATACAAACCCGGCGCGCTGATTGCCCGCGCGGGTATTGACGCCGGCATAATCGTCGACCTAAGATTCGGGCCATGAGAATTGACCAGAAACTTCCTCACTGGCTTAGCTCCGGGCTGCTTATTCCGCGCGTAATTCTTGCGGCGACAGTTCCGACCGCCGTGATTGGCCTTCTCTGTATTCGCTCCGACGACGCTCGCCTTAATTATATTGGTGAAGGCCTAACCATTTTTCTAGTCGCAGCAGATGTGTTGCTTGGCGCCGTCCTCCTTATTCGCCAGCGCGGGAGATTCGTTAAAAATTTCTTTATCGAGATAATCGCATACTCCGCAATCCTCTGCCTTTGGAGATGGAGAACGCTTTCCCACATGGCTGCGGCACCGATGCGCGTACAGCTACTGTGGACGTTGCTAGGCGCAGCAATGATGGCGGTTTTTTTCGAGAGTATGGATGTAGCCTTGCCGGGACGATCAAGGTCCAAAGCTCTCGTGCAGCGGTCGTTACCCGAGCAGTAGCTCTCGTTCTTTTCCGGACGGGCCGAGCTTCGCATACACAATCGAGGATGTATCGAAGCACCAGCCTGCGGCCGCTTGCTCCAGCGCGTGGCGCGAGGCGAGATGGGGGATCTCTTTGCCGTCGAGGCTTACCCGCTTCGGGCGGGTGGTCTTGTTGAACTTCGCGTAGAAAGTCTTGGCGGAGGCGCCCAAGTTCAGCGTGATCCGGTTTTCCTGCCTGCTCCCCTGGCACTTTACGATCTCCTCGGTGTGTGCGCGTTCATCATCGTCATATAAGGTGAACTCCGCATCCGAGGAGAGCCAGATGTCGAGCGCGATCGGATCGAAGGGCTTTTCACCGACGTACTGCATGTCCGGCCCCATGGGGATGATCGAATTTTCCCGGATGTAGAGAGGCAGCACCGTCAGAGGAGGCTCGACGTGCAGCGTGACCGGGCCGGTAAACTTCTTGCCGGTCTCGTACTCATACCAGGTCCCCGCGGGCAGATAGACGGTTCGCTGGCTTACCGGCTTGAAGATGGGCGCGACGAGGAAGGCGTCGCCGAACATGTATTGGTCTTGCAGGTTGTAGGTGCACGGGTCGTCCTGGAATTCGAGGACCATGGCTCGGATCAGCGGCAGGCCAGTCTTGGTGGCGTCGTAGGAGTGGGAATAGATGTAAGGCAGCAGGCGATACCTGAGCCCGGCGTATTTTCGGTAATTGTGAACGGCGTCGTCGCCGTATTTCCATGGCACCCTCAGCGGCGAGCCGTTATAAGCGCGCGTGCGATTGGAACATGGCCATCTGCGTCCAGCGAATATAAAGCTCCTTGCTGGGGCCCGGATGTGCGGCAGAAAGCTCGTCGATAGGCAGATAGCCGCCCGTGTCGTTGCTCCAGAACGGCACGCCGCACATCCCGAGGGACAATCCCCCGCGAAGCGTCGCGGCCATTTCCTCACATTCGCATTGCGGATCTCCCGACCAGCAGATCGGATATTTCTGCATGCCCGCTGTCCCGGAACGCGCGTTGATCAACGGCCTGTGATCAGGACGCTTTCCTGCACCGCCTCATAGGTGGCCTTGTGATAGAGCAGCGTGTAGAGGTTGTGCATCTCGAGGCCGGTGCGGCTGTTGTGATAATACGCTTCCGCGGGATTGTCTTCGCCGAAATCCGACATTCCCACGCCGAAACAGCCCGCCTTCATATATTCGGCGACGCGGTTCTTCCACCATTTGATCGCGGCGGGATTGGTGAAATCCGGGGCAACGCTGGGGAAGCGGTTTGCCGCGTAGAAACGGGTGCGCCAGGCATCGTCTCGTTCCACCGCTGCCAGTGTTTCCTCGACCTTGATGGGGACGTGCGTCGTGGGGCTTATATTGCCTCTCACGAGAATCGCTTCGTAGGGAGAGCCGTCCTTCTGCATCAGCCCATATCCGCCGGCAATCACTTCGCGTCCAGCCTCTGAATCCAGTTTCAGAAAAGGGCGCCACGTGAATTCCCATCTTGATACCGAGTTTGCCGAGTTCGGGCGCCAGCTGCCGGATGATGGCCAGCCCTTCCTGCTGGTCAGTCGATTCCATGGCGATCACGGAAGTGAAATAATCCATGGGCAAGCCCAGTTCGCGGTATTTTTTCGCAATTCCCACGGGCCCCTCTTCGCCCTTGATGTGGCCGTTGATCTGAAACCACACGCCGAAGGATTCCTTCGGAGGGAACGCGGGCCAGCCGGTGATCTCTTCGTAGCGGGCGAGCACCTGCTTGAGAGCTCGGCCCGTAAATGATGAAGTAATCGAGGCGCGGGTCGTCGATCAGAACCGTGTAGGAAACCACGGAGCGGCTGCCCATATCGCAGCGCGTGCGGAAGGTCGTGTTGGCGAAAATACCGTAGCCGCCGGTGCTCATGAAGAACGGGATCGGCTTGTGCGTGTCGTCGGTGCCGGCGCCCCAGGGATTCACCACCCATCCGTTGACGCGCAGGCCGAGTTTGTTCAGCTTGGTGAATCGCTCGCCGAAGCCGTAGAAGTTTTCGTCCTGCGCGAGCGCGAACGTTTCGTTGGATCTGTGGAACTTTCCCGCCGACGGTGGTGAACCCTATCGGCAAGGCCGCGAAAGTTTCCCTGCGTGTCGACGTCCTTCACATGCTCCTGAACAACGATCGCTCCCTGCTTGTCATAGACCACGTATTTCCACGGCTTTTCTGAAATTCGATGCGCAGCGATGCCGGTTTCGACCGCTAATGCTTCCGGCTTCTCGGTGACTGTTGAATGCGGCGGCGGGCCAATCTTCCTTGATCTCGAGCAAACCCTTCACGTTTTTCAATTCGGGATCGGGGCACATCTGTACGCGGACGATTTCGGGCGTGCACACCGTCAAGAGTGACATCGACGCTTTTTCCCCGGCTCGTCGCGCAGTGAAAAACGATGCCCGCGCTCGTCTTCTCAAAGGAAGAAATCGCTTGCAAAGACTCGTGCTGTTCCAGCTCGGCCTGCGCCTGCGGTCTGGCTGCCGCTCGCGCCGCTCGCCGCCAGCAACGCCGGCGCAGCGCCGGCCATTGTGAGGACTTCCCTTCTGGTTACCATGCATGTCTCCCGGGGGAATTCACGATGCGCATCGCCGCATCTTGAAATCTGCTCTGACTTCAATTCTTCGGCAAACGAAACGCGATATATTCGCCCGAATAATGTTCCGCCGCCAACGGCCACGACGATGTACTGCTTGCCGTTGAGCATGTACGTCATTGGCGAACCGACTCTGCGGCGCCGGCATATACACCGCGCCCGACTTCCCTGCCGTTGCTTTGTCGTAGGCGCGAAGCATCGCGCCGCGCCCGCGCGAAGGGATTGTGGTGACAAACGAGATCGCCTGAGATCACGAGAGTCTTCGTGACGAGCGTACCCACGTGACCCTCCTGCCCGGTGCGCGGTATCGCCAGTGCCATTGAGCACGGGGCTATTGCGCACCAGATCGGGCGTCTCGCCGTGCGCCACCTGCCAGACGAATTCGCCGGTGTCCAAATTGATCGCAGTAATCGTGCCATAGGGCGGCTTAATTATCGGCATGCCCTGCACGTCCACGTCTTCGCGGCCGCCGTGGCCCTCGACGTAGTCCATGTCCGTCGCTTCCGGCTTGCGCTTTGAACAAGGCTCGATGATCCGCATGCACGAGTTGCAGGCCTGCACGTAAAAAATGTGCGTTTCGGGATCGTAGGACCCGCCGGGCCAGTTTGTTGCGCCGAAGCTCGTGCCCAGCGTGATCGTCCCGAGCTGGCTGGTGCTGTTCGACGACGGGCGGCGTAAAGATGGGCCCGAGCTTGTAATCGTTCCGTGGCCTGCAGCGCCTTGTTCGCGAAGCGCGGGCGTGAAGTCGATCAAGTCGTCCACGGTGACGCCGTTGCGCGCGTAGGCCTTGGGCTTGGTGGGCATTGGCTGCGTCGGCGAATACCATTCGCCCGGCACTGCGCCTTTTTCCACCGGCTTTTCTTCGAACGGGCCAGACCGGTTTGCCGGTTACGCGGTCGAAGACGTAGAGGATTCCCTGCTTGGTTGGCTGCGCCACGGCCTTGATCGCGCGGCCATCCACCGTGATATCGGTGAGCACGGGGGCCGAGGAAATGTCCATATCCCACAGGCCGTGATGCACGAGCTGGTAGTGCCATTTCCGCTGGCCGGTTTTCAGATCGACGGCCACGAGCGAGTCGCCGAAGAGTCCGTTGCCGGGGCGGTGGCCGCCATAGTAATCGCCGGTGGGCATTTCGACCGGCAGATAGGCGATGCCCAAATCTTCATCCACCGAGATCTGCGTCCACACGCCGGTGTTTCCGTTCGTAGCCCACGAGCCGTCGAGCCACGTGTCGTTGCCAAATTCTCCCGGGCTTGGGAATCGTGCGAAATGTCCAGATCAGCTTGCCGGTGTGCACGTCGAAGGCCCGCACCAATCCTTTCGTGTTGTTGTGAGTCGTTGGGACGGAGCCTTCCCTGAAATGCCGCTCCCACGATTACCTCGTCTTTCGCCACCACCGGCGTCGCCTGCAAGCCGATCTCGCCCTTCACCAGATCGATCTGCTGGCCCGCGCCGAATTGCACGCCCTGTTTCAAATCCACGACGCCGTTCTCGCCGAAGCTATTCACTGGAATTCCCGTTTTCGCGTCGAGAGCAATCAGCCGGTAGCCGGGAGTGACGTAGAGAATCGCGCGCCTCGCCGCCGCCGCTCCAGTAAGCCAGTCCCCGCCCCGATAGCTTTCGCGGGGCCTCTTCGCCGCGCTCGCCTTCATTCTCGCTGTGCATCCAGAGCAGTTCGCCGGTGGCCGCGTCGAGCGCCACGACGGCGCGGCGAGTTCCAGCGGTGGCGTACAACACTCCGCCAACCATCAGCGGAGTTCCTTCGAGCCGGTACTCCGGCCTCGGGCCGAGATTGTCGGTTTTGAACGTCCAGGCAACTTCCAGCTTGTTGAAGTTCGATGCGTCGATTTGATCGAGAGGACGGTAGCGAGTGCTGGCGAGATCCGCCCCGTAGGTAGGCCATTCGACATCCTTGCTGCCCGATTGCGCCGCGATTTTCGCCGGTAGCCACACGAGGCCGGTCAAAAACAGCAGCATTGCTGTCATGCGTTGCGTCATTTGGAGTCCTGGCGGAGCACCAATTCTCTGGCGCTTCCGGTCGGACCGAACTTCGCATAGACCACCGAGGCCGGATCGAAGTACCAGCCCAGCTCCGCACTCGCAAGGTTCTGCTGTGATGTGAGCTGCGGTAGTTGCTTTCCATCTAAGCTTACGTGTTTGGGTGGCTTGTCTTGTTGAACTTCGCGATAAAGGTTTTGGCGGAAGCGCCAACGTTCAGGACGATTTGGCTTCCCTTCTTGTGCGCGTGGCACTTCACGATTTCTTCCGTGCGCGCTCGCTCGTTGTCGTCATATAGCGTGAACTCTGCTTCCGAGGAGAGCCAGATGTCCAGCGTGACGGGATTGAACGGTTTTTCATCGATGTAAACGATATCCGGCCCCATGGGGATAATCGAATTGTCCCGCACGTAAAGAGGCAGCACGTCCAGCGGCGGCTCGATGCGCAAGGTATTTGGGTCCGCTGATGCTCCTGGCCGGTTTCGTAGTCATACCATTTGCCTTCCGGAAGGTAGACGGTGCGCTTGTTGTAGCCGGCGTGCACACCGGCGCCACGAGGAACGCGTCGCCAAACATGTACTGGTCCTGAATATTGTGGGTGCTGGGATCGTCCTGGAATTCGAGCACCATGGCTCGGATCATGGGCAGGCCGGTTTTGGTTGCGTGGTAAGCGTGGGAATAAATATAGGGCAGCAGCCGGTATCTCAGCTTTCCATATTTCCGGTAGTTCTCAACGACGCGGTCCCCGAACAACCACGGCATGCGCTGCGGCGGCCCGTTCAGGCGAAAATGCGACTGGAACATGTTCATCTGCATCCAGCGGATATACAGCTCCGGAGTGAGACCGCCTTCCGCATTGTTGAAACCTCCCACGTCGCTATTCCAGAACGGCACGCCGGAAAGCCCGATGCAAATCCCGGCGCGAAGCGTGGAAGCCATTTCCTCCCAGTTGCATTTGGGGTCGGCCGACCAGCAGACCGGGTAGCGCTGCATCCCCGCTGTTCCGGAGCGCGCGTTGACCATGCCCCGGTACTCGGAGTTTTCCGCGACAGCTTCGAAAGTGGCCTTCTGATAGAGCAGCGGATAGAGGTTGTGCATTTCGAGGCCGGTGCGTCCGTTGGAGTAGTATGCGTCGGCGGGGGTGTCTTCGCCGAAATCGGACATACCCACGCCGAAGCAGCCCGCCTTCATGTAGGAGGCGACTTTGTCCTTCCACCATTTCACCGCGGCAGGATTCGTGAAATCGGGAATGAGGGCCGGCCCGCGGTTCGTCGCGTAAAAACGGCTTCTCCAGGCATCATCTCTTTCGACCGCCTCCAGCGGACTCCTCGTTTTTGTTTTTGGCCGGCGCCCCCGCCCAACAGGATGGCTTCGTAAAGCGAGCCATCCTTTTGCATCAGGGCGTATCCCTGTGATTTGGCTTCCTGCGCCGCGTCCGAATCCATCCGCAGAAACGGGGATGTGTGAATTCCGATCTTCACGCCCAGACTGCCCAGGTCGGCCGACATTTGCCTGATCAGCGCGAGTCTTTCCTGCTGTTGCGAGTCTTCCGCTGCGACGAGCGGGGTGAAATAGTCCATGGGAAGATCGAGTTCCCTGAATTTTTTTGAGATTCCCAGGGGAGTCGTATCGGGAGTGTCGCTCCTGCCGCTCATAATGAACCAGGCGCCAAAGGATTTCCTGGGCGGAAAGGCCGGCCAGCCGGTAATTTCCTGGTACCGAGCGAGCACCTGCTTGAGGCCTGGCCCGTAAATAATGAAGAAATCCAGGCGCGGATCGTCGACCAGAAATGTGCAGGACACTACAGACCGGCTGCCAATATCCCAGCGATTGCGGAAGGTCGTGTTGACGAAAATGCCGTAGCCGCCCGTGCTCATGATGAAAGGGATCGTCTTGTGCGTGTCGTCTGTTCCCGCGCCCCAGGCATTCGCGAGCCAACCGTTGACTCGCAGGCCGACCTTGTTCAGCCTGGTGAACCTCTCGCCCAAGCCGTAGAAACTTTCGTCCTCGGGAAGGGCAAAGGTCTCGTTGCTTCGATGAAATTTCCCGCCTGTCGTGGTAAAGCCGAGGGGCAAGGCACGGAAGTTTCCCTGCGTGTCGACATCCTTTACATGCTCCTGAAGGACGATCTGGCTTTGCTTGTTGTAGACGACGTACTTCCAGGGATTCTTCTGAAATTCGACGCGCAACGAACCGGTGTCAATCGATACCACTTCCGGGCTTTTCGGTGACCGTGAATGCGACGGAGGGCCAATCCTCTTTTATTTCGAGCAAGCCTTTCACGTTTCGCAACTCCGGATCAGGACACATCTGCAAGCGAAGGATTTCGGGCGTGCATACCGTTAACGTAACATCCACATTTTTCCCCTGGCTGGTCGCGCAGTGGAAGGCGACGCCCGCGCTGGTCCTTTCGAAAGCGGAAAACGCCCGCACGTGCTCGTGCTGTTCCAGCTCGGCCGGCCCTTCGGGTTCGGCGCCAGCTCGCGGCGAGGCAAGCAGTGCTGGCACAGAGCCGGCCAAGGCGAGGACTTCCCTTCTGGTAACCAAATGGATTTCTCTCCTGGAACGGCTGATCTGCTGCTTATTTAGCCAGCGGGTCGGGCCGAATTTGGAAATGCGCCACCTGGCTGGGCATGTTCTTGCCGCCTTCTGTCAACTGAGAACCGGTGGTTTCGTTCGCAGCCCACAAACCGCGCCCCTTCCATCCGGCTTTCGCATCATCGATGCGGCCATCGAGAAAGCGAGCAAAAAATCCCATCGGATAAGGAACCCGCAGGCGGACCCAATTGTTCGTGGCAGGATTCAATACCTGCAGGGAGTCGGAATCCGCGCCGCTTACCACGGGAAGATCCTTTCCCAAGCCGAGGGTGTTCGAGCGGTCCACCCACATGGCGTATGCGAAATCCGTTCTCACTTCGGGCTGCGTCTTGAAGGCCGCGCCGGGTATCGGATGGAACGACCAGCCCTCCGGGCAATGACGGCCGGTTGTGGCCGCTTCTCCTGTACGCACTTTGCATTTGCCGCGGTCGAAGCTGGCCAGAATTCCCTCGCCCGCCAGCGGAGTCCAGACAATGCCTTTGCTATCGATATCGATCCCACGCGGATGCGAGCCGCCGTTTCCAGAGCCTTTGGGGTCGTACGGCACTTCATACACTTCCGCATTGCAGGTGGACGGCGGATTTGCGCCCTTCACCATGCGGATCAACTTCCCGGGCCTCGGATTGAGCGCCGTGTACCAGATGCTCCCATCTGCCGGGTTGTAGGCGATCATGTCGCCGAGCGGGTTGGAAATCGCTCGGTCGAGCTTTGGGTCGAACGGTTCGGGAGCTGTCGTGTACGGGCCGAGTTTGCCATCACGGTTATAGTCGATGACGGCCGGGCACCAACCCGTGGATTTTTCGGAGTCGTGCGTTTCGTCCCAAACGCGCGTGTTGACCCAGGCGATGCCGCCCTCTTTCGTCGAAGCATATAAGGTTTGGTCTTTATCCGCCGCGAAAACGATGTGTTCGGTGGTGACGCACTGGTCGACGAATTCGAACTTGCGGGTCCTGGGATCATAAACGCCGATACCCTTATTGCCCGACTCACGCGGGGCATACTTCGCAAAGGCATTGCCCGAGCTTTCCTTGCAATAGGCGGGATTCTCCGGCCGGTTCTTCACGTTGAACCAGACGCGGGCCGTGCTGTCCATCGCCATCGAACCGGGATTGAGGGGCCCGTTCCAGATCAATTCGTCGCCGAAATAGACGGACGGCGCGGTCTGCTTCTTGTGGCGCCCATGACGGAAGTCGCTTGCGATCCTCCTCGCTGGGCAACGCGATGTCGATCATGGCTTTCGTGTTTTTGACTGGATCGACCGCGGCAAGCGCGCTGGCAAACCAGTCGCCGCCGTAAACCGGGCCATATGCATTCACCGAGGGATCGCGCTTATCGGTGCTGATGGCCGCATAAGGAAAAGCCGCGCGCACGGACCAATCCCACACCGTAACGACGACGTTGCGCTCAGTGCCCTGCGGCCGGGAGGGGACGGGCGGCAGTTCTCCCTTGGCGATGCGATCGACCCAGTCCGCGAAGAGCGCCACGCCTTCCTCGTGTCCCATCTGGCTCAGCATGCCGTTCATCTGCTGGCCGAGCTGCCCGGAGGAGATGAAACGCGCCCAGGCCTGCGCGCTGGAATCGAATTTTCCCAAGCTCGGCCGGAATCTCGACGAGTCGCTTTGCCTCCCATCTGATGGCATCCCCAGCATCCTTTTACGGTGTAGAGCCAGTCGGCTTGCGTGGGGATGATGATCGGAGGAGACGACGGAACGGTCATTGGAAAAGCGCTTTTGGGCGGCACGTTCAAGAGCGAAACCCAATAGCTCGCGGGATAGTATTGCGCCGCGGCGCTCGAATCAGGGGCGACTACCGCAGTCAGAGGTAACGCCGAGCCGGGCGTTGCATCCACCGGCTCTGAGTCAACCAGCCCGTAACCGCGCACCCAGAGTTTGTAATTCGCTTTGGGCAGGCCAGGCAGCAGGTACTGACCGCGATCGTTGGTGACGACGATTTTGCGAAACTTCGTTCCCAAATCTGAAGTTTCCGCGATGACCCACACGCCTGCCTCCGGTCCGTGCGAACTGGTGACGATTCCTCCAATGTCACTGATCTCGGATGCCTCTGATTTTTCCCCTGGCCGCGGTGCTGCGTCCCGAACGTGACGAGTCCCCGCCCGCATACTGGCGACGCCCGCCGCAAGGATCGACGCAGCCAGTACTATTCCGATTATTTTTCCCGTTGCAATTTGCATCGAGGCTTGTTCCCTCTCGACAATCCGGAGGATCATCCCAATTTTTTAAATGGAGAAATCCGCGCTCAAAACTTCCCACTCCAAGTACACCTTTTCCCGGCATTTTGCAATTCATTGATGGCGTCGATAACACAATTGTTCTGCAATTCTTGACAACCACGGCCGAGGCGGAATACAAGGGCATGCGCGCTTGCAGTTGCAGCGTTCCGAGGGTGGTGCCATGGCAGCAGAGTCTCAAGTCTCGCGCAGGACTTTTCTAGCAGCAACCGTGGGCGCGGCGGTCGCGCTCCCCGCGACTTCAGCCGGAGGCGCGGAGAAAAGCGGTACCGTGCAAACCGTCCTCGGGCCCGTCAGCACCGCCAAGCTCGGCTTTCACCAGTCGCATGAACACGTTTGCTGCGTTTCGGGGGGATTCTGGACCTACTGGCCGGAGCTGATGGGCGGCCGCGAGCAATTCATCAAGATATCGGTGGAAAAACTCAAGATGGCGAAGGAGGAAGGCCTGGATTCTTTCGCCGACCTCACGACGATCGATCTGGGGCGCGATATTCGCCTGCTCGAAGAGGTCTCGCGCAAATCGGGCGTGCACATCGTGGCCACAACGGGACACTGGGTGGAGCCTCCACGCTGCATGGAGGTGCGATCCGTGGAGGAAATGACCGAATATTTCGTGCGCGAGATTCAGGTGGGCATCGAGGGCACCGACATCAAGGCGGGGGTGATCAAAGCAGCCAACGACAGCGGTCCTATCACTTCGTTCGGCGAAAAGCTCCTTCACGCCGCGGGTCGCGCGTGCAAAGCTACCGGAACGCCGATATCCACGCACTCGTCCGCTCTGGAACGAAACGGCGAAAAACAAGCCGCGATCTTCGAGCAGGAACAGGTGAATCCGTCGAAGGTGTGCATCGGCCATTCCGCCGATACGACGGACATGGACTATCTGCTGGGCCTGGCCCGGCGCGGTTACTTTCTGGGGATGGACCGGCTAAAGGGCGGCGCTGATCCGCCGAAGCCGCGCGCGAGTTTCCACGAGCGGCTTGTCTCGATCAAAGGGCTGGTCGATGCCGGGTTCGGCAATCGCATTATGGTGGGAACTGACTACGCGATCGGTTCCGCGCAGTCCCCTACTCCCGATCTGCGTGTGCGGGACGCGTTGAACCCGGACGGCATCCTCTTCGTGTGCCGCAAGGTAATTCCCGGGCTGAGGGACGTGGGCTTATCGGAAGCGGCAATCCGAACGATCACCGTGGAAAATCCGAAGCGCTTCTTCGACGGCGTATAATCCGCGCCACCGGCTTGCGCTGGATCGAGAAGCTGAGTGAGCCGGCTGCTTCGTGCGTTGCAGGAACGAACAGCTACTGATCTTTTCCGCCCAACTGCACTTCGAAGCCGTCCATGTCATTAATGTGTATGCAGCAATCGGTTTCGCGCTTCACTTCGATTCCGCGGCGTTTTATCTCGGCCGAGACGGCCGGCCTCACGGTCTTATCGGTATCCCAGTTCGCAATCGTGAAAGCGACATGGTCTACAGGAAGCTGGCCCGGGTGCTGGCGGTTATGGAAGATAACCTGGGACTCGCCTACCGCGAGAGCGGTCTTCATGCCATCGTCGAGCACGACCTTGAGTCCGAAGACGTCGGCGTACCAGGCGGCGGTCTTGGTGTGATCGGCCACCCGGTAGCCGACATGATTCAGGTAAGTGGCTTTCATGGGAGTGAGACCGCTGCCGACCATAGCCGGCGCGGCGCCCGCGGCGGACGCGGCCGCGGCGGCCATTGCCAGACTTTGAATCAGCTGGCGACGCGAAATTTTTCCCTGTTCGAAGTTCTGAAGCATTTCGGCGATGACGTGTTCCATGAGTGATCCTCCTTATTGAACCGGCTCCCTGGACTCCGGCTCGTTGAAACCCGGCTCGGCAAAATCCGAATCTTCATTTATCGACTGCTGCCTTCCCGGCTGAATTAGAAATCACTTGGCCAAAGGATCGGGCCTGATCTGGAAGTGCGCGAGCTGGCTGGGCATGTTCTTGCCGCCTTCGGTGAGCTGCGTGCCGCGGGTCTCGTTGGCGGCCCAGGCGCCGCGGCCCTTCCAGCCGCCATTGGCATCATCCACGCGGGTGTCAAGAAAACGCGAGAAGAAGCCCATGGGATAGGGCACGGTCATCCTGACCCATCGCTTGCTCTCCTGCTGAAATGCGATGAGTGAATCCGAGTTGGCGCCGTCGACGATCACCAGATTGTTGCCAAGCCCGAGAGCGCCGTAACGGTCGACGAACATGTAATAGCTGTAGTCGGACTTCACGGTGGGATCGGACTTGAAGGTAGGACCCGGGATGGGATACAACGACCAACCCTCGGGGCATGCCTTACCGGTGAGGGCGGCCTGTCCGGTGGGAACAGATTTGCACCTGCGCCGGTCAAAACTCGCAAGATATCCCTCGCCGGTCAACGGCGTCCATACAACGCCGTTGGTATCGACGTCGATTCCCCGCGAATGTGAACCGCCGATCCCCTGACCTTTTGGATCATACGGCGCTTCGTAGACTTCGGTCTGGCACGTGGATGGCGGATTCGAGCCGCGCACCATCCGGATGAGCCTTCCAGGCATCGTCTGTATATCGGAATCCCATATGCTTCCGTCCGAAGGGCTTACCGAAACACCGTAGGCACCGGGTTGCTTGACGCCGGCGGCAGCCGGACACCAGCCCTGGGACTTTTCCGCGTCGTGGGTTTCGTCCCACACGCGGGTGTTCACCCAGCCGATCCCACCCGGGTCCCCGTGGACGGCGAAGTACAGCGTGTTGTCCTTGTCGTAGCCAAAGGCGACGCGCGTTGCCTTGAAGCACAGATCGACAAATTCCCATTTGCGCGTTTCTGGATCGTACACGTCGACGCCCTTGCCGCCGTCCTGGCGAGGTGAATACTTGGCGTACGGATTGCTCGATCCCGCCTTGCAGTAATCCGCATTGCCAATCCGCGTTTCTGCGTTGACCCAGACGCGGCCCCTGTCGTCCATGGTTATCGCGCCGGGATTCACAGGATCGTTCCAAACCAGCTCGTCGCCAAAATACAGCGACGGCGCAAGCTGGTTCTGCGGCGACCAGGTAACCTGCCGCGGCAGTTCTTCGGGATTGGGATAAGGGACTTTCACCTGCGGCGCGGTATTTTTGACCGGATCGACAACGGCGAGCACTCCACCGGACCACTCGGCTCCATAGACCGGGCCATTTGCATTTACTGACGGATTCCGTTTATCGGTGCTGATGAGTGCATGAAGAAAGGCCGCTCGGGGCACCGACCAGTCCCAAACGGTGACCACCACGTTGCGTTCGATTCCCTGAGGCCGTGGCGGAACGGGTGGAAGCTCGCCCTTGGCGATCCGGTCTCCCCAGTCCGCATACATTCCGAGAGCGCGGTCGTGGCCCATGCGGTCAAGCTCGCGAATCATTTCGCGCCCCACCTGGCTGGAGGACATGAACCGTTCCCACGCAAGGTCGTTGGTTTTGAAAGTGCCGAGGCTCGCGGGAAGCTCGCGCGTGGACTTGATGCCCATCTGGTGGCACGTCCAACAGCCCTTGAAGGCATAGAGCCAATCGGCTTGCGTTTGAATGATCGTGGGCGGCGCTGCGCGCACGTCTCCGTGCGTCAGTTTCACCGGATCAGGGGCGCCCGGTATGGGCGGAGGCGGGGGAATCGTCATTGGGAAATCGCTCTTGCGTGGGATCGTCAGCAGCGAGGCCCAATAATCTGCAGGATAGACCTGCGCCGCGGCACGCGCGTCGGGCGCGATCACCGCGGCGAGAGGCAACGTCTTGCCGGGCGCTGATTCCACGGGATGGGAGTCGACCAAGCCATAGCCTCGCACCCAAATTTTGTAATTGGCCTTGGGAAGATCCGGCATCAGGTATTGGCCCTGGTCATTGGTAACCACAATTTTGCGGAATTTGGTGCCCAAATCCGTGGTTTCCGCGATTACCCAGACGCCGCCTTCGGGTCCCTTCGAACTGGTCACCACGCCGCTAATGAAGCCGGTGTCAACCGCTAAACCACCTGCGGCAGCTTTGGTGTTTGCTGCACCTCCCCGAGGGGCTGACTCCAGACGAATCGCTGCTGCAAGAAGAATCAGACCCACAGCCAAGCCCGCCAGCGCTTTAATCGTTCGAGACTCCAAATAAAATTTCGTCATTGCTCCCCTTTGTGGCCAGCGGGCGTTCGATCGATTTACCTCTATCGCGAGTACGCGTTCCGGCATCACCCTGTTGGGGGTCAACGCGGTATATACCCTGTTTAGGATTGTTCCTCAATGGAAAACACCGGCACCCTTCTCCCGGAGCATCCTGACGAGACTCGACAGCTTACGCAGCGATGCAGACAGTGAAGCTCTGACCTTCTAAAAATTGTCTCTTTGCCACACGGAGATGAGGCTCCTGAGAGTCGGGTTTTTTCCGCAAGCTGCCAGGATTCCCCGGCATAACCGATTTGGCTTGGAACTAATTTAACGTGTCTCGCGTCCATTTCGTGTAGCTGGCGACAAAGGAATTCCCCGCCGCAGGTCCAGTGGCGTTTGAGGAAATTTCGTAGAATAATGTCTTAAGACCCTAGACGTGATGCGATTTGCCAAAAAAGATCAGTAGACCTACCGTCCTCCGTTCACCTCAAACGGGAGGGCTGCAACCACAATAGGAGCGTGTGACCCATGGGAAATGGCTCAAAAAGCGAGATCGAATCGCACAAGAAAGAAGCAGGCCGAGGCAACTGTCGACGCGGGCAACGAATAGAGTTCGGCGTTTGTCTTTTAGCCCTGGCGTGGCTATCAGCAGGAGCGGCCGCATTCGCACACCACGGGTACTCCGCCTACGACATGACCAAACTGCGATCGGCAAAGGCTACCATTACGAGTTTCGAACTCGCCAATCCACACTCATCGATCACGTGTGACATTACAAACGAGGACGGGAAAGTGGAGCATTGGTCCATCGAGACCGGGCGCCGATGCGGGGCATGCGCGCGGCCGGCTTCACGCCGGATACGCTGAAGCCGGGTGATGTTGTGACCATTTATTTTTATGCCGCGAAGAATGGAGCGCCAGTGGGCGCCTTTTCGAAGGTGGTGTTATCCGATGGCCGCGTGATGCCTCCGCCGAACAACCCATTGCCGGGGCAGCCAAACCCTGCGAACCAGTAGCAGGCAAAAGCATTTTCGTCCCGGCAGCCGCGCAAGCGAGGGGCCAGAGGGTATTGTTCGATTCCGTTCAGTTGCGGTCCAGGTTCGGCCCAGGGAGGATGTTCGGATGCAAAAGTACTTCGCGGGTGTAACCGCCGCGGCGATTGCGGCGCTTGTCTTCTCGCCCCTCCTGCGCTCTCAATCGGGCACGCCGGCGCTCGCGAAGACCGCTTCAAGCTCCGCGAAGCCATTCGATCCTCATGACATCGCAGGGAGCTGGCGAGGCGACGGTCCTCGCCCCGGCTATCGCGATTGGGCCAGCTACGATCAGAAGGTTCCGGAGCCGCCTCTAACCGACTGGGCCAAGCAGCATTTACTTTACAAATCTATCTCGCATGACGCGCTGGGCGGCACTCCGCTTCCGGACAAGGACCGCCCCGGGCACGTCTGCCCCAACAATCAGGACCCTTGCTATTCGGCAGACCCAAACGGCGTGCCCACCAACAAAGCCGATGGCGAGTATCCGGGCAAGGACTGTGAGCCGTTGTCCACCCCCGCCATGTATGACTATGCCAGCATCGGGCCCATGGATCTCATTCCTACACGCGAGGGAGACCGGATATTCCAGCTGTTCGAGTATCACCGCGAATGGCGCACGTGGTGGCTCAATCGCGAGCATCCGAAGGATCTCGACCCCACCTACGAGGGTGATTCTACT
The DNA here is from genome assembly GCA_963697575.1 of uncultured Acidobacteriota bacterium. Classification (GTDB taxonomy): domain Bacteria; phylum Acidobacteriota; class Terriglobia; order Acidiferrales; family UBA7541; genus Palsa-295. The sequence continues at coordinate 30,967 of CAVOOP010000025.1, read as the reverse complement.
GCGCGGTGGGATGGGAACACACTGGTGGTTGATACCATTGGCTACAACAGCAAGACGATGATCACGCAGAACGTGGGCCACAGCAAGAGCGAGGAATTTCGACTGGTAGAGCGTTTCACGCTGACCGATCACGATCACATGACGCTCGACATGACCTATTACGACCCCAAGGCGTGGGGCGACAAATCCTGGCCGGGGTTCCGGAAGTACTTTCACCGAGTGCCAAAGGAAGATTTTGACGAGTTCATCTGCAGCCCAAGGGAATACCAGGAATACAACAAACGGGTAGCAACTCCGTTGGACAGCCATCCTCAACAATAGCTGTTCGCTTTTGGCGACAGCGTGAAGATGGTGGCTGCCGCCAGCCAAATGCGACGTGCCATCACCCTTTTCGCCCTGATCGTCACGAACGTAATGGCGCTTGTCCTTTTCTTCCCTGCGCTGGGTGAGACTCCCGCAAAATCAGATACGAAAGCCGAGTCGTTCAATCCTCGCGATTTGTCCGGCGTCTGGTGGGTTAGCGACCCTGGGCCGGAAAAGCTGATGGCCCGCGGCAGGCAAGGCGACGCGAGCAAGTGCCAGACGTGCCACATTCCCGATCACACCGTTCCTGAGCCACCGCTAACTCCCTGGGCAAAGGAGCATTTGCTCCTGCCCGATGCAATGGCGGACGCCCCGCCGCATGGAACTCTAAAATCGGGCGAAACTTCCAAGACAACCGCTCGCCGGGGCGAATGCGATCCGATCGGCGTACCCGCGCAGTTCTGGTACACGCAGCTGGCCCCTTTTGAGGTTGTGTTGACTCCCGATCGAATCTTCCAATTTTTTGAGAACCGCCGCGAGTGGCGCGCGATCTGGCTGAACCGCGGACATCCGGCGTCACTGGATGCGAGTTATATGGGCGACTCTGCCGGAAAGTGGAAGGGCGACACGCTCGTTGTCGATACGATTGGCTACAACGGCAAAGACATGATCGAACCGGTCGGCGTGGGGCACTTGATGAGCGATGCCTTTCACCTGGTGGAGCGATGGCGGCGCGTGAGCCAAGGCAAAATCGAACTCGAGGCAACCTACTACGATCCCAAAGCCTGGGGCGACAAGCCGTGGGGCGGTCTGAAAATGGAATTCGTGATCCAGCCCGGCATGCAGATTGAAGAATCCTACTGCTCCATTGAGGACAATGCGAAGTTCGAAGAGCAGTTCATGAAACCCGCCGCCAAACCCAGGCAATAGGGTCATGTCTGAGTGCCGGCTTGCAAGCAGCAGTTGCCGGCCAGGGGCCGAGATCGACAAAATGCGTTACTCATTCGAGCCAGGTTGATCGCGCGTTCCGGGTGATATATGTCCTAAATGGTAAGCTTTGTCGAGGTGCTATCCTGGCATGTCTCTTCCCTCTCCTAAAGCCGTGCTTCGCATCCTTGTCAACATTTGCCTCGTTGGTTTCGGTGCGGTGGCAATCGCGCAAGCGCTTCGCATCGGGCCGGGCCACCGCAGGCTGGAGTGGATGCATGACCTGTCCATGCTCTTCCTGTTCGCGCTCGTCGCATTCGCGCTCTTCTTCGCCGAGTACCAGCTCGTTCAGGGAATTACCAAGCGCGATCTCAATCTCGCCTTGGGCTACATCCAATCGCTGGGATGCTCGCTTTTACTTTTTTGCGGAATATTGGGAATCTATTACGCCAATCGGAAGGGGCCGCCGCAAGCGCTTGACGCCGGATTCCAGGACAATATTCTGCTGCTCATCTATGTTTTTGGGCATGTGGTTTTCCTCGGGAATGTCGTCTGGAGCTACTTGCGGGAAGGAAAACTCCGTGAAAGGTAAGGCAGCTCTCGATCAAGTTGATAAGCCAGCCCCGACGTTTGGGTGGCCCCGGTCGCCGGCCGAAATGTTCGGGATAGCGGCGGCTTTTTTGGTGGCAATGGGAACGATCCTCGTGACAACCGGTATTCTCCGCGGACGTTTGCCGGCCGTTCACAACGGCGAGATAACATACGTTTCGGCCGGCTATCTGTGGCTGCCAGTCGCCGCGCCGTTTCTCTTTTTCGCGGTGCTTTACGCGGGACTCGAGATCGGGGCCGGGCGGGTGTTCGACCAATCCACGACACGAATTCACTTTGTCTGTACGTTCTTAGCCGTGGTGGAGGCAATCCGCGTATACATGTTCTGGGCCTCGTCCACCGTCACGATGTCCCGCATGGACGTCACAACCGCAAGTCTCGGAGGGGTAATCGCCTTTTCGTTATTGGCGGCCATAGCGTTCCTCTGGAACCTCTGCACGAGCACGAGCCTGCGCAAACTTTCCGCACGCGCTCGAGTATGACCCTACCCACGATGCGAGAAAAACAGGCGCCGTAATCGACGGAGCTATTCCGCGCGGCCGCGCAGGGATTTGCGCAGGATCAATGGGAAAGCCACCAGCCTCAAGCCTATAGAAGGCCGCGGTTTGGCGGTTGCTTTGCCATGCAGTAAACTGTGCTCCCCGCCAATTTGAGGGAGAACCCATGCTCGTCGTGATGCAAGGACACGCGACCGAAGAACAGATTCGCGCCGTTTGCGAGCGGATCGAGTCGCTTGGGTTCAAGGCTCATCCGATTCCCGGCGCCGCTCGCACCGCGATCGGCATCACGGGAAACAGCGGGGCGGTGGATCTTGCGTCGGTTGAGTCGATGCCCGGCGTGATCGAGTGCATTGCGGTCACCAAACCCTACAAGCTGGTGAGCCGCGATGTGAAAGCGGAAGACACCGTGGTGCGCGTGCCAACGCCTTTGGGCGACGTGGCTTTTGGCGGCAAATCCATCGCGCTGGTCGCGGGCCCTTGCGCGGTGGAGTCTCGCGAGCAGGTATTCGCGATTGCGGAGCGGGTGAAGGCCGCGGGCGCGCGCCTTTTTCGCGGCGGCGCCTACAAGCCGCGGACGTCACCTTACAGTTTTCAGGGACTGGGCGAGGACGGGTTGAGGATCCTGGCAGAGATCCGCGATCAATTGGGGCTTGGCATCATCACCGAGGCCGTCGACAACGAATCACTCGACCTGGTCGAGAAATATGCCGACGTGATTCAGATCGGCGCGCGCAACATGCAGAATTTCTCGCTGCTGAAGCGGGCGGGGCGCGCGCAAAAGCCGGTGCTGCTGAAGCGCGGGATGTCCGCCACGCTGGATGAGTTTTTGATGGCCGCGGAATACGTGATGTCGGAGGGCAACTACCAGGTAATTCTATGCGAGCGGGGTGTGCGCACCTTTTCCGACCACACGCGCAACACCCTTGACCTCAGCGTGATTCCGGCGGTCCAGCGGCTGAGCCATCTTCCGATTGCCGTCGATCCGAGCCACGGCACGGGACGCCGGAACAAAGTGCTTCCCTTGTCGCGGGCCGCGGTAGCCGTGGGAGCCGACGGACTGCTCGTGGAAGTACATCACGATCCCGATCACGCTCTCTCCGATGGCCCGCAATCGATTCTGCCCGAAGAATTTGAGGTGCTGGTGCGCGAAGCACGGGACATCGCGGCCGTTCTTGCCCGTGCGGTAAATTGAGCTAGCCGCCTGGCCACTTTATTGAATACGTCGCGGAACAAATTGCTGAACGGGTCGCTGAACAGGTCGTTGACTAATTCGCTGAGCGATCCGTCGAGGCCTCCTTTGCCCGCTGCACCCATTTCGGTCCCGCAGGCGATATGAAAATCTGGTCCAACTGGCGGATTCTCTTCCTGCTCCTGCTTCTCGCCGGACTGGGCGTTCGCGAAGTGGCTCTCGAGCTTCGGCCCTCTTTCCTTCGTCCGGGGCTTCACCTTTTCGCTTATGTGGACAACACGGCTGATGGGACGGTGACGGCGGTCGATCTGGTGAAGCTGGCGCCGGTCGCGACCGTTACCGTTGGCGGCAGGCCGACGGGTATGCGCTCGCATCCCACGCGCCCCGAAATCTGGGGGCTCAGCAGCGCTCAGGGCCTGGCGTGGATTCTCGATGTGAAGACAAATCGAATCGTCGGCCGCATCCCAGTCGGCGCCGCACCCTACGCGCTGGATTTCTCTCCCGATGGCGCGCGGGCCTATGTGGCGTCGTCCGGTTCGAACGCGGTGGTTGAAATCGACTGCGCCTCGCGCCAGGTGATCGCGAAGAGCCGCGCCGGACGCCGCCCGTGGATCGCTCGCGTTTCACCCGACGGAAAGCTCCTGCTCGTTTCGAACCGAGAAGATTCAACGGTATCGCTCTTCGACGCAGCTTCCCTCGCGCCTCTGGGCGCGATCGGCGTGGCGCCCGAACCGGAGCACATCGCGATCCTGCCGGACAGCTCGAAGGCTTTTATCAGCTCGGGGGATTCCGACCAGGTCTCCGTGCTCGATCTGAACCGAAGAGTCTTACTCACAAGGCTGTCGATCGGAGAAAATCCTGACGACCTGATCCTCAAACCGGACGGGGGCGAGCTTTACATACCAGCGCGCAATTCGCACGGCCTTCTAATCGTCAACACGGCTACCAACGAAGTGAATGACTTTGTTCTGCTGGGAATGTCCCCTTCCACGGGAACCCTTACGCCTGATGCACAGACCCTCTATATTTCCGATTCCTTCGCTGGACATATTGTTCCGGTGGCCATCGGAGTGCGGCAGGTGGCGCGTCCGATCCAAGTGGGGCAAGCGCCAGGAACCTCTTTGCTGACGCCCGGCGGAGACATGCTGCTGGTGGTGGATGCTTCCTCGGACGACCTGGCCGTGATCCGCGCAAAAACAGGCAGCCTGATCACTCTGATTCCCGTCGGCTCGTACCCTCGCGATCTGGCGCTAAAGCTTTTTTGATCGGGTTTGCTATTGAACCGTAAGCGTCAGGGTGACTTGCGCAGTCGTATTCGTCGAGGTTCCGCTGAGAACGAACGAGTATGTGCCGGCGGGAGTTCCCGGGACGCTCGGGTCGCCGGCGGCGCTGCCGCCACCGCATCCATCGAGCCATAAGCTGACCCCGAACAACGCAACCGGAATCACGGCAAACTGCACCCAGCGAAATGCCGCGCGCCCAAACGATCCGGGCTGAATCGGGGCGTGTCGCGAGACTCCGAAAGCCCAGGCCCATATGAGAATAATTATTAGAGCGGCCAGCCACAGATGCGCCGCCGATACATTCGGTGCGCGCCTGATCGACGGCAGCGCAACCGAACTCGCCGCTGTGGAAACACTGACCGTGAATTGCGACGGGACGGAAACGCTGGCGGGCGCCGTACAGGTGGTCGTCGCGGGAATACCCGCACATGCTAACGAAACAGATCCTTTATAGGCGGTAGCGGAATCCACAACGAGCGCGTACGTCGCGGTCTGGCCCGCAGTTACGGTCGCCGTGCTGGAAGGATCGAAGCAAAAGTCGCCGGTCGCCATGCCGCTCACGGGCACGTTTTGCGGACTGCCGGCTACGTTATCCGTCAGCACGAGGGTTGCACTGCGGGCCGCCGCGCCGTTGGTGCAGGCGGGGCTGAAGGTCAGCTGCACCGTGCATGTCCCCGCTGCGGGAATGTTGGCGCCCTTGCAGGTGTTTGCGCCCACCACAAAATCCACGGCCCCGCTTACCGCAATGGAACTGAACGAGAGCGCTCCTGTACCGTTGTTGGTTACGGTGATCGCCTGAGGCTGTCCGGCCGTGCCCGCCAGTTGGCCCCCGAAGTTGAGACTTGCCGGGGAGATCGAGATCGACGCTGCGGTGGCGCTTCCAGCGAGCGGAACAGCCTGAGGACTGCCCGTTGCGTTATCCGCTATGTCCAGAACCGCCGCGCGACTCGCCGCCGCTTGCAGAGAGGGTAAAAAAACCACGCCGACAGTGCAACTCGCGCCGGGCGCCAGACTCGGGGGGCAATTATTGGTCTCGCTGAAATCGGCGGCGTTCGTACCGGTTACGCTGATTCCGTTGATAGAAAGCGGCCCGGCGCCGCTATTGAGGACGGTGATGGTCTGCGCCGCGCTTGGAATGCCCACGCTTTGCGGGGCAAAGCTCAGGCTGGAGGGGGAAATCTGAATCGTGGGTAAACCCGTGGCCGATCCGCTGAGCGCGACTGTTTGAGGGCTGCCGGTAACATTGTCCGAAACGCTCAAGATTGGCTCGCGAGCGGGGCCACGGATGTTGCCGCGCCGGTCAGAGACACGACCTGGGCGGCATTGCTAACGCCTCCGGAGTTATCGGTGATAGTGATCTGGGCGTGAAAGGTCCCAATCGCCTTTGGGCTGAATACCACGCCGATGGAACAACTGGCGCCCGCCGCCAGAGTGGTGCCGCAGGTAATGTCCTTGCCATTGAGGAAAAACTGCGCTACGTCCGGCCCGGATTCAACGGGGCTTTGAAGCGCCAGCGCCTGATTACCGGTGTTCGTGATGGTGATGGGAACACTAAGGCTGGTTGTATTTTCGGGCTGACTGCCAAAGTTGATGCTGCTGGTGGAGAGCAAGGCGAACGCACTCTGCCCCGCGCCTATGAGTTCAAGTACTTGCGGATTTCCAGGCGCATTGTCCGTGAAACTTACCACGGCTTCTTCGGGCCCTGTTGTCGAGGGCACGAATCCCACCTCAAAGGAACACTGTCCCGCAGTTGGAATCGTTTGTCCCTTGCACGCCGCGGGTCCTATCAAGGAAAAATCCTGGCTGTTTGGCCCCGTTATCTGGAGGCTCGAAATCGTCAGCGGGGCTTCCCCGCCGTTATGGACCGCAATCGGCTGCGGCGCGTTCTGCGTGCCGATGGGCTGCGGCGCAAACGTGACGCTCCCGACATTGAAATAAACGCTGGGTTGCACGGCAGCACCCTCCTGCAATGCCATCAGAAAGGCGTCCGCAACCGCGGGATATGTCTGGCAACTTGCACAGATCGGCTGGAAGCCATTCAGTATGCCGCCCGAGGTGACCGCTGTCGGGAAATCCGCGGCTGTCGTTTGGCCCGAAACGTAAAGATTTCCAAACTGGTCCAACGCAATGGAGCTTGCCGAGGCGCTGACGATCAGACCCGGCGGGGCGGTGCCTCCAAGAGGAGTCGCATAGATCAGAGAAGCGGCTCCCGCAGCCGACGGATCGAACTTCGCGATAAAGGCGTCCATTGATCCGTTGAACGGCTGCAAATTGTCGTGCCAGGGAAAATCCCACGACTTCGTCCCGCCGGTGATGTAAACCGAGTTGAACGCAACCGCAGTCACCCCGCGGGCCGCGTCCGTTGACGACCCGCCGATGTAGGTGGAGTAAGCGAGCGACGTCATGCCTGTCGAGGAATTCTGCGCGACGACAGAAAGAAATGCATTGGCGGTAGCGTTCACGTGCAGGTGCGATTGGTAGGGAGCGACGGTGCCGTTGGTGGGGAAGTTGGTTGATTGCGTCGTGCCGGTTATGTACGCGTTTGCGGGAATGGAGTCGTCCACGGCAACCGCCAGCGCCTCATCGAGGCCGCTGCCGCCAAGTAAAGTCGCGTAAATAACATCGGCGGCGCCCTGACCGGCCGGTGAAATCTCCATCAGAAACGCGTCGCTGGGATCGCCGCCGTAGGCAGTTTGAAATGCATTCTTTGTCGGAAAACCGTTCTGGGCGTTGGAACTGAACCCGGCGATGTAGACGTTGCCGGACGCGTCGATGGCGACACCGCCCACGCCGACCTCCGCGCTGGCATTGGTTCCGAGATAAGAGCAATAGGTGAGGCCAGGGCTCGCTCCAGGCTGAAACACCGCCAGAAATCCGTCGGTCGATGCCGCGGCGAACGCCGGTTGAAACACGCCCATCGTGACCGGCAGGTCCTGCGAACTTGTATCCGAGGCGATGTAGATTCGCCCCGACGCGTCAAGCGCGATTCCGCCCGCGTTGTATTGCGATTGCGCTCCGCTGCCGCCAAAGATCGTCGAATAAAGCAGCGAGCTTCCCGTGGGATCGATTTCGCTTACGGTGGAATCATTCGACCCGCTGGTGAGCGCGCTGCCATCGGTGACCGGAAAATCCGGCGAGGTGGTGGTGCCGGTGATAGCCACATCCCCGAACGCGTCGACCGCAATGAGTCCTCCGGACTGACTTACACTGCCTCCAATGAAGGTGAGATAGATGAGCGAATTCGATCCGCTGAGGGCGGGATCGATTTTCGCGATGAAGTATTCCGTGTTGGTGGCGCCAGAAGACGCCGAACCGCCGCCCGATCCGATGCTTGTTCCGATGCCTGGGCCAATCGTCGTGGTGGTGGGCTCTGCGAATGACCCTATCGTCGTTGTGCCGCTTACATAGATGTTCCCCGACGAATCAAGCGTCACGCTGTTCGCCGCTTCGTTTCCTGCGCCGCCGAGAAAAGTCGCATAGGTAACCGACAGCGAGGGATCGATCACAAGCTCGTCGTTCACATCATGCGGGCCGACCGCGAATCCTACGGTTCCGTCGGATTCAAGCAGGTAGCCGCCGTCGATCTGTTTGCGTTTCCCGATGTGCCGGCCCGGGCTTTTTTCTCCTGAATCCAGCTCTCGCGACGATTGCGCATAAATCGCGGGCCTTCTCATCCGCACTTCGTTTCCGCCTGCACGAAGCAGCAGATCGCCATTCGCGGCAAGCTGCTCGCCGGTGGAACCGGCAAATGTGAGCCGCAGTGCGGCAGCATCGACGCCTGGTTTCAGCCGCAGATCGTATTCGACGCCTTCCTCGTTACCGTAAAATGTCATGCCTACGCCAGGAAGAACCTCTTCAGCGTCCGCGCGCGAATAGTGCGGGACGTTGGTCCGCCAAGCGCCGCGATTGCTGCCGATCAGGTAGTTGCTGCGCCCCGGTAACGGTCCCTCTCCGCGCCATGAGAATCGCCCAGGCATCGCCCCTGTTCGCAACGTCGTTCCGCGGGCGCCACGGTGCGGACCTTTACTTCGCGAGTGGCTGAGGGCACCGGTCCGGCGGGTGACTCGCGGGCGAGAAGACTTGGCCCGGGATCGCCGCCGCTTCCTCGAGGAAGCCTTCGTGCGGACCAGCCGTATTTCAACCAGCGGATTTGCTGAGGCCGCGTCTGGCTGATTGCGATTCGGGAGCAGAAGCCGAATTTTGTCGTCGGTAAGAGCGAGATTGAAGCCTCTGCCACGCCCGATGAACAGCACACCGGAATCTCCTGGGCCAGCAGCCGGTTCGAACGTAACTGGAAGAGAAAATGATGGGGCAGCGCGCGTGCTGCTTAAAAGACGGGACGTGGCAACAGGAGAGACAACGCGGCGGCGCGGGCTGGCGCTAAGAACCAATACAGCGGCGCTTCCGGCGAGCGCCAGAAGGCACATTAGAAACTTCTTCCTGCTCATTTAGGCCCTCCTCCGGAACGAGATTGCTTCTCGTTACCGGGTTGGGCGGCTCAAATGGCGAGCCGACAGCCGTTAGTAGGGTTTTAAGCCCTAGCGTTCCCGGACAGGGAACCGGGCAAACTATCGCCCCTTTAAAATGAAATGTCAACGTATTTACGGAAATGTCACAGTTTGTGATCGTACTGTCCACGCAGGCCCCCGCGATCCGAAGTGCAGGCAAAAGCGCTCCGCTGCGGTAGCGACGGAACGCGGTTAAGATAGAATTCCGAAGCAGGCCCGCATTGCGGGCGCGAGACGGAAAGCGGAAAGCGAGAAACGTGGCAAACACTCCAGACAGAAAAGCAGCGGGCGTTAAAGTCACCAGCAGCGAAACATTGTTTCAGGGCCGCGTCTTCAAGCTCAACCGAGACCACATCTTCGAACCCGGCGGAATCGAGGCGGTGCGCGAGGTAATCATCCACCCCGGCTCAGTGGTAGTGTTACCCGCGTTTCCCGACGGGCGCATCCTGCTGATCCGCCAGTATCGCCACGCGGCCAAGCAATACATGTGGGAGCTTGTTGCCGGTCACCGCGAAGAGCACGAAACCTTCCTCGAAGCCGCTCCGCGCGAACTGCAGGAAGAAACCGGCTACACCGCGCGCCGTTTCACAAAGCTGCTGGATATTTACCCCTCCCCGGGGCTGCTCAGCGAAAAAATGGAAATCTATCTCGCCGAGGATTTAACCAAGGGAAAAGCCAAGCCCGAGGAAGACGAAAAAATCACCACGCGAATTCTCACCTTGCCCGAAGTCGAAAAGTGGATCCGCAGCGGCAAAATTGTTGACTCGAAGACCGTAGCCGGTGTTCTGTATTACGCGAAGTTCTTAGCCGGCAAGCGCGGGAAATCCGCCTCAAAGAAGCGAAAGAAGGCGTAAGACGCAAATGGAAAACCGAGAAGTCGCCAAAATCCTCATGGAGACCGCGCAGTTGCTCCAGATCGACGGAGCCATCATCGGCCGCTACCGCACCTACGAAAAAGTCGCCGAGCTGCTCTTTGGCATGCATGAGCGCATCGAGGAAATCGCCAAGGACGAAGAAAAGCTGCGCGAACTGCCCGGCGTGGGAGAGAACATGGCCGCGCACATTCGCGAGGTCCTGGCCACCGGCGACTACTCCCTGCGCCAGAAACTCCTGAAGAAATATCCGCCCACGATCCTCGAACTCCTCGAGCTGCAGTCGCTCGGCGCGAAAAAGGTAGCCCTTCTCTATAAAATCTTCGGCTGCTCCACCGTCGCGGAGGTCGAAAAACTCGCGCGCGAGGAAAAGCTCCGCGACATTCCCGGATTCGGCGAAAAGAGCGAACAGAACATCCTCAAGGCGGCCGAGCAGTTCAAGAATCTGTCCGGCTCGCAGAGAGTGCGGATCAATATCGCCGAGGACGAAGCCCGGCGATTTTCCGCCTACATCGGCAAGGCGTGCGAGCAGGTTGAATCCGTCACGCCCGCCGGCTCACTGCGTCGCGGACGCGAGACCATCGGCGATCTGGATCTCCTGCTCACCATGAAGCCCGGCTCCGAAACACAGGAAGACATCGACAAGGTTGCCGAACACATCCTGCGCTACCCTGCCATCCGCCAGACCCTTGCGCACGGCGGAAATAAAGTAAGCGTTCTGCTCGAAAACCTTCTCCAGGTCGACCTGCGCATCCTGCGCAAGGAAAATTTCGGCGCGGCCCTGCTCTATTTCACCGGCTCGAAAGAACACAACGTGGCGCTGCGCGGCCGCGCCAATGAAATGGGCTGGACGCTCAACGAATACGCCCTCACCACCCTCAAGGGCGGTAAGACGGTTGCCGGCGCCACGGAAGCGGAAATCTACGCCAAATTAGGTCTCGACTACATCGAGCCCGAACTTCGTGAGATGTGCGGCGAAATCGAAGCAGCCGAGCACCATCGCCTGCCCGGCCTGGTAAAACTCTCCGACATGCGCGGCGACCTGCAAATGCACACCACCGCATCCGACGGCAAGAATTCGATCGAGCAAATGGGCGAAGCCGCGCGCGATCTCGGCTACGAATACATCGCCCTCACCGATCACTCCAAGGCCGTCACGGTGGCCAACGGCATGGATGAGAAGCGCACCCTCGCGCAGATCAAGAAAATTCGCGCCGCTCAGGAGAACGTCCCGGGCATCCGCCTGCTCGCCGGCATAGAAGTCGACATCCTCAAAAATGGCAAGCTCGATCTCGACGATGAAGTCCTGGCGCAGCTCGACGTGGTGGTCGCCTCCGTCCACTCCTACATGAAAATGGAACGCGCGGAAATGACCGACCGCCTCCTCGCCGCCATCGAGAATCCTTACACGCAGATCATCGCGCATCCCACCGGCAGGCTTGTGCTGCGCCGCGATCCCTTCGAGTACGAAATGGAGCGCATCTTCGACGCCGCCGCGAAACACGGCATAGCCATGGAATGCAACGCCTACCCCGAACGCCTCGACCTGAAAGACGTACACCTTCGCGCCGCCAAACAGCGCGGCGTCAGAATCGTCATCTCCACCGACGCCCACCGCGCCAACCAGCTCGCGTTTATGCAATACGGAGTTCGCACCGCCCGGCGCGGCTGGATCGAGAAGAAAGACGTGCTCAACGCCCTGCCTCTAGACGAATTTCTAGCCGCGCTACGGCCCAAGCCGCATGCCGCCGGCAAGGCGGCTGGCGCACCGTCTCCAGCCCCGGCGAAGACCCACCGAAAATCCGCATCCTAGTGTAGGTCTAGGCAAACTTTTCCCGGCTTCTTCGCGCTATCCGATCTTTCAGCCATAATTCTGGGCGAAGCCAAGAACGCTTTCCCACTCCTCGCCCTTTCGAGCGATGAATCCCTCCGTTTCCGGACGGCCCGGCAGATGGAACACCATTGCCAACACTGTGTAACTACAGGGACATGTGTACGCCCGCCCGCGAACAACTCAAATTTACCCGGTTGTTACTGGCTTGAAATCAGGGGGGATGACGGATAGGCGGATTGGAACGCGAACTGCACCCTATATAAAGTCCGCCATTCAATCGGTGGGCCCGGCAGGTGCCACAATGGTCGCATACATGATCGTCGGTTTGGTATCGGTGATCGCGTTTCTCTGCTTTTCCCAGGTGATCCCCGAAATGACACAGCGCCACCCCGCTCGTACTTTTTCGCCTCACCGCCACCCCCCGCGCGAATCAAAGAAGTAGCCCGAACTTACCGTGTGAAGTTGCCTCACCATCCCCTTTGCTCGCGCGAGCGCGGACCGTTTCCCTTGGTCGATTCCGCTTCCTCTTTCTTTTCGCTGTCATCTCGATGAGGGCAGCAAGAACGCTTCCCCTCGCTCGTTTTTCGAGCGATGAGTTTTATTGAATATCTGCGAGCAGGCACGCTCCGCCGAGTTTTAACAGAAGCTTTACAGCACCAAGGCACACTGTTGTAACGTATTCTCCGCAACCATGAGGCTTCTATGAAATATGACGCGATCATAATCGGCTCCGGCCAATCCGGCTCGCCGCTTTCCGCCGCCCTCGCTGATCTGGGCTGGACGGTTGCGCTCATCGAAGAGCGCTACCTCGGCGGCACCTGCATCAACACAGGCTGCACCCCGACCAAAACCATGGTGCACCGCGCCCAGGTGGCCCACTACGCCCGCGAGGCCGCCCGCTGGGGAGTGATCGCGCGCGACGTCGCAGTCGATCTCCCCAAGATCATCGCGCAAAAGGACAAAGTCGTACTCCACTCGCGCGACGCTCATGAAAAGGGTGTCGCCAAGCGCCCGAACCTGCATCTCTACCGCAGCCACGCGCGTTTCACCGGCCCGCACCAGGTCACCGTCGACGGAGCCACGCACGAAAGCGAAAAAATCTTCATCGACACGGGGGCGCGCCCGCGCATTCCGGACATCCCCGGCCTCGCTTCGGCCGGCTATCTCACCAACGAAACGATCATTCAGCTCACTGACCTGCCCGGCCACCTGATCGTCCTTGGCGGAGGCTACATCGGCCTCGAATTCGCCCAAATGTTCAGGCGCTTCGGCTCGCAGGTCACAGTGGTTCAGGACAATCCCCAGATCGTGCCCCACGAAGACCCCGAAATCGCCGCCATGCTGCAAAAGGCTCTCGAAGCCGAGGGCGTCAATTTCCTGCTTGCGGCGCGTGCCACCGCGGTGGAGCGTTCCGGAGAATCCGTAATCCTGTCGCTGGAGGTGAGTAGCGCCGACCTCCCCGGCGTAAAAAAGACCAGCACCGGCGCCATCAGCGGCTCGCACCTCCTCGTCGCCACGGGCCGCACGCCGAACACCGGCGACCTCGGCCTCGACAAGGCCGGCATCGCCACCGACGCGCACGGCTACATCAAAGTAAACGGCCGCCTCGAAACCAACGTCCCCGGCGTCTGGGCGCTGGGCGACGTGAAAGGCGGCCCCGCCTTCACGCACATCTCCTACAACGACTACCAGATCGTCTACGCAAACCTGATCGAGGGCAAAAACCTCTCCATCGACCATCGGATCGTACCCTACTGCGTCTACACCGATCCCGAACTGGGCCGCGCCGGCCTCACCGAAAAAGAGGCGCGCGCCCAGGGGTACAAGCTGAAGATCGGCAGCGCGCCCATGTCCCAGGTGTCCCGCGCCATCGAGCGCGACGAGACTGCCGGCCTGATGAAGCTCATCGTCGACGCCGCCAACGACCAGATCCTCGGCGCGACCTGCCTCGGCAGCGACGGCGGCGAAGTAATCCACGTCCCCTATACGCTGATGCTGGCCAAGGTCCCTTACACGCTGCTAAAGGGCGCCGTCTATATTCATCCAACGCTTACCGAAGGACTGTTCTTCCTGATGGACTCGGTGAAGCCCGTAGACTAACCGATCCCAGCTGCATGGTTTCGCGGGCCCTTGGTGTTTTCATGGTGGGATTCTTAACTGCGGTCTTTGCAATTTTGTTCAAAGTCAAAGAAAACGGCGCGCCAACTGGGCGCGCCGGTTCGAGTGAGATCGAATCTGAGCTCTCTTTAGTGCCGGAAGTAAATACCAACATCAAAGCGCGAATGGTCCCAGTCCGCATGATGATCGCGGCACCACTGCCGGTCGGTATCCATGCGCGCGACATCATGATCCACTTGCGGACTGTGCTCTCCATGCTTCGCGACGTCGCGGTCAATTCTTGCCCGGTCTGCCTCCAGCCGCTTGTGGCAGTCATCCGACCAATCCCTGTCGCCAAACGTGGCCTTCCCCACCGGCAGAGTGAACAACACTGCCGCAGCGGTAACAAGAGCGAGCCGAACTCCGTTCATTTTCATAGTTTCCTCCAGGTAATTTCAGGGTGTCCGTTAGGGTTCATCGATAGAGCATCGAGCCGTGCTCAGGGCAATGCACTCTACGTGAAACGCTAAATCACTCGTCCAGACTCTGCCATACAGCAAATGCCGGAGGTCAGACGTGAGGGTTGTGTAGGAACTAGGGCAAAATCGGGACACGAGAGCGCAACGCGCCCGCACCCGCGGAGCCAAATCTCAGCCGGCACGCCTGTCAATCCCGCACTTTCTGCCGTCGTCCCAGGGAACGCAGCGACGAAAGCTCTGCTTTTGTTGTTGCTCTTCGCCAGAGGCCTGCGTGCGGCTTACACGCTCAGTCGCAAGGGATGCAGGGCCTGCGAAAAGTTGCCCGTTGCGACAAAGCAGACAAGCGCCGTAAACTGAAGCGGCCCCTCAACCGACGCACCCGTAGCTCAATTGGATAGAGCGCTTGGCTTCGAACCAAGATGTTGGGGGTTCAAGTCCCTCCGGGTGCGCCACTCTACAGATAAAAACGAGTGTTATGCAGGCGGGGTCCGGAGCCGGAAGCGGCGGATTCGATTCGCCTATCGTGCCCGCAATCACGAGGACCGATAACAGCGTCGATACCCAATGGCAAACTTTTCCAACTTTGCCTGAAAGGCTCCGGATGCCCCTTCGACGATGCATGCCATTTCTACTGTTGCTGACTGGGCTGATTCCGTTCTCTCTCTCCGCGCAAGTATCCAGTGATCGGTTGCTTCATTCATCGCGTGAACCTCAGAACTGGCTCACCTATTCCGGCGATTATTCGAGCCACCGCTATAGTCTGCTGCAACAGATCACCCCTGCGAACGTGAAGAACCTGGAACTGAAGTGGGTTTTTCAAGCGCAGTCGCTCCAGAAATTTGAGTCGACGCCTCTGGTCGTCGACGGGGTTATGTACGTTACTCAGGCGCCTGATGACGTTGTTGCGCTCGATCCGAAGTCTGGCCGCGCGTTCTGGGTCTATCACTACACCCCGTCGCAGGCCGCCAAGCCGTGCTGCGGGCGAGTGAATCGAGGCGTGGCTGTGCTGGGCGACACTCTCTTCATGGCCACCATTGACGCTCATCTGATCGCCATAGATGCCCGGAACGGCCACCCTATCTGGGATGTGAAGGTGGCGGAGCCTGCTGCCGGCTATGCGATGACGCTTGCGCCTCTGGTGATCAAAAACAAGGTACTGGTCGGCGTGGCTGGCGGCGAGTACGGCATTCGGGGTTTCATTGCGGCATACGAGGCGAAAACCGGTAAGGAGACCTGGAAATTCTATACCATCCCCGAGCCGGGCGAACCAGGACACGAAACCTGGAGCGGAGAGGACTGGTCGCACGGAGGCGCCTCGGTCTGGCTTACCGGCTCCTATGACCCCGACCTGAACCTCACTTACTGGGGAGTCGGGAATCCCGGGCCCGACTACAACGCCGCCCAACGGCCTGGCGACAACCTCTATTCCGATTCCGTCGTGGCCCTTGATCCGGACACAGGGCATCTGAAATGGTTTTTCCAATTCACGCCGAATGACTCTCACGATTACGATTCGGTACAGATCCCTGTTCTCATCGACACCGACTGGAATGGAGCTCCTCGCAAGCTGCTGCTGTGGGCGAATCGCAACGGCTTCTTTTACGTATTGGACAGGGCCAATGGCAAGTTTCTTTCAGGGTGGCCCTTTATAGATGTCAACTGGGCAAGCGGTCTGGACGAAGCGACGGGCCGGCCGATTCTGACGCCGCACTCTCCCGGTACCCCGACGTATCCGGGCGGACAAGGCGGCACCAATTGGTACTCGCCATCCTACAGTCCGAATACAGGGCTGTTCTACATCTCCACTTGGGAAGGCTACGGGGCGATCTTCCAGGGAGTCCCCATTGAATACAAGGAGGGGCAGCACTTTGGCGGAGGGATTATCACGACTCCCATTCCAGGCGGCCAGATCCCGAATAGCATGGGGCGAGGTCCAATCAACACTGACACCGACGCGGCCGGGCACGGTGCTGTGATCGCACTCGATCCGCACACCGGGAAAAAGAAATGGTCGCTTGATATGTACGACGTCAACACCAGCGGCATTCTAACGACCGCCTCCGACCTCGTATTCGCCGGAGGGCGCGAAGGCTACTTCCAGGCCTTGAACGCCAGATCCGGCGCTCTTTTGTGGAAGGCGAATCTCGGGGCGGAAATCGTCGCCGCGCCGATAAGCTACCAAGTGAACGGCAAACAGTACGTCGTTATTGCCTCGGGTAACTCCCTCTTTGCATTCGCCCTGCGTAAGTGAGTGGGGCTGTTCTTTCTGGAAGCCTTTGTCCGGAAACGCGCGCCAGGGAAAGATCCAGCTCGCTCGGACGTTGCAAATCTTCTGTCATCATTAATTCGCGTAAGACGTTTTCTTTGAAGGGATGATCTTATACACTCGGCAGTCGGAATTTCGATGGAGACTGTCTGGGAGAGGAGATCGGTATGGACTTGTCGAAAAGCATGGCAGCTGTTTTGCTCGCAGGCGTCTTGGCCGTGTTGGCCGGCGGGAGGACCGGCGCTCAGAATTCGGCGCCAGGCAAAGGCTCATCCGAGGACCAGCTCCCCAAGGATATCTATCCCGACTCCAGGAACCGGCTGCCGTTGCCGAACGCCGAATACCAAAGCGGGCGTTTGGCTGTAGGGATCTATCAACCCGGCGTGAGTAATTGGGATCCTCAACTCATAAAAGCCAGTCGCGGAGCCAATCTTAAATATTCGATGGATGTATCAGATCCGCTGCTCGAAATCGCTGTTTTGGTGGCGGCGCGCGAGTTGGATGTTCAGTATGAATGGACCCAATGGGAAACGCATGGGCGGGACCCGAAGGATCCGCGCTATCTCGATCCGGCTATCATCGACATCATCAAGTACGAAAAGCCGGTGGTCGGTCTCGGCGAGAAGGAGACCGCCATTATTAATTTCGGCCGCGAGATTTTCGGCCAGCGGAAAGTTTCCTCGCAGACTTTCGCCCAGGTTCTCCGTTTATTCGGCCGCAAAAGCACCGTGGATTTGGTCTGGGTAATGGCTGATTATTCGGTAGCCGGAGCTGAGATGAGTGCTTTTGATAATCATTTGAGAGCAGATCAAAAACCGTTGCTTCCTCCCCGGCCCCACCCGTTCGATGCGGAGCGCCGAGCAAGTCTGGCTGCGTCAATAGCCGAAGCCACCGGCCCCCTTCCCGCGGACATTTATCCCGACTCCAGAAATCGCCTCCCCTTGCCGAAACGCGAAGACATGGACGAAGAAGGCAAAAAGGCTTTCGACCAGGTGAACCGGCCGGAGAGGTTGGTCAGAAGCGATGCCATGACGAAGCGCTCCGTCCGTCTCTACAGCAATCCCCGGTTCGCCGCGGGCGAGGACGAAAAACAGCGCTATCTCACCTATGACACCGGATTGTCTGACCGGTTGGTCGAGATCTCCGTTCTGGTGGCGGCGCGCGAGTTGGACTCCCAGTATGAATGGACCGAATGGGAGACCTATGGACGCGACCCGAACGATCCACGCCACATCGAACCGGCCATCATCGACATGATCAAGTACAACAAGCCGGTGGTGGGCCTGGGCGAAAAGGAAACCGCCATTATTAACCTCGGACGCGAGATGCTGGGGCCGAGAAAAGTCACCTTCGGGACTGTTTCGTCCGCGACTTTCGCTGAGGTTCTGCGTTTATTCGATCGCAAAGGCACCGTGGACGTGGTCCATTTGATGGCCAACTACGCCGCAGACGCAGCGGAGCTTACGGCTTTCGACCAGCATTTGAAGGAAGGGCAAAAACCGCTGCTTCCCGCTCGATAGGTTTTCCCTGGCCAGTCTGGCTTTGGAAATCGGTCGAACAGGGTTACGATACCGCCCGGTTCCAGGCGATATCGAAAAGAGGATAGCGCACATGGGCAATCCGAAGAATCTTGTGGTGGCGGTTGCCGTAATCCTGAGTTTGTTTGCGTTCGTCTCGCTCGCGGATGCCCAACAGCAGGCTACGCCGCTGACGGTGACGAAGATCAAAGATAACGTCTACTGGGCCCAGGGCGGCGCGGGCTCGAATGACGGCATCATCGTGGGCAAGACTGGCGTCATCGTCGTGGACACGAAAACAACGCCGGATTCGGAAAAGGACGTGATTGCCGAAATCGCCAAGATCACTCCCAAAGCCGTGAATACCGCCGTCATCACCCACAGCGACGGCGACCACGTCAACGGGCTGGCCGCTTTCCCGCCAGGCTTGACCATCATCGCGCAGGAGAACTGCAAGAAAGAGATGGAAGCCTCCGCCGGCAGCCGCAACCCCGCGCCACAGGATCGCCTGCCCACCAAGACCTACGACAAAACGGATAAGTTGACGATCGATGGCGTTCACATCCGCCTGTACCACTGGGCGCCCGGGCACACCAGTGGCGACACGGTCGTATATCTCCCCGACCAGAAACTCGTCTTCGGCGGCGACCTGCTCGTGACGAACCGCCCCGATACCGCGATTCACATGGAAAAGAACGGCTCCGTTGCGGGCTGGATCGAGAACGTCAAGGGCATACTCGGCCTCGATGCGGATACCTACTTGACCGGACACGGCAGCTCGATGACTAAGGCCGACGTGCAGAAGAAGCTCGATCTGATTCAGGACAAGTACAACAAGATCAAGGCCATGGTTGCGCAGGGCAAATCCCTGGACGAAGTAAAGCAGGCCCTGGGCGAAACCGAAACTCCGCAGCCGACCAACGGTCCGCGGTTCGCGAGCTTCACCGAAGTCGCTTATCAGGAATTGACGAAGAAGAGTTAACGGAGAAGGGCTAGCGACGAACTAACGCAGGCTAGCGGTACGTTTAGATAGAATCTTTTGCGAGTGAGGGTGAGATCGAGCCGGCAGGTCGATCTCACGCCCTGGCTCGCTAACCGGCATTTTTAATTTCCGGCAGCTGTGGACCCGCCGCCAGCCGGCGCCAGGTAGAAATATCCCACCTTATTGTTCGGATTGCTTCCGTACCACATGCGCCCCTGCGAATCGCGAAAGAATTCGCGCATGGCGATTTCCGAATGCGGGACGGGATATTCGATCACCTTCCCCGTCTTGATATCGAAGCGCCCCAGCACGTCCATTCGATGCGAGTCGTACCAGAGATACCCATCGGCATCGAAGCCCATGCTGTAGGGGGTGGGGTCCGGGCCTGGCAGTGGATACTCTTTGAATGTCTGGGTCGTGGGATCGAAGCGGGCCATCTTTCCGGCGTTGAATTCACCGATCCAGATCATCCCGTCGGGAGCTATTTCCATGCGCCGCGGAAAGCTGTTCGGGGCGGGCATCACCCAGCGGGTGACCTTCATCGTTTTCGCGTCCACCCTGCCGATCCTGTTGGAACCGGTAAACCAGATGTTGCCGTCTTTATCGGGCTTCACATCGTAAGCGAATCCGAATTCGTCGAAGCGCGTAAACTTCCGCGTTTCCGGATCGAATTTCGTCAGCGGCGTGCCGCTGCACCACACGTTTCCGCTGGGATCCAGTCGCACGGTGTGCTTGTTTCCGCCGTCACCCACACCTTCTTTCCCGGGGAGATAGGCATCCTGGTATTCGGTGATCTGTTTGGTGTTGGGATCCCACCGCGCAAGCTTGTTGGAGCCCTGCTCGGCAATCCAGACGGAGCCATCCGGTGCCGGCACCGCGGAATGAATGGCAGCGGTACCAACGTTGGGAACCGTGAAATCCTGCATATCCCCCGTCTTTGGATCAAGCCGCGTGATCTTGTTGGCGATGCCAAAATCGGGAATCCACAGATAGCCGTCTTTGTCCGGAGCCGCGCTAAAGGGCATGCGGTTCGGCCCGGGCATGTCGTATTCCACATAGACGATGTTCAGCGCGTCGGTGCTGAATGGCCGCACCGTGTCCTGATATCCCGGCACGTCCACCGGAGATTTGGGGATCACCGAATCCGGCCCGAATATTCTGGTGAGGTACGAGGCGATTTCGTCCGCATCCTGATCGTTCAGATTGTCGAGGGAGAAATCCATGGTGGTTCGCATGTACTGAACACGGTCCTTCCAGCCATCCGCGTCCCGCGTCACCGAGGCCATGCGCGTCTGCATCATGTGGCACGTCGAGCAGTGGGTGACGATCAGGTCTTTACCTTTTGCGTCCGGCAGCAGCTTGCGCTCCTGATAAAAGGAAAGATCGTTCCAGCGGACCACGCCCTTTTGCAGCGCGAAATCGTAGGAGGCTTTCTGGTCGGCGGTCAGACTGACTCCCATCCTGGGATCGGTGCGGAAGCCGAC
This sequence comes from uncultured Acidobacteriota bacterium, assembly GCA_963697575.1. Taxonomy (GTDB): domain Bacteria; phylum Acidobacteriota; class Terriglobia; order Acidiferrales; family UBA7541; genus Palsa-295. The sequence goes on along the minus strand of CAVOOP010000025.1, from coordinate 10,117 downwards.
GGCGCGGATGAGCAGGCGATACTCGCCGGGCGACAAACTCGGGATGCGGTATTGCCCGCGACTGTCGGAAAGCACGATGGTGGTGATTCGCGACTTCATGTTCTGGGCTTCCACGAACGCGCCCTGGAAGGGCGCGCCATCGGCGCCCTTTACCGTTCCTGTGATGGTCGCTGCGGAACTAATGGAGCAGAAGAAAGCTAACAAGCCTAGAAAGGCAAGAAATCTGGTTTGTGACCGCATGGCGTCTCCCGTTCTGTCTGTACCGCAAAGATTCTAAAGCTACCGGGCCTTTATGGCCAGCGATGATGTGGGCGGGGACCGCCAAAATCGCACGCGGAGGGGTCAGCAAAAATACTGAAGAACCCGGGGCAATAGTCAATCTGCGGCGGATTGCGAGGGACGCGCTGGTGCCGTGCCGAAACACCATTTGGGGGTTGCGCTTTTGTGTGGTGCGAGCGTTTCTTACGGTGTCGAGTGGCGCATACCGGTTCTGATTGTTTTCAATCACTTGGAGTGCATTTCGTTCGTCCTGCTGTGTCGAGTGAGCTTTTGCATTTTCGACCGCGTATTTCGAAGAAAAAGCGAAGGCGGAACGGGCGGCAGACACGCATCCAGCAACGGCTCGAAGAAAGCACCCTTGGGGCGGGCGGTTCGGGCCCCGTCTCGGTTACGCGAATTTTGCCATCCATTGACATGCGCCCAGTCCACCGGGATGTTTCCCACAGTACATGTAGCGCGGGAGGAGCCTGGTTGTCAGAATGCCTTTCGCGTGGACTTTCCTGCCAGAGGCGGTTTGCGGAAGAGCCTTTTGGTGGTCATTCCGGGGCAACGAAGATCCCCGCGCGTTCCGGGCAGGCGCAGGAGGGATCCTTCGCGAGAATGACCAGGATTCAAATAAGTATCGGCTTGCTTACGTCGGGTTCTTTGCGGTGGATCTTGAAGGATCCGTTGGACTCCGTGATTTCGACGGCGCCCTGGTGTACCAGCCAACCGACAGCCCAATTAAAAATGTGGTCTTCGATATCCAGATCGCGCCGAAGTTCCTCCACGCCGAATTCACCGTTCTCGTGAAGAAATTTTGCGATGTGCTGAGAAGACGTGTCGATTCGCTCCCGCATGGTGCTGCCGACGAGGTGTTCGGTCATGATCCGCTCCTTGGCACAATAAGATGAAATGAGATGATATGAGATAAGGTAAGGACACTATGCTGGCAACTCCTCGACGTTCGGATAATGGTGCTGCTGCCTGCCCACAGCTCCGTCATATTTCGTTGTCGTTTTGAACAGCTCGAGGCGGCCGTCGGAGGCGAGCTTCTGGCATCGCTCCCGCAGGGATTTCATGGCCGCGCCGCTGAGCGCCTTGAACCCTCGCGCGATTCCGAGATTCTGGTCAAGCACCTCAGGCGATTCAATTCCGCTGATCGTGGTCGCGACCGGGAGGCTCATCGCGTAACTCAAGGCATCCTGAGGAGTGACGCCGCCTTTGCGAATCATCTCACCGCTACCGCCCATGCTTTTCATCCCGAAGACGGCCATGCCGCGCCGGTTGGCTTCCGGCAGGACATGCGTTTCAAAGCTGCGGAAGCTGGCATCAAAGCAATTGAGGGGCATCTGCACGGTATCGAAGGGAAAATCGTGGCTCAGCATTTTCAAGTGAATGGAGGGGTTCTTGTGGCCGGTGAATCCGATGAAGCGAACCTTGCCTTGCTGTTTAGCCTGGAGGAGGGCTGCGGCCGCGCCGTTTTGCGCGAAAATCAGATCGGGATCGTTTTCGTAGATCACTTCATGGATCTGCCAGACGTCGAGGTGGTCCGTCCTCAAGCGGCGCAGGGATTCTTCCAGCATCTGCATGGCGATATCTTTTTTGCGCCCGTGCGTGCAGACCTTGGTCATCAGAATGACCTGATCGCGCTTGCCTTGTAATGCAGTGCCGAGCCGCTCTTCACTGAGACCATCGTGGTACTCCCAGCAGTTATCGAAGAAATTGACGCCGGCGTCGATGGCGCGAGCCACGATTTCGGTGGCTTCCGACTGGTCTTTCGTCGAGCCGAGATGGTAGCCGCCCAAACCCATGATGGAAACTTGCAGCCCGGTCTTACCCATGGCTCGCTTGGGGACCAGCTCGCCGGTGATTGCGATCGGGGTGCTGCTACTATTCTGAGCGGAGGCGCCGTTCGCGAGTTGCGCAGCCGATAGGGATACCGCGCTGGCCATGGCGGCTTCTTTCAGGAAATTCCTGCGCGACATACCGTCATCCCTTTCCATTCGAATCCCATTCCCTTCGTGTTTGCTCTTCCCACTACGAATACCGCCGGCTTCGAGATACGCCTCAATGAATGTCCGGATACGGATGGCCGGTGTTCTCTGTTTCGACCATCATTTCTTTCACTTCTTTTTGCTGTGTGTCGAGGGGAAACCCGTGCGCCAGGCGCGCTTCGGGATTATCAAATTTGAGCGAAACCTTATACAGCTCGAAATGGCCGTCCGCCGCATGTTCGCGGCAGCGGTCGCGGAGGACATCCATTTCCGCGGGCATCAACGGCTCGAATCCCTGGGCGACTTTCAGGTTCTGCCGCAGCACATCGAGCTTTTCCATGCCGGTAATCGTCGTGGTGACACCGGGGAGGCTCATGGCGTAGCGCAGCGTCTCCTCTGGAGTTAGTACGCCCTGCTTGATCGCCATGCCGGTGCCCTGAAAGGGCTTCATGCCCAAGGCGGCGATGCCGCGTTTCCGCAATTCGGGCAGCACCAGCGTTTCAAAGCTGTGAAAATTCGAGTCGAAGGCGTTCAAGGGCATCTGCACGGAGTCGAAGGGAAAGCCGGTGGCCAGCATGGCCAGGTGGATGGCCGGATCCTTGTGGCCGGTAAAGCCAACGTAGCGCACCTTACCTTGTTTCTTCGCCATTTGGAGCGCTTCGGCGGCGCCGCCGGGCCGGATGAAAAGCGCGGGATCGTTGTCGAAGGTCATTCCATGCACCTGCCACAGGTCGAGATGATCGGTCTGCAATCGGACAAGAGATTCGTTCAGCATCTCCATGGCGACACTCGCATCGCGGCCGTGGGTGCAGACCTTCGTCATCAGAAAAACCTTGTCGCGCTTGCCCTTCAGGGCCTGCCCCATCCAGTCTTCGCTCTTGCCGCGATGGTATTCCCAGCAGTTGTCGAAGAAAGTGATTCCGCCGTCGATCGCCTCCGCCACGATTTGTTTGGCGGTTTTCAGATCTTCCGCGTCACCAAGATGATGGCCGCCCAGACCGAGCGCAGACACTTTGGCGCCGGTGCTGCCGAAGTTGCGCATCGGGATCAAGCCGGAGGGCGCGGGCGAATCAGGCTGCTTCATGCGAGGAACCTTCGCTTACTGGCCATTCGAACTGGCGGCGTTAGCGGTGCCGGGCGATGCGGCGTGCCACTTACCTAAAACTGGCACCTGAACTGTAGCGTGGTTGCCCCGCCTGGCGACCTCGGCTGAATGCCTTAAATTGCCAGTGCGGGTAACTGTAGCGGCCAATTGGACGCTATTTCGCGGGGATGCCGATCTCGGTTATGCGGTCGAGCAAGTCCGCAGGGTCTTTGTAGACGCGATAGGCGCCAGCGCCCTCGAGTTCCGCTTGCCCTGAGCCGCCTGAAAGCACGCCGATCCCCAGCGCCTTGGCACGCCGGGCCGCCAAAAGATCCCAGATGCTGTCGCCTACGACGATGCAGTCGCTCAAGGCAGCGCCTAGACGATTCGCGGCGGCCAGAAAAATATCCGGCTCGGGCTTCGCTCGCTTCACATCATCGCCGGTAACCACGGGATTGCGCGCAGGCACTCGAAGCGGCCTGATAATTTCCAGAATCGTTTTTCGGTCACCGCTGGAAGCGATCGCCCAGCGAACTCCCGCTTTGGAAAGGTGCTGAAGCAGGTTGCGGGCGCCCGGGAGCAGGCGAATGGAGGATAGTCTGCGGGCAAAATTGTTCTTGTGGATTTTTTCGAGGCGCTCGATTTTCGCGGTGGACGGCTTGTGACCCGTTTCAACGAGGACTGCCCGCGCGAGAAGATCTCCGCTCATCCCGATGCGGCGATGTATGCGCGCATTGGACGCGGTCACGCCCTCTTGGCGGAAGGCATCCTGCCATGCAATCACATGCTGGTAGTTGCTATCGGCGAGCGTGCCATCCAGGTCAAACAGGATCGCCGGGGTCTCGCCTTCGCCAGGGGACTCAGCGGTTTGCGGTTTCGGCTTCATGGGGCCGGGCGGGTGCCGGGGGCGAGGCCTTTGGTGCGTAGCCATCGCTGACGACCACCGGATTCGTGAATAAAACGGCGTTGGGGATCACCGCGCGATGGCCATCGGGGGTGCTGATGATCGTAGCCCTGGTCTGAATATCGTCGACGCGGCCCTCGAGGCCGGTTACCGAGATCAGGTCACCCAGTTTGAACGGCTCTTGCAGCAGAAGCAAAATACCGGCCAGGAAATTCTGCAGGATGTTCTGGAAGGCAAACCCGATGGCCACACTGCCGATCCCCAGCATTTTAATCAGGTCGCTGGCATGGAACGATGGAGCTACCACGGAGAGCGAGATCAAAACACCCAGAATCACCACGCTGACGTGCGCCAACTGCCCCAGCAACAATCCGAGGCTCCGCCGTTTTTGTCGGCGCTGGCTGAACCGCCTGACTACCGACCTGGCCGCGGACGCGAGAAACAAAAAACCCGCAAAAATCAAAATCGCCAGCACCATGTTCGGCAGAAGCGAAATAGCGGTATTCAGAATTTTTGCGCCGCTCTTCCACGCATTCGATAAATCGATTCCCACCTCTTCTCCTCAGATTAAAAGCATCATTTCAGGCACCTCACTATGCTCGTCAATTTTCGTGACATCGAATGGTGCCCGCAATACAGCTTTCGCCGGGGCGAGCTACCGAAACAACCTTATGTGTACTTGGGGAACGCGGCAAAATCGCGCAAGAGGGAGTTTGACAGGGAAGACCAGACTAGCGAGAGAAGGGGTACATCAGCCAGGCAATTCCCCAGCCGACAGCGAGGAACAGCGCGAAGGACCAGACCGCATACTTGATTCTTCCGCTCGTCGTACGCTGCGTCAAACCGCCAAGAGCCGCCGAAACAAGCAGCGCAAACGCGACCATCATGAAGAAATGGCTGAAGTGCATTCCGTTCCCGCTAGCTCTTGGTGCCGGCCGCGATGCGGTATGCGTCCAGCACGCTGAGTAAATTTATCACGCCCGCGGCCGCAACAAACCGCGTGCCATAGTCTCCGACCGCGCGCGACACATCCGGGCCGGTTTTTTCAAACAAATGCGCCAGAACAAAAAATGCCCCCGTGCATGCGTCAGCCAGGAAACCGAGTGTCCCGAAAGGGTCGTCGGAATGGGGAGGAAACACCTGGCCCTTTACCAGAAATCCTGTGAGCGCCAGGCCACTTACAACCAGCAAGAAGGTGAGCGCGCGCCCCCAGCGGCCTAACAAGAGGTGGCCCATGCCGGGCACGATCCAACCCGCCAGCGCGATAAAAGGGGCGAGATATTTGCGCATCGCCGGGGCGGGCGGCGAGACGCTCTGGGCAAGATGTTCGTTCTCCGTTTCAGGCAAGTACGGGTCGGTCACAATCACTCAGGCCAGCAGCGGAAGGATCTCTTCCTGGATCGCCCCGGTGACGCGGGCTTCGTTCTCGTCCACGTACACATTCACTTCGCTGCGAATTCCAAATTCAGGGAGATAAATTCCGGGCTCGATAGAAAAGCAGGTGTGCGGAACGACCTTGCGATCGTCCTTGGTTTCCAGGCCGTCCATATTCGCGCCGTTGCCATGGACCTCCTGCCCGATGCTGTGGCCGGTGCGATGCACGAAATATTTGCCATATCCGGCTTTGCGAATAGTTTCGCGAGCGACGTGGTCCACTTCCCAGCCATGGATCGCCTTGCCTTTCGCGACGGCGCCCTTTACGAAACCGATGGCGCGGTCTCGCGCATCGCGCACGATGCGGAAGATCTTAGCGTAGGAATCCGGCACGCGGCGGCCCAAAAATCCCACCCAGGTGATGTCATAGTAGACGCTCCCGGGCCGATTGCTCTTCGCCCAGATATCGAGCAGCAGCAGATCGCCCGCGCGAATCAGCTGCGAAGCGCCCGATTTCGGCTCATAGTGCGGGTTGCCATTGTTGGGCTGCACGGCCGCGATGGGCGGCTCGGCCGTCACCAGGCCGTTGGCGCGAAAGCGATCGAGCATCCACTGCTGCAGCTCGAATTCCGTGATGGGCTCTCCGTCGGTGACACAAGCGGCGGCCTGCTCGAAGGCCCCTTGCCGCACGCGGTCGACAATCCTGCCAGCTTCGAGATGCGAGGCTAGCTGTTCCGGCGACCAGCTGGCCTCGAATTTCTGCACCAGATCGGCCGAACTCACCACCGACTTTTTGAGCTTGCGGATCAACTCAATGGTTCCCGCATCCACCAGCCCGATGTAGGGAATGTTGTTTTCGGGGGAATATTGCATGGCGATTTTCTTGCCGCCCGCAAGCAGCTTCGGGAGTGTCTTGTGGAGTTCCTCCCAGCCCGCGTATACATACTTCCGGCCGTCGAGCGAGTCGAGCACGCCCTGCTCGATGCGGTGAACGAGCTTTCGCGGCTCGCCGCGCGCGGGAATGTAATAGAACCAGCGGCGCGTGGCCATGCCGTTTTCGCCGAGGCCGAGGACGTGGCTCGCGATGGGGTCGCGGTGATGGTGATCGTAGAAAAGCCAGCCGTCGATCCTGCCGGCCTTCAGCTCCGCTTGAATCGCTGGGATATTAATCGCAGGCATTCGATGGATACCATCTTAGCCGAGGTTGGGCGCGCTTTTCGCATTTGCCGCAACAGGTGCGGCTACTTGCTCCCCGTCACGCCCGCCACGGAGACGCGTTTCGAGCGGCCTTCCGCGCCGCTCACGATTTTAACAGCCGACACCGGCACGTTCAAAGCCTCCGTCGGCAGCTCACAGAGCGCCCCTTAGTCTCGGCCCGCGAACCCGGCGTCTACTGAAGGGTTTAAGCGTTCGTTCTCTGCTAAAGTGGCAAAACCAGTATGAGTGGGCCGTCGAACCAACTCGAACCCATCCTCTGCGCTCCGCTCCTGCGCCGCGTGGACGAAAAACTGATCGAGCTGCTGCGTTCGCTGGAACCGGGCGAATGGGACCTTCAGACCGTCGCGCCATTGTGGAAGGTTCGCGACGTGGCGGCGCATCTGCTGGACACGCCGCTTCGCAAACTTTCCCTGGTGCGAGACGGTTGTTACGTCGAAACCGTCGATATCCGCTCGCCTCAGGATGTAATCACGCTGGTGAATCGCCTGAACTGCGAGGGCGTGGCGGTCTACCGCCGCCTGAGCCCCCGCGTGCTGATCGACTTGATGAATTTAGCCTGCGAGCAGAGCGCCCGGTTCCACGAATCGCTCGACCCGTTTGCTCCCGCAGCGTTCGCCGTTAGCTGGGCCGGCGAAGAGCGATCGCTCAACTGGTTTGACACCGCCCGCGAACTAACCGAGCGCTGGCATCACCAGCAGCAGATTCGGCTCGCCACCAATCGGCCTGGAATCATGACCCGCGATCTCTACCACCCGGTGCTCGACTGCTTCATGCGCGGGTTGCCGCACGCCTACCGCAACGCAGAGGCCCCGGAGGGAACGACACTACTCGTTGAGATTTGCGGCGAATCCGGCGGGCAATGGTTTCTGGCGAAAGGCCCGTCTGGTTGGGGCCTGGTGAAGAGGCCCAACGGGGGCTTCGCATCCCAAGTGATAATCCCAGAGGCGCTAGCCTGGCGCGTCTTCACCAAGGGCATCGACCGTGAATCGGCCCGCGCACAAATTGAAATAAAAGGAGACAAAGCATTCGGTGAGAAGGTTCTCGAGCTAACTGCTATCGTAGGCTAACTCCCGTTCCGTCGGATAGCTCGCCGGTTCTCGGGGAACTGGGTTCCCTCCCCGAGTTCCTTGCACCGTCCGCTTGCATGCACGAATGCCCCCGGCCTCGCAACCAATCCAAAGGAGGCCCTCCGGCCTCTCCTACTTATGGGCGATCACGAGGGTCTGAATGCCCAGGGGTTCCGGAGCAGTCTCCACTCGCGCGAAACCGGCGCTCTTCGCAATGCCCTCGATCTCGGCATACGTATAGGCATCGCCAGAGGGCGTGCTAGCCAGCATCATCATGCTGAAGGCCGCCGCGATCGGTGGAGTAACCCGGTCGGGGTTGGGGACAAATTCGGCAATTGCGGCGCGGCCGCCCGGGCCCAGCGCGGCATGCACCTTGCGCATGAATGTGGCGCAGGTGGGAACATCGAAATGGTGCAGGAAGTTCGGAATCAGAATCAGGTCGTATCCGCCGCCAAAGTCACTGTCGAAGGCGCTGCCGGGAATCAAATGATAGCGCGAGCCGACTCCCATGTTTTCGGCATTCTTTCTGGCGACTTCGAGCACATTCTTCCAGTCGGACGCATAAATCTGCGCCCCGGGATTGTGTTTTGCGACGGCGATGCCGAACATTCCATGCCCCGCGGCGACATCGAGCACCTTGCGCGCCTCGCCCGCTTTGCGCAACTCGGCGGCCATCAACTCGGCGGGCATGTACATCAGCGGCATCATGGCCTGGGCAAATTTCACCCAGTCGGGATTCTCGGCATCGAGGGTTCCGTGACCGATCGCGGAGCCGCCCCGGCGCACCGCCTCGGTCAACCGCTCATGGTATTCGCGGATGTGCGGCGTCAGCAGAAACCCGATGGCGCCGCCAATATAAGCCGGGGAGCTGCGCACCAGGAACAGGGCAGAGTCGGGAGCGAGGGCGTACTCGTCCCCATTCTTTGTGAGGAATCCGTGAATGGTAAGGAAATCGCAAAGGATGCGAACGCCGCGTTCGGCCGCCGCGCAGCGTTTGGCAATTGCGGCGGCGGTGCTGCTGCCCTCGGCAATCACGGTGAAGATTTCCAGTTCAATCGCGGCCTTCATGGCCTCGGTCTGCTGGAAAGCATTCACCGCGCTGAAGAAGCGCTCGGGGGTCACTGCGTGCGTTGCGGCTGTAGCCATGAATGCCTCCTGTAGTAACGCTTCGCAGTCTAAATCAAGTGCGGGTTCATTAAAAGGTTGGTCGCCCGCGTATCGCAAGCACGAACGCGTACCGTGAATCCTCGCCACGAAACCGGGTAGAATTCTCCGCCGGCAAAATTGACGTGAACCGCCGTCGCGAGAAAAACCCCGCATCGATCTACAGGAGGCGCCATGGCTTGGCTTGATCCCCTACCCCTGATCGTTACCGCCGCCATGGAAGCCCTGGGCGTCTGCCTTCTCTCGCTGGAAGTGTGGATCGGCCACACCGTCGAAGAAAATGAGTCGGAGTTGTCTCCGCTGCAGCGGCTGCAATTCCTGTATGCCGCGGGCGACTATCGAGGCTTCGTAACCGAGGTGAACCTGCAGCGCCACATCGCGCCGGACGACGTTGCCGCGGCGGTCGGTCTTTTCACAGCAAATGAACTCAAGAACCTGGTTGATGCGGAGTGGAAGACGGCGTGGCCTGACCTCTCTCGTGGACTACGTCGTTACGAACGCTACACCGCTCCATCCGCGCGCCGGCTGCGCAGAATTTCGCTTCTCACCGGAACCATTTTGATTCTTCTGGCCACGTGGCTCACCTTTCTGCGCGAACACAACGCGCCCGGAGAGCACGCTGCCCATGTCGATTCCGCATCCGCGCCGCCCGTCCCTATCCTTTCGCTCACGCGCTACCAACTGGATTCTTTCCCCTCGGGGAGCGACGAGTATCGTGGCGAGCGCGCCTCTTCGCTATCGGCGAATAAGCTATGCGCGGTTCGCGAAGCCGCAGTTCCCGCGGGTCCAAACGTAGCGGTTGTGATCGGCCATCACGACCCGGTTCCTCTCACTGCTCACGCAAGGAAGCGCTTTGGTTCCAACCTCGGCTTGGCGCAGCATCGCGCCGAAGCGATCGCCCGCCTGCTTCGCGATCCGTACGCCTGCCCGCAGTCGCCGGCTATGGAGGCCATTGCAGTATCCGTCCCGAACGACACTCCGCTTGCGGCCCGCACAAGGTCCAGCCCTATGCTAAGCGAGCAGCGCCGCCCCGACATGTTTTCGCTCAAGA
>CAVOOP010000024.1:0-52102 GCA_963697575.1 uncultured Acidobacteriota bacterium | reverse complement strand
CGGCAACGCCCTCGCCTTCACCCTCACCTTCGTGGGCACCCTCGCCGGCGACCAATGCCGGCTCGGGCGTGCCACCGACAATTTCATCCACGAATGCCGCGGGCGCTCCCACTACCGCTGCGGTGGCCTCCGGGGAACGTCGTCATCGCGAATGACGCTGCGGCAGCTCTGTCCAGTTCCGACCGGCAAAGATCGAGCAGGTGCAGTCTGTCGGTGAAAGACGTGAAAGTGGACATGGAAGGCGATCCGTGAAGGCCTACGCGATTTTCGACTTCCACGGGCGCGATTTATCGCTGGAGCCTGACGGGCACCTGGGATCTGCAGGATGGCTATGTGAAGTTTGTGCCGGTGGCCGGACAGCTTGGTTCGCTGCCGCTGCCGCAGTCGACGCTCGAATCGGCTGTCTCGAAGATGATGTCGTCGCCGGAAACCGCGAGAGATGAAGCTTCCCGACGATATCGAGCGCGTGCAAATCGTGATGGAAGGCCGTCCTCCCGACAAATAATCCCGTTCCGATTACCCCTCGCACCGATCCGTTGGCGCATTTCTCCGCGAAAAGCGCAGACTCGCTAAATTCTGAACCGAAACAAGAATAGTGCTGCGATCAGGCGGGCGCGCCGATGGGCGTGTAGGCGAGGTAAAGCAGCCAGTAGATGATCACCCCTTCACCGATACGTAGAGCCACAAAGGCAGGGTCCAGTGGGCGATTGCGCGGTGGCGGTCGAAGCGTTCCCGCAGGCGTGCGCGTGACAGATCATCAGGACGAGCGGCACGATGGTTACGGCGAGGATCGTGTGCGACGTGAGCAGGGTGAAATAAACCGGACGTATCCAGCCTTGCCCCCCGAACCGGATGATTCCGGCGTGGAGGTGGAAATAGACGTAAAAAATCAGAAATGCCGTGGAGGAGAGGAACGCGGTGATCATGCAAACGCGATGCGGCATGATTTTTCCGCGCCGGATGAAGGAATAACCGGCAATCAGAAAGGCGGCCGAGGCGCCGTTGAGCGATGCGTTGACGGCCGGGAGGGATGACAGGGGAATCAGCATGGGGACACGCTCTTTGCTGGGAGCGCGATTCGGCTGGAAACCGGGCGCACCCTGCTGGCGGGTAAAGGGGCTGACGGGAGAGTTTCCTCGGGGGCTAAAGCCCCATGGAAGGAGCGGGCTTTATGTCGGAGCTGAAGCTCCGACCCCCTAAAAAACGCGGAGACTCCTGCAGCCCGTGACGGTGCGCAGGTGCTGGCTCTTACGCCGGGGCGTGGCAAACGCAAGTCAAAAGCAGATCCTTCACTTCGTTCAGGATGACATGGCGGGCGGTTTGTGGCGTTGCTTTCAGGATGACATTCCGGGTGGTTTACGATGTTGCGCTCAGGATGAGTGACGCGCAAGGGGCTATGACCAGAAAGAATGGGCGGGGCGCTCAACGGATCAGCTTGTCGACGATCATCCAGGTGAGCAGGAGCGGGATGTGCGCGACCGTGGCGTGCATGAGCCACTTGGCGCGGGCGTTGGTGCGGGAACGGTTGGCCCACAGGCCGACTTGCAGCAGAAGCATACCGAGCACGAGCGCGCCGAAGAAGTACTTCATGCTGGCCATGCCGAGCAGCGAAGGCAGAGCGCTCACCCAGACCAGTATGGCCGAGGTGCAGACGATCTGGCGGAAGGTTGCGTCGCCCTTGGGGTCTACCGTGGGCAGCATGCGGATGCCGGCACGGGCGTAGTCTTCGCGGTAAATCCAAGCGATGGCCATGAAGTGCGGGAACTGCCAGAAAAACAGGATCGCGAACAACACCCATCCCCCCAGCGAGAGCGAGCCGTGCGCGGCGGCCCAGCCTATGAGTGGCGGCAGCGCTCCGGGAACGGCACCTACGGCGGTGGCCCACGTGGTGCGTGTTTTCAGCGGAGTGTAGAGGCAGAGGTAGAGGACGCAGGTGGCCAGCGCCACCATCGACGCAAGATTGTTCACCGCGACCGCGAGCCATGCGGCACCGACTACAATGGCGCCGAAACCAAAGATGAGGACCTCACGCGGCTGCAACTGCCCGGAAGGCAAAGGGCGCGCAGCGGTGCGTCGCATTACCGCATCCATATCGCGCTCGACGTATTGATTGAGGGCCGCCGTGCCGCCAGCCACCAGCAGGGTGCCGCAGAGCGTGTGGAGCAGGAGCATCCAGTCCATCGCGCCGCTCGAACCGAGATAGAAGCCGGCCACCGTGGTGATGACTACCAGAAACGTGACGTCAGGTTTGGTGAGAGCCACGTACGCCCACGACTTACTCGGACTCTGGGCGGCGATGGCTTCGGCGCGGAGCTCGTTCATTAGCTTGCCTTATCTCCTGCTGTGACGGGCCACATCAGCCCGCGGTTGTGCCGCCCGCCACGCGGGCGCCTGTTGGATCAGCGGCTGCAAACGAAGCCGGACGAATCAGACGGAAACATTTGAGCGTCAAATTTGCGGAGGCGGCCAGGGTGAGGGCTCCGCCGAGCACGTGAGCCACCGTCAGAATTACGTACAACAGCGACGGCTGAAAATTATCCCCGGAGTTCATTATGGCCCAGTACGCCGCGCCACCCAGCAAGAGTTGCGTTCCAAACGTGGCGTGCAGAAAGACAACGCCAAGGCGCAGCTCGCGGACCTGCTTGAAGCGTTTTTTCAAGGTGCGGCCGGTCCAGACCACGAGCACGATCAGGATTGCCGCGCCCATCAGGTGGGGGTGGATGCCAAATGCGCCGTGCCGGAACGCGGCGCCCAGCACCAATTGCGCGAGGATCGCGAGGGTGGTCCAAAAGGCAAGAGAACGCGCTGGAGGAACGGAGGGATCGTCCAGTTGCGGGTGATCGCCCTGCCACCACGGGCTCAGATAGAGCGAGAGGCCCACGATCGTAAGGAAATAGATTTGCGCGAGCGTGGCGTGAGCCGTCGCGGAAAGCGCGGGATGCCCTACGAGCACACGGACCCCGCCGAGCACGGCTTGCGCGAGCACCAGGGCCAGGGCCGTCCAGCCGAGGCGCCGGGCCAGGGGGCGGCGGTCCACTCGCGTGACCCAGATGGCGAGAATCAGAGTAAGGATAGAGACCAAACCCGCGAGCACGCGGTGCGCGTATTCAAAGCGGACGCCACCCACGAGCGGGGGAATGATCCTTCCGTAAGCGAGGGGCCAATCGGGAACCGAATCCGCGGCGTTGTTGCTGGTGACGAGCGCGCCCGCCATCAGTAGCAAAACGGTGCAGCACGAGGTGGCCACCGCAAACTTGTAGACGCCGCGCAGATTTTGGCTATCGGCCATTACGTCTCAGGATACCTTGTTTCGGACCGTCAAGCATAAAAGGGAACCGCCCAAAAAGCAAAAGCAGAATATCTCCCGCAAATGGATTTCAGGCGGGACTGCGATTGATAGATGCGGCGCCGCTGCGGAGGGGATCACGGGAATTTGTGACTGTAGTCACATAAAGTCCTATCCGGGAGTCGGCTTATCGGAGCGTTCAATCGAACGATCAATTTCGGCGTTTATCTCTCCCCCAACCAAGAAAGCTAGGCCAGTCACATAGAGCCACGCCAAGAGAATCATAACGGCACCAAGCGACCCGTAGGAGGCGCTGTAGCTGTTAAAAAAGTGAAGATATACCCTGAACACAACTGATGACGCTAGCCACACGAGAACGCCGAAAGCCGAACCAGGGGTTATCCAATGCCAACGACGTTTTCGCAAATCCGGCCCTCCAAAATAAATCACAGAATGTGACACCATCACGAAAAACAGGGCAGCAGGCCATTGAAGGGCGTTCCACGCATCCACGGCGACACGTTGCAACCCTAACTCCCGACCTAACCAATCTACAAAATGGCCGCTCATGACCACTATGAACAGAGCCGCGAGAAGTAGGATTGCAATCACAACCGTAAGCCCCACTGCTATCAGGCGGACCCTGAGCCACGAGCGCGACTCGTGTATGCGATTGGATAGGTTCAATGCGGAGATCATCGAACTCACGCCTCCGGAGGCAAACCAGACAGCCAAAAGAATCCCGAATGTTAACTTTCGACCGCTGGCATTTGCCGCCAACTCGGCTGTCGTCTTTGTCAAAAGTTGAAAAGCTGTTGGCGGGACGAAATCAGCGAAATATGAGAGGAAATCGTTTTGCAGCTCAATGCTGCGCGAAGCGAAAAAGCCGAATAAACTCAGCATGAACAGGATCAGCGGAAAGAGAGCGAACAAAAAATCGAATGCTAGCTCTGAGGCCCGCCCGAAGAGGTTATTCGCAGCAATTTCTCTGAAGACGTTACGGATAAGTTGTTGAGGAGACAGCTGACCCAATCCCCAAAGCTTCTCAGACCGGGTCAAGCTCGATGGCGCCGGGCTTTTCAATTTCGCCTGTCACACCATTTCCGCTACTCGGACTGCTCAAACTGAGGGCGGTTTGACTTCGTGCAATATGCCGGACTGCTTTTCAACAAGCGAGCGGACGATATACCGACTCCCAAGTTGCAGATGATCCAGAGCCACCACGGCCTGAATGCAGTTGGAACCCACATCAAGAAGAGGAAAAGCCAGAAGCGCCACCCGGATGGATAGAGGTGAGACGTCTTAGGTATTTCCATCGGTTCCCTCCACGTCGATTGCCGAACTAGAAAGCTAAGGTAGCCCAGTTCGCTTCGGCCCGCAACAGCCCAAACCCTTCCGTAGCACCGCAATCAGAAACTTCACTTCTGGTTGGCTGAAGCAGCGCCAGACCTGAAGCGGAATGAAATGGTCTGCGCGGCGTGTGGCGCTAGCGTCACGGATTGGTCCTGTATGCCGAGCTTTTCGTGCCAGGCTTCGATTGTGTAGGTGCCGGGGGGGAGGTTCTTCAGCTCGAATTGGCCCGTTGTGGTGGTGACTGCGAAGTAGGGATGGGCGAACACGAAGACGAAGGCGCGCATCCACGGGTGGACATTGCACATGAAGGGGATGGCGAGTTCGGGGCTGGGGAACGACACCCTTAGCGCTGGGCTGCCGGCGCGCTGCGCTTTATTCCATTCTTCGTTCCGCCTCGGGGTTGCGTGGACGTTGTGGATGGTGGCGTCGTCGTTGCGGATTTCGAGGGGCTGGTTCGCCATGAGCGCGACGACTCGGGGATCGTAGGCGCAGCCATTCTGATCGAGCACGGCGGGTGCTTTGGGCGGGTCGAAGCGATACGCGGCTAGGCCGGATTTCACGAAGACGACCACGTTGGCGAGGGCGCCGTTTGCGCCGGTGAGGACTTCGCGCGAGGCTGCGGCTGCGGGATTGGGTTTCGCGCAGGCGGGCTCGGAACTCATGTCTACCGTGCTCGGCGCGGGTGGAGGGCCGTCGAAGATTACTGTGCCGGTGATCTGGGTGGTTGTGGCGGGGTCGACTTCGGCGGATGGCGTGGCGGCGGTCTGGGACGGCGCGGCGGGGTCGGTTCCCTTCCCTTGGCCGCAAGAGACGAGTGAGCAGGCGGCGATTGTAACGGCGAGATGTAGGAGAAGGGCCTTCAAGTCGACAGATTCCTAAGAAGACCCACCCTTGAAAAATCGCAAGGGTGGGGCACCCGCAAAGACAGAGAAGATCCGCCAATCGGGAGATTGGCGCTCCCAGGAACAGCCGCAAAAACAAATGCAGATCCCTCACTTCGTTCGGGATGACACGCTGGCTTTGAGATGGCACGGGTCGGATGACACGCTGGTGGGGGAGATGACACAGGTCGAATCGAGTGCCACGTGTTGCGATGGCGCGGGTGAAATTTCTTTCGAGCTATGAGAGCTACGATCACGGCTGTTCAGGGCTACTCATGGCTAATCATGGCTACTGATGGCTGCACGCTTTACCAGCCTACCGGGTGGCCGCGATTCTGGCCGTCGAGCCACTTCTGGAGCGGGGCGAAATATTCGAGCATGGCGGTCGCGTCCATTTGGGTCTCGCCGGTGAGGGTTTCGAGGGCCTCGGGCCACGGGCGACTCTGGCCCATTTCGAGCATGCGGTTCAACTCCGCGCCTACGAGCTTGTTGTTGTAAATGGAGCCGCGATGCAGCGGGCCCTGGTAATCCGCGGCGCGGCACAGGGCGCGATGAAACTGGAACTGGAGCACGGCCGCGAGGAAGTAACGCGCGTAGGGGACGTTGCCCGCGACGTGGTATTTCGCGCCGGGATCGAAATCGGCTTCGCTGCGCTCGACGGGCGGCTCGACTCCCTGGTATTCGCGGCGGAGACGCCACCAGGATTTGTTGTAATCCGCAGGAGGAATCGCGCCGGAGAAAACGGCCCAGCGCCATTTGTCGATCAGCAAGCCGAACGGGAGAAAGGCGACTTTATCGAGCGCGCGGATGAGCAGCAGGCCGATATCGGCGGCCGGCGGAGGCACCGATTCGAGCAAGCCGATCTGATTGAGATATTCGGGCGTCACCGAGAGCGCGATGGTGTCGCCAATGGCCTCGTGGAAACCGTCATTCGCGCTGTTGCGGAAAAGCGGGGGCAGATCGTCATAGGCGCGCTGGTAGAAACTGTGGCCGAGCTCGTGGTGGATGGTGGAGAAATCCTCGGCGGTGGGCTCGATGCACATTTTGATGCGGAGATCGTCCAGGTAGTCGATGTCCCAGGCGCTGGCGTGGCAGACCACGTCGCGATCGCGCGGCCGGGTGAACATGGAGCGCTCCCAGAAGGTTTTGGGCAGTGGGGCGAAACCGAGGGAGAGGAAAAAGCGCTCGCCGTACTGAACCATTCCGACGGGATCGATGCTGCGCGTTTTCAGGATGCTGGTGAGGTCGTAGCCGGGGTCGGCGTTGGCGGGTGCGGCGAGCGGATACACGTTGCCCCAGCTTTGCGCCCACATATTGCCGAGCAGGTGGGCGGGGATCGGCGCGTCCTCGCGCATGATCGAAGGGCCATATTTCTCGGCGAGCTTCCAGCGCATGTAGGCGTGCAGGGAAACGTAGAGCGGGCGAACCTGCTGCCATAGGCGGTCGACTTCGAGGGCGAACGCTTCGGGCGGCATATCGTAGTTTGAGCGCCACATGGCGCCTACATCGGCAAAGCCCATTTCGCGCGCGCCCTGGTTGGCCAGCTCCACCATGCGCTCGTAGCGAGCGCGCATCGGCCTGGCGAGCGAGTGCCAGCCTTCCCATACGGCTAAAAGCTGCCGGGGATCGCGGCTGTGCGCCAGGATGTCTTCCATGTCGTTGAGCGAAAGGCATTCGCCAGAGGGGCCGTGGGGGCACCATCTCGCTTTGCCGTACTCGCTGGGAAGCGAGGCGGCGATCTGCGAGAGTTCGGCGCTCAACGCCGGGTCGCGCGGCGCGGGGATCGTGACGGAAAGCTTGATCAGCTTGAGCTTGCGCTGAACGTCTTCGGCGAGATGGAGGCCTTCGTAACGATGCGCCTGAGCGGCAAGTTCGGCCGTGGCCGCTTTCACGGCTTCGTCGGCCTCGGCGGCCATTTCCTCGGTGTCGGGGGTGATGAAGGTTTCCTGCACCCATTGGGCGCGCTGGAGCTTGATCCAGAGATCGAGCAGGCGGCTTTCCGCGGCGTCCACGAATTCGCGGGCTTCGTCCAGCGTGGGAGGGTTCGAGCGGAAATGCGCCACCGAGTGGCCGGCGTTTTTTAGGGGTGTGCTCATCGGCGGCTCCGCAGATTACGCTGCGCAGACCTCGCTCATTGCGGCCAGGGCGCGGTCGATTCCGGAGCGGTCCACATCGAAGTGCGTCACCATACGCACGGAATATTTCGCGGTGGGATTGCAGAGAATCCGGCGCTTGGCGAGCTGCGCGCAGAGGCCCGCGGCGGGAAGGCCGGTGCCCTGCACATCGAATATCAGGATGTTGGTGACGACCTTTTTCGGGTCGAGACGAACTCCCTTGATTCGCGACAGCCCTTCCGCGAGGTAACGGGCGTTTTTGTGGTCACAGACCAGCATTTTAGGCGTTTCCTCGAGGGCCACCAGCCCAGCGGCCGCGAGCACGCCCGCCTGGCGCATACCTCCGCCGAGCATTTTTCTGCCGATACGCGCTTTGTCGATAAATTCGCGCGAGCCGACGAGCATGGAGCCTACCGGCGCGCCCAGCCCTTTGGAGAGGCAAAACATCACCGAATCGAATTTGCGAGTGATTTCCGCGACGCTTTTGCCGAGGGCGGTGGCGGCGTTAAAGATGCGCGCACCGTCGAGGTGCACGGGCAGGCCGGCCGCGTGGGCCTGATCGCAGATATGGTCGATGGTTTCGGGGGGATAGACGCTGCCGCCGTGCATGTTGTGCGTGCTTTCGAGCTCGATGAGGCCGGTCTGGGAGCGGTAATACATTTTCGGGCGGATCAGCGGCTCGATCAAATCCCAGGTAAGGATGCCGTCTGGCGCCGGCGTGGTGCATGGCAGGCATCCCGCAATGGCGGAGATGGCAGCCATTTCGTACTGATAGATGTGCGCGCGCTGCTCGCAGATAACTTCCATCCCGGGACGTGCCCAGGTCCTGATGGCGAGCAGGTTGCCCATCGATCCGCTGGGCACGAACAAGCGCGGCTTCGCGCCCGAAAATCTGCGCGGCGCGCTCCTGCAGACGATTGATCGTGGGATCTTCGCCATAGACATCGTCTCCCACTTCGGCTTCGGCCATCGCTTTGCGCATGGCAGGGGTGGGACGCGTCACGGTGTCGCTGCGGAGGTCGACGACGGGCGGATTGTCCTGTTCGGATGGCATGAGCCTATTTTATCCCGCGCTCCCGCCCTCTGAGACTGAAATTGCTTCAGGATTCATGCGCGGCGATCTTTTCTTGCGGCTGGGACTGCTTTTCGAGCGCAGCCAGAAGAATGCAGAGCGCAATGACCTCGGACGCCGCGCGAACGTCACCCAACGACGGGAACGTCGGCGCGAGACGCAGAGTGCGGTCGTAGGGATCGCTACCCTGGGGCCAGGTGGCCCCGGCGGGAGTCAACGCTACGCCCGCGTTTTTGGCGAGTTCCACGACCTGGCTGCGCCGTGCCCTCGATCACATCCACGCTGATGAAGTAGCCGCCCTCCGGCTTCGACCAGGTAGCCACGCCCGTCCCAGCCAAACGCGATTCCAACGCGGCAATCACAGCGTGAAACTTCGGCGCAATCAAGGCGCGATGCGCGTCCATGTGGCGAAGCAAACCGTCTTCATCCTTCAGGAAGCGCACGTGGCGGAGCTGGTTGAGCTTGTCGGGACCGATCGTGCGCTTCGTCGCGCTGCGCCAGATACCACTTCACGTTGGCGGCGGAGGAGGCGAAAAACGCGAGACCCGCGCCGGCGAACGTCACCTTTCGACGTGGAAGCGAACACGAAGGCTCGATCCGGATTATTCGGCCTTCTCGCAGAGCTCCAGGATGTTGGCGACTTCGTGGCGGCGCTCGGTGAGATGGTGAACGGTATAGGCGTTGTCCCAGAACAGCCGAAAATCGGGCGCAGCCGTTCGCATGGACGCCAGGCGCCGCACGGTTTCCGTGGAATAGATCTCGCCGGTGGGATTGGAATATTTCGGCATGCACCACATGCCCTTCACGGCGGGATCGGCGACCAGCGACTCGACTTTGTCCATGTCCGGCCCGCGGCCTGTGAACGGCACGGGGATCATGCGAATACCATATTCTTCGCAGATGGCGAAATGGCGGTCATAACCAGGCACGGGACAAAGGAAGGCGGGCGCGGCGTTTGCGACCATGGGCCGCCGATCCTGGAACGCCCTTGAGAAGAGCCCAGACGATACAGTCGTTCATCATGGCGAGGCTGGCGTTGTTGCCCACGACGATGCGGTCAGGCGCCGCGCCGAGCATCGACGAGAAGAGCGCGCGGGCCTCGGGCAAGCCCTGCAGGTTTCCGTAATTGCGCACGTCTTCCCTAGACTGGCTGAAATAGTCGCGGCCGCCGGGCAAAGCCAACAGGCCGTTGGCCAGATCGAGCTGTTCGGGGGAAGGCTTGCCTCGGGTCATGTCGAGCGCCAACCCGCGCGCCGAAAACCC
This sequence comes from uncultured Acidobacteriota bacterium, assembly GCA_963697575.1. Classification (GTDB taxonomy): domain Bacteria; phylum Acidobacteriota; class Terriglobia; order Acidiferrales; family UBA7541; genus Palsa-295. The sequence continues at coordinate 42,133 of CAVOOP010000024.1, read as the reverse complement.
TCGTATTCACCGCGGACTTTGTCTCACAGCGCGAATGAAGAGTCTTCTTTCTTGCTATCGACGATTGGGGTCAAGGTAACGTCCGTCTCCTTTGGCTAAGTCCCGGCGGAAAGCAACTGGCAGCGCGCCACGGGGTGGCACCCATTTCCATCATCAAGACCCATTGAGTATAAGCCATTCGGGTTTCACTTCGACGTGAAGCAGGGCGCCCGCGTTTGCCTGTCGGCGAGCTGGGGCCATTTCAGTTATGGCACTGGTGTTCCGTTTTGGCCCGAGCAGCTGTGCACCTGCTCCTAAGCGCCTTGGTTGCAAAGAAGAAGAAACCAGCGGTGGCCCGCCTCTTGCAAACAATGGCTGCGGGAGAGGTGTATGGAGGAAGAGCCGAAGAAACGTGGAAAACGAACAGGACACGCAATGGCGTCGGCGCATCATCAGGAGCGTCGAGAAGCGCGCTATGAGGTGCCCATCGAGGTGGAAATAAGCGGCCTGGATAGAACCGGGCAGGTATTCCGCGAGAGAACGTTTACCAAGGACGTGAGCGAGTGGGGTTGCGGATTCATCGTCGTCGGTGGAATTAAAGTGGACGACATTGTCGCGGTGAGCCTGGTTGCTCCCGGCGTCCCGGAGGAACTGCCCCGCGGCCGACGTCGCTTTTCCAGGTGGTGCGAGTGTCGCGGGAAGAGGGTGGCTGGCTCGTGGGGGCTTGGAAAATGAATCGCGAGAAGATGTGGGGGGCCTACATGGAAAAATAGCCGCGCGCAGCACAGTCGTCCCGGGAGTGGCGGGAAGAGACCGGCGTGGGTCACAGCGAGACGATCGGCGGAGACAAAGAGCGATGAGCTCTCGCCAAGCGACGCTCAGCGCAGGGAGCGCCAGCGAAGACCGCGGTCGGCCGGAAAAACGCAGGCGAGCGGACCGGAGGGGTGGAAATTGTCAATTTTCCGCAGATTCTTTACACGAGGACTTTCGGCGACCCGGACATGCTGTTCGTTCCGCTGCTGGACGCAACGCGAGAGGCTTACGCAATGGTGGAGCGGCTTTCCAGCCACGGCGAGAACCGCGCGAATGCTGTAATGCTGAGCGGGATGCACCTGGCTTCATCGTTGCTTCGCGATTCGAGCTTTTCGCTGGTGGCCAGAGGAATTTCGCACGAGCATTCCTACGTTGTCGACCTGGCAGCGGGCACGCTTCGCGTGCAGACGCGGCTCTATGCTTCGGTGAGCCGGCGGACGTCGCTTGTTCAAGGTGGACATGGCTGGGAACATAGCAGGAGGCACATTCACGGTAAGGAACCCGCTGCAGGGAACCGTGCTGATGCAGGTGGAAGAGGAAAAACTCCGGCATCCGAATTTTTTTGCCACCGACGATGGCGCAGGAATGCCTGCGGGCCCAAATCGAGAAGGAGCGCGCGGGGCTGATCGAAGACACGCATGGGTCCGGCGAATGGGGAAGTGCGGCTGATCGTCACCGTGGCCGGGAACAAGATTCCGATAACGCTTCGCCAGAAGGACCAGAGCGGCACGTGGGACATTATCGATGGACGAATGCAGGAATGGGTAGGAACGCTGGCCCCAGAAATCGAAGTGAACCTAAAAATGTGACGAAATCTCTTCAGGACCTGTTTCTGCAAAAGTAGGCGGCAAGCTGAGGGGCTAGACCCCGCAAGCTACGTTTTCAGGCCACTCGTGGCGGACCATTGGAAGCAAGAACTCTTCCAGGCGGCTGCTATCCGAAGCGCTGAGCCTATCGAGCTGAATACCCATTTGGCCCTTACCGACGATGCGCATGATGGAACCAGACCCCATGACCGGACTGGTCCCGGGCGAAAGGCACAGGCTTACGCGAGCGCGGGTTCCGGGCGGAAGAGTCTTGTCTGCGCTGACCAACAGGCCATTCAGGCTCACGTCAATCGTTTCTCCGTCTATATCCTCGTGGCCGGCTGTGATTGTGACCTTTGACCGAAGCGGGACACGCCGGAAGCGCCGCCTCTCATGTTCGATGACGCCCTGAGTGACTCGGATCAGTTTCACCAGGCGCACCTGGTCAATGGGCTTGTAGAGGAAGAAGTTTGCGCCGGCCTCAAAGCCCTCGGAGAGGGCTCCCGGTCCCTGATCGTCGCTTACGATCACAACCGGCGTCTGTTGATTGATCCCGGAACTGCGGATACGGCGCGTCAATTCGATTCCATCCGGCGAGGCCATGCGCAGGTCGAGCAGGACAATGCTGAACTTCTCGGCCCACAGATGGGCGGCCGCGGAGGAACTTCGCGTCAGGATAAGCGCCTCCATGCCGTTGAGATTCAGCACGCCGCGAATCATATCGCAGGTGCCTGCGTCATCATCGACCACGAGGGCGCGCGTTTTGGTCTTTTTGTCCATGGCTGAATGCCTCGCTAGAGCCTTCCGCGGATTGTGGTGTCACTGAGACGAGGGCTTTTTGCCGAGCGGGCCCAACCCGGCTTCGAGCTCTCCACGATCTCGTAATCTTCGATCTCCACACCGATTCCGGGCTTCCCGCCGGGTTCGATTCCGCTGTCGGTGCGCACGACGCGCCCTCTGCAATTCCATTCCGCGGAGGATTTTCCCGTAACCTCCTGTGGCATCCGAAGGACGATCTGAAGCGGAGTGCCAACTTGGAAGGGGAGTTCGCTGACGAAATAGATCCCACGCGCAGAAACGTCGGAGGATTCGGCGGATTGTTCAGGCGCTCGTGGCTCGCCCACGGGCTGGATTCTGAGGGGAATCTTCAGCTTGTATCGCGGAGAAAGGCGGCGCTCGTCTGCTTTCATAATTGACTTCTAATCGTCCCGGTTTTGGAGAACAGATCTCCCAAATGACAATCCACCAGGTGAAACGGATTTGACTGAAATTAAATTTGCACGCGATTCTGCCCGCGCCGCTAGTAGACGTATCGGCAGCAGGAGATTGGTTCTTTAGAAGAGAATCCGACGGCGAGTTTTACCTCGGGGCGCAGCTTAACTTCCGTTTTGCTCGAGGGTAACGAAAAGGGGGCGGTTAACTTCGAGCAGAGTGGCGAATTCCGCTGGAACAAATAGCTGAATGTCATAGAGACGGTACGTTCGTGAAACATTGTGATCGAGTTCGACCCGAATTACGCAACGAGTGGGTTCGCCATTTTCAGGGGTGAGCTGGATATTCTTGCAAGTTCCTTTCAAGCACACTTTGACTATCTTGCTCCTTGTAGTTCATCGCAAAAGGGCCGCAGGTGGCACCACGACGCAACGAACCTTGCGGAATTCTCGGCTGCTGGAGCAGATAGACTTTTGGGGCTGGTTTGGAGGAAACAGTCTAGCAGCGGTAGCTAACTGAAGTATGGACTTCTTACGAGCGGCGTCAATCTAATTCGGCGGATCGCAGTGAATTCGGCGGGCGGTGTGGAGGATGACGCTGCCGAAATTCCAGGAGGCGATGCGGACATCGGCGAAGCCTGACTTTTCCATCAGCGCGGCCAGCTCCGGCGGGCCTGGAAACTTCGCGACGGAGCCGGGCAGATACGCATAGGCTTCGCTGTTGCCGGAAATGGCGCCGCCGATCCGCGGCAGGATGTGGCGAAAATAGAATCGGAAGATTCCCGCCATTGGACCGCCGCCCGGCTCATTGAACTCGAGGATGCCGACTTCCCCTCCCGGTTTCAGCACACGGGCGATCTCGCGCAAGCCGTGCCCGTAGTTGGCAAGATTTCGAAAACCGAAAGCCGTAGTGACCAGATCAAAGCTTGCGTCGGCAAAGGGCATGCTCAAGGCATCCGCGGCCGCAAATGTGGCTGACTTGCTTCCTTTTGCCGCCTTGTCGCGGGCGCGGTCGAGCATGCACTCGACAAAGTCGCTGCCGATTATGGCGGGACGCTGCGCTACCCGATCTGGGTCCATCGCGTCGAGGCGAGCGCGATCGAGGGCGAAAGCAAGGTCTCCCGTGCCGCAACAAATATCGAGGATGCGCGCATCCTCGCGGGCCAGAGTCGGGAGGAAGCGCTTGGCGGTGCGCCAGCGCCAGACGTGGTCGAGGGAGAACGACAGCAGGTGGTTTAGAAAATCGTAGCGTGGGGCGATGCGACTGAACATCTGCTGCACGCGCGCGGCCGCCTCGCGCTCGTCCTGCACGCCCTGAGGGCGCGTCCCGGGGAGTTTGGCGGCTGGGTCTTTCAGCTTTTGCGCGGGCATCGGCATGGTCATCGAAAATTCAGGCGCGTCAGATTCGGGAGCATCAGATTCCGGCGTCCGCCGCGATTATTGGCAATTCAGCGAACGCGCGGGCGACGATGGGCCAGGGGACGTCTGCGCCCCATTCGGTCTTGCCGATGCGGCGGGGCAGCACCCAGCGCACGCGTCCCGCTCGTGCTTTCTTATCACCGGCGAGGATCGGCCTCAGTTGCGAGGCGCGAATTTTTCCGAGACTGGGAAGCGGGCCAACGCCGGCGATCAACCGAATGATGCGGATCGCATCGGCGTCACGCAGCTTACCGGTCGCGACAGCCATCAGCGTGGCTGCGATCATGCCCCAGCCGATGGCTTCGCCATGCAAGAAGCGGCGGTATCCAGTGACCGCCTCGAGGGCGTGGCCTATGGTGTGGCCAAAATTCAGGATTTGCCGCAGGCCGCCCTCACGCTCGTCTTTATTGACCACCCGGGCTTTGATTGCCGCGCAGCGCGGGATGATCCAGGCAAGCGCGGCGCAATCGCGCCGGAGCACTGCGGGCATGCGGCGTTCGAGAAACCGGAACAGTTCGGGGTCCGCGATTACACCGTATTTCACTACTTCGTATAACCCCGAACGAAATTCGCGGTGCGGGAGGGTATCGAGGGTGTCCGGATCGGCGAGGATGAGCTTTGGCGGATAAAACGCGCCGACGAGATTCTTTCCCTTCCGGCAGATTCACGCCGGTCTTTCCGCCGATCGGAGCTATCGACCTGGGCCACCAGCGTTGTCGGGATGTGGACGAGGCGCACGCCGCGCAGATAGCTGGCGGCTGCGAAGCCCGCCACGTCGCCAACCACCCCTCCGCCCACGGCCACCAGGACCGACATGGCGGTCCGCGCCGGAGCGGACAAGATTCGCGGGTGATCCCCTCTACTGTGGCGAGGCGCTTCGAGGATTCCTTGTCATCGAAAAGGATTGCCCGCTTTGCGCCGGGCAGGTCAGAGGCAAGCACGTCGCCCCAGTGTCGCCAGACTTGCGGCGAGGAAAGAACGAAGATGCCCGTTGCCTCGCGAGCTTGCCCGAGTTTTTTGATTAACCTGGAGGCCTGCGAAAGCGCGCCGCGGGAGCAGTAAAAGGTGTAGGGACCAGCGGAACTCCTGATTTGAATCGTGGGCATCGTCGAAAGGAAATGTAACACAAATCTTCGCGAGGCTTTGGGGCAGCAGCAGGGATCGACGTCAGTGGAATTTCTGCTGCAAATCGGCAACGGACGCGAGGATCACGTGGCCGACAATGGCGAGGCTGCGCGGGCTGACCTTGTCGAGGGTGTCTTTGGCGGTGTGCCAGTAGCCGAGCTTCACGTAATCCTGGTAGTCGATGACGTCGACGGCGGGGACTCCACGCATGAGGAACGGATCATGGTCGTCCTCGATCCCCGCTTCGCGCGAGACGAAAATATTCTTGTAACCGAGGCGGGCCGCGGCGTTCCAGACAAGGTCGCTCAGCCACTTGGTCGAACCGGATTCCCGGGGAATCTGAATGTTGTACTGGCCGACCATGTCCGCAAGAATCACCGCGCGGATGCGCTTGAGTTCGCCCGAGACTGCCATGCGGGCGGCGAGCTCGCGGCTGCCATAGACGCTGTCGGTATCGCTCCAGGTGACCTGCGCCTCTTCGCCATCGAGAAAGGCGATCCACACGGCGTTGGGACCCTTCTTCGCGCCGCAGAGGAGCCGCGCGATTTCGAGCATCACGCCCGTGGACGAGCCTGCATCGTTCGCGCCGACGAAATTGTCGATGTTGCGCGCGGTGTCGTAGTGGGTCAGGAGCAGGATGATTCCCTGCCCCTCGCCGGGAATTTTCGCGACGAGGTTCCGCATCTCCACATCGCCGATGGGCGTCTGGGAACGGAAGGCGTCTTCGTCCACGGCGCAGCCGAAACTCTTTAGCTGAGTGCGGATGTAATCCTGAGTGCGGTGAATGGCGTCGGTGGCCGGTGGGTGCGGGCCGAAGCTGACTAGCCTGGCGACGTAATCATAGGCCTGGGAGCCGTCGAAGCCACCCGTTTGAGCAGCGGGCGGCGCTTTGTCGGAGGGCGGAATCTGCGGAGGCGCTCCAGGCGCGGCGGCGCTGACCGTTGCCGCAGATGCGGACGCCGCACTGCCGTTTCCAGCGCCGTGGCCGCATGCCAGCATCCATAGCGCTACGGCGCAGGCACAACTGCCGCACAAAATTTGGCCGAGAAATCGCTCGTTAAAGCGCATCGCCTTCCGCCAGTGCCCGGGCACGCTTTTTTCGCACCACGGCATACGACACGAAAACGCCGACAAAGTACAGCACGATCATCGGGGCCATAAAGATCAGCATTGTAGTCGCATCGGGCGTCGGCGTGATAATCGCGGCCGCCACCGTAATGATGAGCATGGCGTAGCGGAAATTCTTCAGCAGAAACTTGGGGGTCACGATGCCGAAGAGCGAAAGAATAAAAATAAGAACGGGCAGCTCGAAGATCAGGCCGAGGCCGATCAGAACGATCAGGATGAGGCTGAAATACTCATTGATGCTGATTAGCGGCTTCACCGGGCCGTCGTAGGCAAAGCCGATCAGGAAATGCAGCATTTGCGGCAGAAGAATGAAATAGGCAAAGGCGATACCGCACAAGAAGAGGAACATCGACGAAACAATGAATCCGCTCGCCGCTCGCCGCTCGTGCTTGTAAAGGCCTGGGGCCACGAAAAGCCACACCTGATAAAGCACCCACGGCATGGCAATCACAATCCCCAGATAAACGCCGAGATTGATCACCAGGCTGATGTAGCCGGCAGGGCTCGTGTAATAAAGCTTGTCGTCGAGATGGTTGGCGCGCAGGGCGGCTTGCATCGGTTCCACGATCAATCCGATGAAGCGCTTCGAAACGAGCAGGCCGAAGATAATGCCGGCTCCGACACCGATCAGCGCGGATACAATGCGCTTGCGAAGCTCGACCAGGTGATCGAAGAAAGACATTCGACCGCCGGCTTCCTCCTCGGCGACCTGGCGCTCGGTGCGCTCAGGCTGGATGGATTCCGGCATCGGTCAATGTCTCAGGATGGTGTTCCGGGTCCAGAGGGGAGGCGGGTTGAGCTTCTGCTGCCTGAGGGACTGAGCTGTTGCCGGAAGAACTTTCGCTCGGTGAAGAAATAGCCTCGGAAGGCGACTCCTGCGCGGAAGCGTGGGCGCCAAGGATGTGCGGCGGGGTAGTGGGTACGCTACCGGGCGTTGGCGAGGCTGGCGAGGGGGAAAGCTGCGCTGTGGCGGCGGTTGCAGCGATCTGGGATTCGTTCCGCAAGCGCCGCTGATCGGCTTCGCGCTCGAGGTCTCGCAGGTGCCCCTCGAAGGTTGAACGGAGGTCACCCGTAGCCCGTCTGAATTCGCCCATGATTTTCCCGAGGTTACGCGCCAGTTCGGGGAGCTTCTCCGGCCCGAAAACGACCAAGGCTACTATGAATACGATGATAAGGTGGGGAATGCTGAGCATTTATGGGCCACGGCGACACTTGTTCGGCCGTTTTTGCATCATAGAAGAGGGCTGAAAGCGTGTCAAACGGCTCTATGCTATACTTTTCAGAGCCCGACAAAGCCCGTACGAAGCGAGGTCGCATGGAATCATTGCCAACACCGAAATCCTCGGGGCGTGGTCTATTTCTTCTGGTTCTTTTGCTGGGAGTTTCGGCGCTGCTGGGGGGCTTGTACGGACCGTCGGTGAAGGCGACCGCCGCCGGCGGATCGGATGACCTGCAAGATTCCGTCAAAAGCTTCACGCGCGTGCTTTCGGTGGTGGAACGCAATTACGCCGACCCTGTCGATGTAGACAAGTCCATCTACGACGGGGCGATTCCGGGCATGCTGCACGTGCTCGATCCTCACTCGAACTTTTTCGATCCGCAGCAGTACGCGCTGTTCCGCGAAGAGCAGGAAGGAAAATACTACGGCGTCGGCATGACCGTCGCGCCCCGCGAGAACCAGACCGTTGTGCTCGCCCCCTTCATGGCTTCACCGGCCGCAAAAGCGGGCATTCGCCCCGGCGATACGATCCTTCAGGTTGACGGCAAGAACTGCACCGGGCTCACCACCACCCAGGTTGCGGATATGCTGAAGGGCGCGAAAGGAACCACCGTTCACATTTCGCTTGGGCGGGAGGGATGGGACAAACCTATCGAAGTGACTGTGGTGCGCGACGAGATTCCCCGCCCTGGCGTTGAGTTCTCGGAAATGGTGAAGCCCGGCATCGGGTACGTTCGCGTCTCGACGTTCAACGAAACCACCGATAGCGACCTGGCTGAAGCGCTCAAGCAACTGAATTATTCGAAGCTCGACGGTCTGATTATCGATCTGCGCAACAATGGCGGCGGCCTGCTGAACCAAGCGGTGGGCATGGCCGACATGTTCCTGGACAAGAATGAAATCGTGGTGTCGCACCGCGGCCGGTCTTCCCCGGAGCGGCGCTATTACGCCGTCCGCGGGAATCAGGGAATCGAAGTTCCGCTGATCGTGCTTGTGAACGGGCAGAGCGCCTCCGCCTCGGAGATCGTGTCAGGCGCGATCCAGGATCATGACCGCGGCTTAATCGTAGGCGAGGTCAGCTTCGGCAAAGGCTTAGTGCAGACGCAATTCCCGCTGAGCGAGGATACCGCCCTGCTGCTGACGACGGCCCGCTATTACACCCCCAGCGGAAGGCTGATCCAGCGCGATTACAAGAACGTCACGCTCTACGACTATCATTACAATCCCAAGCCCCCGCAGAAACCCGAAGTGAAGCTGACTGACGGAGGGCGCCAGGTGTTCGGCGGCGGCGGAATCACCCCGGATCAAGTCATTGCGATGCCGAAGCCCAACGAATTCGAGGAGATGCTGCTTCGCAGAGGGGTTTTCTATCCCTTCCCGTCAGGTGTCGGGGATTTCGCGCGCTACTATCTGGGCAGCCGGCCGGCGATTACAAAAGAGTTTTCACCGGACGATTCCGTGATCGCCCAGCTACGTAAGTTTCTCGACCAGCAGCACATCAAGTACACGGACCAGGAAATACAGGCAAACGACTCCTGGCTCAAATGGGAAATCAAGCGCGAGGTCTTCACCACCATTTTCGGTCTGAATGAGGGTTACAAGGTGGCGCTGCAGAATGACGCGCAACTGGATAAAGGCATCGAAATGATTCCCCAGGCGAAAGCCCTGTATGCCAACGTCCGGAAAGTCGTGGCGCAGCGCCAAACGGACGGCGCTCGCCCGTAGGTTCTACGCAAGCCGATTCACAGCCAATCACTTCATCCTTACCGGAACAGGCTCATTTGCGATAGCAAAAGCCCCGGGCTTCTCCTGCGTGGCTTGGGGCCTGATCGGCGCTTATGACCGCTATAGTTATCGGCAGCACGGGCCTTACGGGATCCTTCCTCGTTCGGCAACTCTTGTCCGATCCGGCGATAACGAAAGTAATTTCGGTGTCGCGGAAGCGGCTGAATATTCCGGACGCAAAACTGGCCGAGGTTCTGATCCCGGACTTGGCGGCTTTGTCTTCGGTTGCAGAGAGCATCCGCGGCGAAATCTATTTCTGCTGCGTCGGCACCACAATCAAGGCGGCCGGCGGCAAAGATGGCTTCGAGAAAGTCGATCACGACGCCGTCGTCGCGTTCGCGAAAATTGCCCGGGAGCAGGATGCAAAGTCATTCACGCTCGTGTCCGCCATGGGCGCGAATGCGACCTCGATGTTCTTTTACAATCGCGTCAAGGGCCGCACCGAAAATGACGTTAGGGCCCTCGGATTCCGGTCTCTGATCATCTTCCGGCCCGCACTCCTGCTTGGACCACGCCGGGAATTCCGCATGGCGGAAAGCATTGCGGCCAAGACGCTGGTTCCGATTTTGCAGTTATTCCCGGCGCGAATGCAGAAGAGGTTCGTTACGAAAGCAGAAACCCTGGCGATGCGGATGGCGGCTGAAGGAAAGGCGGCGTTTGAAGGATTGCGCATTATCGAGGCGAAGGACATCTAGGGGTATGAGTACGGAGGCAGTGCCTGGGGCGCGGAGCGGATTTCTAATCGAAGAATCTACTTGGAAGCTGTTTGCGGCGATTCAAGCTTTGCGAGGTAATGCTTCGCTTCGTCTGTCCTGAGTTTGTCCTGATTGAACTTCAAAAACTGCTTGAGTTCCGCCACGGCTGAAGCAACATCGCCCTTGGCTTCGTAAATCTGAGCCAGCAGATAGTGCACGGACGGCTGATGATGTTCGCCGTCCATACCCTCGGCGACGCGGGCGCTTTTCTCAGCCTCCTGCAATTTATTGGTGTTGAAGAAGGCTTCGGAGCGATAGAAGTAAGCGTAGACGTCCCCCACCGGATTCAGACCTAGCGCCATATTCGTGACGTTGAGTAACTCGTCCCAGTGGCCGCTCCTGGCATCGAGTTCAGCGAGGCAAATGTAGGGAGGCAGATAGGTCGGGTCCGCAGTGGAGGCATGCGAGCACGCGTCGTGCGCTTTGTCCACCTGCTGCTCGGCTTCCAGAACCTGCCCCATCATTACCCACGCGGCTACGTAGTTCGAGTATTTTTCGATCGCGCCGCGAATGTGCTCTTCCGCTTCCGCAAACTTTTTCTTCCTGAAATCGCTGCAAGCCTTGTCGTACTCGCTCCGCGCTTTGTCGGGGACCTGCAGGCGCATCACGCTCACGGTAGCGCCACGGACCGAGGAGATTGCCCAGGGAAGGCAAGCCTCATCTTCAACGATTTGCGCCTTCGGCATGGGCGTATCGGGCATCAACAATCCGGGTTGCATCATACCCGGCAGCGCTACAGAAGCATTGCCGCTCAAAGTGGAAGTGCCGGTGATAGGCGAATTAGAAGTGGTTGCCGTGCCGGACCGCATGCCTCCCCCTCCTGCAGACCCGGAACCTCTTTGGGCATGAAGAGGGGCTACCGCAAGAGCCAGAAGAAAAACTGAGGACGTCAGTTGCTTCCAGTTCAGGATCATGATGCGTCTCCCGGAACCTGGCCGGCTCAAGGGCTCGGCTCTTTCGGCGGCTCTTTCGGCACCACCCTATCGTGGGCAGGGAGTGCCTTGCTGAACACCATAGTAATCCTGTTTCTGTGGCTGTCGAGGAAAATCGTACGCAAGGCTACGCACAGGGAAAGGGCATCGGTACCGCCGTGAAACTGTTCCTCCGCGAAACATATGTTGCGTTCCAGGCACCTGTTCGGCAATCGCATTCGCCTTATCTCGCAAGCCAATCGTATGATCGTCTTCGAGCTGAGTTCTGCCGCCGAACGTCGTTCAAGTGCCCTCTCAGCTCGCGGTCCTACAGGCTTATTTGTAGACGGAAGTTCGGTTTGCTCGAGGCGATCCGGGTTTGGCGCTTCGGCCTGGACTTCCTAGCGCGCGCCACAGGAGACTTCGATAATGGGAGTTACGCCAGAACCCCCCGTGAAGCAACCGGAAGCGCCGCCCCTTACACCCACCCCCGATATCATCGCCAGTATTTTGCGGGCGGTTAAGAATACCAGTGACATTATCTTTTCACCCGGGCGTCCCCCGCAGGCTGAAAGCAGCGGGCAGCTTGTCCAACTGAAGATTCCCGGGGTAGGCGTGCTCACCGCCGAGCACACCGCGCGTATCGCCGCCGACCTGATCGGACGCAGCACGCACGCGGTGGACAAACTGAAGCAGGAAGGTTCCTGCGACATTTCCTACAGTCTTCCGCAAATCGCGCGCTTCCGGTGCAACATTTTTACACAGCGGGGAAGCTGCGCGATCGTCATGCGGGTGATCGCGAACAGCGTTCCGGACTTCAAGACCCTCAACCTTCCCCCACAGCTTGGGGAGGCGGCCGAACTGGGTCCGGGGATGGTGCTGGTCACAGGACCCACGGGCAGCGGGAAATCCTCGACGCTGGCGGCCTTCGTGAACAAGATCAATGAAGAAAAGGCCTGCCACATCATAACCATCGAGGACCCCATCGAGTTTCTTCACCCGCACAAGCGCGCCACGATCCATCAGCGCGAACTGCATACGGACACTCCATCATTCGGGCTCGCCTTGCGGGCGGCCCTCCGGCAGGCTCCGAAATTGATTCTGGTGGGCGAGATGCGGGACCGCGAGACCATCGAGGTGGCGCTGGAAGCCGCGGAAACGGGCCATTTGGTGTACTCGACGCTGCACACCATCGACGCTTCGAAGACCATCGAGCGCATCGTCGGCGTGTTTCCGCTGAGCGATCAGCAGGCGATTCGCATGCGCCTGGCCAAAAGCTTCCGCTTCATCATTTCGCAGCGCCTGATTCGCAAGCCCGGGGGCACCGGGCGCGTGGCCGCGTTCGAAATCCTCAAGTCCACGCTGCGCACGCGCGAATACATTCAGAAGGGGGAGGGCGAAGGCAAATCGCTGCTGGACGCCATGCGCGACGGCGAAAACGAAGGCATGCAGTATTTCGACGGCGAAATCGAGAAGCTGATTCGAACCGGTGTGATCGATATGGACACCGGCCTCGCCGCCTCAACGAACCCCGGCAACCTGCGCCTGCTGCTCGCCGATTTGCTCGAACCGCAATCGCAAATCCCCTCGTTCGAAATCGAAAGCGCCGCCGCCAAAGGCCCGGACGTGGCGGTGACCCGCGAGCCGGATCTCGAGCCCCACTACTAGCTGCCCGGCGCTATTGGAGACTCGTAGTTATCGCGGAGCAGGCACCTGCTGCCGTTGTGATGGCCACACCAGTGGTGTTGTAGCGAATCACGCCAGATTGGTCCGAGCAGAACGCGCGCGTGCCGGTAATACCTACCGAAACCGGTGTGGCGTTTATTTCGAATCCCTGAAGCGCGCCTCCCACAGAGGTGTTCCCTACTGCCGCAAAGGTGTATCCGCTTTTGCTTCCGGCGGAAAGGACGGGGTCGATCAAGCAGGCCGTGGTAGACGAGGCGGTGCAACCGGCGGCTCCACCAAGGTTGCTTAAGGCCGCGGCATAACCGATTCCCCATATCGAGGAGTAGGTAACCTGGGCCGTGTTGATGGTGCGAATGGAGCTGACCGCTGAAGCTTCGTCCCCCGCCATACGGGAACGAATCAGGTTCGGGATGGCGATGGCCGCGATGATCAGGATGATCGCCACGACAATCAGCAGCTCAATGAGCGAAAACCCACGCTCAAGTCTCTTCATTCTTCCTCTCCTGGTACGAATGACTCCACCGTGGCAGGCACCGCCACTTAAACCAATCGAGCGAGGGCGTGATTACAATCATTGAGTAACAGGGCGCCAGAACAATCGGAATTCGCGGCGCATGGTGTCCAACAGGCCACCGATAACTTAAGATGTATTATCGGACGTTTCGGGGGAAGCTATGCGAGCTGTCTCAGTCAGATACTTCGCGGTAGCTTCAGCAATAGGAGGGAGGGGACAGGGCAACGTCGAGAATCGCGAAAAGCTGTTTTGAAGTCATCGAGCAGCCTACTGCAAAAAAACTGGAAAAACATGGTGGACGGCAGGGGATTCGAACCCCCGACCCCCGCGTTGCGAACGCGATGCTCTCCCAACTGAGCTAGCCGCCCACCGCGCTGTGTATTCTAACAAACCGGGGCGGGACCAACAAATTTAGCGCCTGCATTTAGTTGTCAGGCGTGACCGAATTGGTGTACTGTCTCGGCGATTCGGCGACTTCGAGCCGATTAGGCTTGCATCTTTTTCAAGGACGGGACACCCATGGAACGCAGGATCATTTTTAAAATCGCTCGCTGTAGCATCTGCCGCCTCGCTGGCTTGGCCGCGAATTTCGAGCGCTTCCCTGCCGAAGGCGAAGATCACGCGCGTGCGCATCTACCTGCCGCCGCAACTGAACCAGACGTTCAATCAGAGCGACATGATCGTCACGGTCGAGACCGACGCCGGGATCACGGGCATCGGCGAAGGCGGCCTAAAGGACACGCTGGAGCAATGCGCCGCGAGCATCATCGGCGAGAATCCTTTCCACATCGAGAAGCTGTGGCAGAAGATGTACAGCGACCGGTTCTACCCGCCGGGGCGGGAGAAAATCCACGCGCAGGGCGCCATCGACCTCGCGCTGTGGGACATCAAGGGCAAGGCGCTGGGCTTTGCCGGTGCATGAAGTCCTGGGCGGCACGGTCAGGAATTACTGCGAATGCTACCAGACCGGCGGCCCAGGTCCGGCCGACAAGGCCATCAGCCTGAAGGACCGCGCGGCAAAAGCGATGGCGGACGGCTTACCGCTGCTTACCGCGTCGATGCCTCCATCACGCCCACGGGCGGAGCGCCCATCGTCAACGATGTCTTCAACACGCACCAGCGCGTTCACGAGGTGGTGGCCGCGTGCCAAGGAAATCCGCGAGGGCGTCGGCCCCAACGGCGACTGGGCGCTCGACCTGCACCAGAAGTTCGACTATCCCGACGCGGTGCGCTGCTGCAAGCTGATCGAAGAGTACGAGCCCTATTTCGTCGAAGACCCCGTCCGCGACGAGCAGTTCCACCAGGACATTCCGCGACTGCGCCAGATGACCACCGTGCCCGATCACCGCGGGAGAAGAATGGGGCCAGCGCTGGGACTTCAACACGCTGGTCGAAAATCACGACCTCGATTACGTTCGCGTCACGCTGCCCAACGTCGGCGGCATCACGGAAATGGTAAAGATCCTGGCGCTGTGCGAGACGCATGCCATCGGGATCATCCCGCATTTCACCGGACCGCTCTCCACCGCGGCGCTGGTGAATGTGCTTTCGACCTACTCCAAGCCGGTGCTATTTGAATACAACTACGGCGACCGGTGATCCCGCATCTGCCGCAGTGCATGGACTTCAAAAACGGCAAGCTGTATCCCAACGAGCGTCCGGGCCTGGGCGTCACCGCCGACATGGCGCAGCTGAAGATGATCAGCGAAGTCACCACCCCGCCGTCGTCTACGCGGCTATATACCGGCCGGATGGCTCTCTTACTCACTGGTAGATTCAGCTGCGTCGAGAGGGCTGGGAGCCTCTTTTGGGAAAGAAACCTGGTTGATGTGGGGGAAGTAGTCGTCGGAGAGGACTCTGGAAGGTCTCCCTATCTCAACTCTTCTGTCCCAATTCAGCTCCCATTTGTTGGATTTGTGAAGAAGCGTAAGAGAGGCATACGCTTTGACACAATCAGGTGATTTACGCACTTCTGCCGGATGGAATACCTGAGAGCAGAGCTATTCCACAGCGTGACGCCAAAGCAGAAGGACAAATCAAATATGCCGAAGGCAAGTTCTTGCGGGAAATATCCGCGAGGAACTCAAGCTTCGACAGACCTAGTTGACGACTGGCTTCCTGCTCGTCGCGAGGACCAATGCTGCGATACCCATGGCGAGCAGCAGGAGTGTAGAAGGTTCAGGGCTAGAAGTAACTGTCAGGGTGAATGGCGAGCCGTATCCTTCCAAGGTGAACGTTCCCTTTGACAAGACGAGCGTGCTACCAGTGAGAGTATAAAGCTGACTGCCGGTTAGCTGATACCCATCTCCCCCGAGCCCCCCGCCGTTGGCCGATTTGAAAAAATCAAGGTTGGTGACGGGAGTGGAATAGACCGTGAGTCCCGTCACTGGCACTACATATCCAGACGACATGGAGGTATACGAAGGATCCTGAGGAAGGCTGAACTGCACTTGAAACCCGCCAGGCCCGGTAAGGTCATAGTGAAGAGTATCGGCCTTTGCGGCTGCACCACCTATGCATGAGAGAACCAAGAGAAGAATCACCGATCGAAGTTTCTTTACCAAAGGCCCGCCCCCTGAGGTTGAAAGCAATTGATTGACGGCGCTTATTTAGCAATCTGGTGACCGCCATTACGTTGGCATTAACTCTTTTCAATCCAATGATCTGTAGACGTGAAATGACACGTGTAATGCTGAGTTTTCACATTATTGACGCTGACGGGCATAGGTTTGCACATTCCTACTGAGCCTGCTCGCGGTCGACCTTGGGGGTTTGTGGGGCGGACGGCAGCCAATAAATGGCGAGCACCGGAATCAGGAAGAGAATCGCCAGGGGGGACGTCACCATTCCTCCAACCACAACTCGCGCCAGAGGCTGCTGGGCCTGCACTCCAACTCCAGAGGATGCCGCCGCCGGCAGAAGCCCGAGACCCGCCGCCGCGCAAGCCATCAAGACGGGCCGCATCTCTGCGAGTCCCCCCGCTCAATCGCGGTAAGGATCGAAGGCGAGTCTGATTCTTTGCGGTGGATGCCGGACAGAAATACCACTCCACCAAGGGTACAAACGCCGATTACGGAGGCGAATCCCACCGCGGCTGAAATGCTAAACGGCGTATGCGTGATCAGGAGAGAAAGAACACCGCCCGTAAGTCCAAAGGGAAGAATCGCCAGCACGAGCAAAGCCCGCCGGAGAGAGTTGAATGCGGTGAAAAGCAAAGCGAGGATTATCGCAAGGCTGATGGGAATAATAACAGCCAGGCGCCGCTTCTCCCTTTGCAAGCTGTCGTACTCCCCCGCCCATTCCATGTGGTAGCCCTCGGGCAAGTGGATTTTCCGCGCCAATCGCGTCTGGACATCCTGGATCGTGCCGGCCAGATCGCGTCCGCGAACGCTGAATTTAATGGGGATGTAGCGGCGGCCGTTCTCGCGGTAGATCATAAACGCGCCTTCGTGAAGCGAAACGTCCGCGACCTGCCCGAGGGGAACATTGTTTCCATCAGGTGTCGGGAGCAGGATATTGCGGATCGCTTCGGGAGTGGTGCGGAACTCGGGGCGATACCGGATTATGAAGTCGAAACGCCGGTCGCCTTCGAGGATCTGCGTAGGCGCCATTCCGCCGATGGCGGCTTGCACGGCGGCGTCGACGTCCGCGGCCATCAGTCCATACCGGGCGCTCGCTCCGCGATTGATGGTAACCAGGAGCTCCGGCTGCCCGGTCTCCTGAAACACACCCAAATCCGCGATACCAGGCACCTGCGACATCACTCCGCTGATTTCGGCAGCCCTGGCGACCAGCACGTCGATGTCGTCGCCGAAAAGCTTGATCGAGTTTTCTCCCTTCACGCCGGACATCGCTTCCTCGACGTTGTCCTGAATATTCTGCGAGAAGTTGAAATTCGACGCCCGGATACTTTTCGAGCTGCTGATCAAGTTCCTGGCACGATCTTTTCTTTGGTCAAACCGTGAGCCCATTGAGAGGGGGCTTTCAGCGTGACGAGGAATTCGATGTTGTTGAAGGTGGTGACGTCGGTTCCGTCATCGGGCCTGCCCATCTGCGAGACCACCTGCGTGACGTTGGTGAAGCTCAAGCAAAATCTCGCGAATCTCGCGCGCCATCCTGGCGCCGCGTTTCAAACGAAGCATCCTGCGGGAGCGTCGCACGAACCCATAAGTTCCCTTCCTCAAGCTTGGGCATGAATTCGCCACCCAGGAAGAAGGCCGCCGGCAACGAGCGTGCCCGCCGAGCACGACGCCGGCGATTGCGAGGACCGTTTTCTTGCGCCGCATCGTCCATGCGAGCGACTTTTCGTAGCGGCCATGGAGCCAGCTCGACCAGCCGCGTGTCGCGCCGGCGCACTTTTTCGGGGCGAATCCAGGACGTGAGGATCGGCGCAAATAGAATCGCAAAGATGAAGGCTCCGATCAGCGCGAAGCCGTACGTCTCCGACATGGGAGCAAACACTTTCCCCGGCACGCCTTCCATCGTGAACAGCGGAATTAGCGCCACAATGATGACCAGGCACCGAAAATGCCACCGGCCGCACCGCTTCCGCGGTGGCATCCGCAATCAAATCAGACGTGGGAGCGTCTGCCGAAGCTGCCTGCAGCCGGCGGTGGATGTTCTCGAGGACGATCACAGCGGCATCCACCAGGATGCCGAAATCGATCGCGCCGATAGAAATCAGGTTGGCCGAGCGCCCGCCGAAACACCATCATCGAGAACGCAAACAGCAGCGAACATGGAATCGTGAGCGCGGCAATGAGTGAAATCGGCAGGTCCCCGAGAAACAGGATCAGGATCAGCGTCACCAGCGCAAGGCCCACCAGATACGATGTGCGCGCACCGTCTCCGTCGTCAGATTGATCAAGTCCGTGCGGTTGTAAAGTGTCAGCAGCTTCATTCCGCGCGGCAGCAAACCGCTATTGAGATCTTTCACCTTCCGAGCGAGCTGTTTCAACGCAGGAATGGATTGCTCGCCGCGCTGCAACAGCACGATTCCTTCGATCGCATCATCGTCGTGGTTGACGCCCACTTGCCCCAGCCGGGGCTGGGAGCCCTCACGCACGTCCGCCAAATCCCGCAGATAGACGGGCACGCCGTTGCGTTCGGTGATGAGCACGTTCTGCATGTCCTGAATCGACTGCAGCAGTCCCACGCCGCGCACGTTCACGCTCTGGCTCCCCATGGTCAGATAGCTTCCGCCCGCGTTGGCATTGCTGGAGGAGACCGAAGAGACAACCTGGGGAAGCGAGAGTTTGTACTGCAGAAGCTTGCGGGTCGATCTCCGCGATATACTGCGCGCGTGCTGCCCCCGAATCCTGCGACGTCGATGATGCCGGTAACCTGCTTGATTTCGCGGGTAACGAACCAGTCCTGCGTCGCTTTCAGTTCATTCAAGCTGTAGCCCGGCCCGTAAAGCTGGTAGCGATAAATCTCTCCGATGGGGGATTCGGGCGATAGCTGGGGGCTGAGATTCGAAGGCAGAGACACCAACTGCAAGCGGTTCAGAACTTCCTGGCGATCCCAGTAATAGTCGCTGTCGTAACCGAAATAGAGCTTCACGTCGCTCAGGCCGAAAATCGTGGCCGAACGCACATATTGGAGGCGGGGAATCCCGAAAAGCACCGTCTCAATGGGAACGGTTACCTGCCTCTCCATCTCTTCGGCAGACCAGGAGGGATTCTGCGTGATCACCTCAACGAGGGGCGGGGACGGGTCCGGATATGCCTCGATATCGAGCCGAAGGAACATAAAAATTCCCCCGGCGATCCACGCGAAGAGCGCCAGGACCATGAGCACGCGGTAACGCAGGAGTGACGCAATCAGCGAGCGCATCGTCGGTTAGCCCTGCGCCGCAGCGCGCAGGAATAGCGCCCCTTCCGACACGATTGCGTCGCCTTCGTTCAAGCCCGAGAGAATCTCCAAAGTGCCGTCCACCGCCCGGCCTAGCCGGACGTTTCGCCGCAAGAACCGTCCATTTCCCTGGGAGACGTACACATAGGCATTGTTGCCCTCGCGCACCACGGCAGTCGAGGGAACGAGAATCCCCTGGTTAGACGACCGCAGCAGTCTGATTGAGCCGAACATCGCCGGCTTGATTCGAATACCGGGATTGGGCAGCACCACCCGTACGTGCAGCGTTCGCGTGGTGGGATCGACCGCCGCGGACACCACACTTACGTGACCGGTCCAGTGCTGATCCGGATAGGCATTCAGGGTCACCTGCGCTTCCTCTCCCGACCTTGCGACGGCGAGGTCTTTCTCGTAGATATCCCCGACGGCCCACACCGTGGTGATGTCCGCAATCGTACAAAGAGGTGCCGCAGGCCGAAAGCGCCTGCGAAAACTCGCCGGAAGAGGCGCCCACATCGAGAATCACGCCTGCGCGAGGGGCTTTCACCACAAGCTCCGTCGAGGCGTGATCGGGATCCATTCCGAACACCTGCACCCGTTCGCGCGCGGCTTGCACCTCCGCCTGGGACATCTGTGCGTCTCCCTGCGCTTGCTGGAATTCCCGCTCGGAGATGGCCTTGTGATCGAGCAGATCCTGCGAACGGGCGAGTTCTTTCTGCTTCACCTGATTGTCCACCAGGGCCTTGTGGTAATCCGCCACTGCTCTTGCCAGGTCGCTGCTCTCAAGCATGGCCAAGGTCTGGCCCCTTCTCGACGCGATCCCAAGGCCGCACCCTCATCTCAGTGATGCGGCCTCCGGCGGGGGCGTAGACGTGAACGACGCGAGTAGGGTCGGCTTCAATGTGCGCCGCGCAGATCGAGATATTCCGGGATAGCGGTCTTTCGCACGGTCATCGTTTTGACGCCTTTTGCATCCGGAGCGACGTACTCAGTGGCGGAGGCGTCATTCGCGTTCGTTGGTGCCTGGCTCTGCGTTTGCGCGGAGCTATTGGAATCGCCGCAGCCCGCAACGGCGACACACACAAGAAAACCGAGAAGTAAAATTGCACGCTTCATGGTTCGCACTTCCTCGCTCGTCATTAATGCAATGCATCGCTCGGTTGAATCGACCGGGTTCTCTGGGGAATTAGGCCGGATCAGGACCCGAGACTATGATCAACGTATGTCGAGCTAAAGGGCGGGAGAAGGCGGACCGCGTTCGAACAGGAGTTCTGTTTCGGAAAGAGATGCGGAGGAATCCTTTAAGTGAATTGACGCAGCCAAGGCACTGAAACGGAACGAAGGCGTAGCAAGCGTGGGGGCGCGTCTGCTCACCGCCCCGCCGACGATTTTCACGCCTAGCGGCAACGCGTGCGGGCTTGCCAAAGTAACGCCCTGGCGCCGGCCATTCGCGCTTTCTTCAAACAGCACCAAGTCCGAATGCAGGTCGTCGGTAAGCGAAACGGCAAAAAATAGAAGCACCAGGGCGGCAACAATCGCCGTCCATTCGCGCAGCGGCTCACGCCGCCCGGAGCGGCCCGGCGCCCAGCACACGCGCCAGACGCTGAGCCCGAATACGGCAATCAAGACCCACACGAAATTCAGGAATAATTCCATGCCGTCCACGACCCCTCGGGAAGAGTTACCCACCTGGCGCCGCCGAGGGGAAATCAACTCACGTCATTAACAGCCTACTACTCAAGCCGCCGGCGAACAATTCACATGACTGAGTTAGTTGCGCAAGCTTACTCGACGCACTGGCACATCGTCTGCCCTATCGGGCCAAAAGGACCATGCAGTGCAGAGCACCATACCCCAGGTGTCAGTTCTGTTAGATGCAATTTCGGGGAGAATGTCACCCTAACTGGAATGCGGGGCGGCCCTGGGTTGGCGCCGACTCTCAGCCAAACGCCCTCCGCCAATGAATGGCTACCTGGTTTGAAGCCTGCAGGGGCGAGCGTAGCAACCGCAAGGCATGCATTTTCTTGACGAAACGGCTCCAAAACTGCTACAAAAGAATGTCTTGGAGTGTGGGTGTCTGCATGGTGGGCTCCTGCTCAGGGAAGCCTGGTTCCGAAGGAGACAAGGTTCTCGAAGTTTATAGGTGTTAGCACTGTGGAATCCGCTTTCGCCTGCTTTCGCGACGGGTGCTAACCAAGAGGTGGCACGGCTGTGCGCGGCGGCCTCGCGGATCGAAGAGTGACTTCCGATCCAATTCCAGAAACCTAGACGTCAATCAATCGAAGTTCATGGACGGCCGGTGACGCGCGTACTGCCGGCGACAGTTGTAACGATACGGCAAATAAATGAAAATCGAGGGTGGAGGAAACTGATGCGTGAGATTTTCGCGGGCAATGGATTGTTCCGTTGCCGCCTTGCAAGGATGTGCACAGCCAGTGCGGCGCTGGTAATGACGACACTGCTGGGGGCTACGGCAGTTCACGCACAGGAGAGCGTCGGCGGCGAAGCGAATTTGAAGCTTCCGGACCTGTCGCAGGTCACCTTCTTTGGCATCGATGGGCACAAGCTGCTGATGTACGGAATTGTGTTCTGCGTGTTCGGTCTGATTTTCGGCATGAGCATTTACGTAGGCCTGAAGAACCTGCCGGTGCACCGCACGATGCGGGAAGTTTCCGAGCTGATCTATGAGACGTGCAAGACCTACCTGATCACGCAGGGCAAATTCCTCATGCTGCTGTGGGCGTTCATCGCCGCCACAATGATCCTGTACTTCGGGGTGCTGCTGAAATACGAAGTGTCGCGGGTGGTGATAATCCTCGCGTTCAGCGTGCTGGGAATCGCCGGGAGCTATGGGGTGGCGTGGTTCGGGATTCGGGTGAACACGTTCGCCAACTCGCGCACCGCTTTCGCCGGACTGCGCGGCAAGCCCTATCCGATTTATCAGATTCCTCTAAGCGCGGGAATGAGCATCGGGATGATGCTGATCAGCGTAGAACTGCTAATGATGCTGGTAATCCTGCTCTTCGTTCCGGGAGATTACGCCGGGCCCTGCTTCATCGGATTCGCCATCGGCGAATCTCTGGGAGCGGCGGCGCTGCGAATCGCGGGCGGAATCTTCACCAAGATCGCCGACATCGGCTCGGACTTGATGAAGATCGTGTTCAAGATCAAGGAAGACGACGCGCGCAACCCCGGCGTAATCGCGGATTGCACCGGCGACAATGCGGGAGACTCGGTGGGCCCAAGCGCGGATGGGTTTGAAACCTATGGCGTCACAGGCGTCGCGCTAATCACGTTCATTCTGCTGGGCGTCAAGAGCCCCACGGTGCAGGTGCAATTGCTGGTGTGGATCTTCGTCATGCGCATCGCCATGCTGGTTTCCGCGGCGGTCGCTTATTTCCTGAACGGCGCCATCGCCAAGGCGCGATATGGCAATGCCAACGAAATGAATTTCGAGAGTCCGCTGACGTCGCTCGTGTGGATTACATCGATCGTTTCAATCGCGATGACCTACGTCATTTCGTACTACATGATTCCCGACCTGGCCGGCGATTCGACGCAATGGTGGAAGCTTTCGACCATCATTTCCTGCGGCACGCTGGCCGGCGCGGTGATTCCGGAGCTGGTGAAGGTGTTTACATCGGTTGAGTCGCGTCACGTGCGCGAGGTGGTAAGTTCGGCGCGTGAAGGCGGGGCCTCGCTCGGAATTCTCTCTGGGTTCGTAGCCGGCAATTTCTCCTGCTATTACCTGGGCCTCACGATGGTGGGCCTGATGTCCATCGGATATATCTTCAGTTCGCAAGGACTGGGCGCGGTGATGCTCGCGGCGCCGGTGTTTGCCTTTGGACTCGTGGCATTCGGCTTCCTCGGGATGGGGCCAGTGACGATTGCGGTGGATTCCTATGGACCTGTGACGGACAACGCGCAGTCGGTCTACGAGCTTTCGCTGATCGAACAGGTCCCCAATATCGAGCAGGAACTCAAAAGGGACTACAACATCGACGTGAACTTCCACCGCGCCAAGGATCTACTGGAAGCAAATGACGGCGCGGGCAACACCTTCAAGGCGACGGCCAAGCCTGTGCTCATCGGAACCGCCGTCGTGGGAGCGACCACGATGATTTTCTCGATCATCATGGCGCTTACCAACGGAATCACAACCAACGTGGACAAGCTCTCGCTGCTGCACGCGCCTTTCGTCCTGGGCTTGATCACGGGGGGCGCGATGATCTACTGGTTCACCGGGGCCTCCACGCAGGCGGTGACAACCGGCGCTTATCGCGCAGTGGAGTTCATCAAGGCAAATATTAAGCTCGAAGGCATCGAGAAAGCCTCCATCACCGACAGCAAGAAGGTGGTGGAAATCTGCACGGTGTACGCGCAAAAAGGCATGTGGAACATCTTTTTCGCGGTGTTTTTCGCCACGCTGTCGTTTGCGTTCGTCGAGCCGTTCTTCTTTATCGGGTACCTGATCGCGATCGCCATCTCCGGCTTGTACCAGGCCATCTTTATGGCAAATGCAGGCGGCGCGTGGGACAACGCGAAGAAGATCGTCGAGGTGGAGCTGAAGCAGAAAGGCACTCCGCTGCACGACGCGACCGTGGTCGGGGATACCGTGGGCGATCCATTCAAGGACACGTCGTCGGTAGCTTTGAATCCGATCATCAAGTTCACCACGCTCTTTGGACTGCTGGCCGTGGAACTGGCGGTGGAATTGACTTCCAAGAATGCCCAGCTGACGCACATTCTTGCGGGCGTGTTCTTCCTCGTGTCGTTCCTGTTCGTCTACCGTTCGTTCTTCGGAATGCGGATCAAGGCAGACGAGCCGCATCGCGCCGCGGGACGCGAAGGGATCGAAAGCGCGTAGTCTTTCCGGCTGCAATCAGAGGAACAGGAATGCAAAAAGGGAGGGCGATTCGCCCTCCCTTTTTTGTCTCGGCCTTGGATGGTGGGGGGATTAGGCTTTAAGAAGGCCGAGGAACTGGCGCGGGTCGTTCGCGATATCCCGGAAACACCTTGTTCAAGTTCTTGTCGCCAAGATGCGTGGAGATGATTTCTCCTAGCACGCTTCGGTAATCGGTAGTCACGGCAAGGTCGCGTCCCTGGTTCAGCTGGCCTTCGCTTAAGCCGGGCCAGCGCGTGTAGACCTTTCCGCCCTTCACGTCTCCACCCATCACGAACATGCAGTTGGCGTGACCGTGGTCGGTGCCGCGATTGCCGTTTTCGTGGGCGGTGCGGCCGAATTCGGACATGCTGACGAAGACCACGTCTCCCATGCGGTCGCCCATATCCTGGTGAAAGGCCGCAATTCCCTGCCCCAGGTCGCGCAGCAGATTTGAGAGTTGGCCCTGGACGCCACCTTCATTGACGTGATGGTCCCAGCCTCCGCTATCGAGGAAGGCGACTTCCAGACCCACGTCCGCCTTGAAAAGCTCGGCAATCTCCATCAGGCTTTGGCCGAAGCGGCTCTTGGGGTATTGGGCGCCATTTTCGGGCTCGTACAGGTCGGGATTGATTTTCTTGAGCTGGTCGATCGCTTCGAATGTTTCATGGCCGACTCCGCGCATGGCCTGATCGACGGTCTGCGCGTACATGGCTTCGAATCCGCCCTGCGCGGCATCCTGCGGGCCGTTCATCTTGAACTGCTTGAGGTCTGGAATCGCCACGGCGGACACGCTGCCCTGCAAGGTGCGAGGAAGGTAAGGGCCGAACGCAACGGCACGAAAGGGCGAAGGATGATCCTCCGGCATGCCTTGGAGAGCGCGGTTGAGCCAGCCGTCCTCCGTCGACTTCACTCCGGGCGTGCCAGACTCCATAAAATCCTGCGCGTCGAAATGGGAGCGCGTGGGGTCGGGAGAACCGACCGCCTGCACGATAGCAAGCTCGTTCTTCTGGAACAGCGGCAGCAGGGGCTGGAGGCTCGGGTGCAGGCCGAAGAAACCGTCGAGGTCGAGGGCGGCCTCTGCGCCGCCCTGCTGCGGCTGCGGAATCGCAATCGTCGGGCGCATCTGGTAGTAATTTGGCTCGGCGAACGGGACCACCACGTTCAAGCCGTCCATCGCGCCGCGCTGGAACAGCACGACCATCTTCTTTTTATTGGGCGAGACCGTGGAGGCGACCGCCCGCTGCAAAAACGATGGCAGCGACGCCATGCCCAGCATGGCGATCCCGCCGCTCTTCAGGAAATATCGCCGTGAAATTGCCATAGCACTTCTCCTTGCCTTACAACCTACCGGCGCTGAAACTCAGGCGCGCCCAGGACCAGCCCCGAAATCAAACCGGCATTAATCTGCCTCACCGGATCGTCCAGCTTCGCCTGCAAAACCTGCGGATCTTTCAGACGCTCTTGCAGCGTGTCGCGAGTGCCGGGCGCAACCTGGCCGTCGAGAAAGACGTCGAGGGCTCGCGAAAGCGCTGTTTCCGGATCCCTAGAAGCGTCCTCGCCCAGCATGGCCGTTAAATCCACGGTTGCCCCCAGCATGTGATCGCTCGCAAATGAGAGCGCGAAATTGAGCCGGTTCAGCAGGGCACCCGTATTCACCCATGTCGACGCCTTGTCGGAATAGCCAGTGGGAGGTTCGCACAAGAACAAAGGCTCGCCCATGCGGCTTACCCACTGCGCCACAGGCAGAGTCACGGAAATATCCGCGTCCAGGGCCCGCGCGGTACTGGCGACAAGCTCAAAGGGAGTCTTCACCTTGTCTCGGTATGCTTGCTTGGACCAGAATTCAGGCGAGTAGATCATCGTTTTCAGAACGTCGCGAATGTCGCCGCCAGTGGCCTCATACTCCTTGGTCATGCGATCGACCAGCGCTTGCGGTGGATCATCGGAAACAAAATGGCGCGCCAGCTCGCTCGAAATGAAAGCCGCCGCGTGGGGGTCGTTTGCGAGCATGCGCAGCGCTTCTTCGCCGTCTTTCTCGCCACCGTAATCAAAGGTGCGCCCCATCACAACCTTCTTGCCTTGCGCGTGGAACTCGGGCTTGAACACGTATTCGGGATCTCGCCGCGGCTCGCGAATCGTCCAGCCGGTGAGACACTTGGCCATCTCGATCACGTCCTGCTGCGTGTATCCGGCATCCACGCCGACCGTGTGAAGTTCCATGACCTCGCGTCCATAATTTTCGTTGAGGCCGCGCTCCTCCGGCCGCTGCGCGGCTCCCGGTGCCGGGAATCCCGGAATCCGCGCGCCGGGATGAGGAAACTCACCCGGCATGGGTCCAAAGCCGCCGCCGAACATTCCTTGAAAACGGCGCCGAGATTCCGCCTGCTGGCGCCACCGCTGAAACGCGTCGGGATCGACGCTCTGCCAGTTATCGAGAAAGAAGAGCATGGCGGGGCTCTTGGCGGTGGCAATCAGCAGATCGTCAAATTTGCCCAGGGTGCGGGGGCGAATCGTGTCGCGCACGTAGGAAGTAACGAACCACCTGTCCGCGCCCTTGTTGGCAAAGACGTTGAAATGGTTGAACCAAAAATCCTCCATCACAGCTTTCAGCTGCCGCTGGCTATAGACGGCGCGATCGACCTTGGCCATCGAGAGCTCGGTGACGATGCGGTTGGGGCCCTGGATCATCGCGAGCTGCAACTGCGCCTTGTCGAGATTGTCGTCTCCGGTGACCAGCACCGAAGTCATCGCTTCTCGCCTCTTCTCGCGCAACTCTTCCTGCGCTTCCTCTTTCGTAATTCCTTCGCGCTTAGCGGTCTGGTTGGGCTGCGGATAGGCGTCCAGAAGCTCTTTCGACGACATTTTCAGGGTGGGATATTTTCGCAGCCGCGCATCCAGGGCGGAGTCGTCAATCGAATCCGGATTCAGCTGCTGTTCGACCCACTTCTCGAGGCCCATCTGCCGGATCCGCTCCACATCGCCGGGGCGTGGACCGTAGGCGAGACGATTGAGCGCGTGGCTGATGGCTTCGTCTTCGGTGAGTTCCGTAATCGGGAGCTTCCCCTTGAACTTCTTGGGAAGCGCGATCGCGCCGGTGGCCGGGTTTCTCTTTTCTTTTCCAGCGCTCGCGGACGGGGCAACTGCGCTGCACAAAAACGAAAAAAGTATAGCGAGCACGGCTGCCGCAAATGCAGCTTCCACCGCATTCGAGCCGAGCAATCCCCGGAAGAAACCCTGGCCATTGGCGGCGCGCCGATTTGGAAAAGCCGAGTTCATGGTTCCTTTGATAGAACCCCTGAGGCGGTCAAAAGTTGTAACCCTTCCAAATGCACGCCCTGCCTTATGTAAGAAGCCTACACCCGGAGGCCGGAGCTGTGGCATCAAGCAAATGCGGCGATACAGAGTGGGTAAAGGTCAGATTCCGTGATCAAGAGGCTTACAGGGAAGGCGCAGATAGCTCAAATTTCGGGAAGTAGGGGAGAAGTCAGGCTCTCCCCGCAACAGCAGGAATTTTCACTACGCTCGAAATCTGTTCAACGTAACGAGCGGTTTCCAAGTACATCGGCCGATACCTCGAACACCGTGCAACTGCCGGCAGGTTGCCCCGACTCTCCGAGCAATGAGGTGAGGTAACCGACCGCAGCATCGCGCCGCGGAGAATCGAAAACCACGAACGCGCTTGCGTTCAGATCGCGGAACGCGGCGGGCGCGAGCGGCTGGTCTGCCCGCGCGTCGACCGGTGCATGGAAGATGCCCTGTACCGACAGAAGCGACCGCAGCACCGGGTTGCGGTAATAGTCGCTCCAAACACGATCGGCGGTGTAAGACAAGTATCCGTCAACCAGAGCATAGCGTCCCTGATCCGTCACCTGCATCCACATGCTCTTCATGCTGTAAGGTTTGATGATCAGCGGAAACGTGACCACCGTTCCCTTCTGCAACGTGGGGGGCACGGTACACGCGCGCGCCGGGGCACCCGAATCGGCGTCCCAAGCCGGATCGGTAATGGAAGAAACCGGAAAAGGGATCGTCAGAAGATCAAGCAACAGCACCGCCGTCAAACCACATGTCAGGGCATACTGCCGCCAGCTCGACTGCAATCGGTTCAGCAAAAACGCCACGCCGAGCGACGAAAGCACGGCGAGCGCCCATGCGACGATCACTTCAAATCGCGCCGGCGCCGACATGAACCTGGCCCACGAAATCCGATACAACAGCGCGGCAGGTCCCGGGACGCTGGTTTGCCTGCCCAAGATTCGCAAGGCCGGTCCGAGCGAGAGCAAATAGAAAATCGCAACTAAAGCGGCGGACAGCACAGCCCAGCGGCGCGCCAAGTCTCGCCCTTCCCAGAAGCCCACAATCGCAAGCACCAAAATCACCAACCCCGCGTAAACGGTGCCCTCGAAGCCGGCAACGAAAATGCCTGGATCGAGGCCGCGCGAGAAATTACCCAACAGAACGTGATTCCAGCTCGGAATTAGGAAGCCCAACACATCGGCCGAGAATTGCAGGAGGTGGTCAGACGGCCGCGGCGAAGGCTTGTCCGCGGCATTTCCAATGAGCATCAACAGTAGCGGAGAAAAAGTAATCAGGAATGTAGCCGATGCCCAGGCCAGGGGCCTCCAGATTCTCTGGAAAAGCCGCGAGCCCGCGAGAGCCAGGTCGACGCCAATCACCACAAGGGTGGACGCCAGACAAAGCACCGTATAGTTGTAGTGGGCCAGCGCGGTGAGCAGCAAGGCAAGACCGAGTAGCAATCCCGGCTTTCCTCTCTTCCCTCAATATTTCGTCCGCAGGCGCCTCGCGCGTTTGAAGCACCCAGTCGAGGGCCAGAAAGTAGAGCGGTATGGGAAAAGCGGTCACCAGGCTCAAATGCCCGAGCGCGTGGGCCATCAGAAACGGACTGAAGCCGAAGCACATGCCGCCAAGGAAAGCGGCGGCCTCGTTCCGGCAAATGCGCAGACAAAAAAGCCGGGCGAAGAACGCAGCCAGCGCGAGTTGCAGAATCAGCGAAAGGTTATAGGCAACCACGGGACCAAGCGTCAGGCTCACGGGCAGCGCAAGGCTTCCCGCGAGAGGGTCGGTGGTGCTCCACGCCAGGTTCACGGTGGTGGGGTAATAGATCAGGTTGCTGTAGAAGGGATTCTGAAACTTTACGACGGATCGCGCGAAGTGCCACAGAAACCAGGCGTGCTGAAAGTTATCGCCGGGGTACCCAAGCAGACCGGAAGCCGGTGAAAGCGATCCCGGCAGCGTGAACGCCACCGCAAGCACAAAGCACAGCGCAAACGAAATAAAATGGCTGCGCGTGGATTTTGTATCGCCTAAAAGTTCCGGCGTGGCAGTCTGCTTTGGCTGGAGATCTGCTATGTCTGGCGCGGGAGTCTCAAGCACTCTGAACCTTTGCCTCGCCGGGGTAGAACTGATTACCCGCCAGCAGAGTCCGGATTCCCTTCAGCAAATCCCGCCCCGCGAAGGCTTTCAGCACCAGGCCGTGGCATCCGGCTGCCTGCACCATCCGCTCGATACCCGGCAACGACTGGTTGGTGAACACCAATATTTTCGCGGGCGAGCCCGATTGGCGAATATGATTCGCGGCGGAAAGTCCGCCGGCGCCCGGCATGCTCAGATCCATAATGATTATGTCGGGATGGAGCTCACCTGTTTTCTCCAGCGCTTCCAAGCCATTTTTTGCCTCGCCGCAGATTTCAAGGTCCGGCTGATCGTCTAGGAGTGCACGGATTCCGCGGCGCATAAGTTCGTGATCGTCGACCACGAGAATCCGTGTGCGCAGGGGGCTTGTGGCAGTCCCGCGGGGCGGCTCCGCGCGCCCTTTGTGTGAACCTTCCGCGGCGCCCTCGCCCGTATCTTCCGCGCGTTCTTCTGTAGAAAGCCTGGCCACGAGCTGCGTCCCATGGGCGTGCGAGAATATTTCGAGTCCGCCGCCGAGCTGGCGCAGGCGCTCGCGCAATCCGGGAATTCCCACGCCAAGCGCCTTGGCCCCGCAGTTGAGCCGGGCAAGAACGCGGCTGTCGATTCCCTTGCCTTCATCTTCCACATTTACCTGGACGTCGCCCTGGCCGACGGCCACCCGAATCAAAGCCTTGCGGCTTCCGGAGTGTCGCATCACATTTGTGAGGCCTTCCTGCACCACGCGGAATAGGGCCATCTCTTTATCAGACGAGAACCGCTGCAGCTTATCGGGAACGTCCAATGCAACCTCGATCCCGCTGCGCTTGTTGAACCCCTCGACATACCACTTCAGCGCGGAGCCCAGGCCGAATTCATCGAGCAGCGGGGGATGCAAGAGGTAGGAGAGCGTGCGAATCTCCTCGTTCACTTTTCGCGCCAGTTCGACGGCGTCGAGAATGGCCTTGCGCGCGTCGAAACCCGGCCGGTCCAGGCTGTCGGAAAGATGCTTCAGCGTCATCACAATGACCGCAAGTTCCTGGCCGGTGGTATCGTGCAGATCGCGCGCGATGCGCCGGCGCTCCTGATCCTGAAGCTGAAGAATGCGAGCGGAAAGCGACCGCAGCGAGGCTTCGGTTTCCTGAAGCGCTCGGTTCGTCTCCACAATCTCGGTAACTTCGGTGGCCACGATTCGTATGGTGGCGCCCCGCTCTCCGCCTACAGGGCCCAGGGTAAGCCGAATGGTGCGCGGTTTCTCGCCAAGTGTCGCTACCTGGATTTCCGCTTCCACCGGCACTCGTACCGCGCGATTCAGGGCCGAATACATCGGCTCCCAGCTTTCACTTGCTATAAACTCGCGAAGGTGCGACTGCTGGGGTTCGCGATGCGATGGAATGCCGAGAGTTTCAAGGAACTGCGTATTTGCGTAGAGAATCTGCCCGGAAGGCAACACGTTGGCAACTCCGACCCGTAAACCATCCAATAACTCCCAGAGCACTCGCACATCGTAATTGTCACGCTGGCTGGGATCAGGAGGAGAGGCAAAACTTTCTTTTGACGCGGACTTGCGCGTCCTGGAAGGAGCCCCACTCGGATTGGCTTTTTTTTTGGGCACGTGTCGAGAGTCGCGAGATTATATCGCCCGGTCGAATCTCGCGAGAATAGGGTGTTCCGGGTAGCGAAACACTCAGGATGCCGCGTTCGCCCCCTGCCGCGAAACGTCAACCAGCGTGATCACGCCGCCTTCAATCTTGTTCTCCGAGGTCCGATAAGGAAGCACGCGAAGCTGAAAGCGATTGCCCTTACGATCGGTCACGGTCTGTTCGACGGGGCGAGAACTAGACATCACCTCGGCCACAGACTTCACTAAATCGGGCAATTCCAGCGACGGATTGATGTTGCTCAGCGGGCGCCCCACATCTCCCGGGATCAGAGAGAAGAGTTCCTGGGCGCGGTGGGTGAAGCGGCGCAGGGTGAGATCGCTTCCGACCAGCACGACGGCAATGTCGATACTCGCGAGAACATTCGTCAAATCGTTGTTGATCAGATTTACTTCCACATTCCGGTTGCGCAGCTCGTCATTTACGGTCGTGAGTTCCTCGTTGGTCGATTGCAACTCTTCCTTGGCTGTTTCGAGCTCCTCGTTCGTGCTTTGAAGCTCCTCATTGCTCGACAGAATCTCCTCATTCGCGGACTGCAATTCCTCATTGGTGGCTTCGTGCGTTTCGATCACCGCCTGCAAGTGTTCCCGCGTGGCCGAAAGCTCCTGTTCGAGCTTGGCAACCTGACGCCGCGAGTGTTCGATTTCCTTGCCGCCTTTCTTCGGACACCGGCCGCGCCGGCGCTTCCTGGCGGGATCCTCTTCGAACACCACCATGAAGTAATGTTCCTCTCAGATTGCCGCCGGCGAACGGAATCACCTCGAAATTCACAATCCGAGTGGCATCCGTTCCTCCGTTGCCGCCATTCTTCTTCAACGGCACACTTTTCTTCTGTACCGGGTGGTTCTCTTTCCTTGCACGGCCTATCGCGCTTCGCAAATCAAACTGCAGGCCATCGAGCGCCATCTTCAGCAGATTCAGGCTCGCGCGCCCTGGGGCGAGCTTCAGGTAGCGGTTTACGTTTCCGCGGGAATGGAGAATCTCGGCATCCTCATTGATGAATACCGTTGCCGGGGCAAACTGCGCGAGCAATCGGCGATCAAACTCCTTCTGTATCTCCGCGAAGTTGGAAAGGGTTTCGGGCTGTTTCGTGGGCATCCGGGACGGGTTGTAATAGTTTCGCGCCGGATCGCTTTGCAGAGAAAACGTGACCACCCGCCTGCCGGGCGTCGATCTCTTCGCAAAAATCTTGTTGGTGCGATCTTCCGGGGCGAACAAGTCAGTCGACGACCCGATGCCTTCCGAACTCCCCAGAACCAGGAAACCGGCGGGACGAATGGCGTAGTGAAACAGGGAAATCACCTTGTTTTGCAGAATCGGCTCGAGATAGATGAGCAGATTGCGGCAGCAGACCAAATCCATCTGCGAGAACGGAGGATCGCTCAATAAATTATGCTGGGCGAAAATGCACATGTCCCGGATGCTTTTGCTGATGTGATACATGCCATCCGTTTTCGTGAAGAACCGGCGCAAGCGTTCGGGCGTGACGTCTTCCTGGATATTCTCGGGATAAATACCCGACCGAGCCTTGTTGATGCTGGTCTCGCTCACGTCCGTCCCGAAAATCTGAACGGGGACTTTGGCGGCTTTATCTCCAAGGAATTCCAGGAGCGCAATGGCGATCGAATAAGTCTCCTCGCCCGACGAGCATCCCGGTGTCCAGACGCGAATGGCCATCTTCGGGCCCGCGGTGTTTGAAGAACGGGAAACACGTGTGATTTGAGCGCCTCGAAAACCTTCGGATTGCGGAAAAAGCTGGTTACGTTGATCAGCATGTCCAGGTAAAGCGTCTTGATCTCAGCGGGATTCGCCTGGATGAACTTCACGTAGTCTTTCAGCTTGTCGATCTTATGGACGACCATCCGCCGATGAATGCGGCGCAAGATCGTTGTCTGGCGGTAATGGGTGAAATCGTGTCCCGTTGATTGTCGCAGCAGCTGAAAGATCGTTCCAAGTCCTGAGCTGTCTTCCGCGGCGACAGCCCGGTCTTCGACCTTCCCGCGCGGCGCATAAGGATGTTTCGCGATGCGCGCCAGTTCGTGTGCGATGGCCCTGGGAGGCAGCACGTAATCGACGCAGCCAGCCGCAATCGCGCTGCGCGGCATGCCGTCATACTTCGCCGTCGACTCGTCCTGCGCGAACGTTACGCCACCCTGCGCCTGAATCTCGGCCATCCCAAGCGTCCCATCCGTGCCGGTGCCGGAAAGAATCACGCCGACGCTCTGGTTTCGCTGGTCCTGGGCGAGCGAGCGCATGAAGCGGTCAATCGACATCTGGCCGCCGGGAGAATCAATTCGAGGCTCCAGCCGCAAAGCATGATCGACGATACACATGTATGCGTTCGGCGGAATCACATACATGTGATCGGGCTCCACCCTCATCCCGTCGGTTACTTCCGCCACGCGCATCGCCGTTTCTTTGGCCACGAATTCCGTGAGCATGCTTCGGTGCTTCGGGTCGAGATGCTGGATCAGCACGAACGCCATCCCCGTGTCCTTGGGCAGGCCCCGCACCAGTTCCGTGAAAGCCTCGATCCCTCCCGCCGAGGCGCCAATCGCGGCGATCAAAAATCCGTCGCCAGATTCTTTTTGTGGCGGCGTCTTGGCCGAGGCTCTCCGAGTGGCCAGTTCGTTGCGCTTTTTGTGGCGGTCGTTTCTCGCGTCATCCTCGCACTCTCATCGCATCGGTAAGCATGGCCTTAGCGTCTTCAAATCGGCGAAAGCGGCCTAACATTAGAGCAGCTCGCCGGGAGGGTAGGAAACCCGAGGTCCTCTGGCTGCCGCGATTCTAGCCCTTCCGCTTCAAGTGTACAATTCGATAATTGCCCGGCCCCGCTGGCGCCATTTGACTCCCGATCTTACGTCCCATCCCTAACCTCGCAATGTGCACGGTACCGGCTCGAAGTCGCGATCAAGAGGCCTGGTGACTGCCCCAGGCACCGGTGAGTTGACACTAGTCACAGGCGGCGAGTCACTGTTAAATTAGAAGACTCACTTAACGACATTATTGGCGGTGGCGGCCCGGGACTCGCCAGAAGTTTGCCAGGGAGATGAATGAACACGACGATGCTGTACCGTACCGACGATCTGCGGATCAAGTGGACGAAAGTGGTGCTTCCGCCCGTTTTTCTCGAGGAGGAATTGCCGGAGACGGAGAATGCTTCCTCCACGGTCTTCCACGCCCGCCAGGAAATTTGCGACATTCTTGCCGGTAAAGACCGGCGCCTGATCGTCGTTGTTGGCCCGTGCTCGATTCACGACACCAAGGCCGCGCGTGAGTATGCCGGACTGCTGAAAGACGCAATCAAAGAGCTTTCGCGCGACCTGTGCATCGTCATGCGCGTTTATTTCGAGAAACCGCGCACTACCGTCGGATGGAAGGGCCTGCTCAACGACCCCTATCTCGACCAGTCCTACAAGATCAACGACGGCTTGCGACTCGCCCGGCATCTGCTGATCGACCTCGCCGAAATGGGCGTTCCCGCCGGCACCGAATTTCTCGACATGATTTCCCCGCAGTATGTGGCTGGTCTCGTTAGCTGGGGAGCGATCGGCGCGCGGACCACCGAAAGCCAGGTGCATCGCCAGTTCGTCTCCGGCCTTTCCTGCCCCGTGGGATTCAAGAACGCCACCTCGGGGGACGTCACAAATCGCCGTCGAAGCGGTGCTCTCCGCCGCCCAGCCACATACCTTTCTAGGCTGCACAAAAACCGGGCAATCGGCCATTTTTGTAACCACCGGCAATACCGATTGTCACGTGATCCTCCGCGGCGGAAAGAAAACGGTAAACTATGGCGCCGATTCGGTGGACCAGGTCTGCCGCAACGGTGGAGGCGGGCCTGCCTCCCCGCGTAATGATCGATTGCAGCCACGCCAACAGCAGCAAGGACTACGCGAAGCAAGCAGTGGCCTGCGGCGACGTCGCAGCGCAGATAGCCGCCGGAGAACGCCGCATCATTGGCATCATGCTCGAAAGCAATCTTGTAGCGGGCGCTCAAAAGCTAGTGCCGGGCAAGCCTCTAGTCTACGGCCAAAGCATCACTGATGCCTGCCTGGGATGGAGCGAAACGCTGCCTTTATTGCGCGAACTGGCCGCCGTGGTCCGTTCCGCACGCTAGCCCTCACATCGAACCCGGCGCCCCTCATACGCTCGCGCGACTTCGTCGCCAAATTCGTACGCAATCGTCCTACTGCTTCGCTTCTTTCTTTGCTGGAGCTTCCGGCTTTCCTGGAACTTCGGGCGGCGAGGGCAGTTTAGCCAGTCTCTCCTGATACTCAGGGTAGGTAGTCTCCGCGCCCCCCCGGGCCGCTTCCACCGGTATTCCCCATCTGGTCGCAAACTCATTCAGCCAGTGGTTCTCGCCCAGGGCGTGGAAGGCGACGTAGCCTTCCGGATGCGGGATATCCACGTTGGGAATGCAGGAAGTGTCCCGGAGATGGCGTCCGGGGTCCAGGATGTAGTTCGAGGTGCGAACGAGAGGCTCGGTGAGATAAATAGGATCCTCGACATCCGTGACGAGCGTGAAGAATTCTCCGTGGCGAATGAAGTATTCAACTAACGTGGACCTGTCACTGCGCGGAACTCCGTTACGCCGGGATTGCCCTTCCTTCAAGTGGCTGGTGATTACCTTCAACATGTCGCCTTCCCACTCGCCGGTGGAAAAACCCTGCCACGTGTGGGGCGCGTTTTCCGAAGGATGAGCGCGACCGTCCATCCAGATGGTGCGTTGGGCGAGGCGATACCTCGTGGTCATGCGCCAGGCCACTACGCCCTGCGTGAATGGATCGACCACGGACCACAAGCGTATGTCCCCTCCCCCGCGCGGGCCATAATCCATCGGATGCGGGTCGCACTCGTGCTCGACCATCTCCAATTTCTGCGCGTCCCAGGCGTCCGCCCTCATGCGCGCCGCATCATTCAGCGGTATCGACGTGTAATCGCCGATCTCAGGACCCGGGATGCGCTCGGGTTCGTCTTCGGAGAACTTCCCGTCCCAATACCCGGACAAATCGACCTGCGCAAATGTGGGGCGGGCGATCATCGCTAAAGCAAGCAGCAGAAATGACATCAGAACTTTTGGCCGACAGACGCGAAACATCGTCCTCCTCCTGCGCTGGAAATGCTCCAGACTTTGGACTCCTCGTTCGCTTAGAACGTTGCAATCGAATACCTGAAGTTGCAATCGGATTGACGGGAAAGCCCGTCCCGCCCGGCACGGGTACGGGAGCGAAGGTGAGCAGGAATTCCCAGCGATGCCGCTGCGCCGCTTCCTTGGCGACGGCTTCCAGATCCATCACGTCCACCAGCGGAAGCCCCAGGGCTGCGATTCCGATCTCATGAATCGGGCGCTTCACGCCCTCGACACCGGAGGGTTGCACATCCGTAACGCCGTCATTCCCAATCAGCGCCACATCGCGCTGCTTCAACCACGGCAGCATGGAGGCGTCGTATCCCGCGGCGCTGGTTCCCACATTCCAGGGCCCGAGCTTCGCGCGGCGCACCCAGCGGCCGGTGCGCACGAAAAGAGCATCGCCGCTGCCGATTTTGACCTTGGCATACTTCTCCCATGCCTCGATGTCCGCGGGAGTCACTGGAGTTCCCGGTTCCAGATAGTCCACGTTCTTCATGAGCGGCAGATCGACCAGAATTCCGCGGGTCATGTAGCCGTTCTTCTGGTTCTCAATGCCGTTGCGGCCGCATCCGGCTTCCGTGATGTACTGGTCGTGCGAATATCCGTTGAAGAGCTTGCCCTGGTAGGAATAGTGGCACAGCGCGTCGATATGGGTGATGGTGGATCCGTGGTACCAGATGGTGTAAAGGTCCATGGCGTGGCCGCCGTCATCGATCGTCATTTTTTGTTCGAACGGGCGCGCATTGTCGGGATATTTCTCCTTCTCGATGGTGTGCGCCATGGAGATAGAAACGCCGTCGCGCACCAGTTTCAGCGCTTCTCGCGATTTTTCCGGCGTGATCAGGTTCAGCGTGCCCTTCTGATCGTCTTTGCCCCAGCGGCCCCAATTCGATAGCGACGTCATCCAGCCTTCGACCTCCGCTTGCGTCAAGGCTGACTTGTCAGGCGTGGCCGTCTTCGGATGCGCGTTCACGCGGCCTGCCAGCCAGAGCCCGGTCGCGAGCGTTAGCGAGCAAGCAGTGAATATTCCCAATCGAATCAGACGCATTATAATTTTTTCTCCTTCTGAACAGATTTCGGGCGGACCAGCCACGAGCTGGTAAAACGTGATTTTAATAGCGCATTGATCGACACTTCGTGCTCTGGCCGCGAACATATTATCCGCCGTCGGCGGATTCTGCCAGCGACTTTTGAGTCCGATACTGGACGCCACAAAAGCCGTCGTTGAAAACTGGCGGCTTTCGAATATACTCCGCGGGTGCGCCAAGCAGACTTGATCCCATCTTCATGGTCCATGAAAGGCATTGTGAGAATCGCTCGGAGCACCCTCGCCGTGCTCGCACTGCTGGCTACTTTGCTTTCCGTGAGCGGAACCGTCGCTGGCTCCAGTGACAAGGGTTACTTTGTCTACGTTGGAACCTTCACCGCGACCAGCAGCAAAGGCATCTACGCGTTCCGTTTTTCGCCCTCCACCGGAAAAGCGGTGCCACTCGGACTGGTGGCCGAGACGGCCAATCCGACGTGGCTGGTAGTGAATCCCAATCAGCGCTTTCTCTACAGCACGAACGAGCACCCGGGAAACTCCGAGCCGGGCAACACGGTTACGGCCTACGCGATCGACCAGAAAACCGGCAAGCTGACGCTTGTGAACAAGGTTTCATCGAAAGGGGTAGGCCCGTGTCACCTCTCCCTCGACCGAACAGGAAAGGTGCTCATCGCGGCAAACTTCGGCAGCGGAAGCATCGCCACGTTTGTGATCCAGCCCGACGGCCGCCTGGGTGAAGCCTCCGGCTTCATGCAGGATCATGGATCGAGCATCGATCCCGCGCGCCAGGGCGGCCCGCATGCGCACGGGACGGCGGTCTCGCCCGACAACCAATTCGTGCTGGTCGCCGATCTGGGCGCCGACCGGATATTTGCGTATCGCCTTAACCACTCGACAGGCGCGCTCGAGCCCAACGACACGCCTGCTGCAATCCTGCCTCCCGGCCGAGCGCCTCGCCACATGGCGTTTCATCCGAGCAGCAAATATATGTATATGGTCAGCGACAAGGGAGTATCCACCTTCGCTTATGACAAGGCGCACGGCACGCTGAAGGAATTGCAGACGCTCGCCTTGCCGGAAGGCTCGGCGGGACAAAGCACCTATTCCGAAGTGCAGGTGGATCGCGCGGGAAAATTCGTCTACGACGCCAATCGCCAGGATGCCAGCATCGGAGTGTTTACAGTAGACCCAGGCACCGGCACGCTCACCACGATCCAGCGCGTCCTTACCGGAGGAAAGACGCCGCGAAGTTTCTCGCTCGACCCGGCCGGCAAGTATCTGTTTTCCGCAAACGAGGGCTCCGGCAGCGTGTCGGTGTTCCGAGTGAACAGCACGAGCGGCATGGTGACTCCAACCGGCCAGGTGATCCAAGATATGCCGGACGCCGCTTCCGTGGCCTTCGCATCGGCGAAATAATCAGCTGAAAATATATGAGCGCCGGGCAAAGCCTGAGTCGTTTCGACGAAACAAAATGCAGATCCCTCACTTCGTTCGGGATGACAATTTTTGTTATTGTTAGCCGGACATCCAGCCCTTCGACTTTAGTCGGATTTTTATTTTTACAATTTCGGATCAAGCACCGCGCTCTTGCGAATCGCTTACTTCGCCAGCGGGTCCGGGCGAACCTGGAAATGCACGATCTGGCTCGTAGTTCCCTTCCCTCCTTCGATATGCCAGACCACCCTTTCGTTGTTGCCCGCCCAGATCCCGCGGCCCTTCCAGCCCAGCTTCGGATCGTCAATGCGCCCGTCCATCGAGCGCGTGTATAAGCCCCATCGGATACGGAACGCGCATCGTGACGAACTTTTTCTGGTCCGGGAGAAAAGCAATCAGGGAATCGGAATCCGTTCCGTCCATGACCGGTATGTCCCGGCCCAGGCCCGAGGGTATTTTCGCGGTCTACCCATCCTAGATAGAAATAATCCGCTCTTACGTCGGTGCCCTTGAACAAAGGGCCCGGCACC
This sequence comes from uncultured Acidobacteriota bacterium, assembly GCA_963697575.1. GTDB lineage: Bacteria > Acidobacteriota > Terriglobia > Acidiferrales > UBA7541 > Palsa-295. Next base: position 2,834 of record CAVOOP010000024.1, on the reverse strand, counting down.
GGATACAGCGTCCAGCCTTCCGGGCAGTGCTGGCCTGTGGCGGTGGGTCCTCTCAGCACTTTGCATTTGCTGCGATCGAAGCGGCCAGAGTTGGGCGCTCCCTCCAAGCGCTACCCACACGATTCCCTTGCTATCGACTTCCACCCCTTGCGTGTTGAAACCTTCCACTCCGGGGCCTTGGGATTGTTGAACGGCGGCTCGTAGACTTCCGTGGTGCATGTCGCGGGAGGATTTGCGCCCACCGCGTAGCGGATGATTTTGCCCGGGCACGGAAGTCTTCGGGCCTCCGTTCACGCCGCCTACGGCCCAAAAGCTGCCGTCCACCGGGTTGACGCCCACGCCGTAGCTTTGGGCTCCGCTGATCATCCGATCGAGTTTCGGATCGGCTGGCTGGTCCGGCGTGGTGTACGGACCGGTTTTGCCGTCGCCGTTGTAATCGATCACGCCGGGACACCAGCCAATGGCCTTCTCGCATCGTGTGTTTCGTCCCACACGCGCGTGTTGAACCAGCTGATGCCGCCGCTGGACAAGCCCAGGCCCATGTAAATGGTTTCGTCCTTATCTCCCGCAAAGACCGATGCCCCCCGCCGCAAAGTATCGATTGGCGGTCTGCTGGCCGGTCTTTGGGTCATACACCACCAAGCCCCGGCCCTCGACCCGTTCTTGAACGGGAAGTTTTTCGCAAAAGGATTATTGGAGCCTGCCCGGCAGAAGTCGGGGACGTCCGCTGCGCGTCGTGGCGTGGTACCAGACGCGGCCCTTCGAGTCCATCATTGGGCTCGCTCGCGTCTTGACTGATCGTGCCAGACAGCCTCATCGCCCCAATAGGGAGACGGCGCATCATTTTACGGCCATGACCACGGGCGCATGCCGCGGCGTATCTTCCGGATGGGTCATCGGAGCCGGCATGCTGCCCTTGGGGAATTCGGCTGGGATCGACGTATTCGAGCCTGTCGTGCGAGATAGTCGCCGCCATAGATCGGGCCGTAGGCGTTCACGGTTGGATCCCACTGGTTTGAGGCGACGATGTCGTGGACGAAGGCCTTGTCGGAAGCGAAGTCCCAGATGGAGAGCACGATATTGCGCTCAATTCCCTGCGGCCGCGGCGGCACTGGCGGCACCTCACCTGCGGCAATGCGGTCGGTCCAATCCGCAAACATAGCGCCAAGCCCTGGTCGTGGCCCAAAGCGGGCGTCGATCGCCGCCAGCATCCGGCCGCCCGTTTGGCCCGATTTCACGCGGCGCTCCCATGCCAGAGAGCTGGAATCGAACTGTGCCCAGACTCCGGTTCCATTTCGCGCGTCGCCTTGTCGCCCATCTGGTGGCAATCCTCGCAGACCCTCTTTCATGTTGTAGATATACTCCGGCGCGGTTGGAAACTTCCTGGCCGTTCTGCACTTCTTCCTGCGTCAAACCCGGGATCGTTTCCCTTCCCGGATTCGCCGCATTTTGCCAGGCGCCTTGCCGGCAATCGGCAAAGCGATCGGCATCTGTCGGCGGGAGGCGGAGGCGAATTTTCATGGGGAAGGCGCTCTTGGGCGGCAACTGCAACGAGCGAATACCAATAATCCGCGGGATAATATTGCGCTGCCGCGCGCGCATTGGGAGCGACGACTGCCTTTAGTGCGAGCGTTTTTCCAGGTGTGGCCTCGACCGGCGGGGAATCCACCAGACCGTATCCTCGCACCCAAACTTTGTAATTCGCCTTGCGCAATTCCGGCAACAGATACCGGCCCGCGTCATCGGTGACCACAATCTTGCGGAACTTCACCTGAAATCCGTGGTTTCCGCGATCACCCACACGCCGGCTTCGGGGCCCTTCGAGCTTGTCACGACTGCCGCCGATGTCGCCGGCGTTCACGGGAACCCGGCCTGCGTCCACCTGTTCCGCCGGGGTACCATGCCGAGGCGGCATCGATCCGGGCCATCATGGCGAAGAAAACGAGGCCAGCAACCGCGCATGCCACGACCACTGCGAATCTTCCATTGCATCTAGTTATCACGCCGCCCTCCAGGAACTCTTCCTTCGCCGGCTGGAACCATAATATTGACGGGAGAAAAGAACAAGCTCAAAGCAGTTTGAGCGAGTTGTCAGTGCCTTGCAAAATGAATCTTCCGTGTACCGAATTTCCCGTTCAGCTTGCGTACAGTGATCCTCGCGGGCAACGAATCCATTGCAAACGGATTTGCTCATGGTATCGTACCCCCCGGAATATTGGACACATTGCGACTTGCGAATCGGAACATCCTGCCCATATGAAACAGAGACCCCATGACGAACGATAGGAGAAGGCAAACTCGTTTCGTCAACAGGCGTGGCGCGCCACTTTTGGTGAGCGGACGGATGTTTTTCTGGGGCTTGGCGGCGCTGCTCCTGTTCGCTGTGCTCGCAGCCATGCCGCCGAAAATCAAGGCCCAATCGGGCGGCAATATTTCCGAATGGACTACCTACGGAGCCGACCTCGCCAACACGCGCTACAAACCTTTCGACCAGATCAATGCGTCCAACTTCAACAAGCTGGAAGTCGCCTGGACGTTCAAGACCGACAATCTCGGCCCCAAGCCGGAGTACAAGCTCGAAGGAACTCCGCTGATGGTCGGAGGAGTGTTGTATGCCACCGCTGGAACGCGCCGCGCCGTAGTGGCGCTCGATGCGGCTACCGGCGAATTGCTTTGGATGCACAGCGAGAATGAAGGAGAGCGGGCGCAAGTGGCCGCGCGAAAGCTCTCGGGGCGTGGTCTAGCTTACTGGAGCAATGGCAGCGAGGCGCGAGTGATCTACGTAACAACCGGATACCGGCTGATTTCTCTCGATGCGAAAACGGGCGTTCCCG
>CAVOOP010000023.1:0-13993 GCA_963697575.1 uncultured Acidobacteriota bacterium | reverse complement strand
CGTTGATGTCGTAGATCGTGCGCGCTCTATCGCTGCCCGCGACCGGGCCCTTTTCGATAATTCAGCCGTTGGCCTGCAACGTGCAATTTGACGGCAGCACGTGGGGTGCGGGCGCGGCGGGAAAGGCGCAGTCCCCGCGAGCAGCCAGATGGTCGTTGGTGGCAGTGCCAGGTCGGGCCGCCGGGGAAATAACTTTCGGAGCTGTTGAAAGAGGATGCGAACTGAGCGATCTTGCGATTCGTGTAGCGATACCCCACGCGGGCCGGTGAAGCGCCGCGTGAAATCGTACAGCGCCTGAACCGTGTTCTGCTTCAGGTTCTGGCCCAGAAAATTGCTGGTCGATCAGGCTCGTGATGTCCGCTCCTGAGCCCGACGCGTGCTGCGGGCAGGTCGGCGGCCGTGTAGGGCGCCGGGCAGATCGTGCTGAACGTGGCGGGAGTGAAATTCACGATCGGCAGCAACATCGAGGGAAAGCCTGCGCCGGCACTGGAGAACTGGTTTCCTTCCACGCCGTCCCACACGCCCGGGAATGCGCCAGTTGTCGTAGCGGAAAGTGTCGTCGATCCGAAGCTTGTCGGTGACGTGTGTAGATGGCCGCCCAGATCCGCGTTGCACGGCAACGCGCTTTGCTACTGCCGGGCCGCCCGTGGTGCTGCCGCGCGTGTCGGTTCGCGTGGTGAGCCCGGTAAGGACTTCGCTGAAATCCGTAGATCTGATTGTTGCTGGTGCTGTAGCCCGCGGCGCCGGACAGCTCGAGATTCTTGAACATAGCCGGATTGAAAGCTGAAACGCTCGGTCGGCGTGAAAATACGCGGCCTGCTCGACCGCGAATAAGACGGTGATTCCGTTGCACGCGGGGTTTGCAAAACCGGGCGTGGTGGCCGGGAACGGCGCGGCGCAGGGCGTGCGTGCCGGCCGTGTTCCAGACGATGCCCAGATCTACCGGAACTGAGCCGGGCAACAGATACGGGCAGGTTCTTGTCGGCAGTGATGTTGTCCTGCTTGTCGTAGGCGAGGTATTGGTCGTAGGAGAGCGTGGTTTTGGGCAGAAACGCGGAAGTCCACTCCCGCGCGGTAGGCGTTTTCCGTGGTGCGGTAATTCGTGGTGAAAAGCGGCGAGCACGCCGCTATCGTAGGACTCGAGCCCAGGGCCCTCGTTGACGTTGCGCGAATAGCCCAGGCGCAAGCGAATTTTCGACTGCGGAAACAGAGTCAGATCGTAATCCTGCATCCGGGCGGACCAGGTCCAGTGCGTGCGGCGAATTCACGATGGGAACCGGAGGAAACGAAACTCGACGGATTTAACGGGTTCGCCAGCAGATTGTAGTTCCAGTAGTTCTTGTCGCGGCGGAACATCGCCCGAAAGTCGTACCATTTGTTTTTCTCGATGCGCAACCGCGAAACGTTGTTCGGATCGCCGCCATATCCAAAGTTGGCGAACGACAGGTTGTCGAAAAGTATGCCCTGATGATTGATCGAGCGCATATTCGAGGGTGTAATCGAAAAGACGAAAGCCCCGTTTGCAAGTTATCGAACGTATCGTAGTTGTTCAAATTCCCATTGATCATCGTTTGTCGCGGTAGCCAAACTCGACCGACTGTTGCACATTGTAGTTTCCTTCGTTCCGTCCTGCCGGTGTCTCGTCCACGGTGCCAGGCGGGGTTTGCGTAAACAGCCGTAGTCCGACGGTTTGGTTTGCCCGCGCAGTCTGATCTCTGCCCGCCCGGACCGCCCCCGGCGAATGCGAACATGATGGCGACGAGACAGGGGCTAACGCGCACCCGCAAATCGACCTTCCCGCTGGGCTCTCCCTCCGACAGGAAGTCCTCTCCGTTCGCCTGCCTGCTTGATTTTCCCGATTCCTGCAATATAATCAACGTCATTGGCTGACCCTCATTCTGGCGCTGCCACCGGAATATCTTCACAATCACTTGAAGAGTGTCGGATCCCACGTTCGACCCATGGACCTGCCGAAATGACACAGCGTGCAAGCCTGGATACTTCTGTGCCGCTTGGTTGTGAAAGGACGGCGCGCCGGGAGCATTGGCGAAACCCGACGTTGTATGGCACGACAAACAAAGAAGGTTTACATTGCTCATTTTAAGCAGGTGCACATTCGGCGATCCGTGCGGGGTGTGGCAGGATTGGCAGCCTTCTACCTTCACCGGCTCATGCTCAAAAACAAACGGGCCCGCGCTTATCGGCGTGGCACTCTGTAGCAGGCTGCATCCTCCACCGCCGAAGCTGCGGACCTGATCAGAGCAGCCACGGTGCCATGCTCGGATTGTGACAGTCGCTGCACTGGATCAGTCCCTCGTTCACCCGGTGGTGGAAAGGCATTTCGAACTGCGCTCTTTTGCGCTGCTGCTGGCAGGTGTAGCACAGTTCCGGCTGAGCCTTCACGAGCAGAAACTGCGGTTTCTCCGCAGCATGGTGATAAGAATGGCCAGAGGTGCAGCTCACCTCGTTCTGCGATGCTCGTTTATGGCGTCGATCTGCTCCTGGACGAAGCGTGGCAGGTCAGGCAGCGTTCACTGATTTCCTTGGCGGAATTTTCGTGAAAGTGAAAATCTTGGTATTGTCGCCGCCACCGGCAACGTGGGCCGCGCCTGGTCCGTGGATCCCCGCATCCCTGATGGGACGGGCCGCCCTTGGTGTCCAGCGTGGTTTTCCAGTGAGGCGTCTTCTCCCAGCTGTTGTATATCTCTTCGTGGCAGGTCCTGCATACCTCCGCCCCGAGGTATCCGGAATCCTTGGACGGCACCGAGTTCTGTTGTGGATCGGGACTTTTTTGGCTTGCTTGCGTGCGTGCGATTACGGCGGGCGCTGTGACGAGTAAGCTGACGCCGAGCAACGCCGCCGTGCAGCGACTTCGAAGATTCATAGATGCGTCCCTCAGGACCGCAAAGTTTTTCATGACGGCGTCGATAACGACGTCATCGTACGTGGTTCATCCCTACAAGTCTGTTCTGGTTAGCACAGTGCGCCGTGACGGGCGTCACAGACGACCCATCTGGCATATGCGACGACTTGCCGGAATTTTGCCCCGGCAGTGAACACGTACGCGCATACCGAACGGATGAGTGAAGGCGACAGAGCCCGGTACCGTCTCACTTTGGTTAGCGATCAAAGCGGTCTTTCCCGTAATGGCTCTGCTGAAATGAATGCAACTCTAGCTTCTAAGAACCTACCGGGGAGTCAGGCAATTCCCGTGCCAAATATGTGAGCGGGATAAAGAATCGTGGACGGATGGAGAACGCGCAAGGAACGGGACGCCAGCAGACAGTTACGGCTTGACGTACGAACCTCTCATCGCAGACAGTGTCAGAATTTAAATGCGCAGGAAAACGTCAGACGAATCAATTGGAAGGTGGGGTGGAGTCGCTCTCATCCGCTACGCGCCAGATGGCGTAGCCGACGCCGGCCATTATTCCTGCTACTACAGCCGTGAAAATAAGGGGCTCGGCGTTATGAATAGCGTAGCCGCCGCCCTTTTGATTACCGTTAGAGTTACCGTTCCCGTTGCCGTTATTGTCGTCGTTGCCTGTTCCAGAGCCCTGAGGGGCCTGAGCCAGCGATACGTTGTAGGCATCCCCTTCGGCGATGGTGCGCTCCGTGGTGCCATTGCTTACGACGACAGAGCCGTGATAGGCGGCGACCAGGATTTTCTGGGGGCTGATAAGCGTCACTTCTCCAAAAGCGGGTTTGCCGTCCGCCGCGCGGACAGTGCCTACCGGCGTCACGATTTCAAAATGAGCCGAAGCCGGGGAAGAAAAGCCAACCGTGCCGTGCGTCAGCTTTACGCCGCTCTTGTTCTGATCTTCCATGAGGATCGCGGAACTTGCGGACGATAGATAAACCTGATTGGCGCCAATTTTAATGCGCAACGTTCCGCCGGGATCGGTCTCCAGGTAGTCGCCAGCAAAAACATTTGTCCCCATCGTCGCATTGACATAGCTCAGATGGGCGTTCTCGGCATTTACAACCATGCCAAGCGGCTTCCCCGCTGCGGCCATGGTGGAGATGTTCAGAAGGCCAGCGGACAGCAGCGCGACAAGAACTGGACGTGCAATCGATCGCAAAGGCTCTCCTCCAGGAGGGCTCGTCCAATCTAGGGCGAGCAGCCGCGCGATGTCAATAGAACTGCTACTAGATAGAGCGCAGGAGTTACGAGCCCTGGGCGTCAGTCGAGACCGTCAAATTGTTGCCCGGGGCTAAGAAACCTTGCTAACCACATCCTAAATTGCCGATAGGGAGGTATGGGTCTGCTAAACCCTGCGCTGGGAGAACTCTTCGCCGTGAGTGGCAAACTCTGGGTAGGCACCCGAGCCTAATTCGTAGAGATCCATCCCTTGACGCTCGGCCTCGGCTGCCACGCGCTGGGGATAAAAGCGGTCGAGGAGCCAGTTTAAGGCGTAGGTTGACGGCAGCACAAATCCGATCAAAGTAGCAAGACCCACGAGTTGCGCCAGCCATTGTCCAGAGTTGCCATTCACCGTGCCTTGGGGGCCGCGCAGTACCAATTCGGGAAAACTAGCAAAGAGGCCTACAGATAGGATGCCCCACACTCCAGCGACCGCGTGTGCCGAAATTGCGCCGCTGGGGTCATCCACTCCCAATCGTAATTCGAACCACTCCACCGAGAAGGTGACCAGCATCCCGGCGATGCCACCAATTACTACCGCCTCGGCTGGAACCACAAAGGCGCATGCGGCGCTGCTTGCGACTAAGCCCCCGGTCCAGCTATTGGCGCTCAGCGAGGCGTCAGGCTTGCCGAAGCGGACGCGCGTGACCGCTACACCCATAAGTCCAGCGGACGCTGCCGACAAGAACGTATTTATGGCGATCAGCACAGCGCGGCCTGGAGCGGAGCCTGTGTAAAGTAAGGCACCCGCCACGTTTAAGCCTGTCCATCCAACGAGGGCGAGCAGGCACCCAAGCAATACCAGTACGGCGTTATGGCCGGGGATTGCGCTGGGCATTCCTTCGGACGTGTATTTGCCGCGGCGGGGGCCGAGGATCCAGGCAATGGACAGCGCCGTGAGTCCCCCGATTGTCTGAATCGTGCTGGAACCAGCCGTATCGACGAAGCCGCGTCCCATACCGCCGGCCATGGCGACTTGAGCGAGCCAACCGCCGCCCCATACCCAGTGCGCGAATACCGGGTAGGTCCACCCCGACATCAGCGCCGTGGAACCACAAATGGAAGCCAGTCTCCATCGATCCGCGCCTGTGCCGAGCGGTATCACCGCAGCGAATGCCACACTGAACATTCCAAACAGCACCACGAGCGAAACGGCGGACCCATCAAGGCCGATCCCGCGAAGCAGGAATTTTTGGTCGGCAATCCAGCTCCATCCTTTGCCGCCCACGACGATGTCGTACGCAGGTCCGCCGAAGGTCCCCTGCCAGGCGAAGCCGCACACGAAATAAACGAGAGCCGCAACGGAAATCGCACAGACTGCAGACAGCATCGCGTGCGACGCGCTGCGCGACCGGCCTAGGCCCGTGTTCATCAGCGCGAGGCCCGCCCAGGCGAATGGGATCAGCAGGATCGAGACAATGCAGAGCGAAGCAGCGAAATCGGACGGAGCGGGCGCCGACGTCATTCCCTTTCCCCTCGCGACAATTGACTCGTTGACGATCTCAGTAACGGATGCGCGCGTGCAAAAAGAACCAGACCGATTACTTCCACGCCTATTCCCGAGAGGATGAAAGCGATCCTTGCGCCCCCCGGGACAAGCAACAGTACTGCGCCGGCGGCAATCAGCCATCCGGAGAGCAGCAACAAACCGCCTAATATTTTCACGGAAGCTCCCGCAATTGGGGGATTAGCATCGCGCTAGTGTTGCGTTTCCTGTGTATAAATAAATTGAATCGGATACATCCACAATTTAAGAGGCGGCCAAGCCGATCCGAGACGGAAACGCGCGCGCATTGCGCGAAGTAGCCAAAACCGCCCCATTTTCAAGGGAACTGGCATTTTTCGGCGCATCCTTCCGCTCATTTGAAACTTCGATCCCAGATATCAGAACGTTGCATTGTACTAATTCTTTATCTTTCCTTAATGTGCCACGGATCAGTCATCGATCAGTGCATCGATCACTGCACCGATCAGTGCATCCTAAAGGAGGACACCGTATTATGGCCGAAAAAACAACCGGTGAGATGCAGGCTACCTTAGGCTTGACCGGGTTGACAATGAACGCGATGGCGCTCATTGCTCCTGGCGCATTCCTTTGGCTCACCTTTTATGCGCAGGCGACCGAGGGCGCGACGTCCCCCGCAATGTGGATCGGGATTGTTTTCGCCCTTTTGCTGTGTCTTGCTACCGCCGTCTGTTACGCGGAAATGGCAAAGCTTTACCCCGGCACCGGCAGTTCGTATTACTTCGCCGAGCAGTCGTTCCTGAATCACGATAAGGCGTGGCGATTCGCGCGGCTTTCAAAGTTTATCGTAGGCTGGGCCTCGCACTTGTACTACTGGATATACCCCGGAGTGATGGTCGCGGTGACCGGAATTTTCGCGGGATACATCGTGGGAACGCTGTGGCCGAACTTCATGAGCGCTTCGAACCCGGGGCCCATGTTCATGATGCTCGTAGCCGTTCTGTTCACCTTCGGTGTGGCCTACATCGCGCATCGCGGTGTGAATGGTTCGACGGCGGTGAGCATCGCCATCAACGTGATTCAGATCTCGGCATTGATCGTATTCTCGGTGATGGCCATCGGTTATCGCGATGAATCACGCGCCGGGCAGCGTCGGCTTTCAGTGGGATTCGACGACCAACGAGGCCTACGACTACGAATTCACGACGGAATCTCAAATGGTGAGCGGTCAGAAAACCGACGTGATCGTTCGCGACGCGAATATGGTTCCGCAACCGCAACTGGATGCAGCCGGGAAGCCGGTGCCCTACCACGTCAGCTATCCGGACAAAGACGCGATGGGCAACTTTCTGACCCACCCCAATGCCAAATCGGTCGTCGGGATCCACAATTTCGGCTGGATGTTCGTGCAAGCTACCGTCGCCATCCTGATCCTGGTCGGATTCGAATCGGTAACGTCGCATGGGCGGTGAGGCCAAAAATGCCAAACGAGACGTTCCCATTGCGGTCATCACTTCGCTGCTGGTACAGGGGGCCTTCTGCTATCTGTTCGAGTATTTCGCCGCCAACTACTTCTTAAATAGCGGCTACACGATGCAGAACGCGACCGGCTCGGCGGCGCCCATCGGCGACATGATGGTAATGGTCGGCGATGCGCTGTTCGGATCCGGCCACGGCCGAACGTTCATGCTGATCGAGGCCGTCACCGTCTTCCTGGCGCTGATCGGCACGACGCTCTCCTGCATCAACACCGGGGCGCGCGTCACCTACGCCATGGGCAAGGATCAGGAAGTGCCGGAACACTTCGGCATGCTCCACGACAAGAACCTGAGCCCGCACCGCGCCATCTGGACGCTGGCCGTTATTTCCGCGGTCATCGGCTGCCTCGCGCTTCTCATGGTGTTCGGCGACGCCGGCGCTCCGACCGATGCGGCTATCCAGGCTTTGCCGCACGGCTTCTGGTCAAGCTTCGGATACCTTACCCACGACAAGATGGCGGCCTTGCCCAACACGCTGACCACGATCACGCTGGCTTCAAACTTCGGCACGTTCCTGCTCTACATGCTCAGCTGCGTCACCTGCATCGTCTGCTTCCACGGTCACCCACAGTTCAGCTTCATCAAGCATATGGCCATTCCCGTGTTTCGGCGTGGTGGCAAACCTGGTCTGCATGGCCTTCTATCTGATCGGGCCCTTCATGGGATACGGCACCAAGATGGAGCCGTTCCTCGCCTTGGGAATCGCCGCAGTCTGGGCCATCTACGGAGGCATCTACTTCACTATGTCGAGTAAGAAGTCGGGACGCACCACGCTTGTTCCGACGCGCTCGACTGATCACATCGCTGATTCGCCGTAGAGTGATCGTGTGAATTTCAGGGCGGGCCAAAGCCCGCCCTGTTTTCATTTCGGAACGATGTGAGGTTTAATGTACAGAGGCCGAACCGTATCGAGTTTTGCGGGCCGCCGCCGCTGCCGGCGCGTTCGGCGATCACCTCCGCAAATATCGATGGATGTCGAGTTCGCGCAACTTTCCGATCTCGGCCGAGTCCGCCAAGGCAACGAAGATTATCTGGGCACGCGGCCCCCTCCACGCCCGAGCGCGTACGCTCGCATGGCTGGCTGTTTGTGCTGGCCGACGGGGTGGGCGGGCACGATCACGGCGAAGTGGCTTCGCGCACGGCGGTCGAAAGCGTCGTCGGCGGGCTTTCGCGATGCGCCCGCGGAGAATCGCACACCGTCTCTGCTTGCGCGCGCTGGTGCAAACGGCCAACAGGCAGGTGATCGATGCCGGGCACGCATCGGCATCCGGCGGTACCTCCATGGCCACCACGATCGTCGCTTGCGCGCTGCGCTACGATCGCGCCGCCATCGCCCATGTGGGCGATTCGCGCTGCTATCTGATCCGGCGCGGTCAAGCAAGCTCTGCTCACGCGCGATCATACCGTCGCCAACGAGCACGTGCACTGGGGCTGCTTTCGGCCGAGGAAGCGGCCGAACTCTCCGAACACGCCACATCCTCAGCCGGTCGTCTGGGAGGCGACCTGTTCGTCGAGCGTCGAGACCAGCGAACATCAGGTGTTTGCCGAGGACGTTCTGCTGCTGTGTTCCGACGGGCTGCACGGCTCGGTGACCGCCTCGGAAATGGCCGCGGTTGCCGGCAACGGCGCGGATTTGTCCGCGTGCGGCACAGCGGCTGGTGGATCTTGCCAACCAGCGGGACGGCAGTGATAATATCAGCGTGCAACTGATCCGCGTTCGCAGCGTGGAACGCGTGGGCATGTACCGCGGGCGGCCCTATCAGCTGCGCTGAATTCGGGCTCACCGCGAATCTTCTTGCCCGACGCACGCTGACTGAGGTTCCCGTCCACCCCGGCGAACAACTCGATCACTACCGCATCGAAAGCGTAGTCGCCCGCAGCGGCATGGCATCTATTTTCCGTGCCACCGACCTGCGCAACGGCCGCACGGTCGCCATCAAAGTTCCCCATCCGGAAATGGAAAGCGATCCGGTGCTTTTCGACCGCTTCCAGCGCGAAGAAGACATCGGCAAGACGCTCGACCATCCCGGCGTCATGAAGGTCTTCACCGACAACGACCGCAGCCAGATCTACATGGTCATGGAGTGGGTGGACGGCAAGCTGCTGCGCCAAATCCTTGATGCCGGAAAGAAGCTGCCGCCGGAGCGCGCCGTGAAGATCGCGCTGGGCATTGCCGACGCGCTCGACTACATCCACAGCCATGGCGTGGTGCATCGCGACCTCAAGCCGGAAAACATCATGGTCGATCCGGATGACCACGTCAAGCTGATCGACTTCGGCATCGCCGGACAAGAAGGCGCGCGGCGGCTGACGTTCGCCAAGCTTTCGCAGGTGATGGGCACGCCCGACTACATCTCGCCCGAGCAAGTGAAGGGCAAGCGCGGCGACGGCCGCAGCGATATCTATGCGCTGGGCGTCATGCTGTACGAAATGCTGACGGGCAAAGTCGCCGTTTCAGGGGCCCGAATCCGTTCGCCATCATGAACGACCGGCTGCTGAACAATCCCGATCCCGCCGCGCGAGATCGATCCAGAGATCTCGCCGCAGCTGCAGGAAATCATCTACCGCGCCCTGGAGCGCGACCCGAAGAACCGCTACGCCAACGCCGAGCGAATTCGTGCGCGATCTCGAGCATCCCGATCAGGTGGGCGTCGCCGACCGGCCCGAGCTGCGCGACTGGAAGAAGCGGCGCACGCCCTGGCTCAGAAAAGTGCTCTTCTACATCATGCTCGCGATGATTCCCGTCGTGATTTTCGGCCTGCTGCTGTATTTCGCCAAGCGCTGATCGCGCATTTCTCCTAACGTTTTCGCGCTCTCCCCGCGGCAATGCCCCCGGCTCGGCGGGGCTGGTCGTGCCCCACTGCCCGCAGCAATCTCCCCGATTCCACATTAGGAAAACATATGGATTTCATAATTATTAATTAATACAACCAATAGATTTAATGAGTTGGACCGTTTGGATCGTGAGGGGTACCTTGGTGCGGTCAACCGAGCGATTTCGTCGCTTATTTCTACACACCTCAAAAGGAGATCTGCACTCTATGAAGATTGCCCCGAAGTTTATTCACAAACTGGTGATGCCATTGCTCGCTTTAGGCATGTCAGTTACCCTGTCGCCCGCACTGATAGCCCAGGTGCAGGCTCAAACAGCGGCCCAAGCAGCCTCCCCAACTCTGCCACCACACCCGCGGTGGGGGCCAATTCGGTAGCTGATGCGGCCGCGTCGGCTGACCAAGGCCAACTAACAGCGATGGCCGGGCCCGGCCCAGCAGAGCAAGACGCGCCCGCCCCAAGCCCTGCCGCTTCTTCAAGCTCAGCGCCAGCGCAGGATCAGGCGACGCAAGCCCCCGCAGCCACGCCGCCGGCTGCGCCGGCTCCCTTGCCGACCCCATCGATGACGGCTCCGCTTTCAACAGCGGCCCCGCAGCATACATTTGATGCCGGTCCGTTCGGGACACTGGCCATCACGGGCATCCTCAGCGGAATGGGAATGGTGCAAAACAACTGGATTCCCGGCGATAAGTCGTCGCATTGGGACGTCAGCAACGCCCAGGTCTTTGTGCAGAAGACCACCGGTTGGTGGCAATTCTACCTGCAAGGAGGCGCCTACAACCTGCCGGATTTGGGAGTGCCTTTCATCTCGACCGACAAAACCTTGCCGGACTTTTTCGGCCCTCTGCCGGTCGGATTTCTCAAGTTGGTGAAGGGCGGCTTCTCAGTGCAGATTGGGGAACTGCCTACGCTGATCGGGGCCGAGTATACGTTTGACTTCGAAAACTTGAACATCGAACGTGGTTTGTTGTGGAACCAGGAGAACGCGATCAACCGGGGCATCCAACTCAACGAAACCTATAAAAAACTAACCGCATCGCTGAGCTGGAACGACGGCTTCTATTCGAATCGCTACACCTGGGTTACTGGACTGGTCGCCTATGCACTAAACGCGGCTAACACAGTATCTTTCGTGGCTGGCGGAAATGCCGGGGCGACCAAGTACTCCAATTTTGCCACTCCTGTGCAAAACAACAGTTCCATCTACGAAATCCTTTACACCTACACCAAGGGCAACTGGTATATCCAGCCGTATTGGCAGTATACCGACGTCCCTACGAACGCGAAAGTCGGCGTAACGAAGGGAGCGACGACCGATGGAGTAGCCCTCCTCTTCAACTACAATTTCAAACACGGAATATCACTGGCCCTGAGGCCTGAGTACATCTCGAGCAGCGGAAGTGTCGCCAACGGCGCCGTGAATTTGCTGTACGGTCCGGGTAGCAGTGCTTTTGGGTTCACCGTGACGCCCACCTATCAGAAAGGAGGATTCTTCGCCCGCGCGGATGTGTCCGTTGCAGACGCTCAGAGCTTTACGGCGGGAGACGCGTTTGGCTCGACTGGCAAGAACGGCACGCAAACTCGTGGCGTCATTGAAGCAGGGTTCATGTTTTAAGACCTAGCTAGAGGAACCGTGAGGCACTGCGGTTCCCTGCGATTGGTCGTCGGCCACTGCAGGCTGCAAGAAACCTGCTGTCGCGTCGAATCCGAAACAGAAAGCGGCCGCCCGGCTTTTCTCTTTGCTGGGCGGCCGTTTCTCTGAAAGGCTGCTCAAGTTTTCTGAAACCTCACTTTTCCTTGGCTGGACGGACGACGTTTGTTACCGTGATCGTGCCCATGTCGAGATTTCCAGAAACCGTCACTTTGTCTTGAATGTACTTTGACAGTTGCTGTCTATCGCCTTGCAGCTTGTAGATCTTTCCCGACGTCACGATCACGATGTCGTCGCCTTGGCTCAACTTATACATCGCCCAACTCCAGGGGGTGAATCCCTTGTGCTGAGTGAGGTCAAGGCAGCGTGAGCACGTAACCACGCCGGTGAACGTTACATCGGCTGCTGCTGGTTTCGCGGAAGCCTGAGCCGTCAATATCGAGCACGCGCAGGCAATCGTCGCGAGAACGATTTTTACTGCCGAAATCTTGTTCATCTGTTCCTCCTACGGGACCATCCTTCGATTACCCGTTGCTCATCCTTACCGAATCCCCGTGAGGAACACATAAAATATGCATCAATCTATCGTATGGATAAAACTAGGAGCCATTAGGAGAATCTTGGGCCTGCGCTGAGCCGGACGCTCAGCCGGACAACGTTACGAGGGTCTTACGATTAGACTTACAGGCCGGAAAGAAGGTTGGCCTTCAGGGAGCCGCAGAAAGCCGGGTTAGGCGTCTTCCATCTGCCGAGAAAATCGATACGATCAGATGGTCGGCTAAGGGCACACCCTTACTCTCCACCTTCAGCTGGCATGTTACTGAGGGAACCGTCACATCCATGCTGGGATTGATGAAAGCCCGAGACCCAACGCAGTGAATCGTCGCGGCGGACATTGCGGCTGGTCTCATCTGCATTCCGTCCTTCCATTCCACCTCGAACGCCAATGAGTAAGAATTGCCGCCAAAAATCGAGGAGGGCCAGCTGGAAATCGAGTGGGCGCATTGGTCTCCGGCCACGCGAACGGAGGTAGTCAACGACTCCGGATACTCCGTCACAACCCGATTACCCTTTCGGTATTCCGGTCGGCTGCCGAGGTCGATCCTTTAAGATCGGCAAAGAAAGTCCCTGACGTAATCTCGCCGTCAACCGAAAGGCACCCATCATCCAGTTGCAGCAGTTGGGCTGCGAAATCAATACTGCCGTCATAGGTCGCGCTTCTTTTGCCGCGAGCAGACGCGGTCAACGGAAGTAGAGCGACAATTAAAACGAGGAAGATCTTCCCGTGCCCATGGGACGGTCTCACCCTGTCATCTCCTGGAACGGTCTTCGCTGGCCTAAGGCGCACTAACAGAATATATATCTATACATATGTTTTATTTAGTGTTTGCTTATATCGGCCCGATCAATTATTTGAATGCGCGGAGTTCGCAAGCCCGTCGTGGAATCGTCGGAATATTCGAGGTAACGAAATTCGTGCAGACAGGACGAGGATCAGGGCTTGTCTTGGTTCGGCAGGCGAACGAGGGCCGCCCGGCCTTCTTCCTTTGCCGGGCGGACGTTTTTTCTAGTGTGCAAATCTAACCGGGAATAACCGGCTATTTTCGTTCCATGACGGCATTCCCGGCGCTATCCTGCGTGATCGTAACCTTCGCTTTGGGTCTTTCCGTAGTGCGATTCTCCTGGGCGACCTCGGCAAGAGTTTTTCGCTTGAGGGCGAGGGCCGCTTCCCCTTCGGCGATTCCCTGTTCGAAGTTCACGAAAGAGGAAGGGAAAAAACTGACATCACCGCCGCTCACATTCACGATTTGAAATTGCGCGCTTGGAACGCTGGGCAACGTGTGAAAGGTGATCGCGGCACCGCCGCCGATTGATCCGCCGCCAATCCCGCCGGCACTGGCGGGTGCGGCGCCCCCTCCGGTCATCGCGCGCTGCCCATGGGCTGGAACGGAGAAGGCCAATCCCACAATCGCAAAACCAATTAACTTTTTCATAAGTCCTCGCGTTTCCGGCCGGCGTGACCGGCCAAACGGGGGACTATCTAAAACATGGCAATCCCAGTACCACCCAGAGACCACGGTATGTATAGCTTCCGGAATAACTTAGAGTTCGTCTGTTGCGCCGCAACTTGCCTTCACGGGATGAACCGCGAAACTCTTTGAACTTATGTGCAAAATTCAGACGGTACTGATACCCGCCAAACTCGACGATTCCTCCTGAAATGCTCGCTTGCTGCGTAATGCGCCTGAGTGCATCGGATGTGCTAGTTGCCAGCATCGAAAGCGCTTGGCGGCTTTTTCGGTTGCCGCCACCGACTTATTTTTTTAATGTGAATTATTCTTGACAGGATGGGCATTACCAGC
>CAVOOP010000022.1:0-46358 GCA_963697575.1 uncultured Acidobacteriota bacterium | reverse complement strand
ATCCAAATCATGACTGTTGTTGTTCCACCCATGACAATCGATACTATTTGCAAGATCTTTAAACCATTTCCTTGAACCTATGTTACAATTTTGTATGTAAATATCAGTTTTGCCTTTGCACATATTGCTATAATGAAACATTATTCTAGTGCATAATTCCTGATAACAAGAAGGTAATTTCTCAAAATTTGATTTGTCTTTCAATACCTCCAAAAGAGCCAATGTCTTCAATGATAAAGCTTCCATTTTAAATATTGATTTCACCTGACCTAATCTACTCTGTTCCTCTTTTGTCAGTTCCATTTATTACTATACTATTTATATAAAAGAAAATTACAGAACTGAAATATTATCCAGATGCCTTTTACTGAGTATATGTTTCGGTAGACTGTACTTACTAATTGTTTTGCCACATTCACACAAAATTTCTTCTTGCAATGGATTGTTGTGATTGTGCGAGAACATGTGTTTTGATACGTTTCCGTATGATACCAGTTTATTGCATACGATGCAGTTAACTTTGACTCGCTGCTTTGCTGCAGCACACGCTTTACATTGAGTATAATTTGCTTGAGCTTTAACGAAGTCCGATGTCGATTTACGTTCAGAACACCACTTACAGATCGCCTCCATTTATTAGTAGTACAATAGTATAAAATATTTTAGTTTTATAGTTTTGAACAAACGTTTTGAGACTGGTATGATATACATAAGTACTCTCATAGGAAGCATGTGACTAATTTAGACGAGCTACTGGTAGCCTTAGATATTATCAGATCAAAATGAAACTGTAGTCTGGACTCGAAATTAGTGAAAACAATTTATGCGCAACTAAAAAGTCATGTAGAAATATTCATGCAAAGTTGGTGCAATCAAAAAGGGGAGGAAATATTTATTTAGTTAAACTTGAGCGGTACTCATATCCCCTTCATGTACTCTCAGGATATGTGGGCATGGCGTAATTTGGGCGCCCATTGAAAATAATTGAAACTGTAAAATAATTATCCTGTCGTTCCAAAATGTATAGAACTATTTTTAAAAAGACATAAAACCCGGCGGTACTCATTTCCCCTTTATGTACACTACTGCTATTCATTATGATATATAGGCCTAATAGTAAATAATGGATTACCAGTTCGTTGTGCCACATTTTTGTGATATCTTATCACCTGGGAACACATTAGTCATATTTAAAATAATTATTGTTCATTCCGATATATATAGGCCTAATGGCCGAGGTATCGCAAAAGTTCTAGTAGTATATGATTTGGACGCACGCTGTTTTAGCTATTCTTTGTGATGTTTAGGCCTAATAGTGGAAAATAATGGATTACCTGTTGATTGTGCCACTATTTGTATTTGTATTTGTATTTGTAATTTGTATAATTATTTTAATATTATTTTAATATTATATTACAGGTGATGTGACAAATCTACCTGTAATATAATATTAAAATAATATTAAAAATAATTACTATTCAAATAATAATATTACTGTTGTTTTGGAAACTTTCCAACATGACAACAATTGCGTCAAATATTAAAAATTGCGACCTCCATTAGAAAATGATACTTTTCATTTTGATTAAATTTTTTCTCTTTGACAAAGTAAAAGTTTCCTTTTGTTTTGTTTCCGAAGCCTGTAGAACAAATTTTGGCTGAAAGTTTTAGGCTGAAAGTTCCAGAAAGTTTCCATCAGAAACTTTCTGGTAATAAATCGCACCCATGTATAAATTATTAATATTTTATTCAATCCAAGCCTATTGCCTTGAAATGTTAAATTCGGATACCTGAATTTTAGCAAATATTGTAAGCTTAATGAGCATATATATAGACCCCTAGTCCCAACCTAGACCCTTAGTCAACTA
Source organism: uncultured Acidobacteriota bacterium (assembly GCA_963697575.1). GTDB lineage: Bacteria > Acidobacteriota > Terriglobia > Acidiferrales > UBA7541 > Palsa-295. The sequence goes on along the minus strand of CAVOOP010000022.1, from coordinate 44,490 downwards.
AAGAACCCTAGTCAACTATATACCTCTAGTCAACAATTACACCCCTTAAGTCACACTATAGACCAAAAGTCAACTATAGACCCCTAGTCAACTAAAAGACCCACTAGTCAACTATAGACACCCTAGTCAAACTATAGACCCCTAGTCAACTCAGAGACCTCTAGTCAACTATAGACCGCTAGTCAACTAGAGACCTCTAGTCAAACTCATAAGACCCCTAGTCAACTATTGACTCCAATATCAACTATAGACCCCTAGTCAACTAAAGCAACCCTAGTCAACTAAAGAACCCTAGTCAACTATAGACCCCTAGTCAACTATTGACCCCTAGTCAACTATAGACCCCTAGTCAAACTATAGATACGCTGCATTAGCTATTCATTATGATATATAGGCCTAATAGTTAAATAATGGATTACCAGTTCGTTGTGCCACATTTTTGTGATATCTTATCACCTAGGAACACATAATATTAAAATAATTATTGCTCATTCTGATATATATAGGCCTAATGGCCGAGGTATAAAGAAAAGGTTTATCTCATCACCTATAAACACAATATTAAAAGAATTATTGTTCATTGTTAATAGTAAATAATGGATTACCAGGGCGACAAATCAAAATGGCGACAGGTTCAAATGGGCGACAGGTTCAAGTGGGCGACAGTTTGAAAGTGGGCGACAGTTTCAAGTTAGTGACAGTTTCAAAAGGGCGACAGTCTCAAATGGGCGCAGTTTCAAATGGGCGACAGTTTCAAAAGGGCGACAGTTTCAAATTAGTGACAGTTTCAAAAAGGGCGACAAAAATGTTTGTTGTTGTGATCGACGATACAGCCTACTACTACTACTACTATGGCCTACTAATACTACTGGCCTACTATCCGTCCTTCTCTCTCTCTGACTACTACTATGGCCTACTATCCGTCCTTCTCTCGTCCGTCTGTCCGTCCATCCGTCCGTCTGTTCGTCGACGTTTATTTTACTTTTTACTTTACTTTGCGTCGACGTCGTCGAACGGACAATATTTTAACAGCTCATTTGCATAACAAATTTTAAATTAAACTTAATTTAATTTACTTTTTACCTTTGTGGAACAAATTTCCATTTTTCGCTGACGATGACGACGATGACGATGACATCAAATTCAAATTTCAGTCAAGACGTTATAGTGGATTCCCACTTGATAGCTTGACGTTTAGCATCTGCGGACTAGTCAGTCGGCAGACTAGTCCGCCGACTTGGCCGCTGATACTCGTCTTTCGTCGTCGTCCTCATCGTGGTCGTTTTATAATAATATATAATATACGCCTTTACGCTATTCGACACATTAATTCTATGCGTGTCGAGCTACTTAGAAATTATTGATGAGGCCTAGAAACGTTTTATATTAGAATTTTACTTTAAAATTCTCATTCGACTTTCAAATCGGCAGCGATGTCTAGTTCATTTGAAATTTAATTCTATGCGTGTCGAGCTACTTAGAAATTATTGAAAATAACCTAGAAACGTTTTCTTTTATATCCTATCTTAGAAATATTTTCTTGGTGTGAAATATATTGATACGTCTAGCATTTTTTAATAGAATTCTTGGCACGTTTTAACACAGAAATTATTGAAAATCTAATCCTAAATCTTAACCTAAGCGGTCACCTCGGCGGTCACCCCAGCGGTCAACCTAAGCGGGTCTCGTAAAATAATGAGGTAGATTCGGACGACGAAAGTTAAATGCTTAATAATCAGTTACTAAACCAATAATAATAATTGTCCGCCAGTTAAGAATGGAGATTTTTCACAGTTTGACGTGTGATGCCATGGCACGATGACACTGATGACATCTCCGTGTCATGACACGGTAGTCATAATCGCTAGACTGAATATCCATCATCATTGACTTCTAATTAATTCTGGACTCTAAATTCACGTAACGTAGTTCTATGGCCATAGTCTATTTTCAAATCCAAACTTTTCTCCAGAACAATTGTTTGTAGTCAAATACCAGTATTAAGTATTATCCTACATATGTCAACTTTGACAGCAGTTTTATAACATCATCGTCATCGTCATTTCCGTCGTCTTCTAGTGGGTTCCCACTTGATGACGCTGACGACGACGACGATGACGATGACAATGACAATGACGGACTAGTCCACTGACTAGTCCGCCGATATAAAATGTCATGCTATCAAGTGGGAATCCACTATAACGTCTTGACTGAAATTTGAATTTGACGTCAGCGTCATCGTCGTCAGCGTCATCGTCGTCGGCGTCATCGTCGTCACCGTCATCAAGTCGGAAGCCACTACAGCTGTTACTGGTCTAATTTTGCACGGGGATTTGTTCCAACATAAACACAAACACCAGCACCAGCACCAACACCAGCACCAGCACCAACACCAGCACCTACACCAAGGAAGATGACGAGGAAGATGACAAGAAAGACGACCAGAAAGACGACAATTTTTTTCTCCAAAATGTGTTAAAATAGTCGATCGTGAACGTACGCGTGAACGGACACGACTTTTCTGTCGCCCATTTCTGTCGCCCATTTGAACCTGTCGCCCTTTTGAAACTGTCACTAACTTGAAACTGTCGCCCACTTTGAAACTGTCGCCCATTTGAACCTGTCGCCCATTTGATTTGTCGCCCTTATTTTGGATTAAAAGGGCGACAAATATTTGTCGCCCTTTTAATCTGTCGCCCTTTCGTATTGCTCCCGGCCTAATAGTGGCAAATAATGGATTACCTGTTGATAGTGCCATTGAATTTTTATTTTTTTTCACCTGTAAACACTTAATATTAAAATAATTACTGTTCATTCTGATATATAGGCCTAATAGTGGCAAATTGTCGATTACCTGTTGATTGTGCCGTTGGTTCGCAAATGCACTTTTTGGCTAAAATGACATTTTGACACTGTTCACTGCGTCTTACGAAGACCTATCTTTTGGTAGGCTACTAGTGCCGAGTTTGAGAAGTATACTTTAGGCCGAGGACTACTTAAGAATGCTACACAGCTTAATAATTATTCCTAACTAAACTCTAATTAAAAGGTAAATGAGGGCTTAATAATTAACGAAAGTCTAATTAAAAGGTAAACCGATGCTTAACTATTAACGAATGTCTAATTAAATGGTAAATGAGGGCTTAATTAACGAAAGTTTATCTAAACACTACAAAGCTTAATTTAATTTGGTAATAGTGCACGGAAGTTAGCTTAAATTAAACGGAACTTTTAAAATAATACTTACTTTATTTGCAAACAAATGCAAGGTAAATAATAAATGTTGGGTACCCAGGTTACCAGTGAACACAATACATAGCATTATAGAATAATAATAAATCGATAGGCTGTAATGTCGTTAAAACTGGGCCATGCTAATCTCGCCATAGCCTACCTAATAAAATGCTAATAATTGGCCTAATGGGCCTAATAGGCTTAATTAGGCCATAAAGTATTGCACAGGCTGTTTCTGTAGTCTTAAAAATAACCAAATTAATCTATGCTTTAGAATTAGAGCGATCAGGCCTTTCAAGGCAGTTCAGGACGTTCAGTCTTAAGCAACTTCATAGCGATGCAGCCTGGACTCGGACAAAGGCAAATTAAATAAGAATGCCCATATGGCCAAATGATTAAACGTCGAGAGACCAGTAATTATTTCATGATGAAAGTAGGCTCACAGAAAATTAAGCCTAGCGCCTTTTGAAGGGCTAGTTCGGCGAAACATTTGGAATTGCAATTCGCTCCGTATTTACGTGTAACGGAACGATCTAGGTAAGCAGTGGAACTTACATCAGCGCTTCACCATCGGCAGTGACGGTGACGGAAAGCAGTTAGCGCAGTTCCACTCAACCGACGAACGAGTATCATCATTATTCTTCTGTCATCATCAGTCTTATTGTCTTAATAAAACGTCTCAAAACTTTCTCGAGCTTCGCGCAATAAACTAATCCCACTAATGCCAGTTCTATTGTAGGCTAGTTTACTGACAACGACAACGACAACGAGACAACACTACAATGACAACGATGAAACAACACTGACAGCAATAACTACAATGAGACAATACTGACTACGACCACGATGAGTCAACCCTGACAACGATAACGACAATGAAACAACACTGATAATGACCATGATGAGACAACCCTGACAACGATAACGACAACGAGACAGCACGGACGATGACAACGACAATGAGAAAATACTGACAACGGCAGCGACAACGAGACAACACTGACAACGACAACGAGACAACAATAACAACGACAAGGACAGCGAGACAACACTGACAACGACAACGACAAAGAGACAACACTGACAATGACAATGACCATTTTTTTCAGGACGTTTCCGCACTGTTGCAAATGTTTCCAGTGTTTATAAAGACTCCACATTTAAACATGCACTAGTTCTGCGATATGATATTAGTTTCTGGTTATCTTCTCTTGATACTAGTATCAATTCGTAGATCAAGAGGGGCGTGGCTTTTCCGGGTCTATTAGTGCCTTTTTGTTTTATTTGTCGTTTTAGTTTCGCACGTTATGACATGTATTGTTTTGAATGACAAACTAAAATTCGTACTTTGTCTATACCGATGACAGTTAAGTGAGAGCAGTGGTTTAGTGCACTTAAATGACAGCACTGCTTGACAACAGGTGAGAGCAACAAATGCAACTGTGCATTTTAGGTCCATGATAAAATAATTGTATATAATAATAGTTGTTTCTTTTTATATATATATTTTTGCTATAACGTCCTCTATAATATAATAGTTGTTGCTATAACGTCTGCTACAATGCCCGTTGCAATGTCCGGTATAATGTCCGCTACAATGTCCATTACAATGTCAGGTATAATGGTCCGGTATAATGTCCGCTATAATGTCTTCTATAATGTCGACTATAACAGCAGGGGTGGGTGTCTGTACAAAACTCTGAGGGCGGGTCTGTATAAAACCCTGCCAGGGAGTTGGTGGGGGATCCTACCCACCCAGGGCACAGGAACTTTTTTGAGAGTAGGGGGGACAAAAGCTGTTGCCCAGTAAGTAAGAAAACCACATTTTGAGCCCTGGCCAAAATTCCTATTAAAAAACGTGATGACCAAAAAAAAATTATCAGGTCAAAATTTTTGTCCCCCCCGGGGGGCAAATTTTGTTTTGGGGGGAGCATTGCCCCACTGTCCCCCCATCCTGCGCCGCTGACCCCCTCACAAGGTCGTTGTAACACCCGACTTATTGAACGCGAATCTACCGCGAGTCACAAATATTAGCGGTATATTCATGTTAGTACAAAATTAATAATGTCGCAAGTTTAATGAAAAGTTTAGACGTGTGACATTATTAACTTGGTGCCCAAAAGCTATTAGCTTTTGTGGATATGGATTTTCCATGGCTTTACGGAAAAATAATCTATTTCTCCTTGTGGATCTTATTTCCTATCTTGGACCTATAGCGTTGTTACTGTACTTAATAGTAGATATTATTATTATTATTATTATTATTATTATTATGTCCGCATAATCAGATCAACAAGAAGCACTATGAAATAAGTGCTCTCGAGGCATCATGATAGCGAGTTACTGTGGTGGGCTAAAATACAGTAGATAAAATATTAATGTATTCATGCACAATAATGCTAAAATTATACATACACAATGTTTAAAAGCAGAGTAATAGAAGAATAATAGAAATAATAGAATATACATATAAAGGAAAGGTGGCGACCCCATGGACCTAGCACCGGTCCTCACCAAGCACCATGAAAATAACTTATTATATTTAAATTGGTATAGTCAGGGGTGTGGTATAGTCAAAATGGAAGTTATCACGACTGGACCTATTTGTTGTATTTAAGAAAATGCAACACCGCCACAACCACCCGTGCCACAAAATGCACAACCACCCTGTGACAATGAACCGTAGGCTTACGAATTGTTTAAATATTTTACTATAATAACAGACGATAAGTAGAGAACACATAAGAATGATTATATAATTCGCCAGTAATATTAATTATCACGAGCGTAATCAGCAATTCTGTTTAGAAATTACTACCATTATGTTAATAGCAAAAAATCAAAAACAATTTTAACTCGGCCATAAGACTCCTAACCTCACGAGGAGCTGGGCCTAGTTTTCATCCTAAAACGATCAGTAACCCCCGCATCAAATTTGACAAAAAAGCGAAAATAACTGTCATGAACACACGTAGTCAGATACACGAAAATGATTAAACAATGAAAAACTCGAAATTCAATTTAATGATCAATTGTGCAGCAAAACGTATTAAAAAATTGTATCAATAATCATTAAATAGACTGCAAGGAGTTTAAAAAAAACCAAAGATCAATAGATATTAGGCATAAAATAAGTCTGTCTGAAATGCAGTAAATAATTGAGTAAATATACAATAACATGCCGTAGATTAAACTTAAAAATATACAACATTATTCTGTAAAAAAAATGCCAATATAAAAAGCTTTGTCATACTTTACATAATAGTTAAAATACAACAAGATTGCATATTATATAGTGCAATAAAATATAGGCACACTAGAAAAAAAATATTTACAATATACAACATCACTAGAAAAAATAACTTGTACTCAATAGCTAACGAAAAACATTGCTTGTACTGCATAGGCACAACTAATTAGTATGCCAATGAACTAGTAAGGTCGTCATACACCGTGCGAAATTTGTCCAGATAGTCATTGCAGCGTTAGGCCAGCAGCCTGAAAAATATGCAGAATATTCTTCTGGCGGGCGTTCTCCAGACCCAATGCGGATGCGGCCGCACCCCGTGCAGGTGAGATTGCAGGTGTGCAGCGGCTCGAGCATCATCACGAGAGGGTACTTCTTCTCGCCGCTGAGGCCCTTGCGCGTGAGATAGCCCGCCATGTTGGCGGTCAAGCTAAGCGGAACTCTCATCCATTACCCCCAATGTCCGTTTCGTTTCTGTATTTCCTCAGCGGGAACTTGAACGCCGATGAACTTCCGGCGTCCCCTGCGCATGTTGTCGTAGCGTGCGAGCGCGTATAGCGGAAAAGAGTTCCTGTACAAATGATACTTCAAATAGAAAACGCACGGGAAACCTGTTCCAGTAAATTCATCCTCGTCCCAGGCTCCATCCGCATTCTGATGAGAGACGAGCCAGCTCACGGCACGTTCCACCGCCGGATCGTTCGGCCCGGACGCCGCCAGCAGCCCAATCAATCCCCAGGCGGTTTGCGACGCGGTGCTCTTCCCTTTACCCTTCCGCGAGGGATCGTAGTAGGACAAAATCGACTCGCCGAAGCCGCCGTCGGGATTCTGCACCGAGCGCAGCCAGTTCGCGGCCTTCTGACAGTGATCGCGCGATGCCATGTCCACCGTTTCCAGCGCGCGCAGAACGCCGCTCGTTCCGTAGACATAGTTTACTCCCCAGCGGCCGAACCACGAGCCATCTGCCTCCTGGTCACGCCGCAGGAAAGCCCGCGCCCGCTCGATCACCGGATGCGTCGCCGGCCAGCCCATTTGGCCCAGACATTCGACGGCGCGCGCGGTCACGTCGGCGGTCGACGGGTCGAGCATCGCGTTATGGTCCGCAAACGGGATGTGATTCAGGAATTGGAGGTTGTTCTCGTGATCGAACGCACCCCAGCCGCCATCGCCGTTCTGCATGCTCACAAGCCAGGCCAGCCCGCGCTTGATGGAGTTCCGCAGCCGCGCCGGGTCCGGGTCGGCCACGCGTCCGAGTGCCATTAAGACGAACGCCGTATCGTCCACGTCCGGATAAAAATCGTTGCGAAACTCAAAAACCCAGCCGCCCGGCTCGGCGTTGGGATTCTTAACCTGCCAGTCGCCCGGCCCAAGAATCTGATTCTCGAGCAGCCAGCGCTCTGCTGCGACCAGCGACGGGTGCCCGGGATCGAGCCCAGCCTCTTCCAGCGACACCATCGCGATGGCCGTGTCCCAGACAGGTGAGATGCACGGCTGAACACGAATCGTGCCCTTCTCTTCGATTTCGTAACGCTCCAGGAAGCGTATCTCGCGCGCCACCAGCGGGTCGGTTGTGTCCCCTCCCAACGCGAGCAGGGCGAAAATCGAATTCATCATCGCGGGATAAATCGTTCCCAACCCTTCGCTTCGCTCGAGGCGTTCCAACATCCAGTTCCGGGCGCGTGTCAGAGCAGCCTTGCGGAAGGGTTTCCAGGGCGACTGTTCGTAGAATTTTAGTCCGCGGTCCAGCGCAAGGAAGCAGTTTCTCCACGAAATAATCCGCCTGTCCCACGAGAACGCGGCAGGTTTAGCGCCCGGCCGTTTGAAGAGCTCGTCAAATGAAATGCCTTCCGGCAGCTTCCAATCGGGCTTGCTGGCATAGACGAGCGCGAGAGGAATCACGATTCCGCGCGTCCACGAAGACATTTCGTAAATATTTATGGGGAACCAGTTTGGCAGCAGCATCAGCTCCGGGGGGATCGCAGGCACCAAGCCCCAGTCGATAGCGCCGACCATCGCCAGATAAAATCGGACGTAGGAGTTGGTCGCTTCCAACCCGCCAAGTTCGTGGATCCTCTCCTTGGCCATCTCCATATGAGGGGCCGTCGAGGCAAAGCCAGCGAGGCGCAGGGCCACGTAAGCCTTCACGGTGGCATTCAGCTCAGCCGGACCTCCATGGAAAATGTTCCAACCTCCATCAGGGAGCTGATGAGCCCGGATATACTTCGCGAGCTTATCCACTTTGGGCGAATCAAGCTGGCCCAAAACGTGAAGATAAAGAATGTAGTCGGATTCGAGGGTGGTGTCGGCTTCGAGTTCCGCCCACCAGTAGCCATCCTGGTTTTGGGCAGACAGCAGCCAATTGGTGGCCCGCGCGACAGACTCTTCGACGTCGGGCGCGGCCACGCGCGCAGTCACCGCTGCGGTGCCGCCGGAGAGACTATCCGTGGCGTCGCCGCGCAGCTTCGCTTCCCCTGCCATTAATCCCTCAGACATACGTTTAGAACGAGTTGCAACGGTCCTCAAAAAATAATTCGCCGGGGTTTTCTAACACCCGGATCGTGTGTACCTACCCCTTTGGTTCGTCCTGCTGGGGTGCGGAACTCCAGGTCTGTCGCTATTCTTACGGGTAAATGAAAATTACAATTCCCGACATTACAGATAGTTACGGCGCCTTGGCTATTATCTTTTGTATCCCGATCACGGTCAACTAAAAACGCGTCGCCAGCAGAACCGAGACAGACCCGCTAGTCAGATGCCGCCACCTCCTGGGAGGGTGCCCTCTCAAAAAACAGCCCGTGGCGAATAAAACACGAATCTCTTGTGACTGCCGTTTATCTCATCATCGATCACCGACGCGCTCCTCAAGCTCACGAACTCGCTCGATCAACTCCGGCAGTAGCTCGGCCAGCTGAGCGGACCAGACATAATGCTCCTTGAATTTCGCGAGCGGACGGGCGGGAGTTCCCCATACTGTCTGTCCTCGGCGAACGATCTTCCCTACCAGCACACCCGCCTGCCCGCCGACGTTCGCGTCGTCTTGAATTGTTGCATGGTCTCCAATCCCGGCTTGACCACCGATGGAGACGTGCCTTCCAATCACGCAGCTTCCCGAGATCCCCGTCTGCGCGGCAATTACCGAATTTTCGCCAATTTCAACATTATGTGCGACTTGCACCAGGTTATCTATCTTCACTCCCTTGCCTAGGCGCGTCTCTCCAAGCGATCCGCGGTCGATGGTCGTGTTGCAACCGATTTCCACGTCATCTTCAATTTCAACGCTGCCGACCTGCGGGAATTTCCATTGGCGGCCCTCGCCAAACACATACCCGAACCCGTCGCCGCCTATCACGACGCCCGAATGGACCTCCACGCGATTCCCGAGGCGTGCCCGAGCATAGAGCGTTACGCGTGGATGCAGCACGCAGTTCTCTCCGAGCCGGCTCCCGTGACCCACAAAGCAAAACGCACCGATTTGCGTGCCCTGCGCGATCTGCGCATCCTCTTCAATCACGACGTAAGGGCCAATGCTTACATTCGCCCCTATCGAGGCGCTCCTCGCGATGATCGCGGTGGGGTGGATCTCAGCATGCGCCGCAGTACGCGGCGACAGCCACGCCGCTACCTTCGCGAAGGCGAGCTTGGGCTTCGTGGCTTCAATAATCGTCTTTCCGTCAATCCGGATACCCGGCTCGGCCAGCACACAGCGTGCTTTAGAATTGGCCGCGCGGCTTCGATTCCGTGCGGAATCAAGGTAAATGACGTCAGTCCCGCCAGCCTGTTCGGGGCTGGACAGTCCGGAAATCGGCAAGTCCGGCTCGCCCTCGATCCTTGCTCCCAGGTATTGCGCGAGTTCTCCAGCAGTGCGGCTCATTTTGCCTCTCTTATCTATTTTGCCCGGCACGATCGGCCGGCTAGAAGGACCAGCCGTTGCCAACAGCAATGGCGATTCGAATTGGCCATTAAAACGGATAGACAGGTTCTTCGCCTGCCGGCCGAGTCTTCCATCGCTTGTGAACCCACAACCACTGTTCCGGGTGCGCCCGCACGTAATCTTCGATTACGCGCGTGAAGCGCGCGGTATTCTCGCGGACATCCGACTCCTCATTTCCGCTGCGCACCAGTTCCACAACGGGTTCGAAGCGTAACCGGTAAATCTTTCGCGCGTAGTCCCAGTGCAGAAAGCCGGGCACTACCGCCGCGTCGGTGCGGAGCGCGATCCTCGCCAATCCCGAAGTGGTCGAAGCGGGTATTCCAAAGAAATCCACAAACACGCTTTCCTCGATGACCGTGTTGTGGTCCGAAAGGATTCCCACGGTTCCACCTTCATTCAAGACCTTGAAGATCATCCGGGCGGACTTGTTTTTCTCGATGGGACGGTTGCCCGAAAGGCAGCGGTAGGAGTTGACCAGTTCATCGATTCGGCGGTTCCTGATCGGCCGCACCAGAAAATACAGCGGATGGCCGTAAAGGGCATGGGCAAAAGGCGCCAGTTCCCAGGCGCTCATATGGCCGGTGAGGAAAAGCACTCCCTTCCCTCGCTGCCTTGCCATCTCAAAGTTCTCTGATCCATCGAGCGCGACGATCTGTTGAATTCCGCCCAGCATGTACTTCGGAAACTGCGAAAACTCGCCGACCATCCAGCCAACCTGCTGGACCATCCGACGGAGCACGGCTTTACGTTTCGCGTCCGTCCAATCCGGAAACGCAAGTTGCAGGTTGAACATCGCTGCGCGCTTCAGGGGGGGCCGAACGGAGTATGCAACGGAGGCGAACGTCGCGCCGACGAATCGCGCGGCCGGCCTTGGCAGCAGCCCCAGTGTTTTTAGCCCGATCCACGCCGCTGCATACTCAATCCAATCACGCATCCCGCGTCATTATGCGCGAGGCCGCACAGCCGATGCCAGCGAATGCTGCCGGCGACGTTCGATGCAGAAGGGCATATTCAATGCCTCACTTCACTTGCCGTAGAAATTTTGAACTGAACCAGCATTCGGATGTTGGCAGCGGAGTGATAAACTCGTGCCGGCTTGGAAAATTCGTCTCAACCGCAGCAACGCCCAAGTTATTTCAACGCGGCAGTGTGCGCCGCGATCGTTCTAATCACACTGTTCGGAAACCCCGGCGCGATTGGACTGGCAGGGCCTGACGAACCCCGCTATGGATGGATTGCTCGCGCCATGGCCCAAACGGGGGATTGGGTCACGCCGCGGCTTTACGGCCAGCCGTGGTTTGAAAAACCAATTCTCTATTACTGGGCCGGCGCCATCGGCTTTTTGTTGCATCTTCCCGCTGAATGGGCGCTCCGGCTGCCGTCCGCCCTAGCCGCTCTCGCGGCGACGCTCGCGATTGGCTGGCTGGCCTGGAAGCATTACGCGGCAAGCGCGACCGGACTGAAGGACCCCGCTGTGCTCGCCGTAATCTTATTCTCAACAACGGTCGCTGCGATTGGATTCTCGAGAGCCGCAACTCCGGACATGCTTTTCAGCGCAAGCATCACTCTCGCCATGGCAAGCGCCGCGACCGTTTTTCGCTATTCGGGTCATCTGCGTGCCGCAACGCCTGTCGCGCAAAAACCTGAGATGGGTGATACGTTGCCTCTGCTGCTCTTTGGGGGGTTTATTGGCCTTGGCGTTCTGGCCAAAGGACCAGCGGCAATCCTTCTGGCTGGAGGCGCGGTAGCCTTGTGGTCCGTATCCACCGGTGCGTGGCGCGCCTGGATCCGGCTTGCCCATCCCTGCGCCATTTTGGCGTTCTGCGTGGTGGCGCTTCCGTGGTATGTGATTTGTCAGCTCCGCAATCCCGGCTTTTTCCGTGTCTTTATTCTTCAGCACAACTTCGAGCGCTACCTAACGCCCGTCTTCCGGCACCCCCAACCCTTCTGGTTTTTCGGCCCGGTCACGCTGCTCGCATTGCTGCCTTGGAGCGCGCTATTGTGGCCCGCAGGCCGGGAGGGTCTCCGTCTCTGGCGCGAAAACTGCTGGCACGATTCGCCGGGATTCTTCTTCGCCTGCTGGGCGGTCTTCCCTGTGCTGTTCTTCAGTTTTTCACAATCGAAGCTACCCAGTTACATTCTGCCGGCGACTCCCGCCCTGGCTTTACTTTGCGCCGTGTCGTATTCAAAGACACGTTCATCAACCTCCGGCGAGGAGCCGGGGAGTTTGGGTGTACGAGCCGCGATTGGTTTCACGTGGGTGATCATTGGCGTCGTCGCGGCAGCGTCCGCGCACCACTTTGCAGAGTCCGTCCGCCACTCGATTGTAGTAGCCGCAGTGATTGCGATCGCTGGAGGCCTGAGCGGGGCCTTGCTTTCGCTTTTTCGCAAGCCCGGCACAGTGCTGGCTTCTATCCTGCTGGCAGTGTTTTCAGTCGAATTCGCAAATCTTGCAATCCTTCCGGCACTCGATCCCTACGTTTCAGCGCGGTGGCACGCCGAGCTGATGCACAATAATCTTCATCCCGATCGAATATTCACTTACCAGCTGCCAAGATCGTGGAACTATGGCCTCGCTTATTATTTTGGCCGCGAACTGCCGGAATGGTCCCCTGCCGACATCGATCCCGCCCTGGTGCTCACCACTCCGGCAGGTTTAGAAGAGATCAGGCGGGCCAAGAGGTTCTTCGGCAATCTGGAAGAGAACTACCAGGGCATTTTGTACGTTCCCATCGGACCACTGCCCCGCTGACAGGGAGGCACTTGCCTAGTGGGAACGGGATGCCGGGGGAAGCGACTGAAGGAAAAAGTTCACGATCTGGCTCTCGTAGTTCTTGCGGTCCTCGTCGCCCATGTCGGAATAATTCAGACGGTTGCGGATCAGCTGCTTCGGTTCCGGGGCGATATTGAAAAGCGTCAGCGTGTCTCTCGCCAGATCGGGCCGGTTCTCGGTTTCGATAAATAACTTGGGAATTCCCCGAGTTTGTCCCAAATGCTCGGAAACGGGAGCTACATTCCGAGACGAGTAATTGATGAAGCGAAAACCCCAGTCTGAAAACGTGCTGACACCGGGCAATGCCGCCAACCCGGAATGCCTTACCTCCACCTCCACCATCTGCCGGGGGTCGCTGTACGCGTTATCCACGGCAACCGCCGCAATCCGCGGGTCCGATGTGGCCACCTCGAGCGCGGCATAGCCGCCCATATCTTCGCCCCAAAGGCCGAAACGGCGCGGGTCCACGTCGTCGCGCGTCGCGAGCGATTGCACGGCCGAGCGCAGTTCCGAGGTCTCCTTGTAGCCGAGCGTAGTCACCCCGGCACTCGTTCCGTGCCCCGTGAAATCAAACAAGTATGCATTGAATTGCTGTTCCTGGAGCGCGGTCACCAGTGTCAGCACGTCGGCACGCTGCGCGCGATAGCCGTGCGCCACGATTACCGTGGGTGCCCCGCGCAAGCCGGGGAAGAACCAACCCTCGCGCTGAGTGCCATCTTCCAGCGGAAACGACACCGTCGCCGGGTGCCCCATCATTACGGAGAGATCAAACGCGGTAGGACTTCTACCGGGACGCAGCAGTTGGTACAACAGAAATCCCGATACCGTGGACACCGCAACGAAAGCGAAAAGAACCAGCGCAAAGAGCGCCGAGAAAACTTTTGCGAGCCGGGTTGTGGGATAGCGAAGCTCTGAGAGGACAGCCATCCGGGTGCGGGCCCCAAACTTTTTGCCTAAGCCCGACGAATCTTAGCATACTTCATCGGACCCATAATTTGCCGCAACCTTTTCCGTTTCCAATCAGTCAGTTAGCTTCCGGCGCCGGAGCTATAGTAGAATCCGAAAAAGGGCCTCCCACCTGATGCAGATTATCGATCTTCGCCAGATTCACTCACGATCGCTGGAAACCCTCTTCCAAGAAGAAGCTCATCACTGGCGCACCGAATTGCATTGGGACTACAAGCCCTCCATCGAGCTGATCCGCAAATTCATCGATTCGCATGCTTTAGGAGGATTCGCGGCAATCGACAACGGCCATCCGGCCGGTTACGGTTTCTATGTGCTGGAGGACCAGAAAGGGCTCATAGGCGGACTCTTTGTAACTTCGCGGCAGCCTCAGACGCCCGTGACGCAGAAGCTGTTATCCGAGATGCTGGCGACTCTGCGGGCTACGCCGCGACTACAGCGCATTGAAGCGCAGTTGATGCCCTTTGGCACCGAACTCGATCCGGTGTTCCTCTCCCAGTATTTTCATCTCCACCCTCGGCAATTCATGCTTTTGCCGCTCTCGGAGGCAAACCTCACCGGCCAGCCGATTTCCTCGGGGCTTCGCCTCGAGCCATGGTCCGACCGGACCTTCGAGGCAGCGGCGCGGCTGATCCATCTCGCCTACGCCGACCATGTCGACAGTCAGATTAACGATCAATACTGCAGTGAAGCAGGCGGCCTCAAGTTTCTTCGGAACATCGTTCTGTTGCCCGGTTGCGGGCGGTTTCTTCCCGAGGCCTCGTTCCTGGTGCGCCAGCCCACAAGCGACCGCCTCGTCGCGATGGTGCTCACCTCCACGGTCGCGGAGAAGGTAGGGCACACCACGCAAATTTGCGTGATGCCAGGCTATCAGGGGCACGGCGTCGGCCGGGCGCTCATGGAAAACGTGATCCTCGCACTGCGCAAGAGGCAATACGAATCGCTGTCATTGACGGTCACATCGATCAATCACCGCGCCGTGGAGCTCTACGAGCATCTCGGTTTTCGTACTGTCAAGGCGTTCGCTGCCGGTGTGTGGCAGGGCTAGAGTGAAATCGGGAAAATAACCTTCGGCGGGCGTTACTTCCGGGCGCGGTCTTTCAACAGGCCTTTCAGCTCATCCATGAATTCCTTCACGTCCTTGAAATCCAGATACACGGACGCAAACCTCACGTAAGCCACCTTATCGAGCTTCTTCAACCGGCTCATCAGCAGCTCGCCTAATTCCGTCGATGTCCGCTCGCGCTCGGCAGCCTCGCTGACAAACGCCTCGGCCTCATCAACGATTGTTTCCAGCTTGCCCACCGGCACAGGGCGTTTTTCGCACGCCTTCAGCAGGCCCTGCAAAATCTTCTGGCGCTCGAATTTCTCGCGGCGCCCGTCTTTCTTGATGACCATGTACGGGATTTCGTCGATGCGCTCGTAGGTGGTGAAGCGGCGTTCGCATTTCAAGCATTCCCGCCGGCGCCGCACAAGATCTCCCGTGCGAGCTTCTCGCGAATCAATGACTTTGTCGTCGAGATGAGCGCAGAACGGGCACTTCACCGGGGGCCTTTCGGGTCGGCCGCGTGCTCCGCCTCTTCCAGAAGCGCCGCTTCCCCAGCCTTTTCCTCGGCGCGAGCCATCTGCCGCAACTCGCCCATCGACCATCCCTCATGAAACAGCAGCGGTAATCCCACGATGCAGCAGGAGGCAAACGTCACCAGCCAGACTACAATCGCCATCGTCGCGGCCGGCTCCTTGCTGACGCCGAGCATCAGCGTGAGCACGAGGAACGTTGCCACTTGCGCGCCGCCGCCCACTCCTGGAAGCTGCGCCGCCGAGCCCACCATCGTGAAGGCAAGCACCAGCGTCGCCGCGGTGAAATTCAACGCACTCAGCTCCCCGCCGAAGGCATGAGCGACGCACCAGTAGGCGAAAATAACCAGCAACCAATGCACGGCTGTATACGCGAGCAGCACACCGAGGTCTTCCCACGTCCGCACACCCTGCAGCCCGTCGCTGAAGCCTTCCAGAAGTACCGCGATTTTCTCCCGCCAGCCGGTCCGCCAGCTCTCGTGCTGCAACTTGCGCGAAAGCCAAGCCGCCCCGTGATAGCGAAAGTAAATCAGAAAACCAACAATCACCACTAATCCCGCCAGCAGTGCAAAGCCGGCGGAGCGTGCCAGCCGCATAATGGAGGTGTCTCCATTGCCGGATATGCCGCTCCGCTCGAAGAACAGCAGGGCCAAACCCACCATCACGATGGCCGACGCCATATCGAAGACGCGCTCGAGCACGTACACGCCGAACATATGAGGAATTGAGAGCGAGTCTTTCCGCGCGATCAACACCGGGCGCACCGGCTCGCCGGCTCGCCCCAGGAGAAACGTGCAAGTGAAGCCCATGAGCGTCGCCGGATAGGCGTTCCAAAAACGCATGGCGCCAAACGAATGGGAAAAGCGCATCCAACGAAGTGCACGCAGTGCGAAGCAGAAATAGGTGGTCAGGATCCCCAGCAGCAGCAGGAACAGGTTGGCGTGCCGCAGCGATTCGCCGACCATTCCCCAGCGAAATCCCTCCAGCGTGATGGAATTTCGAAATTTATAAAAAAAATAGCCCAGGGCCGCGACGGCAAGAACTAAAAGAAGGTATCTGCGTGTCTTTTCGTGCATCCGTTTTGCACCGTAGCAGCAACCCGCGCGGAGTGTCAAGGAACGCTTTCAAGGGGGGCAAGTTACGTGCTACACACCGACCTTGAAAAGAGGCACTTGCGAGCTTCTGGTGGATTTTGCAGCCGCGGGATCATGGGAAGGTCTGCTAGATTCTTCCCTCGCGTCGCTGCGCGATGACCACACCGCGAGGCGTCGAAAGCAATACAGCAGAAATCAACCCCTCCTTTTCGAGCCGGAGGGCAGCCTCCCGCACGATTTTAAAGTGCGAACTGGCATCGTGAATCACCAGCACACCGCGCGGGTCGAGACGCGGCAGAAGCCGCCTGATCTCCGCCTCGCGATTCGCCAAGTGGCTGTCGCTGTACAAAAGGTCGATTGTGCCTTCTATATTGGTCTCCAGGCTCGATTCCAGCCGTGACTCGATCCAGGAAGCCAGCCCGGAAGCCTTGAACCGTTCCACGGCTCGTGCGCGAATAGCGGGATCAAACTCGATCGTGATCACTTTGCCGAAGCCATTTTCTTTCAAGCCCTCCGCAAGCTTCACTGTGGCATGACCAAGAAACGTCCCCGTCTCGACCACGAGTTTCGGCTTGAGCGTCGTAACCAGCGTCTTTAGAAATTCGAGTACTTCCACCTCCGTCGTTTGTGAGTCAAGCATCCGCCAAAGCTCCGGGTGGGGACACTCGGGCGTTGGCGCCGTGTACTCGGCTTGCGTGAATTGCTCATCCCCGCCCACGCGGTCCAGAATGCGCAATCCTTCATACTTCTTCATGAATGGCGGGACCACCACGGTGATCAGGATGGCTCCGGCAGCGAGCAATGGAACAGCCAACAGAACGGAGCGAATAACTTGCGTGCTGTTTGCATGGAACAAGCCGGCAAGCGCGATCCAGGCGGCTCCCGTGAAAATCAGCCACTCGGCAAATAGCAGCCCAGCGGGTCTCTCAAATCGGATCTGCTTGCGTCCCTCTGACCAAACTCCCGCAAAAATCAAAAAGCAGAAGATGATACCGGCCATCGCTGGTGTGCGGAGCCGCAAAACGCCTTGCGAAACAGCATCCGGATAAAGCGTGGCGCACAACGTCCCTGCAAATAAAGCTGTTAAGGCGGGCGCCAGGAGATCAAGCATTGCCAGGCCCGGAATACGAGGCAAGTCGGCTGGGGCTAAACGCCTGCGCCGGAAATCCAGTGCGAGGACACAGAGAAATCCCACGATGCCCCCCAAAATGGCTCCGGCGGAGAATAAGGGAAACATCAAAGCCTTGCACCGCGAAGCATTAACAGGCAATGGAGGGCGCGTCGCTTATCCAATTTCCTTCGGATCTCCGAATCTCAAAAGAATTATGGCGGCAGCAGCGGAACGACATTTATCGTTCGTAAAGCGATCACCTATCGAGGAGGAAGCAGCGGTTTTTGTCCCGCCAGCAATTGCTGGTCGAAAACAGTCATCTCCACCGAGGCCGCGGAGTAATTGGCCATCAGCCAGACCAGATCGACGGTGCCGCGCCGGCCGAACAGACGCAAAACCTCGGCAAAGGTCGCCGGAGAAACCTTTTTTTGGCCAAACATCTCCCGCCCGAGGGTAATAATGGCCGTCTCTTTTTCACCAAGACCCGTCACAGGCTTCCGGTACTTGATTATGTCGATGACTGCCGGCTCAATGTGGCGAGGATCATTCGGATCGCGCCCATGAGTCTCCCATTGCGTCCACTCGTACTGGCAATCCATTTCGCGCGCGGTCGTAAGAACGGCTATCTCGACCAACTGGTCCGGCAAACCCGTATTATATTTCAGGTAGTTGGAGACCTCTTCCAAAGCAGCGGCGAGTTTCGGACTGTAAAGGCGGACGGAAGGGTGGCTCCCCGCCAGCCGCTTCGGCCCCGTAAGTTCGTCGTAAACCTTCTTGCCCGAATCGTCCAGGTCCTCCCGCTTCGGCATGGGGAGCCGGTTCCTGGAATCGGCATAGACGTCTTTCGGCAGTGGTGTCTCGTCTGCCGCCTCCGCTGAATTGGCACTCACCACCGAATGACTATCATGCATTTTGGCACCCACCAGCATGCCAGCGAGTCCTGCTAGTAGTACGATTCCAACGGTTTTCGGCGCACTCATGTGTGTCTCCTGGCTGCAATTGCCATAAATTAGTTTCTGGTCATATCATGACGCTGGATTTGTAACAAGGACTTACCCAGAAAACTATGCCTGCTCAGGTGTGTCGACGACTGAACCAACCACTGCTCATCCACTGCTCATCCACTGCTCATCGTGTCAACGCAAAGTAGAAATGTCCGGTTTATTGCAATTTAGAAATGTCCGCTTCCAGGATTTGCGCCAGGGGTGATTGGGAGGCGGAAGGTATTTGGTTTTGTTGTGAGTTTTTGGTTGGGATGTGCGATCCGCAAGGCCTGGAGGCCGTAGGCCGGAAGGACTTGCGGATCGCGTCGCGGCCGGACACGGCTGCAGCGGCAGGTAACGGCCGCGGAAACGCAGCCAGTGCGTGCCATCGAGCCTCTTTTCGATTTCCGCGTGCGCCCCCCGCAGCCCGGCGCACACCTGCTCTCGCCGTAAGCCCCAGCGTTGCCCGTTCCAGCTCACCGTGTGGTCGGAGCCCACAGTCCGCACTACCCGCACACTGAGGATTTCCTCCAGCCGCTGGCTGCGATCGAGCCGCCGGTGCGCATCGCCGTTTCGTGCCGGCGCGACGACAAACCGCTGGTTCCAGAACGGCCAGAAGGTGATTTCCAGAAAGCGATTGGCCGCCTCCAGCGTGGCGATCTCTGCCAGCCGCATCTCCTTCACCAGACGGTCTTGCAGCGTGCCAAAGAGCCGCTCGACGCGTCCCTTGGCCTGCGGCGAGTGGGCGGCGATCCACTCGATGTCGAGTTCCGCCAGAGCGCGCCCGAACTGCGTACGGGCCGGCTGATCCTGCAACTGTTCGTGCCATTGCACCGGGCGGGAGGTCACGAACAGGCTGTTTTTATCGGTGTAGAGAGCCAGAGGCCGCCCGTGGCGTTGCACCCAGCCACCCAGGGTGCTCAGATTCTCCTCGGTCGAGTCGTGCTCTACCAGGCGGCCCCACACCTGGCTGGTGGCATCATCGATCATCGCGATTAAATGGCAGCGCGGGCCGCGCTCTTCCAGCCAAGCGAACGGCGAGCTGTCCATCATCACCAACTCGCCCCGGCAGCTGCGCCGCGGCCGCCACACATGCACGCGCTTGGCTTGGCGTTGGCGCGCCTGCCACAACCCGGCTGCGATCATCCATTGACGCAGCGTTTCCCGGCTGGCCACCAGGCCGGCACGCGCCAGGTGCTCGCTGGCCAGCGTCGGGCCGAACCCGGCATAGCGCGGCTGCCGCAGTTCCGTTATCGCCCGCTTCTGCCTCGCCTCGGGGATCTTGCGGTTGGAGCGACGGCCGCGCAGCCGATGCAGAATCCCCCGATCTCCCTCCTTGCGCAAACGCTGTTGCCAACGCCGCACTTGGCGGTCGCTCACCCGCAGCCGCCGCGCGGCTTCGACCTGCTGGATGTGTCCTTCTTCCACTTGTTGCAGCACCTTTAACCGCTCCCGTTCTCTCGCACTCAACTCGATTCGCTCCGTTTCCATCCCGCCTCCCACCCGGGATGAAACCGGACATTTCTACTTTGCACAAACCGGACATTCTCATTTTGCGGCGACAATCCACTGCTCATCGTTGACACCGCCGAGCGAGACAGCTAGGCTCTCGGGCGGTACTTGCCAACGGAATGGACCTGACTTAGAGGTCCAGGGGAATTCAACGTATATCGAGGAGGCAACATGGGTAAGGAAATTTCTCGCCGTCAGATGATCGAAAGCGTTGCCGGTGCCGGCCTGGCGGCAGCCGCGATCGCGCCGAATGCCGCGGCGGCACAGAGCTCCGACACCCAGGGAGCGTCCTATCGCGTGTTCGACATTCATGCGCATCTCGATCCTCCGTCTGAAAACTTTTCCGATTTCGGCTCGCCCGACGAGGTCATTGCCAAGGACTACAGCCAGCGCGTGAAGTACCTCGATCAGAACGGCATCGAACAGTCCGTCCTTACCACCGGCTTCACCTACCGGCGAACCGAGGGCATCGCCAGCACCAGAAAAATGAATGACCTGGTGGCGACCTACGTCGCGAAGCACTCTGACCGCTTTCCCGTAGGGATTGGAACGGTGCAGCTCTCCGATGGAGAAGGCTCCCTGCACGAACTAGAACGCATGGCCAAAGACTTGAAGTTCAAAGGGGTCATCTGGCATCACGGCTATACCGGATTCAACATCGACCATCCCTTCATGCGCCCCATCCTGCGGCAGGCCCGCGATCTGAAGCTTATCCCGTTCATTCACTGCCGACAGCCCGAACACGAATCGCTTTGGCGGTTGGAGATACTCGCGGAAGAATTCCCGGATATGACGTTCGTGGCTCTGGACACGTTCACGACCGGCGAAGACCGCGAACATGCCGCGCAGATTTTGAAGAGACGAAAAAACATCCTGTGCGACACCGGGGCGTGCGTGTATAACGGCGAGCGGACAATCGAGACCTTCGTCAAGCGCTTTGGAGCGGAAAGGCTGCTTGCCGGAGGCGATGGGGGAGCCACCTTGAACCTCCAGGTAGTGCGCAACTCCCAAATCACGCCGCAGGAAAAGCAAATGGTGCTCTCGGAGAACGCCAAGAAGCTGCTGAACCTGTAGGCTGCCCTCCGCAAAATCGTCGCGGCCACAGACATAGCGCCGGCGTCTCGCCGGTTCTTCGAGTTTCATAAGGAGCGTCATAGATGAGGAAGCAGAGGAAGCAATTGTCCAGCCTTCGCGTTGCGCCTTTAAGGTGGTCTTCCATTTTTCTTTTGCTGGTCCTCGCAGCACCGGGCTACGCGCAGTCAGATTTGAATCTAAAAGGCGCGATCGATTTTCACGTGCATAGCTCCCCGGACAGCGTGCCCCGCTCGATTGACGCCGACGACCTCGCGCGCCTCGCCAAGGAAAACGGCATGCGCGGACTCGTGCTGAAAAATCACTGGGAATCAACCGCCGCCCTCGCCTACATGGTGCGGAAACAGGTCCCCGGCATCGAAATTTTTGGGGGCATCACCATGGACCTCTCGAACGGAGGAATCAACCTCGAAGCCGTAAAGCGCATGACCATGATGAAGGGCGGCTGGGGCCGAATCATATGGCTGCCCACGATCGACGCGGAGAACGACTGGAAACGCAGAAAAGTGGGCCCTTTCGTTCCCATCCAGAAGGATGGGCAGCTCCTGCCTGACGTGATCGAGCTGATCGATTTCATCGCGCAGCATCACCAACTGGTTTTCGAGACCGGCCACATCTCGGCGGACGAAGTTCTGCTGGTTGTGCATGAGGCGCATCAGCGCGGAGTGACGCACATCGTGGTCACGCACGCGATGTACTACCTCGAGAACATGAGCATTCCTCAGATGCAGCAGGCCGCCCGCGACGGAGCCTATCTCGAGTTTGACGCGGACGGCCCGTTTGTCGGTCCCCAGCCGCGCCACACAATTGCCGAGTACGCTGAAGCGATCCGCCAGGTCGGCCCCCAATTCTGCATCCTGGCAACGAACTTCGGCACCATTCATAATCCACCCTTCGCGCTCCATCCTCAGGGACTGCTCGACTTCATGAACGCGCTGAATAAGGAAGGAATCCCGGTGGCCGATATCAACCGTATGGCGAAAACGAATCCAGCGCTGGCGTTGGGCCTTCAACCCTAGCCGTTAGCCACGCGTTTCCGCGCTCATCCGCGCTCATCCGTTGACATCCAGGAGCGCTCCAGCTAACTTCTGTCCCGGCAGTCACGTGATCTGAAGGGGAACGTACTTCGATGAGACAACCTGCTGCGAATTTGCTTCGAATGGCCTCTATGGTTAGCCTCGCGGCGTTGATCCCGAGCCTGCTTCCGGTGCCGGCAATCGCTCAGGAACAAAAGGCTGGCGTGCCAGACTCTCCGAACCCCTTCGTCGTGCAGGATAGCGTCAAACGCGTGTCCGACCACGTCTACATGATCCCAGACGGCGGGCGGTTCGGTGTGCCCAACGTAGGCATCATTACCGGGACGCGCGCGACGCTTGTATTCGACACGGGCATGGGCCCGCGCAGCGGAGAGGTCGACGCGCGCGAAGCTTTGAAGCTTGGCAAAAATACGAAGATCTATCTCAGCACTTCCGATTTTCGCCCGGAGCACGTTTCCGGAGGCCAGTCGTTTCCGCCGGACTCGGTGTGGATCGTCCCCGAATCCCAGAAGGCGGATATCGATGAAAGCACGTTGAAGTTCATCGATGCGTTCGTGAAACGTTCGGCAAACCTGGCGGACGCTCTGAAAGACGTAAAACTCCGGTCACCCGATATCGTCTTCGACCGCGAAGCGACACTGGACCTTGGCGGGGTGACCGCCCAGTTGCTCTGGTTCGGCCCGGCAATCACCCACGGCGACGTCGTCGTCTTCGTGCCGGAGGATGGAGTCCTGCTCTCCGGCAACTTTTTAACCAGCAAATCGTATCCGGGCATGGGCGAATCCACCGCGAGCGCGACGAACTGGCTCGCGACTCTCGACAAGCTCGAAGCCCTGCGTCCGCGCATCATTTTCACAAATCATGGCGAAATGCGTGACGCATCGCTCATCGCCGGCGAACGCGAGGTCCTCCGGGACTTGCAGGCGGCTACTCGCGAGCTCAAAGCCCAGGGAAAAACCGCCGAAGAGGCGGGCCAAATCCTAACCGGGCAGTTCGACGTGAAATATCCCGACTGGAAGGGGCCCACTGCCATTCCGGGAATCGTCCGGCGATTCTATGCGGAGCAGTAATCTCGTAAGCGAGCAGTGACTCGCGTCACAATGTCACCGGTCGTTTCCCGCTCGACTGACGGCGTTGGCCGCCGCTTTGTTAAGTTGCTCAAGGACCAACGCAAGCGACCGTTCTAAGTGGAGTGTGCTGAGATGAGAATTCTACTGGCCATGGACGATTCCCCGTGCTCGCAGGCCGCGATGCGGAACGTGCTGACACAATTTCGAACGCAGGATGCCGAGATTCGGGTTCTGAGTGTGGTCGAGCCCATCAGCGTTTATATCTCGGCGGATGCCTTCCCCCATTTCACTCCGCAAGTAGCGGAAATCGAAGAGGAGCGCAAAATCGCAAGCAACCGATCTGGTGAAACAGCGTTGCCAGTAGAGTTCGGGAGGCGGGTTCAAGGCCAGTGAAGACCGTCGATTTTGGCGATGCGAAGACGAACATCATCGACACTGCCACCGATTGGCCGGCGCCGATCTGATCGTTCTCGGCTCGCACGGATGGAAAGGGCTGAATCGCTTTCTCCTCGGGAGCGTTTCCGATGCGGTCGCTCGACACGCGCCCTGCTCAGTTGAAATCGTCCGCGAACCATCGGCTACGGATGCGGCTAAAAACCAAAAGTAAACCCCAGCCGTCCGCCGAGGGTGACGGATTCAAGCTTTGGCAGCGTAGATCAGACTTTTGAAACTGGTTTGTTCGCGCCTGCGCGCAGCGGCGTCGCCATTCCCATGCGGCGTCGATCCGTTCACCGGATTGCGCCATTCACGCCCGTCCCGCCGCAGCAGTTCGTTACCCTGCTCGGGCCCCCAGCTGCCGGCCGGATAATTCGGGAAGTCGCGCGCGGGCAACGCGTTCCATACGTCCAGAATAGGCTGAACGGCGGCCCACCCGCCTCCACCATGTCGGCGCGCTGAAATAACGTGGAATCGCCCATCATGCAGTCGTAAAGCAGCGTCTCGTACCCAGTCGACGGAGTGGTGCCGAAGTAGTCGGAGTACTGAAAATTCATGTTTACCGCACCGAGGCGGACCACCGGCCCCGGGACTTTCGCCTCGAAGCTCAGCGAAATTCCTTCATCCGGCTGGATGCTGATCACGAGTTCGTTGGGCGCAATGTTATTCACCGACGTGTTGCGAAACAGAACGAACGGCGGACGCCGGAACCGGATCACGATTTGCGTCAGCCGTTTCGCCAGGCGCTTGCCGGTCCGCAGGTAAAAAGGAACG
Organism: uncultured Acidobacteriota bacterium; assembly: GCA_963697575.1. Taxonomy (GTDB): domain Bacteria; phylum Acidobacteriota; class Terriglobia; order Acidiferrales; family UBA7541; genus Palsa-295. The sequence goes on along the minus strand of CAVOOP010000022.1, from coordinate 19,653 downwards.
CCCGCCCACCGCCAGTTGTCGATGTGGAGAGCCATCGCGACATACGTTGGCGTGTTGGAGTTGGGCGCCACGCTCGGTTCTGCTGCGATATGCCGGAACGCGCTTGCCATCGATGGTTCCCTCGCCATACTGTCCGCGAACGGCCTGATCGAGTACGTGCTCCGGGGTCAGTCTGCTGCATCGCGCGCAGCACCTTGGTCTGTTCGTCATGCACTTCCTCCGCTTCAAACGAAATGGGCGGCTCCATCGCGGTGAGCGTAATCAGCTGAAAAATGTGGTTGGGAACCATGTCGCGCAAGCGCGCCCGCCGTGTCGTAATAGCCGCCGCGCAATTCGACGCCCAGTTCCTCGGCGACGGTGATCTGAACGTGATCCACGTAGCGCCGGTTCCAGACGGGCTCGAAGATGCCGTTCGCGAATCGAAACGCCAGAATATTCTGCACGGTTTCTTTGCCCAGGTAATGATCGATGCGGAAGATCTGCTTCTCTCCGACGGCGTCCAGACAGCGCGCGATTGAGCGCCACGGCCGATGCCAGGTCGTGCCCGAAAGGCTTCTCGACTACCAGACGGCGCCACCTCTTGTCATCCTGCTTCGTAAGTCCCGCGTCGCTAAGTTGCTTGGCGATGAGCGCGAAGAACGCCGGGCTGGTCGCGAAATAAAACAGGCAGTTCCCGCCGGTCCCTTCCTCTTTCTCGACCTTGCCGAGCTGTTCTCCGAGTCTGCGCGTAAAGCTGCGGGTCGTTGAAATCCCCGGAAATATAGAAAAGCCGCTGGACGAACCAGTCCCAGCACTTCTGATCCACGCCGCTTGTGGAGTATTTCTTGATGTCTTCAGTGGCATGAGCGCGGAAATTCGTCGGTGGAGAACTGCTCGACGGAAACGCCGACGATGACGAAGTTTCTCGGGGAGCAAATTCCCTTGGGCGAGATTATAGATCGCGGGAATCAGTTTCCGCTTGGTCAGATCGCCGCCCGCGCCGAAAATCACCATGGCGCACGGCGGGGGCGGTTCGCCTAGCGTTTCGCGTGTTGCGTGACCGCACCATCCTCAGAAACACTCGAATCCATCAGCAGGGCCTCCCGGTTACCCGATCGCATCAATGCAATTTCCTACTTCGTACAGCTTCTCACACGAAGAACCGATCCCATCGGAACATGACCAATCCATCTTATTACACGAGCATTCGAGCGCAAGCTATGCTTGGCAGGCCGATGCTTAATAGCGGGCGGCTAACTTGACATTATCCACGCCCGTGCGGGCACCCACGCCCAAACGGCCCCCCATCGGTATGCCGGCCGCAGCGCGGAGGGCGCGAAATTCTGGTGCTTCCGCGGCTCGGATGCTTTAGAATCCGCGGCAGCAGGAGCCCCGTTAACTTCACCGCATGAGATGGATGTAGTGACATGAAACTGTTCACGCCTCGCGAAGCTGCCAAGGTCCTCGGCATCAGCTATCCCACGCTCAAGCAGTGGATTTATAAGCATAAGATCCAGACGGTCAAAACCGCCGGGGGCCATCATCGCATTCCCGAAAAGCAGGTCGACAAATTTCTTTACCGGGCCGGCGAAAAGGCCTCTGTCCGCGAGCGCCGGCCGAATTTCCGCCGGATCAGCGGCCGGAACCAGCTGGCGGGGCGCGTCACCGAAATAAAAATCAGCGGATTGATGGCCCAGGTAACGCTTTCGATTGGCGGACAGCACATCACCTCCATCATCACCGCAGACGCGGTGCGCGAAATGCGCCTGAAGGTGGGCGAGCACGCGGCCGCCCTGATCAAATCCACCGAAGTCATGATCGTTCGCCCGTAGTTCCATCGCAGATTCCCCGTCGCGCCTTCTCCATTATCGTATCGATTCGATTTGACATAACCAATTGACACGTATTAAAACGTATTGCCGCTCAAGCGGCTGTCCCGCGAAACAGCGGACCCAAATCAAATCGACAACAAGGTGGAATCCTAATGCGATTCAGGTTACTGATTCTTTTTCTGTTGTGTGCCCCCGGTGCTTTTGGTCAAGTGTCGGCGAACATCGTGGGAACCGTCACCGACCCTTCCGGCGCGTCCGTCGGGGATGCGACCGTCGCCGCAAGGAACGTGGCCACGGGCATGTCGCGCACCACCAGCACGGACCAGGCGGGATTGTACCGATTGCTGTCGCTACCCTTGGGCGAGTATGAGATTCATGTTCAGAAACAGGGTTTCGCGGAGGAAGTTCGCACGGGAGTTCAACTCGTGGTGGGGCAGGAGGCCACCGTGAATCTGGCGCTGCGCCTGGGCCAGGTAAGCGAGCGCGTTGTGGTAGACCAGAATGCGCCGATCGTAAGCACCACCACGGCGGACATTTCGGGACTGGTCAGCCACCAGCAGGTCGAAGATCTTCCCTTGAACGGGCGCAGCTACGACTTGTTGATGCTCCTTAATCCCGGAGTGGTGAACTTCACCTGGGAGAAAACCGGCGGCATCGGAATCTCCAATTCCACGACGGCTAATATGTTCGCCGTATCGGGAAACCGCCCGCAGCAGAATCTTTTTCTCCTGAATGGCGTGGAGTTTACCGGCGCAGCCGAAAACAACATGACTCCCGGTGGCGCCAGCGGACAATTGCTGGGCATCGACGCGGTGCGGGAATTCAACATCCTGCGCGACACCTACAGTGCCGAGTACGGCAAGAAGCCGGGCGGCCAGGTCAGCATCGTAACGCAGTCGGGCACCAACCAGTGGCACGGTTCGCTCTACGAGTTCTTGCGCAACAACGACTTCGACTCGCGCAACTACTTCGATGCCGGCGCCTCCGCGCCTCCCTTTCAGAGGAATCAGTTTGGCGCCTCGATGGGCGGCCCCATCCAGAAAGATAAAACATTTGTGTTCGCCAACTACGAAGGCTTCCGCCAGAATCTGCACGAGACCTCCGTCGCACTCGTTCCCGACGCCCAGGCCCGGCTGGACGCTGCTGCCGTCGTCAAGAATATGGGCCTTCTCAACCTATGGCCTATAGCCCCGGCGGGTGCGCCCGATTTCAAGGTCACTCCTGCTGGAGATGGAGTCGCGCAGGTGCTCAGCAGTCCCTTGCAGACGATTCGCGAGGACTTCGGCACGGCGCGCCTCGACCATGTGTTTTCCAGCCGAGATTCTGTGGGTGTCGTCTACACCGTCGACGACAGTAACGCCAACACCGCAACGCCAGCCGATCCCTACAGCACGGACCTGCTGAGCCTGCGGGAACAGGTGCTGAGCCTGCAGGAAACGCATATTTTCTCGCCGATGCTGCTCAACACGTTCCGCTTTGGCTTCTCTCGCGCGGGATATTTCTTTGCGGGCGAGCCCACTCCCGGCACTCCGGCTGCCACCGTTCCAGGCTTCCTGGCGGGCCTCCCTGTAGGCGCGGTGGTAGTTGGCGGCAGTCAGGCTTCCAACCCGCAGGCGCAACTCGGGCTTGCGGGCAGCAACAATGGAAGCAATCTCTACATCGCGCGGGATCTCTTCACATTCACAGACGACGTAGAAGTCACGAAAGGCCGCCACCAGGTTCGAGCCGGTGTCTGGTTCCAGCCCTTCCAATCCAACGAAACAATCGCACTCAGCCAGTACGGTCAGATGACCTTCACCGGACTTCCCACCTTGCTGACCGGAACCGCCAGCTTTTTGTTTGACCCCACACCGACGGAAATGAACTGGCGCTCGTTTTTCAGCGCTTACTACGTCGAAGACGTGATTCGCGCGCGCTCGAATTTGAGCGTTTCTCTGGGCTTCCGCGGCGAATCCACCACGGGCTGGAACGAAGCGAATGGCCGGGCGGCCAATTACACCCTCAACGGCTCGGGCGTGCCGATGTGTGCGTCACAACCCGCTGCGAACGTCTGCTTGCCGCAAATCGGAAGCCAGCTGTTCACGGCCAACCGGGCGAAATTTCTGCCGCAGCCCCGAATCGGGGTCGCGTGGAGCCCCTTCAATGACAGGACGACGATCCGCGCCGCTTTCGGCATGTACAACGACCTGCAGGACGCGCTGGGCTATCGCGCGGATCAAAACGCTCCCTTCAACCCCACCTATAACATCGGCGCCACCAGCCTCTCGAACATCTTCGTGGGAGGCAATCCCATCCAGCGCAGCGCCGCGCCGCCGGCCAGCGCATTGTTGGTTCCGGGCGGAGTCCAGCCAAACCTGAGCACTCCCACGCTCATCTCGTACTCGCTCAGGGTCGAACGCGCGCTTTCTACCAATACCTCACTCAGCGTGGGCTACGTGGGAAGCCATGGCTATCACGAGATCATCGGAGCAGACGCCAATGTGCCCGTTCCCGTGATTTGTCCGGCATCTCCCTGCCCCGCGACTTTCCCCACCACGCTCAATCCGATAACCGGCCTGCCCCTGTATGGCGCGCTCGCAGGGCAGCCGGTGCCGGCGGGAACCTATTACAATCCCACTAGCGCCAAGCCGAACACAGCGCTCGCCAACACGTGGACGTGGTATTCCAGGGGCGTGAGTTCCTATAACTCACTGCAGGTGGATCTGAATCACCGCTTCAGCCAAGGACTGTTGCTGCGGGGAGTCTATACATGGTCCAAAGCCCTCGATGATGGAGATTCGCTTAACGCCACGGCGGCAAACAACGCGGTGGCCGTGCTCTCGAACCCCTTCAACCCGCGCGCGGACTGGGGCCTGGCAACCTACGACGTTCGCAATGCCGCCTCCATCAACGCCAGCTACGCGTTGCCGATAGGACACGGAAAACCATTTCTAAATGGCATGGAAGGCGTCGCGAACGCCGCTGTGAGCGGCTGGACGGTCAACTCGATCGTGACTCTGCAGGCGGGCTTTCCGTTCACGCCACAGCTGAGTTACAACCCGGCCAACAACGGCGACACCCGCAATCCTGTGCGGCCGTTTCTCAATCCTGCGTTCAGCGGGCCAGTTGTGCTGGGAACTCCGAGTGAGTGGTTCAATCCGAACGCCTTTATCGCGCCGCCAAGCAACAGCGGGTTCTATGGCAATTTGGGCAGAGATACCTACATCGGCCCGGGGCTTGCCACCTGGGACTTCTCTGTGTTCAAAGACACGCGCGTAAGCGAGAGAATGAATGTGGAGTTCCGTGCGGAAATTTTCAATCTCCTGAACCGCGCCAATTTCAACACTCCGAGCCTTATCACCTACGTTTTGGAAGCCCCCCCGAACACAACGGTGCCCGAGCAATCACCCACGGCAGGGCAGGTAACCAGCACTTCGACCACATCCCGGCAGATTCAATTCGGATTGAAGCTGCTATGGTGACGGCATGACATCTCCTCGGTCGTCGGGAATCCGTTGCATATTCTTGTGGGCTGCGCTCCTCCTGGCGCCGCTCCTTGCTCATTCGGGCGGCGCCCGGGTGCCGGACAAGAACGTCACCGTTTCCGCGGCGGTCAGCCTCAAGGACGCCTTGGACGAAATGTCTCAGGTCTATCGTGCCGAGAGGCCGGACGTTGCCCTGCACTTCAACCTGGGGGGATCAGGCACCTTGCAGCGCCAGATTGAACAGGGCGCCCCGGTGGATGTATTCATTTCCGCATCCCCGGATGAGATGAATAGGCTTGAAGCAAAGGGCCTGCTCTTCCCGGGCACGCGACGGAATCTCGTGACGAATCAAGTAGTGCTCATCGTTCCCTCAGGAAGCACGGGCGTGGCAAGTTTCCAGGATCTTTCGCAGCCGCGAGTAAAACTCATCGCCATCGGAGAGCCGCAGACCGTTCCTGCCGGAAAATACGCCCAGGAAGCGCTGGCGCACCTGCGAATGTACGATCGCTTGAAGCCCAAGTTCGTTCTAGCCAAAGACGTCCGCCAGGTCCTGACCTACGTCGAAACAGGCAACGTGGACGCGGGCATCGTCTACGCGACCGACGCGCGAATATCGCAGAAGGTGAAAGTGGCCGCAACGGCCCCGCCGGACTCCCATTCGCCGGTCGTCTATCCTGTAGCAATCATCAAGGCCTCGCAAAACCCATCCGTCGCGAGGGAATTTGAAACGTTTCTTCAGGGACCCCAGGCGCAGAGAGTTTTCCAGAAGTTCGGCTTTCTCCCAGCCGGCAACTGATAATCCAGAGGCAAGCGCCGTCAATTCAGTTTTAGAGGAGCGACCTCGACATGAACATCCATTCGAATCGACTGAGCTTCGGGGGCATAGCGATTCTCGCGCTATGCCTCGCAGGGGCGTCGCCCGCAATGCACGGACAGGCTGCGGCTTCCTCCTCAACTGCCGTTTCAGCCCAAATCACCGTCAGCGGCGACGTTGAGAAACCGCTCTCGCTTTCGATGGACGATCTGCGGCACCTTCCTCGCCAGACCATCAGTGCCAAAAACGAGCACGCGGCCAAGGATGAGGTCTACGAGGGGACACCCCTGGCGGGACTTCTGAAACAGGCCGGTGTCGCGCAAGGGCCACGCCTGCGCGGGAAGGCCATGGCGACCTACGTCGTCGCCGAAGGCGCGGACGGATACAAAGTGATTTTTTCGCTAGCGGAATTGGATTCGGACTTCGAAGATTCCGGCGTGCTCGTTGCTGACACGCTGGACGGGAAGCCGCTCGACGACAAACTGGGTCCCCTGCGCCTCGTCGCTCCTCACGATAAGCGGCCGGCTCGCTGGGTCCGCATGCTGCGCTCGATTCAAGTGGTGAACGTTTCGAAGTAAGTCTGGAGTACCACACCTGGGCCAATACCAGCAGCCGTCTGATTCGTCACAAACCTGGATGTTTCTCAAACTGCTTCGCGCGAACCGCCATACTTCCGCATCAACCGGAATGGCCGCAGCAGAACATAGAGAGGAGCCAGCGGCCGTGGCAACTGCACGGTCGTCCAGTCCTCTTCCGCGGGCGCGAACGCCAAGCGCAGAGCATAGCGCCAGCCCGGGAAAAATCCGCTGACCATCCGCCGCCGCAGGTGAAAGCGCTCGAGTGCGCCCATTGGCGGCTCCGTCCCGCCCAAAAGCTTCCCCGCCAACTTTTCAGCAATCGCTTCTGCCACACGATCTTTCCTGACGCTACCGTTCATTTCGTCAGGAAGCTGCGTGCCCAACACCCGGGCCGCAAGCGCCCGTCCTACGCGGAGCATACGCTCCACGCGCAATGATTCCGCGCGCTGGCCGATCTTGGACCAATCAAGCTCAGAGTGTGACTCGAGCAACTCCGCAACGTCGGCAATCCACGATAGCCGCTCCCAGAAATCCTTCGACCCGTGCACGCAAATCGCGAGAAGCGCGTCTTCCGGCGAGAACGTCCGCACGTGGTGCCCGCCGAGATTCACTTCGGCGCTGCGGGCGTAAAAATCGTCAAAATTGCAGGTCACCGGAAAATGGCGGAGAGTGAATTCGGTGTGAAGCTCTACGATCGCGTCACGCGCCTCGCTGTAATATTTGTATTCCCCGGGGATGGGGTAGGAATTGCCGGGCGAGAAAACCCCCGGAAACTTCGCCGTGTATCCCAGGCCAAGCACGATCTCCTGAGCCTTGGCCATTTCCCGCTGCGGCACCACAATGTCAATATCATCGAACTGACGCATCGACACATCTCCATACGCTTGCGCGGCCAGGATTGGCCCCTTATAAGGAAGCGCGGCGATCCCCTCCGCCTGAAATAATCGCAGGATTTCGACCAGGGCAGCGGTTAGCTGGAGGCAGCGAAGCGTATTGACGCGGTTCGCCTCATTCATACGGCTAATCTGGTTCGCAGGAATGAGATCAGCAGCAACCGTGAGCAACTGCCGGTCCAGCAACGGCGCCACGGCATGTCGGGCCGCGCCGCCCAGCAGGGCGTCCCAGTCGAGATTGCCCAAAACGAGAGCACGGATATCACTCGCCGTTTCGGGATTCACTCTCATGCGCGCACAGCAAACGAGTAGCCTCGTTTCGGGCGCCAGTGTTTCGATGAAGGAATGCATGAATGAGGACGAGAACTGTTCCGCGAAGATCATACGCTACCTTCGCGGCGACATCGGATATTCCGTTGGGGGTGGCTCGGCGGCCAATTTCTCGGAGGCCGAGCCCGTGCAAAGAGGGAAGCAAATAATCCGCGGCCAAACGCTATGCCAGCAAGCGATCCCTCAAGGCGCCGCGCCAGCTATTTTCCATCTCGACCCGATGGCCGATCTTCAGCAGTTTTGATCGCAGGCTGCTCGGATCCAGGCCCGCCGATGCGCACACGGCATTGAAATCTTTGTCATTCTCGAAGAGAAATTTCTGGGCCTCGCGCTGCGAGCGGAGCGTGCCGTTGCGCCAATCCTCCACTGCCATCACTACCACCGCCGTCCAAAGCCTGCGTTCCCCGATCAACTCCTCGGTCATGGCTTCCTGCAAACTCCCCTGCGCTCTTGCTGACATTTTCTTTCCCCCGTTTCAGACCCTTGATTCAGGCCCCTGCCAGGAAGAAAAGCACTCGCGTCGCCAACCATCTCTCTCTAATGTCCAGCGGGGTTGCCTGCGTAAGCTTTGAAGTCACACGGGTTATGTTCGAAGTTACATCGATACGAAGAGAAAGCCCACGAAAACGAGCATAGGGGCATAGGTCGACACGGCGCAGATGTTTCACTTCGGGGCGTTTACGCCGCAGACAACCCGGCAGGCAGACTAATGAACGGTTTCCGCAGTCAAAATCTCTCTTAGCTTTGCGGCGAGTGTTCCCAGCGTGAACGGCTTCTGCAATAGCACGGCGTCAGTTTCCAGAATTCCATGATGCACGATAGCGCGGTCCGTATAGCCGGTCATGTAGAGAATTTTAATTCCAGGCCGTATCTGCGCAACGCGCTCTGCCAGCTCTCGCCCGCCTATGCCCGGCATCACCACGTCGGTGAACGAGCACATCGATTGATCCGGCATGCACCGCGGCAAGCTCGAGAGCCATGTGCCCGTCTTCGCGCTTCGATCACGCGGTATCCGCTCGTCTCCAGATATTCTCGCGCAAGCTCCCGCACGCCTTTCTCGTCCTCCACGAGCAGCACCATTTCCGAAGAGCCGCGAGGGAGGCGATCGCGTTTCCGAAGGTTCGCGCGCGAGCGCAGCCCGATCCCTCTTCCTCGATTCGCGGCAGGTAAATCTTGAACGTCGCGCCATGGCCGGGTTCGCTGTACACCCAGACGTAACCGCCGCTCTGCTTCACGATCCCGTATACGGTCGCGAGGCCCAGCCCGGTGCCCTTCCCTTTTTCTTTGGTAGTAAAAAATGGCTCGAAGATATGCGCTTGCGTCTCAGCGTCCATTCCCGTTCCGCTGTCTGTGACGGCGAGCATCACATACCTGCCGGGTGCGAGCACCTGCGGAACGCGCGTGAAGGAAGAGTCCAGTTCTACATTGGCAGTTTCAATTGTGATCCTTCCGCCTCCCGGCATCGCATCGCGGGCGTTCACGGCCAAATTCAAAATTACCTGTTCGATCTGGCTTCGATCGGCCTTGACGAGCCCCAGGTCCTTCTGCGGTGTTCGTTTCGAGCTGAATATCCTCGCCGATCAGCCGCCGCAGAATCTTCTCCATGTCCGCAACCACGGTGTGAACATTCAAAACCTTCGGCGCGAGTATCTGTTTGCGGCTGAAAGCAAGCAATTGCTGCGTGAGGGAAGCCGCGCGCTGCGACGCCATCTGAATTTGCTCGGCGCTCCGCCGCAAGGGATCGCCGCCGGGAAGGCGTTCTGCAAGCAAGTCGGCATAACCCTGAATCACCATCAGCAAGTTATTAAAATCGTGCGCGATGCCGCCTGCCAGGCGCCCCACGGCCTCCATCTTCTGCGACTGCCGGAAGCGCTCTTCCAGTTCCTTGCGATCCGTAATGTCGAGCGCCATGCAGATCGCACCCAGCACTGTGCCATCCGCGCCTCGCAGCGGTTCCACGTGGCAGGCATACGAACCGTTCTTCCATTCGACGTGAAACGTTACCGGCTCGCCGGCGACGGCGCGGCGGTGAGCGGCGAAGGGCACGAACGTGGGATCAGAGGTTTCAAAATAATCCTGCAGCGACAATCCCACGATCTGATTCGGGCGAAGTCCCAGTCGCGCAAGCCCTGCCCCGAGCGCGGATGTGAAGCGGAGATCCTTGTCCACGGTCCACAGCACGGCGGGCAGTTGCTCGATCAGAACCCGCAGGCGGGCTTCGCTCTCGCGAATGCGTCCCTCGGCTCGCTTTCGTTCGATGGCGAAAGCGATCTGATCGCCCACGGAAGACAAGAACTCAAGGTCCCGTTGCGAATAGGCGTTCTGCCTTTCGTAATTTTGAACCACCAATACTCCGATCGTTCCGGCCGTCGCGCGGAGCGGCACGCCTAGCCAGGAGGCAGGCGGCTTCGCCGAAGATTCGACCTCTTCCTGTTCGACGAGTTCATAAAACAGTTGCGGAGGGATAAGCATCGGCCGTCCGGCGCGATAGACATACGCGGCGCAACTCCGCCAAACCATTTGCGGCGGCGGGGTCGGCTGCGTCCGATCGGCGAAAAACGGAAAATTGAACACTCCGGTCGACGGCTCGTAAAGTGCCACGAAGCAATTCTCCGCGGATAGCACGCTCTGAAGCGCCGGAATGCACCCGGCGAAGCAAATCCTCCAGGTTGTCCGTAAGGCTGACCGCATGGACGATTTCGGTGATGACTTGCCGCTCGCTTTCGGAACGCTTCCGGTCGGTAATATCCTCGACGGTGCCTTCATAGCTTGCGACTACCTTGCCGGCTGGCATCCACCACCGCGCGGGCATTTTCCGAAATCCAGATTTTCGTTCCGTCTTTCTTGAAGACTTCCGACTCAAAGGCCTCGACGACGCCGGCGCCTTCGATGATGCGCCGGAATTCCTCCCGGCGTTGCGGCAGCACATACAATGTGTGGCCGATGTTGTGTACTCTCGCGATCAGTTCCGCAGGTGAAGCGTACCCATACATTCGCGCGAGCGCTGGATTCACGGTCAGGTACTTGCCGTCAACAGTGGACTGGAAGATTCCTTCCACGGCATTCTCGAAACAGACTCTGAAACTTCTCTTCGGCCTCGCGTTGCGCGTGTGCGGCGGTGGCGCGTTCGCTCAGATCCTCATAGATCCCGCACGCTGCCGATTATCCTACCCTCGAGAATCAGCGGAATCGCGAGCATTTCCAGGTCCAGCAGTTGCCCGTTGCGTCTCTGCCGCTTGGTCTTGTGTCCGGATTGTTTCACCCGCCATGACGCGCGCAATTACCTGCTCCAGTTCGCTCGCATGGCCCGGCGGGGCCAGGAACGACTCAGGCAACCGACCCACCACTTCCGCGGGGTCGTATCCGAAGAGCCTCTCAAACGCCGGATTGCATATCCGGATGCGGCTTTGGCTGTCGAGGATCACCACCGCGAGCGGTAAGTTAAGAAGCAGGGCCTGTAGATAGACGCCTTGCTCGGCCGCTTGCTGTTCGGCATGGCGCAGCGATGTTACATCCTGCGCCACCGCCAAGAGCGCCTTACGCCTGCCGAAGGGAATACCTTGCGTCGTCACCTCGACGTCCAACACTTCCCCGCTTTTCTTTATATGTCGCCAGAGTCCGTGGGCCACCAGCGTGTCACTTACTTCGTGCACGGCCTTCAAAAATCGCGGGACATCTTCCGAGGGGCGTATGTCCGTGGCGTTCATTCGCAGAAATTCAACGCGCGTGTATCCATACTTCTGGATAGCGGCGTCGTTGACCTCAAGGAATTTCATGCTTTCCCGGTCGAGGATGTACATCGGCAGCGGATTCTGGAAGAACAGAAGCTCGAAATTCGGGCTCGTTCCCCTGGCGGCAACCGTCGCTGACGGGGATTCCCCTCGCGCTGCAGGCGACCCCATGACAGGGCCTTTCCCGGGACGACGCGAGCGCTTGCGCTCCGACGCAGTTTGGGCAGTCTTGTCCTTCATGACCCTCAGGAGATCCAGAAATGTCGGAGCTAACTGCTAAACCTGGACTTTCTTCATATGAATAGCAGGCTGGAAATCAGTTTCACAATGGTACGATCGTACTAAGGTGACACATTTGGCAGGACTTACGAACCGGCCTTCCCTCACGCTCCAGCGACAGGGTCTGTTTTAAAACCAGTCGGCAGTACCACATAGTCTGGATAGCGCCGTACCGACGGCTTCTGTAATATTGAAATCGAAGAAACCGCGAAGGACGTGGACAAACATGACACAGGAAACCGGCAGCAACTTAAGTGCAGACGAGATTGTCCGCGATCCGTTCCAACACGACGTCGAAAGTGTCGTAAACGCCGAGTCAGCGGATCCGTTCCAGATTCTGGGCCCTCACTGGACAGATAGGCACGGCGTGCCCGCGGTCGCCGTCCGGGCGTTCCACCCGGGGGCCCTGGAAGTGGTCATCCTCGCCAACGGCACCGAGTACCCCGGCGTCAGAATTCACCCTCAAGGCTTGTTCGAAGTAATCGTCAGCCCGGACGCCTTGCACGCTCGCCAGGACCGGTCCATCCCACCTAATTCCTATCGGCTGCGCTTCAAGTTCGGCGATGGAAACACTTGGGAAACCTACGACCCCTACGCTTTCCCGCCGCTTCTAACCGATTACGACCTCTACCTCTCCGGTGAGGGCACCCATTATCTAAAATACGAGAAGCTCGGCGCTCACGTGCGTGAGGTAGAGGGCGTCCGTGGGGTAGCCTTTGGCGTTTGGGCTCCCAACGCAAAGAGGGTCAGCGTCGTAGGCGACTTCAACCAGTGGGATGGCCGTGTTGACCCGATGCGCAGCAGGGGCGCCTCGGGAATCTGGGAGCTTTTCGTTCCTGGCCTGGACGAAGGCAGCCTCTACAAATTCGAAATTCTATCCCGCGAAGGCCATCATCTTGGTCTGAAATCCGATCCGTACGCCTTCGCCGCGGAAATGCGTCCGAACACCGCCTCGATTGTCTGTAACATCGACCAGCACAAATGGCAGGACTCCGCCTGGCTCGAGGCGCGCGCCTCGCGCGACTGGCTGCATTCCCCGATGTCAATTTATGAAGTTCACGCCGGCGCCTGGCGGCGCAAGGTCGAAGACGGCCACCGCTGGCTCACCTATCGCGAACTTGCCGAAGAGCTGATCCCTTACGTCAAGCGGATGGGCTTCACCCATATTGAGTTGCTTCCCATCATGGAACATCCCTTCGACGCCTCCTGGGGCTATCAGACCGTCGGCTATTTTGCCGTCACGAGCCGCTTCGGCTCACCGTCCGATTTCATGTATTTTGTCGATCGCTGCCACCAGGAAGGCCTGGGCGTTATTCTCGACTGGACTCCCGCGCATTTCCCGCGCGACGCCCACGGCCTGGCCTTTTTCGACGGCACCCATCTTTACGAACACGCCGACCCTCGCCGTGGCGAGCATCCGGACTGGGGTACCCTCGTCTTCAACTACGGCCGCAACGAGGTGCAGAATTTTCTACTCTCCAACGCGCTCTTCTGGGTCGACAAGTATCACATCGACGGCTTGCGGGTGGACGCGGTCGCATCCATGCTCTATCTGGACTACTCTCGCCGCGCCGGCGAATGGATTCCCAATGCTCTCGGGGGGCCGCGAAAATCTGGAAGCCATCGCCTTCATCAAGCGCCTCAATGAAGTGCTGCACACGCAGCCACCCGGGCGCGCTAACCATCGCCGAGGAATCCACCGCTTGGCCGGCCGTCTCACGTCCGGTTTACATCGGCGGCCTCGGGTTCGATTTGAAGTGGAACATGGGCTGGATGAACGACACCCTCCGCTATATGTCGCTCGATCCCCTGTTCCGCCAGCACCATCACGGCGAACTCACCTTCTCCCTGCTCTATGCCTTCCACGAAAATTTCATCCTGCCGCTCTCGCACGACGAAGTCGTTCATGGAAAGCGCTCCCTGCTTGAGAAAATGCCCGGCGACGACTGGCAGAAGTTCGCCAACCTCCGGCTTCTCTTCGGCTACATGTTCGCCCACCCCGGGAAAAAACTGAATTTCATGGGAAGCGAGCTGGCGCAACGAGGCGAATTCTGGGAGGCCAGCGCGGTGGACTGGTCGCTCGAGCAATCGCCGTGGCACTTGGGAATTCAGCGGCTGATGGCGGATCTAAACCGTCTGCATCGCACGGAGCGGCCACTCTATGAAGTCGATTTCGAATGGTCGGGCTTTGAATGGATTGACGCGAATGATGCCGCCTCGAGCGTCCTCACCTTCATGCGCCGCGCAAGGAATCTGGACGATTTTGTGATCGTCGTTTGCAATTTCACCCCCGTCGCCCGCGAGGGATACCGGGTCGGAGTCCCGCGCCCGGGTTATTACCGCGAGATTCTCAACACCGACTCGCAATACTACGAGGGCACCAACGTCGGCAACGCCGGGGGCGTGCAGGCCGAGCCGATCCCCTGGAACGACCGGCCCTATTCCATCAAGTTGCGGCTTCCAGCGCTGTCGGCCATGTACTTCAAACCCTGACGCAATTCCGTAACGCTTCATCCCGAACGCGGGGAACGATCTGCATTCCCTTTCCGTCCCTCGATCAGCGCGCAACACAATTAGCATATTCGCGTGGAAACTTGACGCCGCGGTGTACAATCCCCCTTCCTCACGGGTCCGGGAGCGGCGGTGATTGCCAATGCCTGACAACGGCCAGCATTTTGTCGCGGTGATCGGCGGAGCCATCTCGGGCTCCGTGTCAGCCGAAATCCTGGCGGACCACGGTATCCGTGTCGCGGTCGTCGAGCAGAACACCCGGCCCTACGGCAAAATCGAGGACGGCCTCCCTCGCTGGCATGTCGAGCAGCGTAAACAGGAATATGCACGTATCGACGCGCGCCTCAAGAAGCCCGGCGTTTATTTCGTCCCTTCGACAAAACTCGGCCGCGATATCAGCCTTGCCGAGCTCTGTTCCTGGCGTCTCTCGGCCGTCATCCTGGCAAATGGCGCCTGGCGCGACCGCGATCTGGGCGTGCCTGGCGCGGACCAATTTATCGACAAGGGCCTCGTCTACCAGAACCCCTTCATCTACTGGTACAACCACAAAAATGAAGCGGGCTATTCAGGTCCACGATACGAAACGCCGGACAAATGAAACAGCAAGGACGTAAACTGAACGAGTAAAGAGAGGCACAAAAAAAAAACGTATTGCTCATGGGTGGCCGGGGTTCACTGGCGAGACTCACCATCGCCAACGCGAGCTTCGCCGGATCACCCGGTTGCTGACCATTTCGCTGCTCAAAAGACGCCTGCAGTTTCGCCCGCCGTTCGTCGTAGTCGGCGAGCACGCAGCCGCCAAAGCGCAGCGACTCGCGGGTGAGGAAGTCGGTGCGGAAGGGACCGGGCTCGATGATGGTCACGTAGAGTCCAAAGGGTGCGACTTCGCGGGCCAACGACTCGGAGAACCCTTCCACGGCGAACTTGCTCGCGCTATAGAGGGATCCGAATTCCGTGCCACGAAGACCGGCGACGGATGAAATATTGAAGATCCGCCCACTGCGGGCGGATCGCATGGTGGGAAGGGCGGCGCGCGTCACGTTAAAGACGCCGAACACATTGGTGGCGAACTGGGCCTCAGCGTCCTCGATGGTCGACTCCTCGAAGAATCCCAGATGGCCGTATCCCGCGTTGTTCACCAGCACATCAATGGCACCAAATCGGGCTACCGCGGCGTCAACCGCAATGCGCGCTTGATCGGCATCGGTCACATCCAGCGCAGCCGATAGCAGCTGGTCGCAATCCGGCCCGAGACTCTCCGTGACCGCCGATCGCCTGCGGCCCGCGGCGACCACCCGGTGCCCGGCCTGCAGGGCCGCTTTGGCAATTTGCACGCCGAGCCCGCGGCTCGCGCCGGTGATGAACCAGGTCTTTTGCATCGAGGGTCTCCTTGTAGCAGATGCCCATTCGGGAAACTGCGCACCATTGTAAACGTCGATGGTCGCCACGGATGCCGCGGATTTGAGTTTTATTCCGGGCGTCCTCCGTCTCGAGCGAAAAACGTATACTGACCCGTTGTCTACTTCGCCTCAAGGAAACATACCGACGTGACCCAACTACGCCCGGAATCCGACCTGGATCTCTTTTCCGACGTGGTGCTGTCGGATCCCTATCCACGCTACCGCGAGCTGCGGAACTTGGCGGCAGCCGTATGGCTTAGACCGACCGGGATGTTCGCGCTCTCACGCTACGAAGATGTGCGCAATGCGCTGCGCAACTGGGAGGTCTTCTCGTCGGCTCACGGTGCCGCCATGAATGAGCCGGTCAACCAGGCGATTGCCGGCAATACCTTGGGCAGTGATCCGCCGCTGCATGACCAGCTACGCAATGTGCTGGTCCGACCGTTGTCGCCGTCCGCAATGCGGGACGTGACGGCCCTTATTGAGTCCGAGGCCGAAAACCTCGTGGAGCGGCTGGTTGCCCGCAAAGTGTTCGATGCGGCCACCGATCTCGCCCACTACTTGCCCCTCACGGTGGTCTCGCACCTGGTCGGATTGCCGGAGAGCGGACGCGAGCGCATGCTGGAGTGGGGTAGCGCTGCGTTCGATACGCTCGGTCCACCCAATGCACGGTGTCTCGCTGCGACACAAACGGCCATGGGGCTCGTGGACTACGCGTTTACGAAGATTGATCGATCAGCACTGAAGCCGGGCAGTTGGGCGGATATGGCCTTCGAAGCGGCGGAGCGTGGGGAGATTACGCTGCGGCAAGCGCGCGGTCTGATCCTGGACTATGTGGGCCCGAGCCTCGACACGACGATCTTCGCCATCTCCAGCGCGATCTGGCTATTTGCTGTGCATCCGGACCAATGGAGCGCGCTGTGTGAACACCCGGCCGCAATTCCGGGCGCGATCAACGAAGTGCTGCGCGTCGAATCGCCGATTCAGATCTTTTCCAGATATGTGGCGCGCGATACGGAAGTCGACGGAATCGCGTTGCCACAAGGATCGCGTGCGCTCGTGATGTACGGCTCGGCCAATCGCGACGAGCGAAAATGGCCGGAACCGGAACGCTTCGACATTCATCGCAAGGCGGCTGATCAGCTGGCGTTCGGCCATGGCGAGCATCTGTGCGTCGGCCTACCGCTTGCGCGCCTGGAGATTCGTTCGCTGCTGGCCGCGCTGGCCAAGCGGGTCAAGCGTTTTGAAGTGCTGGAGCTGAAGCGGGGCATCAACAACACGCTGCGCGGGTTGGAGAAACTGACAGTTGCCGTACACTGACAAGCAACGCGGCCCTCGGTCGGTCGTGTCTACAAAGCAGCTGGTTTTGTGGGGATGCCGCCCATTGTGTATCCTTGGCGGGAACCGATCTAATTCAAGGCGGAATAATGTACGCATGGAAGCAAGCTTGCTCGGGGCTATCGATACTGGCACTCACGGCCTGCGGTGGGGGCGGCATGGGAAACTCATCGGGCTCCGGCACACCGTACGCGTTCGTAACTCCGGTACTCAATTCGACGCGCGTATACGCGGAATCGATCGTCGACAACGCCAATAACACCATCGACGTCGGATTCTCACAAACCGTGAATGCCGTGAACGCCGACGGCAGCGTCACCGAGTTGGAGCAGAGCACCACGGCTGTGACCGCGGTCGTCAATGGCACGAATTACGCGATCCCCACGCAATCGCAGAATTTCAACGCCAACGGCCAGGAGACGAGCTACATCAACATGGCCGTCACCCCAAACGTTACGTGTACGTACGATCCCCACGGCGACGGGCCCGATTGGCCGCTGCGGGTCGGACAGACCTGGTCGATCGACTACACGCTCACCTGTGGCAGCGGGGCGCCCGTGTCGTACACCCAGTCGGGCTCGGTGGTCGACGTGGAGATGGTGACCATACCTGCCGGCAGTTTCACGGCCATCAAATTGCAGAGCACGGTGACGTGGACCGACTCTGCGGGAACGAGCCGTACTCAGACGATCACCAACTGGCGCGACGTTTCAACCTCGCACTCGGTCAAGCAGATCCTGTCGATCGCGGTCAGCGGTACGTTGCCGTCGACGGGCTATGCCGTAAGCCGGCAGATCCTGTTGGAGAGTACTTCCTGACGGGTCGCGCCGAAAATTGACCCACATTCATTGCGGGAAGCGGCGAGAGCACATCTTCGGTCAACGAGGCAGCATCATGTATCAGAACATTCTCGTTCCTGTCGACGGCAGCGACGCAAGCCTGCTTGGAGTGTCCGAGGCAATCCGACTCGCCAAGAACCAGCAGGGGAAATTGCGGCTCTTGCATGTGGTCCATGACTTCTTCGTGGCCGGCGGGCAGGGGGCGGCGGTATACACCGCTCAGTTGCGATTGGACTTGCGTGAGCACGGGGAAGAAGTCCTCAAGACCGCAGCGGGCATCGCCGGCCGAGCGGGCGTGGAATTCGAGACGAAACTCGTGGAGACGCCGGCCGGATCGGTCGGCGCACTGATCGTGGAAGAGGCCGAAGAATGGCCGGCTGACTTGCTGGTGCTCGGTACCCACGGTCGGCGCGGAATTCGGCGTCTCGTCATGGGTAGTGACGCGGAGTACGTCGTCCGCACGACACCCGTGCCGGTGCTGTTGGTGCGCGAGACGAAGGCGCCTAAAGGCTAAATTAATCGGGCCCGTGCGCTGTCAATTGCTGCTGCGGTGCAGCGATCCAATTAATTAGAAGCCGCGCCGGGCGCGGTTGCGGACGAGATCCCTGCACTGTTGCTTTTGCCCGAGTCAAGGTGTGGAATCCGCACCAGACAACCGACTCGCGCCACTACACGCACTGACTAGAGACAGGGTGTCGCCGCTGTCTGAGGGCCAACGGTATGTTGCCTTTAACCATCTGCCGACAATCGCCGGAGCGGACTCTCAACGATGAGTTTTGGCATGGCAAGAGGGTCGATGAAACTACGCCGCGCACCAGTCGCCGGATCATTTTTGTCTCACGCCAAAAATCTGAGCCGAAAGCGCGGCGTCCCGCGGCGCATGCAGGCGTCGAGGATCTGCACCGATTGGTGGAAAGCGCACCGGATCTGATCGCCCGTTATGACATGCAGGGCCGAATTCTGTACGTCAATCCCGCAGTGGAACGATCGGGACCGCTGTCGGCCAAGCAGTTGCGCGGACGCACGGTGGCTGAGGTCTCTCCGAAATCGCCGAGCGCGCGGCGTTTCCATGACTGCGTGCTGCACGTTGCGCGCACCGGACAGCCGTCCGAGGTGGAAGTCATTATTGATCCATTCGACGCGAATCCGCAGAAGTGGCATCACGTGCGCTTCGTGGGGGAGCGGGATCAGCAAGGAAATCTCATATCGGTACTCGGGATCGGGCGCGATGTGACTGAACAGCGGCTGCTGCAACGAGCGCTTCTGAACGCCACCTATCGTGAACAGCAACGTCTGGGCAGCGTGCTGCACGACGGGCTCGCCCAGGATTTGACCGGGCTCGCACTGATGGCGACCTCGCTGGCCTCCTCCTCCCGCAACGGCAACGCACCCGCCACGGAATCGCTCGACCTTCTCGCGAGGATCGCCTCCGCGGCCATCACCACCTGCCGCAGCGTCTTCGGCGATCTGTCGCCGATCGCGGAAGTTCGAGGCGGCTTGGTTCAGGCGCTACGCGATATGGCGACCCTGTACCGCAAATCCTACGGCGTGAACATTCGATTCGAAGCGATCGAAGCGGCGCGAATTCGACTGCCGCCGGACGCCATCGACCATTTGTTCCGAATCGTTCAACAGGCCGCGACCAATGCGGCCACGCATGCGAAC
>CAVOOP010000021.1:0-35315 GCA_963697575.1 uncultured Acidobacteriota bacterium | reverse complement strand
CGGGAATCCATTCCGGGTAGTGCAAAGTCAAAGGCCCCGGCTGGACTGGGATCTCCAAGTGAGAGTGAAGGATTTTCTGGGGCGCCTGGGAGGCGTCTACGGCCAGCCGAATTGGGGCGCCGGGCGCCGTTTGTGCGCGCACGCCGGTATTCAGGACGAAAACGATCAGCGCGACGCCATACAAAAGATGGATTCCACGAAACCTTGCTAACATCTGGTCCCCCTGGAAAGACAGCGAATCACGCCGGCGTAACATTAAACAAATGGGCCTGGAAGCCCTCAAGGCGAACGAAGAGGCCCGACGCCTTCAGTTCCTCGCCCTTCCGAGGATAGCGAACATTATGCAACTCGTCATAGAAAATGTAATTCCGGTCCGCCAACACGCTCTCGCCTAGCTGGATGCGGCCCTGCGAAGGATCACCCGCGAGATTTACTGCCGCTACTCTCCATGATTTCTCCGACCGCCATTCGTACGTAATAATGTTCGCCGATGTCGTATCGTGCTCCGGCGAGATCGTAAGCAGCCGCCATTTTCCGTGGTGGAAAGCGTCATCGTTGCTGACTCGAAGGATCTTCCCGTAGAGCTCCAGGCAGGACTCGTCAGGAGACACGTTCGCCGGAGCTCTCAGAGTGATCGGCAGATGCGGTTCGCATCCCTCCAGTTCGCCCTGGTAGTAAAAGCGCATGCCGGTACCGTTCCCATCAGAGTGCCCACAGAAGGCAAGCGCCTGCTTCCGAAAACATCATGCTTCGCGGTTCGTCGTGGTTTTCAAGGAACCGCGCAAAGTGGCTTTGCAGCTCGACGGGCGCCGCCAGCCGGTTGCGAACCTCCTCCGCGCGCACATCGCGCACTGCATCGTAGAACTCCTTGTCGTAAACGAATGAGAAACCCAGGTCCAGCAGGCGCGACCCCGTTCCCCAGTAGGCTTCAGCCAGCAGGATCAGGCCGGGCAAGGAGGTGTGAACGTCGGCCCAGAACTCCGTCGCCGGCATTGGGGCATTCGCCAGGAAGCGGCCCCAGATTCCCCCGAAAATGTCCCGCTGTTGCAGCATGGCCATGTCGCAGCGCACGCCATCGCAGTGGCTGGCGATCGTACGAAGATCGGCCATTTGCGCGGCCCGCATTGGCAGGCTGAAATGATTAAGCTGCGCCACATCCCGCCAAGGCGGGAAATAAGGATCCCTCGCAAGGGCGATAAAGATTGTCCCTTTAGCGGTGGTGACAATGTAGAAGCTCGATGGATCGTTTCGGAAGTCCCGCTGAGTGCCTTGCACGTAAAACTCCGGATGCTCGCGAATCCACGGGATGGTCGAGGGCGGTATGATTCCCGACGAAGTCCAGGAATAGCGCAATTCCGCGCTCGCGCAATTTCCGCCGCGCTTGGTCGAGGTCATCCCAAGTGCCGATGCGTGGGTCCGGAACGTATGCGGCGACCGAGTAAGGCGAGCCGATAACGTCCTCGATCTGCCACCCTGGCAAGGCGCGGTCATAGCGCTGAAAATTCGTATGGTCTTCGAGCGTAATCCGCCGCGATTCGAGGCTCCGCTGCCATACCCCCATGAGCCAGACCACGTCGAACCCATGACTCGCAATCGCGTCCCACTCAGAGTCCGGCACGTCCCCGAGTCTGATCGGGTGTCCAAGATTTGAGGAAATCTGCTCGAGCCAAACCCAGGTATTTATCTCATATAGATGGGGATGAGGGCGTAGGGTCATTGCTGACAACGAGGCTTGGGCGGGTGCCATCAGCTCCGAGCGTAGTTTGTACTCTGGCACCTGTCAATGTCAGCGAAAAAGATCGGGCTGACTCCCGCTCCAGTTCTATTGCGATACGTGCTGTCCGAAGTTACAACCCCTATCCTTTCGCGCGTTTTCCACAGCTGCTTTTGAGTCCTTCGAACTGTTTTCCACGTCAAATGGTGGCATCTGCTGAGGGCGGAGCGGCGGCGAGTTGGCGGTTAAAACACTCTTACACCTTTTATTTCGCCGCTGTAAGGGAATATCTGGATATCGTATCAGTCACTTAGGGCCGTAGACTTGCAGGCCAAAACGAGGAGGCTAGGAGCGACGATGGCGTCTTCCGCGTGGAAAGGGATCATCTCTTTCGGGCTCGTTTCGATTCCGATTCGCCTGTTCGCCGCCGCTCGCCCGGTCCGGATCAACCTCCACCAGCTCCATAGCGTCTGCAAGACGCGGCTGCGCCAGCCCCTTTTCTGCCCGCACTGCGAACGCATCGTAGACCGCTCTGAGGTCGTTAAGGGCTATGAGGAAGAGGATGGCAAGTACGTCTTGGTCGATCCGGAAGAGATCAAGAGGATTGCGCCGGAGTCGAGCCGGGCCATGGACATATTGAGCTTCGTCAAGGCATCGGAGGTCGATCCGCTGTTTTTCGACTCCTCCTACTTCATCGTTCCCGAAGCCGAAGGCCGCAAGGCGTATCAGCTCCTGTTGAAGGCCCTGGAAGATTCCCACCGGGTCGCCATTGCGAAGATCACTATGCATCAGCGAGAATACACAGCCTTCATCCGTCCCTACGATCACGGCCTGGCGTTGCACACGATGTATTTCGCGAACGAGATTCGCGAAGCCCCTGGCTATGGAAAAACCGACAACATCAAGCTTCGGCCCGAAGAGGTAAAGCTGGCCGAGCAACTCGTCGGCACTCTGTCGGAGGAGTTTCACCTGGAGAAATATCACGACGAGTTTCAGGCGCGGCTCAAGCAGCTCATCGACGCAAAGCGCAAAGGCAAAGAGGTGGCCGCCGAACCGCAACCGCATCGGGCCCCGGTCATCGACATGATGACGGCTCTGAAAAAGAGCCTCGAGAAAACCGGCGTCCTTGCGAAAAAGACGGCATCACGGGCGAAGCCGGCCGCATCTCATCATCGGCGCGTGGCGCACCGGGCGGCGAGCTAAGCAGGGCGCATAAGATTGCAAACAACATCCTAAACGGAAAGAACGAGGTATCTGAAATGTCCACACAATCAAAAGGACGCAACAAGAAGTACGAAGCCGTTGAAAAAGCCTTGCTCGCCCAGCGCGAAGAACTCAGCGCCCGGATCAACGGCCGCCTCGGCGATGTTTATATCGACCGCGAGCCAGATGACGAGGCCGCGCTAGCCAGTGACTCGGCTAGTAAAGACATGGCTGTGGCCACCCTGGAGCGCGAGCGCCGCACCCTGGAGCAGATTGACGCGGCGCTCTCACGAATCAAAAAGGGTGAGTATGGCATCTGTGCTTCCTGCGAAGAGCCCATCCCGGATGCCCGTCTGAAAGCGCTCCCGTGGGCTCGCGTTTGCGTGCGTTGCGCGGAGAGAGCTTCGCAGGGGAACGGCTTGGCGGCGGATTAATCCGGACGCCACAACCGTCTCTTAAAATTAAAGCGGCACCGAAACCTCGTTCGGTGCCGCTTCTTTTTTGCTTGGCAATGCGCCGAAGGTCGCGCGATTTAGTGCCGCGCGCTCGTGGTTTTTTCATAATCGGCCAACCCTGTTACGAACGCATCCGCCTGCTTTTCAGCCTCTTCCCGCGCTATCCCGTATCGCTCCTGGAGGCGGCCGACCAGTTGATCTCGCTTGCCAGCGATCACTTCGAGATCGTCGTCGGTGAGTTTTCCCCACTTCTCGCGGAACTTCCCTTTCGATTGTTTCCACTTTCCTTCCACTTGATCCCAGTTCATCGCGTTCTCCTTTTCCCTTTTGGAGTACTTCCACTCGCGCCTTCAGGAAACCATTCACGCATGGTTTTGCAAATACAGTAAAAGCCCCAAAAGGAGAGACCAAGAACGCTGGGAGGAAAGGCTGGAGTAGCTGGCCGGCAATCGCTGTAGCGGCGCTTCCCTGAATCGACGCATTTCCCCCCGCGATCAATCGAACACGCTATGCTATTACGCTGCATGGGGCGGCCGTTTCCATCGTCGGCGCGGGCGCGTCGGGAGAACCTTGCGCGCGGTCTGCGTCCAGCCGGCTGGCGAATCGGCGTGTGCTCACCCGATCCGTGGCCACGCTCGTCGCGCGGTCCGCGCCATCGGCGCCGGACTCCGTCCGAAGCCTTACTCCGAACGTCTTTGCCGCCGGATTGTCCTCTTAATCGACTCCCGACGATCGCTCTGGGCTCCACGCTGCTCATGCTGGCCAGGCTTGGCGCCGAACGCATGCCGCGGAAAGTCGTCCTGCACACCAGCGGAGTCTCTGGGTAGCGGAGTACTGGCGCGCTTCGCCGTTCGAGGCGCCGCGAAGGTTCGCTTCATCCGATGCAGACATTTTCGGGCCGCAATTCCCAAAGCTCGCAGGTACGTAACGTTCACGGTCGAAGGCGATCCCCGGGCAAGCGCGGCGCACGTCTGTCCAAATCGCGCAGCCATCTGGGCGGCGTTCCCGTCGATAATTGAAGGCCGTCAACAAGCCGGCCTATCATGCCGCGGGCATGCTCGTCGCGGGCCATGCGCTGGCGCTGGTCGAATCGGCGATGCAGATCTTATGGCGTATGGTTTTCCGCAGTCACCGCGCCCTAGCAAACCCTGCTACCCTTGATGAGGCAGATGCTCGATAATTTCGAGCGGCACGGCCCGCGCGCGTCGTGGACGGGCCCGTCGCCCGAGGCGATTATGCGGTCGTGGCCAAGCACGGGGAGGCGCTGCGGCGATATGCCGCGGAATTTCATCAATCTTATGCGACGCTGGCCCGCCTGAGCGGCGAGTGCTTTCGGAAAAGCCCGGCGGCGCAGCTCGGCAGCTCGAGCGCGTGCTGAAAAATACCAGGGGAGGTAAGCGTTGAAGAAGCTGCATATTCCAGTGGAACACACGACGCTCGCAAATGGCCTTGCGCGTGGTCGCGTCGCCCGACCGCTCGGCGCCGGTAGTCACCGTCGGCGTTTATTACCAGATCGGCTTTCGCCTCGAGCCGCAAGGCCGCAGCGGTTTCGCGCATCTGTTCGAGCACATGATGTTTCAGGGCTCGGAAAATGCCGGAAAGATGGAGCACATCCGGCTGATCAATTCCTCCGGCGGCCTGCTCAACGGCACCACGCATTACGACATGACGAATTATTTCGAGGCCGTTCCTTCGAATGCCCTTGAACGCGTCCTGTGGCTGGAAGCCGACCGCATGCGCGCGCTCAAAGTGGATGACGAAAATCTCCGCAATCAGCGCGACGTGGTGAAGGAAGAAGTCCGCGTCAACGTGATGAACCAGCCCTACGGCGGCTTTCCGTGGCTCGATCTGCCGCCTGTAGCGTTCCGCAATTGGCCCAACGCCCACAATTTCTACGGCGATTTCGCCGATCTGGACGCCGCCACTCTCGCCGACGTGCAGAATTTCTTCCGCACCTACTACGCGCCCAATAACGCGGTGCTATTGATGCTTGGCGACCTCGATGCCGCGGAAGCCTTCGCGCTCGCGAAGCGCTATTTCGAGGATATTCCGGCCGGCCCGCCGCACGCCGCGCGCCGACGTGACCGAGCCGCCGCAGACGGAAGAGCGGCGCGGCGAAGTCGAGGAAAAATTCGGCCCGCTGCCGGCCATCGCCATCGGCTACACGTTGCCGCAGCGCGAAACGCGGGATTGGTATGCGGCCGGCATCCTCGATCGCGTCCTGCACGGCGGACGGGCGGGCCGGGTCCATCGCCAGCCTGGTGCTCGAAAAGCAGATCGCTGTGGATGCCGACGGCAGCGCCGACACTTTTCGATACGAATGGCCCTACGCAGATGGTCTCGCGCATTTTCCACAAGCCGGAATTCACTTCGGACGCGACGATCGCCGTCTTCGACAGGTCATCCACGACGTGCAGGAGCACGAATCGCCGAAGACGAACTCGATCCCGTCAAAGTGAAGTTCCGCGCGGATTATTACTCGATGCTGGAAGGCGGCATGGGCTCCCACATGCCCCGTTTCGGCCTCATGCATTACCTTGCGTGCTTCACGCTGTTTGATGGCGATCCTCACCGCGTCAATACGATTCTTGACGGTTTTCTTGAAGTCACTCCCGCGCGAAACGCAGTCGCGTCGCGCAGAAATATCTGGTTCCGAAGAATCGCGCCGTGCTGGTGCGCCGTCCTACAGCAATGGAGGTGGCGCAGTGACGACCACAAATTCCACGGTTGCCGAGTTCGCCGCGCTGCCGCGCCGCCCCTGGGTCCCGACCGCCCTGTCGCCTGGCCCAAGCGAACCCTCCGCACGCTCTCGAACGGCATGCAGGTGGTGCTTGCCGAAAGCCGTGCGTTCCCCAAAATCTCGGCGCAGCTCTTCTTCCGCAGCGGCAACGCGGTTGTCGCGCAGAGCAATCCCGGCATCGCCGGAATGACGGCCACTGTCGTGCGCACCGGCACCATCACCCGCAACAGCCGCCAGATTGAGGAAGACTTGCGCCGCATGGGCGCCGACCTCGGCTCGCACGCCGGCGCCGATACCAGCGCGATTTCCGTCTCCGGCCTGGCGGAATTTTCTCGCGCGTTGCTCGAACTGGTGGCCGATCTGGCCCGGAACGCTTCCTTTCCCGGAGGACGAATTCGAGCGCGAACGCCGCCAGCGCTTCGAGGAGCTCCGCGTCGAGCGCACGACGCCCGGCTTTCTCGCCAATGAGCGCTTCCGCCGGGTGCTCTTCGGCGAGCATCCGTACTCCATCATCGCGCCCTCGGAAGAGCAGGTTGCCTCCTACAAGCGCGAGCAGCTCGAACACTACTATCGCCAGTATTACGTGCCATCGGATTCGCTTCTCGCCGTTGTCGGCGATTTCTCGGCGGAAGCGATGCTGGACCAGATTGAGCAGATTTTCGGCGCCTGGAAGGCCCCGCAGGCTCCGTCATCAAAGTTTCCCGCGCCGCCCCGCCATTCGGGACGCAGGGTCCACCTCGTCCACCTGCCCGGAACCGTGCAGACGCAAATCGTGATGGGCAATCTCGGCATCACCCGCCGCGACCCCGACTGGTACCGCGTCGTGCTTGCAAACTCCATCTACGGCGGCGCATTTCACTCCCGCCTCGTGCTCAATATCCGCGAGCAAAAGGGCTACACTTATAGCCCGCGCAGCGGCAATAATGCCCTGCGCGAATACGGCTACTTCACCGTGCATGCCGCCGTACGCAACGACGTGGTTGCCGCCAGTCTGACGGAAATTTTTTACGAAATGGACCGCATGCGTTCCTTGCCGGTCAGCACAGAGGAACTCGAAAGTGCCCGCAACTATCTCAGCGGCGTTTTTTCGCTAGGAGTGGCAACGCAGGACGGCATACTGGGCCAGCTTTCGACGGTCTACCTCGAGCGCTTGCCTGAGAATTATCTCGAGACCTATCGCGCGCGCATCCACGAACTCACCGCGGCGGATATCCTCGCCGCCGCGCGCCGCCACTTCGATAGCAAGAACTCCGAAATCGTGATCGTCGGCGATCGCGACCAGGTGTTCGAACAGGCAGCCCTGTTCGGCAACGTCACCGAATATACGGCGCAAGGGCAGGAAGTCATTTCCGGAAGACGCTTGTAAATAGGTAGTGCCTGGAAGGGCAGAATCAATGCCGGATGAATTGCAAACTCGCACCCCGTCAAGCCAGCAATTAGTAAGAGAATCAAGACAGGGCGCTTACTTAACTCAGCCGAAACGCCCAACGCCCTGGTTGCTGCGCAACGAAAAATTCGTCCGCGCGATGTGCATGGTCGGGCTCTACGTTTTTGGCGCGATCTTTCTAGTCTCCATGCTGGCCGTCGGCGTATTCACGCTCGTGAGCCTCGTTCTGGCAATTCTGTTCCTGGCGTCGCTCGCGATGGTTCTGGCGCTGTGGGCCCGCAGCCGCCTGCGAAGATGAGCGAAGCAGTGCCTTGTCGATCGCGTGGCCCAGCCATTGCATCAGCGCTCGCCCTTCTACTGCTTGCCGGCTACGCACACGCGCAGAAGCGCGCGCCATCAGCGTTTCTCGATTTGAACGCCGCGACCGCTCTTCAGCTGCAGCAACTTCCCGGCATAGGTCCCACCACGGCTCAGGCAATCGTGAAGTTTCGGGAGAAGAGCGGCCCATTTCAGCGCGTCGAAGATTTATTAGCGATCCACGGCATCTCACCGGCAAAGCTGGAAAAGTTGCGCCCTTACGTAGTCGTCAGGAAACCCACGCAATAAGCCAAATTTCCGTCTTCGCGGAATTGGTTCGGCCCGCCGCGACACAACGAAAACTCAAAGCACCTGGTGTCCCTTCTTCTTGCCGCCGATCGAGAAGGGAATCTGGTCCGCAATCTGCACCCCGTATCCCTCGAGCGCCACCACCTTGCGCGGATGGTTGGTCAGCACGCGAATCCGCTGCAAACCAAGGTCCGTCAGTATCTGCGCGCCAATGCCGCTCTCATGTTGCACGAGTCGCTGCCTGCCCAGGTCCTGATCGAGTTGCCCTCGAGTGTGAAATAGAATCCGAGGTAACGTGGCCCCATCCTCCACCCTGGTATCGATCTGAAAGCCGCGCCCCGTATGATGGAGATAGACGAAAACCCCGCAATGTGTCTCCGCGATCGCCTCGAGCGATTTTTCCACCATCTCCCGGCAATCGCACGCCGTCGCCCCCAGCACGTCACCGGTCAGGCAATGCGAATGCACGCGCACGAGCGGAAGATGATCGTCGTCCGCCCCCCGGCCGCACTGCTGCAAGTCGCCGCGCACCAGCGCCACGTGGAGTTCGTTATCCACGTCGCTCGAATAAGCGATCATTTTGAAGTCGCCATATTTGGTGGGCAGCACCGATTCGCCAATGCGCCGCACGTAGCGTTCGTGCTGCATCCGGTAGCGAATCACATCGGCGACCGTCACCAGTTTCAGCCCGTGCTCCTTGCAGAATTCCGTCAGCTGAGGAACTCGCGCCATCGTGCCGTCGTCGTTCATCACTTCGCAGATCACGCCGGACGGGTCGAGCCCGGCAATCCGCGAAAGATCGACGGACGCCTCCGTCTGCCCAGCCCGCACCAGCACGCCTCCGTTGCGCGCGCGCAGCGTGTACACGTGCCCCGGCCGTGCCAGGTCCTCAGGCCGCGTTTCAGGATCGGTCGCCGCGAGAATCGTTGTAGCCCGGTCGGAAGCGCTTGTACCCGTGGTCGTGCCGAGGCGCGCGTCGATCGGCTCGCAGAACGGCGTTCCAAAAGCCGACGTGTTCCGCGGAGAAATCGGCGCCAGCCCCAGCAGTTCACAGCGCTGCTCGGTCAGCGTCAGGCAGATCAGTCCGCGGCCGTATTTCGCCATAAAGTTGATCGCCTCGGGTGTGACCTTCTCGGCCGCCATCGTCAAATCGCCTTCGTTTTCGCGATCTTCATCATCCACAAGGACGATCATGCGTCCTTGCCGTATCTCTTCAATTGCTTCCTCAATCGAGGCGAACGGCGGCTTATGGTTGTTCATATCTCTAATTGGTAGTGAGTGCTCGGACTATCTGTCAAATAATAGCGCACTACCGGGTCAAACCGCCCCGAATCACGCGTTCTTAAATCCTATCGTTCGGCAACACGAGCTGATCTCGAATCTCGTATGAAGCAAAAAGGGCGCCCCGGATATTTCGGAGCGCCCTGAGCTTTCCATCAAACGACCGCTTGCGCGGCCAAATCGGCGTTTAGTACATCCCTCCCATGCCGCCGCCCGGGGGCATACCGCCGCCACCGCCGCCGGCCGCCTTCTTCTCATCTTCCTTGATGTCCGCCACCAGCGCTTCGGTGGTGAGCATCAGGCCCGCAATTGACGCCGCGTTCTGCAGAGCCAGTCGAGTCACCTTGGCCGGATCGATTACGCCAGCCTTGACCATATCGCCAAACTCGCCGGTGTCCGCATTGAAGCCGAAGTTGTCGTCCTTCGATTCGCGCACGCGTCCCACGATAACGGCTCCTTCATGGCCGGCGTTAAGCGCGATCTGACGCATGGGCTCTTCGAGCGCCCGCTTGACGATGTTCACGCCGTGGCCTCGTCGCCCTCGAGCTTCAGCTTTTCGAGCGCGTTGATGCAGCGAACCAGAGCCACGCCGCCGCCGGGAACGATCCCTTCCTCGACTGCCGCGCGGGTTGCGTGCATGGCGTCCTCGACGCGAGCCTTCTTTTCCTTCAGCTCGGTCTCGGTTGCCGCGCCCACCTTGATCACTGCGACGCCGCCCACCAGCTTGGCCAGCCGCTCCTGGAGCTTCTCGCGGTCGTAATCGGAGGTGGTGTCTTCGACCTGCGCCCGGATCTGCTTGACGCGTCCTTCGATTTCGCTCGACTTGCCCGCGCCCTCGACGATCGTGCGTGTTGTCCTTATCGATCGTCACCTTCTTGGCGCGGCCGAGATCCTCCACCTTCACGTTCTCGAGCTTGATCCCGAGATCTTCCGTGATGGCCTTGCCGCCCGTCAGCGTGGCGATATCCTCGAGCATGGCCTTGCGGCGATCCCCGAAGCCGGGCGCCTTCACTGCGGCGCACTGCAACGTGCCGCGCAGCTTGTTCACCACGAGAGTGGCCAGCGCTTCGCCTTCAACGTCCTCCGCGATGATCATCAGAGGCTTGCCCATCTTGGCGATCTGCTCGAGAAGGGGAAGCAGGTCCTTCATCGAGCTGATCTTCTTTTCGTGGATCAGAATGCGTACGTCTTCCAGCGCGCACTCCATCCGCTCCGGGTCGGTGACGAAGTAGGGCGAGAGGTAGCCGCGGTCGAACTGCATTCCTTCGACCACTTCGAGCGTCGTCTCCATGGTCTTCGATTCTTCCACGGTGATGACGCCGTCCTTGCCCACCTTCTTCATGGCTTCGGCGATGATCGAGCCGATCTGCCGGTCGTTGTTGGCGCTGATCGTGCCGACCTGCGCGATCATGTCGCCCTTCACGTCCTTGTGAAACTTCTTCATTTCCTCGACGGCCACTTCGACGGCTCGCTCGATTCCCCGCTTGAGGGCCGTGGGGCTTGCGCCGGCGGCTACCGTCTTCACTCCTTCGCGAAAGATGGCCTGCGCCAGCACGGTTGCGGTGGTGGTGCCGTCGCCCGCCACGTCGGACGTCTTCGAGGCGACTTCACGCACCATCTGTGCGCCCATGTTTTCGAGCGGATCCTGCAGCTCGATTTCCTTTGCCACCGTCACGCCGTCCTTGGTGATGATCGGCGCGCCGAACTTCTTCTCGATCACCGCATTCCGGCCCTTGGGACCCAGCGTGATCTTTACCGCGTCTGCCAGCACGTTGACGCCGCGTAGGATCGCCTGGCGGGAATTCTCGCCAGTTACGATTTGCTTTGCCATGTCGATTCTTCCTCCTGGAAGTTTTAACAGATTGGTTAGCCCGAGGGCGCCTAGGCCCGCCGGGGGTTTACTTTTTGCCGCCGGCTGCTTTGGCGCGAGGTGCCGAGCTTTGCGAGGATCTCGTCCTCCTTCAGGATCAGATATTCCTCGTCATCGATCTTGATTTCGTTGCCGCTGTATTTGCCGAACAGAATGCGGTCCCCGGCCTTTACGTCGAGGGGGATCAGCTCACCTTTTTCCCGCCGTCCGCTGCCAACAGCAACCACTTCGCCCTCTTGCGGTTTCTCTTTTGCCGAGTCAGGGATGATGATTCCGCCCTTTACGGATCTCCTTCTCTTCGGTCCGCCTCACCAACACGCGGTCGTGTAGCGGTGTGATGTTCACAGCCATTTGTAGAATTCCTCCGATGGGATGCTCAGATTGCTTGGGCAGGTGAGCGCTCTTAGCACTCCTCTCAAGCGAGTGCTAATATATCAAAGCCTGGATGAGTGTCAAGGCAAACGTTTGATAAAGATATACTCATGTTGAAGTCTGCTTAATTTATTTAAATCATTGTAATAAAAAGACATAATCGTATTTTTACATGTCGTCGACATGCCGATAATTGAACTGGATTTCCAGTTCAACGAGAAGCCCCTCGCCCTGAAAGTGGGCTCTAGGGACGGAATTTCTCGTATCATTGAAACGGAGAGGGCCCATAGAGTCCGGAACTCGCGACCCAAATGGCGAACCATTACTTTGAATTTCGCGATGTATCGAAGTCCTTCGACGACAACGCCGTCCTGCACTCGGTGAACTTCTTCGTCAACCAGGGCGAAACCGCGGTGATCATGGGACGCAGCGGTGTCGGAAAATCCGTGTCGCTGAAACTCCTGCTGGGTTTTCTTCAGCCCGACGATGGCCATATCATCGTGGCCGGCGAAGACGTCACCGGCTGGACCGAATCGCAATTTTCGAAAATCCGCCGTCGCGCCACCATGGTCTTTCAATCCGGCGCCCTCTTCGACTCGCTCACCGTCGCGGAAAACGTCGCCTTCCCCATGATCGGCCGCGAAGATTACAAGGACCAGGAGAAAATCGACCAGCGCGTCACCGAACTCCTCGAAATGCTCGAGGTCGCCCCGCTTGCCGATCGCCTGCCCGCCGATCTCAGCACCGGCACCAAGCGTGCCGTGGCGATTGCCCGCGCCCTGGCCGAAGATCCCGAAGCGATTCTCTACGATGAGCCCACCACCATGGTTGATCCGCTGATGGCCGCCCACGTAAGCAACTTGATCTTGAAATTGAAGACAAAGTTCCATAAGACATCCATTGTGGTGACTCACGACACGCACCTGGCCAAGAAGCTCGCCGACCGCGTCATCTTCCTCCAGGAAGGCCGCGTCGCCTTCTTCGGCACGTGGGCGGAACTGGAACGTTCCCAGGACCCGTTTCTTCGCAATTTTCTTTTGGAAGACGAACTTATCCCCGCCCTGGATCTCACCGCGTGACGGAGCAGCCTCCGACCGACCCAAAGCAGCAGCTTCCCCGCGTGATGGGTTTTTGGGACGTGCTGCTCTTTAACATTGCAGCCGTATTGGGGCCTCGCTGGATCGCCGCCGCCGCGCACAACGGCGCATCCTCGATCACACTTTGGATCCTTGCCGCGCTTGGATTTTTCGTCCCCACTGCGCTAGTGGTCGTCGAGCTTTCGTCGCGCTTTCCGGAGGAAGGCGGCCTCTATGCGTGGTCGAAGGACGCCTTCGGCGATTTCCACGGTTTTGTTGCGGGCTGGACGTACTGGATTTACAGCGTCTTTTATTTTCCAGCCCTTCTTCTCGCAAGCACGGCGATGAGCGCCTACGTAATCGGCCCGCGCGGGGCGGATCTGGCCCAGAGCCGCACGTACCTTCTCGCCGGTTCCTTTTTCTTGTTGGGAATAGCGGTCGTGCTCAACCTCGTGGGGCTGAACATTGGCAAATGGTTGCAAAATGCCGGTGGTGTCGGCACGTATCTCCCCCTGCTGATACTCCTGGGAGTTGCCTTCCTCATCTGGCTCCGGCACGGTTCGGTCACGCAATTCACCCGGGCCAGCCTGGTGCCTCACTGGGACTGGGACACGGTGAATTTCTGGCCGCAGCTCGCTTTTGCATTTACGGGTCTGGAGATGGCATCGATGATGAGTGAGGAGATCAGAGACCCGCGCCGCACGCTCCCGCGCGCGATCTTCGGCTCGGGCGGCCTCATCGCCGCCATCTACATCGTCGGAACGATTGCCGTGCTGATTCTGATTCCCGCGGCACAGGTCGATCCCAAGAGCGGTGTGTTTCAAGCCATTACTTCGGGTTCGACCATACTCAGAATCGGAGCACTCGGCATCCTTGCCGCGCTTCTGGTGTCTGTAGGAAATGCAGGTGGTGTAGGCACCACGGTAGCCGCCACGGGACGCCTCCCGTTCGTCGTGGGAATTGACCGCTACCTGCCGCCCATCTTCGGCAAGCTGCACCCGCGCTGGAAGACGCCTTACGTTTCCATCCTGGTTCAGGCGGGTGTCTCTTCGATCGTTCTGCTGCTGATCCAGATCAATGAAACCGCGAACAGCGCGTATCAGATCCTGGTAGACGCCACCACCATCATTTATTTTCTATCCCTGCTATATATGTACGCGGCGGCCATCAAACTCGCCTATCGCAAGGATCGGGGAGCACACGCGAACGCCGTGCTGATCCCCGGCGGCAAATTCGGCGTCTGGCTGGCCGGTTCGTTAGGCTTCCTGGTCGTGCTCGGAGGGATCGCGCTCTCGCTGATTCCACCGGGTGAGTCTTCGAACAAATGGCTCTTCGAAGCCAAATTGCTGGGCTGCACAATAATCTCGGTCCTGCTAGGCCTGGTTCTCTATTATCGAGGCGCCCGAGAAAAATCCCGCAACCCCGCCAGCCTCCAAACCACATCCTTGTAAATGCGACGGAGGGAGGTAGTTGAGCCGTTCGAACCGCCCGCTTTGATTTTTGGACTTATTCTTGTTCCTACTTTTAGCTTTTAGTAGTCATCCGGAGGAGCGAAGCGACGAAGGACGCCTCCTTGCTTCGCCCAAAGTCCAAAAGAGTCAGCCACACGTGGTGGTTTTTCAAACCAACGTAACTTCCCAAGCCTGGCGCTCAAACCATCTAGGGTGCGATCAGACTATGTATTTCAGCAATGTAGCCCCCAGGAAACTTCACCATCGTGGTAATCCGATCCTTCCCGATGTAGGGCCCAAACAAAACCTTCGCCCCGGCAGTCTTGCCCTTGTCCATCGTAGCGGCAAGGTCTCGTACCTGGTAACCCGTAATTTCATGACCGAACGGATAAGGCAAGTGGCCGTCGGTGACCATCACCTGCATGTTGCCAAATGACGATTCGATTCTTATCCGGCGGTATGTTTCTCCCGCACGGCCTATCTCAGCCGCATCTGCTTGCTTTTCGTCCGAGACCACCTTGCCGTGAGAAAACCGCACAAAACTATTCACGAAGCTGTCAGCCGCATCGCGCGATACATATACCCGGTTGTCCGGGACCGTTTCAAGCGGTGCGTAGGAGGGGGCCTTGAAGTGCCAATAAAGTTGCATTTTGACGCCGCCTGGCCACTGGATCACGGCGTCTCTCCCGATCGAGTCCTTGAACGGCTCCACGATGATTTCCGCTCCAGCTGCGCGAGCCGCGCGAATTGCCTCGTCCATGTCGGTCACAAGGTACCCGGTGCGCTCCTGGCCAAACGGGAAGGGAATTGGCGTTCGAAACGCGAAGACGGAGAGCGTGCCAACGGGAGTCCATAAATATTGAAACTCAGTCATGCTCGGCACCGGCAGGACGTTGGTAACGATTCGCTTGGAAGGCTGGCCCCCGAACGTGGTGGCAAAGCTTTTGACAAAGGCATCCAAATCGCCGGGAGCGACGTATACGTGCGTCGAATCATACTGCGCTCCAACGCCGACCGTGCTGCGCGCCACCGAAGCCTGGCCTGCACGCGCATGTGCCGCCATCGAAGGCCGCACCAAGGCCGCGAGAATTAACGAAAGTCCTAACTTGACAGCCCGTTCTCTTATGCCGGTCACGAGTCTGCCTGAGCCAGCCCCCTAGAAGCCTTCTTCGATCAACTGACTCACCGTAAGCCGCGATGTCGGCCGAGCCACCCGCGCCGCCTGCTCGCCCACCAAGCTCTCCACATATTTTGCGAGGATGTCGCACTCCAGATTCACAATATCTCCCGGCGCCATCTTCCCAACGTTTGTGTGCTCGTAAGTAAAAGGGATAATCGCAATGCCGGCGACGCCAGCCTCCCATCGCGCTACCGTGAGGCTGATCCCGTCTATGGCAATTGAGCCCTTTTCCGCCACGTACCGCCGCAAATCCTCGGGCACCTGCACCGCAAGCCACCAGCTATCTCCCACTGGCTTCAGTTCCGTCACCCGGCCTGTCCCATCGACGTGCCCCTGCACAAAATGGCCGCCGAGCCGTGCCCCAGCCACGAGAGGCCGCTCCAGATTCACGAGGTCGCCCGCTTTCTTTTCCCCCAGCGACGTCCGCCGCAGCGTTTCACCGGAGAGATCGGCAGCGAAGTGCCCCGCATCGAACTCCACGATGGTGAGGCAGCACCCGTTCACGGCAATGCTGTCGCCAAGCTTCATGTCGCGCGCGATCGAGTCCGCGCCCGAAAGGCTCACGCGAAGACGAGCGCCATCGGCGCCCGGCGCAATTGATTCAATTTTCCCGGTCTGTTCCGTTATCCCGGTAAACATCGCGAAAGTATCCTTCCACGGCGAAATCCCGTCCATACCCATGCACTGTCAAGCGAGAAAGCGCGGGCGCCTTTGGAAATCCGCTCGATGGAATCCGCGCCAGCGGCACGCCCCCGGTTCCCATAATCTTCGGCGCGTAGAAAAGCGCCATTTTGTCCACGAGACCATCGGCGATGGCCGCGCCGTTCAGTTCTGCCCCAGCCTCGATCATGAGGTTGAGAATTTGTCGACGTCCCATCTCGCGAAGAACTTCGCGCAGTTCCACGCGGCCCTTCCGCGATGGCACTTTCACCACTTCTACTCCGGCCCGCTCGATCGCGCGGCTCTTCGCGGAACTGGCCCCTTCACCGGTAAACACCACAACGTCGTCCTCAGCCGACTGCACGATCTGAGCTTTTGGTTTGATCCGCAGCTTCGAGTCCACTACCACCCGCAGCAGCCTTCTGCGTCGCGCCCGGCCCGTGCGATCCGTCAGCAGCGGATCGTCCGCCAGAATTGTGCCAATTCCGGTAAGCACGGCGTCCGCTGCGTGCCGCATCCTCTGGACGGCCTCCCGCGCCTCACCTTCAGTAATCGAAGTTTCATGCCCGGGCTTCATGGCGATTTGCCCATCGAGCGTTAGCGCGGCCTTCAGCGTAACGAAGGGTAGTTGAGTCTTAATCCAGCAGGCGAAATCCTCATTGAGGCGCAGCGCCTCTTCTTCACCCACTCCCTCGCTTACGTGAAGCCCCGCAGTGCGCAATTCGGCGAGGCCCTGGCCCGCAACTTGGGGGTTCGGGTCAGGCATCGCCGCGACCACGCGCTGCACCCCTGCTTTAATGATGGCTTGCGTGCATGGGCCGGTCCTGCCGGTGTGGCAACAAGGCTCGAGATTCACGTAAAGCGTCGCCCCCTTTGCTCCGTAGCCCGCTTCTCGCAGCGCCACAATTTCGGCGTGATCGCGCTGGTCATATGAATGATATCCGCGCCCGATTGCCTCGCCATCTTTCACTACCACGGCGCCCACCATCGGGTTTGGATGCGCCAGGCCGATGCCTTCGCGGGCCAATTCGAGCGCCCGCTCCATCCAGGCGATGTCGTCCGCGGTAGTGCTAGTCGAAGAGCGAATTAACGTAGGTTTGGGCATCGAAGGGCACCAGGTCGTCTATCTGCTCACCCGTACCGATAAAGCGGATCGGCAAATTCAGCTCGCGCGCGATGGCGACGACGATACCACCCTTTGCGGTGCCGTCGAGTTTCGTCAGCACGATTCCGGTAACTCCTGCGTGGCTCCAGAATTCGCGCGCCTGGTTCAGCCCGTTCTGCCCCGTGGTCGCGTCCAGGACCAGCAGCACGTCGTGCGGAGCCCCCGGCACGATTTTTGCCGCCGTGCGCTTCATTTTTTCAAGCTCTGCCATCAGGTTCGATTTCGTGTGAAGGCGTCCCGCGGTATCCACGATCACCACGTCGCTCGCGCGCGCCCGCGCCGCCGTCAGCGCGTCGAATATCACCGCCGAGGGATCGGAGCCCGATTTCTGCTTGATCAATTCCACCCCGGAGCGCTTCGCCCAGACTTCCAGTTGCTCGATAGCCGCGGCGCGAAACGTATCCGCCGCGCAGAGCGTTACCTTGGCGCCTTCTTTCTTCAAGCGGTTCGCCAGCTTGCCGATCGTCGTAGTTTTGCCGGTTCCATTTACGCCCACTACGAACAGCACGCGCGGTGCCGCATCCGCCGTGCCGTTAGGACCAGGAGGGACCTTCGCCAGTATTTTCACGATCTGATTCTTGAGTTCAAGTTTAAGAGACGACGCGCCCTCGAGCTTGTGCTGGTTCACCTGCTCGCGCAGCGCCGCCAGAACTTCCTTGGTGGTCGTCACGCCGATGTCGGCGCCAAGCAACGCCGACTCGAGCTGCTTCAGCAGCGCGGGATCGACGGGCCGGTCGCCCGTCAGTATCTGCTCGACCTTCGCCGCCAGTTCCGTCCGAGTCTTGCTGACGGAATCCTTCAGCTTCTCCAGCAGAGTGGGTTCAGGTTTCCCAAACAGTGAAATCATGAGTGTCCGTTCACGCCAACAGCGGGAACTTCATTCTAACAGAGGACGCTTTGTAGCACTGTTTACTGTCGGAAGGATGCGCCTGCAACTGAGGGTTTGGTGGCGCAGCCACTTCGCGGGACCTTTTGACTTTCTCGTCGCCGCGCACTTGCTGTTTTCGCGGCCGCACTTAGCACGTCCGCGGGCACCCGCGCGTGTCGTCGCGAACAAAGCAGGGGGAAGCTGGACCTTAGTCCAACGAAAAGGGCCCGCAGAAAGGAAGGATCCTTAGCACCGGACGTTCCCGGCGCATACTGCTTTTCACGGTCTGCAAAAGGAAGCCGTTCAAACTTCCACAAGCGTGGCGCTGAGCCGCAACATCCCTTTGCTAATGGCCGCTTCAAGGGCCGCGACCACTTCAGGATCGAATCGCGAAATAGCCAGTGACCGGATGCGCTCCAGCGCGAAATCCAGATCCATCGCCGACTGATATGGACGGTTCGTGGTGATTGCGTCCAGCGTATCGGCCACGGCGATGATCCGC
This sequence comes from uncultured Acidobacteriota bacterium, assembly GCA_963697575.1. Taxonomy (GTDB): domain Bacteria; phylum Acidobacteriota; class Terriglobia; order Acidiferrales; family UBA7541; genus Palsa-295. Next base: position 16,785 of record CAVOOP010000021.1, on the reverse strand, counting down.
GCCATCAGCGGAATTTGCTCTCCAGGCAAGCCGTACGGATAGCCCTTCGCCGTCCATTCGCTCGTGGTGCAGTTCGATGCCCGGCAACACGTCCTTCAGTTGCGCGACCGGGCCGCATAATGTTCGCGCCCTTGATGGTGTGCTGCTTCATCAAGTCGAACTCTTCATCGGTCAACTTGCCCGGTTTTTTCAGCACGCGATCATCGACGCCGATTTTTCCCACGTCGTGCAGAAGCGCCGAGATGCGCAGCCGGTCGAGGTCCTCGGCGTTCATTCCCATGCCGTCGCCGATGATCAGCGAATATCTTGCCACGCGCCCGAATGGCCGCGGGTGTACGGGTCCTTTTCGTCGATGGCCGCCGCGAGCATGCGGATCGAGCCCAGGAAACAGCTCGCGGTTTTCTTCGGCGGCCAGCTTCAGCCGCTCGACGTATTGCTCGATGTGCCCGGCCATCTGGTTGAAGGTTTCGGCCAGCTCGCTGATTTCCGCGGCGCCGCGCACCTCCACGCGTTCGTGAAATTCCGCGCGGCTGATGGCCCGCGTGGACTCCACCAGGCCTCGGATCGGTCCGCGTGATGCCCAGCGCGAAGAGATACCCGAAGATCAGCGCCACGATCGTGACGCCCACCACGAAGCTCAGCGCCTGCGCCGTCAGTTCGCTTCACGCCGGCATCCACGCGGCGCATTGTCCAGGCTGCGCTGCGCGATAACTGCCCAGCGCAGTTCCGGAATCGTGCTGTACGTGCCGATCATTTCGACGCGGCTGCCGCTGTCCTTGCCGGGCACGAGGTAAATTGCAGTCGTTTCGGTGGCGCGCAGTTCCTGCGGCAGCTCCGTGACCTGCTTTGACGATTGGCGAAGTGGATGTGACGTCCGGCCCCGGAACGATTTCCCGCGTGTCGGGTAGGCCACGATGTGGCCGTGCACGTCCACGATGTACACCGTGCGGTCGCGCACGCTCGCGTCCTGGAGGCGCGCGAGCAGGGGTCGAGCGAAACGACCGCGGCGAACATTCCGGCAAACTGCCCGTCCGCCAGCAGCGGCACGGACATCACCAGCGCGGGCGGTTGTCTTTGCCCAGCGCCGAACGGCTCGCTGACGAAGTCGAAGCCCTGAATGCTCGAGGTGAAGGCGCGCTTGAGCGCGGCCTCCACGAATGGGTCGTGGTCGGCGCGAAGCTGCCGGCCGATTGTCCCTTGGCTTGCTTGTTCGACCGCCGTTACGTAGAGAATGTTCGGATTGTTTTCGACGAAATCCTGCAGCAGCCGCGAAAGCTGCGGCGCGTGCGTCGGATCGTCCACGTCCTCAATCCATCCGGTCAGCGCCAGCACCTGCCGCTGGTCTGAGAGCTGTTCGTGCAGGCTCTGCTCGAATTGCAAGGTCTCGCTGGCGAGCGACCGCGTAATTTCGCTCTGCTGCACGCGCTCGGTATCCTGCAGCTTCTCTTCGCTCAGGCGGATACACCTGGCGGTGGTACAGCCAAAGCGGCGTGACGCTGACGAGCAGAAGCGCGCCCAGCACGATCCAGAGGATGCGCAGCTTTCGCGTTGAGAGCTGTGTGGAGGCCGAAATGGGCATAGAAATCCCATCTAAATGCTATCGGACCGCACGGGTGGGCACAACGGAACCATCGTACTGCGTTGCGGATACGCCACGTCCACTGCGCCTGCCGGGTCCGCAAATCGCCAGCCCCGGCCCCCGAATTCAGCCTCGGTACATTTGCGAATGCGTCGCTCTGCGGTTCTCGGATTCAGGTCCGACCGGGAGGCTTCTCAGGATTTCGGAAATTTCAAGCGCGGTTCTTCTGCCCGCGATCAGGCGCTCGATGTTGGAGCGGTGTTTCCCCAGCACCAGAAGCGAAATCAGGATCGTTCCCTGCGTCACGTAGCCCGGCGGGGCGTGGCGTGGCGCATAGAACAAATAAACGAGCACGGGAAACGCTGCCGCCGCGATTAATGAACCCAGCGACGAATACCGCCAGAACGCCACCACCAGAATCCACAGCACGACCGCGGCGAAAACCGCTTCGCGGGCAAATTGGCAGGAATACTCCCAGGCTAGTGGCGACGCCTTTTCCGCCGCGAAATCCAAGCCACACGGGGAACATGTGCCCGACGACCGCCGCAACCGCGGCAGCCATCATCCATCGCGTGCTGTTGCTGCCATGCGACCAGCGCTCTGCGATCAACACCGCCGCATAACCCTTTGCGGCATCCAGCACGAGCGTCAAGAGGCCCGCCAAAAAACCGGCATTCCGGGCGACGTTCGCGGCGCCGATATTGCCGCTCCCCTGGTCCCGTATGTCGTCTCCGCTCGCCGATTTTTACGATCAGATAGCCAAACGGTATCGAACCCAGCAGATACGCGATGACCAACACCAGCCCTGGATCGTTCACGCGGAACCTTTCACGAACGGGAAAGCTCGCAGTTTCCTGTATTCGGCGCCACTCTTCTTGAGAATGCTTTCAAATAGATAAAACTCGGTTGCGTGCGCCGTTCCGAAACTCTTGCCCTCGGTCTCTTTGCAAGCTCGAAAGAGCTTTTCCATGTTCTCGAGCGGGTATCTGTGCCGGATTGAGTCGCGACAGCGTTAGATGCGGCACGAATTCACGCGTTTCCTGTTGTATTCCCAGGGGTTCTAATGTTTCCCCGACGTCGCGTGCAAGCTTGGCCAGATTTTCGGAGGCTTCCACGCCGCACCACGCGACGCGCGGACGCCGCTCGTTCGGGAAAAACCCCAAGCCGCGAAAATTCATATCGACCGGCCTCTCCGATCGGACCGGCGCAAGCGCCGCGCAGATCGGATCGAAATTCTTGTCGTCTGTAAACCCGATAAACTTCAGCGTGATATGCATCCCCTCGGGATGAACCCAGCGCGCGGCCGGACAGTCGTTCTTGAGACGCGCGATCAGTTCCCGGAACCCCTGCCTCACCGCCTCCGGCAGATCGAGCGCCACGAAAAGCCGCACGCGTCAGCCCCGTCCGTAAGCAGGGTACAGAAAATATCGACGCGCCATATCGAGCGCGGATTGTGAGGCGAACAGCCGAATCCGGTCGCGATCGCCGACAAACCGGAAGTCTTTCTGGCGCGGCCCTCTTTCATCGGCGATACCGATGTAGACCAAGCCCACCGGCTTTTCCGGCGAGCCGCCGCCAGGGCCCGGCAATTCCGGTGACGCCAATGCCGATCGTCGCTCCGGTGCGCTTGCGAATCCCCTCGGCCAGGCCATCGCCACTTCGGGGCTTACCGCGCCTTTTGACTCGATCATCGTCGCCGGCACGTCCACCAAGCGGGTCTTTCAGGTCGTTGCTGTAGCACACTACGCCGCCCAGAAAGTAGATCGAGCTGCCCGGCACGCTGGTCAGGCGCTCGGCAAGCTGGCCGCCCGTGCAGCTCTCGGCCACCGCGATGGTGGCGCGATTCTCCGTCAGCATGCGTCCGACAACTTCCTCGAGAGTCTCGCCGTGCGTCGTGAAAAGATGTTCGCCCAGGGCCAGCGCCATCCGGTCGACAATCTCGTCAAGCAGCTTCTCGGCGCTAGCCGCGTCGTCCGACCAGACGCTGGGATGAAGTTGAATGCCTGGTGGCGACGCAAGAATGGTCGTCTCGGTGTCGGGGTAGAGCGCGTAAAGGGGTGACACGCGGGTCTCGACTTCCGATTCCGGCAACCCCGTGATGCGCAGCTCGCGCGTGAAGAGCCGCAGGCGCCCCGCGCATCGCGCGAGGCGCGGCTTCACCTCGGTCTCAAAGATTGCTTGCAGCTCCGCGGGCACGCCCGGGAGCAGAACCACGATGTGGCCGTCGGCCTCGAGCCACAGCCCGGGCGCGGTGCCGCGTGGGATTCGGCAGGACGGTCGCGCCTTCCGGCACCATCGCCTGCCGGGCGTTGATTTCCGGCATCACGCGCCCGGGACGAAGCGGCGAAAGCGCTCCTTGATGTGCTGCAGGATGGCGGGTCGGTGTGGAGTTTGCGGCCAAGCAGTTCCGCGACGGTTTGCCGCGTGCGGTCGTCGTCGGTGGGACCCAGGCCGCCCGACGCCACGATCAGGTCGGCGCGATCGAGAGCATGACGGAATGACGTGCGCATTTCATCCGGCGCGTCGCCCACCACTGCTTTGTGAATCACGCGAATGCCCAGTTGATTGAGCTGCGAGGTGAGAAAAAGAGAATTGGTATCGAGGCGATAGGGAGTGAGCAGCTCCGAACCGACGGCGATGATTTCTGCCCGCATGGCGGCCGGCTAACCGTTCAGGGGAAGCCCTTCGACGTCCCAGTCGAGGGTGTAGAGAGCGCTGTTGGTGGCGATGATGGCGCGATGCGTGGGAAGAAGCGCAAGGCCTACGATGTTGCTTCCGCCGAGTACCACTTCGGCTTCCGCCTGCGGGAGTCAGGCGCACGATTCCGCGCTTGCCACCCAGCGAGCCGGCGACATAAAGATTGCCCAAGCGGTCGAAAGCCAGCCCTTGCGGGCGTCCGAGGCCGCGAAAAAAAACGCTCACCTCGCCCGCCGGGGAAATTCGAAAAACGCGGTCGTAGCTCGATGTCGTCGGTCCGGTGACGAAAAGCTCGCCTGCGGGGCTGAATGCCAGGTGGTAGGCGGCAATCGACGGCTCGAGCGTCGCGAACACAAAAATTTCGCGCTCGGGGCTGATCTTGAAAATCGTGCCGCTGCGGTCGCCCACGTACAGGCTGCCGCCCTTGTCGAAGGCGATGCCAGTGGCGATGCCCATGCCCTCGATCCATTGCATCGATCGGCCGTCGGGAGAAACGCGGTGCACCGTGCCATCGTTGCGGCAGGAGACGAACAGGTAGCCGTTCGTGATCGAGAGCCAGGCCCGTGGGATTGATCAGTTCGGTGATGAAGGGCTTCACGGCATGGTTCGCAGTGATCTTGTAGAGAGAAACGGGAACCTTCTGCCCGCGCTGGCCGCTGAACGTGACGTAAACATTGCCCTCGGGATCGACGGCGGGATTCCCCACCGGATGCAGGTTGTCGGCGATCTGCACGCCCAGCGCAATCGGAAACGGCGGGCTCTCCACGCTGCCCATGCGAACGCGAACCGCGCCGCCCAAGGCTCCATCGGGAACACGGGCGATCAGCACGTCCTCGGCGGCCATTACCAGACTGCCTTCCACCGAACCGAACTGCACCTGGGGCCGCGTGTGGTTTCGGACGGCAAAGCCGTTACCACGAATAGCCAACTCGCCGCCCGGAAGAGCCGCTGCGGGTTTCACGCTTTCGATCCGCGGCGCGCCGTTTGTTTTCGCGATCAACTCAATTTTCCTTGGGTCTACAGTTCTACTCGCTGCCGCTGGGAAAGTCCCGCGAAATCAGGCGGCGGCTCTTATAATCCGGCCGCCCGCGCAATCCACAACCCGATTGCAGCGTAAAGAGCGGCCATCCAGTCGTCGGCCATGATGCCCCATCCGCCCGGAAGCGATTCGGCTTGCCGCGCCGGAAACGGCTTCCAGATATCAAACGCACGAAAAAGTATAAAACCCAGCAGCAAATATTTCCAGTTTACGCGGCGCGAGCGCCGCCGCGTAAGTGAGCAATTGCCCCGAAACCTCGTCGATCACGACGCGCTGAGGGTCTTTCGTTCGCAGAAATGTCGCGGTCCGGCCGGCCGCCCATACACCCATCAGCGCGATCACGCCTGTTACGAGCCAGGCGATTACCCGGGACACGCCATGAACCCCGAAAAACGTGCCATAGGCGCTCAGGAAAATGCGGGAACCCAGCAGCCAATAGAGTGCAACGCCCACCGCCGAGCCCCAGGTTCCAGGGCCGAAGGGAATGTAACCTACACCGCAGACAGTCGCGATGGCGACCGCGATATCGGGCTTTCGGCTTGCTTCAGCGGAGGGCATTGAGGTGGCCGCGGGACCCTCGAAAGAAGGCACGTCAGTCCTCGTGCTCATCGGGATTCCGTCCGCCGGTTCTCGGCGGAGGAGAATCGGGCAGGGATTCGTCGATGACCGGTTCGCTGATCTTGTATTTCTCGCTGGCCCAATTGCCCAGATCCGTTAACCGGCAGCGCTCGCTGCAGAAGGGAAAATCGGGCGTAGACTCCGAATCGGCGGGCTTTTGGCAAATCGGACATTTCCACTTCATACCACAAGAATACATCTGAATCCGCGACCGGGTGAAGCCGGCCTCGCGGCGGCGAAATTCGGCAGGGTCGCCGAAAAGGCGCCGCGAAAGGAAGGATTCGTTGAGCTCACGTTCATACCGGAGTTGAAATATCCGAGCACCGGCAGGAGTGCCGGTGCCACTAGAGGCAGGCACACGAAAGTTGGCGGCACGGAGTTCAGCGGGAGGTGAGAATTGGGAAAAAATCATCGTGGGGGGCGCGGGCCGGTTCCGCGTTCCGCCGGGGGCGGCATGAATTTCGGTTACGCGGCCGATCAGGTCGTAGTCTTTTGCGCCGGTGACTTCGATTGTCGCCAGGGTGCCGGGGGCGGGGAGGTCGGCTGCGTCATCGATGCCTTCAAATTCGGTGATGTAGACCTTGCCGTCGATGTCCGGGGCCATTCCTTCGAGGCGCGCTTCCCAGATGAGGTCGGTGTCTTTCGACGGGCCTTCCAGCATTACCTCGAGGTTTTGGTGCAGTTGCCGGCGCAATTTGCGCTTCACGATGCCTCTTTTGCAGCTTCATCAGTGCGTTCTTGCGCGCCGCGATGATTTCGGCGCCGACTTTGTTTTCGTGGTGGAAGCTGTTCGCCGCGTCCTCGTCGGAATATTCGAACACGCCCATCCAGTCGAATTCGGCGGCGGTTACAAAATCGCAGAGCTCGCTGAAAATCCTGCTCGGTCTCGCCGGGGAATCCCACGATGAAGGACGTGCGGATCGAGACGCCGGGGATCGTCGCTGCGGATTTTTTCGAGCATTTTCAGGAATGCGCCGGCATGGGAGCCGCGCTTCATTTTAGCGAGCACGTTGCGGCTCGCGTGCTGCAGCGGGATGTCCATGTATTTAGCGAGCGCTGGATGAGCCGCGATGGTTTCGAGCAGCCTGGTGGTGATGCGGTTGGGATAGCAGTAGAGGAAGCGGACCCAGTGGAGGTCTTCTACTTGAGCGAGGCGCTCTAGGAGCAGAGGAAGGCCGTCGCGGATGCCGAGGTCTTCGCCGTAGTAGGTCGTGTCCTGCCCGATCAGCGAGATTTCGCGAACGCCCGCCGCGGCAAGATTTTCCGCTTCGCGCACCACCGATTCGAAACGCCGGCTGCGGAATTTTCCGCGCAGCTGCGGGATCACGCAGAAGGTGCAGGGATGATCGCAGCCTTCGTTGATCTTGATGTAGGCGGTGTGGCGCGGCGTCGAGAGGATGCGGGGCGAGAGGTCATGATAGAGGTAGGTGGGCGCGTCGTTTGCGGCTGCTGCGTTTGTGTTCAGTTCGCCTTCACAGGCGGCGAGGATTTGCTCGACTTCACCGGTGCCGATGACGGCGTCCACTTCGGGGATCTGCTCGCGGATTTCGTCGCGGTAGCGCTCGACCATGCAGCCAGCGACGATCAGCTTCTGGGCGCGGCCAAACTTTTTGTATTCAGCCATTTCCAGGATGGAGTTCACCGATTCCTGCTGCGCGGGGGCGATGAAGCTGCAGGTGTTGACGACGAGGACGTCGGCTTCGGCTGGGCGAGGGGTGATCTCGTAGCCCCCGCGCGCGAGGATGCCCATCATCACCTCGCTGTCGACGAGGTTCTTCGGGCATCCCAGGCTTACGAATCCAACCTTCAACATTTCAGTCAACCTCTCAAAAGCGAGTGCTTGGACAGTGAACAACATTCCCTTCACAATGGTAACGAATGGGAACAGATGGAAACGAAAACCTCGAATCGAAGGCTCGCTGGAAAAAGGCCGCGAAAGGAGGACGCCGCGCGCCGGCCTTTATGTCGTGGTCACCAAAGCCACGACTCACAAGGATACTTGCGCCGCGCACAGTTGCCTTCGGCTGCGAGGTGACGAGCGATTTTAGCATGTTCCGGGCGGGGTTACCGGCCCGGAAATATATCAAAAAATTGTCACGGCGCATCTTTCTTATGGTGTCGAGTGGCGCATGTCGCTTTCTTTGTTTTCAATAACTTACGTGCGGTTCCCTTCGTCCTGCTGTGTCGAGTCGTGTTTTGCAAACTGGGGCCAAAAAAAGGGCCCAAAAAGGCGGCCGGCTCGCCGGGCAGACTGCCCCTTAGGTGCACCCGTTCCGGCCTTGGCTCGGCAATTTCCATATTCCTCATGGTTATCCAGAAATAAGCTGTCAGAGTGCGGTGCGGTTTGCAAACGATGCTTGGTGTGGTGTTGGGGGAACGGAGCCGGTGCTAATGCGGGAAGGCTCGCGGGAAAGGCACCGCGAAAGGGAGGCGCTTCGCGCCAGGCTTTATGTCGGCGCTAAAGCGCCGACCCCCTAAAGGGCGCGGAAACCAGGCGGCAAGTTCGAACTCACTCAGGTGCTCCAGTGGGAGGACGGCTAAGCCACACGTGCCGAGGACTGCCTGGCGGCAGGAGCGACGCCGGAGATACGCGCGGGGCGCTACTCCTTCGGGGCACTCTTCGCACTCCGGGGGACGACAACGGCTTATTCACAAGCGACTTATTCACAGCGGGATATCTTGGAGTGGGTTGGCGCGCTCGCAGGCTGTGACGAAATTGCGAAAAGGCGATTTTTCGCGCTTGGGGAAGTTTTTTTTAGCGCCACTTTTTGCGCAGAATTAAAAAAAGCGCACGGGCGCTCAGCGCCGATGCGGGTTAGGTCTGCTTGGCGAGGGACCGGATGAAGGCGATCATTTGCCAGCTCTGCTGCGAATCGACGCGGTGTTCGTATCCCGGCATTTTGCCTTTGCCCTTGTTGAGGATGTAGAAGAGGTCGCCGTCGGAGAAATCCTTCAGGGAGCTGGGGTCGCGCCAGTCTCGGCAATCATAGTGGGATGCGCCAGACATGAACCCTCTCCCGTTTCCATTTTTGCCGTGGCACACGGTGCAGTCGGATTTGAGGTAGCTATCATTCCCCTGGGCAATGGTGTCGGCGGTCAGCTTCAAGGGATTTGGGCGGCTTGATTCTTCCGCGGGAACCTTGAATTCGGGCTGTGGGGCGCTCGACCTGCATCCCGCCGTGAACAGCAAAGTTAACAGTGCGACCGCCGCTAGATATTTTTGCATTCCATTCTCGTCGAATCCTGGGTGAGTCATGTCTATTTGAACGAAGCTCACCTTAGCACGTCTGGGATTGCAGACGCGTGGCTGCGATCACCTTCATTTGTGACGCAGGTCACGGGAACGCTCGGGCACTTACGCTGATTGAGGGGCTACTCGGAAATAGCGATTGAGGGCAGCCGATTGCGCGATGCGGGACCGCCATTCCAGGGGATGGCGCTCCAGGGGAGGCTCAGCTAGCTTGCGGCTGCTACGGAATCCACTTTTGCTGGTTCTTTCGATTCGGCTTCTGCTTGCGCCCGCAGGACCAGCACCGGGCAGGTCGCTAGGCGCACGATCTTCTCCGTGACAGACCCGAAGGCGAGCTTGCGCCAGCCCGACATGCCGTGCGTGGCAATCACGATGAGGTCGACGTTATTGTGCTCGGCGATGCGCAGGAGTTCCATGCTGACGTCATTGGCCGTGCCGACTTCCGCGCGGGCCTTCAGACCATGCGCGGCGATCGTGCGGACCATGGCGTCGAGGCGATTCTGCGCGTCCTTGTGCAGCTCCTGCTCGTATTCGCCCTCATGGAAGAACGCCGAGGCCGAAGGGAGCTTGGGGATTGCGGGGACCACGTGGACGAGGCAGATCTCCGACCGGAAACAGGAGGCCAGTTCCGTAGCGGCTTTGAGCGCATCGTCGGAATGGCTGCTGAAATCAATGGGAGACATGATCAGCTTCGGTGGCAGCATATGTGCGCTCCTTGTTCCCGCAAGATTCGAACTCGCCGTGCGGCGTGCCGCGGGAGTTTCGGTCGATTACCCTTGCCAGCCTCTAAATTTCTCAAAAACGGCCCGAACGCTCTGAAAGCGAAGGCTCGCGGGAGAGAAAATCCCGACCCTTAAAAACGAAGGGTCGGGCACCCGGAAAACCGGGCTCCAAACCCGCCAATCTGGATTGGCGTTCCCGGGAAAGGCGAAACCTTCGCTTCCGTCTTTTTCTTCCGACTGCTCTAGCCGCCCAAGCTGCGGAAGGCCCAGAACAGGGTGGCTGACAAAATGATGGACGCCGGGAGCGTGAGCACCCAGGCCATCGCCAGATTGCGCACCGTGCTCCACTGCAAGCCGGTGTGATTGGCCGCCATGGTTCCGGCCACGCCCGAGGACAGCACGTGCGTGGTACTTACCGGCAACCCGAACCAATCGGCTGCTCCGATCGTGAACATCGCGGTGATCTCGGCTGCCGCGCCCTGCCCGTAGGTGAGGTGGTCTTTTCCGATTTTTTCACCGACGGTTACCACGATGCGCTTCCAGCCGATCATCGTGCCCATGCCCAGCGCGAGAGCCACGGCCACCTTGACCCAGCTAGGGATGAACTTGGTGGCGTTGTCGATATGCTTTTTGTAGTTTGTAATTACCGCTGCGTCCGCCGTCGAAAATTGCGGCTTGCCGGATTTCTGCATGAGCCGCAAACCCTCGCTTACCACGTACATGTCATTGCGGAAGTTCCGGACTTTATCCTGCGGGACGGCTTTCAGGTCTTTGTAAAGAGCCATCTCGGTGCCGATTCCGTTGACGAGTTCGCGCATGGCCAGCATGGTGTTGGGCGTGAAGTTCTTGGTGCGGATGTAGTCGGTAACTTCATCGCGTGAATCGCCCACAACCGCCGAGGGGTCGACGTAGTGGCCCAGCACGTCGGCTGTCTGAGTGGAAACAGCGACGAAGTCCGCGGTTTGCGCGGGTGTAACGGCGTGATTGACGGCGTACGCTGTGGGGACGGTGCCGATGAGGATGAGCATGATCAGGCCCATGCCCTTCTGTCCGTCGTTGGAACCGTGGGCGAAGCTAACGCCGGTGCAGGTGAGCACGAGCAGGGAGCGAATCCAGAACGGAGGCGGTTCGGTGCCCTTGGGGGCTTCGTAAAGCTGTTTGTTGGGGATCAACGCCTTGCACAGCAGGAGCAGGACGGCGGCGCCGACGAATCCGACCAGCGGGGAGAGCAGCAGTGACTTGCCGATGTTGGTGGCCTGGCCCCAGTCCACGCCGCTCGTTCCCGTCTTGACCGACATCAACTGGTTCGCGATGCCCACGCCGATGATCGATCCGACCATAGTGTGCGAGCTCGAGGCCGGCAGTCCAAAAAACCAGGTGCCGAGGTTCCAGATGATCGCCGCGATCAACAACGCGAACACCATGGAGAAGCCGGCTTTGCCGCCGACCTGAAGAATTAATTCCACCGGCAGCAGCGAAACGATGCCGAAGGCGACGGCGCCGCTGGAAACCAGCACGCCGATGAAATTCCACGCGCCGGACCAGACCACGGCGATGTGCGGCTCCATGGAGTGGGTGTAAATCACGGTGGCGACCGCGTTGGCCGTGTCATGGAAGCCGTTCACGAATTCGAAACCCAGCGCGACGAGCAGCGCGATCCCCAACAGGACGAACGGCATCACTTCGCTCGAATGAACCTGCGCCAGATCGGCGGCCAAGTGCGCGCCCGCATAAATAAAGCCGATAATAAGAGCGACGCCGAAGACGGCCATGCCGATCTTCGCGCCTTTTCCTGCCCCTTCGGTTAACTTTGTATCGAGTACGGATGCCCCGGTCGCCATTCGTCACCTCTCAAAGAGCGCGCCGGCCTGGTCGCCGGCACGCTCCTGCCCGTTTATTTTCGCGGAGAATATTCCGCGTCCATCACGATCGCGAAAGCTACCTTGCGGCCGCCTTCGTCTTGTGCCCGTGGTGCTCTACGTGAAGCTTTGCCGCTTCGGTTGCATGATGATTGGCGTGCTGGGTGTGGCCATGAGCTGTGTGTGCGTGATGAGCGGCGGCTTCGTGATCGCCGGCTTCGTGGTGTCTGGCTGCGTGGCGATGATGCTCCGCCGCGTTGGTGTGATGTTCGGCTGCTTTATGATGATGTTCTGCCGCCTGTTTCGACATATTTCCTCCTCAGCTCCACAATTGGACTGAACTTGCGTGATGCAAGCTAGTTCTCTTCTGTTACATCCGTATGACAAGGGTGTGAAGCCTTGACGCAGCACTGTGGAAAATTCGAGTTGGCCGGGGTGCGTCTGAGCCCAGGATGCCTATCGGCGAACGAACTGCTTCCGTAGTAGAACTCCTTTGCTTCCGCGGGCTTGGGGAGAAATACAGGAAATTCCCGATAGATAAAATTTGCATGAGTCCTACATCGTAGGCTTCCACTCAAAGATTACGTAGGTAAGGGAGTGAAATTAACTACGTATTAGTTGGAGGGCAGACAGTGTCGTCGCAGCCAAATACTCCGCAGCAGCCGTTTCGTCTCGATGTTCCCCTTCACGATCTACTGACCAATGGGTCGCCGCGAAAGCCCGGCCCGACACTGGTACCGGCGCACGCTACTTCAGAGACGCTTCCCGAGCCGGTGTTTCCACAGCATCCGGCACTCCTCAATCAGGATGACAACTATGAGGAGATGCTGGCGCTGGCAAGGCAAGGAAAGCGTCCGTGGACCGCGCCGCTCGTAATGCGCGCCATGAACGGCTGGCTGTTTCCCTATGTTCGCTCGCGCGTGCTGCCCGACGATTTTCACCCGATCATTGCGTATCTCTTCACGGAGTGGAAATGCAATCTGGACTGCCACTACTGCTGGGCATTCGACAATCAGGTGAAGGGCATGACCGAAGACGTTGCCCGGCGTTCGATCGACTGGCTGCACTCGACAACGTGCCGTGTGCTGGCGCTAATGGGGGGCGAACCGCTGCTGCGTCCGCAGTTTGCGCATAAGGTGATCTACTACGCGGCTAAGAAAGGCTTCTGGATTTATCTGCCTACCAACGCCCGCCTTATGCGCCCGGAGGTAACCGACCGGCTGGCCGATGCAGGGATGGCCATCGTGAATTTTGCAGTGGATGCGGTAGAAGAGAAACCCGGGTTGCCGAAGGCGCTCGGTCCAGTGCGTAAATATTTTGATTACCTACTCCGCAAACAGTACAAGTACGGTTACTCGGTGTTTTTCAATATGAATATCTGCCGCACAAATCTGGAAGACATCAAGCAGCTTACGGAGATCGCGCACGACAACGGCATCGCCACCGACTATCACATCAACGAATCGCCGATGATCGAACAGGAGCATTTCCAGCACTACGACGGGAATAGCACATACATTACCAAGGAAGACTGGCCACAGGTGGACGAGCTGATCGACTGGCTCATCGAAAAGAACAAGCAGGGCTACAAAATGGTGAATTCCGTCAAGAGGCTCAACGATATGAAAGAGTTCCTGCGGGGAAAGGTGGAGCCGTGGAACTGCCGCGCCGGGCAGAATTCCATGATCATCCGGACGGATGGCACGTTGGCGCCGTGCTTTCCGCTCTATTCCGCCAAGCATGACTGGGGTGTGATCGAAAAGCACAAGTTCGAGGTGTCGCAGCTGAATGAAATGAAGAAGACTTGCCAGACGCACTGCTTTTCTACCTTGAATCACAACCTCGGTTTCTGTTACAACGATTCTCGTGTGATCAAGTGGGTCTTGAAGCAGGCCGTGCGCGGGTTTCAAGGCGTCACCGGAAGTTTCACTTAAATCGCAACTGCGCATCCAGCGAAAACAGCAACGCGTCCTTCGAAGCACAAGTAAACCGCAACCGTCGCAAGAATCAAGCTAGCAGGGAGCCGAATCAACCGTCGCGGATTCGATGCTTTTTGTGCCGCGCTTCTCGCGTGGCGCAGTTGTTTATTGGTCCTCTTCCGCGGCCTGCCGAAACAACTTATCTTTCAACGGGAGGAAAGCACCAATGGCGACTGGATTGGTACAGATCGAGCAGGACCGCGAAATTGCCGAGCGTCTGGCTGCGGAAAGGCTGCGGCTGCGGAAGCTCGCGGGGCTGGAGCCTCCGAAACATTTTCACAAGCCCATCGAGCGGGCTTTTACGGCCGAGGAGCGCAGCCGCGTCACGATTCTTTTCGGCGGGCTGACGTGGAAGCACGAAGAACTGATTCGCGCCGTTTTCCTGGGCACCGGCTACCACTGCGAGCGCGTGCCTGTGCCGGACGTGGCCGGTTTCCAGCTGGGCAAGGAGTACGGCAACAACGGGCAGTGCAATCCGACCTATTTCACGGTGGGCAACCTGGTGAAGCACCTCCAGTCGCTCGAGAGGGCCGGGATGCCGCGTCAGGACATTCTGGATAATTACGTGTTTTTCACAGCGGGGTCCTGCGGGCCTTGCCGCTTCGGCATGTACGAATCCGAGTATCGCTTCGCGCTGAAAAATGCGGGCTTCGACGGCTTCCGCGTGCTGCTGTTCCACGACAGCGACGGGCTGAAGGCCGCTTCGGGCGAACCTGGGTTGAAGTTCACCGTCGACTTCGGACTCGGCATGCTCAATGCGCTGCACGTGGGTGATGTGATGAACGACCTGATCTACCAGGTGCGCCCGTTTGAAGTAAACAAGGGCGAGACCGAAAAGGTTTTTCAGGGCGCGATGGACAAGCTTTCCACCACGCTGCGCGACCGGCCGCCGTTTGAAATCATGGAGAACGCGCCGAAATGGTCGAAGGGCTACCTGTCGAAAAAGAAGGCCGTGCGCAACACCTTCAACACTCTGGGGAAAATTCGCGAGCACCTGTATGGCGATATCTACCTGGATGCGTTGAAGGAATGCCGCGAGAAATTGAACACGGTGGAAGTGGATCGCACCCGCGTGAAGCCGGTGGTGAAGGTCACCGGTGAATTCTGGGCGCAGACCACGGAAGGCGACGGCAATTTCCACATGTTCGAGTTTCTCGAGCGCGAGGGCGCGCAGGTGCTGGTCGAGCCGATCGCCACATGGGTCGCCTACCTGATGTATCAGGCAAAAGCCAACGCCAAGCGCAAGTGGCCGGTCACCCGCCCGCACCGCAGCCCGAAATGGTACGAGGCGCAAAAGCATCTCGCTAATCAGATGGTGCTGCGCAAGAAGCTGGCCGGCATCGCCGTTGGGGAAACGCTCTGGTATTACTTCTACCATCGCGTGATCGACAATCTTGGCGGAATCACGCACCGTCTGGTGCCGCAGCCGGAGTTGGCGCGGCTCGCGCATCCCTTCTACAACCAGTTCGCGCGGGGCGGCGAAGGCCACCTTGAGGTGGGCAAGAACGTCTACTACACCGTGAACCACCTCTGCCACATGGTGCTCGCGCTCAAGCCCTTCGGCTGCATGCCGTCGTCGCAATCGGATGGCGTGCAATCGGCGGTGATCAACAAGTTCAAAGACATGATTTTCCTGCCCATCGAAACATCCGGCGAGGGCGAGGTGAACGCTCACAGCCGCGTGCAGATGGCTCTGGGCGAGGCCAAGGTGAAGGCCAAGCTGGAATTCGAGGAGGCCCTTAAATCCACGGGCAAACGCCTCGACGACATCAAGGCCTATATTGCCGAGCATCCCGAGTTGCGGCGGCCGTTCTATCACGTGCCGCACCGGCCAGGCGTTGCCGGCACCGCTGCCCAGTTCATCCTTCACGTGAGCGACCGGATGGATTCAAGCAGCCGCTTCTGGAAGCGGTCCCGCGTGCAAGGCGGGGTAACCGTTCCAAGCGCCGCTTAGCCGCCTGTCGAATCGGGAGCGACTCTCAGAACAGCGAGGCGCTCCCGTTTAGATCCACCTTTCCAGGGAAGCTCGGGGGGGAAAGCCAATGCATGGTCATGATCGCGAAAATCGTTTCATGGTTGGATTGGATGTCGGGTCGACAACGGTAAAGGCGATCGTGCTGGACGCCGCCACCGACGAGATCCTCTGGCAGGATTACCAGCGACACGAAACGAAACAGCCCGAAAAGACGCTGGAATTTCTGCGCCGCATCGAGTCGGAAGTCGGCGTGAACGGGCGCAACACGCGCATGTTCGTCACCGGCTCGGGCGGCGGCGTGCTTGCAACTCTGATTGGCGCCAAATTCGTGCAGGAAGTCACGGCAGTGGCGCTCGCGGTGGAAAAGCAGCACCCCGAGGTGTATTCGGTTATCGAGCTGGGCGGTCAGGATGCCAAAATCATCGTCTTCAAGGACGATAACGAGAGCGGCCGCAAGAAGAAAATCCCCTCGATGAACGACAAGTGCGCCGGCGGCACCGGTGCCGTGATCGACAAGATCAACGGCAAGCTGAAAATCCCCACCGAGGACCTGGGGAACCAGCGCTACCACGGCATCAAGCTGCACAAAGTGGCCGGAAAGTGCGGCGTCTTCGCGGAAACCGATATCAACAGCTTGCAGAAAGTGGGCACGCCTCCCGACGAATTGATGGCGTCGCTCTTTGACGCGATCGTGCTGCAGAACCTGAGCGTACTGACGCGGGGGCATACGCTGCGTCCGCACGTGCTGCTGCTTGGAGGGCCCAATACGTTCATCCGCGGCATGCGCGAGGCCTGGCAGGCCAACATCCCGCGCATGTGGGAAGAGCGCAAGGTGGAAGTGCCGGCCGGCTCGAAGCCGGAGGAGCTGATCAAGGTTCCGCAGAACGCGCAGTACTTCGCGGCGCTTGGCGCGATTGAATTCGGCAAGGCCGAAGAAGATTGCGTGGGCTGCTACCAGGGCTATGACAAGCTGATCCACTACATCGACTTCGGGCGGCAAGAAGAAAAGGCCAAGGCCGGCGGGTCTGGCCTGGTGAAAAGCGACGACGAGCTCGCTATCTTTCGCG
>CAVOOP010000020.1:0-173546 GCA_963697575.1 uncultured Acidobacteriota bacterium | reverse complement strand
CGACCAGATGGATAGCGCTGCCGCCGATGGTGGTGCGTTCCATATAAGGGACCTCAAGCGGAAGCCACTGCTTGTGCTCAACCAGCACCGCTCTCAGCTTTTGCAAGGTGATTCCGGGTTCCACGCTGAGCGTGAGGTCGGCGGGGTCGTAGGCGACCACGCGGTCAAGCCGCGTCAGGTCGAGTGCGAGGTCGTACTGGCGCGGAACCAGTCCCATCGCGAGCTTTGTGCGCGCGCCGCATGGCACAAGCGCCAACTTTTTCAGCGGCTGCGAATTTAACGATCTCGGCGGCTTCGTCACTCGATCCCGGACGAACCGCCGCTGCAGGCCGCTTGCCGCAAACCTCATACGCGGCAAGTCCAGGAGAATCGCTCACCACGTGCGGGGGGCCGGCGATGCTCGCAAGCCGCGAGGCAGCCGTCATGCTGGCAATGCTCATGCGGGCGAGACGCTCGCGTCAGTGACGCCGTTCACTTTGGGCGCGGTACGAGCGTAGATTTCCCCGCAAGCCTTCGCGCTGGGAAAGATTTTCCCCGGGTTCAGCAGTTCGGCCGGATTGAACGCGTCATGAACCCCGCGCATCAATTCCAGGTCGGCCGAGCTGAACAGATACGGCATCAGGTGGTCCTTTTCCATTCCCACGCCATGCTCGCCGGTAATCGCGCCACCCATCTCGATGCAGCAGCGGATTATTTCGCTGCCGGCCGCGATAGCTCTGCGGAATTCGTCGCGATCGCGCCCGTTAAATGGAATCAGCGGGTGCAGATTCCCGTCGCCCGCATGGAAAATGTTTCCTATTTCAAAGCCGTATTTCTTGCCGATCTCAGCCAGCCTCCGCAGCGTGGCGGGAAGCTTCGTCCGGGGGATCACGCCGTCCATCGCGTAATAGGTCGGCGAGATTCTGCCTACCGCGCCAAACGCGTTCTTGCGGCCCTTCCACAGAAGGTCGCGTTCTGCCGGGTCCCGCGCGACTCGCACCTCTGTCGCATGATGCTCCCGGCAAATGTCCGCCACGTCCTCCGCCGCGCATGCAACCGCTTCGCGCAGCCCATCGACATCGATCAGCAACACCGCCGCCGCCCCAACCGGGTACCCGGCATGGACGTATTCCTCCACCGCGCGAATCGTCCAGCCATCGAACATCTCACAGGCCGCCGGAGTGATCCCGCGCCGCGTAATCTCAGCGACGGTTTCGGTGGCGTCGTCCACGGTGTCGAACACGGCAAGCAGCGTCTTCACAGCCTCGGGCAAGCGCGTGAGCTTCACGGTGATCGCGGTAACCAGCGCAAGCGTTCCTTCGGAGCCGACGAAAAGCCCCGTCAAGTCATATCCGGGTGAATCGAGCGCCGGGCTGCCGAGCCGCACGACTTCTCCCTCGGGCATC
Organism: uncultured Acidobacteriota bacterium; assembly: GCA_963697575.1. Lineage (GTDB taxonomy): Bacteria > Acidobacteriota > Terriglobia > Acidiferrales > UBA7541 > Palsa-295. The sequence continues at coordinate 172,161 of CAVOOP010000020.1, read as the reverse complement.
ACCACGGTCATGGCTAGCACGTGGTTAGTAGTAACGCCATACGCCAGCGTGTGCGGGCCACCCGAATTCTCCGACACGTTCCCGCCGATCGTGCACGCCTTCTGGCTCGACGGATCGGGCGCAAAATGCAGCCCCGTATGCGCCACCGCAACGCTCAAGTCCAGATTCACGACGCCCGGTTGCACTGTGGCGCGCTGATTCTCCACATCCACTTCCAGGATCCGATTCATGCGCGAAAATACGACGACAATCCCGCCCCGCCGCGCCAGCGCCCCGCCCGAAAGCCCGGTGCCCGCGCCGCGCCCAACCAAAGGCGTCTCATAGCGGTTCGCCAGCTTCACAATCTCCACGACGTCTTCGGTATTGTTCGGGAACACGACGCACGAAGGCTTGGCCACCTCCACCGAGCCGTCGTATTCGTACAAGAGCAAATCTTCCGGCTCGTGCAGGACGCCGTCCGCACCAAGCAGTTTTGTCAATTCACGCAGGAGTCGAGAATCCATTTCGTGGCGCGATTACAATGAAATATTGGATTTAGCGCTTTCCTGCCCACTATATCCGCCGCACTCAAGCGCGTCAACGAAGCTTCATGGCGGCAGATCACCTTCCCGTTTTTCACTTGCCAGCGCGCCGCACCCTCCTGACTTGCTGCTCAATGGATTTTTGGCTTTACCGGGTGATAGGATGCCCTTACCCCCTCAAACCCTTACGAGGTTCACATGATTGCCGAGCTTAAGAAGAGCCATCTTGGAGTCCTTTGCACTCGCTGCGGGCAGCCAATACCGGTTCCCGCAAGAATCGTCCGCCTTCGCCATGAACAGGAACAGATAGCCACAGAGACAGATGCCCCGGGCGGCTTCGCGCTGCGTTGCAAGCGATGCGAATCAGAAGGTATTTACGCAATCAGCGACGTTCAAAGCTTCGAAGGTGAACCAAGAAAGCGTCATTCGAGGGCACGAGCGGCGGGTGCCTAAGAAGGCCAGAAGCGACTCCGGGTTACCACGGCGCACCTGAATTCGCTTCCAAGCGCGAAACATTTGCGATGCGCTAAAGGGCGTCTTCTGGTAATTAACGGCGCCAGCCCAAAGTGCGCGGTTTTTGCTTCCTCTCATCGTCACTCAGAAACGAATCGGTACGCGGAAACTCGGGAACACCGTGCCGGAGGCCCAGGCCCCAAGGCCCAGGGCCGATTGACTTTTCCCTCGCCCGGTGCGATTGTTTTTGTCTAATTCCCTCCGAGGCTACGATGCAGCCACCGAGGCGACCTTGTCTATTGGCATTGCTCCTGCTGGCGTCTTCGCTGCTGGCCCGGGCGGCGTGCGCCGACTCGCTTACGATCACCACTTCTCCCCCAGGCGCTGCCATCGAAATCAATGGCCTGGCGGCCGGTACCACTCCGTATAAAATCGACTATCCGGGCAGCTACTTCCGCAAGCCGCACACGGCCTTCAGTGCCCGTCTTGAGCACGCAGTCACCGTCCGCATTTCCAAAGAGGGCTACCTCACGCAGCAAGTCACGCTGACCAACGGCCCTTTCGACTGGGTAGCAATAACCGGACGCCGCCGCGGCAACTATTTTCTGCTCAAGTCCGAGCACTTCGAAATCAAGCTCGAGGCGGTCTCCTACGGAAACAGCGCTGGCCAGGCCGCCGAAACCTTCGGAAGAGAAGGTCCGATGCGCCCGCCTTCGGCCGAAATGCTTCGCGCCAGCGAACCGAAAATCAGTTCCGAAGCCGGCAGCGCAGCGATAGCATCCGAGCCGACGGGAGCCGACATCTACATCGACAACAAATTCGTGGGTCAGACGCCCTCTACGCTGCGCCTCGCGGCTGGCTCGCATCATGTGGAAGTCCGCCTCCAGGGCAAGCAAACGTGGGAGCGTGATCTGGACGTGCTGAAGGACAGCCAGTTAACCCTGCACGCCGTCTTCCCCGAATAGCCATCCAGCGGCCACCGTCAGCGCCCACCGTCAGCGTCCAACCCCGCGAAACCGCCTCCAACCCGCCGCAAGCTTCTTCCTTGAAATCCTACCCCCTCCCGCCAACTGCATGCCTCAGGCACCTGCCACCCACCGCACAGCCGCCAGAATGCCGATTGACTTCCCCGCCTGTAACTTTTGTAATGAATTGATTCCACCCTATGCGGAATGAAGCTGCCACAGTGCTCGCGGAAAGTGTCAATAAAGCGCAGCCTCGCCCAGGTCCCTCAAAGCGCCACGCTTTCCTGGTAGGCGCGGGAATATTCCTCAGCCGAATCGCGGGCCTCGTCCGCCAGCGGATTTTCGCGCACTACTTCGGCAATTCCGACGCAGCCGACGCCTTCAACGCCGCCTTCCGCATTCCCAATTTCCTGCAGAATCTCTTCGGCGAAGGAGTCCTCTCGGCGTCGTTCATCCCCGTGTACGCGGGCCTGTTGGCACGCAAGGAAGACGAAGAGGCGCGCCGCACCGCTGGTGCCGTTGCGGCATTGCTTGCGCTTACTACCTCGGTTTTAGTTCTAATAGGTTTGGTCGCGACGCCCTACCTGATCGAAGCAATCGCGCCGGGCTTCCACGGCGCGAAGCGAGAACTCACCGTTCGATTGGTGCGAATCCTCTTCCCGGGCGCAGGCCTTCTGGTTTTCTCCGCCTGGTGCCTCGGCATCCTCAACAGCCATCGGCGCTTCTTCCTCTCCTACACGGCGCCCGTAATCTGGAACGCCGCGATGATCGCGACTCTATGGGGATTCGGCGGGCGTTACGCGCAATACCCGCTCGCCGCCATCGTGGCCTGGGGATCGGTTGTCGGCAGCGCGCTTCAAGTGGGCGTGCAGCTTCCGGTCGTTCTGCGCCTCCTGCACGGGTTAAAACTCTCGCTGAATCAAACGACCAACGTGAAGACCGTCGTCGACAATTTCGGCCCTGTATTTGTGGGCCGGGGAGTCGTCCAGATCAGCGGTTACGTGGACGCGTGGCTCGCCAGCTGGCTCGGCACCGGCGCGCTCTCGGCATTTTCCTATGCGCAGATTCTTTTCACGCTGCCCGTGAGTCTTTTCGGGATGTCCGTCTCGGCAGCCGAACTCCCGCACATGTCCGGCGCGCTTGGTGACGACCGCGAAATAGCCGAAGCCCTTCGCGCGCGCCTCGACCCCGGCCTACGCCAGATTGCGTTTTTCGTGCTGCCCTCGGTAGTTGCTTTTCTGGTCCTGGGTGACGTGATCGTCGCCGCCCTTTATCAGACCGGCCGGTTCACCCACGCGGACGCGCTCTATGTGTGGGCCATTCTCGCGGGTGCAACCGTCGGGCTGCTCTCCTCCACGCTCGGGCGCCTCTACTCGTCCGCCTACTACGCCCTGCGCGACACGCGCACGCCGCTGCGCTTCGCCATCGTGCGCGTCGCGCTCACCACCATCCTCGGTTATCTCTGCGCGATTCCGCTGCCGCGAGCGCTCGGAATCGACGCGCGCTGGGGAGTCGTTGGATTAACGGTGTCCGCGGGGGTTGCATCCTGGGTCGAATTCACGCTGTTGCGCCGAGGAATGAATCGCCGCATCGGCCGCACAGGAATTCCGTCCGCATATCTCGCGAAACTTTGGATCGCCGCCACGTCCGCCGCTTTAGCAGGCTGGCTAATCCACCATTTCTTTCACGCGCATTCGCCCGTTCTGGTAGGAATCGGCGTGCTCGCGCCCTACGGGGCAATCTACCTGGCAGCCACGTTACTCCTTGAAATCGACGAGGCGCAGTCTCTAATAGGCCGCCTCTTGCGCCGCTGGAAAACTTAGTCCCCATCCCACTTATCTCATCCCAACCATGTCATCCTGAACAAAGTGAAGGATCTAGGCCGTACCTGACCCGCACTAGACTTTCTTCTAGCGCACGTGCGCGCTCTCTACTGGGGCGGCCACCGGAACCAAGCTTTGCCGCGCCTGTGTGCCGTCCGGCGCAGCCCGCAAATACTGCGCCGGCCAGGTGACCGGTATTCCCAGATCTCGCGCCTCGTCGAGGGGCCAGTAAGGACGCCGCAAAAATTCCCTCGCGAAAATCACAACGTCCGCCTTGTCGGACCTCAGGATTTCGCTGGCCATCTCCGGCACACCGATCATCCCTACCGCCCCGGTCATCACGCCCGTCTTGTCTCGAATTTCCTGCGCAAACGGCACCTGGAAGCCGGGCTTTACCGGAATTTTCTGCCGGGGGTCGAGCCCTCCTGACGAGCAATCGATCAGATCCACTCCCAGCGGCGCGATTTTCTTCACGGCCTGGATCGACTGATCGACATCCCATCCGCCGTCCACCCAATCCGTCGCCGAAATTCGCACAAACAAGGGAAGCGTCGCGGGCCACTCCGCGCGCACTGCCCTGACAACCTCCGCCAGAAACCGCACGCGATTGTCGAGCGACCCGCCGTATGCGTCCGTGCGCGTATTTGAGAGCGGCGAAAGAAATTCATGGATCAGGTACCCGTGCGCGGCGTGAATTTCGATCAGCTGAAATCCCGCCCGCAAAGCCCGTCGCGCGGCCTCGGCAAATGCATTCACGATTTCGTGAATCCCCTCAACGTCCAACGCAGCCGGTCGGGGGAAGGTTGGGTCATAAGGCAGGGCGCTCGGCGCGACCGGAACCCATCCGCCCTCCGACTCCGATATCTTCCCGGGGCCATCCCACGGCCTCTTCGTGCTGCCCTTGCGTCCCGCGTGAGCCAACTGCATGCCCGGGACGGCTCCCTGCTCGCGAATGAATCGCGCGATGCGCGCCAGCATGTCGATATGCTCGTCTTTCCAGATACCAAGGTCGCCACGGGCTGATCCGTCCCTCTGGCGTCACCGCTGACGCTTCCGTGATCACCAGTCCCGCGCCGCCCACCGCGCGGCTGCCCAGATGGACCAGATGCCAGTCGGTCGCAAGCCCATCGGGGGACGAATACTGGCACATCGGCGATACCACGATGCGATTCCTCAGCGTCACATCACGAATTTGCAGCTTGTCGAACAGGTCCATGCGCAACCTCCCTCCGGGTTCAAGAGTTCTTGCAGAAAAGAGGTTTCAATCATTCCTGTGGTGAGTTTTCATATGCTTCCGGTCCGCCAGTGGATCGATCAGCCGTATGACGTGCATCTTCGTCTGCGGATCAAATCTGTAAACGAGCACGGCGTCGGCCGCTTCCTCATCTCCCACTAGTTCGAGCTCAGGGTTGTCGATCACGACCTCCCCGTTATTGGAGATGCGAAGCTCAGTGCCGACCTGCATCACAATCTTCATGCCGTTCTCTTCAGCCTTCATTGTTCCTCCTCGCACGCCGTTGCAAGCTGCCTATACCTGAAACCCACAAGCCAAATAGGATTCCGCACAACGATGTGATGACGTCGAGCGCCGCAATGCGCCATATTCACTTCGAAGGCTTCTCAGTTGTTTCCTCGGGACCTGATGTCCAACCCGGCGCGTCGCTCGCCGGAAACGATTCCTCCGACGCTTCGTCCACAACGTCTAGGGTCTCCGGACCGGCTGTCTCATCCGCCGCGCTTTTCTTTTTCGATCTTACGGGCGCATCCGATGCTTTCGTGTCCATAAACTCTCTTCCTTCGCGATTGCCCAGAAAAATGCCACTGTCCGCTTGCCGCCTTCCAAGCTCACCCTATCACTGATAATTTTGTGAGTCTATCCGGTAGGATGGTGAATCTACATCGTAGAGCGTATGGTTACTTGGAGATACTCCACAGCCCCCCATTCCGCCACAGTTGAACGCCGCCTCTTTCATGACACTCGCTCACGGCAGCATCTGACACCAAGGCCGGCCCCATGAGCGCCGCCGCGGAAGCCCTCCCTAACCAGGCCGAACTCGCAGCCCCCTCCGAGGGCATGATCTGGATCATCGCGATAGCCGTGATGCTCGCGACCTTCATGGAGGTTCTCGACACGTCGATCGCCGCGGTATCCCTTCCTTACATCGCCGGCAGTCTCTCCGCCACGAACGACGAAGCAACGTGGGTGCTCACCAGCTACCTGGTCGCCAACGCGGTCGTGCTCCCCGCCAGCGGCTGGTTCTCGCTGCGTTTTGGGCGCAAGCGTTTCCTGATCACCTGCATCATCATTTTCACGGTTTCTTCATTCATGTGCGGCTCGGCCGCCAGCCTGGGAATGATCCTTATCGCGCGCGCCATCCAGGGAGCGGGTGGAGGCGCGCTGCAACCTATGTCACAGGCCATTTTGCTCGAAACGTTCCCTCCTGAAAGGCGCGGCATCGCCATGGCCGCCTTCGGCCTGGGAGTCGTCGTAGCCCCCGTGCTCGGTCCCACCCTCGGCGGATGGATCACCGAAACCTACACCTGGCGGTGGGCCTTTTACATCAATGTCCCCATCGGCATTCTCGCGGTGATTCTCATTTCGCGCTTCGTCCACGATCCGCCTTACATTCGCAACGCCAAGCCAGGCCGTCTGGATACGATCGGCCTGGGATTGCTCACGGTTTGGCTCGGCGCGCTGCAAATCATTCTCGACAAGGGCCAGGAGGACGATTGGTTTGGCGCCACCTGGATTCGCTGGGCCACGTTTATCCTGATTACATCCTTCCTCGCATTTCTCGCTTGGGAACTCACGCGGGAGAAGCCTCTGGTCAACCTCAGAATATTCAAAAACCGAAACTTCGCCATCGGCTGTTTGCTGATCGCGATGTTTGGCGTGGTGATCTACGGAATCGTTACGATCCTGCCACTATTTTTTCAGACGCTCCTCGGCTACACGGCCCTGGCAGCGGGATGGGCGGTGAGCCCGCGCGGCGTCGGCGCCATCTTTGCCATGCCTTTGGTGGGCTTATTGACCGAGCGCCTCGACAACCGCTGGCTGATCGCCACTGGATTTGCCGGAGTAGGCGCCTGCACGCTCTGGCTTGGAAACGTGGACACGCAAATCGGCGAATTCTCGATGTTCTGGGCCATCATCCTGAGCGGTTTTTTTATCGGCTTTGTTTTCGTCCCCCTTGTCACCGTGGCCATGGGCAAGCTTGACAACGAACAGGTAGGCAACGCCGCGGGGCTTTACAACCTGCTGCGCAACGTCGGCGGAAGCGTTGGCATTTCCGTGGTCAACACGCTTCTGGTGCGGCGCGCCCAGGTGCACCAATCGGAAATCGTCCATTCCGTTTCGCAGGGCTCCCCCATAACGGAGCGCGCCCTGCAATCGATCACGCGGCTGATGGAAGCGCATGCCGATCCTGTCACGGCTGCCAACCGCGCCCGCAAAATTCTGGAGCTCACCATGTCGCAGCAAGCGCAGCTCTGGGCTTACGTCGACGATTTTCGCTACCTCGCCCTGCTGTGCTTCGCCTGCATTCCCATTGCTTTCACGGTGCAGCGAGTGCGCAAGCGGCCCGGCCACGTCGCAGTGGAGTGAGTTCTGTGGGGGAGTGCTCAGGGGGGAGTTGAACGAAAAATGAAACGATGAATCGGTTATTCTTTCCCGAAAAACACTAGAAAACTGGAACCTAGAACTTGTAAATGATCCCAGCCGATATCTTCGGACTATACTGGGAACTGTTGTAAAGCCTGGTTCCGATCATGTCCGCTTCCAAGCGATATGCAAGGCGCTGTGTGGCCTTGATATCCACCCCCCCGCCAACTTCGTAAGCTACGCCGCCCTGGTCGTAGCCCGCGATGCGGGGCCCAAACTGCACGCCGCCTGCCAGCCCGTGGGCCCACAACTCCAGCCCGCGCGGCCCGGACACACGAAAACGCGGCCCTCCTCCGTAAAAGATGAAGTCAGATCTCTCGTTCGCAACGGAGCCGAAAGCGCCCGTAAATGCTCCTTCAAAGCCGAATAATCCCCTCTTGATGAAATACGATAATGAAAGATCGAGGCCGTTGCGGTTCACCTCGCGCGCAGGAAATGCGTACACACGCACAAACGTGTATCCCACATAGGCTTGATAACTAAAGGAAGGCTCCACGTTGACGACGCCGATTTGGGGCGCCGGCGAACCGCTGGAGCCGGTAGAAGTTCCCGCCGTTTCCCCGAAACCTGCGTCCGGAAGCAACTGGGCCGACGCAAACCCCCGCGGAGCGTCTCCATCAGGAGCAGTCGTGGCCGTCAACCCCGATTCGGGAATGTTCGCCCTCGCAAATGATGGCGAAGGCGACACGGCGGTATCCTGGGCCTGGGCGCCCAACGCGAAGAGTAGAACCAATGCGCACGCACAGCTCGCGTATTTCATCGCCTATTCACCCCTCCAGATAGCCGCCCCTGACTCGCAACTAATTTGAACGAGAATAGCTGCACGTGTCCACTCAAAATTCGGCGGAGGGTGATTCAAGCAATATCGTAGCCCAAGACTCGATCCTTCGAGCAAGGGTCACTCAGTCTGTATTTCTTTTGACAGTAGGAAGCGACGAAGGGTATTTCCTCGAGTGGCTAATTTCTAGCATCGATCTTTGACACAAATCTACCAGGATCGGCTAGTAGCGTACCCCCAGATGTTGCCAGACATGGTGCACGCCTGAGGAATCCACCACACTTTGTGCCACCTGTTTGAATGTCGCATTTTCCAGGAAATCCAGTTAACTCCCGTAATAAGCGCATATCCTGTTACATAATAGAGGGGGTGGGGAAGTTCGAGCAAAGGCCGAGCGAGAGGATTTCGTTCACCCGCTGCCCCGCCTCCATTGGCTATAGTGTTGACTATAGTTTGGTGCATGTCGAGGCTGCCTAATACGTAAGTGCCGGCGGCCAAGGCTACAAACGGCTCCCAGTGACTATGGGAGAACGATTCTGGCAGCTTCCTCAGAAGGGTGGCGTGCATACCCGTTCGTATCCGGCCTTCCCTATCCCCAGCGGACGCTTCGCTGGGAAAATCAACTAACTTAACCGATGGAAAGCGAGAAAGGCCATCGAAATTGGGGGAGACTTGGGCTGGCGACGGGACGGAGAAAGCTAGCACGGCGACGCCGACCGCAGCGAACAGACTAAACCTGCGAGGCATGTATCCTCCATACGCTTCTGGGCGCAACATCAGTGCTACGGCTTATGTTCTGCGGTTGAGGGGAAAGGTGATGGGAATGTGGTGCGGGGCATCCTCACTGCGGAGAAGCACGGGTAGCACCTCGTCTTCCACAACCAATCTGTCTGATTGTGGTTGACAACCGCGAATCGCAGCGAAACAGCGTCAAGCGCACCTAAAGCCATAGGCTCCAGATAACGGAGTTCAGGAGCTGGCGCATAGTGATAGGCCAGATGGTTGGATACAATGAACAAGGGCGCCAGTTTCAACTCCCAATACCCCTGTTTTGAACAGTTGCTGGTGATAATGCGAAGTGCCGCCATGGCATTTAGGCACTCCTGACTTGTTACGCTCTCCGCGGCCACTGCTCCGATGGTGATTAAGTCCGACAGCAGAAGGACCTTGTGGGTCCTGATGTACTGCAGAGGGCGTCGTTTCGCCTCCCGTTGCGCTCGAGCCGACACCACCGACAGCAAGAGCACTGCCGTCATCAGAAGCGTCACGGGCATTCTGTAGCGGTGAAAGTGGCGAGACCAATTCGAACGATGCATAGCGTGTTTTCTCCCGGCCGGATGATTTGGGTCCGTCGGATCGTAAAAGCAACCTGGGCTCCCTGCGCTCGCTCCGGAACTGGCTGACACGGAAGGACTAACACGTGGGGGAAAAGGCTCTGGGTTCCATAATGAAAAAAAACTAATTCAAAGTGTCCCGTAACGGGAGCCACGTGAGCGCGGTCCCCTTTTGGCGGAGTTGCGTCATAACGGGCGATCTGCTAGGGGTAAGTTCGGTGCGGGGATCTTTACGAATTGATGAACAACGGGGGAAGTAATAGGACTTTTCGGCCTAGCAAAACTGACGTGGCTTTCCCACTTAAGGTGCGTCCGGCGCGGGCATTCTTGAAACGGGACCGCTCTTTTGGCGGTCCCGTTCCCCGCCTCTGGAGGGGATATCTTATAAGACCCGGCGGCGGATCGAGTCGCCGAACTTTGCTCCTTTTCTCCACCGAATTCAATCCGTATTTACCACATCAGAGTTTTCTGCCGGACATGTCGTAACGCGACAGCTTCTTGGCCGGGGCCTTCGGCGCCTCTGCTTGACTCATTCTTTGCAGCAAGGGGCCGCCCTGGGCTTCTGCTAGTCTCTTATCTGCGTAGACCTCTGAATCCTCGACACTTTGCCCAGCCAAAAACCTCAACCCGACGATGATGTGGTGGTCCGGTACTTCACAAGAGACGACGTGAACAGCTGTACCGATCCACCGCCACTCCGCGGAGGCGGTCCCGAGAACGCAATCGGGCAACTTCATGAACACCTCAATAGACGATCCGACCACAAGCGGAGTTATCGTCTTAAACCTCATGCCTCGCGGAGAAACGTCCAGCATGGTACCGAAGTGTTCACACCTGTCCCCGGAGCGGAGTAACCGGAACTTGAACGGAACTCTAATGACATATCGAAGTATCCAGCGCCTCTCTGCGTTTTCCATTTTCCCCTCCACCATCCGACAAGATTTTATCGAGCAAGTGTTCTACCGTAACGCTCTAATTAACGTCAACAACAATGAATACCTAGTATTTACGACCTTCATAGTCATAAATACGGTTCACCGCGAGAGTATTATCCTTCTCTGAACTCCACAAATTGTGCAGCAACATGTGTGGCCATCTTCCACTCCCGGTCCCACGCCGCGCGCGTCGTGCTCGCCAGCCCCAACCTCGCGGGCTGTTGGAGCGACTGGCAGGATTTCGACGATCGCGCCGGCCTGAAGATGCATGGCCAGATGGCCGCCTGAAGAATCCAAGCTTCTCCGCAATCCTGCCGATCAGGCTGGGGGTTGAGCGCCTACCGAGCACACTATCGTCGCGCCTCGCGGGCAATCTACAGCTTGTAGCCTATCTTCCGGACGAATTCGCGGCGCTTGCCGGCAGTCCGGGGATTTCGACGCCTTTGGGGAGCTGCCGTCGATCACGCCCAGAACTCCGCGGCCCTGCTCGCTCTGCGCCACGATGACTTCCACGGGATTCGCGGTGGCGCAAAAGATATTGCACACCTCGAAGCAATCGCGAACCCGGCTCAGCAGGTTGATCGGGTAGGCCTGGCGCATCAGCAGCACGAATATGTGGCCGGCGCCGATGGTCTGGGCATTGCCGACGGCGGCTTCGCGGAGTTCATCGTCATTGGCCTCGACGCGGATCAGGCACGGGCCGGAGGCTTCGTTGAAGGCCACCGCGAATTTGGCGCCGGGTACCGAGTTGACTACGACCTCGTAGAGATCCTCGGCTGTTTTGATGAAATGCGATTGGCCCAGGATGAGATTGGCGTTTTCTGGAATGCGCATGCGAACGGACAGGATTTCCATTTTTTATCTCCGCTCGGTAAAAAGTTCCCACATTTGGAATCGGTAAGCGAGAGCGAAATTTCTGATTCTGTAAAATCTCGTCAAAAACGCCCATTATCGGCATGAAGCACAAATTGGGTGGGGAGTGCGCCGATGGAAATGGACGTGCTGAGGAATTTGTGAAGGTGCGTAAGCAGCCCGTGTCGTGAATGCGAAGCAGGTAGACGGAGTAGGTAGATGGAGTAGGTAGAAGGACGCGGGAAACGGGCTGTACGAAAAGAGAAATCGATTGATCATTAAGACACTTCATCAGGCCAAGCGCTTTTTCAAGATCTTGGTCGGATTCACGCTTCTGGTGATTGGGGTCCTGATGATCGTCACGCCGGGTCCTGGCGTTCTTACGATACTGCTGGCGCTGGGCGTGCTGGCGGCGGAGTTTGTGTGGGCGCGACGCCTGCTGGATAGGGTAAAGGAGCAGGGCGTGCGTATCCGGCAGAGCGTGTTTCATCCGACCGATCGCGCTGCCTAAGGCTTTCTTCCCTCGTCCGGTCAACTCCCACCCCACAATCTCACTTCCCCGGACTCGCTCCCTTGCTTTGCCCTTTCTTGATCGTCTCTCAATCGGTTACCCCTTCCTCCAATACGACGAATTGTGGTCTGATGCCATAGTGATGCGCCTTTACAGGCAACTTCTCAGGCTCTGGGGGCACTCGTGGCGAACATTTCGGAGGATTCGAACAATAAACTGCCAAAATCGGCGCGGCGATGGGCCGGGAAATGGGCGCTCATTACCGGAGCGAGCGCGGGTATCGGCCTGGCCCTGGCGGAACAACTGGCCGGCGCCGGCTCCAACCTTGTGCTTACCGCGCGGCGGACAGACCGTCTTCAGAAGCTCGCCGCCGATTTGAAGGCGAAACATGGGGTTCGCGTGGAGGATTTGCGCCGGGGACCTCGTCCAGCCGGAGGCTCCGGAGCAAATCTATGAGTTCACGCGGGGAAAAATACTTGAAATTGAGCTGCTGATCAATAATGCGGGCTTTGGGGCGTTTGGAAATAACCACGAGATTGCGCCGCAGCGGCTTGCCGAGATGATTCAGGTGAATTGCGCGGCGGTGGTTCATCTGACGAGCCTCTTCGTGCCGCCAATGGTCGAGCGGAAGCGGGGCGATGTGATGATCGTGGCCTCCACGGCGGCGTTTCAGCCGGTCCCGTTCATCGCGGCGTATGCGGCGACGAAGGCGTTCGACCTGATTTTCGCCGAGGGAATTGCGGAGGAGCTGCGGCCTCTGGGGGTGCATGTGTGCGCGCTTGTGCCCCGGATCGACCAACACGGAGTTCAAGCAGGTGGCGGGCCAGCCGGACCGGCTATTCCGCGTGGCGGAAACGGCGGAAAAAGTGGCCCAGGTCGGGCTGGAGGCGCTAGCCCGGGGAAAACCGTGGTTATTTCGGGTGAGATGAACCGGCTGATGGTGGCTGCGGAGCGGCTGGCCCCGCGGCGGTTCGTCGCCAAGATGGCGGCGAAGACGATGATGCCAAGGAAAGCCATAGCCCTGATACGCTTGACGCGGCGGCTGGAAGTCCGCCAGGAAACCGGAGTTCTTCCCTAGTAGGCCCAGAATATCCTCGCAGGCCCTGAAGGAAGAGATGTCCTTGCGCGAAATCTCTAATGGGCCGGTATGTGGCCGTTGCCATTGCCATTGCCGTTGCCATTTTGACGAATGGCTGGTCCGCCGAAGGGTTTAAGTAAGAGTTCCAGCTCGCTTGTCATCTCAGATCGGGCATGGTGGGAGGAGTTTGCGCCTGGTCCCGGGCGATGGGTCTTTCTTGGGGCTTCGGTCGCTAGGCCTTGGCGCACGACGCCATCGCGAATCCGAGGCCAGAAGCTCCAAGACGCGGGTCTTCAGAAGGGAGAATACGTCCTTGGCATCCGGGGAGGCGTCGACGGTCTCGAAGTGGTATTCGGCGCTGAGGCGATCGAATTCGGCGAGCAGGGCCTTCTGGTAATTGCAGAAGCTTTCAAACATGTCGCGCCCCGGATAGAGGTCCATACCAGATTCCCAGTAGTCGAAACCTCGCGAGAAGATCACTCGAGGGATCAGCTCGATCGATTCCCAGCCGCAAGTAAAACACAGCATCGGGTTTCAAGGCGGTGCTGTAGAGGCTGCGGATCCAGACGGGGTTCACGCCGCGAATGATCGCCCGGGCCATCAAAGAATAGATGTACCGATCGGTGAGGACGACGAAACCGGCGCGCAGGGCCGGAACAATCTCATTTTCGAGGCGATCGACGAAATCGGTGGCGTAAAAGAGGCTTTGCGTCACGCGGCCGAGGTTGTTCCCTTCCTTCGCGCGGCGGATGCCGTCGCCCGCGAGGGCCGAGCGGGTCATCCCGGTGTCGAGAACGGCGTGGCCCAATTCCTCGAGCCAGGGCGCAGCAGATTGATCTGCGTGGTGCGACCTGCGCCGTCGGTTCCTTCGATCACGATCAATTTGCCCGCCAGGTCAGAGAGCTTCATGCCCGGGCAGGAGCGTTCCGTATGTCTGTCTCATGGTCGTACCCTCAATTCCTTAGCTGCGTCGAGATGCGCTTTGGCGATGCGGCGCACCTGCGCCTGCTGAATTTCAACCGGGAGCGTGGCGTCCACCACGGTGAGGCCGAATTCCGGGATCATGCGTTCGTATTCAGTCAGTATGCGGCCCTGGAAGATGCGGAAGCTTTCCTGCGGGTCATCGCTCACGCCTAGATCCATGCCGGCCTCGTAAAACTTCAGGCAGTCCCGAGAGGCGGTGATGCGGCCGATGGCGGTTTCCAGCGGAACGCGAAAATAGAAAGCGACGCTGGGCTTCACGGCGAAGTCGTAAAGCTCGCGGACCCACTTGCGGTCCATGCCGCTGGCCACGTCGCGCGCGAAGGCGGTGTATGCATAGCGGTCGCACAGCACAACGGCGCCCGCTTTCAGCAGAGGAAGAATGCTCTTCTCGGTGCGATCGGCGAAATCGGTGGCGTGGATGAAAGAGAAAGTGGCCGGGGTCAGCATCTTCTTTTTCTTGCCGAGTTTCGTGGTGTCCTTTACCAGCGGGGAGGAGTTCCACTCGCTGAAGACTACGCCATAGCCCTTGGACTCGAGCCATTTGTGAAGAAGGCTCAGTTGCGTGGACTTCCCCGATCCGTCGATGCCTTCCACGATGAAGAGCCGGCCGGGAGAAACTGCCGGCGCCGCTCTCCCGGGGAGCGGGGGCGTTTGAGTGCATCGGGAAGAAAACCTCAAACGGGCCGATTCGAACGTTTGAACTGATATCCATTTTCACCATTTCCAGGCGGCATTCTCGGCTTCTGACAGAGTGCAGAAGAACTTAAAATCTTGCTCGTGGGCCAAAGCTGGCCTAAAAGCCTGCACTTCCCCCGCACAAACCTGCTCTGGCTCCGGAGGAATATCCCGCCTCTGAAAGCCGATGTTGCCAGCAATTGTTGTTATTTGGCTCCTTAACCAGCCTCTGAGTTCCGGCTAATGGGTTATCAAAATCGGCCAAGACGGGGGATTGCACGATCGATTGCGGGGGTGTATCTAAATAGTGCTGGGCTGGTTCTAGTACCTTCCACACGGACCGGTAGACGGGAGCTCGCACACCGGTGTAGGATGAGCCCTCTTCCAGACCCAACCTTACTGAGGAGAACTAGAAAATATGATGGTGCAGCGAACTCAAGGAACGTTACCGTGGTGTGTCTGTGCTCGTGCTGCCGGCAACCGATCCCGCTGCCGGCCATTATCACGCGCATGGAACTTGCGTCTTCAGAAGGTCGAGACGGAGAGGGCGATCGCGTTTTCAGTTTGCGCTGCCGGGCTTGCGAGAGGGAAATGCCTTATCGCGTCGAGCCAATATCCTGGATGATCGAAGGAACGCCGCGCTCTCGCACAACGCGGTCGCACGACCGAGCCAGAATGCTACGGCAGCAGGAACGGATGGCGCGGGCCGCTAACGGGTGATCGCAGCGAAGAACCCTCTTGGTTTCGCCCAAGCTCCGCGGGGTCGAGCAACCGAGGATAATGTGGGTTCTGTCCGCGAGATCAGCGTCCGGTCGTAAATCGCAAAAAGTGCGGAGAAGCGTTCTTCGTTGTTACCCCGACAGAGGGCAGCGACCGGGGTTATCTCTCCGTTTCAAGCCCCGAGTACCCTGTAACCTGAGGCTTTTTCGAACGAGTCCAACCGAAAAGCGAGCAAGGACGACTACGTGCCTTGCCGAGGCATTCCCTGCTCCGCTCGCTCGGGTAACGATGGGAACTTCTTCTTTCGAGACGTTTTATTCGCCCGGCTGAGGACCAACACTAAAGCCTACGCCGCGCTCGTTGGCTGAGTTCGAACGGCTTCGCCGCTACTCGTCGTCGTGGCGATTGAGATTTGGCCAAGCGCTCGATTACGGCCAGGTCTTCGAGGGTAGTCGTGTCGCCGGAGATGCCGCCTTTGTGCGGCTAGTTCGCGCAGGAGGCGGCGCATGATTTTGCCGCTGCGCGTTTTGGGAAGGAGGTCGGCGAAGCGAATGTCGGCGGGGCGCGCGATGGTGCCGATCTTTGAGGATACGTAGTCCATCAGCGCCATAGCGGAGTTCCGGGCTGGGGGAGTGGCCGGAACGCAGCGTCACGAAACAGACGATCGCCTCGCCTTTCACTTCATCCGGCCGCGCCACTACCGCAGCTTCCGCTACGGCGGGATGGCTTACCAGCACGCTTTCGATTTCCATCGAGCTGAGCCGGTGGCCTGCAACTTTGATCACGTCGTCGACGCGGCCTAGCACCCAGATGTAGCCGTCCTTGTCGCATTGCGCGGCGTCACCCGCGAAGTAAACGCCGGGAATTCGACTCCAGTATTCGCGCTTGAAACGCTCGTCGTCGCCATAGATGGTGCGGAGCATGGAAGGCCAGGGCTTCTGGATGGTCAAGTAACCTGTCTCGCCGGGGCCGACGGGCTGGCCTTGCAGATTTACGATCCTGGCGTCGATACCCGGAAGCGGCAGCGTGGCGGATCCGGGCTTGGTGGGCGTGGCGCCAGGAAGAGGCGAGATCATGATGGCGCCAGTTTCGGTCTGCCACCAGGTGTCCACTATCGGGCAGCGATCCTTGCCGATGTTTTCAAAATACCACTTCCAGGCGGCTGGGTTGATGGGTTCGCCCACCGAGCCTAACAGGCGCAGGCTCGACAGGTCGTGCGGCTTGATCCATTCCAATCCCCAGGCCATGAAGGCACGGATCGGCGTGGGCGACGTGTAGAAAATCGTGACTTTGTAACGGTCGATGATCTCCCAGAAGCGGTCCTTGCGGGGCTGATCGGGCGCGCCTTCATACATCACGATGGTAGCGCCGTTGGCGAGCGGGCCGTACACGATGTAGCTGTGGCCGGTGACCCAGCCGATGTCGGCGGTGCACCAATAGATGTCGTCGTCCTGCAGATCGAAGACCAGCCGCGAGGTCCACATGGTCCGCAGCAGATAGCCGGCGGAGGTGTGGAGCACGCCTTTCGGCTTGCCGGTGGTGCCGCTGGTGTACAGGATGAACAGAGGATGCTCGGATTCGAATGGGGCAGCGGGGCAATCCTTGAGGGCGGCTTTTTCGAGGTCGTGCCACCAGAGGTCGCGGCCTTCGCGCCACGCCACGTTCTCGCCGGTGCGCCGCACTACGATTGATTTCTCGATCGTCGGGCAATCCTTCAAGGCGATGTCCGCGGTTTCCTTCAGCGGCACGATTTTGCCGCGGCGGTATCCGCCGTCGGCGGTGATCAGCACTTTTGATTTGGAGTCGCCGATGCGGTCGATCAAGGCCTGCGCGCTGAAGCCTCCAAAAATCACCGAATGCACCGCGCCGATCCTGGCGCAGGCCAGCATGGCGATGGGCAGCTCGGGAATCATCGGGAGATAAATCGTGACGCAATCACCGGGGTTCACGCCGAGCGACACAAGCGCGCTGGCGAACCGGCAGACACGCTGGTGGAGTTCGGCGTAGGTGAATTGGAGGCTGGAACCGTCTTCGGCCTCCCAGAGCAGGGCCGGCTTGTTGCCGTTTTTCTCGAGGTGGCGGTCGAGGCAGTTGTAGGAGACGTTGAGTTTGCCGCCAACGAACCATTTGGCGTGGGGCAGGTTCCATTCCAGGGTGCGCGTGGGCTGCTCGAACCAGTCGAGGAGCTTGGCCTGTTCGGCCCAGAAGGCATCGGGGTCTTCCAAGGCGCGGGCGTGCATCTTGCGGTATTCGTCGAGGGACTTCACCCGGGCTTTGTCGCTGAATTCTTCGGGCGGCGGGAGGGCTTTCTCGTCAAGAACGTGCGGATCGAATTCCTGCATGTAGTTTCCCTCCTCCACGGGTCATGGGGCTGAAACAAGGCGCGCCCGCTTAAGTGAAACTTGATGCTAAGAGGTGCGCCCATACGTTAGTGAAGCCGGCGGCGGAGGTCAAGGCGGCGACATGAGGTGTCTCCCAGCGTAGATGCTTAGGCTGTTTTCGCCTTCGGGTTCCAACTAGCGCAAGAGCACCGCCAGGAGCGCCGGTGCCACTTCGCCCCCATCCCGGTATAATGCTTCTCTATGGCCAATCAGGCTTACCTGAGTGTTTGGTGCAAGAATTTCAGCGAAGATCGGATGCTCGAGGATTTCGGGAAGTTTCTCGAGACGGTTCCCTTTTCGGCCGCCAAACCGGGGTTCGCGTTTCTGATCGTTCGGGCGGTGGATGCGCGGGAGTCGCCCATGCTGGAACAGGATTTGCGGGCCGTGCCTCTCGATGCCGGGGGGATCATCGAGATTGCCCGGGATTACCTCCACTGGGACACCGCGTATGAGGTGCATTGCAACTGGGACCTTTGGGCATTTAACGCCGAAGGGCGCTGGCAACTGGAACCGCAGCCTCTGGAAATATCCTGCCACGGCGAAGAGTATGACGAGGGATTCTGGCAGGAGAGCGGGCACATCCACGTGAACCTGGGATTCGAGCATCTTTTTACCGGGCATGCGGGGCTGCTGGGCATGCGGCGGGAGCGCACGCCGGCGCAGAGCCAGGAAGAAGCGCGGTTTCTCGAGGCGATGGCGTGGCCGGAGAACCTGCAGCGGTACCATGAAAAGACCCGCGAGAACATCCGCAAGCTGCTCGACTGGGTGAGGAAGATCGAGAAGTCTGTGCCGGTGGAACGGGTTAGGCTGTGGTCAGAGGGCGAGGAGAATTTTGAGGCGCGCGTGGAGGAAATCCTTGTGGCGCATTAGCGCAGCATGGGACGACGGCACGCGGCGAGGTTTGGCGGAGTTTTGGGGTGGCGCCTTTGCGTCACGGTTACATGGCATTTTGATGGGCCATGCCGTACGCTTTTAACTGAGCGAGATCAAAACAGGCTGCATGTGATATTTTCCCGCTGCAGAGGCAATACGGGCGCGCCAGGATTGCGCTCGCGGCATCAGCAAGTGGTCGGCGACTAGTCAGCAACGGATCGATGAGCGCTATCTCACAACCCGTGGCAGGAACGACTCACCAACAAGAGAAGCAGAAAAAACCCTCAGGATGGGACCAACTCCGGCACCTGATCCCTTACCTGACGCGGTACAAAGGGATGGCGGCGCTTGGGCTGCTGGCGCTCACGTTGATGGGGCTTGTGGGGGCCCTGCCGCAACTGATTATCGGTTCCATTGTCGATCTGCTGAAAGGGTCGCCGCAGCCGCTTTCGACGTTAGGGGGGCGTCGCGGGCCGTGCTCCATCCTCTGTTTTCCTTCTACGCGCCGTTGAACCGGCACGCGCTGGGACTTTATTGCCTGATCCTGCTGGGCGTGATGCTGCTGAAAGGCTTTCTCTCCTTCTGGAGCCGTTGGATTCTGATCGGGATTTCGCGGGAGATCGAGTACGACCTGCGAAACGATCTGCTCGCGCGGCTGGTGAAACTCGAACCGGAATTTTACGTCCGAAATCGCACGGGCGACCTCATGTCGCGCGTGACGAACGATTTGAATGCGGTGCGCATGGTTCTGGGACCGGGGATCATGTACAGCGCGACGACGTTTGCAACCATGGTGCTGGCCATATTCTTCATGGCCAAGCTTTCGTCGGCGCTCACCCTTTGGGTGCTGATTCCCGTGCCCTTCGTGGTGATCTCCGTGCGCTACTTCGGGCAGATCATTCACCGGCTCTCGGAGCAGATCCAGGCGTCGCTCGGAGTGCTTTCCACACGCGCGCAGGAAAACCTTACCGGCATTCGCGTGATACGGGCTTACGTGCAGGAAAAACCGCAGATAACGGCGTTCGACGAGGCGAACCGGGACTACGTGAATCAGAACATCAAGCTGATCGGCTCCTGGAGTCTGTTCTTTCCCGCGCTTTCCTCCATGATCGGGATCACGGTGGTGATTCTGCTTTTGGTGGGCGGTAAAGAGGTGATCGATCAGCGCGTGACGCTTGGGACCTTTTCCGCGTTTTACACGTTTTTGATCCAGTTGATTTTTCCGATGATTGCCATTGGCTGGGTGACGAATATATTTCAGCGCGGGGCCGCGTCAATGGGGCGGCTGCGCTACATCCTCACGGCTGAGCCGAACATCTGCGACACGGGGGTGGCGCTCGCGGCGCAGCAAACAGAATCGATGGCAAGCGGAAACGGGCAGCGGCCTCACGTTGGCGAGGTCACCGGGACCTCAACCCCTATTAGCGCGGGATCGCCGATCCGGGGCGACATCGAGTTCCGGCATTTGAATTTCTCCTACCCTACCTCCGGGAATGGCTCCGGCGATGTCGAGGTGCTGCATGATATCAACCTGCACGTTCCGGCGGGTTCGACGCTCGCGATTGTAGGACCAACCGGCGGGGGTAAATCGACCATCGCGGCATTGATCGCGCGACTGTGGGAAGCGCCACCGGGCACGCTTTTCATCGATGGGCGATCCATTCGCGACTATCCGCTGGCGCAGTTGCGGCGGTCGATCGGGTACGTGCCGCAGGACACGTTCCTTTTCAGCGAGACGTTGCGCGAGAACATCGCGTTTGGCGTTTCGGACGCGGAGGAAGAGCGCATTTTTGAAGCGGCGGAGATCGCCAGCATTTCCGGCGAGATTCAAAGTTTTCCGCAACGGCTGGACACCATGGTGGGCGAGCGCGGCGTGACGCTTTCCGGCGGGCAGAAGCAGCGCACGTCGCTTGCCAGGGCTATCCTGCGGCAGCCAAGAATTCTGGTCCTCGACGATTCGCTCTCGAGCGTGGACACCGATACCGAAGAGCGCATCCTGCGCGGGTTGCGCGAAGTGATGAAGCAGCGGACGACGATTCTGGTGTCTCATCGGATTTCCACGGTGAAGGGCGCCGACCAGATTGCGGTGATGCGCGAAGGGCGGATCGTCGAGCTTGGAACGCACGAAGAACTGCTGGCGCAAGGCGGCTATTACGCCGATCTGCACCGAAAGCAACTGCTTGAAGAGGAGCTGGCGGCGCGCGAATGAACGACTTTCGCGAAGAGGAGAAATTAGGGAAGGTCTACGACGCGCACCTCACGCGGCGGCTGCTGAAGTACATGCGGCCGTACCGCTGGTGGGTGACGGCGGCCGTTTCAATGGCGCTGGGCGTGGCGGCCATGGAACTGGTGGGGCCTTTCCTGTTCCACATAGGCATCGACTGGTACATCGTTCCGGGATTCGCAGGGAATATTCCCCGGCAACACGCGGCCGCAGGGCTGTTGTGGGTCGTCATCGTTTTTGTGGGATCGATTGCCGCGAGCTTTGGATTGCAGTACGCGCAAGTGCGCATCATGCAGTGGGTGGGCCAGGAAACGATGTACGACCTGCGCAAGGAAATCTTCGAGCACCTCCAGCGGCTGCCAATGAGCTTTTTTGACCGTAGCCCGGTGGGGCGCCTGGTGACGCGCGCGACCACCGACGTGGACGCGCTGAACGATTTGTTTGCGTCCGGTGTGGCGGCAATGCTGAACGATTTTGTGATGCTGTTCGGCCTGGCGGGCTGGCTTTTCTACCTGAACCACCGGCTGGCGCTGGCGGCGCTTTCTCCGCTGCCATTCATGATCGTGCTGACGTATTTCTTCCGCACGTTCGTGCGGGACGCGAACCGGCGCATCCGCACCGCGATTGCGCGGATCAATGCGTTCCTGCAGGAGCACATCAGCGGCATGGCGGTTGTGCAGCTTTTCAACCGCGAGGAAAAATCGCGGAAGCAGTTTGCGGAGTTGAATCGCATCCATATGGAAGCGTACAAGGACGCGATCGACGCGTTTTCGTTTTTCTTTCCGGCCGTCGAAGTGCTGAGCATGGGCGGTATCGCGCTGCTCTACTGGGTGGGCGGCGTGCGGGTGATCGGCGGGACCGTGGAAATCGGCTTCCTGTTCTCGTTCATGGTGTATGCGCAGCGCTTCTTCCGGCCGATTCAGGACTTGAGCGAAAAATTCAACATCCTCCAGACGGCCATGGCGGCCTCCGAGCGCATCTTCCGGCTGCTGGATGAGCCGATCACGATTTTTTCGGCGGAGCATACGCGTTCGCTGCCGGCGCCGCGCGGCGAGATCGAGTTTCGCAATGTGTGGTTTGCCTATCGCGGCGGCGCGACGCCCGGCGAGGAAGACTGGGTGCTGCGCGACGTGTCCTTCCGTGTGGAGCCTGGGCAAACCCTCGCGATTGTGGGGCACACCGGAGCGGGCAAGACGACCATCATCCAGTTGCTGCTGCGCTTCTACGATATCCAGCGCGGCCAGATCCTGCTCGATGGCATCGACATCCGCGAGATGGAACTGGCGGATTTGCGCCACCTTTTCGGGATCGTGCTGCAGGACCCGTTTCTCTTTACCGGCACGCTCGAATCGAACGTGAAGCTAGGCACAGAAACCATCGACCGCGCGGCGACCGAACAGGCGCTGCAGGAAGTGGGGCTTGGGCCGTTCGTTGCCTCGCTGCCGCAGGGCGTCGAAACGCCGGTTACCGAACGCGGCGCTACGCTTTCGGTCGGGCAGCGGCAACTCGTGAGCTTTGCCCGGGCGCTGGCACACAGTCCGAAATTTTTGATCCTCGACGAGGCGACCTCGAGCGTGGATACGAAAACGGAGCTGATGATCCGCGAGGCGCTTGACCGGCTCATCGAGGGCCGGACGGCGGTGGTGATCGCGCACCGGCTCAGCACGATCCAGCATGCGCATCGCATTCTCGTGTTCCACAAGGGGCGTTTGCGCGAGCAGGGTTCGCACCAGGAATTACTTGCTCTGCGCGGGATTTACTACCGGCTGTACCAGCTTCAGTACAAGGAACAGGAGTTTGCCCTGCCGGTGGCGGGCGGCGGATCTTCGGGCGGATATTCTCAGCCTTTGCCGGCCGATGACTGATTTGCCGTCGGCGCGCCCATTTTTGGAAGTCTCGAAAACCTCATTCTGCTCGATACCCTTCCCTGCTAACCTGCACTCCCTAGGATGAGCGCGCCTGCAATTCTAATTTCGGCTGGGGAGGCTTCGAGCGACATGTATGCCGCTCGGCTTGCTACGGCATTGCGCGAGCGAACCGGGGCGCGGCTTTTCGGAATGGGCGGGCCGCGAATGGCGGAGGCCGGCGTCGAAGTGATCGTGGACTACCACGAGGTGGCGGTGGTCGGCATCGCCGAGGTGCTGCACAGGATTCCCACGGTGGTGCGGGTGCAGAATCGGCTGGCGAGCGAGGCGGCAAGGCGCGAAGCGGCGCTCGCGATTCTGGTGGATTCTCCGGGGACGCACCTCGGGGTGGCGCGGCGGCTAAAGAAGCATGGAATCCCGGTGGGATATTTCATCGGGCCGCAGGTGTGGGCCTGGCGCGCGGGGCGCGTGCGCGTGGTGAAGCGGCTGGTGGACCGAATGGTGGTGATTTTTCCATTCGAAGAGAAGATTTACCGGGATGCGGGCGTCTCGGTAGATTTCGTGGGGCATCCGCTGGTGGATGTGGTGCGTTCGACGATGACCCGGGAGGAATTTGCCGCGCGGCATGGTCTGGATGCGGCGCGCCCGATCGTTACGCTTCTGCCTGGCAGCCGGCACAATGAGATCGCGAAGATTTATCCGGTCGTACTGGAGGCATGCGAGCGGCTGAAGGCGGGTGGCGGGGCGGCGGCCCGGGTGCAATTCGTTCACGCCGTAGCGCCGAACCTCAAGGCGGAGTTCTTCACACCGTATCGTCGGCCTGGAATAGAGCTGAAGCGCGTCGCAGGTTCCACCTATGAGGCGCTGGCCGCGGCTGATTGCGCGATTGTGGCAAGCGGAACGGCCACGGTAGAGGCGGCGCTCCTAGGGACGCCCATGGTTGTCGTTTACAAGGTAAGCGCAATTACGGCGGCCATTCTGAAGCGCATGATCCGCACTCCTTTTATCGGCATGGTGAACCTGATTGCGGGCAGGCGGGTGGTTCCTGAGCTGATCCAGGATGCGTTCACGCCCGAGGCCTTGGAACATGAGGTCCGGAAGTTGCTTGAATCGGAGGCGGCGCGGGTGGAAGCGAGGACTGGACTCGCCGAGGTACGCGCCAAGATGGGGCCGGGAGGCGCCATTGAGCGCGCTGCGGACATTTTCGCGCGGATGCTGCCGCGAACTGCAAGAGACTGACGCGCTCGGCTTGTGACAACCGATTGTGGGGCGGGCAACTGGCGGGGCTAGTCTGGTATCCTAATACCTCGGGCAGATATGTTCTTGCAGAGAGGTTCCCCTTGCTCAAGGCCAACCGGGTTTTCGCGGCGCTCGCGCTGCTGCTTATTGCCGCCTCGCCGGCGCTGGCGCAGGGCGGGCACCGGTTTCCATTTCGGGCCACCAACTACGACATCGAAGCGATTCTGCATCCCGAGAATCAGACCCTCTCCGCGCAGGCCAAAGTGGACTTCGTCGCTGACGAAGTGGCGAAAACGCTGCTTGTGGAGCTGCATCCCGACCTTCACGTGAACTCGATCAAGTCGGGAAACCAGACGCTTACCTTTCGAGCGTGACAACAATTCGCCGCTGCTTCTCAGCATTGGTCTCGCGGGCGCTTCCACCCCGGGGACCAAGGTAACCCTCACCTTCGATTACAGTGGCCCGATCTCGAGTGATGAAGACAGCCCGACGCGCGGCGTGCGGTTTGCCTCGGTGGACAAGACGTCCGCGTATCTGCTGCTGCCCGCGCGGTGGTTTCCGCTCACCAACTATCCTTCGAACCGCTATACCGGAACCTTCAAAATCATCGTGCCGGATTCTTTTGCCGTGGCCGGCACTGGCAAAGCGGATCCGCCCAGCATGATGCCCGCGATCAGCAGAGGCATGCCGGGGCAGGCGGCTTACGTGTTCCACTGCGACCGCCCCGCGGCGAACGGATCGTTTGTTGCAGGGAGCCTGCAACTTTCCCCGGTGCAAGCGGAAGGGTATGACATTTCCGTTTACACCGCGCCGGCACAAGCGGCGAGCGCCGCGCCCTACGCCAATTCGCTCGCGCACATCCTGAGCTATTTTTCCGAAACGTTTGGCCAGTTGGAAAATGGCACGAGCATGACCATCGCGCAGTTGCCCAATGGCTCCCTGAACGGCTTCTCCGCGCCGGGCCTGCTGCTGATCAGCGAGCGCCAGTGGACTACCAAGCCAAACGACCGGCTGCTCTCGCGGCTGGCCGCAGGCCAGTGGTGGGGCGATCGCGTGCTGCCGGCGAGTTTCGCCGACGCGTGGCTGACCGAGGGCATGTCGCGCTATGCCGAGGCGATGTATGCGGAACAGTCGGACGGGCTGGCGGGGCTGCACAAGGCGCTCGAGGACTACGCGGTGGGGGCGCTGATGTATGAAGCGGGCACGCCGATCGCGCAGGCACAGAGGCTCGGGCCCTACTCGGACACCTACGAGTCGATCGTGGCGGACAAGGGCGCGATGGTGTTTCATATGCTGCGCACCGAAATCGGCGACGAGGCTTTTACTTCCCTGCTGAAAGATTTCTACAAGCAGCACGATGGCAAAATCGCGACGATCGATGAGTTCGAGAAACTGACGGCCAGCAAGGTTCCGCCTTCTTCGCCGGACGAACCGGGCTTCAACCTGCTGTCTTTCTATGCGCAATGGCTGAACTCGACGGGCGTTCCGGAATTTACGATCGACTATATCGTGTACCGCACGCCGAAGGGCTTCAAAGTGGTTGGCAAGGTCCACCAGGACCTGGACACGTTCCGGATGCCGGTAGAAGTGAAGGTGGAAACGGAAGGCAATCCCGAAACGAAGAAGATCCTCGTGACCGGCACCACGTCGTCGTTTCTGATCGATACGTTCGGGCGCCCGAAGCCGAATGGGATCTCCGTTGACCCGAACAACAACCTGCTGAAATCGAGCCCGCGATTGAGGGTGCGCGCGTCCGTGGCGCGCGGTGAAGCCTATGCGCAGGTGGGGAAATACTACGAGGCGATCCAGGAGTATCAGAAGGCGCTCGACGTGCAGCCGACCTACGCCCTGCCCCATTTCCGGATGGGCGAGGCGATGTTCTACCAGAAGAATTATCAGGCGGCGGCGAACGCGTTCCGGTCCGCGCTGGGCGGCGACGGCGACCCGCGGTGGACAGAAGTCTGGAGCCACATCTATATCGGGAAGATTTACGATCTGCTCGGGCAGCGCGAGCGCGCGGTGAACGAATACAGTCTCGCCCAGCATACCAACGACGACACCGCAGGCGCGCAACAGGAAGCAGGCCGCTATCTGCAGAAGCCCTTCGACGGCAGCATCACGCCGCTGGCCGCGTCCAACCAGGTGGCCGCGCCCACGAAAACGACCACCACCACCGCCGACGCCGGCTCGGACAACAAGCCGGTGCTCAAGAAACGGTCCGACAACTAGCTGAGGCAGCTCGAATCAAGGGCCCCCGGCGCACGTCCTGTTTCAGCGCCACCCACACAGTTTCCGTCAACACCCCCTTGAAGCTCAAAAATGAGGGCCAGCCTCTTCCCAGCCGGCCAGCCGAAAGGTCACGCGCACCAGCAGCTCGCATTTTGTTGGCTGGCCGTCGAGAATGGTGGGCTGGAAGCGTTCTTTGGACAGCTCTTCGATCGCAGCGAAGCCGAGAACTCCCGGACCGCTGACCAGGTGCGCGCCGGTGACTTTGCCGCTTTCATCGATGACCGCCGCAATTACGACCATTCCGAAAATGTGAGCCAGCTTGGCTATTTGCGGATATTCAAAGGACACACGTTCGATCAATCGCGACGGTTTTATTTCGCCGCCCTCGCGAAACACCTGTGCATCCGGCGGAATATCCAGTGGGAGCGAGGGCTGAACGACAGGGCGCGACGCCTCGCTCAGGATGCTCCCTAGCACGGAGCCAAGACCACCGGTGACCTGAAGCGGAGCCGTTTGAAGGATTTCTTCGGGAGGAACAGCGGGGACGAGCCTGGCACGAGACCTCACCGGCGCCGCGAGCTTCATCGCTAGGAACGGATTCGTAAACGCGTTTGGCGCGAAGGGGAGGTTGGGATGAAGGCTTCTGGCCGGCAGGAAGATAGGCACGCTGAAGAATTCCTTACCCATCGCGAAAAGAAAGGGCTTTTGGGGAGCAGCGAGCGGCCAGAACCACCATGCTGCCATGATAATCGCCGAGTGAGCGACGAATGAAAATGCGGCGTAGAGGGCGCGGCGTTCGGTGTATCCGCGGGATTCGACTACGATCGCTCGCGAGAAGGTTCCCAGCTCTTCAGAAACGCCTGTTGCCGTTGAAGAATTTAGAAGTGGACCGCCGGCCGGCCACAAATCTTCATTTCGAACGGGAATTTGAATGGTGTTCTGAACAAATTTTGGGGCGAGGTTTTCCTGGGGCATTGGTTTGGTCCTTTTCCTGGGCGTAGCGCTATCCCGGGGAAAAGACTGGCCCTATAGTTCTTTCTCGAAGCGGACCTCCCAAAGTTGTTTTGGCCAGGGGCTACGCGGAAAGAAGCACGGTTACAGGAATCCTGGGGAGTCGAGTGAAGATTGGAAGCATGGGACTCCGGCCCTTTGAACGTCTTGGCCAGAGTTGCGCCGGACCCGAGGGTCTCACTCATGTTTCACGGTAGCCGGGTTACGACGAAGAAGGCAAATCAAATCTGCTTTTGACAAAGATAAATTTTTAGAATCGCGATTGGCATGAACGTTTTGTAAAACCGGTGTTGCGATTTGGAACACTCCACTCGCATTGGAAGCCGCGCTAAATTGGAGTCGCACTGCAAAGCCTGCGTTCGGACAACCCTGAAGCGTCTCATCCCGAGCGCACTAGTGATTCGTCGCCACAAGTGTTGGTTTGCCGCGCGAGCCTCGGCGTCACTGGCGACCGAAAGCACGAGGTGACCAATGACGGCTACAGCACGCACTCCTACAGCGTTGCTATGGGTTAAATCAGTAAATCGCTGATCAAATTATTGGTTATCTGTGGCACTGTAACGTGAGGAATCGATTCGGCAATTTTCGCGACGCCCCGGTCCGTCGCGGGATGAATCAAGGGAAGGGACTCGCCGTGCTTATCCGCTTGGGTTACGACATCGCTTTTGAAACAGTTTATCCCGTGCCGATGGTTGCGCTTCTGAATGTGCATCCCTCGCGCGTAAGCGACCTGCTGCGCCCCGATGAAGTAAGCATCGAACCGCGAGTGCCGGTAGAATGCTACATCGATAGCTTCGGGAACCAGTGCTGCCGGTTTCTTGCCCCTGCCGGAATGGTGCGATTGAGTAATTCGACCGTCATACGGGACTCGGGCCAGCCCGACGCTGTAAACATCAACGCGCGCGAAATTCCCGTGCATGACTTGCCGCATGACGTTCTGCGCTATCTGCTCAGCAGCCGCTATTGCGAAGTGGACCGGATGTCCAACATCGCCGCGGAATTGTTTGGGGGACTCACGCCTGGATGGATGCGCGTGCAGGCGGTGTGCGACTGGGTTCACGACAGGGTGCGCTTCGGATATGAGTTCGCGAACTCCATGAAGACGGCACTCGACGTGTTCACCGACCGCTGCGGCGTATGCCGCGATTTTCAGCACCTCGCGGTTACGCTGTGCCGGTCGCTGAATATCCCTGCCCGCTACGCGACTGGGTACCTCGGAGATATTGGAGTGCCGCTTTCCCCGGTGCCCATGGATTTCAGCGCGTGGTTTGAAGCGTATCTGGATCACCGCTGGTGGACTTTTGACGCGCGGCATAACACTCCGCGCATCGGGCGGGTGCTCATGGCCGTGGGGCGCGACGCATCGGACGTCGCGATCACCACGTCGTTTGGTACCGCGAACCTCAGGAAATTCACCGTGGTCACGGATGAGGTTCCCGGCCAGGAAGCGGCCTACGCATAAATTACGATTTCCAACAGACGATTCGGCTCCCCCGATTCCCGCGATTTCTTGACTCCTATTCCACGTCTCGCTAAAGTTTCTTCTTACGTGCGCCCAGCAGCGGAATCCCGGAACATTTTCGGTGATTGAGGAACTCGTCATTCAAAAACGCCCTCGAATGGTTCGGTGGTCGCTGACGCTGGCTGTCTGCGCGGCGGTCGGAGCACCATCCCTTCACGCGCAGGTTCAGCCCGGTGTCCGCCAGCTATTCCGGCGTCAGCGTTGAGCCCAACGAACAGATTTTCGACACCATGTGCGCGCTGGATGCCGCGGGTTTCGGCGCCGACGAAAGCACCCTCGGCGAGATGCCCGGCCGCCTTGCGCTGCGCGGCGATCTGCTGCAGCTCAAGGGGCCGGCCACGAATGCGCTGCGGCAGTTTTACCGCAAGCACGCTCTCGCTGACCCTGGTGAAAACCTTTCGCGCTACATCGCCTTCGCGACGATGGCGGGCCCGCCGCCCAAATTCGGATCTTAAAATCGACCGCGAGCTCCTTCCTCCCGCCGTCCTTTCGATCGATGGGTTCCAGGACGTGCTCGCTGATTTTTACCGGGAAGCCAATCTGGACGCTCGCTGGCGGCGCCTGTATTCAGAGCACCAATCCGCCCTGGAGCGCTATCAGAAGTCCGTGGCGCAAATCGTGACAGTTACCAATGGGTATTTGCGGGAAGTCGTAAGGCCATCCCGCACGCTGACGTTCACGGTGTATGTGGAGCCGCTTATCGGAAACCGTACGATTGCAAGCAATACGGGCGACCAGTACGCCATTGTGGCCGGGAGCACCTCGGAGATCCCGGAAGATGACATTCGGCACGCGTATCTGCACTTTCTGCTCGACCCCATCGCCCTCCGGAATCGCGAGGCGATCGAGAAAAAGAAAGACCTGCTGAATATCGCCGCGCGTGCCCCCAATCTTCCTCCGGAATACCGCGGCGATTTCGTGGCGCTTGCGGACGAATGCTTCATCAAGGCGGTTGAGCTGCGCCTGCGCCGCCTCTCGCCGGACCAACTCGAAGCCGCGCTCGAGGACGACGACCTCTCCGGATACATACTGGTTCGCCCCCTCGCGGCGCAATTGAGCGTATTCGAGAAGTCCGACCCTTCCATGTCCTATTACTTTGGGGACCTCATTGGCGGGCGTGGATGTCCCCGCCGAGCAGAAGCGGCTGCAAGGCATCACGTTTGCCTCCGCGCAAGCGCCTGCCGTCGCATGGCAGGACAATGCGCCGCTGGCGGCCAGAAAAATCACCAGAACTCCGATATCGATCGCTTGCTCGATCAGGGGATCGGGAGATTGCCACGCAGAACGCCGCGGCCGCTCGAGCAACATTTGAGAACGTTTTGAAACAAAATCCCGATCAGCCAAGAGCGATCTATGGCCTGGCCATCGCGTCGGTGCTCTCCGGAGACGCCCCCCAGGCGAAAAACCTTTTCGAAAGGCTTGTGTCGCCGGCGCCAGAATCGGCGGCCTGCGCATCGAGTAACCCAGAGGACCAGTCCGTCGATCCAACCTTGGTGGCCTGGTCTCATATTTATCTGGGGCGAATCCTGACCTCGAAGGAGACCGCGCTCGGCCCTGGCGAGTATAAGGCCGCGCTTGGCGTGGACGGAGCGCCCGAGTCGGCCCGCATGGCCGCTCAGCGCGGAATTGATATGGCCTACAGTGCGCAGCCGGCGCCTTCTGGAATTCTGCGGAGAAACCCTAGCCTCTCGCAAGCCGCCCCAAGGCATGCGCGCGACGAAACAGAAAGGAACAGAGTTGCTCGCCGCTTCGCTCTGTCGAGGGGACACGAACGGCCAAGACACGGCCGCGAGTTGGCAGCCGAAATGAGTTGAAGCGGTTGGGGGCGGTGTGGGGGCGGTCGTTGGGGATGCTAGTTGAACAGCAAAACGGCCATCGACACTCAGGATCGGTATCTAACTCTGGAAGGGGAAAAATATGAAGTTTCTTTCAACTCGCACTCCGCAGGTTCTCGATCGCCGTTGGATGCCTCACGCTTGGTACGGCGGCAAGCTTGCCAGCGCAGACGCCGCCTCAGGCGCAGGCACGCAGCCCAGTCCGGCGCGCAAGGCAAGCCCGCGCAGCCCGAGGCCCCGAAGCTGAATCCCAAAGAAGAAGCCGATTATAAAGCGCTGATGGCCGTAGCGCCGAGCGACCCCGGCAAGAAAATCCAGGCTCGGCCAGCAATTCATGCAGAACTATCCCGGCAGCCGCTACGAAGAGTCCGTCGAGAATCAGCTGGTGGATGCCTACTATGCGAAGCAGGACTGGACAACTTCTATTCCATTGCCGATAAGGCAATCGAGAAGGACCCCGACGACGTGGACGCGCTCGCGGTGGTCGGCTGGGTGATTCCCTCACCTCTACAATCCCGAAGACCCCAGCGCGGAAAAGAAATTGAGCAAGGCTGAATACTACGAGAAGCATGCCATCGAGCTACTGGCGAGCATTCCGAAACCCGCCAACCTCACCGACGAGCAATTCGCTCAGGCCAAGGCGGAAAAGTCGACGGAGGCGCACAGCGGCTTGGGTCTTGTCTATTTCCGCCATGCAGGATTTCGATAATGCCGTCAAAGAGCTCCAGCTGGCCACCATGAACCCTTCGCCCGATGCGACCGACCTGTATGTTCTGGGCGTCAGCCTTCAGCAATTGAAGCGCAATAGCGAAGCCGCCGAGGCTTTAACAAATGCACCCAAGTCCCCGGCCCCTTGCAGGATCGCTGCAAGCAATCGGCCAGCGAAGCGAAGAACGCGAAATAATCTTGGAAAGTTCTCCCATGACGGCGGACGAACGCGGCCAGCTGGAAGACGTCTTGGGCCACCGTTTCCAGCATGCGGAGAGTCTGGAGCAGGCGCTTACGCACCGCTCCCACCGGCAGAGCGTTGCCAGTGTCGACAACGAGCGCCTGGAATTTTTGGGCGACCGCGTGCTAGGTTTGGTCGTGAGCGAGCGCTTGTTTCAGTCCTTCCCCGATTGGGATGCCGGGCAGCTTTCCAAGGCACTCGCGCGCCTGGTGAGCGCCTCATCGATTCATGCGGCCGCGAAACGTCTGAATCTCGGCGGCCATCTTCGGCTGGGTCCGGGAGAAGAAAAAACAGGGGGCCGCGAAAAAAAAGACTCCTCGCGGATGCCTACGAAGCGATTGTCGGCGCGATTTATCGCGACGCGGGCCTTCCCGGCTGCGGCCGCTTTTCTTCGCCGCACGCTGATCGATCCGGCCCTCGAGCGCGACTCCCAGCGGGTTGGAGCGCTCGGACTACAAATCAACTCTTCAAGAATGGCTCCAGCAGCGTGCCTTGGGCACCGCCGAATACCGCGTCCATCGGGAATCCGGTCCGGATCACCAGAAGATTTTTGAGGTCGAAGTGTGGCACGGGGGCCGAAGGCTTTCTTCCTCGGAGGGCTTCAGCAAGAAGGAGGCGGAGCAATCGGCGGCAAGACAGGCCATGGAAGTTCTCGAATCGGCCGTTGGCGTCGTCTGATGACCCCACTGGAAGCTGGCGCATCAACGGCACCGGAAATAGCGCACCAGCCGCGAATCGCTGCCCGTCGCGCAAAAGCGCGATTCCTCGCATGGGCGGCCTTTTGATTTCATCGATTCGCTGCTTGTCACCGTTCTGCTTGCGCTTTTTGGAACGACTTTCATCGTCCAGGCTTTCAAGATTCCCTTCCGAGTCGATGGAACCTACGCTGCTGGTAGGCGATCATCTCCTCGTGAATAAGTTTGTATTTGAAGGACCGGGGCGCGTGGTACGAGCGACTTGCTTCCCTACAGGCCGATCCGTCGCGGTGACATTGTCGTTTTCAAATTTCCCTTTGACGACCATCCTCATTATGTAAAGCGAGTGGTCGGCCTTGCCGGCGACCGCGTTCGCATCGTGAACGATAAAGTCTATGTCAACGAGGTCGGCCGTGCCAGAACCCTACGTGGTGCACGATCCTACGGCGCAAGACCCCGCCGTCGCGAATTTTCCGCCGACAGACCGGCATGTCATGCAATTCGGACTGCGCTCCGAATGGGCGGGCGAAATTATGAAGTACGTCAAGCGCGATGAACTCGTTGTTCCCGCCGCCCGCTATTTTGTGATGGGAGACAACCGGGACCGCAGTTGGGACAGCCGTTACTGGGGTTTCGTTGACCAGGACGCGATTATCGGACGCCCCATCTTGATTTATTGGTCGGTCGAAGCTACCTCCGAGGATTATGGCGACCGCACCGTTTCCGGCACCCTGCGTGGCATCGAGCAGACGATCGCCACCTGCCCAGCCGCACGCGATGGCACCGCATGCTTCGTTCGGTTCACTAGAGGACCGCATCCCGCTGCCGCTGCCAATTCCATTCCAGTCGCAGGCTGCCGCCCGCCTCGCCTTTCACCTTGCAGCGGATACGCATCCCGCATAGGCTTACCGTTGGGAGGAATTCGAGTTGGCTTACCGGCCACTGTCCGTGATTACTGACGAATATCCCGCGGCCCGCTCCGCCGGCATTCGTCCGATGCGCACCCCGGCAAAGCGGCCCTTGGAGCCGATGGGCCACGTTGCTGCTGCTGCTAGTCGCCTGTTCTATGGCTATTGGACTACGGTGTCTCGCTGCTGCATTCGCCATACCGGGCCTTCAGAAGAAGCTGACGGACCGGCTGGCGGCATCCGTTTGGACGCCCGGTAGAACGTGGGACGCTATGATTTCAGCTATTTGGACTGGACCGACTCTGGAAGCGCAGTCGGTTACGGTCGGAGAAGATCCCCGGTTCGGGCAGGAATATTTTCTTCGAGCCGAATCGCTTCGCGTGCGCCTGCGCTGGAAAAGCCTCTTGCGACGGGCGTCTCGAGCTTGGAACCGGCTGTTGCTCACACAACCGAGCCTGAATGTTGTCCGCAACGCGGAGGGCGATTGGAATCTGGCCGAGTGGCTTCCCCGCCCCGCCACCGGCTCCCATCGGCCCGCCCGTCGCTGCACACGCCTCTTCGCGCTTCGAACGCATCGCAGTTGAGGGCGGCCGCGTGAACTTCAAGCGTGGCGACGACAAACTTCCCTTTGCCTTTGTTTCGGTGGAGGGAACGGTGCAAGCGGATGGTTCCGGGGCGCTGGCGCATCGATATTTCCGCCACTCCCTGGCGCGCCGCGATCCTTACGCAGCAGGCCGGCTCGATCCATGTTGCGGGACATCTCGGCGGCATATCTTCCCGTCTGCTCCCGCGGTCTTGGATTGTTCATGGACTGATGCCTCCATTTCCGATGCACTGCGGCTGATCCGCGGCGACGATTATGGAGTGCGCGGCTCGCTCGCCGTCACGGTTTCCGCGCGAGCCGGCGACGAGGGATGGAAGTTCCGAGGGCGAGCGGAAATGCGCCAGCTGCACCGCTGGGATCTTCCGTGCGAGTGGATAATCCCGGGCTGAATGTAATCGCCCAGTTGAATATCGGCGCGAGAGGCTCGGCCATTGACGGGATTCAATTAGTGACGCGACGCTCGAAGCCCCGCGATCGAGTGCGCACGCCACGGGCGAGTTCCTCTGGAATCGGTCCGGCGCCAACTGCGGAAAAAGCCCCGTGCCACCCGCCAGTCTGAGCGTTTCCGACTTCAATGTCGATGCCAGCGATATTCTGGCGTGGGTTCGCGCATTCCACAGCGGATCGCCGACAACGTTTCCATGCGAGGCACGGCGAGTGGCAGTGGCTTAGCCGGCTGGCCACCACATTTGGAGAGCGGACTCTGGTCACGACTGACGCTGTTTTGAGGTCTGACGCATTCCGTTCACCGGCGGGGCGCCGATCTGAACATGCCCTCGGCCGTTCCGTTCCGCGGCCATGGCCGTGGAAGTCTCGAAGTTCACTACGATCGCGGCCAAGTCTCCCTTTCGCCGGTGGCGATTTCATTCGGAGCGCCGGGCGGAGCCCCTTCGCCGGGTCCTTCCGGCTCGACAGATCCTGTGAAGGCTCGTTCGAAACCCGCCGCCTGGCGGCTGTCGGGAACCATGGTGCAGGTGCGGGACCTGCTCGCTGCAGCTGCTTCGGTGGGGTGGAATGTTTCACGCGGCTGGGACCTCGCCGGCCCGTTTCGCTGCGATCTTCGGTGGCAGGAGCCGCAGATGCCCTGGAGCCGCCCCTCCGCGGGATTTTTCGAGCTGGGCGGACCGCAGGAAGATGGCGGCGCGTCGCTCCGCGCGGCGTTCCTGAACCGCCCCGTCGAGCAAATCAACGTTCGCGCCGATTGGAAACCGGGCGTCCGCCACGTGGCGCTTTCATCGGCGGAAGCCTTTGGAACGCGCTGGACCGGCACATTCGAGCGGCGCGACTCTGACGACCAGTGGCAATTTGTTCTTTCCGCCGACCGCCTGGCTGCGTCCGATGTCGATCTGTGGCTGAATCCTCGATGGCGCGAAAGCTTCCTCGACCGAATGCTGCCCTTTCTCACCACTCGCGCCGCTGCGGATGCCATACCCGAAAACTTGCGCGCCGTCGGCCGCCTGAACATCGATCAGTTTACGCTCACGCCTGTACACTGTGCGCCGCCTGCAGGGAGCGGCGGCGCTCAACGGCCGCCATTTCGAACTCACCAATGCCGCCGGCCAATTTTACGGCGGCGGCGTGAGCGGAATGTTCATTGCGGACCTGAAGCCGGTCCCCTCATATCAGGTAAATGCCGATTTTTCCAAGGTGGATTTATCCGCCCTGGCAGCCGTTCTCCGGCTACGGCCGATTTATTCGATGGCACAGCTTCCGGGCAAGTCTTTTTCACGGCTCACGGCGCATCCCGGTCGGACTTGGTTTCCTCGATGCAGTGCCGGGGCTCGGCTGACGTGGATGATGCGCGGATTCAAAACATCAATCTGGCGGACTCGCTTCGGGCTGCAGCCGTGCGGCCGGCAGGAGCTCTTTCCGTGCTGCTTCTGCCGCCTTCACCTGCGCGGGAGGAAAAATTCAATTTCACGATTTCGCGCTGATCGATCCTGCCCAGGAGATCGATGGCGCGGGAAGTGTCGATTACCGCCATGTGCTCGATTTCCGTCTGAGCGTTGCTGGCGACCCTTCCGCGGCGAAGTCCGGTGACACTGAAGCAGCGCTTCCTCGCGCCTCGGTTTACGAGCTTACCGGCCCTCTCACCGCGCCGCAGTTCGCGCGGATTTCCGCTTCGCCGCACCGCGCCCGTTGAAGCTCGCCGCGGCGGTTTGCCCGCACCGGCGCGCTGTGCTAGCGTTTTCTTGATGTGGCGAAGCTCGCACCCTGCAAGAGACGTGAATTTATCACGCTGGGCGAACTCTTTTGATCCTGCCGATTCCCCTGATCCTTCTGATCCTGTATCTGCCGCTTGTTTCGGCTCTACTCGTGCGGCCCGCGGCCGGCGCGTTCATTTTATGCCGAAATTCCTCGAGGGCGAAACCCTGCGGTATCAGATGGAAATGCGGACTGTTTCCGACCGGCAATACGACGACGCCGATCGCCAATCCGGAAGGAGAGACGAAGGTCAGCCAGACGATCAGCCTCCTGGTTCGCCTCGATGTGGTCGGCACCGCCGAGAATGGCGTGCCCGCTTCCGGGCAGTCTCGTCTTCGCGCTACTTACGAGCAATCCCGCGCGCAGACGGAAAGCGACGCGTTTAATCCCGATGTGCCTTCGGTCGATGGCCAATACGCGAATCTCGAAGGGCGCTCGATCGAGTTCACCCTGATGCCGGATGGTCACCTTGCGAATATCACCGGCGCTCGAAGACCTTTTCCCCATTCGCTCTGAAACCGACCCATCCTTTCCTGGGTGCAGCGCTCGCGACCGGGGCCGTCTTCCCTCGCAATGGCATTGCGCTCGGACCAAAATGGAGCGTCGAACGCTCTCTGGCAGGCTGGCCGCTTACAGGATTGACCTGGCGAACCGCATCCACGTACCTCCGCGACGATGCTTGTAGCGACGCCGCCACCGAGGGGCGGCAGCCCGAGCCAAACGCGCGAGGCGGGATGTGCGCCGTTCTTTTGACGCACTTCGAAATCCTTCACCACGGCTCGACCGACGCAGATTCCACCCCCGAGGATTACCGGCGGAACGGGCTGCGCACCTCCGGCACCTGGAAAGGCTCCGGCGAAAGCCTCGATACCATTTCACTGGAGACCGGGCTGCTCGAAAGTTCTACGCAAACCAGCACGCAGAACATGGACTACCAGATCGCGAGCGCCAGCAAGGGGACGCGCATCCATCATGTAGGCGAGGTGCAGAGCGAGTCGCAGATTCGGCTCGTTTCCGGCTCAGGATTTCCGAGCTTCAAGAAATTTTAACGCCCAGCGCTAAAGCGCCGCAATCAGGAGCGAAACTCTTCGCGGCACAAGCAGATACTGCCCTGCGTGCCAAGGCAGGCTTCCAGTAACCGCTGCGCAGCTACAAAGGCCATTTTGCGGAATGCGGTATAATGGGAGGTTTCAGCAGCTCGCATTTTGCTTACTGAGGCGTACTGAGGCGCCCGCACCATGAAATTCAAGCTTGCCAGCGACTATGAGCCCCGGGGCGACCAGCCTGAAGCGATTTCCCAGCTCGTCCGGGGTGTGACCGACGGCGACCGCCACCAGGTGCTTCTGGGCGTCACCGGCTCGGGAAAAACCTTCTCTATGGCCAAGGTGATCGAGCAGATCGATCGCCCGGCCATTGTGCTGGCGCACAACAAGACGCTCGCCGCGCAGCTCTTCCACGAGTTCAAGTCCTTCTTCCCGCAGAACGCCGTCGAATACTTCGTCAGCTACTACGATTATTATCAGCCGGAGGCCTACGTCCCCGCGAGCGACACCTTCATCGAGAAAGAATCCACCATCAACGATGAACTCGACAAGCTGCGGATGAGCGCCACGCGTTCGCTCTTCGAGCGCCGCGACGTGATCATCGTCGCCTCAGTTTCTTGCATCTACGGCATCGGCTCGCCGGAAGCCTATTACGGCATGATGCTGATGCTCGAAAAGGGCCAGTCCATCGCGCGCGAGGCCATGCTGCGCAAGCTGGTGGAGATTCAGTACGACCGCGCGGAGGATCTGCGGCGCGGCACGTTTCGCGTCCGCGGAGACATGATCGAAATCTATCCTCCTTATGACGATTTTGCCGTGCGCGTCGAGCTGTGGGGCAGCCGCATCGAGGCCATTCGCAAGATCGATCCGCTCACCGGCGAAATCCGTTCGGGAGGGAGTGAAATCGACCGGCTGGCCATCTACCCGAAGACGCATTACGTGCTGCCGGCGGAGCAAAAAGAGCGCGCCATCCAGACCATCTACGAAGAACTCGACTGGTGGAAGGGCGAGCTCGAACGCAAGGGAAAGATCGTCGAGGCGCAGCGCGTGGTGCAGCGCACTCTGTTTGATATCGAGATGATGCGCACCATCGGCTTCTGCCACGGCATCGAAAATTATTCGCGCCATCTTTCCGGCCGCCTGCCGGGAGAAGCCCCGCCCACGCTGCTCGATTACGTGCCGCCGGACTTCCTGCTCTTCATCGACGAGTCGCACCAGACCGTTCCGCAGCTTCGGGGCATGTATGCCGGCGACCGTTCGCGCAAAGAGACGCTGGTGGAATACGGCTTCCGCATGCCTTCGGCGCTCGACAACCGCCCGCTTACCTTCGAGGAGTTTGAGCACCGCATGAATCAGGTGATCTACGTCTCCGCCACGCCAGGGCCTTACGAGCTGACGAAATCCGGCGGCACGATCATCGAACAGGTGATTCGCCCGACGGGACTGGTCGATCCGCAGGTCGAGGTGCGGCCGGTAAAGGGACAGGTAGACGATCTGCTCGAGGAAATTCGCGTGCGCGCCGCGCGCGACGAACGCGTGCTCGTCACCACGCTCACCAAGCGCATGGCCGAAGACCTCGCCGAGTATTTCGCCGAAGTGGGCGTGCGCTGTCGCTACCTGCATTCGGAAGTCGAGACGCTCGAGCGCGTGCGCATCCTGCGCGATCTGCGGCGCGGCGAATTCGACGTGCTGATCGGCATCAACCTGCTGCGCGAGGGGCTGGACCTGCCCGAAGTGTCGCTCGTGGCGATTCTCGACGCAGACAAGGAAGGATTCCTGCGCAGCTCGACTTCGCTGATCCAGTCGATTGGCCGCTGCGCGCGGCACATCGAAGGCCGCGCCATCCTCTACGCCGACCGCATGACCGACTCGATGCGTCAGGCCATGGGCGAAACCAATCGCCGCCGCGCCAAGCAGGAGGCCTACAACATCCAGAACAACATCACCCCGCAGTCGATTCGCAAGTCTGTGGACATGCAGCTTGCCGCCATCGTCGAGGCCGACTACATCACCGTGCCCGCCGAAGATTCCGCCATCGGCGACATTTCCACCGAGGCGCAGTTGCTCCAGGCCATCGCCCAGTTCGAAACGCAGATGCGCGAAGCCGCCAAAAATTTCGAATTCGAGCGCGCCGCCACCCTGCGCGACAAAATCCGCTCCCTCAAGCAGCGCGACTTGGGCGTAATCTTCTCCACGGAGTTGCCTGCTGCGATCGCCGCTGCGCACCCGCCAGTCGATTCTTCTCTTGCAGCCGGGAAAGCCGCGGCCTCGGCAGCCTCACCAAAGCCGCGCGCGCGACGCCGATAAACAACTATTCCACGTTGCGGAATAAGCGAGTTCCGTCGTCACTTCGCTCTGTCGGAAATGATAGCGGGAACATGATTAAAGGCGCTCAGCTAGCCG
Organism: uncultured Acidobacteriota bacterium; assembly: GCA_963697575.1. Classification (GTDB taxonomy): domain Bacteria; phylum Acidobacteriota; class Terriglobia; order Acidiferrales; family UBA7541; genus Palsa-295. The sequence goes on along the minus strand of CAVOOP010000020.1, from coordinate 132,885 downwards.
CGGCAGCGATTCCCCTCTCGTTGCGTTCTCAGATTAGGAAAGCTCAGACCGCTCCGCGCTTCAGTTCTTTCAGCGGGTAAAACGTTCCACGCCACTCGATGCCGCCTTTCCACAAAGTCACGATGGTCGAGCGCGCCAGCATCCAGATGAAAATCAGCGCACCCGCCGGATACGTAAGCGCATACAGCACCGAAACTCCAAACTCGCGGCACACCCCGCCCATCGCGATCACCGGCAGAACGATCGCGATAATATCGAACACCCGCGCGGGCCCGTGGGTAAAAGGCAACGCCGCCAGGGGAAAAATAAACGCAACTAACAGCCCCATAATTTGGACCGCGACCACGCCAGTCCGGAAGCCGGTGGTCGCGAAGAAATTCTTGGTGGTGCCGAGGATCATGTTGCCGATCCCGGCGTGCCAGTGGACGCTCACCGCATCCCCCGCCCTTGCAAGGCCCGACGGAATCCCCGCTTCCTTCACGAGCTTCCCCAGCTTCATGTCGTCGACAACCTCCATCCCCAGCCGCCGGTGGGTGCCCATCTTTTCGTACGCGCTTCGCCGGATCAGCTGGAAGGCGCCCACTCCCGCGTAGACGCTCGACCGTGGATCGCTCACCTTCCAGGGGCGAATGCCCATCAGGAAACCGAGCGAGAAGAACGTCATAGCGATTCTTTCTCCGGAGTTGAACATCTTGGCGTGCCCCAGCAGGGTCAGATGTTCCCAGCCCTTTTTCTCTGCCAGCGCCAGGGCCCGCCGCAGCAGATCGGGCCGGAAGTGCACGTCCGCGTCGGTAAAGACCAGCCACTCGCCTGAGGATTTCTCGTACGCCTGCTGCAAGGCATGCGGCTTGCCCAGCCAGCCGGAGGGGAGCGACTCGATGCGGATCGTCTTAAGGCGCGCGTCCTTTTGCGCGGCGGACTGCAAAATTGCGCCGGTTGCATCGACCGAACGATCGTCTACAGCGACCACTTCGTAAAGGGGGTAATCCAGCGCCAGGAAAGTTCGCAGTGCGCCGGGAAGTTTTTCGGCCTCGTCGCGAGCGGCGACTAAGACTGACACTGTCGGGCACTGCTCATCGGACAGTGGCTGAAACTGCGCCAGGGAGGTCATCGAACGGACGCCGCGCCCGATCGCGATCGCTTCGAGTATCCATAAGAAAGCCACGCCCGCGACGAGTGCCATCCAAGCAATATGCAAACGGCCGCTCCACAACGACTGAACAACCACGACTGGACAACCACGACAGGGCAACTGCGACAGGACAACTGGACGGCACAAAGACGCGACTGCACAAAGCCCCGTGAACGATTATGCATCAGTCCTACAGTCTTTTTCCTAGGCACTCTCAGGGCGGGCGTGGATTGTTCAGATAGGCCCTGGCCCTTACTCTTCAGCAGATGCGAGCGTCCCACCAGAATTTCATTGGAATCCGCCGCCGGAGGCCAGACAGATGACGGTGCCATGGGAAATTTTAATTCTCTCGGGTGAACTGGAGGATCGTCAGGCGCTCTCGCACATCGTGGAGGCGCAGGACTTGGAGCCCATTTCGGCTTCCACCCTCCGCGAAGGGATCGGAATCCTTCGGAACGAAACGGTCGGGCTGGTCTTTTGCGACAAGACGTTGCCGGACGGCACCTACAGGGACCTGCTCGGCGCCAGCCGTACATTGAAGCGCAAAGTGCACATCGTGGTCACGTCGCGCCATGCTGACTGGGACGAATATCTCGAGGCTATGCGCCTGGGCGCCTTCGACGTAATCGCCGTCCCATGCCGGCCTACCGATGTGGAATGGATGGTGATCCAGGCAATACGCGACGAGCGCACCAGGTCGCGGCACACTCTTGATCCAACGCCTGCGACCTACCGCGAGGCTGCGGGTGGCTCGGCCTCCTGATTGCCGTTCCCTCACATTTCTCTGCTCAGAATTTTTCCATCTTATTTGTGCACTGCGTTTCGCTCGCCCAACTGCGGTCCAGCGCGGCAGCACTAGGGAATACACTGTATTGCGCGGCGGCGCGTATTGTTGGGAAATGTACACGCGGACGCGAGACTTTTCGCGCTATGCCTTTTTCTCCGCACCCTTGCGATAGCGAGAAGCGGGGACATCAATTCATGGGGGCTTCACGATGAAAACTCTTCGCATTCTTCTGGCAGACGATCATTCCCTGATGCGCCGTGGCCTGAAAGCCATTCTGGAAGCGATGCCGGGGTGGGAAGTCTGCGCCGAGGCTCACACCGGCCGCGAAGCGGTGGCTAAAGCCGCGCAATTGAGGCCGGATGTAGTGGTTCTGGACGTCTGCATGCCCGAACTCAATGGCATCGAGGCCACGCGGCAGATCCGCAAGGCTTCGCCGCGTTCGGAAGTGCTCATCCTCTCCGTGCATCATTCCGACCACTTGATTCGCGAGGTAATCGAAGCCGGGGCGCGAGGCTACATCGTGAAGTCCGATTCCGACCGCGACTTGGTTGCGGCTGTAGAATCCCTCTCTCAGCACAAACCCTTCTTCACTGCCCACGCCACCGAGATGTTGTTGAGCGGTTATGCCGGAGAATCTCCCGCGGCCAATCCCGACGCGGCCATGAGCCAGCGGCTAACGGCTCGCGAACGCGAAATCGTGCAACTGCTCGCGGAAGGCAAAACCAGCAAAGAAGTTGCAGCGGTGCTGAATATCAGCGCGAAGACGGCGGAGACGCACCGCGCCCACATCATGCGCAAGCTTGAGTTCCACTCGGTGGGTGAGATCGTACGCTACGCCGTGCGCAACCAGATTATCGATCTGTAGTTTTGGGTGAGTTGCGCTCGCAATATGTCCCGGTGAGTCCCTCCGAGAAGTCGTGGGGCGGCGCCGGTGGAAGTCAATTTCTTGTGCTTTTCGTTCGTAAACTAGTGGCTAGCCGTGCTACAGTAACGTTCTAGGTAGCGCTACAGTAAGCTAAGGATAGACGGTTCTCTGCCAGTCGCTTAAATTTATTTTGGCCACGCTTTCAACGACTTAGAGCCCTCCCCCACCCCAGGGCTCGATGTGCAGAACGTGTTGACCCGCTGAAAAGGTTTAACAAAGTTGCTTTGCTCGGTTTTGAGAGTTCGGGTCTTCGTGTACCCGCCTCAGGTGTCGGCTACAAGCATTTAAAAAAAAACGTGAAAGGAGTCGCGATGCTCTGGACGATCTCGGTGATTCTGCTCAGTCTCTGGCTTCTGGGAATCAGCACGCCTTCCACCCTGCACGGCTATATTCACGTACTTCTGGGTTTGGCCGTTCTCACTACTCTTCTTCCTTTTCTTCGCCGCAGAAAGCAGCCTGTGGATTGAGCAAGGCTGCGTGGCTTGCGCCCTCGCGCGTTTCTGCCGTTTCACGTCTGCACCCGCCTCAATCTATTTTTGTCAGCCCTATTCCGCCTGGCGCTTGTATCGAACCACTTATTTCCGCGTCGAAGCCTGTATGATGGATCTTCGGACCTGGATGGCCTGAAAGGAATCTTCTTCGCTTCCGCGCGCCGATGAGCAGTGCCATTCCACTAACAGGTGTCTCGACGGACGAAGAGCAACCGATCCGCGCTGAACTCTTCAGCGTCGAGCGCCTCGAGCAGCACGCCGAAACCCTCGCCGCTGCGCAGACCGTCGAGTCCGGCCTCACCCGCGGGCGTCCCCTCACGCCACGAGTGCTGGAAAACGGGCGCATCCTGCTCGAATCCTACCGGACGCTTGCGCAAGCCATTCAGCGGGAGGATACGATCACGCCCGCAGCCGAGTGGCTGGTCGACAATTTTCATATTGTTGACGAGCAACTGCGCGAAATCCGCGAAGACCTGCCGCCGGGGTTCTACCGCAAGCTTCCCAAGCTCGCTTCCGGTCACTTGCAAGGCTATCCGCGGGTGTTTGGCGTGGCCTGGGCGTTCGTGGCCCATACCGACAGCCGTTTCGATCCCGAAGTGCTGGGGCGCTTCGTCAGGTCTTATCAGCGTGTGCAGCCGCTTACGATTGGCGAGCTGTGGGCCGTGGCGATTACCTTGCGCATTGTGCTGGTGGAGAATCTGCGTAGGCTCGCCGAAAGGATCGTGCGCAGCCGCGCCGCACGCCAGGAAGCCGATACCCTGGCGGACAGCCTGCTCGGCACAAACGGGATGCCATTCCTTCCTCCCGAAGATCTCCTTAAGAAATTTGGGAACCGGCCCCAGTCGGCCGCCTTCGCCGTCCAATTGCTCCAGCGGTTGCGCGATGTGAATCCCAACGTTCGCCCGGTTCTGGCTTGGCTGGATGAACGGCTGGCGGAACAGAAAACCACGGCGGACGACGTCGTCCGGCAGGAGCACCAGCTGCAGGCCGCCATGAACGTGACGGTGCGCAACATCATCACAAGCATGCGGCTGATGTCCGCCTTCGAGTGGCCGGATTTTTTTGAAAGCGTCAGCCTGGTGGATGAGATTCTCGGCCGCGACACGAATTTCGGGGAGCTCGATTTCGCCACGCGCGACTCCTATCGGCATGCCATCGAAAGCCTGTCGCGCGGGTCGCGCCATTCGGAAGTGGAAATCGCGCAGCGCGTGGTGCAGCACGTCAAGCGCGCGCGGATAGACGTTTACAGCCACTCGCTTCCGTCCCACGAACCGCTGACCGACCCCGGCTACTACCTGATTTCGCAGGGACGCCCCGAATTCGAGGGGGAAATTGGTTATCGGCTCAACTGGAGAAGGCGTGCGCTGCGCTCTTACATGCGCACCGCCCTGCCGGGCTATCTCGGCACGATCGCCCTGGTGACCGCGGCCGTGATGGCCCTGCCGCTTCTGCACGAAAGCGCCGCCGGCGTGCCGGGAAAGATTCTTTTCTTTTTGGGCTTGCTCGCGGTTTTTCCTGCCTCCGACCTTGCCATCGCGCTGATCAATCGAGTCGTCACGGATGCGCTGGGTCCGCGCTCGCTGCCCCGGCTCGATCTTCGCCAGGGTATACCCGAACATTTGCGGACCATCGTGGTAATGCCGATTCTGCTCACCCATCATCGCGAGGTCGAGGAATTAGTCTCGCGCCTCGAAATTCACTACCTTTCGAATTCCGAGGGCAACCTCCATTTTGCGCTGCTTTCCGATTGGATTGACGCCCCTGCCGAAACGCTGCCATCAGACGACGCATTGCTGCAGGCTGCCGTGCAAGGCATCGCCGAGCTGAATGCCCGCCACGGACCCGCTCCGGGAGGCGGCGAGCGTTTTCTGCTGTTTCACCGGCGGCGCTTGTGGAACGAAGAAGAAGGCAAATGGATGGGCTGGGAGCGCAAACGCGGAAAGCTCCATGAGCTGAATCAGTTCCTGCGCGGCGCCACGAACACCACGTTTGTGGGTGTCAGCGAGCGGGCTCCGGACTGGCTGCTGGCCACTCGCTACGTAATCACGCTGGACGCGGACACGCGGCTGCCCCCCGGCGTTACTTATCGGCTGGTGGGCACCATGGCACACCCGCTCAACCGGCCGCAATTTTCTCCGGCCGCGGCGCGCGTGGTCGAGGGCTATGGATTGATGCAGCCGCGGACGATGCCGACACTTCCTACCGGCCATGGCGGGTCGCTCTTCCAGAAGATCTTCTCCGGTCCCGCCGGCATGGACGCGTACGCTACCGCCGTTTCCGATGTCTATCACGATCTGTTCCGCGAGGGGTCGTTCACCGGAAAAGGCATCTATGAAATCGACGCGTTTCAGGCGTCGCTCGCCGGCAAAGTGCCCGAAAACGCGTTGCTGAGCCACGATCTTTTCGAGGGGATTTTCGCGCGGACTGGGCTGGTTAGCGATATCGAGCTCTTTGAAGAATTCCCGATGCACTATGAAACGGCCGCCGCGCGGGCGCATCGCTGGGTGCGTGGCGACTGGCAGTTGCTGCCGTGGATTTTCGGACGCGGACCACGGAGCATCGCGAAGAAAAATCCTGTGAGCGCGCCCGCCGTGGGGCGCTGGAAGATGCTCGACAACCTGCGGCGCAGCCTTTCGGCTCCCGCATCTTTTTTTCTGCTGGTTGCCGGGTGGCTCATTCCTCCGGCTTCCCCTTGGGTCTGGGCCAGATTTCTCATACTCACTCTCGCCATTCCCCCGCTGCTTCCCTTCCTCATCGGGCTTGATCCGCGCTTCGGCGGTGTCTCCAAGCGAAGCCATTTGCGCTCGCTTGTGAACGACCTTGTTCTGGGCCTCTCGCAAGCCGGACTGGCGATCACCTTCCTCGCCTATCAGGCTTGGCTCATGCTGGACGCCATCACGCGGACGCTTGTGCGGCTCTACATCACTCACAAGAACATGCTGGAGTGGGTCACCGCGGCGCAGTCAAAGCACGCCGTCGACGTAAAGCTCCTGAACATGTACCGCCGGATGGCTGCAGGGATCGTCTTCGCCGCCGTGGCCGCCGTGGCCCTGGTGTTGGGCCGCCACGAGGGGCTCGTTGCGGCCACTCCGTTTTTGTTCGCTTGGGCGCTGGCGCCTGCTATGGCGCGTTGGATCAGCTTGGCACCGAAATCGAAAGAGGCCGTGCCCCTATCCGCCTCCGAAGAACAGGTCCTCCGCGTCACGTCGCGCAAAACCTGGCGCTTTTTCTCGACGTTTGTCACCTCGGCTGACCACGCGTTGCCGCCGGACAATTTCCAGGAGGATCCGAAACCCGTCGTGGCCCATCGCACCTCGCCGACGAATATCGGGCTCTATCTTCTTTCGACTCTTGCGGCGCACGATCTGGGCTGCATCGGAACCGTTGAAACGGTGGAACGCCTCGAAGACACCCTTGCCACCATGAGCCGCCTGGAACTCTTCCGCGGCCACTTTTACAACTGGTACGACACCAGCAATCTGCGTCCGCTCGAGCCGCGCTACATCTCATCGGTCGATAGCGGCAATCTTGCCGGACACTTGCTGGCCCTTTCCAACGGCTGCCGCCAGCTTATAGAAAAGCCTTTTGCCTCCCAGCAACTCCTGGCCGGACTCGAGGATTGCATCGCGATACTTCGCGAGCCCCTTACGGGCCTTACCGACACCAGGCGCACCGGCATCGTCACCCGGAAGCAACTCGCCAACGCCGTCGATTCGCTGGCTTCCTCAATCGAGCCGCTGCCCGCCCATTCCGCCTCCCTCGCAGCCCGCCTCGCTGACCTCAGATCGCAGACTCACACGATTGCCGACATTGCTCGCACCTTCGCGCAGGAACAAAGCGATGCCGCCGAGAGTGAATTGCGCGCCTGGGCCGACGCCACGCGCGACTGCATGGAAAGCTACTGGCGAGACGCGCAAATCCTGGTGCCTTGGAGCCGGCTCGATGCCAGGGAAATTGCCGCGATTTCCAAAGGGTCCGGCGACTGGGCGCCGATCGAGCCATTCCTTCACAAAATTCCGAGGCTCTCCGAGGCTCCGGCCTATCTCGCCGGTGTGCTCGTCGATCTTTCCGCATTGCGCGACCGCGTGGTTCGCGAGTCGCCCCACGATGCCGCCGCGCTGGGCCGCATCGATCTGCTGGGTGAAGCAGTGAGGAAGTCGGCGGCGGACGCCGAGTCATTGGTGAGCCGCCTGAAAAACGTCGCCCAGACCGCCGAAAACATGTTCTATGCGATGGACTTCACCTTCTTGTTCGACGACACGCGCAAGCTTTTCTCGATTGGCTACCGCGTTACCGATGGAACGCTCGATGCCGCCTGCTACGACTTGCTTGCATCTGAAGCGCGCCTCACCAGCTATATCGCTATCGCCAAGGGGGACGCGGAATCGTCTCACTGGTTTCGCCTGGGGCGCACCCTCACCCCTGTCGACCGCGGCTCCGCGCTGATTTCCTGGTCGGGCTCGATGTTTGAATACCTCATGCCGGCGCTGGTGATGCGCGCGCCCGAAGAGAGCGTGCTGAGTGAAACCGCGCGTCTGGTGGTTAGCAGGCAGATCGAATATGGCGACGAACGTGGCGTGCCCTGGGGCGTTTCCGAATCCGCCTTCAATGCCCGCGATATCGATCTGAGGTATCAGTACTCCGCTTTTGGAGTTCCGGGGCTTGGCCTGAAGCGCGGACTCAGCGAGGATGTGGTGATCGCGCCTTACGCCACCGCGCTCGCAGCCATGGTTGACCCCGCTGCCGCCGCGCAGAATATGGGGCGGCTGATGGACGCGGGCGCCAAAGGCTCCTACGGGCTCTACGAAGCGCTCGATTACACATCATCGCGCGTCCCCGAAGGGCAAAAGGTAGCCGTCATCCAGGCGTACTTCGCCCATCATCAGGGCATGACCCTCGTCGCTCTCGCCAACGTGCTCACCGGCGGCGCGATGCGCTCACGGTTTCACGCCGAACCCATCGTGAAATCAGTCGAGCTGCTTCTCCAGGAGAAAACGCCGCGCGACGTTCTGGTGGCGCGGCCTCGCGCGGAGGAAGTCACGGCCGCGCGCGTGCGCGAACTCGTCCCGCCGGCTCTGCGCAGCTTCCACACGCCGCACGATGTTTCCCCGCGCACCCAATTGCTCTCCAATGGCCGCTACGCGGTGATGCTCACCTCAGCCGGTTCCGGTTACAGCCGCTGGCGCGACATTGCCGTCACGCGATGGCGCGAAGATGCCACGCGCGATTGCTGGGGAAGCTATATCTATCTGCGGGATACCGCAGAGCAACCAGGTCTGGTCCGCGGGCTACCAGCCCTGCGGCGTTGAACCCGAAACGTACGAGGCTTGCTTTTTCGAAGACCGGGCGGAAATTCACCGGCGCGATCGCGCCCTGCTTACATCGCTGGAAGTCGTCGTCTCCTCCGATGATGACGCGGAGTTGCGCCGCGTCTCCATCACCAACCAGGGAATCCGCACGCGCGAAATCCAGGTGACCTCGTACTCCGAGATTTGCCTCACCTCCCAGGCGGCCGATGCCGCCCACCCGGCATTTTCCAACTTGTTCGTGGAAACCGAATTCGACTCCGATTGCCGGCGCGCTGCTCGCTACTCGCCGGCGGCAATCCGACAAAGAAACGCCGGTATGGCTCGCGCACGTGACTGCGGTTGAGGGTGAGACCGTTGGAACCCTGGAATACGAGACCGTCCGCGCGCAATTTATCGGACGCAACCGCGAAACGCATAATCCCGTATCAATTGTTCGACGGCACGCCGCTCGGCAAGACCACGGGCCCTGCGCTCGATCCCATCGTGAGCCTTCGGCGCACGCTTCGCATCCCGCCCGGAACCACCGCCCGCGTCATTTTCTCCACCATCATCGCCTCCACGCGCGAGCAGGCGCTGGAACTGGCGGACAAGCATCGCGACGTCAGCAACCTTTGAGCGCACGCTCACTCTCGCATGGACGCAGGCGCAGGTGCAGCTCCGGCACCTCGGAGTCGACCCCGACGAGGCCAATCTCTTCCAGCGCCTCGCAAACGCCATCGTTTACGCCGATGCGGCTCTGCGGCCTTCTTCGGATGCCCTCAGCCGCGAGTCACTCGACCTACAGTCGCTGTGGGCCCAGGGAATTTCCGGCGATCGGCCCATCGTGCTCGCGTTCATCGATGAAAGCGACGATATCGAAATCATCCGGCAGCTCTTGCGCGCGCATGAATACTGGCGAATGAAGAATCTTGCCGCGGACCTGGTGATCATCAACGAGAAGGCCCACTCCTACGACCAGGATCTGCAGAGCGCGCTCGAATCGCTCGTGCGAGGTAGCCAATTCCGCGTCTCCCCGGAACGCGGAGACGCCCTCGGCAATATTTTCCTGCTCAAGGCGGATTTGATCTCTCCGCAGTTGCGCACGATGTTGCAGGCCGTGGCGCGGGCAGTGATCTTCAGCCGCCGCGGGACGCTGTCCGAGCAAGTGAATCGCTCTCAGCGGTCAGGACCGGCGCCTCTGCCGGCAGCCCCAGTCACCGCCGTCCTGCGCGCGAAAAAAGTCCCGGTGCGCCGGTGGCGCCTCAGGACCTCGCTTTCGCGAACGGCTTGGGAGGCTTCGATGAAAACGGACGCGAGTATGTGGTCGTCCTCGGCGAAGGCGTGCGCACGCCCCAGCCGTGGATCAACGTGATCGCCAATCCTTCCTTCGGCTTCCTGGCCTCGGAGTCCGGCTCGGGCTTCACGTGGTCGGTCAACAGCCACGAAAATCAGCTCACGCCCTGGTCCAACGATCCCGTCAGCGATCCGCCGGGAGAAGCGATCTACATCCGCGATCAGGGCACGGGTGAAATATGGAGCCCCACGGCACTGCCGATCCGCGACGAAGCGGCCGCCTATATCTGCCGGCACGGCCAGGGCTACACCCGGTTTCAGCACGCCTCGCACGGAATTCAGCACGAATTGACGCAATTCGTTCCGCTCAAGGATCCCATCAAAATTTCCCGGCTTACGACTCTGAACAACATCGAATCGCACGCGGCATCTTTCCGTCGCGGCATATGCGGAATGGGTGTTGGGGAGTTCCCGCAGCGCTTCGGCCCCGTATATCGTGCACCGAGATCGGATGCAAAAACCGGCGCGATCTTCGCGAGGAACGCCTGGGAAGGTGAATTCGGGGGGCGCATCGCTTTCGCCGATCTCGGGCGGCAAACAAGTCTTCTACACATGCGACCGCAAGGAATTTATCGGACGCAACGGAACGCTCGAATATCCGGCGGCGCTGGCCCGCGGCGAGCGGCTTTCCGGAAAAGCCGGCGCGGGGCTTGATCCGTGCGCCGCCCTGCTGACTTCTGTCGAGTTGCGCCCTGGTGCGGCGCGCCGAAATTGTATTCTTCCTGGGCCAGGCGGAAAACCGCGAAAGAGCGCGGGAGATCATTGCGCGATATCGCGCCGCCAATCTGGACGAAATTCTGAAGTCGAAGTGATCGCGGCCTGGGACGACGTTCTCGGCACCGTGCAGGTCACCACGCCCGAGCCCGCCATGGACGTGATGCTGAATCGCTGGCTGCTCTATCAGACGCTGGCGTGCCGCGTCTGGGGACGCGCGGCCTTTTATCAGGTCAGCGGCGCGTACGGATTCCGCGACCAACTGCAGGATGTTCTGGCGCTGTGCGTCGCCAAACGGGACATCGCGCGCGAGCATCTGCTGCGGGCGGCCTCGCGGCAATTTGTCGAAGGTGACGTGCAGCACTGGTGGCATCCGCCGTCGGGCCGCGGCGTGCGTACGCGCATCTCGGATGACTTGCTCTGGCTGCCCTACGCGGTGAGCCAGTTCATCGAGCATTACCGGCGATATGCCCGTGCTCGATGAGCCCGTGCCTTTCCTGGAAGGCGAGCTGCTCGCCGAAGGGCAGAATGTCTCCTACTTCCAGCCGCGCGTTTCGGAGACGCAAGGCGAGCGTCTTCGAGCATTGCGCCCGGGCCATTGACCGCAGCCTCGCCGTCGGCGTGCACGGCCTGCCCTTGATGGGCACCGGCGACTGGAACGACGGCATGGATCGCGTCGGCGAACACGGCAAGGGCGAAAGCGTATGGCTTGGCTGGTTCCTGCATCTGGTGCTTTCGGAGTTCGCGCAATTCGCGGATTCGCGGGGCGAGCACGCCCGCGCGGAGAAATGGCGCTTGCACGTGACCGCGCTAAAAGCTGCTCTCGAACGCGAAGCCTGGGACGGCGAATGGTACCGGCGCGCTTATTTCGATGACGGCACTCCGCTCGGCTCCGTGCAGAATGACGAGTGCAAGATCGATTCGATCGCGCAGTCCTGGGGCGTGATCAGCGGCGCCGCCGAACCGGGGCGCGCCGAGCGCGCGATGGTGGCTGTCGAGCAGCATCTGGTGCGTCAAGAAAGACGGATTGATTCTGCTGCTTGCGCCGCCCTTCGATCATTCAGCCCTTGATCCAGGCTACATCAAGGGCTACGTTCCCGGAACCCGCGAAAATGGCGGCCAATACACCCACGCAGCCGCGTTCGTCGTGCTGGCGTTTGCAATGCTGGGTGACGGCGACCGTGCCGGCGAAATGTTCCGCATGCTAAACCCCATCAATCACACGCGTTCGCGTGCGGACGTGCAGCGCTACAAAGTGGAGCCATACGTCGGTCGCAGGTGATGTCTACTCCGAGCCGCCCCACGTCGCGCGCGGCGGATGGACGTGGTACTCCGGCTCCGCCGGCTGGCTCTATCGGGTAGGCCTCGAAGCAATCCTGGGATTCCGTTTGCAGGGCATGGCGCTCAGCATCGACCCCTGCGTGCCGCGCAACTGGTCGAATTTCTCCATCGCCTTCCGCTATCACTCCGCCACCTACAAAATAAAAGTGGAAAACCCCTCCAGCGTCACCCGCGGCATCGCGCTCACGCGCGTGGACGGCAAGCTCTCGCCCGGCAAAGCCATCATCAGCCTTGCAGACGACGGCGCCGAGCATGAAATCCTGGTCGTAATGGGCTAGCCACGCGCGGACGGAGCCTCCATCAGACGAACGCAAGGCTCCGAAATCAGGATTCAAATCCCGCTAGTCGGACGACTCGCCTTCCGGCGGCGGTTCTTCAGAACGAATGGCCGATGCCGGAATTGGCTAGCGTAGCCTGAAATTTTGGCCACGCGCTGTTCATCAGCCCGCCGTGCTTTCCGGCGAATGCCGCGATTCTTCCATCACGCCAGGCCACGTAGACAGTCCCGTCCGGAGCAAGGGTCGGCGAAGCGTCGACAAGTCCGCTTTCACGGCCTTTTCCCAGCAGCTTGCCCTCGGAAGATACCGCAACCAGCGCGCTGGCATTCACCACGTAAATCGTCTCATCTTGGGCGAGCACCGGGGTGGCTGAAATGGGGCCGCCGGTATCCAACACCCATCTCCGCTCGCCCTCTGGGGTGAAGGCGTATAGGTGTCCGTTGGCGCTGGCGAAGTAAATCGTTCCATCGACGGCAGTCACCGGGCTCGCGTGGTTCGCGATATGCGTATCGGTTTTGAACTCCCACTTGAAGCTTCCTTCCGGGCTGAGGGCCACGAGGCGCGAATCAGCAGCGCATACATAGATGGTGCCGTCGTATCCCACCGCGATCGGCGAATCGAGCCAGAAATTTCCCGCCGGGATGCGGCCGCCGGTTCTCGTGAGCATGTCCACGCTCAGCGGAGGATTCATCACGGGGTATTGCCATTGCGTTCTTCCCGTCCAATCGACCGCATCCATTCTTCCCACGCCGGAATACACAAGGAGGCCGTTGGGAAGCAGGCTGATCGCTCCTCCCCGCTGAAAACCAAGACCCGCCGGCCAGTCAAACCCGCCATCCGCCAGCCGGACGGCGCGCAGAAGCCCGCGCCACGGCGTGTAAAGATGGTTCCGGTCGATCGCTGCGGCCACCGAACCCATCTGCTTATCGGCGAACGGACCGCCTCCAGCGGCCCATCGCTGGGCGCCTTCGCGATTCACCGCGAAGATGCGCTGCTCTTCATTAGTGACGTAGACCGTTCCGTCGTCGCCCACGGTTGGCGCCGCCAGCATGGGTCCCGCGTTGAATTTCCATTCTAGGCCGCCGGAAGCGTTCAGCGCGTAGAGGTATCCGTCTTCGCTCGCGGCATAAACAGTGCCATCGTCGCCAAGCGCGAGCGCCGCCGCGACGGGGCCTGCCTTGAATTGCCACTTCTCATCCATCGAGTTCTCGCCGCCCGCCGCTGTGTGGCCGCCGGAAGCGCCGCTCCATGGAGAAAACCAATGCAACCACACGGCTTGAACCAGGATGCAGCCGATAACAACGGCCCCGGCGACAATCAGCGGCCAGCGAGCGCTACCCCGTTGCTGAATTGCTCGATTCATCTTGGATAGCCCTGAACTACCCCCCAAAGCAGCTTACTGGATAAGTCCTTGCCCGGCACTGCCAGCAGCGCCCGATAATCCAAAGTCAGCAACAGAAGAAGTCGGTGGACTGAAAAGTGCGCCTCGATTTGCCTCTGCCGTCGCATTTGCCTCTGCGTTGCTGTTGCACTTCTTTGTCATCCTGACCCACGGGCGCGCAGCGCGGATGGGTGAGGGACCTGCTTCTTCTTTCGCTCTTACTCCTCGATGTAGCCGTCTTCGGCACTGCGTAATGAGCATCGCGCGGCTTACTATCCGCATCCCATGTTGCTGTACACTTCTTGCAGTACCCAAGGGCGGCGTAACAATGGCTACCACTGTCTCCGAAGGCCTCCGCACCACGAAAGCAACCACCGCGCCTGCGCGGGATACCTCCAGTATCCCCTGGTACATCTGGGTCCTTGTTCTCCGCGGTCGTCTCGGTGGTCGTAGGTGGCTACTGGGATATTTCCTGGCACATGTCGATCGGCCGCGACACGTTCTGGACGCCCGCGCACATCGCCATCCAGATGTGCGGCATCCTGGCCGGCTTCTCCTGCGCCTACCTGATATTTTCCTGCACCTTCGGCCACGATCCGGCGCTGCGTTCCGCCTCGGTGGAAGTCTGGAAGTTCCGCGGGCCGCTCGGAGCCTTCATCGCCGCCTGGGGCGGCGCGACCATGCTGAGCTCCGCGCCGTTCGATAACTGGTGGCACAACGCCTACGGTCTCGACGTAAAAATCTTCAGCCCTCCGCACGTAGTCCTCGATGGCGGGGTCCTCGCGATCCAGGTCGGCGCGGTGGTGCTTATCGCCAGCACGATGAACCGCGCCGCCAGCGCGCTCACGAAAAAGCTCGACCGGCTGCTTCTGCTGCTGGGCGGAATGGTCACCATGCTGGCGCTCACCGTGGTCTGGGAATCCACCTACCGGGTCCTGATGCACACCGCGCAATGTTACCGCGCGGTGGCCATCGTGCTGCCCGTGGTTTTGATCGGCTTCGCCATGATTTCAAGGCAGCGATGGGCCTGCACGATTGTCGCGGCAATTTATACTGCCTACGCGGCATTCATGCTGTGGCTTTTCCCATTCTTCCCTGCTACGCCCAAGCTAGGCCCGGTGTACCAGCACATCACCCACATGGTGCCCATGGAATTCCCGCTGCTGGTGATCGTTCCAGCCTTCCTGCTTGATCTGATCCGGCCCCGTCTCGCGGCCTGGGGAAGCTGGGCCCAGGCAGCGGCTCTCGGGACGATTTTTCTTGCGGCGTTCGTGGCGGTCCAATGGCCCTTCGCGGACTTCCTGATTTCACCTGCCTCCGCGAACCGCTTCTTCGGAACGAAATATTTCGCCTATTTCGCCAGCCCCAATGGCTTCGACGTGCGGCACCTCTTTTTCCCCGTCGAGCACACCTCAGCCGAATTCTGGCGCGTGATGGCCGAGGCCTTCGTTCTTTCGATCCTGAGCGCGCGGCTCGGCATGGCCTGGGGAGAATGGGTTCGCAAGATTCGCCGTTAACAAAATTTCAGGAGCAAAAAATGCCCGACGAAGCAGCGTCAGCGCGAGAATCCATCTCCGGGCTACCGCCAGACGATCCGCAACGTAGCCTCGCGATTGCCCATCCGGACACCGATCGAAATATTCGTCACATTGGCGTGGTGGGAGGCACCTACACCATCCTTGTGGCTGGGAAAGACACCGCCGGCCGCTTCTGCCTGATCGATATGTACGTACCTCCCGAGGGAGGGCCGCCTCCCCATCGTCACGATTTTGAGGAGACCTTCAGCCTGCTCGAAGGCGAACTTGAGTTTGTGTTCCGCGGCTCCAGGCAGGTGGTACGCGCCGGCGAGACCATCCACGTCCCCGCCAACGCGCCTCACCAGTTCCGCAATTCGTCTTCGCGGCCGGCCAGAATGCTCTGCATCTGTTCGCCGGCCGGCCAGGAGGAATTCTTTCTGGAAGTGGGCGTCCCGGTCGCAACCCGCACGACGCCTCCGCCAAAGCTTGATGACGCGGCTCAAGCGGAATTCAGGGCCAGGGCCGCCGCGCTTGCCCCGAAATATCGCACGCAACTACTCCCACACGCCTGAGGAAGGCACCGGGTAAGGTGCAATTTGATAATCTTCAACGCGGCGGCCGGCGCCCGGTGAGTTCTGGCGTCAGTGACTTGGCGCGAAGTAGCCGCTCTTGGCCTGGACGTTAAGCGGCGGAAGCCCCTTCGGCGGGCGCAGCTTCACTTTAATCTTTCGCCATTTCCCGTCATGCGTGCAGTCCGGCGTGTGGTATCCCACGACATATTGATTGCGCAGCTCCATACTTATTTTCGTGACGATATCGGGCAGTTCATTCAGATTGTGAACGGTGAAAGCGTCCCCTCCCGTCACCTCCGTCAAATCGTACAAAAGAAACGGGCCGCTTAGTTCCTCGGATGAGTAGACCCTCCCATTTTCGAATATCCCCAGGGTGTAGATCTGCACATCCGATTCCTCCCGCAAATCTTCGGACGTCCCTTCCACTGTAGCGGCTATGGTTGTCGCCCCCGTCCGAGACGATCAGCAACGCCTTCTTCGGGTGTTGCGCGCCTCTCATCTGGCTGAGGCCCAGATACACACCATCGTAGAGCGCCGTTTCTCCGTGCGCCGCTGCGTACTTGAGGTAGTTTTGAAGGTCATCCACGCTATCAGTAAAGTCGCGCACGAGATGCGCGCGGTCGTTGAAGTCCACGAGAAAAAATTCGTCCTGGGGATTTGCTTTTCGAAGGAACTGCAGAGCGGCGAACTGCGATTCGTGAATCTTGTCCGTCATGCTTTCGCTGCTGTCGAAAATCACGCCGATGGATACCGGGACGTCCTCGCTCGTAAATTTGAGAATTTCCTGTTCCACTCCGTTTTCGAATATTCGGAAATTCTCGCGTTCCAGGCCGGTCACGATGCGTTTGGCAGGGTCGGTGACGCTGACATTAACGAGCGTCATCTCCGCTTCCGTCTTAAGGATTCGCCCCGACCCTATCTTTTGATTGCTGGAGGCGGCGTCCGCCGGTCCGGCGGTGCACCCTTTTGCGGTTAGCGATTTTTCCTGGGTCGCGGCTGGGGTGGCCGACACCGCGAGCATTCCAACCAGGGCAAGAAACCTTCGGGCCAGGAAACTCATCGCTTCCCCCTCGGCGGGAAAGGAGGAGGGCGCCCAAAGCGCTCGCCTCCAACTCACCGAAACTGAGGTGGGGCTGGGCGCAAAATAGTGTGTTGCACTTCGTTTGTGAATACGCAGAAATACGTAGGCGCGGTTACGTCGCTCCGCACGTCGCATCCATACGAATCCTCAGCGTGGTCTCAAATGGAATGCGCGTCTAACGCGACCGCGGGCGGCACACTTCGCGCGTACGCTGCTATACGCCCAGAGAGACTTGTCGCCCTTTTCGCCTGCTGGATGATGTGGTCGGCCGCGCGAAAGGCAAGCGCCTGAATCGTCATGGTGGGGTGATTGCGGCCGCCGGTGACGAAGCTGCTGCCGTCCACGATATACAGATTCGGGACGTCATGGGCCCGGTGATACTTGTCCACCACGGAAGTCTTCGGGTCGTTGCCCATGCGGCAGGTGCCACGGCTATGCGGGCCCCCGCGGGAGTCATGGACCTGGTCCGCCCAGACCTTCGTCGCACCGGCTGCCTGCAAAACCTCGACCGACTTGGCGGTGAAGAACTCCATGTTCTTGATGTCGTCCGGGTGGCTGGTACTGGTAATGCGCATCGCGGGCAGCCCCCAGTCGTCTTTCACCTCTGGATCGAGATCCACCCGGTTGGTCTCGACGGGTAACTGCGTGATGAAGCTGCTGATAATCATTTTGCGGTTGGCTTCGTTTCGTAGTTCTTTGTTTGTAGGCGGCGCCCCAGCGCGGGCCGTCGTGCGAGACCGGCCAGCGCGATACTCGATGGGCGGTTGCTGCCCTCGGGCTGTCAGCCGTCCGCCTCCGTAGAATCCACGCTTGGGATCGCTCGGGACCCAGTCGATGATGCCGGCACAGCTGATGATGCCCTTATATTCGTTGAGCGGGTGCTCGAAAATCGCGCTTGCGCCGGCATTGTTGCCGGACATCAGATACTTCCCCACGACGCCGCTCGAATTCGCAAGCCCATCGGGAAACTGCGCCGACTTCGAAAGCAGCAGCAACCGCGGCTGACTCGGTGCCGTTCGCGGACAGCACCACCGCCTTGGCCTTCTGAAACACCTCGCGCTTCTGGGCATCGAAATAGATCGCCCCGGTCACGCGGCCATTGTTATCCACGGAAATCTCGCGGACATAGCTATTGGGCCGGATCTCGCAGCGGCCGGTCTGCTCGGCGATAGGAAACATCGCCACGGCCGAACTCGATCGCGCCTTCACCTGGCAGCCGAAGCCCGAGCACATCCCGCAGTTGATGCATGCCGAGCGCCCATGATAGGCCTCGGAAATAATCGCCATGGGGCCGGGAACGGCGGTCAAGCCGAGCTTTGCGGCGGCCGATCTCGAACAACGCGCCCGAGCTCTTGATCGGCAGCGGACGGCAGCGGATAGTCCTTCGACATCGGCGCAAACGAAGGGCGAATCCACGCGCATGCCCGGACATTCCCATCTCCCATTCGGCCTGCGTGTAATAAGGCTCCAGTTCTTCGTAAGTGATCGGCCAGTCCGCCATGCCGGTGCCGGCAATCGTGCCGATGGTAGTAGCTTCCTTGAACTCCCACGGCAGGTGGCGCCAGCTGCTGCCGCCATAGGTGACCGTGCCGCCGCCCACCACGCATCCATAGCTGTGGCTGCCGGGCGTCGGCTTTTTCTTTGTCGTTGCGGCGGAAGGTGTTGCGCTGGCGCGCCGGATCGCTCATCAGGCGGTCCTCTTCGCTCGGGAAGCGGTTCAGCCATTCGTCCTTGTTGTACTCGTGCTCGCGGCCGTACTCTCCCCAGCCGCCCTGCTCGAGGACCACGACCGAAAAGCCGGCCACCGACAACTGCTTGGCCATAATGCCGCCGGCGGCGCCGGAACCGATGACGACAAAATCGACTTCGGTTGTCGGTCATATTGTTTCATGGCCGATCTCCTTCATGCCTGCGACTAACTGCGCGGGCTGCTGCTGACGGCGTCGTAGTAGCCGAACGGGGCTTTGAAGTTCAGCGAATCTTCGAAGCCGATGAGCTTCCAGCCGACTTGTCCTAGTTGCCGCCGTGCTCCGGGCTGGCAAAGATCCGATGATCGTGTGCTTGCGGACCAGCCGTGAAGAACGGCGTCTTCTCGATCGCCGTGAGCACTTTGATCTGCTGCGCGGCGGTGAGCGCGGAAAACTTGCCCGCGCCGGGGAACAGTTCCTGCGTCTTCGCCTCCAGGTCCTGCAGTCCCTGGGTGTAGAGCGGCTGGCTGTCGTGGACGAAAGTAGTCAGAGCCCGTTGTCGATGAAGTAAACGCAATGCGCCTCGCGCGCACCCGGCGTGTCGTCAGTCGGAATGATCTGCGCGGTCATCGCCGCGATTTCGGCCGCCTGGTCCGGCGTGAAAAACGCGAACTGCGTGGGGAAATTCGACGCCGCCATCTGCTGCGCGTGTTCCTGCGCGGCCAGAATGGCGGGCCAGCTGGATGCCAGCCATGCGGCGCCGAGTCCTGAAACGGAATTCTTAAGAAAGGTTCGCCTGGATCGGTCGCTCATAGCCAACCTCCCGCGTCGTATCAGCAGCGCGGCCAATATACCACAAGGGTTGGTGCGAAATCATACAATGCGGTTTGCCGGCGCAGGCCGCGAATCGGGACAGCCTCCTGACGATTTGTTCCGCGCCGGTTACGGTTTTCTGAGGGCGAACGTTGCGGAATGAGCTCGTGGCGCTTCGCTTTTGCATTAATCAGACCGCGCCGACAAGAGTGCCGGCGCCACGAAAGGCGGCTCTGACGAAAGCGCTCATCCTGGCTTCGTCCCGGCTGGAATAATCCCTTCCGCGGCGCGAGATTCAAGACCTATTGAAGGTTTAGCGGGAACTTGGCCGGGCGCCACGGACGAGCCCGGCGCAATCACTTCCGGTGCGGGTGCCTTCGCGCATAGCCCCGCAGCCTCGGACATGCGCTCGGTCTCCTTCTGCTTCATGTCCCGCCATTTCGCGAATTCAGCCTTTTCGTTCGCAACTTCGTCGCGGTTCCGCTCGATGCGCTCCTGGTTCCGCGCGACGATGCGGTCCGTCTCCGCCTGAATCTGGACGTTCGCCTCAGCCTTACTCCCCCAGTATTCCTCAAAACTCCTCTGCTGGCTGGCCTCATAAGCATCCAGGGCGCCCTGGCGCAGCGCGGCATCGCGCAGGACTTCTTCCACCGAGATGCTGGCCGCATCGAGCGCCATCAGGATCGCCGCGCGCTTCGCGTCGTGGGGCACCCCGCGCATGTGATCGCTGTGAATCATTTCGACCACTTTGCTGATGCTGTAGCCCATCCTCGGATTCAATATCCCGGCCGCGCGGTAGATATCCTCGAGCGATTGCAGGTCGCCCTGCATTTTCGCAAAGCCATTGCCGTCGCCATTTACAGCAGCCTTGTCCATTAAAGTCTTCTCATCGGCCGCGCCGCTGTCGGAAGCGGCAGTGCCGTTGGCCTTTCCATCGGGGCTTTCCCCTTTTGGGCGCTTGAGCGCCAATCCAAGCCAGCTCGTTGACATGCGTCTCCTTTCCTTGCCACGTGAGGGCGGTTCCTTTTCGGGCGAAGGCGGCTGCGTTTGCGCCGCGGGTCCAGCCGGCCGTTGGGGAATATCCGAATTTTGAGGATTCTCGATGCCGTTCCTTCGAGGGGAGACAGTTGTCCCAGAGACATCCTCCGTCACATGCACCTTCACCTTCGCGCCGGACTCATTGGACACACTCGGCTCCGGGTCCTTTTGCGGAGCGACGACGGCCGGAGAAGCTTTCGCCGGATCGCCGATCTCGCTGTGCTGTTTCGGCACGCTCTGCACTTCTTCCTTAACGCTCCCAGTGTTTTTGCCCGTGGCCATTTTGAATGGCGCATCAGGGGTTGGCGATATATTCCGCTCCCGCCATTCAAGAATCCTCTGCACACCCAGGACGTAATCCATGCCGTCCCTGCGGCAATACTTCGTGACACCGGCAATCTCTTCCCAGGGCCTTTTGATCCACACCGTAGCCCCGACGCCGATGTTCGTGCTGACGCGGATGCATGCCCCGGAACGGGATGTGTCTTCCATGCGCGCCCGAATCGCGCCGTGGGAGGTTCCGTCGGGCTCCTCCCACGATACTTCCACAACCGCCATCATGGCCGTTCGAGGCTCTGCCCGGAAGCCGCTCATGTCTGTAGTATCGGCAACGTATCAAAGCACTTCAGAGGCCACCGAATGGAAGGCACGGGGCTGGAGGCGAACTGGCGAGAGGGATGCAGAACCCGTAAAAAGCCAAACGCCTTTTGCGATCCGTGGAGGCGCGCTAGCTACAGCACACGCTGAGATGAATCGAGCAAAAGAAGGAGTACTCATCCCCACTGCGCGCGCATGGGCTCAGGATGAAAACGAGAGGCAAAATTATGTGGAGGGGATTGGCGAGTCGCTGCGCTCCCGGCTCGATCAGGTGAGCGAGCAAGTCGGCGAAAGATTGGGCAGCTCGCCCTTCCAGGCTGCAGGGGAAACACGACAGGCCGAATCCGAATGAATGGACACACTTCCCTGCCGAAAGGTTCAATCCCGTACTTTGATCTGCTGCTCCGACAGCCATGCGCCCTTGATCAGGTAGCTGACCCACGCGGTTCCCGTGGTATTTGCCGCGATCGCCGATTCGATGTCGCCGCCGTTGTGGACCGTCTGGCAGTCGATTCGCAACACGATATCGCCCGGACTGATGCCGGCCCGCGCCGCCGGCGAGCCCGCCTGAACGAACGTAACCTTCGATCCCTGACCGGCTGGAGAGACCATCGCCCCAAAAGAACCTGCGGCGCCGCCGGCCACCGAGCTTGACGGCGCAGTTCTGGCCTTTTCGCGGGAAGACGGAAGACACACGGGGGCAATACTGGGCTTGTACCTCTGCCTGGAAGGCGAATAGTTCAGCTTGAAATAGACGCCGCGCGCGGCATTGTCGTCCACGGTGCGCTGCCAGTCGACGTTCTCGAAGGCGACGGATTTCTCGCTGTTGTAGGTGGTCACGAAATTCAATTGCCCGCCGGCAACCCAATAGTCGTTGACGCCGTAGCCCGAGCCGTCGCGCAGGTAAATCACCAGAACGGAATTCAATCGAATTTCGCTCGGGGGTGGAGGGGACGGCTCTCCGGCTTGCGTGTCGGTGTATTCGTCTCCATAGCAATTCCAGCCTGAGTAAGGATCGCAATCATCCGCCCAATAAGGCGCCCAGCCGTAAAGCGGCCAAAACCCGTATCCGAGGTAATACCCGCGCCGGAATTGCAACGGCGGCCGTGACCCGCGGCCAAGCGCCAGCGGCGTTTCGTAACCGTAGGGAGCGTGCGAATAACCACCGGGTGACTCGATCGGGGAGCGCAACCGCGGCGCTCCGACAAGCGGCCGGCTCCTCATGCCTCCCGCGGGACGCCCGCCCGCTCGGCCAGCGCGGCCGCCGCCTCGCTGGGCGTGTGTCGCTGAAGCGAACAGAAACAGCACCGTCGCACATGCGAAGCCGAACAATATCGCGCGCAACCGCGAACGATTAAATGCGAGGAGTTGAGCGGGGCGTCTCATAGCGGCGACCTCCCACATCGTCGTGCTGAAGCCAACCAGAGCCAGAACGTCGCATGGCCCGATTTTCAGCCTATTCTACCACTGGACCTTAGCGGCGAGACAACCCGATGCCCCGAACCGGGCTCGCCCGTTTGGCACGGCAGTCTGGCACGGTAGTCCAGCGATTCTCGTTCCACAGGCGCGCAAAAACTCGCCAGAAAAACACCCGGGAACTGTCCGTCGAATCGCAAAAACCGCGGCCGGCTAGATGGTCATGGAACGCCACGGGCGCTTCTTGAAGCGGTCGGAGCCTGCGCGGCGCGCCAGGTCATCGGCGCTGATCTGCGCCTGCCTTCGTACGGCCAGTTCGTTTACGCCGCTCACCACTCCGTTGCGCATCACGAACCGGCCGTCGATCATCACGGTTGAGACCTCGTGCCCCAGCGCGGAATACACGATGGCGGAAACGGGGTGGTGGATCGGCGTCATGAAGGCGTTGTCGTAGTCGATCACGATCAGGTCCGCTTTCTTCCCGGTTTCGATCGAGCCGATTTCGGCTTCCAGGCCCACGGCCTTCGCGCCGTCGATCGTGGCCATCTCCAGAACCTTTTCCGCGGTCATCACGGTGGCGTCCTGGTGAAAGCCTTTTTGCATCAGGGCCGCAAACTTCATCGCTTGAAAGAGGCTGTGATTGTTGCTGCTCGCCGGCCCGTCGGAAGCAAGGCCCACGGTGATGCCTGCCAGCAGCATCTCGGGAATCGGAGGGCATCCCGAGGCGAGGTAAAGATTGCTGCACGGGTTGTGCGCCACCTTCGTGCCGTGGTGCAGAAGGATGCGAACGTCGTGCGGCTTGCAGTGCACGCAGTGGGCCGCGAGGACGTCGGGACCAAGAAAGCCGATGTCGCTCAGGAATTCCGTGTCCGTCATTCCGTAACGCGATGCGGACGTTTGGAGCTCAAAGGTCGTCTCCGCCACGTGCGTTGTGATCAACGCGTGCTGTTCGTCGGCAAGTTTGCGGGTGAGGCGGTAGCCTTTCTCGTCCACCGCCCAGATCATGTTCGGCGCAACCCCCACCTGCACTCGCGCGCCGGGCCTGTTGTAGCGCTGCATCTGCTCGCGAGCGTCCCCCATGGCATGTTCCGGGTCTTCGATCAGTTCGCGCGGAACACCGTACTCCTCGCCCAAAGAGACGAAACCGCGGCAGGCAAAGCCGCGCATCCCGGTCTGGTCAAAAGCCGATACCACCGCCGGGATCATTCCCGGCTTGGTGTGCACGTACATGAAATCGACCAGCGTGGTTACCCCCGAGCGAATTGATTCGACGCAGCCGTGCAGTGCCGCCACGTGCGCGTCTTCGGGCGTCAGGTGGACGCCGCTCGGTCCCGTCATGCACGTGAACCACTTCTTCAGCACCATGTCGTCGCCGAGGCCCTTGAGCAGCGTCTGGAAAAGGTGCGTGTGCGTGTTCACCATTCCCGGCATCACGATGCGTCCCGTGCAATCCACCACTTCCGCGGTCGGGAAGCGGCGCTGCAGGTCCTGGCGCGTGCCCACCGCCGCGATGCGGTCTTTCTCCACGCATACGCTCGCGGCTTCCAGCACCTCGCGGCGCTCATTCATCGTGATCAGCCACGCATCGGCAAAAATGAACCCCATCGTCGACTCTCCCCATCCTTCGGAAATGAAACGGCGGAATTTCTTAACTTAACGGAACTACAGCAGGGACACTCCTGGTGCCGCGACTTCCCTTCTGTATCAGAGACCCCTGAAGCAAACGGACGACCCACCGGCGAATCCTTCGTGGTGGACTTGCAAAAATAGCATAGATTCAAACAGCAATCGCCCTAAGGCTTCGCAGCTAATTCATCCGGCGTCAGCGCGTTTGGCGGCAGCGTGGACGACATTCCCTTAAAGTTAAATCGCTGGGCGCGCGCGCCGGGGGCGACTTCCGCCGTGTAGAGGTTCCCCTTTGAATCCATCGCGATGTGATGGAGCCCCTGAAAATTTCCCGGCTGCGGGCCTCTCTTCCCGAATTGGTAGAGGATCTCGAGCGTCTCGCGCTCCACCACGACGATGTGTGAATTGCCGAGGTCCGAGAGATACAGGAATTTCTGCTTTTTGTCTGGCGAGAAGGCCAGGCCGCACACCGAGTCTGACGCCGGCCCCGCGCGGTTGACGAACATTTCCTTGAGATACTTCCCCTCGGGCGTGAAAAGCTGCAGGCGCCGGTTGGCCCGGTCCGCAACGTAGACGATGTCATCGTTGGAAACCATCACGCCGTGCACCGGGCTTGCGAACTCATCCGGACCCGGACCTTCCGTTTCGAGGGCCGCTGGCCTGCTGACGGCGCCCCCAGCCGCGCCTGCCGCGGCCGCCGGACCTCCCGACGGACCCGGACCGCCGGAGTTGGCGTCATCCTCGGGCGGCTTGCCGAACGCCCCCCACATTCTCTTGAACGCGAGCGTGTCCGCATCGAAGACGATCAAGCGGCGATTGCCGTAGCCGTCGGCAACGTAGAGTTCGTTGGTCTTCGGCGAAACGAACAGGTCGCCGGGCTTGTTGACGCTCAGTGGATCCTTGCTTCCGTGGCTTGTGGTGCGCCCGCCGATCTGCTTTATGAATTGCCCCTTGTTTGTGAACTTGATGATCATGTCGTCGGAGCGCCGCGTCTTCGACTGGCCGCTCGGGCTGCTGCCGCTGATCCACACATTGTCTTTGTAATCCACGAACACGTTGTGCTCGGCGTCCGGCCAGTCGTATCCCGGGCCCTCTCCGCCCCAGGCCTGGACGAAGTTGCCGCGTGCGTCCCATTCCACCACCGGCGGCGCGGCGGTTTTGCCCGTGGGCACGGTGCGCGGACGGTGAATGATCCACACGTTATCGTGCCGATCGATGACGATCTTGGACACGCCGCCCAGCACCCAGTTATTGGGAAGCTGCGGCCACGCAGGGTCCACGGCGAACACCGGGAACTTGCCTGTGTAAGGGCTTTGCGAGCGTGCCGCGCGGCCGAGCAGCCGGGGAGTGATGGACAAGCCGATCACGAATGCGACCAGGGCCGAGCCCGTCAACCACTCTCTCTTTTTCAGCATTTTTTCCCTTTCAGCCGCTCCGTCGCCGTTGAAAAGCCGGTCCAGGCCACCTTGATCCCCGAAGGTCCGTCTCTCCCAGCGGGATTTGCCCTAATGGCCGCCGTTTTCGACCTCTGGCTCGCGCATCGTACGCTTCTCCTCTGCTCGAGACAACGAATTTGCCACTCGAAGAGGCTTGCTTTGAATGAAGGGCTCACCGGGTTATCGAACAGGAACGAGGTTTTAGCCGTAGGCTTGGTCTGGCGGCTGGCTCGCCGCCGCTTCTCAGCGGCTCACGAAGTGCGCGACGA
Organism: uncultured Acidobacteriota bacterium; assembly: GCA_963697575.1. Taxonomy (GTDB): domain Bacteria; phylum Acidobacteriota; class Terriglobia; order Acidiferrales; family UBA7541; genus Palsa-295. The sequence continues at coordinate 107,142 of CAVOOP010000020.1, read as the reverse complement.
GCAGCGCAATCTGATCCGCCGCGGTATCGAGCGCGAAATGCCCGCCATCCACGATGTGCACTTCGGCCTTCGGCACATCGCGGCGATAGGATTCCGGCTCCGAGGGGTCGAATGAGGATTCATACTTGCCCCAGATTACTAGCAGGCGCGGCTGCTTCTCGCGCATCCACGCCTGCCACTTGGGGTAGGCCTCGACGTTGGTGCGGTAGTCGTAAAAGAGGTCGCTTTGAATCTCCGCCTGGCCGGGCTGGTTGAGAAAGTAGGATTCATCGGTCCATAGGTCCGGGTCGTGGCGTTCCACATTGGGATCGTCGCCCACGTGGCGCGCCCGCGCGGCAGCTAGCGACAAAAGATTTGCGCGCAGGGCGCTTTCGTTGGCAGCGCGGTCGGCCCAGAACGCCCGCCGCGTCTTCCAGTTCGCCCCCAGTCCTTCATTGTGCGCCACAGCGTCCTGGACGATGAGCGCCTCCACCCGCTCCGGATGGGCCAGCGCCATGCGGAAACCCACCGGGCCGCCATAATCCTGCATGTAGAGCGTGTAGCGCGAAAGTCCCAGCGCCTCGGTGAAGTGATTCATCACCTCGGCGATGTGATCGAACGTGTACGCGAAGTTTTTCGGGTCCGGCCAATCACTGTGTCCGAACCCCGGATAATCGGGCGCGACCAGATGATAGCGACCGGAAAGCCGCGCGAAGAGCGGCTCGAACATCCGCGAGGAAGACGGAAGCCCGTGCAGCAGGAGAATCGTCGGCGCGTCCTCCGGCCCGGCCTCCCGGTAAAAGATGGAGAGGCCCTCTATCTGCGCCGTGCGGTGAGAAATCTTGTTTGCCACGGGATGTCCCTTTCCCTGCTCATGGGCCGGCAATGGAAACGCAGCAAACAGCGAGAAAGCGGCGAGCATCTGCGCGATGCGAAAAAAGACCGGGTCTGGCACCGGACTTTCCTTTTGCCGGGATCTGTTTCCCGGCTTGCCCCAGGAGTCGACTCCGGGTTCTTTCACATCGTCAGAACGACGCGGAACTGCGCCTTGCCGCTGATCATGCGCGCGTAAGCCTCGGCTGCCTTTTCCAGCGGATACGTTTCGATCATCGGCCGCACGCCGGAGAGTTCCGCGAAGCGCAGCGTGTCTTCGGAATCGGCGGGAGTTCCGGCGACCCAGCCTTGGATCGTCCGGCATCCGGTTATAAGCTGTACTGGCGCAACCTCGATGGGATCGAACGTCGCCCCGATCACCATGAGCTTACCGTTGGTCCCGAGGCCGTCGATCAGTTCGGACATCGCCTTCGAGCTTGGGGCCGTCGCCAGAATCACCTGTGCGCCGCCCATTTTTTTCAAAGCCTCCGCCGCATTCGTCGCCGCGCTGTCGATGTACACGCTCGCTCCGAGTTTCTTCGCGAGCGCCGCGTCTTCGGCCCCGCGCCCAATCGCCGCGACCTTATAACCAAACTTGTTGCCGAATTGAATTCCCAGATGGCCCAACCCCCCGATACCCAGTACGGCGACAAGGTCCCCAGGGAGCGCGCCGCTGTGCCGCAGCGCATTGTAGGTGGTGATACCGGCGCAGAGCAGCGGTGCTGCGTCAGCATCGCTGAGGCTTTCCGGTATGGCCACCAGCGCCTCCACGGGCGCCAGCATGTATTGCTGGTACCCGCCGTCATAGCTGATGCCGGGAATTTTCAGGTTCTCGCAATTGCGAAAATCCCCTCTCCGGCACGAGCGGCACGTGTTGTCCTGCCCGCCATGCCAGCCAACGCCCACCCGCTGTCCCTTCTTCCATGCGGAAACCCCGGCACCCACTTCATCGATCAGTCCCGCGATTTCGTGTCCTGGGACGCGCGGATACTCGATCCCCGGCCACGAGCCTTCTTTAGTGAACACGTCACTGTGGCAGACGCCGCAGGCCTGCACCTTGATACGCACCTGTCCCGCGCCCGGCTTGGGAATCTCGCGCTCGACGATCTGGAAATCGCCGCCCGGTTTGGGAACCTGCGCTGCCTTCATCGGCTTTACTCCGACCTGCGTAGTTGCCATGGTACCTCCCAGTGGATTTCAATGCGGATTTCAATCGACAACCGTGTTGGATGTAAAGCGGCGCCCGCAGGACTTCAAAAATCGACGCGCGAATTTGCCGGGTGCTGTGGAAAACCGGTAGCCTGCATCTGGACCGCAAAAGAAACGCCTCGCTGGCTTATCCCAGCGACCGAGCCCTCAGCGTTCTCTCAGGTCAACGAAACGGCATCTTGCGGCGGAAACCAGGCGGGGCGCTAGCGGCGGAATTCGACCTGCGCATTCTCGTAGTCGAAGATAACCGACTTGAACTGCCGCAGCACGTCCTGCCCTACAAGGATGTCGACGCCCTGCAGCATCATGGATTGCACGAATGCTTTTGTCCTCAGCTGGAGGCTGTCAGCAATGGTCAGTGAAACTTCCCGCTGGTGCACCCGCACGACTCCGTTTCCCGTGCTCATTTCTGTCACAGGACCTTCGGCCTTCACCACGCGGTCAGACACGATCGTATTGGTCGCGCCGCTATCGATCAGACAGACATAATGCCGGCGATCATCATTCACCTGGCACGGAAACCCTACCATTTTGTGGTCAGGATCGGCTGCCATTCGGACAGCGGTCACCAGGTCCATTTTCTGCGCGGAGGCCTGGGAGGCGAGCAGGCCAAGGCAGACCATGATGGCGAACAATGCAGCGACCGGCCTCTCCGCGAGCGGCATCACGAGCCCTGTCCCCGCGTCTCTTCGCATGGGGTCACCCACCTTCTCCTACGAGATAGATGGCCCCAAGAATCAGCCCGGAACGCGCGTACCTCAATGCCTGGAACATCAAATGTAGGTAACGCGATAAAGCTTGCAGGTTCTGTGATCTACGAAGAAGTCTCGCGCGATGTTACCGCTCGAAGTTTGTGCGGGAATGTTAGAATCGTGCGGAAAGTTTCAGCCATCCTGGGAAATTCGCGCCTATGCAGAGCAGGAGTCCAATTTGGCCGGGAATTGTTCGCTTCGGCGTTTTCGAGGTGGACGTTCGCGCCGGTGAGCTTCGCAAAAGTGGCGCCAAAATTCGCGTGCAGGAGCAGCCCTTTCAGATTCTCGTCATGCTGCTCGAGCGTCCCGACGAGGTGGTCACCCGCGAAGAGTTGCGCCAGAAGCTTTGGCCCGCGGACACATTCGTCGATTTCGAGCACGGGGTAAACTCCGCGGTGGCCCGGCTGCGCGACCTTCTGGGCGACTCTGCGGACAGCCCGAGATTCATCGAAACGCTGCCCAGGCGGGGATACCGGTTCATCGGCGGCGTAAACGGCGCGCACGCGGCAAGGCCGAAGCGGGCAGCACGGCGAGAAATCGATTCCCTCGCGGTTCTGCCCTTCGACAACGCGGCCGCCGACGCGGCCGCCGAGTACATCAGCGACGGCATCACCGAGACGCTGATTCGCAATCTTGCCCAGCTATCCGGGCTTCGCGTGATGGCCCGCAGCACCGTGTTTCGTTACAAGGGCAGCAAGGCGGATCCAAGAAACATCGGGCGCGAGCTCAATGTGGGCGCCGTGCTTACCGGGCGGATTCTGCAGCGGGACGATACTCTGCTGGTGAGCGCCGAACTCGTAGACGTCGCCAACGGATGGCAGCTTTGGAGCAAACAATACGATCGAAAGGCCCAGGACATTCTTAGCGTGCAGGACGAAATCGCGCGCGAAATCTCCGAACACCTGAGCCTTTCGCTGAGCCGGCAGGAGAAGAAGCGCCTGGCCAAGCGCCAGACGCAAGACACCGAGGCCTATCACCTCTACCTAAAAGGGCGCTACTGCTGGAACAAGAGAACGCCGGAAGACATTCGGAGGGGAGCCGAGTTTTTCAGGCGGGCCATCGAGAAGGACCCGGGGTTTGCGCTGGCCCACGCGGGCCTGGCGGATTCCTATCATCTGCTGTGCGGCACCGGTTTCGCCACCTTGCATCCCCAGGACGCCATCCCGCTATCCAGGCAGGCAGCCCTGCGCGCCCTGCAAATCGACGACGCGCTGGCGGAGGCGCATTGCGCCATGGCGTCATTGCTGCAGGTGGAATGGGACTGGGCGGGAGCCGAACGGGAATACAAGCGGGCCATCGAACTCAATTCCCGCTACGCGACTGTTCACCACTGGTATGCGTTTTGTCTGATCGCCCGGCGGCGGGTGGACGAAGCCATCCAGCAGGCCAAGCTGGCCCTGGAACTCGATCCGCTCTCTATCAGCATCAACAGGGATCTCGCGCTCATCTTCCTCTACGCGCGCCAGCCGGACCGGGCCATCGAGCAGTACGAGAAGACGATCGAACTGGACCCCACGTTCGCGCTGGCGCACCAGGGTCTGGGGCGGGCGTATCTGCAGAGGGGCATGCACCAGGAAGCGATCCGGCACCTCCGGCACGCCGCGCAGCTTTCGGGCGACAGAGTAGCGACTACCTCCGCGCTCGCTCACGCGCACGCCATAGCGGGCGATGTTGCCGAGGCGCGCACGATTCTCGAGAGGCTGCTCGAACGGTCCACGCGTGCTTACGTGCCGCCCTCGAGCATTGCGGTGATCCAAGTGGGGCTCGGCGATTACGAAAAAGCGCTCACGTGGCTCGACAAAGGATATGCGGAAGGGGATGAAGGCCTGATGATGGTTAATATCCATCCCTTCTTCGAACCGCTGCATCCGGACCCGCGCTTCCAGAACCTGCTGCGGCGCATGAACCTTGCTGAGTAAGTTCGCGAGCCCCTGGCTTTAGGAGTTTGTGAAAACCCGCGTTTTTCGTCAGGGCACGGATTCATCCGTGCCGCAAATGCCGAAAAAGCAATGCGGCTTCACAGGTTCCGGAAAAACTCCGGTTTTTAGGGGGTCGGAGCTTGAGCTCCGACATAAAGTCCGGGGATTCAACGGGACTTTCGGCTTCCGGATCTTAACGCCGATATGCGCGGCTCACGGCTGAGCGTCGCTGAGCTGCGCCGCGGAATTTGCGGCCGTGTCCACCGCCGGGATCCCCTTCGGCCCGCGTCCCCAGTTCCGGCCGGAAAGAAGCATGCCGAATATCAATAACGCGGCAAAAATGTACGGAAGATACCGGCTGGGCCCCTCGGGAATCGGCACCAGGCTCATCACCAGCACAGCGACCAAAATTGACAGCGTCAAAATCGCCGCCGCGAGCCGCGGAAATCGAAGCTCGCCTTTCGAGGCGAGGTAAACCGGCGCGGCCACGCACACCACCAGGTATCCACCGAGAAATCCCAACGCCGCGATCTGCATCAGGTAATCCATCGCGTTTGCCATGCTCACTCCAGCGGCGATCATCACGCTGGGCACCACAATCGATATCCCCGCAAAAAGCGTGAGCGCGCGATGAGGCGTTCCGTTGACAAGGTGTATGGCGTCAAACCAGCGCCAAAGCTGGCCGTTTCGGGCCATCGAGTAGACCACCCGCGAACCTGCGTTGAACCCTCCCAGCGAGCAGCCGAAGCAACTGATTGCCACACCGAGTGAACTCAGCCACCCCAGCGTGGGCAGCCCTACCGAGCGGGCGATCATGTCGAGGGGGCCGTCCGTCTGGTCGAGTGCGAGATTCAGGCTATGGGAAAGCGTCGTCATGCAGTAGATGCTGGCGGCGAACAGGAGCCCGATGGGCAGCACGCACAGGATCATGACGCGCGGAAGCGTGTGCGTCGCCGTCTTTGCTTCCTCGCCGAGCGCGGTCGCGCTTTCAAACCCCGCAAGCGTCATGAACGCCAGTACGAAGGCGAGCTGATAATGGGAGAAACCCGTGCCTTCCAGGTGCAACTGCGCGCGGTCCACCCAGTGATGCGAGCGCATCATGGCGGAAAACAGAATCACCAGGATGAGCAGCAGCGAGAAAGATTCCGCCCCCAGCATTACATTCGTCGAGAGCTTCACATCGTGATGCGCCGGCCACCACGCCATCAGGGCCACCAGAATGGTCAACGTGATGAAGCCTGCCGCTCCCACCGCCCAGCCGCTGAAATGCGTCAGCACGATCGCGAAATAGTACGCGCTAGAAACGCCGGAACTTGTCGCGACGAAAATCAGGGCTACCACGTACGACCAGCCCGTCAGTCGCCCAGCCCAATCTCCCAGGCCCGCATTTCCCGAGCCTCCGTTTCCCAGCCCCCCTCCCAGACCTCCTCCAAAACCATGTTGCGCGAACGCCGAAAGGGACCCCGCGGAGGCAAACCGCGACGCGAACACATTGATGCTCGCCGCGATCAGCCAAAAAGCCGCCAGGACCCCGAGGAACAGCAGCCACGTGCCGTTGCCCGACTTGTAGATCAGCAGCGGCAGGATCGTGCCGATCGTCGCCACCGGTCCCATCGTGCCGATGGATTGCGCTACGTTCTCAATGGTCGAAAGGTAGTTGTGGCGGAGCAGCACCTCGCCGCCGGTATTGGGGGGTTGTGGCGCCGCGTGTCCCATGCGTCAGTTCGCCCGGGCCGGCAGGATTCCGGCTGGCGCTAACCCGCGAAGGAATCCGCCTCGCACGGATTCGGAGGATTTTCGCGCTGCGAAGTGTGCGCCCATGGGTGCTCCCAATGCTGGTTTACGGCTCGCGGCAAAAGGATAGCACGGGCCTTCCGCCGCCCGAGCGCTCCCACGCAATGAGAGAATTGATCCATTCCATCAGCGTTCCGTTCGCTGATCCCGGCGGCGTGTTCACTCGACGATTGAGAAGTGACGAGAGGATGCGTACGCGGCTAGCGGAAAGACCCACAGCTCTCATTTTGGAATGCGCGACTGATCGGAAACCATCACGAGGCTTCCACCATTGCCCGCGCCCGCATCGGGCACCACCGCGTCGATTCCGGCAGGAGGGGCATCCGAAATGTTCAGCGACAGATTGATCGATGATGAAGAGCCTCTCGAATCCCTCACCCTGGCGGTGAACGAGAAAGCCCCGGGCGCGAAAGGAACTCCCGAGATGGTACCGGCGGAAGACCGTAGAGTCAGGCCGGGCGCAATTTGTCCGGCCGTAGCATCCCAGGAGTAAGGAGGCATGCCGCCGGTCGCCACGAGCCTTGTGCCGTAGTCACTTTGCGCCGCCCCGGCCGGAAGGGCTTCTGTCTTGATTTGCAGGGGAGCAGGACTCACGGGCATCGACGGCACAGCCGGCGACGTGCGCTCAACGGGAGAAGCGTTATCGCCGCTCTGGCTGGTCCCCACCGAAAGGCCGGCAGTCGTTACCCGCAGAGAATCAGGGTTTGACGTGTTTGAGGACCTCACAGATGTCGTAAGCCCACTGCAGCCGATCAGACAGCTGGCAGCAAAAAACAGGCCGATGCCGGAAGATAAGGTCGCAAAGAAAAGCCGACCGTTCTGAGCGTGGCCTGGTAGCCGGGTGTTTGTTATCGCTTTCATTAGCTTCTCCGAAAACAGCCTTACAATTAAGAGCCGTTGCCGAGACGATTCGATGAAAGAGTTTGTACCGCTCCTGAGGCTTCCGGGAGAATAGAGCAGGCGTACCAAGACTACGAGCTGTCCCGATTGACAGGCGAAAGCCGAGCAACTCGCAGGCAGCCTTATGTAACGAATCCACGGGCCCTTCGGACCGTTGATACCCGAACGAGAAACCTCTTGCCTCAAGCTTCCTCGTTGGTATTAACCTGACCAGGAAGGAGAAACAGTGCAGCCCCGGCATCGCCATTGGCTGAGTGACTTCGCGAAACTCCTCCGGCTCGTCTTTCTGGCGCTGCCTCTTCTTTTGTCCGCGCAAGCCTTTCAGGAGAGCAATGGGATCATCGATATGGACGGCGAACGATTCCCGCCCGCCGACCCTCGCGAAAAAGCGGAATGGACCTTCGCCCGTTTTCATTACGACCTGGACTATGAATCCGGGTATTTTCGTTTCCAGCGATGGGCTGCGGACTATCCGAAATCGGACCGTCAGTTTGTGGTGGGCGTGCGGCGTCTCACGCGCCTTCAGGCGCGCTCCACCGAGCATGTGATCGACGCAAAAACCGACGACATCTATGAATGGCCCTGGCTCTATGTGGAGGACGCCGGCGCCTGGCACCTGTCGGAGCAGCAGGCCGCGCGCTTGCGGGACTATCTGCTCCGCGGCGGATTCCTCATGGTCGACGACTCACACGGCGATTTCGAGTGGGAGACCTTCCTGGCCGGGATGAGACTGATTTTCCCTGATCGCCCCGTCGAGGATTTGCAGAATCAGGACGAAATCTTCCATGTTGTTTATGACCTGGACGACCGGGTTCAGATCCCCGGCACCCGCTATATTTGGGGACGCCGCTCCTACGGCCCCGACAGTTCCATTCCCTTATGGCGCGGGATCCGCGACAATAACGGCCGCATCGTGGTGGCTATCTGCCACAACTCCGACGTCGGCGATGCCTGGGAATGGGCCGACAGCCCGCAATATCCTGAACGCGCCGCATCTCTCGCATATCGCATCGGCATCAATTACATCGTCTATGGAATGACGCACTGAAACTTCGCTTGGGCAGCGTGCGCGCCATGGTGCCGCCGGCTCACACCGAGAGACTTTTAAAGGCCGCCACTTCGTAATCGATTCAGTTTGAAGCTTGAAGCCTGAAGGGCAACAGTCGCAAATTGCGAATGCCCTGCAGTGGCGCGCTCCTGCCTCGGCTTGGCCTACAAGTGGAACACGTAGAGCAGAAGGCGGGTAAGGAATAAATCCACCACCAGGACGGTCACGGAGGCCTCCACGAACGCAGCGATCGTGGCGCGGCCCACGCCCGCCGTACCGCCTTTCACGCGGAACCCCTGATAGCAACCTACCGTCGAAACGATGAACCCGAAGATAAGTGGCTTCGTAAAGCCGATACACAGGTCGCCGAAAACCAGCGCATCCATGGCCCGCCTCCAGAACTGCGCCGCGCCAATGTGCAGTGTCAGGGTCGCGACCACCAACCCGCCGATCAGTCCCGCGCAGTCGCCCACCGCCACGAGCAGCGGCAGCACGATTACCGTGGCCACCACGCGGGGCGTCATCAACCTGCGGATCGGGTCCATGCCGAACACCCGGATCGCGTCGACCTGCTCTGTGACGACCATCGAGCCCAGCTCCGAAGCCATTGCCGTGGCGTTCCTCCCGGCTACCAGCAGCGCCGTGAACACCGGACCCAGCTCGCGGAGCAGCGCAAGCGAAACAGCCTCCCCGGTCAAGGATGTTTCGCCAAAGCGGGTGAACTGCGCCGCTGCGTTCAGAACAATCGAGCCGCCCACGCAAAATAGCGCGGCGACTACAATCCGCAGCGAGCCCACGCCAATCACATCCATCTGTTCAATCAAGTCGATAAAATAACCGCGGTCTCCAAAGATGTCCCGGACCGAATGAAAGGTGATCAAAAAGTAGTCCTGGAGAATGGCCACCCACGCCTTCAATGCATTCCCGACGGCTGACGGAACCGAACTCGAGTTCACAATTACACCCCCAAAGCGATCGTTGCCCGCCGCTGTCTCTTTAAAGCCTGGAACGGCCCCAGAAAGATATAGAGAAAGATACACTAGGATACGCAAACACCACTGCGCAGCGCTAATGCCCTGTTTGGTAGGTACTTCCGGGAAGCAGGTTATTCCGGCCCTGAGGTTCCACTTAGCCGGAGTAACCCTGGTTGGACGGTCCTCCGGCCTTCTTCCGGCGCGGCGGCCCTCGCTTGATCGACTGGCGGTAGCGATTCCAAAGAATCCAGCTCAGGAAAAGAAGCAGGGTGGCGGCGAAACACGCCAGCACACTGAAGTAGTCGCTGAATTCCTTCATCGGGAGGCGCTAATCTACCCTGCCGCGCTTCCCTCCCCCACAACACTTAGACAATGCTCGCAAAACGAAGCAAAGCTAGCTCCTCACAAAAACACGGCGTCCTGGATTTGTCCGCCGTGAATTTAACAACTTAATGTATCGTTCTGATCGGCGATTCCGAACTCGGTAGATTTCCATGAACTCCGTGCCCAAGCCGTCACACGTCGCCGAAGCGTTCTTTGAGACAGTCTTCTTGAAATCTACCCCGGAGCGCGGCGCGACATTCCGTAACTGCCTTCTGCTGGCAGCCGGGTCCTATATCGTTCTCATCGCCGCGACCGAATTCCTCAGCAGCATTCGCTTACCCTTTGATCAACAGTTCCAGCAGGTAATCAACCTCATGTGGATGGGAAATGTAGACCCGAGCCAACATATGCTCAGCCGGTATGCTGTGATCGTCGCGAGCGCGGCCATGTGGGCAAGCTGGGCTGGGCTCTGGATCGTGCTGCTGGGCTTGTTAATCCCGGAAAAGTTTCAACGTCCCTTCTTCCGCGCAGCCTTGGGGAGAGCCAGTCGCTATGCCGTAGCTCTGCCGCTCTCCGAGTTGATGGGCCTACAGCTAAGCCGGTATGTCGCGAATTTGATTTACGCCCTCGCGCGCTACGTGCCTTGGGACTTCACTCCCATGCTGGGCCGCATTGAAACGCCTTTTATAGAGTGGCTCCAGCACGCGTTTTACAGTCCTTTGACGTCTTCGATCTGCGCAAACCTTTATTCGGTGGCGTGGTATGTCCCCTTATTTACGCTGGGTTTTGTGTTGGTTCTCCTGGACGAGCCGGCCGCGATGAACCGCTTCCTCGCTGCCTTCTTTCTTACCGCCATCCTGGCCGTGCCGTTTTTTGTGCTGCTCCCCGTTTTCGATCCCTGGACCACCAACCCCCTCTACAACAACCCCGGAGCGTGGCATTCTCACATCGCCTATCTATATCCGCAGGCCGGCGTTTCTCTCCTGCAATTTATCAACTCGCCTTCCGACAAGTGGGCCACCGGATCCTGCCTGCCCAGCTTGCACGTGGCAATTCCGCTGATGGTCTTCTGGGTGCTTCGCAAGAGCCGCCTGCAACTGCTCGCGCTCTTCTTTCTGCTTCTCAGTTTGGCGGAGGGTTTCGCCGTCGTTTACCTGGGCCGTCATTGGGTCGCCGACGTCATCTTTGCGGCGCCCTACTCGTATCTGGTGGTGCGGCTGGTAGAGCATCTCAACGCGGACTTCGTTTGGCCCCGCGGCTATCGGCAGATGAGCGTGTAAAGCATCGGAAACGAAATCGAAATTCCCTGACGCCAGGAATCTGTGAGGTCGAAATGCCATTGCCACTGACCATTCAAGCTGTCCGCTGGACGCACATCCTGGCGGGATTCACGGCGTTCTTCATTGCCCCCGTACCGCTGCTGACGGCCAAGGGTGGCAAGACGCACCGCCGCTGGGGCAAGGTCTACTTCTGGGCCATGGCGGTGGTGGCCGCCACGGCCATGATCCTGGCATTGTGGCGTCCTATCCTGTTCCTGGCGTTCGTCTCGGTCTTCAGCTTCTACTTTGCTTTTCGCGGGTACCGGGTGCTGTCTCACAAGCGGCCGCTGCAGGGGCAGGGTCCCGCCACCATTGACTGGGTCGCGGCAGTGCTGGCGCTGCTCGGCAGTTCCGCGCTGATCGTCTTGGGCATCCTGCGGCCTCGTCCCGTATGGGTGCAGCTAAGCGTGGTGGCCATTGTATTTGGTGTGATCGGGGTGTCGTTCGCGGCGAGCGACATCTGGAGGTTCCTGCATCCCCCCGCCGACAGGAATTTTTGGTGGTACGCCCACATGGGCGGGATGATCGGCTCCTACATCGCCGCGGTTTCCGCGTTCTCGGTGGTCAACTTCCACTTTCTCCCCAGAGTGGTCCGGTGGCTGTGGCCCAGCGCGATCGGCGTGCCCGGCATCTTCCTGTGGGTCGCCTATTACAAAAGAAAATTCGCGCGAAAAGCCGGCCCAACGGGCACAGAATGAAATTCATCAGCCGGCAATATCCGTGCGGTAATACGGCTGCGCGGGAGTTGTGGCTGGTAAGTTTCCATTGCGTTGCTCGAACTCCGAGCGTAACGTACCCCGTATGAAGCCCATACAAGCGGTCTGCGACAAATGCAAAAAGACAGTCGAAGCAAAACCGTTACTCTCGGAAAACGAGCTGTGGCTGGCCTTGAATAAGGGCGACGAAATCGAAGTCATGCATCTTGCCGATGATGTTCATCACACGTGGAAACTCACCGGACAAGACAAAGAGAATCTGCGTAAGGCGCGCGCCGCGGGAACCGTCTAACCCATCCTGCTTTTGCGTCCGCCCAAACTGAAGTGGCCTCAACCTCATCCGATGTGTTGGTACGTTCGCGACATCCATTTAGCGGCTTCTTACCGCTTCGTTTTTGATCCAGCCATAAGTTAGCGCTGGGGGCCTGGTTCTGAAGCGGCTCCGTGATAAGCAGCACTTGTGGCCGCTCTCCAACGTCGGGCACCGTCCGATTCGCGAGATGCTCTTGGCAGCGCGGCTTGACACCACAATACGACTCTGCCAAACGGGTACCCTTGGCCGTGCAGCGGAACTCGCAAAAGCCCGTGTAAACGCCAAACCAGCCTGCGACCCGCGAATTGTCCGGATGGGTATGTTTGGGGCAAATGGGTTATATTGGTTCGCAGGTGGAAGTAAAGAAACCGAAATTCCGGCCTAATCCATTCGAGGAGGAACAATGTTTAAAGCTATAGCGCTTGTTTTCGCAAGTCTCACCCTGGCCCTGTTGTGCTCTGCGCCGACGGAGTCGGCACAGGTTTCCATCAACATCGGTGTCGCGCCCGTGTGTCCCTACGGGTACTTTTCGTACCCTCCATACGACTGCGCGCCCTACGGCTACTACGGCCCCGATTGGTTTATTGGCGGCGTGTTTATTGGAGCTGGCCCCTGGTTCCACGGCCCTGCCCACTTCTCCGGCCATGTCGATAACCGCTTTGACCCTCATCACGGTTACAGAGGACCCGTGCCCGCTCGTGGAGATGAGCCCAACAACCACTTCCACGGCAATGAGGCCAGAGATGGCGGCGGCCACGTAGTCAAAGGCGATCATGACGCCGGCAATGAACACGCGCTACCCGGACATCAGGGGGGCGGCGGCCGCGCGGAGGGCCACCACTAGAAGGCGATCCGCCGGAACGCGCTCTGCAAAAACGATCATCACAAAACCATAATCGCAGAAACAATTCAGAATAAGAGCCCCGGCGGGCCAGGTTCGCGCCCGCCGGGGCCGAGGGCCATCTACAGCTCCAGGCGCCACGCTTCCGTAGCGGCATTTCCAGGGCGTTTGGTGAATCCAGGCCAGAATCGAGGCCTTGCTGAAATGGGCCTACAGATAACTGCCGTGCTTTATATAGTGACGATGGCAGCCCTCATCGTCGGGGTGGATTTCGCGTTCTTCAGAAACCGGTTCTGGGAACGCTTGGCAGTGAATATCGGCATTGTCTTGGTATTCGCAGCTTTCTACTTCCGTTTCTTCACGCGTCTTAGCAGACGGCCCTGAGGCGCCCTCGAGATGCCCTTAGATGCTTGACACGCCAGAGACTCGGTTCTAGCCTTCCTCCCATGAAAACACGTGCTTTCGTGATTCCAGGCCTCGTTCTGACCTTCATGCTGGGTGGAATTATTTGCTCGCGGATTGTGAGCAGCGCCGCCGCTCCGCCGCAGTCCAGCCACAACGCCACCCGCGCTGATTTTGACCAGTACATGAAAGACCTGTCCAATTGGGGAAGATGGGGCAAGGACGATCAGTTGGGAGCCGTCAACCTGATCACCCCCGCGAAGCGGAGACAGGCGCTGGCCACCGTGAAAGAAGGGGTTTCCATCTCCATGGCGCGCACCGGAGATCTGGAAAAGTCGGTGGACAATCCGGAGCCCATCGTCCGCAAGATGGTCCGCGTCGGCGTGGGCCAGCCCACAACTGGCACCGGCGGCACGGCCGACACTTTTTTCATTTCCTACCACGGTTACATCCATACCCACCTGGATTCCCTGTGCCATTTCCTCTATGAAGGAAAGATGTATAACGGCTATTCCGAGGACGAAGTCACCGAAAACGGAGCGGCAAAGAACAGCGTTCTCAATTTCAAGAACGGCTTCATCACGCGTGGAATCCTGATGGATATTCCGAGGCTCAAGGGCGTGGACTATCTCGAACCGGGAACGCGCATTTATCCGGAAGATCTTGACGCCTGGGAAAAGCAGGCGCATCTCAAGGTTGGGCCGGGCGATGCCGTCTTCATTCGCACCGGGCGTTTCGCGAGACGCGACGCCAGGGGCCCGTGGCCGATTAAAGATGGTCTTGCCGGACTCTACATAACTGCCGCGAAGTGGCTGCGCTCGCGTGACGTCGCAATACTCGGCAGCGATGCCGCGGAGGACGTGCTCCCGTCTGGAGTGGAAGGTATCCCCCAGCCAATCCACGAGCTGGTTCTCGTGGCGATGGGCATGCCCATCTTCGATAATTGCGACCTGGAGCAGCTAAGCAAAGAAGCCGCGCAGCGACACCGATGGTCGTTCCTGCTGACGGCGTCCCCGGCCGCCGTGCCCGGAGCCACAGGTTCGGTGCTAAACCCCATCGCAACGTTTTAGCCGGCCTTCGAAATCAGCCTCCGAGCCCCCGCGCAGCCAGCATTTCCAACCACACCAACTACCGTTTGCAATTCGCTTTTCATCCCGGCAGAGTAGACATTTGCCCCATAAAGGAGCGACGTGAGGCGCGACTCCAAAAGCGGAATTAGCAGCAACGGCAGCCCAGCCGCAGGCACCCGTGGCAACGCGTCGCACTCCTCTGCCTCCTCTGCCTCATTTGCCTCCGTTTTCCCCGCCTCCCCACTCGACACTGCAGGACGAACGGAAGCAAGCCTATCTCATAGAAAACACTCAGTGACGAAGGTGACGACTCGACACCATAAGAAACTCGCGCGCATCGCGTTTTTTCTCCTGCTTTTCGCGTTTCCGGCGCGGGCTCATGTGGGCAGCCCGGACGTTTTTCTCGACGCCAATGCCGGCCCGTACCGCCTGTTCGTGACCGTCCGCGTGCCCCAGGTGATCCCCGGAATCGCCCGGATCGAGATCCGCAGCGCCTCCAATGATGTGCGCGAAATCAAGATCGCGCCCATGCAGCTCACCGGACCCGGCTCCCAGTACGCCCCCACGCCAGACGTTGCCGAGCGCTCAAAAACCGACCCCCAGTTTTTTACCGGCAGCCTGTGGCTGATGGAGTTAGGTTCGCTCCAGGTCCGCGTCGACGTGGACGGGGACAAAGGGCGCGCCGAGCTTGCCGTTCCCGTGCCCGCCGTCGCGCAGCGCACCCTGCCGATGCAGAAGCCCCTGGAAACCTTGCTGTTTGGGTTGATGCTGCTGCTCGCCTCGGCCCTGGTTTCCATTTCCGCCGCCGCCGTCCGTGAAGGAGACGTAGTCCCCGGCGCCGCCGCTCCCGCCTCCAAGATCCACCGCGCCCGCGTCGCCACTGTAATCGCGGCTATCGTGGTGGGCGCCATCCTTTTCATCGGCGGCGAATGGTGGAAGTCCGACGCCGCGCGGTTTGCCCGCCGCGTGTATGCGCCCCCGCAATTGGACGCCACGCTTCAGCCCGATGGCACCCTGGTTCTGCACCAGAAGCCCATTCAGCTTGCCGCCGGCAACCCGCGCCGCCCTGAGGACGTTATAGACTTCGACAATCTCATCCTCGACCACGGCCACCTGATGCACTTCTTCATGATCCGCATGCCCCAGATGGACAGCTTCTGGCACCTGCATCCGAGCCCGTCCGGACTGGCGACCTTCACTACCGGGATGCCGCCGGCGCCCGCCGGACACTATGATCTGTTCGCGGATGTAGTGCTGAGCAGTGGCTTCCCCGTGACGATGGTTGGCCAGATAGACGTAGCGGATGGCCACCCTGCCAAAGCCATTACCGGGGACGACAGTGCCGTCGCTGCGCTTCCCGTTTCCCCATCGGAGAAGGACTCAACCGAATCCATATTTACCGATGGCTTGCGCATGATCTGGCAGCGCGATCCTGGCGGGCTGAAGTCCAATGTCCCTATGGAGCTTCATTTCCTGGTCGAAGGGAAGGACCGCAAGCCGGCGCGTGACCTTGAGCCCTACATGGGCATGGCCGCCCACGCTGAGATTATTCGCTCGGACGCTTCCGTGTTCGCCCACGTGCACCCGGCCGGCTCCATCTCAATGGCGGCGCTCGATCTCGCCCAAGCGCAAATGCCGGGCGCGGCGCAGCCAGGCGCACAAAGTGGCATGCCGATGGCGGGCATGCCAGGCATGTCTGATGCAGTCGACCCTTCGATTTCATTCCCCTACGGCTTCCCGAAACCGGGCCTTTATCGCGTCTTCGTCCAGATCAAGCGCGCCGGCCGCGTGGAGACCGCCGTATTCAACGCCACGGTGACCTGAGACGTGAACCCTCCGCGCCAGCGCACCCCCCTCACACTTCACTCGTGTCATCCCGAGCGAAGCGAGGGATACGCTCTTCCTCTTTTTCCTTTCTCCGGCGTCAGCGCACGGCTTCAGGCGTGGCGAAATTCTCCAGGGAACAATGTGACTTCAGCCGCTAAGGGCGCCTTGGCGAGCTCTCACGCATGCGAGCATAAAAATAAGCCTTCCGTGCTAGGCTACGGGCGCTGTCGCCACATTACCGGAAAGGGGTCGCCCTTGTATTCTCCGCAACCATCGAATGCCGGCCGGCGAGCGCGGCGTGCTTCCGGAGTTGAAATTCCACGGTGACGGCTATGGCGGCGGGCGCAAAAACTGAGGGCATCTCCTCGAAAGAGCGGGCCCGGCTTACGCTCGTCATTGCCTTGCTGCTCCTCGCGATCAGTGGCGCTGGCGCGAGTATCGCCATCGTCCGCCTTTATCTCACCGAAGGATGGGTCCGCCACACCTACACCGTGGAAGTCGCGCTGGGCGATCTCGGATCCGCCCTCGCCGGGATGGGCGGCAGCCGCGTCGCCTACATCGATTCGCCCGGCGTCGAATCCCTGCAAAAATTCGAGGACGCCAAAAAAAAGGTGCCCGAGGCGCTGGCAAGAATTCGTTCCCTCGCCAGCGACAACCCCAGCCAGGCGGCTCTCGTCGATGAATTGCAGCAGAAGGCCGAGCACCGCATGGACGTCACGCAGCAGTCCATAGCGCTGGTTCAGCAAAACCAAAGCAGCCTCGCCAGACAGATGCAATTAACCGCCGAAATCGGGGAATCCGCCATCGCCACCGAGGCCATCGAGCAGCAAATGCACCGCAATGAAGACGCGCTGCTGGAGCAGCGCACCCACCTTTCCAAGCTTCTCTTCGCAGCCACCGTCGTGCTCCTGTTCCTGCTCATTCACCTTTCCGCGGTGATGTTCTGTATCCATAACCGCATGCTCCAGCGCGAACTTCACGAGCGGGAGGCCGCGCAAGACCAATTGCGGCAGCTCAGCATTCAGCTCCTTCGCGTGCGTGACGACGAAGCGAGGCGTTTCGCGCGGGAATTGCATGATGGCCTGGGACAAAGCTGGTCGCCGCGAAATGATGGCGGAAGCCTGATCGTCGCAGAATCCCGTGAACCCGAAGCTCGACGAACTCGCGAAGCTCGTGCAGGAGGCCGCCGCTCAAACGCGCACGATCTCCTATCTGCTGCATCCGCCCATGCTCGATGAACTGGGATTCGCCTCCGCCGCCGAGTGGTTCATCGATGGCTTCACGCAGAGAACCGGCATTGCCAGTTTCCAAGCAATTTTCTCCGGGCGTCGAACATCTTCCCAAGAATCATGGAGCTGGCCCTTTTCCGCATCCTTCAGGAAGCGCTCACCAATATCCACCGCCATTCGAAGAGCTGCCAGGGCGGAAGTGTCCGTCTCTCTGAAATGCCATGGAAGTGACCTGATCGTGAGCGATTACGGGAAAGGCATTCCTGCGGATACGCTGGAGAATTTCCGAGTCAAAGGCACTCACGTGGGCGTCGGACTGGCGGGGATGAAAGAACGAGTGGCCGAGTTCAAAGGCGAGCTTGAAATCAGGTCCGATAGGAGAGGAACGAAAATCGTTGTGAAGATGCCTATCGCCAGCCACCCGGATATTTCGGTGCCATCCCTGGCGTGAGCACATCCCTCTCAGAAAAATTTCCCGCAAGCTTCTTCCGCGCGATCGCCCGGTATAAACTAACCGCCTTGCATTTTTCCGTGGAGAACAATGGAGCTTCGTAAAGACCCCATCACGCGAAGCTGGGTTGTGGTGGGCCATCCGGAACGCCAGAGGCCGCGCGCCGATCCTTGCCCGCTCTGCCCGGACAGCCGCATCGAGACGCATTCGCTGCTGGAATTGCCGCATGCGGGCCAGTGGCAGGTTCGCGCCTACCCGCATTTCCGCCCTCTCTATCGCGTCGAGGGAGACCCCGCGCGCACGGCCGAGGGAATCTATGACCGGATGACCCCCGTCGGCGCCCACGAGATCATCGTCGAGACGCGCGACCACACCCGCTCGCTTCCCGAGCTTTCCGACGAGGAGATAGAGCGCGTGCTGGAAGCCTATGCGTTGCGGATCGCGGATCTGAAACGCGACTCGCGCTTCAAATACGTCACCGTATTCAAGAACCAGGGAGCGCAATCCGGCGAGGAATGGACGCACGCGCACGCGCAATTGACGGCCACCACGTTCGTGCCGCGCCGCATCCTCTACGAGCTGCGGTCCGCGCGCGAGTGGTTCAGCGAGCGCGAGCGCTGCGTGTTCTGCGACATCCTCCGCCAGGAAATTCGGCAGGAAAAGCGGCTGGTCGATAGCGTCGGCGACTACTACGCCTTTTGCCCATACGCCGGGCGCGTGCCTTACGAAGTCTGGATCATACCGCGCACCCACAACCACCAGTTCGAGGCGCCGCTGCATGGCGAAAACCGCCGCCACCTCGCCAGCCTGCTGGGCCGCACCCTGCGCCGCCTGCTGCGGGTGAGCAACAGCTATCACCTGGTGCTGCATACCGCGCCGAATACCCTGCAGACCAAGGGCGAGCTCAGCGAATACTGGCGCACCATCGACGGCGATTTTCACTGGCACTTCGAGATTCTTCCGATTCTCGAAGAGCAAAAAAAGTCCTACAACATCAAGGAAGTGTATTTCAACAGAACCCTTCCTGAAAAAGCAGCCGAACGCTTGCGCCAGCTCGATTGCGGGAAATGATCCGTCCTGCCACCAATCATGCTCCGCGCGGCGAATTCCCAAAGGGGGGGAATCATTTTTACTCTGCTCTCCCTGCTCTTCTTGATCGCGCTGGTTTCCGTAATTTATATCGCGCGGCATCCGCTTCTGCGGCTGGCGGGAAGCTTCTGGGTGGTGGACGACGCCGCCGGAAAATTCGGATGTGATTGTCATGCTGAGCGACGACAACTACCAAGCCGACCGCGCGTCGCGCGTCGCGGAGCTATTCAAGTCCGGGATGGCGCCGCACGTGATCGCGAGCGGCCGGTATCTGCGGCCTTACGCCAGCGTCGCGGAACTCGAGCAGCACGACCTTACCGATCGCGGCGTGCCCGCCGGCGCCATCGTGCGGCTGGCACACCGTGCCGCGGATACCCGCGAGGAGGCCGAGGCGATCGGCCGGCTGTTGTCGTCCCACGGGTGGAAGCGCGTGATTCTGGTTACTTCGGATTACCACACGCGGCGCGCGCGGTATATCTGCGAGCGGATTTTCCCCGCCGGCACGATTCTTCAGATGGTGGCCGCGCGCGATTCCGATTATGACCCGGAGCACTGGTGGGAAAGCCGCGAGGGAGTCAAGATCTTCCTGCACGAGTTCGTAGGCATGCCGGTGGCCATGTGGGAACTGCGGCATAACTCCGTGCAGACCTCCGAACCGGGACTATTTGACACCTGGAGGCGCTCGGTTAGCATTTTGCTCGCGCAACCGCGCTTTGCCGGTTTACACTCGAATTTCGCCATACTATAGTGTTTTTCACTTTTGAGGACGCCTGCCCCCCGGCCCAGGAAGTCCCCAACTGAGGGGGAGAATCGCATGTGGCGTAAACCGAACGATGCAAAACCATCTTCACAGCCGTCGACCAAAGCTCCGGAACAGCGGCCTCCGGCTTCGGAACCCGTGAAATCGCAGGCTGCTCCCGAGGCACCGGCTTCCATTCCGGCACCGGCAGTGCCTCCCGTCTCTCCGGCAGCCTCTGTGCCGGCCTTTTCGGCGCCTGCGCCCAAAAACGTTGTCGCGCACGACACTTCGGCCCCATCTTCCCTTGGCCCGGGATTAAAAATTCGTGGAGAATTGTCTGGAAGTTCCGATTTGTATATTGACGGCGAGGCTCAGGGGAAAATCACCCTGGCGGACTCCCGGGTTACCGTCGGCCCCAACGGACGGGTGCAAGTGGATATAGACGCTCGGGAAATCATTATCGAGGGCACCGTGCAGGGCAATTTGAAGGCCCGCGAAAGCATACGGCTGGCCTCCTCGAGCAAGGTGGAAGGAAGCATACTCACGCCCCGAATACGCGTCGAAGACGGCGCGAGGCTTCGCGGCAAGGTCGAAATGACGCGACCCGGCGAATCCAAGGGATCTACGGCGGCGACCGCAGCGCCAGCCACGGCAACTGCCAAGCCCGCACCACCCGCGGCGACATACAAAACCGCGGCGGCTAGCACCGAAAGCGAGTCGAGCAAGCGATGAACTGGATGGCCAAGTCACGTCCCAGCGGAGCGGCTCCCGCCATTGCTCCCACCAAGCCCGGCCCGAGTTCCGCCGCGGCAAGCGCGAACCTGAAAGTCCGCACGTCGAACGGGCTGAAGGAATTTTTGTGGCTCATGAGCGATGTTCCGCACGCGCGGGTGCTCGACCTGGGACCGGTGTGGCAGGCGACCGTCAACTTTTTCCTGGAAAAGGGCTATCGCATTTCGACGGACGATTTGCTGGGCACCTGGAGGGATTTCGTCTCCGGTGAAGAAGAGCGCCTGCGGGCTGCTCCTCTCACCGAGGAGGGCTACAGCGCGCGTCTGTCTGCCTCGGCGATGGCCGATAAATTCCTAGAGAACTCATTGCAGTACGCCGAGAACAGCTTTCACGGCGTGCTCGCGTGGGACCTGCTCGACTATTTTGACCCGGCGGTGAGCGCGCGCATCATGGACCGGCTTTTCAGCATTCTCCATCCGGGAGGCGCGGTGCTGGCGCTCTTCCACAGCCGCGCGCCCGAACGCTTCCATCGCTATCGCATCATCGACACGCAGACCGTCGAACTGGTGTCCGCTCCCACGCTCGCGGTGCATGCCCGCGTCTTTCAGAACCGCGAAATTCTGGAGCTGTTCGCGAAATTCCGGTCGTCGAAAACCTTCGTCGGCCGAGACCAGGTCCGCGAAGGCCTCTTCCTTAAGTAGCACTATTTAGCATTTCGCAAACAGCGATGCACGCGACGGCACTCCGATAGCTGTGAGTGTTGACGCCCGCCAGCCTGTAATTGGATAATTTCGCTGTGACTTCGCGCAAGGCAGTATGTTTGCTAGTGCTGATCTTCATTCCGCTCGCGTCGCTGGGTCTGGTGCCTTTCGGGCACGGACCTTCTTCGGTGGTGGACGGTCCACGAACTGCATTCAGGGCCTATCGGGCGTCATTGGAGTTGAAATTTGCTGTGACTTCGGCCGTGGCGATGGGCGCGGCTTTTGTCATCGCTTTCTCTCATCTTTGCTATCCGGATTTGGATTCGGAACCTCGTCTGGCGAGCCTCAGCCCCTCCTTCCCGCTTCCCTGCCTGCGCTGCTGATCTTTCCTGAATTCTTTCCGCTCTAGTCGAGAAGTTTATCGGTCTTTTCGCGTGGTGCGCGACCCGCTCCGCCACCAGCGATCATTCCTACACTTACAGCGGGATCGATAAAGCTGTCGCGACTCAGGAGGAGTCCATGAAAACGCAGAATTCCAATCTGAAAATCATGTTGCTTTTTGTCAGCGCCGTAATTTTATTCGCCGGCTGCCACAAGCGAGTGGCCAGTGTGCCAGCGGCCCCGGCCCCTGCGCCGGCCGCGCCGCCCGCTCCAACGGTCGCGCTGCAGGCTTCTCCCGGGGATATCACAAAGGGCGGAAGCACAACACTGACGTGGTCATCCACCAACGCAAATCAGGTGACTCTCAGCCCCGGGCTCGGATCGGTGAACGGGCAAGGTTCGCGGCAGGTGGACCCGGGCGAGTCCACCACGTACACGATTACAGCCATCGGCAACGGCGGCCGTGCGGAGGCGAGCGCTCGCGTCACGGTTTCCCTGCCCCCGGTCGCGGCAGTGCCGACCCCGGGACTCGACGAGATGTTTAGAGAAGCGGTGCGCGACGCGTTTTTCGACTACGACAAGTCGGATATCCGCGCTGACGCAAAGGAATCCCTGACGAAGAACGCCGAATTCCTCAACTTGCATCGCGACATTCGCTTCGCGATCGAAGGTCACTGCGACGAGCGGGGGAGCGCGGAATACAACCTCGGACTGGGGGACCGCCGCGCCACGGCCGCCAAGAAATACATGGTGAGCCTGGGGGTCGCGGAAGACCGCATACAGACCACAAGCTACGGCAAGGAGCGTCCCTTCTGCAGCGAGCACACCGAGGCGTGCTGGCAGCAGAACCGGCGGGCACATTTTGTAATGGTGCGCTAGCTGGAGTTGGCAGCAACCCACCGTAGTTTTAATGGGAGATGGCTGCGTCCTTCAAGGCGGCAGGCGGCCTGGATGCGCTCTTGCGACGCAGGAGCGCGTCCAGTGCCAGTGCCGACAGGAGCATGAGAATCGGATCGATGGGGTGGCGGTAGCGCAGGTATGGCAAGGTTACGTAGTACATCCAGGGAAAGGCGAGTGGGAATGCGGACAGCACGAAGGCATAGCGGCGCCAATTGATCCACACCGCTACCACTCCGCCGATTGTGCCTAGCGTGGCGAGGAAATTGGCCAGCAGCAGGATGCGGTCGCCTAGCGATTCCGCTTCGAGGAAGCGCTTGAATGGAGACGGGAGCCCGGCCCAGAAGGCCACGAACCGCTGCTCGAATAAACCCAGTTCGAGTGCCGGATGGGCCCGGATAAAACTTACTGCGTCGATCCATTTTTTCCGCATGAACGCGTCTTCGCCGAGACGCTTATATTCGCGGGCTTCTTCGTAGGGGGTCACGCGCGTCGTGGGAGGCGCTTGCGGGTCGAAAACCCGGTTGTGGCCGAGCCAGAGGGCTATAGGAAAGGCCGAGCGGAGCGGCACGAAGCGGTGGAAGGCGAAATAGTTGCGCACGCTCCAGGGAACGCAGCAAAGCAGAACCACCAGAACTGTCATCGCCGCGCGCGCCAGAATCTGGCGTCCGCGCTGGCTGGCGCTATAAGAGGCCCATCCCAGAAGAAACGGCATCAGGGAGGCTAGCGCCGGATTCGTCATCAGGGCAAAACCCCACAGGAGTCCGTAAAGGCACCAATCGCGGGTGCGCGTCGATTCCGCGAGTCCCAGGGTGAACCACAGGATGGCGGCCGCCAGGAGGGCTGTGAGGCAGGTGTCCCATATCCACTCGTATGGAATCATGATGGCGTTGGGAAAAAGCGCCCAGAACCACGCCGCTAACGCGCCGACGCTCACGCCGGCGATTTTCCGTCCAGCATAAAAGATGGGCACGCACACGGCGGCCGAGAAGGCGATATTCAGAGCCACTGCCGCGATGAAAGACGCTGGCGTGAATATCCCGAAGATGCGGAAGACGCCCGCGAGGAGCAGCGGGTAGACCGGAGTGAGCCAGGCGGTTGCGCCAGTACCCTGGTTGAACGGGTTGCTAAACCCCTTCCCCATGGCGAGCGAACGGGCAATATTCCCGGCTTCCTGGCGGAACGGGACAATACCAACGAGGTTTGCCGGAAGCTTCCGCCCCTCGTTCCATGCGTAAGTGGCGCGCGCCCCGATGGCCACTACCACGATAAACGGAAGCGAAATGAGCAGCCGGCGCCAGGCCGGCAACGGTCGGTTAATCACGCGGCCATTCTACCGAATTGCGCGGCGCGGCTTTGGCACTCACAGCGCCGGCTTCGCGCTTTGCGGAGATTTGCGCTGCGCGGTGAGGGCTGCCAGGCCCGCGCCGAGTCTGGCGCGCTCCTCGGGGGTCATGCCGGTTTCGTTGCCGAGAGGCATGTTGTCGGAGTTAACGGCTTGCTCTTCGATCTCCGCGGCATGCGCCTTTATTTCGTCCATTGTGTCGAACATGATGCCCTTCGGCGCTGCCGGGATGCCGGCGTGCAGCGGCGTGTCGCTGTGACATGGGCTGCAGTGCGTGCGAATGATGCGGCGGACTTCGGCGCGGGAGACTGATTTCCCGGTTACCGGAGGCGCCGGGCTGAAACTGTGGGAGGCCGCTAGCATCACGGCGACAAACCCGGCGACGCCCACGAAAGCGTAGCCGTAATTCACGGTGCCCTTGTCCTTGAGGTTGAAGAATTCGCGGATGGGCCACGAGGCCGCGCAGAGACCCGAGAGGATCAGCCAGTTATAGGGCACGCTGTAGAGCATCGAGTAGTGGTTGCTGATCATGATCAGCAGTACCGGCAGCGTCATGTAATTGTTGTGCATGGAACGCTGCTTGGCGACCTGGCCTAGGCGCGGATCGGGCTTCTCGCCCTTGAGCAGGGCGGCCACACTCTTTTTCTGGTTCGGGATGATGACCGCGAAAACGTTCGCGGCCATGGCGGTGCCGATCATTGCACCGACGTGGATGAAGGCGCCGCGCCCGCTGAAGATGTGGCAGAGCTCGTATGCCGAGGCGACCAGCACGCCCCCCCAGGCGATGCCTAAGATCCGGCTGTCGCGGCCGAGCGGCGACTTGCAGAGGGTGTCGTAGACGATCCAGCCACCGGCGATAAACGCCAAGCCAATCAAGACCGCCTGCCAGGATTCGAGATGCGCTTTGGAAGGGTCGATGAGGTAGAGCTTCGGATTCAGATAATAGATAACGCAGAGGAGCAGGAAACCGCTGATAAAGGTGAGATAGGCTTCCCACTTGAACCAGTGCAGCTCTTCCGGCATTTCCGGAGGCGCCACTAGATATTTCTTTTTGTGGTAGAAGCCGCCGCCGTGAACGGACCAGAGTTCTCCGCCCACGCCTGCGTCTTTATCCTCCTGGCGGGCAGGAGGCCGCAGGGCAAGTCCAGCCAGACGAAATAAACCGAGGCGCCAATCCACATGATGGCGGCCATCACGTGAAACCAGCGCAGGGCGAGGCCAATCCAGGAGGCGAGGTCTAGTTGCATCGTTCCGTTACACCGGCAGACAAATTCGAACGCAGCAGATGAATAAAAACTATACCAGCCGGAAGGGAATGCTTGCCAAATATTCAGACAGGGCTAGGAATCGGCAGCCGTCTTTGAGTCTCAGTGTTAAAACAGACAGAATCAGATTGCCGGCTCCGGAACAGCCGGCACCTGCGCCGGCCAAGCTTGAATTTTACGAAGTTGTAAATTACCCTCTTGGCACGAGGTCAACATGAGCTTCTGGCGTCGCCGCTGGGTCGTCCCGGTGCTCGTCCTAGTGCTCGTCGTGGCGCTGCTTAAGCTGCAAAGCGTTGCGGTGGCGCAGGGGCCTGCGGTTGGCTCCGGAGCAGGAACTGTACCGCCCGTTCCGCATTTCGCTTCGCTGAAGAGTATTCCCGTCCCTTACGATCCGCTGGAACTAGCGCCCTCCGGTGCGCAAGAGGTGCAGAGCGCCGAGGAGCGCGCGGCCGCGCTCGACATGCTTGCCAGGGCGAGACGGCTTTCCAACGTGCGCATGCATGCCTACGACCTGAAAACGACGTTCACTTCTTATGGTTCGTCGACTTCGGATGGACGATGGATACTGGAGGATACGTCGCCCGGCCCCGACGTCTACCGGTGGACAGCGGAAGGCCCGTCGTTTTCCGGAATTTTTCTCAATGCCAACAAACTGCTTTCGAGCAATCAACCGGGCGGAGCGATGCCGCTGCGGCTGGCGCAGGTACGGCGCGCCATGTGGGGCATTTACTTTCCAAACTTGCAGCCGTTCAAGAGCCTCCGAGTGGCGAACGGCACGCTGGCCGGAGCCGGCGTTCGCTGTGTGCTGTTCGCGCCCGAATTTTCGGGTGCGTCGCAAGACGCGTTCGCAAGCGGCCGCAGCTTTCTTGAATCGGAGTACTGCGTGAATACGCAAACGGGCTCCTCGAGACCTTCTCGCCGTGCGCCGGCTTATACGTCCGCTACGATTATGGGAGCGCCCTGCACTTCCACGAACAGATCATCCCCAACGGGTTCACGATCACTGAGCGCGGAAAAACGATCATCGAGGCCAAGACGGAAAGCGTGGGAGATGCTCCGCCCAAAGACAGCAGTATTTTCCAACCGTCTGGGCTCAATCCCTTGGGCGTGGGCCAGTTGACCGCGCCGCCGATGACTGTGTGGAGCAGGGAAGGCTCCG
This sequence comes from uncultured Acidobacteriota bacterium, assembly GCA_963697575.1. Lineage (GTDB taxonomy): Bacteria > Acidobacteriota > Terriglobia > Acidiferrales > UBA7541 > Palsa-295. The sequence goes on along the minus strand of CAVOOP010000020.1, from coordinate 80,894 downwards.
AATCGCTAAGCCCGGGTCCCCGGGGCAGGTGGTGGTCGTCCACGGAATCGTTTCTCCCGATCACCAATTGGTCGAGGCGGAAGTAGTGGCCAGCACGAACGAGGTGTTGGACGAGGGGGCGATCGAGGACGCGAAAAAGGCGCGCGTAGTGCAGCGTGATTTTCGCGCACAGCCCGGAGCAACTCCGCAATCCCGCGAAATCATTTTCACCATGCAGTTCGTCCCGCGCGCTGCCGAGGACCGAATTTACCATCTGCTATTCCTCAATAGCGAGATCGAGCGCCACAGATGCCTGTCCGGCGGTCAGCTCCGCGATCAAATAAGAAAACTACTCTTCCTCAGGCTGGGCTCGCGAGAGGGGCGGGGACGAGTGTCTGGCGCGGGCTTTTAGCGCGTGGTAGGCAGCGGGTATCAAAGAAAGAACGATTACGGCTGCGATCACATAATGGATGCGCTTGTCTATATTGGGGACGGTGCGGCCGAGGGTGTAGCCGAGCAGGATCATGCCCCACACCCAGGCGAATCCGCCGAAAATGTCATAAATGAGGTAGCGCGTGTAATTCATTTTGGCGGCGCCGGCCACGGGCGGGCAGAAGGTCCGGATGATAGGAACGAAGCGGGCCATGATGATGGTCTTGCCGCCATACTTTTCGTAGAACTCGTGCGCGCTTTCGAGATGGCGCTTCTTGAAGAAGCGCGAGTCCGGGCGATCGTAGAGGGTTTTGCCGGCGCGCCAGCCGATGAAGTATCCCAACTGATCGCCGGCGATAGCGCAGAGCGTCACCAACGAGAGTAGGTAGGCGAGTTTCGTCTGGCCTGCACCTGCAAACACGCCTGCGGTCACCAGCAAAGAATCGCCGGGCAGGAAGAAGCCGACGAACATTCCCGTCTCGACGAATACGATCAGGCAGACGAGGCCGGTTCCGCCCCATTCGATGAGACCTCGAACGTCGGAGAGCTGTGTTATGAGATGCCGCAGGGTTTCGATCATGTGTTCTATTCCCTCTTCGGTTTGAGTGGGCGAATACTCTGATTCACTGCGCTGGATCGGAGGTCGCGGGCAGGCCGCCGGGCTGAAAGCTCGACCTGTCATGATTCTTCGCGCTGCCTCTACGACGCTGCCCTCTCCCGCTAAGACCTTCCCCACTAAAATGCAGAACCCTCACTTCGCTCGTGATGACATTGGCGATGGGTTGGCGAAGCTGAAGATCTTCGGCACGCCCTGACTTAGCCTCTATTTCACGATAGCAGAAAAGGCTGCGCCTGTGAGAGCTGCCATCGGCACCATTTCCGAGTAGTACTTTGCTCCTATACGAAATGGCCCTCTCCTACCATTGGCCTGTTACATCGCGTCCCGCACAATCGCAGTGTTCGAGAATGATTCGAAATTAGCCGCAGACACTTCGAGACTGGCGCTTCGAAAGGGATAAACCAAATGGAAGGTGGCTACGCAGTCTGGATGGGGCAGCCGGTAATTCTGAGAGTCGTTACGGGAAACCTTCGCGTCCCGCTGCGCGGGCGACTGGTGTCGGAAACCGACAACTCGCTGAAGCTCCGCATTTCGGACAGCTGGGATATCGATATCTTCAAATCCATGGTGGCGAACGTCGAACACGATTTGCCCGTTTACGTGCTGAACTAGAGCGGCGTCATGAGCGCGCTGGCAAGCAACACCTGGCGGCAGTCTCGCAGCACCGCATGACGCTTCGATGCCCTTCCCCGCGAGTTACGAGGAACAACTCGATGCGGAGAACACTGATAACGATCCGCGACACGCTGCTGGTGACTGCGCTTTCCAGGCAGCCTTCCGGGCGACGCAGGCGCTGCGAAGCCTGAACTACTAGCCGACCATCGAGGCCCGCCGCCATTGGATTGCGGTTCGCCATAACAAGTTTGTCGGCCTGCTCCCCTCTCCCCCCAACCCGGGTCTGTCCCCCCACGGACCCGGGCTTCTTTCCTCCTGTGGCACCGCACCTTGGCGGCACCTTGCTTCCTACTTTGATCAGCGCCGACCGACTATTCCCTTTGACTCTTCGCTCGTCCTCGATAAGACTAGGCCGCGGTTCGCGCCGACATGAAACTCTCCCTCGCAGATTGGATCGTCGTCTCGGCTTATCTCGTCTTCACGCTGATTCAGGGGCTGTATTTTCGACGGCCGGTCGAGCCGCAGCACGGCGGACTATTTTGTCTCCGGACGCCGCGCGGCATGGTGGCTGATCGGCACGTCGATGGTCGCAACGACGTTTGCCGCCGATACGCCGCTCGTAGTGACGGGCTTGGTCTACCGCAACGGCATTGCCGGCAACTGGATCTGGTGGAGCATGCTGCCCGCCGGAATGATGACGGTTTTTTTGTTTGCGCGACTGTGGGTTCGCGCGGGCCTTCTGACGGACGTCGAATTCGCCGAACTGCGCTATGCGGGAAAGCCGGCCGCATTTCTGCGCGGATTTCGCGCGCTCTATCTCGGACTGCTGGTCAACTGCGTGATCCTGGGCTGGGTCACCAAGGCGATGACGACGATCGTCGGCGTGGTGCTCGGTGTGAACGAACGCACGGCGCTGGCGCTGTGCGTCTTCGTGCTGATTCCTTTTACCGGCATTTACGTTTCGCTCGGCGGCCTTTGGGGAGTGCTGTGGACCGACCTTTTCCAGTTCGTTCTGAAAATGGGAGTAGTGATTGCGGTGGCGTGGTACGGCGTGGGCGCCGCAGGCGGATCGGGGGAGATGCTTACGCAGCCTCGACGCGATGCGAGCGCGAAGCCGGGCCCGGCGCGGCCAACATCACTTCGTTTTTCCCGGATTTTTCGCGTGGCTTTACCAGTGAAGCGCTCTGGACGATCCCGGTAATCACATTTTGCGTGTATCTCGGCGTGCAGTGGTGGGCCTTCTGGTATCCGGGCGCCGAACCGGGAGGCGGCGGATATGTGGCGCAGCGGATTCTAAGCGCGCGCAACGAGCGCGACGGGCTGCTCTCCGTACTGTGGTTCAACTTCGCGCATTACGCTCTGCGTTCCTGGCCCTGGATTCTCGCGGCGCTCGCCGTCGCGGTGCTCTATCCGAATCTCGCGCAGCCAGAGTCCGGATATGTCCGGCTGGCGGTGGACCATCTTGCCACGCGCCGCGCGCGGTCTGCTGGTGGCCGGATTCCTGGCGGCATTTATGTCCACGATCGCGACGCACCTCAACTGGGGCAGTTCCTACCTGGTGTCCGATTTTTACCGCCGGTTCGTGCGCCGCGATGCGACCGAGAGGCATTATGTTGGCGTTTCGCGATGGGCGACGGTCCTGCTCGTCGTGCTCGGCGCGTGGGTTTCCTGGGAACTGGTCACGATTCGCGCAGGCTGGGAAGCGCTGCTGGAAATCGGCGCGGGAACCGGCAGCGTTTATCTGCTGCGCTGGTACTGGTGGCGCATCAACGCGTGGAGCGAAATCGCGGCGATGGCTGACCGCGCTGGCGTGCCACACTGGCCATTCGCTGGACGATGCCGTTTCAGGGCTCCGAGGCGTCCGTCTTTGCGAAGCAGACCCTGCGACGACGGCGCTTACAACGTCCGTGTGGGTATCGTGCACGCTTCTAACACCCGCCGAGCCGTGCGAAACTCTCCTGGCGTTTTATCGCCGGGTTCGCCCCGATGCCTTGGGTTGGGCGCCGATCGCGTTACTCGCTCCCGGACGTGCCCCCGGAACGAGGCCTCGCACGCAACCTCTGTAATTGGGTTGCAGGCTGTGCGATGATCTATTCGGCTCTTTTTGGGGTCGGAATGATCTGCCTGCTTGCATGGCGAACCGGCATTCTGCTTCTTGGGATTTCCGCAATCTGCGCCGCGTTCATCTATAGAGGGCTTTCCGGACCGGAATGGAATGCGGCCCACACTCGAAGCAGTCGGCTCATCACAGGCGAGACTTAGGTCGATGCGGCGAACGCTTGAATGTCACCCTGAAACCCACAGGAGCTGCGAGCCGAAATTGCGCCTTTCTCACGCTTGCGGCGGGATCTCCGCGAAATGGGCGGGAGACGCGCATTCGAACGGAATTGAACATCGCCATTGAAGACGAGGCCAAGTCACGATACCTTGCAGTGTTCGCTTTAATCCTAATTCAAGGAGCATTCATGAGGATTGCCAGCGTCGCCAGCGCTTTTCCGAAGCACTATTACAATCAGAAGTTTTGGTTGAAGCGCTCAAGAACGATTGGCGGCACCGCTTGCCGAATCCGGACATCCTCGACCGGCTCGATGAAAGCATGAAAGTCGATGGGCGGTACCTCGTGCGACCGATCGATTTCTACGAAAACATGACGACGTGGGGCCAGGCCAACGACACGTGGATTGAAGCCGGCCTCGAACTCGGCGAAAAGGCCCTCTGCCATGCGCTGGTGAAGGCGGGCCTTCAGCCGCGCGAGCTGAGCGCTATTTTTGTGACGTCGGTTACGGGCATCGCCGCCCCCTCACTCGATGCCCGGCTTGCGAACCGGATGGGCCTTTCTCCCAACATCAAGCGCATACCCATTTTCGGACTTGGCTGCGTGGCTGGCGCGGCTGGCATCGCACGCGCGGCCGACTACGTGCGCGGCTTCCCCGATCAAGCTGCGGCGCTTTTATCCATCGAGCTGTGCTCGCTCACTCTGCAGCGCGACGATCTCTCGATGGCGCATCTGATCTCGGCGCTGCTCTTCGGTGACGGCGCGGCTGCGACGGTGGTGGTGGGGTCGGAGGTGGAATCCGACGGCCCTGAAATTCTCGCCACGAAATCGATCCTTTACCCCAATTCGGAACGGACGATGGGCTGGGACATCTCCGAAAAAGGCTTTCGCATCGTATTGTCGCCGGAAGTTCCGGATACGGTGCTGCGCCACCTGGGCGAAGATGTGGACGCGTTTCTTGCGGAGCAGGGATTCAGCCGCGGAGACATCAAGAGCTGGGTGATGCACACGGGCGGCCCGAAGGTGCTGGAGGCAACCGCCACCGCGCTGGGCATCACCGAAAAGGATCTTGCGGCTTCGTGGGAGTGTTTGCGCAAGGTAGGGAATCTTTCTTCCACGTCCGTTCTGCTCGTGCTGGAAGACGTTTACTCGCATCGCCGCCCGGAGCCCGGTTCGCTGAGTATTCTTGCCGCGATGGGTCCCGGGTTCTGCTCCGAGCTTGTGCTTTTGCGGTGGTGACGATTTTGAGGGCCCCGAGCGGCATGGGCAGTGGATGTTGTCGTCGTCGGTGCGGGGCCGGCGGGGATCGCTCACCGCGATTGCTGCTTCGACTGAAGGGCCTTCGGGTCAGCCGTCCTCGATTCGCGCAAGCCGCCGATTGACAAGCCGTGCGGCGAAGGCCTGCTTCCGGAAGCTGTAGCCGCGCTCCGAAACCTCGGCATCGAACTTGACTCCAGCTTTGCCTTCCCTTTTTCCGGCATCCGCTTCTGCGACGATAATTCTTCAGCCACTGCCCGAATCGAACAGCGGCCGCGCGTTTGGGCTGCGCCGGACGGCGCTTCACCGGCTGCTGGAGAGCGGGCGCGCGAAATCGGAGTTTCCTTCTGGTGGGGCGTTCGCATTTCCGAGTTGAGCGGGGGGGCGTTCTTGGCCGACGGGCAATGCGTTCGATGCAACTGGGTGGTCGGGGCCGACGGACAGAATTCCGTGGTTCGCAGACGGGCGGGATTGGGTGCTGGGCGGTATCGTCGCTCGCGATTCGGTTTCCGCCGGCATTATGCGGTTGCGCCCTGGACGGATGCGGTCGAGGTGCATTGGGGCCGGCGTTGCCAGATGTTCGTAACGCCAACCGGGGCGAACGAAGTTTGCGTCGCGCTCTTGTCAAATAATTCCCGGTTGCGGATCGGGCGGGCGCTCGAAGAATTTCCGGCAGTCGCGAGACGACTGCGGGGCGCTCCGGCCATTGCGGCGGAGGGCGGCGCGATCATCGGCGCTTGGCCGGGCGAGCGCCGTCACCCGCGGGAACGTGGCGCTTGTTGGCGACGCTTCGTGCGCCATCGATGGAATCGCGGGCCAGGGACTGAGTCTCGCGTTTCAGGAGGCCGTCTGTTTGGGCGGCGCACTGGCGCGGAATGATCTGCGCGGCTACGAAACCGCGCATCGGAGTATCACGGTAAGGCTGTTCGCATGACGCGTCTCCTGCTGCTGATGGAGCGCAGTGACTGGATCCGGGGAAAAACGCTGCGGCTGTTTGCTTCGCAACCGGCGCTCTTTTCGAAGATGATGTCGATTCATACGGGGGAGGCTTCGACGGAGGCGTTGCGTGCGCGCGAAATCGTGGACCTTGGGTTGCGCGTGCTATTCGCTTGATGGTTTAGATCGAGCGGCTAGCGGTCCTCGTCGGTAACCAATAATTCTTTGGCACGCTGCGAGGCTTTTACCACTGCTTTGATCAGGGTTACGCGCAGGCCGCCTTCTTCCAGTTCAAGGATGCCGTCAATTGTGCATCCGGCGGGCGTGGTCACGGTGTCCTTCAGCAGCGCGGGATGATCGCCCGTTTCGATCACCATTTTGGCGGCGCCGAGCGTCATCTGCGAGGCCAGCAGCGTGGCCAGCTCGCGCGGCAATCCCACCTTCACTCCGCCTTCCGCCAGCGATTCGAGAATCATGTAGATGAACGCAGGGCCGCTTGCCGAAAGGCCGGTGACGGCGTCCATGTGCTTCTCATCCACTACCACGGTCTTGCCCATGGCGCCGAAGAGCTTCGTGCGCGGTGTCAACATCCTTTCTGCGCTGCATACTTCCCTTTTGCGATTGCCGTGATGCCCTCGCCCACCATCGAGGGCGTGTTGGGCATGGCGCGAATCACCGGGATGTTTGCTTTGATGCGACGCTCGATATAGTCGGTCGGCACCGACGCCGCGACGGATATCAGGAGTTTCTTTTCAGTCAATTCGGGGCGATTTCGTCGACCACCTGGCCTACCGTTTGCGGCTTCACGCCGAGAATAATTACGTCCGCGCAGCGGACGGCCGCGCGATTGTCCGTGCCGCAGGAAACCAGCACCTTCGACAGGTTCTTGCGCTCGTTGACCGGCGTGTGCCACTGTCGCGCGAGATATTCTGGGAGAGACCAATCCCTGCTTTACAAACGCTTCGATGCAGTATTCCGCCCATCTTTCCGGCTCCCAGGACGGCGAGGCGCATCTGGGTGGGAGATTGTGCCATTCCGTTAACCCCTTTCGCGTGATCCAGCAGGAAGAAACAACGCAGCAAAGGCAAGCCTGCATGATACAGGAGGAAACGCGAAAAGTGTAGGCTGGTATCGATTGCTTGTATCGATAGCGGTGTCCATAAGGCGGCGCAGAAACGTCGCGGAAAGGCCAGCGGGCGCTAGGCTATCGTCAGCGTGGCCACAATGATTTGGCGGACCGCTTTCTTACTGCTACCCTTGGCTTTTGCCTCGAATTCAAACGATCGCGCAACCTGAAAGTGAGAAAGCGAATGCGCCGTAGCGTCCTTCTAGGTGTAATGCCGATCCTGATGCTTCTGTTGCCGGCGCGCGCCGGTGAAGAGCCACTGCAGGGATTCACCCAGCAAAGTTCCGCGGCGGAGCGCGACTGGGAGAGCAAATTCCGCGCCATTCCCAGCGCCGAAAACCTGCGCGAGTACATGCAGCGCTTGACCGCGCGCCCCCACCATGTCGGCTCGCCGTACGACAAGGACAACGCCGAGTGGATCCTCTCGAAGTTCAAGGAATGGGGCTGGGACGCGCACATCGAAACGTTCGATGTTCTCTTCCCCACGCCGAAGGAGCGCCTGGTGGAATTGGTCGAGCCCACGAAGTTCACCGCGAAGCTGGCAGGAGCCGCACGGTGCCGGTGCGACCCCACTTCGGGCCAGCACGACGAGCAACTGCCCTCCTACAACGCCTATTCGATCGATGGCGACGTGACGGCGCCGCTGGTCTTATGTGAATTACGGCATGCCGGAGGATTACGAAGAACTGGATCGCCTGGGCGTCTCCGTGAAGGGCGCCATCGTCATTGCGCGCTATGGCAATTCCTGGCGCGGCATCAAGCCCAAGGTCGCGGCCGAGCATGGCGCCATCGGCTGCCTGATCTATTCCGATCCGCACGACGACGGCTATTTCGAGGGCGACGTTTTCCCGAAGGGCCCGATGCGGCCCGGAAGGCGTGCAGCGCGGCAGCGTGATGGATATGCCGTCGTCTATCCTGGCGATCCGCTCACGCCCGGGTGTCGGCGCCACCAACGGATGCCAAGCGGCTGCCGCTGCAAGAAGCGCCGAGCCTCACCAAGATTCCGGTGCTGCCGATCTCTACGGCGATGCGCAACCGCTGCTGGCCGCGCTGACCGGGCCGGTGGCGCCGAAGGACTGGCGCGGGGCGCTGGCCATTACCTATCACGTGGGCCCGGGCCCGCCAAAGTTCATCTGAAAGTGAAGTTCAACTGGGACATCAAGCCGCTCTACGACGTGATCGCGCAGAATTCCTGGCGCCGAGCAGCCCGATGAATGGATCATTCGCGGCAATCACCACGATGCCTGGGTGAATGGCGCGGAGGATCCCGTTCCGGCCAGGTGCGCTGCTGGAAGAAGCGCGCGCGCTGGGCGAGCTGATGAAGCAGGGATGGAAGCCGAGGCGCACCATCATCTACTGCGCGTGGGACGGCGAGGAGCCGAGGCTGCTCGGCTCGACCGAATGGGCCGAGGAGCACGACGAGGAACTTCGAGCAGCACGCCGTGGCTTACATCAATACCGACGGCAACGGCCGCGGCTATCTGGACATGGACGGTCGCATACGCTGGAAAATTTCATGAATGGCGTGGCGCGCGATATCGAAGATCCGGAGACGAAGCTGATCGGTCTGGAAGCGGCTGCGCCTGCGCGAGAATCGAACAGGCCAAGACCGCCGAAGACCGGCAGGAAGCTCCGCCAGCGGTCCGACCTGCGCATCGGCGGCTCTGGGTTCCGGCTCGGATTACACGGCTTTCATCGACCACCTGGGCATCGCCTCGCTCAACCTGGGCTTCGGCGGCGAAGACGAGCAGCGGCATCTATCACTCCATGTACGACGATTTCTATTGGTACACGCACTTTGCCGACACCGATTTCGTCTATGGCCGGGCGCTGGCGCAAACGGTCGGCACCGCGGTGATGCGGCTGGCCGATGCCGACTTGCTGCCGTTTCGAATTCACCGATCTTAGCCGACACCATCCGCATGTATGTGAAAGAGCTGAAGAAACTCGCTGACGGACGAGCGCGATACGATTCTCGAGCGCAACAAGGAAATCGACGAGGGGCTGTTCAGCGCCGTCAACGATCAGCGGCATCCGCAGGTTGCGCCGCCAAAAGAAGACGTGCCTCCGTATCTGAATTTCGCGCCGCTCGATAATGCCACTGACGCGCTGGAGGCCAGCGCGCGGCGCTACCAGTCGGACTTGGGCGCAGCCTGGAGCGCCGGGCTGCCTGCCGCGACGCTTCAGGATTTGAATCAGAAGCTCGCCGAGAGCGAACGCCGCTTGACCACGCCGGAGGGATTGCTGCGGCGGCCCTGGTACAAGCACATGATCTACGCTCCCGGCGTCTATTCCGGCTACGACGCAAAGACGATTCCGGGTGTGCGCGAAGCGATCGAGCAGAAACACTGGGACGAGGCCAATTCCGAAATCGAGCGCGTGGCGAAGGTGCTGGATAACGAGCGCGCGCTGATTGATTCCGCGTCGCAGGAACTCGAAGCGGTAAAGCGTTAGATAATACCGGACTATACCAGCGTGGCTTTCTGAGCGAAGAGAGCGGGATCCATTGCTCGAGCGGCGAGCAACGGAAAACGGTTCTAGAAGCCACTGTTGAACGACGGCGCAGGTCTGAGGCCAAAAACTTGGGGAACTCTCAGGCCCTTTCACGGGAACAACAATTGTGTCGAGCGGTTGCATTCGACGGTCAAACTTCCGTAAAGAAGGTATGAACCATGAGCAGAATGACAAGCAATCATCGCTCTCATCGTGTCACTTTTAAGCGCCCGTCCTTGTGCGCCGCGGCGCTTTTGCTGTTGACGCTTTTTTCGGTGAACAAGGCGTCTGCCCAAAACTCGGCGGGTCCTTTGCCGGGAGCCACGCCGTCGGACCAGCCAACGGCGCAGGCGAAATCCTCCTCGCAGGTTGCCGGCAAGCCGAACTTGGCCGGCACTTGGAAATTAAATGTCGATCAGAGCGACAACCCCATGCAGAAGATGCGTGAGGCGCAGCAAGACTCCGGTGACCAAGGTGGCGGCGGAGGCGGGCGCCGCGGCGGCGGTTACGGCGGTGGCGGAGGCATGGGCGGCCCCGGAGGCGGCTGGGGCGGACAAAATGGCGGCGGACAGAATTCCGGCGACGGAGATCAACAGGGCGGTCAAGGGGGCGGCCAGCAGGGCGGCGGTGGCAGGCGCCAGGGCGGGGGCGGGATGCGCGGCATGGCGACGCTCGTGATTGAGCAAACTCCCACTTCAGCAAAAGTGAGCGATCCCTCCGGCCGAGTGCTGGCGCTCTATTCGGCATCCCCGGAAAGTTCGCCGGCTTCCTCCGCGAATTCTGCCAATGATGGAGGGGGACCCGCTCCCGCACTGGCGCAGTGGCAGGACAACAAACTCGTGGCCACGCAGCAAATGAGAAACGGCGGCACCACGACGCGTAGCTACGAACTCTCGCCCGATAACAAACAGTTGATCGTAACCACGAAGATCGAGAACAAGCGCTTCAAAGAGCCGGTGACGTTCAAGCAGGTGTACGATCCCGTTTACGCAAGCACGGGCGGCGACTAGAATCGGTGTCCACCGCGCATGGCGCTGAGCCAAATGGTCGGGCGAAAGCGGAGATGGGGCTTGGCGTGGCTCCCTGCATGGCTCCTCGCTACATCCGCAGTGGGCTTGGCGAGACCATCTCATGGCGCTTCGCACGGTCATCAAGCTTCGTCGGAGTCTCCGCAGCAAAACTCCGCAGCGGCACCGCCCTCCACTCCGGCCACGACCGTTACACCAGGCGCGACCACGACTACATCAGGCACCGTAAAGACGGCTGAGGGCGCGCCGGTTCCTTCCGCCACCGTTCGCCTTACCAATACAGAAACCAATAAAAGCTGGGTGAGCTGGACGGACGAATCCGGAAAATTCGAATTCCCAAATCTTCCCGCAGGACACTATCGAGTCGAAGCCAGCCAGCTTGGATTTGTGAAATCCTCGACCGAAACGCAACTCCCGCTTTCAGCCAACAAGCCGGTTGCGGTGACCCTCCGCGTCGCCACGCTTGCCGAGCTAACCGCTACGCCGGGGGAGCCTCCCGAGCGAGGTCGAACGGCGATAACGGAACCGGTGGACAGGGCCGGCGCCAATTCGGGGGCGGAGGCAATTCCGGCAATGCTGGTGGGTACGTGCAAGGGCGCTCTGGGCAAGGCGGGCAAGGGGGTCGCGGCGGATTTGGCGGGCGCGGACAGCTCCCTGCGGGCGTTACCAATGCGATCAACCAGGGAATGGCCGGCGGCTTTGCACAAACGGACTTGACCGGCGAAGCCGAAACCACGGGCGCCGCGGGCGGCGAGACGGTCGGGCAAGCGGGTGCAGGCGCGCAAGCTGCGGCGGAGCTATCTTCCGGAACGGCGCTGGGATCCTCCTCGGATTCTTTCCTGCTGCAAGGCACCACCGGGCAAGGTCTGGCCGCGAATGGTCCGGTAATGATGGCAGGCGGGCCCGGCGGCCCTGGTGGCTTCGGACCTGAAGGGCTGGCTCCCAGCGCGCCCGGGGGCCCGTCAGGCTTCGGTTCGATCGGCGGCGGCCCCGGCCGCTTTGGCGGAGGCCCTGGAGGAGCTGTCGGCGGCTTCGGCGGGGGTGGTGGAGGCGGTGGACGATTTGCGCAAGGCGGAATATTTCGCGGAGGAGGAGGTAGTGGCGGAGGAGGCGGCGGTCGGGCGGAGGCGGTGGGCGCTTGGGCCGTCAAGCCGTGAACCGCGTTCGCTTCAGCTTTTCCGAGCGGTATACGAATTCCGCATTCGACGCGCGACCGTATTCGATCACCGGCAACGAGTTCCCCAAAGTGTCGAATTACGATGAGCGCGTGGGCGCGAATATGGGCGGCCCGCTGAAAATCCCTCACATCTACGACGGAAGCAACAAAACCTTTTTCTTCGCCAACTTCCAGCATGATACGCAGAAAGCGGGCGTGGACACGTTCTCGACCGTGCCGACGGCGGCCGAGCGCAGCGGCAACTTCTGCGGGCTGGGCGTCACGCTCTACAACCCCTTCTCAAATCTCGCAGGCCCGCGAACTCCTCTCGGCAACGGCTGCCAGATCCCGGCGATCAACCCCAGCTTCGCAGGCGCTTCTCGCCTACATTCCTCTGCCGAATGTACCCGGGCAAACGGCGCAAAACTATCTTCTGCAGGCGTCGACGCCGCACAACACCGATAGCTTCAACATCCACGTGCTGCACACGATCAACGCGAAATTCAACCTCAACGTGGGTTACAACTTTAGCTCGTCGCGCCAGGACACGCTCGGGGCTTTTCCCGATATTCGCGGGCGGACAACCACACGGGGCCAGAACGTCGATATCGGCCTGACGCATAATTGGTCGCCGAAATTTACGGAGACCGCGCATCTGAACTGGAGCCGCAGCCGCAACCAAACGCTCAGCGGCAATTCTTTCGTCAATGATGTCGCGGGAAATCTAGGCATCATGGGCATCGCGACCGATCCGCTCGATTACGGATTGCCGGGCATTCAGTTCAGCAGCTTTACCGGCTTTAACGATCCGGTCCCTTCGCGCGTCCGCAATCAGACGCTGCGCTTTTCCGATGCCGTGACCTGGGTGCGCACGAAGCATACGCTCACGTTCGGCGGAGAAATCCGCCGCATCGAGCTCAATAACGACGCGAACCCGAACCCGCGCGGCCAGTTCCGGTTCACGGGAGTGATGACCAACCAGCTCAACGCCAGCGGCGACCCGGCGGTGCCCCTCACCCCGCTTACCGAGCCGTATTACGAATTTGCTGACTTCCTGCTCGGCCTTCCCTACAACACGGCCGTGCAATTTGGCGATCCGAACACCTACTTTCGCGCCTGGGGCTATCATCGCCTACGCGCAGGACGATTTCCGCGTGAACAAGCGCTTCACGGTTCAGTATGGCGTGCGCTATCAGGCGCAGACGCCGCCCATCGAACTCTATAACCACCTCGCGAATCTCGACATGAATTCCACCGCCACCGCGGTGGCCGTGGTTACGCCCGGGGAAACGGGACCGTTTAGCGGCTCCTATCCGCGCGCTCTGATTCACGGTGATTACAATGATTGGGCGCCGCGCATCGGGTTCGCGTGGGATCCAGGGATCAAGCCGCGGACGATCGTGCGCTCGGGCTATTCGATTTTCTACAACCAGTCGATTTACAACACTCTGGCGCAAAAGTATCTGGCGTATCAGCCTCCGTTCGATCAGTCGGAGAATCTGTTACACATCCGCCGCGCAGGTGCTCACGCTTCAACAGGGGTTTCCAGCGCAGAGCGCGAGCAACAAGATTCTCAACACGGCGGGAGTAAACCCTGACTACCGGCCTGGCTACGCGCAGATCTGGATGCTGGGCACCGAAACATCTTTCACGCAGAACTGGATTCTCGACCTGACCTACACCGGCACCAAGGGAACGAATCTGGATCTGCTGCGGGCGCCCAACCGCGCGCCGCTGGGCACGAGCCAGCTCGACACGCAATCCGAGCTGCAAATTCCTTACGCGACCAGCTTTTACTACGACCAGTCCGGCGCGAATTCCATTTACAACGCGCTGCAGGTTCGCGTGGTGCATCGCTTCACGCACGGAGTTTCTTTCCAGGGCTTCTACACGTATTCGAAATCGCTCGACAATGCGAGTTCGATCGGCGGCAGCGGGGGCATCGTCGTGCAGCAGGACGGCAATTACGCCGCCGAGCGCGGCCTTTCGTCGTTCGACATGCGCCACCAGTTCCGCTTCGCCTCCACTTACGAGCTGCCTTTTGGCGAGCGAAGCCGCTGGGCCAATCACGGCTGGAAGGAACATGCCTTCGGAAACTGGCGGCTTCTGAACATCGTGACCTGGCACACCGGCAACGCCACTGACCGTATATCTCGGCGGAAGCGCGTCGAACAATTCCGGCACCGGGTCGAATTTCTCTGAGCGCGCCAATCTAATCGGCAACCCGAATTTCGGAATCTGCGGCGGCTCGCCGCTGGGCTTTTTCAACACGGCCGCGTTCGCCACGCCCCCGCCGGGAGAATATGGCGACGAACATCGGGGCTCGGTCGAAGGCCCCTGCCAATTCAACTGGAACCTTTCGCTCGCGAAATCCTTTCGGTTTGGCGCGGAGCAGCGGCACACGTTCAACGCGAGCTGGGAAATTCAGAATCTCACGAACACGCCGAGTTTCAACGGAGTTGGCACGACGCTGGGATCGACGACGTTCGGGCGCGTGACCGGCGCCGGCTCGATGCGCACGATGGATATCATGATTCGGTTTAATCTGTGATGGAAGCGCAGGCTGAAATGCCATGAAACACGATGTCATCCGACGTTTCGCGGGTCGCGTTTCTCGTTGCGGGACTTTGCCTGCCGTCCGCACCGATGCAGGCGCGCCAGCAGGCTGCTGTCCGACCTTCAGGTAATCAGCCTTCGGCGAATCAACCTGCCGCTAGCCAGCCGGCCGCGCAATCGAATTCCACGCAGGTGCCCCCGTCTGCTCAGCCGCTGCTGCGGAGTTCGTCCGACCTGGTGCGCATCGACGTGGAAGTGACCGACCGCTCCGGCAAGCCGGTCAAGGGACTCAAGTCCGATCAGTTCACCATCACCGACGACGGCCAGGGGCAAAAAGTCTCCATCTTTTCCTACGAGGACATCGAAGCCGTCGAAACGGCGAGCGACACCGACACCAAGCCGATCGTCATTGCGGTCGATAGCCCGAGCGACGCCGCCGCGCAAGCTGCCGGGCGAGCAGGCGCGCGACCGGCGCATGCTGGTGCTTTTCTTCGACCTTACGTCGCTGGGCCCCGACGATCTGATCCGCGCGCACGATGCCGCCGCGAAATTCATGAAGCAGCAGATGACCAAAGCCGATCTGGTTTCGGTGGTCGTCTTCAGCTCGAACCTCCGCGTGCTTTCCGATTTCACAAACGACCACGACAAGCTCAACAAAGCCATCGCGCAGCTTCTGCCCGGCGTGTCGTCCCAGCTTGCCAATCCGCTGTACGCCGCCGCGCAAAACGGCGAATACGACGTGCAGCAGGATACCGGCGCGGCCTTTACCGCCGACGAAACGGAATTCAACGTATTCAACACCGACCAGAAACTGGAGGCGGTCGAGAGCCTGGCGAACGTGCTCGGCGTGATTCCCGGAAGAAAATCGGTGATTGAATTTACCGGCGGCATCACGCAGACGGGCGAAGAAAATCGCACGCAATTGCGCGCCGCCACCGACGCCGCCAATCGCGCCAACGTTTCGATCTACTCCATCGATGCGCGCGGATTTTTGGCCGCGGCGCCGGGCGGGGATGTCACGGCCGACGCCGCCACCGGCACGTCCATGTTTACCGGCGCATCCGTCTTTCACCAGACCGACCAGCGCGAAGACTCCCGCGACACGCTGGCGACCCTTTCCACCGACACCGGCGGCCGCGCCTTCTACGACCTGGGCGATCTGAGCGATGCGTTTCCGAAAATTCAGCAGGAGAATGGCGGCTACTACCTCGTCGGCTACTACCTGAATGCGAATGTGAAGCACGACGGCACCTGGCACGCCGTTCGCGTGAAAGTGAATGCGCCGCGGCGCGCACATCCGCTACCGCAACGGCTACTACGCGCCGCGCGACTTCCAGCATCTGGAAAAGGCATCCCGGGACGAGCAGCTGGCCGAGGCGATGCATTCCGATAATCCGGTCGTGGAGCTTCCGATCGCGGTCGAGACGGCGATGTTCCGCCTCGAGCGACGAACAGGTCTACGTTCCGATCTCCGCCAAGCTTTCCGCCACCGCGCTCGATTGGGCGCAGAAGCATGGCCGCCGCCAAGCCGAATTTGATTTCGCGGCCGAGGTTCGCGCGGCCTGCCTCCGGACAAATCGTCGCGCAACTGCGCGACACGATCAACGTCCATCTCAACCAGCAACGCTTCGAGCAGGTGCATCAGGCGAATTTGGTCTACCAGGGCGGCGTGGTGCTTTCGCCCGGCTCGTACCACCTTAAATTCATCGCGCGGGAAAATGAGTCGGGAAAAATCGGCACGTTCGAGCAGAACTTCACGGCTCCGCCGCGTCCTGCGCAACGCCTTTCGCTCAGTTCTGTGTGCTCTCGAGCCAGCTTGTGCCGGTCGAAAAATCATCCGAGGTGCAGACCAAGGCGCAGGGCCTTCGCGCGAAGCTCGACGGCTTCTCCGCTGGAGATGGAGGGCCAGCGAATCGTTCCCAGCGTGACGCGCTTCTTCACCCAGCAGCAGACGCTGTATGTTTTCTTCCAGGCGTATTATCCCGAAAAGTCCGACACATTCGACCCGGCTGCGCTGCGCGCCGGCCTGATCTTTTTCCGCGACGGCGTGCAGGTGAACGCCACGCCCCTGCTCGCGCCGGTTTCGACGGATACCAAGACGCATACCGCTTCCTTCCGCATCAGCCTGCCGCTTGCAAAACTCCCCACCGGCCGCTACTCCGTGCAAGCCGTAGTGATTGGCGCGGGTACTCAGCAATCGGCGTTTGGCCGCTCGTATCTCGCACTCGAGCAGCCCCCCGCTCCGCCAGCCGCCGCGACTACGCCAGAACCTGCTGCTTCCGCCCCGGCGCAACGACCATAGGAAAGGGCGCCTATTCCTGACCGCGCTGCAACGGTTTCGTCGTCCTATCACGTCTAAGCAAAAGAGCCGCGCCTGGAGGCCGCCTGAAAATCCCCGCAGGTTTTTTGTATCTCACGGTCTCCGCGTACGGAATCTACTGGGCTCACCACATGATTACGAGGCGGCATGCCACCTCGCCCGTATCCTATTGGTATATGGATCTCCTGTTGGGCGCGGTCATTCTTGGTATTGGGGCCATTCTGCGGTGGACGCGATGGCAGCAGCAAACGAGTTGGCTTCCCGTACTGGGAAGCGCCATGGTTGCGACGTATTATGTGGGTGCTTCGGTTGTAACGCTTCGCCGTTATCTGGCCGGGAAAATCCTGCGCGAGCATTCCCACAGCTGGGCCATCGCGCTCCTTCCCGTGCTGCTGGTTCTGATTTTGCTGACTGTCGCACTGTTTGAGAAGTTTCGCCCCGACTTGCTTAATCCGCCATCGCACTCTTTCGACTGACCGCCTCCGAACCGCGCCGGCCCGTACTCTTCCGGGATAGGTCCGGGCGTATGCTGCATTCGTTCAGTGAGTGAATCATCACGGCCTTCGGCTTCGAGAAAATAGAACTGCGAAACCGCGGAACCGGTTTACGAACTTCACTTGTGTTCGTCGTCCTTTTTCTCCTTCTTTGGCGCCTTCTCCGCGGACTTATTCGTGTGCTGCGGCGCGCCGGAGGCGCCTTTGTTCTCCCCTGAAGCACCGGTCGTTGGCGGACGGCGCTCTTCGTTCTGACGGGTTGGTATTGCTCGGGTTGACGCGGGCCGGCTGCTGCCCTTCGCCATTCGTCCGCACGTTCGGTGCCGCGGATGACGATGGTCCCCCTGGCCCCGCGGTTGTCGTCGGGCCTCCGTTCGCGTTCACGCTGGGGTTCCCATTCGAACGGTTGGGAGGCTGGAACGGCCGAAATCCATTGTTGGTGTTTGGATTCGTTCGCGGATTGCTGCCATTATTAGGCTGGACTGCGCCATTTCCGTTCACGGCCGCGTTACCAGCAGGGCGATTCGATGGCTGAAAACTTCGATAGCCGCCCGCAGTTCCGTTCGGCTGGTTTTGGCCGGCGTTATTTGGCCGGCTGAATTGTGCGCCATTCGTCGGCGCCGAAGGCCGGTAGGCCGCGCGGTCGTTTACAAGAGGCTGTGTGTGTCCGAGCGCGACAGCATGGGGCGAGGGAGCCATCCGTGTCACAACCGGCCGGTTCGCCAGCGCCGCCGGAGGAAGCGCCCGGGCCGCAGGCGCTGGACCCAATGCGCTTCGAGGCCCTGGTGCGAGATGCGCATCCATCACCCGCGGATGGTTGATTTCCTCTGCATTCACGCGCACAGCCGCTCTTGCCACAGGCGCGCCGTTCACGAAGGATTCGCGCGACACCGCCGTCACCGCGACGGTATTGTGCGCATAAGTGTAATCGTTGACGATCGTTGTGCGGTTCACGTAGACGTTGTTTATCTGCGTGACGTTGACCACGCGCGTGTTCGTGATATTCACATTCCGGAAGTAAACGGCGCTGGCGTGGTAGCCGGGCACCCACACATCCCGCGGACCGAGCGGAAACCAGGCCACGCCGGCCGCGCCGCCGATAGCGAACGACACCCCGAATCCGGCGCCGCCAACGAATCCGACCAGCGCAGGGGCATACACGGGGCGAACATGCACCCCCACGGCCACTACCGGCCCCGGCACCCAGCCCCAGACTCCTCCCTACGAGCGCCCATCGCCCGTAATGGAAAGGCGCGAAACCCCACGGCTCGTCTTCCACCCACGTCCAGCCCCAGGGCGCGACGTAACACCCAGTGCCCGTAATGGTAAGGTGCCCAGCCGACGACCACACCTCGCGGTATCCAGACGGCGCCGTACTCGGGGTCGGTTCGCCAGTCACCGTTGCGGTCGAGGTCGTCAAACCCGATCACGTCGCGGGATACGTAGCGCGCGGAGACCGAACTGTCTTCCAGATGGTCCCGCGACATGCTCCAGCTGTCGAAGTCGTCCGGCCCGGGTGCGGGATGCGCGTCGTAGGTCAGCTGATCGGTTCCGGTGAAGACGTATTGCTGGCCCGGATTGACGTTGTACGCCACGCCTGCCGCGGTGACTTCCCCGTTGCCGCTTCGCAGAGTAAGGGTGGAAGACGTGCCGTTAGGATCGACGTCGACGCGATAATCGCCGGGACGCAGAATCGTCAGCGCCAGGTTCGGCGTATCCACTTCGTAGGCTTCGGATTCGCCAAGATCCCGGACGTGAACCTCGGCGGAACCTTGCGGAATTTCGATCTGCACGGCCTGGTCATTCAGGTTCAGGATGGAAAGGCCCTGTCTGGCTCGAAAGCCGGATGGCCGTGCTTCCTACATGCACCTCGCCGCGCGAGTTGATGTCGGACCAGACGTTATCGCCCGTCGTGAGAGGCCGATTGGGACCCGCATCCACCCATTGCTGGGTTCGGCGGGCTGGAAACGAGACAGACCCTTGTATATAGTTCAACCGGGCGACACGGCCCGGTGGGTCGGGCTGATTCTGGAGTCTGGATGATCAGAGCCTTGCGGCGCCGCCGCATCCGGAGAAGCACCCGTGGGACCTCCGTCTTGCGCGAATACCATTCCAGCAGCAACCAAAGCGAGTAGCAGCGTGAGCACTGATTTCCTCATTTCTTCCATCCTCCCCGAACCCGATTTTTCTGATTCAATTGGAGTAAGCTTATCAGTGGCTTCAGAAACAGTTTTCTGATACTCCGGTCAGTCTTGCTACGCCTCAGCCCTCAATTGATAGCCTGCCGAACTGGCGGCATCCAATGAGATACGCCCGCAACCAGAGGAACCATGCTACTACGCGAATGGAAGAGAACATGTGAATCCCCTTTCGCGCCAAGCTGAACTTCAGTTGGCTTCTCGCGGCAGCCGCGTACACAGCACGACCCCGGAACTCGGAGTCGTGGAATTAAATATATGAATTAGGATTAACGATGACCGCCTGAGTGGCCTCCGCCGCCGTGTGATCCACCACTGCTGCCGCGGGAACCGCCGCCGGAGGAACCGCCCCTCGGCGCGCTTGGCGCACTGTAGCTGCCGCGCGGCGCGCTATAGCCGCCGCTGGACCCGCCTCGTGGCGCGGAATAAGCCGCCGCTGTATCCACCACGCGGCTCGCTATAGCCGCCGCCTCGTGGCGTTACGATGGGCTGCCTCATATTAAGAGGGGTACGATTGTATGAATTCGAGGAGCCCCCGTAACCGCCACGAGATGCGGAGTTGGGTGAATCAAACTGGCGCTGCGCATTCGGCGAACTGTAGCCGCGCACAGAAGACTGTGCGATTGAGACGCGCTGTGGGATGGCGGAGTGAACCGATTCCACCCTCCCTGCGTCCCGCCTTGTGTTGCTTGCGACCGGCCTGCGCTATTCGCAAATCCCTGCTCGGACCGATTGGAGATGGCTCCCGACGCAGAACCAGCTCCTCGGTACCCGGAGCCCGCCCCGGCAAGAGCCTCCGCGAGACGACGAGAAAAAGTGCTGCGAACCAGCAGCCGAGCCATTGCGGATCGTCGACGGATTCGGCTCGCGGTTCGACGGGCTGAAGCTCTCGCGCGACGGGCTCACCGGCATCCGGCCCGTCATCGCGCTTGCCTGCCGGAACGATGCTTCGCTGATGGCTTCCTGATGCATGGACACCGCTCCGCGTCCGAATTCGTTTCCCGCCATTGACGAGAACCCCGCGCGGACACGCGCATCACCTGGCCGCCCGGTCGAAGGTCGAGAAGCGTCCGGCACCAAGCGGCGAGAATCCTTCATGCAAGCGGCCAAATTCACCGACTCCCACGGCATTGTAACGACCGCCCCATCCGCCATACCACGGGTGATACCAGTCGCCCGGCCCAACTGGCAGCCAGCCGACCCGTCCCGAACCGCCAAACCCAAACCTCCGAAGCTCAAACCCCAGCCGCCGCCTCCAAAACCGAAGAAAGACACATAAGCAGGCGACCAGATTGGGTAATACCCAGGATATGCAGTCACCGGGCCCGGCCACCAGACCCAGCTGCCACCGTAGACCATCCAGCGGCCATAGTGGTAAGGCGCCCAGCCCCAGGGCTCATAGGAAACCCACGTCCAGCCGTAATAAGGCTCATAGACCCAGCGGCCCGCGCGATAAGGCGCCCAACCGGGATCGACATTTGCCGGAGCCCACACCGGGCCGTAGTCGGGTATCTCGCTCCATGTGCCGTTCCTGATCGAGATCTTCGCTGCCGGTGTAATAGCGGTCGGTGTGCTGCCAGCTTTCGGCGCTCGCAATCCGCTTGTCGCGATCGTTGTTCCAGGAATCCCACTCGTCCTTCGCCGGGCGCCGGATCGGTCTTGTACTGCGCGTTTTCCGTGTCCCTGCGACGGTGATCATCTGCCCCTTTTCCACGTGCGTGCTGCCCTGCGGCGTGGAGACATCGGCCGAGCCGCTGCGAACGATCACTTGCGTCTCGGCATTGGAATTAACCAGGATGCGGTATTCACCTTCGCCCAGCGGATGCATGGCCGCGTTCGGCGTGTCGATCTCGGAATCCGCCTCGCTGCCGCGCAGCACGGAGTATGTTGTGAGGCCCTGCCCCACCTGGACCTGAATCCTGTTGCGGGCTGAGCGTGGTGATGTTGGCGGTCACATTGTTCGACATGCGCAGAACGTTGGCGTAGTCGAGCTGGAGCTCCGCGCGGGCATCCTGCCCGCGTCGAAACGCGATCGCCCGGCTCAATCGGCGTATTCAGAGTCTGCGCTACCCATTGACCGTTGTCGCCGCGCTGCTGCGAGACGTCGCCGTGGACGAAGCTCAGCCGCGCCACGCCCGGTGCTGGCTGCCCCGGCTTGTCGGGGATCGGCGCCTGCTGTCCCGCGGGCGGAGGCGCGGCTTGCTGGCCCTGAGCTTGCGGCGGCATCTGGTCTTGATCCGGCGGCGGTGGCGCTTGGGGATCCTGCTGAGCCTGGTGGTCGGGATATTGCTGATCTGTATTGCGGATCTTGTGTTGATTTTGGCCGCGCGCGGCCATGCGCCTCCCAGGCCGATCATCAGAAACGCTATGAAGCTTGCCAGTGTCTTTTGCATGGCCCACCCCGCTGCCGTCGAATCCTTCATGCCTCTTCGAATCATGCCTGATATTGCAGGGGAATGGCCAACGGGCGCAGCTGGCACGATGAAAGATCTAAGGCCACATCTTATCAGTCAGTTAGAAAATGCGACCAAACGGAAGTGCCGAGGGTCTTCCGCCTTGTAAACCCGGTTGTATTTAGGCGGCGCTGGTGGATTTCAACCAATCGACTGCACGGACGGCTACTCGCTTTCCGCCGGATCCGCCACGCCCATTTGCGACAGGCGATACCGCAGCGCATTCCGGGAAAGCCCGAGCATTCGCGCCGCCTGGCTCTTGTTGCCGTTCGCGCGTTTCAGAGCTTCGCGGATCGTTTCCTGTTCCCACTGGTCGAGTGTCATCCCTTCCGGCAGCAGAAAGGCGTGCCGGAAGAATTGCTCGCGCTGCGAGCGGGTGTCGAGTTGGATGTCGGACGCCTCAAGCATTGCTCCCTCACCCAGCGTCACAGCCCGTTGAATCACATTCTCGAGCTCCCGCACGTTTCCGGGCCATCGGAAATCCATCAGGAGCTTCATCGCGTCTGGAGTGATGCTTTTCGGAGGAATTCCGGATTCCTTGCCGAATTTTTCGAGGAAGAACTTCACGAGCGCGGGGATATCTTCCTTGTGATCGCGCAGCGGAGGAATGTCGATCGCCACCACATTCAATCGGTAGTAAAGGTCCTCGCGGAAGGTTTTCTCCTCCAGCGCGGCGCGCAGGTCGCGGTTGGTGGCCGCGATCAACCGGACGTCCACTTTGTGAGTCTTCGTTCCGCCCAGCCGCTCGAATTCTCTTTCCTGCAGCACGCGGAGCAGCTTCACCTGGATCGACGCGGGCACGTCCCCGATCTCGTCGAGGAAAAGCGTGCCTCTGTCCGCCAGTTCGAATTTTCCGGGCTTGCTCGTGGTCGCGCCCGAAAATGCGCCCTTCTCATAGCCGAAAAGCTCGCTTTCCAGCAGTGTTTCCGGGATCGCCGTGCTGTTGATCTTGATAAAAGGCCCTGTGGCGCGCTGCGAGTGCTCGTGGATCGCGCGGGCAATCAGATCCTTCCCCACGCCGCTCTCGCCACCGATCAGAACGGTCACATTGGACGGCGCCACGCGCTCGACCAGCGCCAGCACCGCCTGCATCTTCTCGCTTTGCGCCACGATGTTGGCGTATTCGTAGCGGCGGCCCAGCGCCTCGCGCAAGCGTGCGGTTTTCCTCGCGGAGTTCGTGCGAGTCGAGTTCCTTGCGAATGACAAGCACCAGTTCCGCGAGCGAAAACGGCTTCAGCACGTAATCGCTCGCGCCGGCCTTCATCGCGTCCACGGCGGACTCCACCGAACCATAGGCGGTCATGATCACCACGGGCATGCTGCGCGTCGACGCGCTTGGCCGCCTGCAGAAACTCGAGCCCGTTCATGCCGGGCAATTTGAAATCGGTTAACAGAAGATCGAAAGTCTCCTTGTTCAGGAGTTGGAGCGCCGTTTCCGCGTCCGGCGCGCTTTGCACCTGAAAACCTTCGTCGGCGAGCTGGCAGCTCGACAAGCCGCCGCAGCTTCGCTTCGTCTTCCACAACGAGTATGGATCGTTTCGCTTGAGTTCATCGCCGCCGTTTCCGCTGACTCGGATGTTCCGCAGTTCGCGCTTTGCCGATCCATCTTAGTACACAGTCTGCGGGAGTTCAAGCATGCACAGCGGCGCTTGGCCCGAGTTTTGCCGTAAACTCAGGCGATAGCGCGCCGGACACCGGATGGCTTGGAGACAGAGACAACGGGGCGAGCCAGAAGAATGAAACAACAGTGGAAGCTGGTGCCAGCGAAAATCTTCACTCCGATCCGATGGGGAAAGGTCGTGAGGAAGACCTACCGCGGGGACAGTGGCGAGTCTGATTTCATCGTGCTGGAAAAGCCGGAATTCGCGCTGATCGCGGCGATCGATGAATCACGGAACCTGCTGCTCGTCCGCCAGTATCGCCATGGCGTGGACCGCAGCTACTGGGCGCTCCCCGGCGGCTTCATCGATTCGGCGAGACCCCGACCAGCCGCCGCGCAACGCGAGCTTCGGGAAGAAACCGGCTATACCGCGAAGCGGGTTTCCTACGTGGGAGCCCTGCATCCCATTCCCGCATTTCTGAAAACGATGGCGCACATCGTGCTCTGTGAAGAAATCCAGAAAGATCCGGCGCCGTCATCGACGCGGAAATTGAACGCAGCGAAATCATCCCGCTGGAAACGGTCTTGCAGAAAATTCTAGCCGGCGAAATCCATGAGATGCAGGCCGTAGCGGCCATCCTGCTCGTGAACGAATTTCTGCGGCGGAGAACGGCGGCAGCCGGCTCGGTGCGGTGACCAGCTTCATGGTTCGGCGGGCAAGAAAACGTGGAAACGCGCACCGCGGCCGGCTTCGCATTCGAGCTTGATCCAGCCGCGATGCGCATCCACGATCTTCGCCACGATGGAAAGGCCCAGCCCCACGCCGTCCTTTTTTGAGGTGAAGAAGGGATTGAAAATCTGCTCCCGAACTTCCGCTGGCACGCCCGGGCCGGTATCTTCGAACGTGATTCGCCTGCCCGGTTTTTTCATTGGAGGTTTCCGGCGACATGGAAACGCGCAAAACCCGGCGTTCGCCGTCCGCGAGGCTCGCCATCGCCTGATACGCGTTCGTCATCAAATTAATAAAAACGCGCTCGCATAACTGCTCATCGGCAAGGATCTCCGGCATCGCCGCGGCATATTGGCGCTCAACCTTCACCTGCAGTTCAGGGAATTGGTGATGCACGGATTCGAGCGACCGGTCCACCACGTCGGCAATGCGCAGAGGTCGCAGTTCCAGGCTCATCGGCCGCGCGAAATCCAGGAAGCGCGAAACGAGCGCATTCAGCCGGTTCACTTCCGAAGAAATGTATCCGGCCAGCTCGCTGGCGAGCGGAAGCGTGCCTGCCACTTTCTGCGAAAGCATCTCGGCGGCGCCTTTGATGACGCCCAGCGGGTTGCGAATCTCGTGCGCCAGGCCGGCGGAAAGCTGCCCCAGCGCCGCCAGTCGTTCCGACCGCCTCGCTTCCTCTTCGGCGCGGCGCAATTGGCGGTTGGTTTCCTCGAGCGTCTCCGAAAGCGCCTGGTATCGCTCCACCTGCCGCTTGTTCTCCATGGCGAACTGATTCACCAGAATCGCCGCCAGAAAGAAGAAAAGCACGCGAATCGCAAGGATCGTGGCGCCGGCCGCCGTGAGTTCGAACTCCCGAAGCGCGGGAATGAGAAACGACGCATAGGCCAGCGAGGCGAGACCGTCCACAGCAGCGTGGCGATGGACCGAAATAAATCGCCGCCGTTACGATCGGCAGATAGTAAATGGGGTAATAGCTGCTGTTGATTCCAATCTCGCCGGTATGATCGAGCAGCAAAGTCGCGAGCGCGATCTTGATAAAAACGCTGTAAACAGGACCGCGCTTCGGCTGCCATGCGACCAGTCCGACCTTTCGAAGAACTGAAAGACCCCGATGGCCGCCAGCGTCAGCTGTTTGTGAATCTCCGTAATCGGCGGAAGCAGCGCGAGGCCCAGGATGAAGAGCAGCCAGACGACGTCAATCCAGCTGATAAAGGACTTTCTACGGTCAAGCATCGTTCGTGATGTCTCCCGATTCTTGCGGGCAAATCGAGAGATGAATCTAGCACGAACTCTCTATTCGGACGCGAGCATCAATTCGGCACAGTCGATGGCGCGCCGGCCTTCTTCCACGGACTGCTTTCCCTCGGCGCCCTGGAGCGCCCAGCCCAGTAACAGAATCGAGGGGGATGCGAGCCGCGGGCAGTGAATCGAGCGCGACCGACCGTCGTATATTGGTGCCGCTGATCGGGCGCCGTTGCGCGCGAAACAATTACTGCGGGAAACCCCGCCGGCAAGCCTGCCTCCAGCAGTTCCTCGCACAGGCTGCGAATTCATGCCCCGGCATATACACGACCAGCGTCGCATCTTCGCGCGCCAGGCTTTTCCAGTCGATTTTCTGCTCTGTCGCCCCGGCATACGCCTTGTGCCCGGTTACGATCACGATCCGCGCCGATTTACGCCGGTCCGTCAGCGAAACGCCCAGCGAGGCGGCCGCGGCAATCCCCGCGGTAACTCCCGGCACGATCTCGTACGGCGATCCCTGCGGCTTTCAACGCTTCCATTTCTTCCGCCAGGCGGCCGAAGACTCCGGGATCGCCGCTCTTCAATCGGACAACGTTCAAGCCGCGGCGCGCCGCTTCGATCATTCGCGCGTTGATTTCATCCTGCGTGATCCGTTTTGCGCCACACCGCTTGCCCACGTTCACGATTTCGGCGCCGGGCCCGGCTAGAGAAACGATCGTAGCGGGTACAAGATCGTCGTGGAGGACGACCGCGGCTTCGCAGATGAGCCTGTGCGCCTTCAACGTGAGCAGTTCCGGGTCTCCAGGACCCGCGCCTACCAAGTACACTTTTCCAGTAACTGTCATCGCTCTCTTTTTTATCGATTGGCAAACAGCATTAAAAACAAAAACCCGCTCGCCAGCTCAGGCTGGCAGCGGGCTCCCGATCTTACGTTCCAATAAATCAATCGGATCATCGGATCGTCTGACGCCCGCGCCGCAACGAGCTTCGACAGCAACAAGCCTCGTGGAGACAGGTCGCCGAACCATCGTGTCCATGCCAAAAGCCTACTTGACGCCTTATTCGCTCGTCAAGCGGTGGTTCTCGAGTGACAGGTCTGTATTACCGGGTTCACCTGATTCCAGCAGGGCGAAATGCCGCATATAATCGCGTCGTGAGAATCTTTCAAATGCTCGCACGAATCGTCATCCTGCTCAGTATATGCACGCTCGGTATCCGATTCGGACGCCCTGCCCCGGCCTTTGCCGTCACTGATCGAGAACAGTCCGGGCCGCCAGTTCCTATTCGCAAGTACACTGGAACAATCACCCGCAACGGAGATCAATTTGTTCTGAACGAGGCAAAGACGCACGCGCTTTATCAGCTTGATGACCAGGCCGCTGCCAGCAAGTTCGAGAATCAGACCGTCATCGTGACCGGCACGATGGATGCCATCAAGAACATCATCCGCATTCAAAGCATTGCGCAAGCCACTCCATGATGGTATTACTTCAGGCTACACGCAATTGGGCTCAGAGGTCCGGGGCCACCTCCTACTCGAAACACCGGCTCGGCATCTAGGTTCCCGGAGCAGCGATCGTGCGACTCAGCCTGCGACTGATCCTCTTCCTTGTCATCGGGATTACCCTGGTCACATTCTTTATCTCCAGGAACCAGGTGCGTTCGGAAAAGCGCGGCTTGCGCGCGGACTTGCAGCGCCGCGCTGAAATCCTGGCCGAGAGCCTTCAGGAGATTGTCGAGCCCGCCTTGCAGAAGAGTTCCTTGTCTCAGCTTCGACGCACCGTCGAACGCTACGAAAACAGGCAGCAACTCGCCGGGGTGGTGATTTACGACGGGCAAGGCAAAGTTCTTGCGGAAAGTTCTGCACTGATTACACGCCTCACGCCTCCCCCGGTTCCCATGGACCAATTGAAATCCGATCCGCAGGGACTTGGCGAGTTCATCACGCTAAGCGGCAAGCCGATGCACGCATATTACATGCCGCTGCACAAGGACGGAGACTTTGCCGGCGTGCTCGCCATCTTTCACGACGCGAGCTACATCGAAGCGCAGAGCGACCGCATCTGGCGGGACACGGTGTGGCATGTGGTTGCCCAAGTGGTGCTGATCGTTTTTATCACCGTGCTTATTATTCGCTGGACCGTCATCCTGCCTATTTCCCGCACCGCCCAATGGATGAAGGATGTGCGCGTGGGCCGCCTGGGGCCTCGCCCGAAATTGCCCAAGGAAGACTTTCTCGCGCCTTTCTCTCAGGAAGTCGTGAACCTTGCGAAGAGCCTGGCCGAAGCGCGCGCATCCGCCGAGGAAGAGGCCCGCCTGCGCGAGACCGGTGAATCGATGTGGACCGCCGAGCGGTTGCGCGTCAGCATTCAGAGCCGCCCGTTTGGTTCGCTGTTTGTTGTTTCCAACCGCGAACCGTATATGCACGTGCGCCGCGGAAAAAATATCGAAGCGCTCGTTCCGGCGAGCGGCCTGGTCACGGCGCTCGAGCCGATTCTTCGCGCGTGCGACGGCACCTGGATTGCCTCTGGCTCGGGAGATGCCGACAAAGAAACGGTCGATGAGCGAGACCACCTTCGCGTTCCCCCGGACAATCCTGAATACACCCTGCGCAGGGTGTGGCTTACCAAGCAAGAAGAAGAAGGCTACTACTACGGGTTCTCGAACGAAGGGCTCTGGCCACTCTGCCATATCGCGCATACGCGCCCTATTTTCCGATCGTCCGACTGGCACAGCTATCAGGACGCCAATCGCAAATTTGCCGACGCCGTCCTCGCCGAAATGGAAGGCATCGAGCATGCGCTGCTTCTAGTGCAGGATTATCACTTCGCGTTGCTTCCCCGAATGATCAAGGAGGCGCGTCCCGACGTTCGCGTAGCCATCTTCTGGCACATTCCGTGGCCGAATCCGGAGGCCTTCCGCATCTGCCCCTGGCAGCGCGAGCTTCTTGACGGGCTGCTGGGCGCCGATCTCGTGGGCTTCCACATTCAGGCGCACTGCAACAACTTTCTGGAGACGGTCGATGCGGCTCTCGAGTCACGCATTGAATGGGAGCGCTTCGCCGTGAAACGCAACGGCCAGACTACGCTGGTGCGGCCGTTCCCCATCAGCGTGGATTTCCGCGAGTCGCAAAGCCAGATGGGAGCCGCCGTGTCTCCCTACGAATTGCGGGCCTCGCTGCTGAAGAACCTCGGCGTGAAGGCCAGCTTCCTTGGTATCGGCGTGGATCGCATCGATTACACGAAGGGAATTGTCGAGCGCTTCCGCGGCATTGAGCGCTTCCTCGAAAAGTATCCGGTGTATCGAAAGCAATTCACCTTCGTTCAGATCGGCGCGCCGAGCCGCACGAATATTCCGCGCTATGACAATCTCGTGCGTGAGGTGGAAGCGGCCGCTAATCGAATCAACGCGCGCTTCCAGACGAGCGATTGGAAGCCCATCGTCATGCTGACCCGCCACCATAACCACAACGAGATTCAGCCCTATTATCGCGCCGCGGATTTTTGCATGGTCACTTCGCTGCACGACGGCATGAACCTTGTTGCCAAGGAATTCGTTGCAGCGCGTGAGGACGAGGGCGGCGCGCTGATCCTGAGCCAGTTCACCGGCGCCACGCGCGAACTCCGCGATGCCATCATCGTGAATCCCTATGATACCGACCAGCTGGCGGACTCCATCCAGCTCGCCTTGGAGATGGATCCGGAAGAAAGGCACGATCGCATGATGCGCATGCGCCGCGTGGTGAAAGAACACAACGTCTATCGCTGGGCCGGCAACCTGATCCAGGAGCTTGCCGAAATCCGCATCAATGAAACCGAAGCCGCGCTGAAGAACCAGGACTACACGACGTGACACAAAGGAAGCACGATTGGCGAGCCAGAAAAGTTAAATGAGCCAGAGAAGTTAGAGGAGTTAGATGAGCCAGACCAGTAGGTAACGTCAACAAAGTTAGCCCGCATGCGATAAAGAGAAGGGTTTTTGTTAGTCCGACCGCCCGACGCCTGTGATCGTCCACCAGCTCAGGGTTTTCTCCTCAGCTTCCTCTGCCTCTATTTTTCCCGCACGATGTTCAGCATCCTACGCAGCGGCTCCGCCGCGCCCCACAGCAGCTGATCGCCCACGGTAAACGCGCCGATAAATGTCGGCCCCAGATTCAACTTGTGAATGCGCCCGATGGGCACGTTCAAGGTGCCGGATACGGCCGTCGGGGTGAGGCAGCGCGACGATGATTCCTTGTTATTCGCAATCACGCGCACCCATGAATTGCTCGCCGCCACGATCTGCTCGATCTCGGCGACCGGCACATCCTTTTTCAGCTTGATGCAAAGGCCCTGGCTGTGGCAGCGCATCGTCCCCACGCGAACGCAGATCCCGTCCACCGGCACGGGTGGCGCGAGACCCAGAATCTTGTTCGTTTCCGCCATGCCCTTCCACTCTTCTTTCGTCTGACCGCCGGGCATTTCCTTGTCGATCCACGGAATCAGGCTGCCGGCGAACGGCACGCCAATTTCCTGCACCGGCAATTTGGGATCACGCTGCGCCTGAACCACCATGCGATCCACTTCGAGCGCGTTCTCGGAAGGGTTGGCGCGCGTCGGATCGGTGAGGCATCCCATCTGCTTCACCAATTCCAGCATTTTCGCGGCCCCCGCGCCGGATGCGGCCTGATAGGTCATCGTGGTAATCCACTCGACGAGCCCCGCCTTCATCAGTCCGCTCACGGCCATCAGCATCAGGCTCACGGTACAGTTGCCGCCAGCGAACGTTCGCAGTCCGCGCGCCAGCGCTTCGCGGATCACGTCCGCGTTCACCGGATCGAGAATGATCGCCGCATCGTCGCTCATGCGCAGCGTGGACGCCGCATCGATCCAGTATCCCTTCCATCCGCCTTTGCGCAGCGGCGCGTATACTTCGGCAGTGTATTCTCCGCCCTGGCAACTGATCAGCACGTCGCATTTCGCCAGCTCGCGCAGGTCGTTCGCATCCTTCAGTCCGTCATGGCTTGCCTCGTCCGGCGCAGCCCCGCCGATGCTCGACGTTGAAAAGAAAGTCGCTTCGATGCCGCGAAAATCGTTCTCCTCGCGCATCCTCTGCATCAGGACGCTGCCGACCATACCTCGCCACCCGATCATGCCTACCCGCAACATGGCTTCCTCCCGAATGCCCTAGTTTACCTTGTTTAAAGCACTTTTAGAGAAGGGAACGCGGGGCTGGCTGCAGATACTACACGTCCAAATTGGCCGATGGTCTCCCGGCTGACTGCCGTTCACTGAATTGGGCCAGCTTTCACAGGTTGAAACAATCAGTGGACATGGCAGAAGTTCTATATAGAATGAGGGGCCTTGGAAACGGAGGTTCGGGATTTGGGCTCATTTTCGTGCGCCGCAATCATAAGTTGGCCCTTTAGCGCTTCGGACGAGACACCCACCCTGCGCCGCTGCCAGCAGCTGAACAGCTACGTGAACGAATCCGGTTTCATCGGGCCCTGAGCATTTCGACGCGCGCGCCGTGCAGGCCGTGCCATGGTCTTGAGCCATGCGCACCGCTGCGACGAAAGCAATAAAAGCAGCATGGGAGAGGACCTCGTGATCGTCGGCGTTCCAAAAGAGAGTTTCCCCGGAGAGCGGCGCGTCGCCCTAGTGCCGCTGGTAATTCCCAACCTCGCCAAAGCGGGCATCGAAGTGGTAATCGAGCAGGGCGCGGGGGTCGAAGCCGGATTCCCTGACGCCGCCTACACGGAAAAAGGCGCAAAGATTCTTCCCGACCGCGCCGCCGTCTTTGCCCAGGCCGACATCATCACCCAGGTTCTCTGCTACGGCTCGAACGACCGCACTGGCAGGGCCGACATCCCGCTGATGCGCCGCAACCAGGTTCTTATCGGGTTCCTTCGGCCGCTTGGCTCAAAGGAAATCGTTCAGGAGATCGCGGCAACTGGCATAAGTTCATTTGCCGTGGAATTGATGCCCCGCACCACACGCGCGCAGGCCATGGATGCGCTCTCCTCGATGGCTACGGTGTGCGGCTACAAGTCCGTCATCATCGGCGCCGACACGCTGCCCAAGCTTTTCCCCATGATGACCACCGCGGCAGGCACCATCACGCCGGCGCGCGTCCTCATCATCGGCTGCGGTGTCGCGGGTCTGCAGGCCATCGCCACGGCAAAGCGCCTCGGCGCAGTTGTATCGGCCTACGATCTCCGGCCGGCGGTCAAGGAGCAAGTGCAGAGCCTCGGCGGCCGCTTTGTCGAGCTTCCCATCGAGGCCAAGGACGCGCAGGATGCCCGCGGCTATGCCACGGCACAGGACGAAGCCTTCTACGCCCGCCAGCGCGAACTGCTGGGGCGCGTGGTGGCCGAAAGCGATGTGGTCATCACCGCTGCCGTCGTCCCCGGCAAAAAATCGCCCGTGCTGGTCACCGCGCAAATGGTGCTGGGAATGCAGCCGGGTTCGGTGATTGTCGATCTCGCGGCCGAGCGCGGCGGCAACTGCGAGCTCACGCGCTCGGAAGAAATTATAAGCGTCAACGGAGTAACGATTATTGGCCGCATCAATCTCGCGAGCACGGTTCCCTACCACGCGAGCCAGATGTATGCAAGAAACCTGACCGCGTTTCTAACGCTCATTGTAAAGAAGGGCCAGCTCGACCTGAACGTCCAGGACGAAATCATCCGGGAAACGTGGCTAACACGTGGCGGCGAAATCGTCCAGCCGCGCGTCCGCGAATTCTTCCAGTTACCCGCGCTGGCTGCGCAGGCCTGAAGATGACGCGCGAGAGGGATGCCATCGATATCGATGTTTTCGGGTGTCCACCCCCTGTTTTTAAAGGTGGGCTGTTGAGATGAGTTAGCGTCGAACCCTCTGTCGCGTTTAAGGAGGAAACTGTGCCGTCGGATTTTCTCTCGAACCTCTACGTTTTCATCCTGGCGGGATTCGTTGGCTTCGAGCTGATCAAGCGCGTGTCGCCGCTGTTGCACACGCCGCTGATGTCGCTCACCAACGCGCTTGACGCCATCGTCGTCATCGCCGCGATCATTATCGCGGGCCGCCATGAGACAAAGCTCTCGACGATCCTCGGGCTTATTGCCGTGGCCGCTTCCTTCAGCAACATGGTCGGCGGCTTCTTCATCACCGACCGCATGCTGCGCATGTTCAAGACCGGCAAGCAGCCCAAAAAACCATGAACCCCGCTCTCACGCAGCAGCTCATCGACTCGGCGTACATCGTCGCTACGGTTTTCTTCATCCTGTCGATCAAATGGCTCAGCTCGCCGACCTCCGCGCGCCGCGGGGTGCTGGTCGGTGAAATTGCCGCGGCCCTGGCGGTGATCGCGACCCTCTCCAACCCTGAGTTGACGCAGTACAAGTGGATCATCATTTCGCTGGTCATTGGCGCCGCCGTCGGCATTCCCCTCGGCATGGTGCAGATGACCGCCGTTCCGCAGCGAACCGCGCTGAGCCACGCGTTCGGGGCACTTTCCGCCGCGATGATCGGTATTGCCGAATATTATGTGGGTGTGGGCCATCTCACCCGCTTCGGCATGGGCGAAATCGCGCTCGAAGTGATCATCGGATCGCTCACCTTCACCGGCAGCGTGATCGCCGCCGGAAAATTGCAGGAAATTCTTCCCCAGCGACCCATTGTCTACAAAGGGCAGAACATCGTCAGCCTTTCGGTGCTGGCGGGGGCGCTGCTGCTGGCCATCGCGCTGGTCGTAAATCCCGCTAACACGATTCTCTTCCCCATCATGGTGGTCGTAGCGCTTCTTTTCGGAGTCCTTCTCGTCACACCGATCGGCGGCGCCGACATGCCCACGGTCATCTCGCTTTTGAATTCCTACGCCGGTTTCTCCGCCGCGCTGCTGGGATTCGTGCTCAATAGCAAGGTTCTCGTTGTCGCGGGTGCGCTCGACGGCTCTTCCGGCTTCATCCTCTCCGTGATCATGTGCAAGGCCATGAACCGGTCGTTCACCAACGTGATGTTTGGGGCTTTCGGGCAGGTGCAAGCCTCGTCTGCCGCCACCGAGGAAGCTCGCACGGTTCGGAGCGCCAGCGCCGAAGAAGCCGCGGGGATTCTGGGCGCCGCCAGCAAAGTGGCTATCGTTCCCGGCTACGGTATGGCCGTAGCGCAGGCCCAGCACAAAGTCCGCGAGCTCTACGACGCGCTCACCAAGCGCGGCGTCGACGTGCGTTTCGGCATCCACCCGGTTGCGGGGCGCATGCCGGGCCACATGAACGTCCTGCTGGCCGAAGCCGACATCCCGTATGATCGCCTCATCGAAATGGACGACATGAACTCCGACCTTCCGCAGACCGACGTCGCTCTGATCATCGGCGCCAACGATGTGACCAATCCCGCCGCTCGCACCGACACCTCGAGCCCCATCTACGGCATGCCCATCCTCGACGTGGACAAGGCGCGCACCGTCATGGTGATCAAGCGCAGCATGAATCCAGGCTTCGCCGGCATAGACAACCCTCTCTATTATCTCGACAAGACGCTCATGCTCTTCGGCGACGCCAAGGGCTTCGTAGGCGACATCGTCCGCGAACTCGGCGGCAGCAACTCGCACTGAGCGCAGTCACGGGTATCCCGACGCTCAAAATGCGTTCCCCTTCCGGCGTGCCTTAAGTCGGGCTAACTCCATAAAAATCAATTGAATCGAACCGCAATAACACTGTACCGCCGTACCATTGGCCTCGTCGCCCGACTCCAGCATGCTGTACCGTAAGGAGACATTACTCGTGAACCCCATACCCCGTCGCGAACTGACGCGCCGCCTGCGCCGAGAATTTGCGCGTTATCAGTTCCATGTAAAAGCGGAAATTCTATGGCAGTCGCAAAAAGTGTGGGGCACGGTCACTGACGTAAGCCGCGGCGGATTGTTCATCGAAATCGAGCATGCCCCGTGCATGGGAGCGCATTTTACAGCGCACTTGGCCCTCAACGAACCTTTGCGGCTGGGCTGCGTTGTGCGGCGCGTGGTTCCAGACCTTGGCGTCGGTGTTTCTTTGTCAATTCCGGAGCAGAGCAGGAAGCGCTTCCAGGCGTTGTTGCTGGCGCTTTCAGCCGGAGCCGACCCGGCAACCACGTCGGTAAAGATTCCGAAGACAGAACCGCCCGCTATGAAAACGGCCGCCGCAAAGGCGTGAGTTGGAGTGGCACCGGCACTCTTGCCGGTGCGGGCTGTAGCGCATCCCTAATATCCCAGAAGGGTGCTGCGGGCAGATCATTCAGAGAAAAACTACCGCTGGCGAACCGGCTGAGGCGAAGGCTTTTGCGCTCGACGTGGGCGAGGTATTCCGAGTAAGGCCCCTTGAAGTCCTCGACGCGCCCATCCTTGAAATGCCAGATGCGCGTGGCCACCTCGTCGATCACGTCGTAGTCGTGCGTCACCAGCAACACCGTGCCGTCATATTTCTGCAGCGCGATGTTTAGCGCGTTGATCGATTCCAGGTCCAGGTGGTTGGTGGGCTCGTCGAGCACCAGCACGTTCGGTTTCTGCAGCATGAGGCGACAGAAGATCAGCCGCGCGGACTCGCCTCCGGACAAGGCCTTCGTCGGCTTCAGCGCATCATCTCCGCTGAAGAGCATCTGGCCAAGCAATCCGCGCAATTCCTGCTGCGAAGCGTTCGGATTGAACTGATGCAGCCAGTCGATCACGGTGGTGCCCTTCACAATGGAATCGGCGTGGTCCTGCGCGAAATAGCCGACGGCAACGTTATGCCCCCATGTGACCGTGCCGCCATCAACCGGGAACTTTTATCGACGTCGTCGATAAATCCCGGCGCATTTCGAATCAGCGACTTCAGCAGCGTGGTTTTGCCGGCGCCGTTGCGCCCCGCCAGCGCAATCTTCTCTCCGCGCGAAACGCCGGCGGAAAATTTATGCAGTACCTCCACGCCGTCGTACGACTTATGGATGCTCTTGATTTCCAGCGGATGCTTGCCGGAGTGCTGCTCCATCGGGAAACGGATGTGGGGCCGCGCGATGTTGGAGCGAGCCAGATCCGAAGTCTGCAGGCGCTCCACTTCCTTCTTGCGCGAAGTGGCCTGCGCGGACCGCGTCCCGGCCGAAAAACGCGCGATGAATTCGTTCAATTGTGCGATTTTCTTTTCGCGCTGGGCATTCTCGTTTTCGATTCGCGAACGGATGGCCGTCTTCGCCAGCACCATGTCGTCGTAGCCGCCGTTGTACATGATGACGGTCTGGTAGTCGATATCCGCGGTGTGCGTGCAAACGCTGTTCAGAAAGTGGCGGTCGTGCGAGATCACGATCAGCACGCCTTCGTACTCGCACAGATAATCCTGCAGCCAGTGGACCGAATCGAGATCCAAGTGGTTCGTGGGCTCATCCAGCAGCAGCGCCGGGGGTTGCCGAAAAGCGCCTGCGCCAGCAGCACGCGCACCTTCTGCCCGCCCTGCAATTCGCTCATCTTCCGTTCGTGCAGCGAACTCTCCACGTCAAGTCCGTCCAGCAGCAGCGCCGGCGTCGGCTTCCGCCGAGTAGCCGCCTTCTTCGCCGACGATTCCTTCCAGTTCACCCAGGCGCATGCCGTCCGCGTCGGTTAGCGACTCGTGCGGCTTGGCATACAGCGCGTCCCGCTCCTGCAAGGCCTTCCATAGCGCCTTGTTGCCCATGATTACGGTGTCGATCACGCGAAATTCGTCGAAGGCGAACTGGTCCTGGCTCAAGATGCCAAGCTTCTTAGGCCGCGTAACGGAGCCCTTCGAAGGCTCCAGGTCGCCTGTAAGAATCTTCATCAGCGTGGACTTGCCGGCGCCGTTAGGGCCGGTGATCGCGTAGCGGCGACCGGCAAAAAACGTACACGACACCTCGTCGAACAAAATCCGAGGGCCGAAACGCATGGAGACATTGTTAACGGAGAGCAATGGAGTTCAAGTTACCCCTGTTTCAGGATTATGCGCTTTCTGACCAAGGCGGCTCGGTTCACTGCGACCCGGGCTGGCGCCAGCCCAAGCTAACCGATACCTACTGCGTGGCACAGAATTGAAGATCACCCAAACAATCGGGGATTCCAACCACTAGAATAGCACGGACGAGGCCATTCCGCGGAAGACCGAGTGTGTGGTGACCATGTGATTGCCTGGCGATTGTGTGACGGACAACACGGCGCACGGACCTTGCCAGCCCGTATACTCCGTCTCGGTAGTTGCTGGTGGTCCGTATCCACGGAAGGAGCAGCCTACGTTTGCGTTTTCGAGCCGGCTTTCCCGCTCGCAGTAGCTTCTCTGATCTTCCTCCTTGCGTGCGCAGGCCTTCGTGGCTGTCAGAAGAGCCCACCAGGCGCTTCGCAATCTCCGCCGGAAGACGCCGCGCGCAAAAATCCGCTGGAATCGACTCCCGCGCGGTCAGTCAAGGCCAGAAGCTTTACAGTTCCAGCGACTGCGCCATTTGCCACGGCAAAGAAGGCGACGGCAAGGGTGTTCTGGCCAAGGACATCAACATGAATACCCATGACTGGCGCGATTCGACTCCCTAGCGGCTGTTACGGACGGGGAACTCTTTTCATTCTGGCGAAGGGCAAAGGCCGCATGCCCGGATACGAGAATCACCAGACTCCCGGTCAGATGTGGGAAATGATCCTGACTACATCCGTTCCCTTGGCCGCAAATGAGCGCAAATTCAGTAGAACGATGGCGGTCCGAAATTCTGTTGTTACCTACTGCTTTACCGAACCCTCGGCGTACACCGTAACGGTGAGCAAAAAGAAATTGGCGTTCATGCCTTCCACAACCCAGCCCACCATGGCCGCCGGATGCGAACGGTCGGGACCCACATACGTTCTTTCGCCGCTGGGCTTGGTTCGCGGCTCCGTCCAGCTGATCCAGGAAGCGGGCGCCACGAAGCGCGAAGGTCTTTCACGTAAGTAGCGTACTTGCCTAGCACGAGAGCGCGATTCTTGCTTTCCGCCACGTCACAGCTATCCGCATAGCGGGGTTTCATTTCCTGCCGGATGTAGCACTCCTTCGCCGCGGGCACCACGACGCTGGACTTGTAGTCCGTTTCGCCATAAGCTTCCTGTCCGATTCTTTCCGAATCGAGGCGAAATCGTCGGCCCGGTGGTCGAGAATCTGCTTCATCGACTCTCGAAACTTCGTCAGCCGCGAAACAAGGGCGACGCCGGCAGCAGGACCAAAAAAGTCGCTGCCGTCCACAAATCGGCGCAGTTCGTGCCCATACGCATCCTTAATTTCATCCGCCGTCGATTTACTTCTCTGAAGTAAGATCCTTCCCTTTCTTGAACGACCCTCGAGGCAGTGGCAGCCGGATCAATTGCCCGGCACTCAAGTGATTCGGATCCCTCATCTCCGGATTTAAGCGCGCGAATCTGCTTCAAAAGCGCCGCATCGAACCTGCCCGCGTAAGAAAGGGCTTATCTCTTCGATCGTCTGCCCAGGCATCGCCGCAACCGTAATGATCTGCGTTGCGCCGGTCTCCTCGGGATCAGCAGCTGTAATCCGTCTTAGCCGACTCCCTTGCTGAAACGGCGGCGCCGGCGCTGAAGCCGCGGCGGCGGTAATGGCATCAGCAATCGGGGGAGGAGGCGGAGTCGCAATTGCCTTCGCGGCTGCCGGCGCAGAACCTATCCTGACTGTTTCGGGCTCCTTCAGCCGCAGCATGAAAGCTGTCAACGAAACACCAGCGAGGAAAAGTGTACCGGTCACCGCGAAAACCCGGAAAGCCCAGCGAGGCAATCGAATCTTCCTCGCGGGCGCGTAAGTCAGCCGTAGTGATGCCTGCGGCGACGATTGTTCTTCTTCACGCGTCCGCTCCGCAGGAAGTTCCGGAGGAAGTTCCGCAGGAACCTCAAGTTGGTCAGCGAGCGTCAGATCAGCCACGGGAGGGTCAACCATGGCCCGATCGATCGCAGGCGCGATCGCAGGCTCAAGCGCGGTAGGCTCAACCGCGACAGTGCGTTGCTCCGTTACGGATGACTTCCCGTCGTTTGGTATTGAAACCGCCAGTTTCGATACCACTTCCTGGACGATTTCGGCGGAAATCGTCTCGGCACGCCCGCACCTGTCCAGCCGAAAGCGCGCCATAGCATAGACTGTTGATCGTTCGCGGGATTCCCCGGCTGGCCTCGGCAATGAGCGAGACCGCGCTCGGGGATAAACAAAGGCGACGCCCGAGTAGCCCGCCACCTTGAGCCGATGATCAATGTAATTGGCCGTTTCCGCCGCCGAGAGCGGCTCCAAGCGCGCGACCAGCGCCAGCCGCTGGCGTAGCTGCGCAAGCTGCGGGATGCGCCAGCTTGTCCGACAATTGCGGCTGACCCGCAAGCACGATCTGCAGCATCTTGGCATAGGAGGTTTCGAAATTCGAAAGCAGGCGAACCGTCTCGAGCACCGAATCTTCGAGATTCTGCGCCTCGTCCACGATCAAGACGAAGCGCCGTCCCGCGATCATCTCGCCGAACAATATCTCGTTCAATTTACCGTGCATCGAGACAAGGTCCATGCCCCGCGTATCGACGCCCAGTTCGTTGAGCAGATACTGGAAAAATTCCCGTGAGTCGCACTGGGTTTGAAACAGGAATACGGTGCGGGCACATCATGCAGCTCGTCGAGCAGTTGGTAGAGCAGAGTGGTCTTGCCCATACCGGGTTCGGCGATGAGCGCGAAAAATCCGCGACCGTCCTGGATTCCGGAAAAAGCGAACTAAGGGCTTCACCGTGAGTTCGGGTGGGATAAAGATAGGCGGGGTCTGGAGTAACGCCAAAAGGCTGCTGGCGCAGATTGTAGTACTCCAAGAACATTATCAAGCCCCCATCGTCCAGTTCACCGATGCAAGACACGTGAGAACTTCAGGCATTCGCTGGCGCTGCAAGCGGATCGCGGAACTGGGCAGCCGGATACAAACGTGTGCCGAGCGGGCGCACCCCCACGCCATACCTTCCCCCAGCGCATCCCGAAGACCGCAGTGTGCTACAACCGGCACGCTGGACGCAAGATGCTTGCGCTAGTCCTCCCGGCGCTGTTAGCAACGCCGCCAGACGGGCGCCGCGCCTTTCTCTCCGGGTGTCTTTTCGGCTTCCGGCCGCTCGAAAACTAAATTCCCTTCCCGCCCAGGCTCGCATGCCGTATGCTGCGCCTTATCGGGCGCGCTCCGGCAAGTATATGCCAGCGCCGCACGAGGGGACTCGCCACCGGTCGTGAGACCACCCAGCCTTCCACCAGACCTTTCGCCGAAACACCCCCTGCCACGAAAGCGCATCGCGAATATCACGCTCTGGCCGCTCGTCGCCGCCACCTTCCTCATGGTCTCAGGCGGCGCTTACGGAACCGAGGACATCATCCATGGCGCGGGCTACGGCCGTGGCATCGTCATCCTCCTGCTCACGCCAATTCTCTGGAGCATCCCCACCGCTCTGATGGTTGGCGAACTCGCAAGCGCGCTTCCCCAAGAGGGCGGCTACTACGCCTGGGTTCGTCGCGGCATGGGAAATTTCTGGGGATTTCAGGAAGCGTGGCTCTCGCTCGTCGCAAGCATTTTCGATATGGCGATTTATCCCACCCTTTTCGTCGCGTATCTCGAACGTCTTTTTCCCTGGATTCGCGGAGGGCCATCGCGGCCTGATTGTCGGCCTTGCTGTGATTGCGGTCAGCGCCGCTTTGAATATTCTTGGCGTGCGCGCAGATCGGCATTTCTTCATTTTGGCTGTTCCTGCTTCTCTCGGCCCCATTTGCTTTGATTGTGATTCTCGCGCCCCTGAAAATTGGCGCGCTTTCCGGGGCCGTGTTCCTCGCCCGTCACGTCCACGGTGGGCCTTGTGGGCGGAATTCTCATTGCGATGTGGAACTATATGGGCTGGGACAGCGCTTCCACCATCGCCGCCGAAGTTAAGAATCCTCAGCGCATTTATCCCCGCGCCATGTTTTCTCCGTGATTATCGTAGCCGCGACGTACATTCTCCCGGTCTCCGCCATATGGCTTACGGGAATCTCCTCCTCCGCGTTTGAAACAGGCTCCTGGGCCGATCTTGCGGCTCTGGTCGGCGGCCGCTGGCTGCGTGTGGCCCTTGTGCTGGGAGGGCTGATCAGCGCGTTTGGAATGTTTAATGCATTGGTGATGAGCTATTCGCGGCTGCCTCTGGCGATGGCCCAGGACGATTTGTTGCCGCGCGCTTTTCGGAAGCTGCATCGCAAGACCACGCGCCCTGGGTGGCAATCCTCGCCTGCGCCGCTGGTTGGGCCCTTTGCCTGGGTCTGGGATTCGAGAGGCTCATCACGCTTGACGTACTCCTCGCCGGCGCTAGCGTCATGCTCGAATTCGCGGCGCTTTTTGCCTTGCGCATCAAGGAACCGGACCTTGAGCGCCCATTTCGCGTTCCCGGCGGAATGCCCGGCGCCGCGCTGCCTTGGAGTCTGCCCTCTGCTGCTTCTCGGAATTTCGGTCTTCCACAGCGAAAGCGAACGCATCCTGGGCGTAAACGGTTTGCTTTTTGGGATTCTCTTGATTGTGGCGGGATTTGCTGCTTATTGGGCGCAATGCGCGATAGGTCCCAGCGGCCGCCTCGGGCCAGCGCGGCCCGACACTCCCGAGCCCTAACAGGTCGCGGGAAAGCCCCGGTTTTTAGGGGGTCGGAGCTTGAGCTCCGACATAAAGTCTAGGGATTCAATAGGGCTTTAGCCCCTGAGGAACAGATTTTGGCATTTTTTCCGCAGCCTGCTAATGATTGGCCGCTTTGACTTGGGGAACTGCGTCGTCGCTCTTGCCAAGCGCCTGCAGCGCCTCGGCGCGGACTTGCCGGACTTTATCGTTCAACGGGCTAACGATGCCCAGGGCCAAATAGGTATTGAGGTCGTCCACCACAGCTGCGAAATTATTCTCGCGAAGATGAATCTGCGCCAGCAGTAGTCTTGCGGCGGTGCCGTTCGGGTCGGCCGAGATAGCCTGACGCGCATTTTCCTCGGCTTCCTGAAGGCGGGCGGTTGAATAGAGAACCCACGCCAGTACAAAGTGGCCGGTAACGTTGGCCGGGGATGTCTCAAGTCCGGCCCGTAAGATCGCTTCGGCATCGGCAAATCTTGGTGACCGTGTGCCAGGTTCAGCCCCAGTCCAAAGTCCGCCGGCGCGTAGTGACCACCGCTCAAAGTCTCATGCGCCTTTCGGAACGCCGCCTCGGCTTCACCCCATCGCTCCAGGTCCAGTTCGGCAGCACCCAGCTTGGGGATACGCCTCGTAATAGCCTGGGAACGGCCTTGATGGCCTTCTGAAATTCCGGGATGCTGCCCGCGGGATCCTGGGCGGCAAATAGTTTCGTTCCCTTTTCGCAAGCGATTGCGGCCCTCTCGGGAATTTGCAGATCATGCACGGAGATTACGGCACAGGTCAGGATTGGTAGCTATCGCCTCCGTGGGTGCTGGCGCGAACGTGTTGCCGGACTGGCCGCAACAAGCGCCTCCCGAAAGCAGTACTGCAAGCAAGCAAGACGGAACTACGCCAACTGTGGTCATGCGCGCCCCCCTGCGTTCCCCGTCACATTGCCCCCATTGTGAATACAAGTTGGCGCACGCGAATACTTCGATTTACGCAAATTGTTACTCTGGTAACCTGACCGAACGTACAGGTGGTTCACCTGTACGAATGACCATCAAAACAGTGTCAAGGGACACCTGGCTCAGTCCGTGTTCGAGCCTTCTTAAGCGTTTGCCCGCGCGAAGCCGCCGTCATCGTCGGACATTTCTGCTAAACTTTTTCCCGTGCGGAACTCGCTTTGGTTCATCGTTTTGTTTCTAGTGCCACTCGCAAGCGTATCGATAGCCCGTGAACAGGCCTCGCAAGCGCCTGCGCCGCCCCCGGCGGGGGCGCGCCGCCATCGGCCCAACCTCAGCAGCCCACGCCGCAACAGCCTCCTCCCCAGGCCACGTATGCGGGCCCTGTGATCGTGCTCGATCCGGCGCACGGTGGAACGGACCCGGGGGCGCGTGGGCAAAACGGGCCGGTCGAAAAGGACGTCGTGCTGCAATTTGCGCGGGCCGCCCGCTTGGAACTGGTGCGGCAAGGCTATCGCGTGGTCTTGACGCGCGACGATGATTCAAACCCCTCTTACGACGACCGCGCCGCCATCGCCAACTCATATCACGATGCGCTCTTCGTCAGCCTTCATGTTTCCTCAACGGGTACAGTCGGTACCGTCCGCGCCTATTTCTACAATTCTGGAACCCGTTTTCTCCGCCAAAGCAAACCACCGGCGCCCGATGCCGATCAGACGGCCGTTACTCCGCCCGCCCCGCCTCCAGCTCCTTCGGTTTCACCTTCCAGCCTGGTGCCCTGGAACGAAGCGCAGCGGCCGTATGCGGACTCGAGTCACCGCCTTGGGGATCAGTTGCAAATGCAATTGGCGCAGCAATTTCCAGGATCGCCTGCGGCCTCCAAGGGTAGCGCCATTCGGGGACTTCGCTCCGTGAGCGCGCCGGCGGTGGCCATTGAGGTTTCCAGTGTGGCCGCAACGAACGCGGGTTCGCTCTCAGCCATGGCTGCGCCCCTGGCTGCTTCCATCGCTAAGGGCGTTCAGGCATTCCGGCCGGCGAATTCCGCAGGAGCGAAATAGTGGCCCGGAAATGGAAAATCGCCATCGGCGTGCTCGCCGTGGCAGTGATCGCCGGACTGGTTGCCTTCCATAGCCTGCGGCAGCGCATTCAGCGCCTCTCGCAGGCGCAATCCGTCGAGGAAGAGGCGCGCCGTGAGGTGCTGGCGCTGCCCATCACCACTCCCACCGACGTGACCGTGGCGGCAAAAATCTTCTGGGCGGCGGGCCCGGATCAGGTTGCGCCGGTCACCATTCAATTGCCCCTGTCGGCCGACCCGGTGCAGCGCGCGAAGCAAGTTCTTGCACGCGCTGATTGTTTCAGCCCCGGCGGCCGAGCAGCGCACCCTGCCCGCGGATGCCGAACTTCTCGGCTTCTACGTCCTTCCGGATGGCACCGCCATCGCCGACTTCTCGGATGCGCTGGTCTCCGAAATTCCCTCCGGAATTTTGAGCGAGGAGAGGGTCGTCGACTCGATCGTTCAGACACTCGAGAACAATGTGCCCACCCTGCGCCGGTTAAAGATTCTCATTCACGGGCAGGAGGCGGAAACTCTGGCCGGTCATGTGGATCTCACGGGCTATTTCGACTTGACTCCGCCCGCGGACCAGCCGCGCCCCGGCTGCACCAGATAGTTCCTCTCAAACCGCCCCTGGCTCGCAATCGCCCGGAACCACCGCCCTGCCGCCCTCTGCGGCCACACGGCCGGCGACGCCCGCCCCCTCATCCACCCCAAAGCCGTGAACGTCGCGCCCCGTCGCATAGGCGACAGTCGCATGCGATTGTTGACACTTCCTTCCCCTGTAGTCACACTGAGCATCCACATTTCGGGCGGCGACCCGATCCGATGGCCAGGAGATGAATTTGCGATCTGATGGGCGAGCCCCCGATGATTTGCGACCGGTAAAAATTGTCCCCGATTTCATCAAGAACGCGGAAGGCAGTGTGCTCATCGAGACCGGCATGACGCGTGTCATCGTCACAGCCACGGTGGACGACGGCGTCCCCTCGTTCCTCAAAGGCACCGGCAAGGGCTGGGTGACGGGTGAATATGGAATGCTGCCGCGTTCCACCGAAGAGCGCACGCCCCGCGAGTCGACGCGCGGCCGACAGTCAGGGCGCACACTTGAAATTCAGCGCATGATCGGCCGTACTCTGCGCGCGGTCACCGATCTGAAGGCCCTGGGAGAGCGAACCGTGTGGCTTGATTGCGACGTGATCCAGGCGGATGGCGGAACGCGAACCGCCTCCGTCACCGGCGCGTTCGTGGCGCTGGCGCTGGCGCTTGAGCGCATGGTCGCCGCGGGAATGATTCGCTCGGTCCCCCTGATCGATTCCGTCGCGGCCACCAGCGTGGGTATCGTGGATGACCAACTGCTGCTCGATCTGGCATACGAAGAAGACTCGCGCGCGCAAGTCGATATGAATGTCGTAATGACCGGCGAGCGGACGATTCGTCGAGGTGCAGGCCAGCGCGGAAGGCCGCCCCTACACCAATCATGAGCTCCAGGGCCTGATCGACTTGGCTTCCGGCGGCATCCGCCATCTCTGCAAGGTGCAGCAGGAATTGATGCAGATGAATTTCAGCGGGCGCTCGCGCTAAAGTCGGACGCCCGTATGCGCGCCTCTCCGTTTGTTCCTGGCATCCTCCAATCCCGGCAAGCTGCGCGAATATCGCGAGCTCGCCGGCGATTCCCCGATCCAACTGGAACTCATTCCCGATTTCAGCTCTCTTCCGGCCTTTGATGAGTCAGCCGCCACGTTCGCTGAAAATAGCGCCGGAAAAGCCCTGCACTACAGCCAATTTACCCCGGAACTCGTTGTCGCCGATGACTCCGGACTCGTAGTCCCGGCGCTGGGCGGAGCGCCCGGGGTCCACTCCGCGCGCTATGCTGGGCCCGGCGCAACCGACACGGACCGGAT
Organism: uncultured Acidobacteriota bacterium; assembly: GCA_963697575.1. GTDB lineage: Bacteria > Acidobacteriota > Terriglobia > Acidiferrales > UBA7541 > Palsa-295. Next base: position 35,905 of record CAVOOP010000020.1, on the reverse strand, counting down.
TCAAAAGCTGCTCAGCGAGATGGCCGGAAAACAAGGCGGCGAGCGGCGAGCGCGCTTCGTCTGTGTGGTCACTCTCGCGCGGGCAGGCCGCGCGCTGGCCATCATGTCCGGTTTCGTGGATGGCCTGCTCACCCTCGAACCGCGCGGAAAAGACGGCTTTGGATACGACCCTATCTTCTTCTCGCCCGAGCTTGGCCGCACTTTCGCGGAGGCCTCTCGGGAGGAGAAGAACTACTACAGCCATCGTGGCAGAGCCTTCCGCAAGCTCCTCGATCTCCTTCCCTCCGCGGCGAATTTCGCCGACACTTTCCTGAAACTACAGCATCCAAGGTATGTAAACGAAAGTGCTTGCGCCCGTAGACTAAACGGGCTTAGAAATAGGCTCGCGCCTCGAGGTGACTTTTGGCGAGCTCTCAAACCGCCCCTAAGCTCCAACCCATCTCTCCTTTCGCGCGTCTCGACGAGGCGCGGGTGCGGACCGACGAACTTTTCAAGGTTCTGGCGCCCAATGCCTTCTATGATCGGCCGATTCCCGAACGCCACCGGCTGATTTTTTATTTCGGCCACCTCGAAGCATTCGACTGGAACTTGCTCGGCCCCGCGCTGGGCCTCGAACCTGTAAATCAAGCTCTCAACAGGCTCTTTGCGTTTGGAATCGATCCCGTGGACGGCGGCCTTCCGACCGATGACGCCTGCGGATTGGCCGGCGATCGCTGAGGTGGAAAAATATAACCGGGCGGTCCGGGAACAACTCGACGAAAGGCTGAATGACCTGGGATCGTCCGCCGTCGCGGCGATTTTCGAAGGTCCGTTGCTCAATGTCGCGATCGAGCATCGCCTGATGCATGCGGAAACGCTTGCCTATCTTTTCCATAGTCTTCCCGTGCAGCACAAAGCTTCCGTACGACGTCACGGTGCGCCGATCCCCATCCGGCTCCCCGCCCGCGCCAGGTAACAATTCCCGCAGGTACCGCGACGCTCGGGCAGTTGCGAGGAACGCCCAGCAGTTTTGGCTGGGACAATGAATTCGACCTGCAGCGCGTGGAAGTGCCGAGTTTCTCGATCGACGTCTTCCCTGTCACGAACCACGAATATTTGAAATTCGTGCAGGCAGGCGGATATCGAGAACGCCTCCTATTGGCGGCCAGAAGATTGGGAGTGGAAACGCCAGGAGAACTTGGATACATCCACATTTTTGGATCAGGAAGTCGACTGTGCCCTGCCACCGATCCTGACGCGCCTGGGAGTACCAGGGAATGTTCGGAGCGATTCCGCTGCCGCCTTCGTGGCCCGTTTATGTCAGCTATGCGGAGGCGAATGCATTTGCGCGATGGGCTGGCAAGAAACTACCCACCGAAGCGCAATGGCATCGGGCGGCGTATGGCACGTCGGCAGGGCCCGGAATCCGCTTATCCCTGGGGCGATGCGCACCCTGACCCGAGCGCGCGGAAATTTTCATCACATGTCCTGGGAGCCTACCCGCGTGGACGCGCATCCGAAAGGCGCGAGTGCGTTTGGCGTGTTCGATCTCCTCGGCAACGGCTGGGAATGGACATCCACTCCTTTTGCGCCGTTTCCGGGATTTCGAGCCGTTTCCCTTCTACCCGGGTTACTCCGCGAACTTCTTCGATGGCAAGCACTTCGTCATGAAGGGCGGCTCGCCTCGCACGGATTCCTGCATGCTGCGGCGTTCCTACCGCAACTGGTTTCAACCACACTATCCCTACATCTACACGACCTTCCGCTGCGTGGAGGAATAAACATGGCCACCGCTTCGCGAATGGCTGTCGCCATTCCGCCCAGTGAGTTCCTGTCGGAATTTTCTTCCGATGTTGTAGTCGGCTTGAGCCACTCCGGCCAGAAAGAACTTCCTTCCAAATATCTGTACGATGAGGTCGGCTCCGCTTTGTTCGACGTGATCTGTGTGTTGCCGGAATACGGCTTGAGCCGCGCGGGCATGCGCAGCTTGCAGCAGCACTCGGCGGCTATCGTCGAGCAAATTCCCAGCCCTGTGGTGGTAGCCGAACTCGGCAGCGGCAGCGGGCAGAAGACCCGTTGGTTGCTCGAAGCCCTGGCCCGCCGCCAGCGCGTTAATTACTATCCAATTGACATATCTCGGAGCGCTCTATTTCGCTGCGAGCAGGAGCTTGGCCAGATGGATATGGTCAGCCTGGTCGGCTTTGAAAGCGCCTATCTCGACGGACTGCACGAAGTAGCCGCCCGCCGCAGCGAAGGCGAGCGCCTGCTGGTACTCTTCCTTGGCAGCACCATCGGGAACTTCGATCGCCCGGCAGGCGACCAGTTTTTGCGGCAAGTTCGCGAGATCCTTCGGGAAGGCGACGCACTCCTGCTGGCTACCGATCTCGAGAAGCCGGTTCCGGTAATTAAACTGGCGTACGACGATCCAGCTGGCGTCACCGCCGCTTTCAACAAGAACATTCTCGCGAGAATCAACCGGGAACTCGACGCCGATTTCGATCTCAGCCTGTTTCGGCACGTCGTGCGCTACGACGAAACCGAGCGCCGTGTCGAAATGCATCTCCGCTCCATGGCCTGGCAGCGCGTCACCATCCGCAAAGCCGGTTTCCATTTCTATTTGAAGGAAGGAGAAACCATCTGGACGGAAAGCTCGCACAAGTACAATCCCGAGGAGGTCATTCGGATGGGCGAGCGTACGGGCTACCGCTGCGAGGGCCAGTGGATCGATTCGGAGTGGCCTTTCGCGCAGAATCTCTTTTTCGCGGTCTAGTAATCGCCGGCGAGGCATCGGAGAATAATGGCCAAGGCTACCTGGAAGGGCGCGGTTCTGGCGGAGAGCGATGCGACCATCGTGGTCGAAGGAAATCATTATTTCCCGCCGGAGTCCCTCCACCCGGAGTTTTTTACTCCCAGCGACACGCACACCGATTGCCCATGGAAAGGCAAAGCGAGCTACCGCAATATCGAGGTGGACGGCGAGCGGAATGCCGACGCCGCTTGGTATTACCCCTCCCCTTTCCCTGCCGCGAAGCAGATCAAGGATTATGTCGCCTTCTGGAAAGGCGTCCGCGTCGAGCGCTAAGCCTCTCAGAAACCGCGAGGGAGCCAGCCCGTAATCTGCAGCTTGAGAAGCACTTCAGCCATGGCATCCTGCGCCACGTGCTGGACCACGTGAAGGATCTGCGTTTTATTTTCGCTGCCACGAGGCTTGCAACGCCTGTGCTATAGTTTCCCGTCCATGGCAGCAAAGAAGCAGAGTGCGCTTGCCTCTCACCGGAAATCGGCACGGCCGGCGCCGCGCAAAAGCCCCGTGAAAACGCCCGCACTGGGCCGCGGTACAAACCCCGCGCGCGTCCGGGCGATTCTTAAAAAGCTCGATGAAGCGTACCCCACGGCAACCTGTGCGCTGGTTCACAAGAATCCCTTTCAGTTGCTGATCTCGACGATCCTCTCGGCGCAATGCACGGACGTCCGTGTGAACGAAGTCACCGCCAAGCTGTACCCCAAGTACCCCACTCCGGAAGCGTTTGCATACGCCAACCCAAGCGAGCTCGAAAAGGACATCCGCCCCACCGGCTTCTTTCGCAACAAAACGAAATCAATCATGGGCGCCAGCAAGAAGATCATCGACGAGCACCACGGCCAGGTTCCTAAAACAATGGAAGAGCTCCTGACGCTTCCCGGAGTTGCGCGCAAAACCGCCAATGTGGTGCTGGGCACCGCCTTTGAAATCGCCTCCGGAATAGTCGTAGACACGCACGTGCAACGGCTTTCAGGCCGCCTCGACCTCACCAAAAACACCGACCCAAAGAAGATCGAGCAGGATCTGATGAAGGTGATCCCTCGCGAAAGGTGGATTTCCTTCTCCCACCAGCTGATCTGGCACGGCAGGCAGATTTGCGTGGCCCGCAAGCCCCGTTGTATCGAGTGCAGTCTCGAGCCACTTTGCTATTCGAAAGACAAGACCATCTGAAACCCGCCGTTTCCGCGATGCGTCTGCTCGAGTGGCCCGCACAGCGCCAGAACCGGCGACAGAAGCGGCGATTGCGATTGACACCATGGTGCAGGAAAGCTACGCTCTCGGGCGAAGTTTTCGGGCAAGGCTAAGGCTATGCGAAGTTCCGCTGAGATTTGCTGACGTACTCCAGGGCGGCCCAATCCTGTTTGCAAACGAACATCAGTGGAGCGCGAAGGAAGGACTGGCGTGAGAGCCGGACCGCGAATTCTGGCGTCGCTTCTGATGCTTTCTCCGGCGCTGCTGTGCCATCCCGCGATCGCTCAGGTGGATTTGACCGGCGAATGGGGGCAGAAATTTCACGAGGACGGCCCCGAGCGGGGCCCGGGGCCGGAGATCGGCGATTATACCGGCATACCTATCACCGAAGCCGCGCGCGTACGGGCAGATGCCTGGGACGCACAACGATGGGAGATGGTCGAACACGAATGCGAGCCGCATCCAGCCGATTATGCGCCGCGCGGCCCCGCGGCCCTGCGCATGTGGTCCGAGGTTGACCAATTCAGCCAGCAGGTTGTCGCCTGGCACATGCTGTGGAGGTACAAGCTTTCCACCCGAACGATTTACATGGACGGGCGGCCTCGCCCCTCAAAGTTCGCTCCGCGAACCTGGCAGGGATTTTCCACTGGTGAGTGGGAAGGCGACATGCTGAAGGTAACAACCGATCATCATGAAGGAGGGATGGCTGCGCCGCAACGGCCTTCCCCGCAGCGAGAAGGCGACTCTGATAGAATATTTTATTCGGCACGCGGAGTTCTTCACGCAGGTTACCGATGTGGAGGATCCGCTTTACTTCACGGAGCCGTTTATTCGAAGCTCGAATTGGATCGTGGATCTGGGGCACCACTTCCCCGCTCAGGGAGTCGCATGCATCCCCAGCGTCGAGGTCGCTCATCCGAAAGAATATGTGGCCTATCATTTGCCTGGCGAGAATGCGTGGCTGACGGAATATGCGTCGCGCTACGGGATACCGGTGGAAGCCACGCGCGGTGGCGCTGAGACAATGTATCCTGAGTATCAGGAAAAAATCGCGACCTTGCCTGCTCCGCCCAAGCCGCCACAGAACAAAGAGACGCAACAGTGACCCTCACGAAAAACAAAACTGCGACTACAACTTTGAATACAAATCTTCAGATTTGCAGAAGCGCTTGGCAGGTTGCGCTGGTGGCGCTGGCGCTTGCCGGGATGGCGCTCTTCCCTGCGCCGAATGCTTCAGCGGGGCTGCCGCAGACGCCCCAGGAGTATCAACAGGCCGGCAAAGGCAAGCTCGAAGTGCTGCACGTTCAGGGTAACGTGTACATGATCGCTGGAGCAGGCGCAAATATCACCGTCCAGGTAGGGGACCTCGTAACCATCGTCGTGGATTCGGGCGTGCCGGAAAAGAGCGAAGAGGTTCTGGCTGCCATCCGCAGCATCACCGACAAGCATATTCTCTTCATCATCAACACCAGTGCCGACCCCGATCACACCGGCGGCAACCACGTGCTTTCCCAGGCGGGTTGGGCCTTGCCGGATGCCGGCCTGAATCCCCTGCGCCAGGCCAATGGTTCGATGCCCGCGGGCGCGTCCATCATCGCGCACATCAACGTGCTCAACAGGATGAGCGCGCCTACCGGAAAAGAGCCCGCAGCGCCAGAAAATACCTGGCCCACGGATACCTACGAGACCGACAGTTGGAGGCTCTACAACGGTGAAGGAGTCTTCATCTATCACCCGCCAAATGCGCACACAGACGGCGACAGCTACGTCCTGTTTCGCAAGTCGGACGTAGTGAGCGTGGGCGACATTTTTACGTTGGCCAGCTACCCGGTGATCAAGGCCGACCAGGGCGGCGGCATCAATGGACTCATCGATGCATTGAATGACGTCATCGCACTCCTCGAGCCCAGGGACAACGAAGAGGGCGGCACCTACGTAATCCCGGGACACGGCCACATCTGCGACCGCCACGATGTGGTAAATTACCGCGACATGGTGACCATCATTCGCGCCCGTATCCAGAACCTCATCAACAAGGGCATGACCCTCGATCAAATAAAGTCCGCGCAAACAACGGTCGATTATGACGGGCTCTACGGCAAGACGAGTGGTCCCTGGACTACCGATATGTTCGTCGAAGCGATTTATAACGATCTCAGCAAAAATAAAACTCAACAGAAAGCAGTCGGAGGCAGATGATGAGTCGCCAGATTCTCGAGAAGTGCACCATGCGGCACGTGGTCGCTGTTGCTGTGCTGTTGGTACTCGGCGTCGGTGGACTAAGCGCGGGCAAGCTTGCCGCAGCTCAGGATGACAATCCGGCGCCCAGGAAAGCGCCCACCACGGCGAAGGCGCAAGCACTCATCGACCTCACGGGCTACTGGGTGTCCATCGTGAATGAAGACTGGCGCTGGCGCATGATGACGCCCGCCAAGGGCGACTACGCCAGCGTGCCGCTCAACGCGGAAGGTAAGCGCGTGGCGGATACCTGGGATCCCGCAAAAGACGAACGAGAAGGCAACAATTGCCGCGCGTATGGCGCTGGCAACATCCTGCGCATCCCGGAACGCCTCCACGTCACTTGGGATAACGACAACACCTTGCGCATGGACACCGACGCCGGCATGCAGACACGTCTATTCCATTTTGACGGCTCTAAGTGGAATGGCGGGCCCGCTCAGTGGCAGGGCGATTCTGTGGCCGCGTGGGAGAAGCAAGTGCAGACTGGAGGGGCTGCGGGCCGGTTTGGCGGTCCCGTGCCCGGCAAAGGCGGCACGCTGCACGTTGTGACCACGCATATGAAGCCTGGATATCTGCGCAAGAATGGAGTGCCCTACAGCGGGAATGCGGTCCTCACCGAATACTTTGACCGTTTCGACCGTAACGGCGTGGCCTACCTGATCGTCACCTCCGTGATGGACGACCCGCAATATCTCAGCGATCGTTTCATTATAAGCGGCCAGTTCAAGCGCGAACCGGACGCGTCCAAGTGGAATCCGACGCCCTGCCGGCCTCTGTGGCCGCGCCAGACGCTGATGGCCACCGGCGACCGGTTGCTCAACTAGGGCCGCCCACAACATCGGGATTGCGCCCCCGCACTCGGTAAGACCACGGGTCGCCCTGTCCTAGCATCAGGATTTGTGATCCCACTGTGATGATAAATCGTTCCGAGGGCTCTAGTAACGTCATGATATGATTCGGAATGGCACACCCGGCAACCAGTCATCTTCCTGCAGCACCGCCCAAACCAAAAACTGACAGCATTGCGCCTGAAGCCGAAGTGGTCCGCTACATCGACTTGAAGCTTGCCGCGTTGGGCCACGCCCCAAGCCGCCACGCCGACGCCGATTTCCTGGAGATCGCGCGCCCGCTCCTTCGCAACTACCACCAGAAAGACCTGATGCTCGGCAATCTGCTGTGCCCCGCGGACCGCCGCATTCAGGCTTTCCTCGATGACTATCTGAAGGATGTTGCCCGGGCGGCGCGGCGCGGATTCCCGGCAATACGTTCCTGCTCGACCGGCCCGGGCTCGCGCGCGTGATGTCTTTGCCGCTCACCGGCGATACGTTTTCCTCGCCCTATCTGCGATCGTACCGTTTGCCGCAGGGCATTCTTCACAATCCGAAGAGCGACCGCCGCACCACGCAGGGAATTTTTCACATCGTGGAGGGCGGTCTGCCGGTTCCCGCGGATAAGCTCGCCGTGCCCAAGAAAACTTTCGCCGCGCTGCTGGCCGCCGCGCTCAATCCGCCGGCCGATCTGATGACGCTCCCCTTCTCCGCCGATCAGAACGAGGCGGTCCGGCTGTTTGTGTCCCTGCTGCTGCGTCCCATCGTTTGTCCCGGCCACCGAACGCGATCCGCAGAAGACGCATGGAGATCCGCTTCTTCGTGCCGGGAAGCCTGGTGAGCAATCTCGACTTCATCGAGGGAATTTTCGGCAACGCCGGCGATCCGTATCTGCCGGAAAACGACGCCGCCCTCGACGTGATGCACTGGACCGGCCACACCGGCTGCGTGATCGTCGCGCCGCACCTGGCCGGAATCAAGAAGAAGGACCTGGGCTTGCCGCACGAGAAAGATGCCACCGAGCGCCAGCGCCGCGACGGAATGTTCTGGCGCGATCCCGACGAACCCTACAACGGCGGCGGCTCGTTCAAAGTTGCCTGCCGCGACGAGCGCGGCGTGATGGTCACCATCATCGCCGACAATTACTACGGCTACTGCAAGAAAGAAGTGAAAACGCAGATCAGCTTCGCCGCCAACCTCTACGGGCTTTGCGAAGAGGAGCACGCCGGCGGCGCCATCGCGTTTGCCACCTACGTGCTGGGCCAGGATTTTCGCGCAGCCAACGCCGTCAGCCTTGAAAAAGGTCGCGTTTCGCCAGGCGATCGACCTGCTGGGCTCCGCTCGTCGAGCGAAAGCCCGAAGGCTACGCGGTCGACCGCCGGTATCCGGACATTTTGTATGTGCCGGAGGATTCCGAGTTCAGCGTGCGCGAAGGCACGGTGAACTGGACGCACAATGGAGCTGGCGCCGCAGCTTGACGCTTCGCGCCGACACCACCTACGTGCTCCCCAACGGTTTCCGGCTGCGCATGGAAAAGCAATCGGGCGGCTCAGCCTGGCGCCTGGTCGGGCGCGCGTCCGCGCGGAACGCTGTGCCACAAGCCCTGCACGGTTTCCGGCGGCGGCAAATCGGAAATCTCGAAGTCCATCGCCAACGTGATTCTCGAAGGACCCGTCTTCGTCGGCGACTTTCACCACGATGTCGAGCAGGTGGCCGAAATCTTGAACAAGGATTTCTCGGCGATTTACAAAAATCGCCCCCCCGATGAGCGCGGCCGCAGCGCCCGCTCCTGAGCCCGGAACGCACCATGGGCTCGGTGATTCAGCTGTTCACGCCGTCGCCCGAATACACCGACGAGCACAACGCCTGGATCGCCACCCTGCCCTACACCATTCGCGAGCTTCTGTTTACCGTGAAGCGCTATTACCGCCCGGAATGGGGAGACAACTGGCGCGAGCACTTTGCCGTGGACCGCGTCAACGGAATGCCCGGCCACGAGCTGAAGTTCGACAATCAGAAGCTGGTGAACTATTACCTGCGCGTCGGCTACGACCGCGACGGTTCCTGGCGCATTTACAAACTGCGCCCCGATTTTCATCCCGCGGACAAGGTGCAGGTCGAAGACGACATCACCGCCTCGGTCGTGCTGCCGCGCGAAAGCCTGAGCGGCCTCGACCCCGAATACGACGATCCCAGCGTCAAGCTGCGTAGTGAATTGCGAGACGCTGCTGTTTCAGCGCCCGGACGACGCCATTCATCGCGGCGCGGACAAGCAGGCCGAAGCGGATATCGCCAGCCCCGGCACGTTCCTTTCACAACTACGAGCCGTTCACCGTCGAGCAGGCCGCGAAAATCGCGGGCCACGTCGCGGAATTCGACAAGTTCACGCGGCCCGATGAAGAAGCTGTTCGAGAGCTTCGTCGCGAAATTGCCAACCGCCTACGTGGTTTCCTCCGCGCATCCGCGGCTGGTGGACGGAAAACCGTCGAAAAATCCGCGCTACCTGCAAAAACGCCCGGACCTCGAAAATCCGCGCGAAACTTATCTGGCGGAAATCGCCGCGCGCCTGGAGCGCGAGATTCCCGAGGAGCAAGCCGGTGCACTTCCCGGTGAACGCCGTGCTGGCCGGGCGCAGAAACAGCCCGCCCGATCCCGAGATCGGCCTGCCGCCGCTGGCCGTCTACAATCCCATCCACTATCAGGAATTGCCCGAGCTGTTCATGGAATTCGTCTCCAGCCTCACCGGCAAATCGCCCTCGACCACCGGCTTCGGCAGCGAAGGCGCGCTCACCAAAGCTCCGTTCAACGCGCTGTGGCCGGTGGTGGACTTGAACAACGCGCTGCTCTCGGCCATCGTGACCGGCTACGCGGGTTTCACCACTTCGGCTGGCTATGTGGGCCCGGAAATGCGCGTCGATCACGACGTCAGCATGCTGGTGCCGGAAATCTGGTGCCGCATGCGCGTCCACGAACGCCATCCGCGCTTCATGATCGCGGAGGGTCTGCTCGAACAGCTGGAAGACTTCACATTCGACGGCCGCAAGATTCTTGCCAGCCGCCTGGGCTACCGCATCACATTTGCTTTCGTCGATCGCTTCCTCGGCCGCCTGTTCGAGACGCCCGATGCCGTATTCCCTGAAGAAATGCTGCGGCCGGAAAAGCAGGGCCTGGAACTATTCGCCGCAGGCGTGGACGCCATCGTGGACGCCCAGCGGCGCGTGGCGCTGAACTATTTCGAGGACGGCAGCGTGGAAGCCGCCTGCCCGCCGCTAAAGGCCCTGCTGCACATCATGGCGCACGGCTCCTATGAAGGCATGGGCCTCAACGATCCGCGCTTCCGCAAGCTCTTCGATCGCGAAACCGTGCTGGCCAGCGACTGGTACGAGGAGCGCCTGCAAGTAAAGCAGCAGCGCGACACAGCCCTCTGGCGCCGGCACGTCGCGGCCCTGGAGAAGTGCAAGGCAATACCGCGTCGGCCGCTGCGATTTCGATGTGGAAGAACGACTGCACGAGGCCGAAGCGCAGCTTGCCCGCGTCAGCTCGCCCGGACTATCTTCACAGAATTGCGCGGCACCATCGGAGCCGATCCCTTCCACTGCCAAATCCCCGCCGACACCAGCCCGGGCAGCGGACGTTTCTTAGGGGGCGCTTCAGTTCCGGCATAATTGCAGCCCAAAAAGTTTGGCCCTGGAGCATAGATTTCGACGCAAAGAAAAACATCTCTCGCCCGCTCACGCCAGGCCCGCCCAACGCCCCACCGCGCGGCAGCCCATACATCTCTTGAAGTCGCTCCGACCGGTAAGCAAATATCTGCCGCACATCGCGCTCCACCAACAGTTTGTTGATGAGCGCCCCTCCCAGCGGCGCATACTCCACGCTGTCCTCGCAAGATGTTCCCCCCGAGGTTTCCGTGAAGCGGTGCTCGTGAACCCACAGCCGATACGGCCCGTGCAGTTGCTCATCGACAAAGCGGCGCGGCGGATCCCACACCGTAATCCGGCTTCGCCACCGCATCGGGATTCCCCGTATCTTTAGCCGGTACTCAATTTCAGTGCCTTCCTGCATCCGAATCGGCGGCGCGGTAACCACTTGAAACTTCAGCCATGGCGGAGTAATTCTCTCTAGATTGAACGCATCCGAAAAAAACTCAAAAATCTCCGGCCGCGATCGCGGCAGCCAGAGCCTGTCGCCAAAGTGAAATGTCTTCATCAAGCACCTCCCTGCGTTTCGCTTTACTGCGGGCTGCCTGCCATTCCCGGGCTTAAGTCTCAACTGTTCCGGCGAGTATTTGCGCAGATACGTTTTCAAGTGCAGCTTCCGCGCCGCATTCTCCGAGCTCATGTAGCGCACCGTTCCGAAGATGGGCCGTTCCGGTCCCCACGGACGGTCGTACCTCCCGAGGCACCAGAAGATCCCGCTGTAGGAATTCGGGTCGCGTCCGTCGAGCGCATAGCGGTTATTCAATTCGATCATCACGCGCAGGGCCTCTCTGGGCGAACGCGTCCACTCGATGATCTTTTTCCCCCAGAGCATCCGGAGATAGTTGTGAATTCGGCCCTCCGTTACCAACTGGGTCTGTGCCGCATTCCACAGACGATCATGCGTTCGGGCGCCCTCTAGCTCCTCCAGACCGTATCGGGCGGTCCGTGTATCTTTTTCATGGTCTTTCAGGGTATTTTGCGCCCAGGCTGGCAAGGATTCGTATTGGTCGTAATCCTTCCGCATATGGCAGCAATTGAAACCCAGCTCCCGCCACGTGATCACCTGATCCAGGAACGCCTCCGCTCCAGCGCTCATGCCCCACCACCCGGCGCGGCTTCCATCCGAACGCACCGCGACTCTTTCTCGCGTCCAGCCTTCCGTCTTTGCGACACTCGCAAAAATCTCATGCCCGGAAATATGGCCAAAATGCAGGTAAGGCGACAGCCCGCTCGTCGCATCGTCGCCCGGTTCATTTCGCCGCTCCGGGTAGCTGCGGAGCTTGTCCAGCAGAAATCTGATCAATCTTTCCTTCGCCGCCTCGCTACCGCCGCGCAACTCCGGTCCGGCACTTGAGTCTATTTTACGAGCGAACTTCAGGTCGGCTTTAGGCCAGCGCGAAATCACCGATTCGGGCAGTTCTCTCAGCCGTGGCGCTTTGGCATTCGCCAATCGTTCGAAGGGATCGGCCCTCGGCGTATTCAGCAAATGCTCTGGGAGCTGCTTCTGAAGGAATCGCCGGAACGCGAAGGCCGTCGAAAACTCCTTCGGAGCCGCCCGCATCGGCAGCAAACCATTGGAATCGACCTGCTCCAGCAGCACGGGCATTCTCGCGCCAGCCGCCGACACTATCCCGGGAAGAAAGAAACACGGGAACTCATCCGTCACAATCACGCAGGCGCGCGACGCAAGAGCGCCCAGCAGCCCTTTGCCTTCGTGCTCCCCCGTTGCCAGGTACGGATAGTAGAACGCTTTGGTTCCTTGCAGCGAACGCGCGTTAGCCGCCATCCCATCCGCCACAAATCTGCGTATCCGCTTGCTCTGCCAGGGAAACTCCCATCGCAACGCCTCCAGAATCACGATGGGTTTGCAAAGCTCCACGGCCCAATCGACTGCGCGATCCAGTGCGAAATTCCACCGGGCGCGTCTCGCGGCGATCATCCAGTACAGTACGTAATCTCCATCGCCACGGACGGGAGCTTCATTGCAGGCACTAACCCGGGTTTGAGGAACCAGACTCACTTCATCCGTCCGTAGCCCGAAGCGCTTGATGGAATTCTTCCACGAGCGAGGTTTTCTCGAGGAAAAGGCCTCGCAAAGCCACGGTGGTCATCTTGGCTTCCCGGCACCTCACGCCTCGCACAGCCACGCAATCGTGCTGCCCCGTGGCCCGCACCGCGCAACCCAGTGGCTTCACGGCGGACATGAACGCGTCCGCAATCTCCGAGACAAGGTCCTCCTGTACGATCGGCCGCGACGCCATCCCCTGAATAAGCCGCGGAATTTTCGAGAGTCCCACGATCCTGCCATCCGGGACGTAGCCAAAGTGCATCTGCCCTCTGTAAATCAGGAGATGATGAGGGCACAACGAGTTAAAACTAATTTCCGAAACGACAATCAATTCCTTATGCTTCGACTCGAACGTCTTCAACATCTTCGCGGGATCCAGGCGAATTCCCTGCGTGAGTTCCCGGTACAGGCGCGCCACACGGGCTGGCGTGCCTCGAAAATGCTGGTCGTTCACGTCGAAACCGAGTTCCCCGATCAGCTCGCCGATGATTTTCTCCAGCCGGTGATTCTCCTTGTTGTCCGACATCGCTTCGCCAACCTCGCGGACCTTTCCGATTGCAGAGTCAAATACCAGACTCATCTCTTTCACCTCACGCTCCTCGCACACCGCGTCAAACCTCGCATTGGATACCTTGACCGCTTATCGACAAACTGATCCCCTCGATGAACGGCAAATGAGGAAAAGCCCCGCTCACGCTCTGAACAGGGCCTTTCCAGTCCGCGTTACTCCTCGATCCGGCATTAGTTAGCGTGAACGCTGCGGAATCGCTTCCCCATGCCAGCGGTTCTGAATCCCTTTCCAACCCAGCCCTTGGTAGATCCCCGACAGCGCCACGAGTCCGTACACAATTGCGCTGAAAGGCGACACCTGCCCGAACTTCATACCGAAGATGGCCGCCACCAAGTCAAAATGAGCAACCGCCACCAATCCCCAGTTGAGTGCCCCGACCACCACCAGTACCGCCGCGACAACGTCTAGCTTCTTCATGTCTCTTTCCTCCTGCTTTGCGTTAATTCAGCTTGACTACCTCTTTAACTATAGAGAACAATCTTTTAATCACAAGGACAATGCGCCAAAGTACTCAAACTCAAGTGAGCGGCAGTCAAATTTTCAGACGCTATTTGCTTCGTGGTTAAAAAGGGGAGGTTTGATGCTTTCCGATACGCTGGCCAAGGGTCTGAAGAGCTATTCCATCGGCGAAAAGATTCACACTCTTCGCCTTCGTAAGAAGATGGGACTCGTTGAATTGGGCCGCCACACCGGCCTTTCCGCGGCGATGCTTTCCAAAGTCGAGCGCGGCAAGCTTTTTCCGACCCTGCCCACGCTCCTGCGCATCGCACTCGTGTTCAGCGTCGGCCTCGAGTACTTTTTCGCGGACGACAAAAAGCGTCACATCGTGTCGATCGTCCGTCGCGGCGAGCGCAAGAGATTCCCGGAGAGCCCGGATGGCCGCGATATTTCCTTTCACTTTGAATCGCTCGACTTCGCCGCCGTCGAGCGAAAGCTCAATGCCTACCATGCCGAGTTTGAAGCGCTGCCGCCTGGAAGATCCCGCCTGCACCAGCACGCAGGTGTCGAGTTCTTGTCTGTGCTCCGCGGAAAACTCGAGCTGCACATCGCGAGTGACGACCACACTTTGGAGTCGGGCGATTCCATTTACTTCGACTCTTCCCTGCCGCATTCCTACCGCAGAATAAGTCAGAAGCCGTGCACGGCCATTGTCGTAACCGTGCCCTGAAAGCGTGATTCTTAAGCGGATGTCGAGCGCCGCCGCCACACTCGCGACCGTGCACCAACGTACGCCCCGAAATACCGCCAAGCGTGTATAGACCCTATCCGGCAATCCGGTAGGCTGTCGGCGCGAGGTAAGACCACATGATCCGAATGGTTCTAATCATCCTTCTGGTACTTCTAGTCCTGGGCGCGCTCCCCGCTTGGCCTTATAGCACTGGGTGGGGCTACTATCCGAGCGGGGGCCTGGGATTGCTGCTTCTGATTCTCATCATCCTGGCTGTAATGGGAAGAATCTAGAGGAAGCGCCGTTCGGTTCGCAGGCGCATACCGGTTTGCTGGAAGCAGGCCAGACCGAGGCGGACTAGAGTCATCTTCGCGCTGCAAAAAAATGCCGCAAAAGCTGCGCGGCGTCTTCCGCAAGGACGCCCGGCACTACTTCGGCGCGATGATTTAGCCCCGAATGGTCGAACATCGAGAAGCACGATCGCACCGCGCCGCCCTTCGGGTCTTCCGCCCCGTACACGAGTCGCGCGACACGCGCCTGAATCATCGCACCGGCGCACATGGCGCAGGGCTCGATCGTGACGTACACCGTGGCCCCGAGCAGCCGGTAGTTCTCCATTTGACGCGCCGCTTCACGGAGCGCGACGATTTCCGCATGGGCCGTGGGGTCGCAATCACCGATCGTGCGGTTGCCCGAGCGGGAGATGATCCGGCCCTCCATCACGATAGCCGCCCCAACGGGCACCTCACCCCGCTCGGCGGCATGGCGGGCTTCTTCGAGCGCTGCTCGCATGAATAGTTGATCGGCGTCTTGTGGAGAATCCATGACGGGCCAGAATATCACGCTGTGTGGTTTACCCATCTGTTGTGGCGTGAGGAGCCTGGACGTCGGAGTCAGAAAGAGGAGCCTCGAATGTCTGCTGCCAAATATATCATCGCCCTTGCGGCGGTAGTCTCTCTGTTGCTTCCCTCTCGCTCGACGGCCCGTCAGTCCAGCCCTCCCGCGGGCGCCAGTCACGCCGCTAACGTCGGTAAGGCCGGTAACAATGAGGCGCAGACAACATCTGCGGCCCCCACGTCCCCCGCCAGCCAGCCGCCCGCAAAAGCTCCGGGCGCTACGGCCCCCGCCCCACCGCCGCCAGATCCCTGGTCCATGCTCACGCAGGGAGCGAATTCCCCGCGATTCCGCGACCGTTCCGATGCCATTTCCGCGCTGACGATCCTGGAGCACAACCGCAAAGCGATCGCTGCCATCGAGAACGCCCTCAGCGATAAAGAAGAAACCATCCGTGTGCTAGCCGCGACCTCGCTCGGCGAGATCAAGGCACGCTCCTCGATTCCCAAACTCGAAGACACCATGAACAATGACAAATCCCCGCAGGTAAGCTTCGCCGCCGCGGAGGCGCTTTGGAAAATGGGGGACCGCGCTGGCCGAGATGTCTTCTACGAGGTCCTCGACGGCGAGCGCAAAGTAAAGCCGGGGCTTCTGAAGAGCAAAATGCACGAAGCGCGCATGGAAATGCACGATCCGAAAGCACTGGCGCTTATCGGCGTCAATGAGGCCAGCGGCGCATTCCTCGGCCCCTTCTCGATGGGAGTTTCGATGGTCGAGGAGTACGCCAGGAACAATGGCACGTCGATCCAGGCCCTCTGCGCCCAGATGCTGGCAGCCGACGACTACGGGGAGACCGTCGAGGAGTTAAACTACGCCCTTGGTGACAAAAATTGGACCGTCCGCGCCGCAGCGGCTAGATCCCTCGCCAAATTGAACGTTCGCGCCGCGCTTCCGCAACTGAAGGACATGATGACGAGCGACAAATCTCAGCCTGCGCGCTTCACCGCGGCCGCTGCTGTCATCCGTCTGAGTGGGCGTTCGCCCCAGGGCCCCAAGCCCTCAACTCATCCAGCCGCGCCTAAAGCACCATCCAAAACCGAAATAACTCAGTCAAATTAGAATCCGTGGTCAAGCGGTAGTACGCAGTTGCCGCACCTACTTTGCGACGTTCCAGACGTACAGGAAGTTATCATCGGTTGCGGTCGCGACTCTCAGCCCAGCCTTTCGAGTAGCGCGATTCAAGGCGGACCGCACCTTTTCCTTCGACTCCACCAGCTCCGCCAAAGGCACCTTCAGCGCCGCCCCGTCCTGCAACCGATCGAGGTCCAGGAGGATGGTGGAAATAATTTGACGATGCTTTCCCTTCCGGCCTTGCGGCACCTCGGCTTGCACCACTGTTTTGAAATGCGTTGGGACCATCTTCGTCCGGGTGGTAGCCATACAACGCTCCGATTTTGATATTCGTAACGCTAACGTATCGTAATCGTATCCTGCCGTTATGCACATGTCAAGCGACACCCGGCACCGACGGATACATTTGCAGAACGTCGTTAAATCGCGGTTGCTCTTAACGAGAGATTGATCGTTCGTCTAATTTCCCATTCGGATCACAAAAGATATCACCCGTACGACTTCGCCTTTGTTACTTTCGGTTTTGTTGCCGGGAGGCTCGCATGGCGAAATTGAAAACTCATTTTGAACAGGTCCCTCTAACCAGTATTGAGAACATTCTCACGACGGAGCGCGGAAAAAGTGCCCTGATCAATGCGGGCGACCGGACGGGTGAATTCAATCGGCAACTGAAGCCGTTCATCCCCAGGCGCAATTACGAAGAAGTACCTTCGGTGCCTCTGTTCGATGTTTTTAAAACGGAAGGCAACGGCGACGTGATCTGGCGCGGGGCGAGCGCCAGCATGGAAGAAGCCAAAGGACTGATTCAACGGCTGGCAATTGACGCGCCCGGCGAGTACCTGATCCTAAGCCATCAGACCGGAAACAGACTTCTCATCGTCATTCGGCCAGACGATCGCCTAGCTCGCCCCCGGCGCCCAAACTAAATATCGCACCTTCAGCTATACCTGTCACGGCCGTCACGAACGCCGTGAAGACTGCGTTACCGGTAGCTGGCCGCCTGCAGTTCAAACATCTGCGCATATCGCCCGCTGTCGCGCACGAGATCGTCGTGCCTGCCCTGTTCCGCGATCCGGCCGCCTTCTAGAACAAGAATGCGGTCCGCCATGCGGACCGTCGAGAACCGGTGCGAGATCAGCAGCGACATTTTGCCCTTCGTCAATTCGGCGAAGCGTTCAAACACCTCGTGCTCGGAGCGCGCATCGAGCGCCGCGGTAGGCTCGTCAAGAATTAATACTTGGGCGTCCCGCAGGTAAGCCCGGGCCAGCGCCATCTTCTGCCACTCGCCACCGGATAGATCGACGGCTCCTTCGAAGCGGCAGCCAAGCGTCTGATCATAGCCCTTGGGGAGTTTACGTATCACCTTCTCAGCCAAGCTCTTGTTCGCCGCCGAGCGAATCCTGAACTGGTTCTTGCGCTCCTCGATCTGCCCCACAGCGATATTTTCAGACGCCGACATCTCATAGCGGGTGAAGTCCTGAAAGATCACGCCAATTTCCTTCCGCAGATCTTCCAGGTCGTATTCCCGCAGGTCGACTCCGTCGAGCAGAATCTGCCCAGCGGTCGGATCGTACAAGCGCGTCAGCAGCTTCACGATGGTCGTCTTTCCCTGCCCGTTTTCGCCAACCAGCGCGATGCGTGAAGAAGGCTCCAGCTTAAAGCTCACGTTATTGAGCACCAGTCGCGGGTTGCCGGGGTAGTGAAACGACACGTTTTTGAATTCAAAGCCCTGGCAAATCGGCCGCGGAGCCGGAAGCGCGTTCGGCTTCGAGAAAATCTTCGGCTGCACGGAGAAAAATTCCAGCAGGTCGCCCATAAAGAGCGCCTGGTCGGCAATGATCGAGAAACTTGAAAAGAACGATTGGATGTTCGTGCTCGCGCCCGCGATGGCCCCCACCAGAATCGTCATCGTTCCCAGAGTCACTGCCCCGGCCACAGTGCGATAGATCACGAAAGCATATGTGCCGTAGTACCCGACCGTTCCCAGCATCGTGAGCAGCGCCCCGAAATACAATTTCCTCTTCTCCAGGCTGAGGTTCTGCCGGTGAATTTGTTCCGAAAGCTCGGTGTAGCGCTGCACCAGGAAGGGTCCAAGGCCGAAAAGCTTCAATTCCTTCGCGCTTTCACGGCTGCCGCCAAGGATGCGCAGGTAATCCATCTGCCGGCGCGCTGTGGTCTGCTGGAAATTCAGCGAATATCCCAGGAACGCAAAGTGCGTCTCGCCAAGAAAAGCGGGGACCACGCACGCAATCAGCGCCAGCAAAAGCCACGGGGAGAAAAAGGAAAATGCTCGCCGCAAGGCTGGCTGCCGTGATGCCTTGTTGGAAGAAACGGCCGGCAGTCTGAATCATGATCAGCCGGTCGGTCCCTTGCACGCGGGCGCGCTCCATCTTGTCGTAGAAAACGGGATCTTCGTAGGACGTCAAATCGAGCTTCGAGGCATGCTCCACGATGCGCGTGCTGATGTGCCGCGTGAACTTGTCCGCCAGAACGGCGTCGAAGAAGTCGAGCACACGCACCAGAATCGTCGAAAGGGCCGCCAGCACGAATTCCGCGGCCACCAGCCACCAGAAGTAGTGCGGCAGCGCCCTTTGGTGCGCGGTGTAAGCATGAATGCCTTCGATGATCGTGCCCGGTAACCGCCAACATCGCCAGCGGCAGCAGCGACGCGATCACCCGAGCCGCCAGGCTGCTTACCACCACCCGTGGCGCCGACTCCCATACCATCCTGAAAAGAAGTGGTGTGTTGCTCCGAAGCGCATGCAGCCGCTCGCGCCACTTCGGACTTGGAACGGCGGCCTTATGATTTCCCTCGCCTGTCTCTTCCACAATCGCCGTGTTCACGAGAAGATTCCCCTGTTTCTTGTAAGATTTGTATGAATTCATTCGATCGCGCATAGCGCCATTGGGATGCACGCCGAGTACCAGACATAAGCCGCCTTTTCTTAATAGCTTACGGTGCGGCTAGCACGTCCCGGCCACGCGTTTTTTGCGGGAATCCAGCAACTTCTATCTAGACTCTGCGAAAAATGAATTTGGAGCTTACGGAGGGAGGAAAACCCACAGAACGGGATCGGGCCTACAAATGGTTACCGGCCACTACTCCGCGCCGGGTGAAGCGATTCCAACTCCGCCTGCCGCTGCTGCAGTTCATTTCGGTAGGCATCCTGGCCAACCCGCGCGGCCTCCTGAAGCCTTTCACGGGCTTCAGCGACGGTATCTTCAGCGCGTTCTTTCAGTTGCTCGATAGCCTCGCCAGCATTCATCAACCCGGCTTCCACCTGCATCTTCAGTTCTTCGATCGCATCGGCGGCGCGGGCCATCCCCATCCTTAGCCCGGTCGGCGATGATCTCTCGCGTCTCTTCCCCGGATTGGGGTGCAAACAGCAAGACCAACGCTACGCCAGCTCCCACGCCCAGAAGCAGCGCCCCTAATCCGGGAATCGCTATCATTGTCAGCCATAAGCATACCCTAGTCGCCACGCGAACTGCCCCCCTGTCCATACTGCCAATTCCGTACCCGGCAGCCAACGCTGGGAGCCAACGCCGATACTCTACCGCCCGTACACCAACACACGGAACGTCCCGGCTATCGGTGCTGGCCGCGGATGCGGCTGCTGGGGCGTCGGAGCCGGAGGAGGACCAAAATCGGCCGTGTCCACAAACACGTTGTGGGTCTTGATATCGAGCCCCATGGTCTTCGCGCCAGGTTCCGTTTTTACAGTCTCGGCCACGCTGAATTATCCGGCGAGTCCTCGTGAAAGATGTGGAGCATCCCTTCCCGCGTCGAGACGAACACCATGCCCCGTTTCCGGATCGAACGCATCGGCGTCCGCGCCAGTCGTGATCGGGAATGATTGGATCACTTTCCCGGTGTCCGCGTCCATCACCACCAGCATCTGCGGCTCGCGGCCGGCGATAAACAGCCGCCGGTGCTCGCGGTCCATGGCGATCGCCGTGGGCGCGCCGGCCGGCGCCACGGGCCACCGGGACTTGATCTCCAGCGAGCGCGAATCAAGCGCCACCACTTCGCCCTTATCCTCCAGGTTGATATAGATCGTTCCCTTGCCATCGGCCACCGCAAACTCGGGGGCGCCACCGAGGTCTGCCATCCTCACCACCGCTGCCGGTCTTGGCGTCGATCACCGTGGCCGACTTGCTGTCGCCGTCCATGACGAAGACATGCTTCGACGCTGGATCGTAGATCACCCCGTCCGCGTCAGGCGCCGTCTGCGCGCCGCCAGCCACCTTCAGCGTCTTCAGATCGAAAATGGATACCTTTCCGTCGGCTCCATCGGTGATGAATCCCTTGCCAAACTCGCTCGCAATCGCGATCCCATGGTCTCGCTTGAAGCCGGTGATGTTGCCGACAACTGCGCCATCCTGCGCGCTGATCACCTTCACTTCCGTCCCATGCGATAAATACACGCGCCGCGCGGCCGAGTCCACGTAGATGTAGTCAAAATATTCGCCGGTACTTCCCTCCGCCGCGGAGCTAAGGGCGTATTTCTTCAGCAGGTGATAACCGCCCTCGGGCGGCCGCTGCCACGGCAGTACCGGCCACCAACAGCAGACAGCCGAAAATCAAACGCTTCCAATGAACTTGCTTCATGGCTCATCCTTTTCGAGTCGATCCCAGGCAATTCCCACTCGCCGATTGTCTCGCATTCCGCGCATTAGCCTCTATCAAAACCGCACCGATTTCAATTCCGGCGCCCGAAGTGCGTCTTCCGAGCGTCCGCCGTGTTTTCGCTGCTCCGAATATGTACTCCCGGCCAGTTGTTTGTCCGGTCGGCCCGCCCCGCATACTTCCCTTTCGATTCCTCGAACCTCAACCCAAGAGGTCTTGCTTGCGGAGACTACTCCGCACCGATCCTGTTCCTCTGCGTCGCTCCTTCCCATCGGTTGCGGGAGCACATTGCCCGGCGCGGCAAACTAATTCCTCGGCGTCCCAGCCGGGTGCCGTCAGCTGTTTCCGTTTCGCCGAGCTCGCCACCGTGCGGGCCGGCGCCACACAATCCTTCACTGCGACCGTCACCGGTTCCTCGAATCAAGCGGTCAGTTGGCAGGTCAACGGAACAACCGGGGGCAGCCGTCTGCGGGAACCATCAGCTCCGCGGGGCTCTACACTGCCCCCGCCAGCCGTGCCGAACCCCAATACCATCACGATTACAGCCGTCAGCGCGGCTCAGCGCAAATCCACTGGCACGAGCAGCGTTACCGTTGTTCAATCCCATTCCGGCCATCGCCAGCGTGAATCCCGCGACGCTTTAGCGTGGGCGCGATCTCGCTGGCCGTGACGGGAACTGGATTCGTAAACGGCGCGCTAGTCTGCTTGCTGGGACTCCACTGAGCTACGACGTTCGTTTCATCGACTGCACTCACCGCCGCGGGGACGGCGCCATCTTCCGGCATCTACGGCATCAGCGTAACCAATCCCGCTCCCGGCAGCAGTTCTTCGGCAGCGATCAATGTGCAGATCAGCAGCGGGCAGTCCGGACGGCGGAAGCGGAGGAGGAGCACTTCCTCGCTTGCTCCGCCATGAGCCTTGGTCAGGGAGCCAGCCTGAATGGCTTTCTTCCCTTCCCCGCCGACAATCCCTGGAATCAGGATATTTCCGCCGCGCCGGTAGATCCCAAACTCCGCCGCAATCGTCAATTTCATTGGAGCAAATGATCGCCGTGCATCCCGATTTTGGCTCCGGGCTCTATGCGGGCTCGAGCATTGGCATTCCCTACGTTGTGGTCGGCTCGGCGCAAGAGCTTCGTGAACATCAACTTCACCGCCTATGGAAGCGAAAGCGATCCCGGGCCCGATGCCGGTGCCGCCCGACGCCCCCATCGAAGGCTATCCCTCGCCGGGAAGCGGCGATCGCCACGTGCTGGTGCTCGACAACAGCAATTGCTGGCTCTACGAGCTTTACAGCTCGTACCCGAACACCGACGGCTCGTGGAACGCGGATTCCGCGGCGGTGTGGGATCTGCTCGACCGACGAGCAGCGTCCTCTGACGTGGACTTCCGCCGACGCGGCAGGCTCTCCGATCTTCGCGGGCCTGGTGCGTTATGATGAAGTCGCCGCCGGCCAGATCAATCACGCGCTGCGGTTTACGCTGCAATCGAGCCGCGCCGCATTCGTGCCGCCCGCCTCGCATTGGGCGGCCAATTCCTCCAATCCGTATGCCGCGCCCATGGGCATGCGCATGCGGCTCAAAGCGAGCTTCGACATCTCGCCGCTACTCCGCGACGAACCAGGTGATCCTCAAAGCCCTGCAGACATACGGCATGATCATGGCCGACAACGGCTCCAACATGTACATCAGCGGCGCCCCGGACGATCGCTGGGACAATAACGACCTGCACTTGCTTGGCCATCTGACTGCCTCTGATTTCGAAGTCGTGTGATGAATCCCGTCTATACCGCGTCGAACCTGCCGCAAGGCGCGGCGCCCGTCGATCGCCAGCTTCACGGCAAATCCCTCGACCGTCTCCGCCGGCTCCCAGTACCACTCAGCTGGAGCGCCACCGGGGCGTCCTACTTGATCGTCACGCCGGAAATAGGAGCCGTTCGCGGCAACAGCGCAACCGTAGCGCCGTCCCAAACAACAACCTATACGCTCGCCGCGACGAATCAGTTCGGCCGCGCCACGCAGAACGTGACCGTGACCGTGCCATAGCGAAGCCGCGGTACAAATCTAGGGTTGTCCTCCTGCCTGGACTTGACCCAGCATATAGCTCGCCGTCGCAATCGTCGCGAGAAAAAACAGCATCGACGCATTTAAAAATGAACGGAATCCCACCGGATTTCCATTGGTGTAGACCTCATAGAAGGATATCCCGAAAATATTGAATACCCGTGAACAACGACAACAACCAGACACAGCAAGCCTAGCCAGTAGCTGACTGCCGCGATGCGCTTTTCCATAGCGTCTCCTTTTGGGAAACATGCTTATCGGATTGTTCGGAAAGGTTGGGTTTGTTGAGAGAGCCTTAAGCCTTCTAGTCTTGAGCCGTTGAGTTGCCCGGTTAATTCGTCGCGAGAACATATGCCGGGACCTGCGGAAAGTCAATCACTTCGCCCGTCTCTCAAGCAATGAAGTGCCGCGCCCTGGACTTCCCTTTCCTCGCTATCTTGCATGCCGCCTTGCGACGGAAGCTGCGTTTTCTCTTGGGTTTCGCCGCCAGCGATTTCTTGCCGGGCAGCGCAGAGCGGCGCATTTATGGTAAGGTTCTCTGGCTGATCTTACTGCCATGCCGCAACAGATAAAAACTCTGCTGTACCGGGAGGGCTGGCCGCTCACCGTCTCATGCGGGCTTGTATATTTGGGTTTTGGGATACAAGTGCTTGGATTGTGCCTGGCCCTGGGCCTGTTTCCTCTCCTGCGGCCCGAACCATCTTCTTTCTGGCGCTATGTCAGGCGAATTCGACTTCAATCTCACGACGATCTCGCCCCTCTTTCCCTCTTTGCTCTGCACATTCTCCGGTCGCCGGTTGCCTATGAATCCGCTGTCGGCAAGCGCCCCTTCGCCTGGAAGGTCGTCGTCACCGCCCTGCTCGTCTCCTTCTTCGAATTCTGGTGGTCCTGGAGAATCACCCGGTTTGGCTTCGCGGCTTCGTAAGCTAGCTCCGGATTCCCGCGCACGGTCCGAGGTCAGTCCGTTCTTCGGGCAGATTCCGGGCTGGCCTTTGATCGTCGTCCCCATCGCTCAGAAGATCCCTCCGCGCCTTAACAGGCTGCGGAAAAACTCCGCCTTTTAGGGAGTCAGAGCTTCAGCTCCGACATAAGGCCCAGGCATTCAACGGGGCTTTAGCCCCTGAGGAACGGATTTTGACCGTTTTCCGCAGCCTGATAAAGCAATCACCACACGCATTTCGAGACCCTCTTTACATGGAATAATCGCTGGAGCAGCCCGCGAAACCGAGCCTGCGTCCTCCGCGTCTACCTTATGAATTTCCGCGACGCGAAACATCAAACCGGGGGATAATACGGTGGGTTTGTGCCCGGTGCGCATGGTGCGGGACAAGGTGCGGAACAAGGATGCATTCGGCGGAACTAAAGGGGGAGACATGAAGTCGTACGGCAAGATCCTTTCGGCAATTTTCTCGGCGGTATTTCTGGGCTCCGCCTGTTTCGGCGCGACGATCACCGGGACGGTGAAGGCCCGGACGGCGCGGCGTTTCAGGGCGCGTTCGTGCAGGCGCAGAACACCCAGACGCGCATGACGTTCATGGCGCTCTCCGACAGCCAGGGCCACTACCGCGTGGAAGAACGTGCCCGCCGGCGATTATCGCGTGGGTATCCGCGCCCCCGGCTTTCCGTGCGGACGCGCAAACCGGCGTAAAGATCGCCGCGGGCCAGGATGCACTCGCTCGATTTCGCGCTGCAAAAGGGCGTCGTGCGCTGGAACGATATTTCCATTTACCAGGCCAGCAAGCTCTGGCCGCGACGAACCCGCCAAAGACAAGATTTTCGACACCTGCTTTACCTGCCACGGCTTTCAGACGCGCATGGCCTCGGTTACCCGCGACGCCGATGGCTGGCAGGATCGCGTCGCCTTCATGCGCACGGCCATGAAGTTCGGCCTCGAGGATCGCGTCACCGATCAGCAGGCCCAGATGATCGCCGCATACCTCACCAAGCTTTTCGGACCTGATTCCGTGCTGCCGAAGTCCCCCGCGGATATGCCGGGATACAAGGACACGCTGCGCCCCTTCAGCAGCGATGCGATGAACATCGAGTACGTGGAATACGACATGCCTGGACCGAGCCGCATGC
Source organism: uncultured Acidobacteriota bacterium (assembly GCA_963697575.1). Taxonomy (GTDB): domain Bacteria; phylum Acidobacteriota; class Terriglobia; order Acidiferrales; family UBA7541; genus Palsa-295. The sequence goes on along the minus strand of CAVOOP010000020.1, from coordinate 10,617 downwards.
CCTTCAGCGCGGCACCCGGCAAAGACGGCTATCTGTGGATCCCTGATTTCGGCGTCGCCAACAAGATCACCCGGCTCGATCCCAAGACCGGCGCGATGGAAGATTTCCCGGTCCCCAATGTCGGCACCGCCGCGGTCCACTCCGCGGTCGAAGCGCCGGACGGCAAGGTTTGGCTCACCGAGCAGGGTTCCGACAAGCTCGGCGTGTGGGATCCAAAAACGAAAGCGATTACCGAATATCAGGATCGCAGGATTCCCGGAAAGATGGGCTTATGCGGCGGGATCCAAGCACACGCTGCGCTTTGATCGGCGCCGGCAACGTGTGGTTCTCCGGCACTCCGCTCGGAAAGTTTGATCCGAAGACCAACGAGTACTACGACAGCCCGGAAGTAAAGGCCGCCTACGATGTGAAGGAGGGCAACGGATGGCAACATCTGGTTCACCAAAACGGATACGGACCAGTTTGGCATGGTCGACCACAAGACCACTGAAAGTCTCGATCTACTCGCCGCTGACCAACAATTCCTTTCCCGCGCCGCATCGAGATCGATCCGAATGGCATCGTGTGGTCGGGCGAATTCCGCGGCAGCAAACTGCTGCGCTTCGATCCCAAGACGAAGGACGTGAAGGAATTCGATTGCCCGGGCCCGCAGCCAACTCCCTTACGGCCTGGGCATCGATGCCAAGGGTAATGTCTGGTATGCCTCCTATAACATGGACGTGCTGGGCTGCTTCGACCCGCAAGACCGAGAAAATAGTGGAATACCCGTTCCCGCATTCGGAAAACACCATTCGCGAGTTCTTCCTCGATAACGACGGGCGGATGTGGTACGGCACGCCCTCGAACAACAAGGTGGGCTATTTCTACCTGAAGAACGATTCGCCGAACAGCCCGCGGGCGGGTAACTAAGCCGCTTAATGCGGCATTGACAGCACATGGACAGCCGCTGAACCACTCGTTTGAAATCAGTTGACCTCAGGAGGTTTGGGCGGCTGGGTTTGCTGAGACGCTAAGGTCGTTGGCATACAGGCGTGCTGCGATTCAAGCACAGACCATGCCTCTTTGAATTTCGATGTCACTACGGGGCGTCTGGAAACGGAGCTTTGGAACACCAAAATCCTCAGCGCCGGTTGGTCGGGTACACGCGTATCAGAATGGCCGGTCAATTTATTTTCCCTTAGGGCATTTAGACTTCACGACCGAATTACGGGGTTGCGTGACCGATGCGCTAATGCGTGGGAACGTGAAGGTGGTAGATCGAGCCCATCAGCCCGAAAACATTCAATAGCCAGACAACGACGCAAATCACCACGACCGCATTTAGGATCGATTTAATCGATCCCGCCATGGGAATGAAGGAATTAACCAGCCACAGCAGCACGCCCACGACAATCAATACCAGGGCCACTTGGATTAACGGCATAAATGCCACCCCTCGTAGAGAAGAAGAAACCGGCAGGCGACTAATGAACGGGAACTTCGCACCTGCCGGTCCTTTATGATTCTAAAATCACGGTCACAATCTGCCGAGCAGCAACAGCACCAACAGGACCACAAGGATCAAACCCAGGCCGCCACTCGGGTAATAGCCCCAGCTCCGGCTATAAGGCCACGCCGGCAGTCCGCCTATCATCAGCAGTAAAAGAATAACCAGAAGTATTATCATCGAACTCTCCTTCCCTCTTTTGAGCGTTCAGCGTTCAGCTACAACAACGATCATCGGTCGCAAATCTTCACGACACCCGGCCGCTGCAGCCGGGATGATTGCAGCTGCAATCAATGTCCGGAGTCTCTTCCATCGCCTCGCACTCGACGCTGCAATATTTCCCGGACGTAACCTTGCAACTGCAGGGAGGATGCGCGCACTTTTCGCTTTTCTCAGCGGCCATGGATGTCTCCTTTTGTTGCTGTCACGTGTTCCACGCCCTTGCCCAACCGAGGGAACTGGCCCACTACGAGGAGGATGCCAACGCCCAGCAGCATACAGACAAAACTGAACGGAGCCCGAATTGCCAGGAAGACATACATTCCGGCTGCCATCACGATGGTTCCGAGCCCTGCCAGCATTGCAAACCCTCACAAATTGCGAGTTCAGCATAGGCTTGGGGAGATAAGCGCGACATACTGCGAAACCATCAGTGGGGAAGTGGACTATCTGTACGAAATACCGCGCAAGTAAGGTGATGGGCGACGGCTTCGGGAAAAAGAAAGTAAACGAGATGAGAGGCGACCGGAAATCAGCCGCGGGACACTTCCGCTCCACGGAGCCGCTCCAGCGTCGCAAAGAACTCGGGGAATGACACCCCCACGCAGTCAGCGTCTCGGATGACCGTTTCGCCTTTTGCCCCAAGCGCAGCGATCGCGAGGGCCATGGCGATGCGATGATCGCCATGCGGCTCGATCTTGGCACCGCGCAACTGTCCGGCAGAGCGGCCGGCCACGCGCATGCCGTCGGGGAATTCTTCCACGTCCGCACCCATCGCGCGCAGACCCTCCGCAAGCGCGGTTATCCGGTCGCTTTCCTTCACGCGCAGCTCCTTGGCGTCGTGAATTTCGATTCCCTTCTCCGTGAAGGGGCCGAGCGCGGCCAGCATCGGCAACTCATCGATCATCTCCGCGACCTGCGCGCCGGCAATACTTCCGCCCACAAGCGGCGCGTAGCGCACGGCGACGTCGCCGACCAATTCACCGTTCCGCAATTGCACCGACGCGATGTGCACCGGCGCGCCGATCGAGATCAGAAAATCGATCACGCGCGCGCGCGACGGGTTCAGCCCCACATTGTGCAGCATCAGCGACGAATCCGGCAGAATCAGCGCCGCCGCGATCAGAAAAACTCCCCCGGAAAGGTCGCCGGGAACAACGAGTTGCCGCGCCGTAAGTTTTGGCCGTGGGTGAATGCTCAGGGTGCCGCGCTTGCCATCGATCGTCGCGCCGAACTCGCGCAGGGCCGCCTCGGTATGGTCGCGCGTGCACACCGACTCGCGCACAGTCGTTACGCCATCGGCAAAAAGACCCGCCAGCAGAATGGCGGACTTTACCTGCGCGCTGGGTGTAGGTGTCGCGTAATCGATTGCATGTAATGCGCCCTCCTCGGATTTCCAGGGGGGCGCGATCGCCTTCGCTGCTGCGAATTTCGGCGCCCATCTGGCGCAACGGCTCGATCACCCGCCGCATCGGCCGGCGCCGCAGGGAATCGTCTCCCGTAATCGTAGAAGTAAATGGCTGCCCGGCCAGCACACCCGCGAGCATCCGCATCGTCGAGCCGGAGTTCTCCGCGTCAAGCGCGCGCCGCGGCTCTTTCAATCCGCTGAGGCCGGCGCCCGCTACGCGCACCACCCGGCTGCTCACCTCAATCTCCACGCCCAGCCGCCGCAAACACTCGAGCGTGCTGCGGCAATCGGCGGCCGAAGCGTAATTCCCTATCTCGCTTTTTCCCTCAGCCAGCGCGGCAATAATTGCGTAGCGATGCGAAATCGATTTGTCTCCCGGAAGCTCCACCACTCCATCGAGGCTGCCACCCGGCGTGATTGTCTTTTTTCCCATGGCGAAATTTTAACATGCGCCGAGACTTTCGCCCCGGCACAACGCCAGCCTCAGCAAGCATCCGAAGCCCCGGCGCCCGGCGCACCCTTCCTTTTTCGCGTTGGGCCTGCACGTGATGTACTCGGTCTTCAGGCGCGAACTGTCGCGGTACATTTTGACGAACGCCTTCCATGCATCGTCGTTCCGGGGAAGTTTCTGATCGCTTCGGGGAGGATTGATGTGGTAAGTGATCATTTCATCCGAATACTTCATTTGGCCGGTTTTCTCGTCCTTCACGATCACGCGGGAAGCGACGATCTGATTATCCTTCACGCCATTTTTGCGATACCACGCCAGGTTTGCGTCCACCGCGGCCATGAATGTCTTCATCGCGCCGGGTTTCACGTCAGACACGCGCAGGATCGCGATGTGGCCGTCGCATGCCGGCATCTCTTGGGCAAACGCCGGCCCCGATTGCAGGGCCAGAAACGAACAGAAACGAAACAGGAAGCGCATCGGCGATTCTCCTTTTTGAGATATTTCTGACCGAGCGACTGTGAAATGTCGGGAGCGACAGATTACGGGTCAGCGACAACGTGCGAAGAGCGCACGCTAAGCTCTGAAATCGGCGGGAGTATATCACGCCTCTCGCTTCTCCCCGTTCAGCCGCTCTTAGTTCGGCTTCTTCAAGATGCCCTGCAGCACCGAGCCAGTTTTCCGTCAATCGGACCCGTTTTAAGGCGTGGACGTCCAGTCCAAGTATTTTCGCAATCATCGGATATACGTTCACGTTCTCGAACGGCGCCACCGTCACTCCAGGCCGAATATCAGGTCCGGCTCGCGATGAAGTCGCTTTCATCTCCGGCATGATTGCAGGGTCAAAGCCGTGGGCGCCTGCGCCTGGCTTGGTTTCATAGGATCGCCAACCACGCGAACTCTCATACGGTCCCGTCTGAACAATTACAGGATCGCCCGCGCGGGGTCGAAACTGCTGAAATGCAGATGACCCGGCAGCTGCGCGCGGCGGTAGACCTGGAACTTCCCGCTTTTCCCCTCGAGTGATTCGAGGATCGACTGCTGGGCATCCGCATCCGATTTTGCGTATAAGAATTGTCCCTCGTACTTTTCCAGCAGCGAAATGTCGAGCCCGAGTTCATCCAGGTTGACCCAATCTCCTTCGACTTTCGCCATCCCGTGATCGGAAACTACAATTTCGTCCACCGGCAACCGCAGCGCCTTGATGCCGGCGGAAAGCCTCCCCAGTTCCCTGTCAACCTCATTAACGGCGCTGGCCACCTGAGGGCTGTCCGGCCCGTACTCATGTCCCGCATGATCCGTGTCGCTGAAATAAAGCGTGATGAAGTGTGGACGCCGCGCGGCGGGCAAACGAAGCCAGTCGAGCACCTGTTCAACGCGCTGGTCGTTCGGGAAATGCGTCGCTGTATTTCGCATAGTAGGAGGGCCGCACTCCTGAATGTCGGCCTCCGATCCCGGCCAGAAAAAGCATGCGGCGCGCATCCCTTGCTGTTCGGCCAGCACCCACAGAGGCGTTCCGCCGTACCAGCTTCCGTCCGTCGACCGTGGATGCGTCCCGATAGTTATACACCTGCTTGCGGGCGGGATCGTAGAAGACGTTGCCCACGATCCCGTGATGCTCCGGGTAAAGCCCGGTCACGATCGTGTAATGGCTCGGAAAAGTGATCGATGGGTAGGCGGGATCATCCCCTCGGGAGCAGCTGGCGCCGTGAGATGCAAGCTCAAGGAGATTTGTCGCGCCGTATCGCTTCGCGTAATCGTAGCGGAAACCGTCGAGGGAAATGAGAATCACGTAAGGCTTCGCGAGCTGAGCCGCGGCGTTGGGACCATGGTCGACGGTAACTACGGGCGAAACTCCCTGCGCGCCTGCGCGGCAAATTGAAACAATCAGGAGTAAAGCAAGAGTCAGTATCCGGCTGCCACGCTCGCCCCTGTGTAACCCCATGGCGAAATTTTAACACGTAGGCTCGGCTGCGCCGTTGCCCGTTCGGCACTGCGCCACCCCTCCACTGCAATGATGACCACGGCTAAGCCCAGCCATTTCTGTTTTAAAGAATTCACACACTCCTTACAACTTCTTAACGGGCGCCGGGTTAGTGTCGACTAAACACAGAGTTTCCGGGCCCACCCCCGGAAGGCTCAAACACCCCCGAAGGCGACTGACGGCAGTCGCCTTCTTTCTTTCGCCCTGGTTGAAGCGCCTGTCGTCGATGAAATGGAAGGGCCTTCGCGACTGCTCCGCGTTTCAGGAGCCAATGTAGCGGGCGTAGAGCGAACGAGCGATGGCGGGATCCTGGGTTCCCTTGATGATGGCGCGGCCGTCAGCGAAAACGGTGATCTCATAAGGCGGCACGCCGAATCGCAGCAGAAAATCATTGCCGCGCACCTCTGGCGATGTGGCTGAAAGTCGGCGTCCCAGATCATCCAGATTCAGCTTCCGGCCGCGTTCGTGAATCTGCACCGAATCCCGCCCGCACATGGTGATATGCGGCTGTGCCTCGCCGTCCAGGAAAGCAAACTCACGGCGCATGCACGCCCGGCAATTCGGATTCGCGCGCCACACGGACCGATTGGAATCTCCCGCTCCAGACATCGCAAGAGATCAGTCGGCCATGCAGCGCCTCGGGCTTCCCGGCCAGCAATTTTAACGGCTTCCGCAGCCTCGATCGAAGCCACCACGCCCACAGCAGCGTTGAGGATGCCCGCCGTATCGCAGGTGGCCTCCGCGCCGGCGATCCTGGCGCCATCTTCACCTTCCAGCAGGCATGCCAGGCAGGCTGTTACGCCGGGGCGAATCGTCATGGTAAGGCCGTAGCTGCCCACCGCCGCGGCATAAATCCACGGAATGCCCAGCGAAATGGCTGCATCGTTCACAAGCATGCGGGTTTCGAAGTTGTCGGTTCCATCGAGTATCAACTCGAAACCAGCGAGAAGTTCGGAGGCATTCGCGGGGTGAGGTCCGCTACGATCCCTTCGATTTCCGGGCCGGAATTGATAGCGCGCAGGCGGCGCTCGGCCGCCACGGCTTTGGGCAGCGATTGGCTCGCGTCGGACTCCTCGAAAAGCGTTTGCCGCTGCAAATTCGAAACTTCGACGAAGTCGCGATCGATGATCCGCAGCCGGCCGACGCCCGAGCGAACGAGCAGATTCGCCACTACGGTACCGAGCGCCCCGCAGCCCACCAGCACGGCGCTCGACTCCAGAAGCCTCTCCTGACCCGTCTCACCCATCCCCGCGAAGAGAATCTGCCGGGAATATTTTTCGCGTTGTACGGGGTTCATCTTGATATCCCTTGATAGTCAACATGATAGCGCCTTTTCGCAGCGGGCAGGCAACGCGGCTGTGCTAACCTTTGCTCTCACCTTAGGCGAATGAAAACACTGAGGAAACGGCATTTTCGCAGCGCCTGGCTGGTCGCCCAGGCAACCGCGTGGCTTGCAGGGGCAATCGGCCTGCCAGCTCCCGGCAAGCCCACCCGCATTTGGGCAACAGCCGCCTCAGCAGGCAACTCCGTTGCAGACCAACGACGCGAAGCCAGAAAATGGTCGAATAGAAGGACGCCTCATTACGCGAATCCGCGTTGTCGACGAATCCGGCAAAAGCGCGGAAGAGCGGATACCGCCGCTGCCTCTTGTGGCGGGAAAGCCCTTTGACTTTGCCGTCGAGCGAGAGAGCTTTGCGGAAGCTTTACGCCATGGGCGACTTTTCCGACATTCACGTCACCACAGTGAACCAGGCCGATGGTGTCGCAGTGAATTTCATTGTCAAAAGCAATTATTACAACAACGTGATCCATATTGACGGCTTGAAGGAGCCTCCCAACGAAGCGGCCGCCCTGGCGGCTCTGCGGCTGAACCTGGGCGAACCGTTTCGGGAAAGCTTGTTGCGCGAAGCCGTCGGCCGCCTGGAAGACACGCTGCACAGCGATGGATTGTATCTGGCAAAAGTGACTTATTCGCTTGGGCCGCATGAAGAAAGCCGGCAGATGGATGTCACCATCAATATCGACCCCGGCCCGCGTGCCCGCGTCGGCAACATCACCCTGAGCAACCAGACGCCTTACACCAACCAGCAGATAATCAAGCGGTCCAAACTGTCGATCAAAAATGAAGTGACCTCGGCGCGGCTTTCCAGGGCGGCGGAGCGGGTGAAGCAATACCTGGTCGGCCAGGGGTATTTGGGCGCGGCGAGCGCGATAACGCCACAGATGTACGACCCGAAATCGAATCGTGTTCCGCTAGCCTTCTCGGTAACTGCCGGTCTGCGCATACGCGTCGAGGTGAGCGGCGCGCATATCAGCCAGGGGCAAAGGCGCAAGTTGCTGCCCATTTATGCCGAGGGCGCGGTGGACGACGACCTGTTGCAAGAGGGACGCCGCAACATTCGAGACTACTTGCAGAAGCAGGGCTATTTCAACGCGGACGTCGAGGTCACCTCGCAGGCGGAGAAAGGCCGCGACGGCCGCGACGAACAAGCCATCATCTACGAAGTGTCCCGCGGCGGGCGCTTTCGTGTGGCCGGGATCGCGTTCAAAGGCAACAAATACTTCAATAACGAACTGCTCGCCCGGCGGCTGCAAATCCAGACGGCGTCCTTCCAATCCAGCGGCCGCTTCAGCCAGCAGTTGCTGCGGGACGATATTGATTCGATCCGCGCCTTGTATCTGTCGAACGGCTTTCGCGACGTGCAAGCGGCTTCCGCCGTGGACGACAACTACTTGGGAAAAAGGAATCATTTGTTCATTACGTTTCAAATCGTGGAAGGCCCGCAAACCCGCATCGCGGCTCTGAAAATCGAAGGCAACCACGCCATCAGCACCGAGACTCTGTTGAACGTCACTGGATCAACCGTCGGCCAGCCCTATTCGGAAGCCGGCATCGCCAGCGACCGCAATAACATTCTCGCCCTCTATTACAACGAAGGATTTCCAGAGGCCCGTTTCCAGGAAGACGTGCAGCCTGCCGGTGACAATCTCATGCGCGTGGTCTACCACGTCACCGAGGGTGCCAGGATCGAGGTGTCCAAGGTCCTTCTCACGGGATACCAGTTCACGCGTCCCGGAATCATCGCGCGGCAGGTCGCCATCAAGCCCGAGGGTCCGTTGCGCGAAGGCGACATCGTGGACACGCAGCGCCGGCTTTACAATCTGGGCGTGTTCAACCGAGTGCAGATCGCTCCGCAAAATCCGAACGGCGCCGACCCGCTGAAAGTGGTCGTCGTGGACGCCGAGGAGGGCCAGCGCTACACCATCGGCTACGGGTTTGGATTCGAGGTACAGACCCTCGCCGGAGGAAGCACCAACCCCAACGGAACCACCATCGGCGCCAGCCCCCGGGGAATCTTCGAAATAGCGCGCTCCAATATGTTTGGCAGAGCGCAGACGCTTTCCTTCCGTGCGCGGGCCAGCACGCTGCAATACCGCGCGGCGCTCACCTATACCGCCGATAATTTGCTCACGAAACGGAGCCTGAGCTTGCAGCTCACCGGGTTCGCCGATAAGACGCAGGACGTGAACACGTTTACGTCCACGCGCTTTGAAGGTTCCGTGCAGCTGGTCGAGAAGGTGTCTCCGTCGAGTTCCCTGCTGTACCGCTATTTTTACCGCCGCGTCGAGGTCTCACAAATCGCCAATACGATTCAACCGGAAGAGATCCCCTTGCTGAGCCAGCCGACGCTTGTTTCCGGGTTCGATGTGACCTACGCGCGTGACCGGCGCGACAATCCCAGCGACGCTAAACACGGAAACTTCAATACCGTTGACGCCAGCATCGCCTCGACCGCCTTAGGCTCGAGCGCGGACTTCTTTCGAGGGTCGTTTCAGAACTCCACATTCACTTCCTTTGGCCGGGACTTCGTTTTCGCCCGTTCGCTGCGGTTTGGCGTCGAACAGCCCTACGGAAACACGACCAGTGGCATCCCCACGACGTGTACGACCACCACTTCCACAACGGGAGAGATCATCCCGCTTCCGGAGCGATTCTTCGCTGGCGGCGGCACATCGCTCCGAGGCTTTGGCCTGAACCAGGCCGGGCCGCGCGATCCCTGCACCGGGTTTCCCATTGGCGGATTAGCGCTTCTGGAGTTCAATCAGGAAGTGCACTTCCCCACGCGCTTTTCGATCGCGGGCAGCCGCCTGGGAGGAGCCATCTTCTATGACGGCGGAAACGTGTTTCGCGATATTAATCACATCAACCTGGCGTGGAAGCCCCCATCCATAACGGATCTCGACTACTTCTCGCACACCGTGGGCCTCGGCTTGCGCTATCCCACGCCGGTCGGCCCGGTCACTCTCGATTTCGGGTATCAGATCAATCCCGCGCAGTATCAAGGGATGAATACGACAACCAACACGACGGAAGTCTTCCGGCTGCCGCATTTTCAGTTCTCGTTCAATATCGGACCGGTGTTCTGATGCGCAAAAACGAGCTGCCAGCGCAAGAATGATTACGACGCCAGTTTCGACGCCAGATACGATGCCAGTTACGATGACGATCGCGAAGACGCGTGCGAGGACGGTCGCCAGGACGATCACACAGGCGCTCGCGATGGCCGCCTCGCTGGGCTTGCTGGCGGCCGCCACCGTAAGGGCTCAGACGGCTGGTTATTCAACTGTTTTGCCGGCAGCGTCCACGGCGGGCGCCTCCGAAACGGTAGACAGCATTGCCGCGCGCATCGAAGACGATATCCTCACCGAGAGCGAACTGCGCGAACTGGGCGCTTTCCAGACCCTCGTGGATGGCCAGTCCAAATCGAGAGCCGACCTGATTCGCGAATTGGAAGATCAGTGGATCGTGCGCGGCGAGGCCACTGCGGCGAGTTACCCCAGACCTTCGGACGAAGACGTGGATCGCGCTTATTCCCAGCTCGAGCGCCAGTTCCCTTCCCCCGACGAATTCAAACGCCGCTGCGCTTCCGCGGGGTTGAGCGAAGCGGCCGTCCGGCGCCTGCTCGCAGAGCAACTCTATCTCTCGCGTTTCCTCGATTTTCGTTTCCGTCCCGCCGCGCAGGTTACCGAGGCTCAGATCAATGACTACTAATACAAATGAGTTTGCCTCT